>JBEKHS010000015.1:0-178917 GCA_050012155.1 Candidatus Sulfotelmatobacter sp. | reverse complement strand
GTCAAACTGAAGGTCGATCCGAAGTTGGTGCAGGAAATGCTTCGGCACCAAAATCTGAAGACGACCCTTGAGGTCTACGCGAAGGCGGTGACCGAAGACAAGCTCGAAGCGCAGGGGATGTTCCTGGAGTTGCTGTTTCGCGGCAGGAAGGCGGCTGAACCCGATCCGGTCAAAAACCTGGAGAAAACGGCTCCAGTGACGGGTTTGGTGCAGTAGTGCGGGCAACTGCGGGTAAACTGCGGGTAATACGCAAAATGAAAAGTGCAGTTAACCGCTTTGAAATGTGGTGGCCAGGGACGGAGTTGAACCGCCGACGCCAGCCTTTTCAGGGCTGCGCTCTACCACCTGAGCTACCTGGCCACTTTTCGAAACCCGCTCGTCGCTGCGGGCTGCGAGGATTGTTCACTTCACGCCGATTGTTGCGGGTTTGCCCACGGAATGAAACAGCTCACTGCCGGCACGCGTGCGGAACGTTCTCGATTATAGCAATGGCGGCGAGTTCACTCAACGTCGGGCGATTCCGAGGCCCTCGCCCGAGCAGTGAAACTCTAGAGCACTTTCGCGGACGACGCGAAGATGATTCATTACTGGGCCGCAATTAAGATTGCGGGCTACAGGCGCGAAGGGTTACCGTGGGTGCACGACCGTTCCGCTCATTACCGTCATCGAGCATCGGTTGACGCCGAACCAGTACGGAATTTCGCGATAATCTTCAACCGCGAATGCCACCAAGTCAGCATCTTTCCCTGCTTCCAGGCTGCCCTTTCGGTCTGCGACGCGTAGTGCCCACGCCCCGTTGATCGTAGACGCCGCAATAGTCTCCTCAGGCGACATCTTCATGTGGGTACAGGCCAGCGACATTGCCATCGGCATACTCAAGTTCGGCGAGGTGCCGGGGTTGTAGTCCGTTGCCAGCGCAACCGGCACACCCACGTCAATCAGTTTGCGGGCTGGTGGGTATTCTTTCAGCCCCAAGAAATAATTAGCTCCCGGCACCAGGGTGGCCACCGTATCGTGACTCGCTAGCTGCGCGATGTCGGCATCATTGACGTGATCCATGTGATCGAACGACGCCGGATCGAAGCGCAACAAGCGCGAGAGCGAAGTCTCCGTAAGTTGGCCTACGTGGGCCCGCACACCCAGACCGTGTTGCGCGGCTGCGGCGAAAATCCGCTCCGCCTCGGCTGCGGTAAACGCTCCTTGCTCGCAGAAAACATCGACGAACTGCGCGAGCTTCCCTTTCGCTGCCTGCGGAATCATTTCGCTACAAACCACTTCAACATATTTCTCCGAGCGACCCTGAAATTCTTTTGGAACCACGTGCGCCCCGAGTAGAGTCGCAACCACTGTGCCCGGCCACCGGGAAGCCGCTTCGCGGATTGCCTGCAGCGACTTCAACTCCGACTCCACGGTCAAACCGTAGCCAGACTTAGCCTCAACCGTGGTCGTGCCGTGCGCTGCCATCTCTTGCAGCACGGTCAGAATTTTCTCGGCCAGAATCCGCCTCCCTGCCTCGCGGACGCCGTGCAAGCTTGAACGGATGCCGCCACCGGCTGCAGCAATCTCTTCATAAGACGCACCCTCGATGCGCTTCTCAAAATCCACTAACCTCGGGCTCATGAATACGGGATGCGTGTGTGAGTCGACAAACCCGGGAAGCACGACCTTGCCCGCGCAATCGATCTCGAGAGCTTTCTTGCGATTTTTCTTGAGCCCGGGATCGCGCAGAGCATCTTTCGTTGTTCCGACGGAAACGATTTTTCCGCCGAGTAATAAGACGGCGCCGTTTCTTATGATGCCGAGTTCCTTTAAGCCGGAACCGCGTCGCGGCCCGGACCTGGCGGAAGTCGACCGGAGCGTGAGCAATTGGCCAATATTGGCCAGAAGGATCGGAGTGCGATGGGCCGCGTTTGCATTTTTGAAGGAGGTCACTCTACAAACAGTTTAACAGCCGCGTGATTGGGTCCCGAAATTCGCTCATGCCGCATGCTGGACGTTTTTTCGCTGAGGCTGTTCGGTGGTCCCGCTCCAGGTGTGACTTCAGGCATTTTGCAAACGAGAAGACCTTTTCTAATATCTGAAGCGATGCCCTTCAAATCGACCTTAAAGAGAATAGTCCTCGCCGCTCTCTTCTTTAGTATCGCGCTTCCCGTGCGCGGGGCTGGACCACCGAAGCAAGCGCCCGGCCTTGCGGCCGAGACGCTACGTCAGGCAGGCGCAACCCACAATTTGATCATCGGAGCCGCCGCGTCATCTAGGTATCTGAGCGAGCCCGATTATGCTGCCGTGCTCGGCACGGAGTTCAGCCAACTGCAAGCTGAGAACGAAATGAAGTTCGCCGTCATCCATCCACGGCCCAATGCCGATCTCCAGCCCTACGACTTTAGCCGCGCCGACGCCCTCGTCGCGTTTGCGCAGAACCACAACATGCTGGTGCGCGGTCACACTCTGGTTTGGCACAAGCAGGTTCCTAAGTGGATCAGTGAAGGCAGTTATACTCCGCCTGAACTCGCCAACATTTTGCTGGACCACACCACCACGGTGATGAACCACTTCGGCTCGAAAGTGTATGCGTGGGACGTGGTCAACGAAGCGTTCAATGACGATGGCAGCATGCGCAACAGCGTCTGGTACAACCAGCCGGGAATCGGGTTCGCCGGTTCAGGCACGCGGTACATCGAACAGGCGCTGGAATGGGCGCATGCAGCGAATCCAAACGCCAAGCTGTTTTACAACGATTACGATGCGGAGACGATCAACCAGAAGTCGGATGCCATCTATGCCATGGCGAAGGATTTCAAGAAGCGGGGCGTGCCGCTCGACGGCATCGGCTTTCAAACGCATATCACTTTGAACTTTGACAATCCTGAGAAACTGGCTTCGTATGCCCGGAATTTGAAGCGGTTTGCCAAGCTTGGACTTGACCTGCACATCACGGAACTGGATATCCGCCTAAACGACTCCAGTGCTGCGTCTCTAAAGCAGCAGGCCAAACTTTACGCGGAGATTACCCAGCTTTGTTTTCGGCAGAGGCAGTGCAAGGTTCTTCAGACTTGGGGCTTCACCGACAAACACTCCTGGATTCCCGGGTTTTTCCCCGGAATGGATTGGGCTTTGATGTGGGACGCGAACTATGCCAAGAAGCCGGCGTACTCAGCGGTGGAGGATGCGTTGGAGAAGCGCTAATTCCCTTATTCCATCGGCACCTTCACGCCGTTCTTCTTCGCAAATTCCTTCGCTTCATCGTACCCCGCATCAGCGTGGCGAATAATCCCCATCCCCGGATCAGTCGTCAGCACGCGCTCGATGCGCTTCGCCATCATCTCAGTGCCGTCAGCAACAGTGACCTGTCCCGCATGTAGTGAGTAACCAATGCCCACCCCGCCGCCGTTGTGAATCGACACCCATGACGCGCCTGCGGCCGTGTTCAAAAGCGCATTCAGCAGCGGCCAGTCGGCGACTGCGTCGGAGCCGTCTTTCATGCTCTCGGTTTCGCGGAACGGAGACGCCACCGAGCCACAATCGAGATGGTCGCGGCCAATCACGATCGGCGCTTTGATCTTCCCTTTCTTCACCAGATCGTTCATGGCGAGGCCGAATTGCGCGCGCTCGCCGTAGCCCAGCCAGCAGATGCGCGCCGGCAATCCCTGAAACTTGATACGCTTGCGCGCCAGATCGATCCAGCGCCGCAGAATACGATTCTCAGGGAACAATTCCAAAACCAGATCGTCTGTTACGTGAATATCGGACGCTTCGCCCGACAACGCTACCCAACGAAACGGCCCGCGCCCCTCGCAGAACAGCGGACGAATATATGCGGGCACGAATCCCGGAAAATCATAAGCATTCTTCACGCCACGCTGAAACGCAAATGTGCGGATGTTGTTGCCGTAATCGAAGGTCACCGACCCCATCTTCTGCAGGCGCAACATGCCTTCCACATGCGCCGCAATCGCGTCGAGCGATTTTTCCTGATACGCCGCAGGATCGTTTTTTCGCAGCTCGACGGCCTGCGAGAGCGTCATGCCGTTCGGCACATATCCATTCAACGGATCGTGCGCCGAAGTCTGGTCGGTAAGAATGTCAGGCACCACGCCACGCTCGGCCAGCTCTGGAATGATGTCGGCGCAATTCCCCACCAGGCCGACCGAAACGTTTTCTTTTTTCCGCACTGCATTTTTCAGAATGCGCAGCGCTTCATCGAGCGAGTTCACCATGAAGTCGCAATAGCCCGTCTTCAGCCGCTTCTTGATGCGTTCGGGATCGACGTCAATGCCGAGAAACGCCGCGCCCGTCATGGTTGCAGCCAGGGGCTGAGCTCCACCCATTCCGCCCATGCCGCCGCTCACGATCAGCTTGCCCGCCAGGTCGCCGCCAAAATGTTTTTCGCCGGCGGCCGAAAAAGTTTCAAACGTTCCCTGCACAATTCCCTGCGAGCCGATGTAGATCCACGAACCCGCCGTCATCTGGCCGTACATCATCAGCCCGGCGCGCTCGAGTTCGTTGAACTTCTCCCAGTTCGACCAGTGGCCGACCAGATTTGAGTTGGCGATGAGTACGCGTGGCGCATGATCGTGCGTCTTGAAAACGCCGACCGGCTTGCCCGACTGCACCAGCAACGTCTCGTCGTTGTCGAGCTTCTTCAGAGTTTCGACGATGGCGTGGTACGCCTCCCAACTGCGCGCGGCACGGCCGGTTCCACCGTATACGACTAAATCCTGGGGCCGCTCGGCAACGTCTGCATCGAGGTTGTTCATCAGCATTCGCATGGCAGCTTCCTGCTGCCAGCCCTTGCAGGTGATGGAATTGCCGCGCGGCGCGCGAATAGATGTTGGGGCCTGGGTGAGTTCCGAATCAACGGGCATGCATAGATGTTACTTGCTGGGCGTGGAGGTGTTCAACGTCGGAAGTCAGCGGAGCCGAAAGTTTGCAGGGAGTGCCTCACCAGGATGAGTACGCCGTGCCGTCGCTGGCAATGGCATTCGAGGCCGAATGCACGTCGTCGATTCCGGGATCCTGCTGATCGACGGTCAGGAGTACGTCTTCCTGCACCACTTCCCAATTGGTTTCGTTGGTCATCGGATCCTTGGGAATGGCCTTGATGTAGCCCCCTTGCACAAGATCATCCAAGGATTGCGGGGCTTTCTGCTTGTCGAGCGTGTACTGGGAGATGAGTTTGCGCAGTTCAAACAAATCGTTGCGCAGCACGGCCTCGCGCGCCCTCACGATCGACTGGTTGTAAATGGGCAGAGCAATCGAAAGCAGGATTCCCATAATGACCATCACGATCATCATTTCAAGCAAGGTGAATCCGAAGCTTCCGCCGGTTTTTAGTCTTCTTACCATTTACCAGTCCTTATACTTTGTTCCATCCAGCGCCGTGCCCTGCGACTTCGTGAACACATCGAAGACGCTCTGTCCACCCCAGGAATCGGAATCCGGATCATCCTGCATCGAACGCAAGCCCCACTCCGTGGTGCCAGTCATGGGATCGACGGGAATCTTGCGCAAGAATCGGACTTTCTTCCCCTGCACGTCCACGCCCTTTACCAGCGTTTCCAGATCGGGAGGATAGTTCTGGCTGTCTACTTTGGTCTGGAATCCGCCGCGGTCGGCTGCGTCTTTGTAGCGGTCGATGGCATCGCGCAGCTCCCATAAATCGGCGCGCAGTATGCGCTCCTTCTCGCGCGCGATAGTCAGCCGGGCCAGCGGCACCGCCATGGTTGAGAGAATTACGAGAATGCCGGTGGCGATGATCAGCTCAAGGAGAGTGAATCCCCGTTGGTGTCTCTGACTTCGCTTGAGATCGAGTGAGCACAGCTTCGTCTTGAATCTCGAATCTCGAAGTCGAATTGCGGAAGCCACAGCCATAATCCTATTGCACCGTCACTGACGCCTGCGCTCCGTTCACCGCAATGCGCTGCTGACCAGGGTCGAGCGCCCCACCCCGGGTGATTGTCAGAGGTGTTTGCCCGCTGGCTTTCGCCTGGAACGTCAGCGTAACCACGGCGCCCTGCCCGGAAACCCCACCAGCTCCCGGCGGCCGGGCCGCCGTGAGCAGCAAAGTTCCCGGCGGATCTTCGCGCTTCACCAGAGCAACCGCTTGCCCATCCTGCGAGAGGAAGCCGCCGTTCGAGATGTTTACCAACTCCAATTTCGCGGGATCGTAATTCATCTGCACCGGCACGGAGTAGACATTCTGCGCGCCGGAAATCAGCAGGTTCACGACGAACGTATTGCCCTTTGCCGTCGTGATCTGCCCCGGATCAAACAGGAAGTTTGTGCCGCCGGGCTCGGCCGGGTTGGCGGATTGGTTCGTGGCCGGGTTGGCCGGAGCGGGACTAACGGGCGGTTGCGCCGCGGGAACAGCCGGCGCCTGCGGCGCAGGAGGCATCGCCGCACTGACGTGGCGCAATGTAACCGTGTTCGCAGTTCCGACATCGAGCGCCCGCTGGTTCAACTCGGTGAGCATCGTGCCTCGAATGATGTGCGGAGTAATGGCGAAGACCGTCTCGTCCTGCGATTTGTCCTGGGTCGTCTGCCCGAAGAGGTACTTCAAGATTGGAATCTGCGCCAGCCCGGGAATTCCGCTCAGCGACTTGGTCGACGAATCGTCGAAGATCCCGCCAATCAGGCTCGGCTCCCCGTCTTTCAAGCGAATTTCGTGCTCGATCTTTTTCTGCCCGATAATGGGCTGGGTAATGCCACCGATGCTCGCCTGGCCTATCTCCGATGAGATTTCCATCGAGATTTTCAGGGTGACTTCACGATCGGCATGCACGTGTGGCGTGACGTCGATGTTCACGCCCACATCGATGTATTGAAATTGCGTGTTGACCAACGGATTAATGCCCACGCCACCGATTCCGGGCTGGAACGATCCCGTGGCGACCGGCAAGCGCTCGCCGATCTTGAGCGTGGCTTTCTGATTATCGAGCGCGCGCACCTGCGGATTCTGCAGCATCTTTGTATCGGTATCGCCCATCACCGCCGACAGGTTGGCAGAACCAATCGAAACTTGAAAATCCGTCGCGTTCAGATTGCCCAGAGTGTTCAGCTCCAACCCGCCTGAACTCGAACCCGTCGTCGTGGTAGTCGTGGTTGTGGTGGTGGGTGTCGTGGTGTTGATATTGCTCTGCAGAGTAACCGTGGCGCTGGTGGGAGGACTCAACCCCAGGGTGCGCGACCGGTCTTTGCTGATCTGCAATACCGCAATGTCGACCACCACTTCCGGCCGCGCCCTATCCAGGTCGTCAACCAACTTTTGGGCCAGCGCAATCTGGTCGGGCGTGCCCCTCACCACGATTGCATTCTGCGAGAGCAGTTGCTGAATGCGCTGCACGTCCAGCACCGAGCGGATTGCGTTCACCACATCCTGCAAATCGGTGGGTTGCGCGACATTTTGCAAATAGAACGTCTTCAGGACGTTCTGGTCCAGTTCCTTGTGCTTGGCGACGTTATCCTGCGCCACGAATATCGTGTTCCCCGTCACCGGCCGCCAAAAAGTTTTCGATTCCAGCGCGGTGATTTCGAGCGCCTCTTGCAGCGTGACTCCGTTCAGTTCGACTTTAATGCGCCGCGAGGTGTAATCCGGATCGAACAGGACGTTGATCCCAGCTAGCTGCCCGATGGTTTGATAGATAATCTTCGAATCTTCGGTGAGTTTTACTGTGATGGGGACGTTCGAGATGGGCGCGAGCTCTACCGGACCGCTCGCTTCTTTAAGCTCCCGCTCCAGCTTGCTGGGCGGACCGGCAGCCTGCGGCGGAGGATTGCGGGCGTCGTTGACCATTTGCAGGGTTCGCTTCAGTTCCTGCTCCGCGATGAACAGCGACGGATCGATTTGCATCGCTTTCTGAAACAATGCCAGTGCTTCCTCCAGCTTGCCTTGGTCGCGCAGCCCCTGTCCGCGATGGACGATCGCCGCCGCCGCCTGGAAGCGCATTCGCTCAAACGACGACCGATAGCGCAAATCCTTCGGCTTCAGGTCGTAAGCCTGCTTGTAATACTCGTAAGCGGCTTCGAAATTCTGCCGCGCCTCGGCGTCCTCGCCCTTGGCGTAGATATTCTTGGCCTTGTCGGCGATGGCAGGCAGGATGGTGAAAGACACAACCAGCAGCACTACCGCCGCGGGCATCAGACGTCTCATTCGTCAGTCCTCGTCTATTAAGGTCGCCAGGGAAGCAGTCGTTACCCTACCGCCAGCGAACCTGGGATTCACACGGGCTACACTTGATGCAGCGAAGAATGTGCTTTTGACGCGATTATAGCATCGCGTTTCGCGCCTCCCCATGTGATTGCACCTACGGCAGTTACACTCTTTAGTCTTAGTCCCAACGGGGGAAGTCGGCGTCCCGGCTTCCGCTGCAATTTCGCTTGTCATCCTGAGGCGGGCGCTTTTTGCCCGCCGAAGGACCCGGGCGAGCCGCGCGATGCGTCGCAGCCTGCCCTGAGAGAGCGCAAGCGACCGAAGGGTTTTTGCGACGCAATAATCGCGCGTTTGGCTCGCTTCCTTAATTACGTCAGAGGCCACCCTTCGCCCGGCTGCCCTCCGCTGCTAAGATTGAAACCGACCCATGCCTCGCCAATCCACCCACGAAACCAGGCCCAGCAAAGAAAAGGCGCCGCGCCGCGAGCCGACAGCCTCCGGCCAACGAGACGCCGCCGTTAATAGGATCGCTTCTCACAACTACTTCTTGCTGGAAAAATTTGAGTGCGGCGTGGTTCTTACCGGAACCGAGGCCAAATCGGTCCGCGGCGGCCTGGCCAACCTCAAAGACTCCTACGGCCTGGTCAAGGACGGCGAACTCTGGCTGCTCAACGCCCACATCGGTCCCTACGAGCACGGCAACATCCACAACCACGCGCCTCTGCGCACCCGCAAGCTGCTAATGCATAAAGAAGAAATCCGCAAGCTGATCGGTAAAACGCAACAAAAAGGCCTGACCCTGATCCCGGTTCGGATGTACTTCAAAAACGGCAAGGTGAAAGTTGAACTGGCCCTGGCCAAGGGCAAGCAGCTCTGGGATAAGCGCGAAACCGAACGCCGCCGCACCGCTGATAAAGAAGCCCGAGAAGCCATCCGGGGCCGGAAGAAGTAAGCACCACGAGCCATGTAGGTACGGCCGCCCTCGGCCGTACAGCCGGGCAAAGCCCGGCAGTTTGCAGAGGCCCAGCCATCGTCCAATAGCCAGCGCTGATAAACCCTTGAGTAGCCTCTTAAGTGGATGAAAACAGAAATCGCCGAGCTCACCACACCTCAAGCTTGATCTGTCGATATCGATTGATGAGCTCAAAGTCTTTCCGGTTGGTCGTAATAAGACGGGCACCGTGAGAGCGGGCAGTGAGGGCGATGAGAACGTCGAAATGCAGGTCACGCAGCTTGGAGGGCTCGAAGCCGTGATCGGCACGAATGCGAGACAGGATTTCCCCCGACTCCAGCCAATTTTTTTCCGTCGGAGTCAGGATCGGATGACTTCTCGCCAAAGCCCCTAGAAACTCACGATCTGAAGTGTTCGCCGCGCCCCGCCATAACTCCGCCAAAACTACAGAAGATGTCCGGATGACAGCAACGAGGGACTGAATCCTCTCCCGATGACGCAGCGTGCGGAGATCGTCAATGATGACGGACGTGTCGAAAACGACGATCAATCAATGTGGCCTTGGAACGTGGCCTTGCCTTCATACTTCTTCATCAACTTCTTGAAGCGCTTCAGCCCAACAATTTCGCGCAGCGCAATGTGCACCGCATCGGTGCGCGATTTCGCCTTGAGCACCTTCACAGCCTCATCGGCCAAATCTGTGTCGAGGCGGATTGAGGTCATGGTCACAGGCATGAGGGCCTTCCTAACCGATATATACATGATATCTGATTCGTATATACAAGTCGAGGGGATGCCGCAACCGGATCGCGGCGCCGGCGTCCCCGCCGGCCGCGCCGGACGGCCAAGAACGCCCCGCCCCGATCCTTGAAAGCCATACCATAATAGCTTTCGAAGGAAGATGTCGGAGGGTCCGCTGTGCCTACAAGAAACATCAATCTGACTCCAGGACTTGTCTTGCGGCGGTGGATTATCATTTCCAAGACGCTAAACCTATCCGAGCCTATGTGCCCTCAGAAAATAAGCCCGAAGTACGACACTTCCAAACTGCTAGAGCCCACCCTTGAAAACTACATCGACGTGTATGAGAACCAGATCAACGGCTGGTATCTCGACTATGCCAAGCAAATGCACTCCGACGAACATGCGGGATTTGCGGCCCTCCAGATTGTGTTTTCATACTTTGAGGGGCACGCAGTTTTCTACAGGGGCGAAGACAGCAAGGGTAAGTCCAAGCTGTTCTTCCGTGATGCATTCTTGTCCGTCTTCCCTGAGCTTAGGGCATACGAAATTACTGAAGAGCTATTGGATCGCATCGTCTCAGCCCTGTACGAAGACGGACGATGTGGATTCTTCCACGCGGGACTTGCGCGGAAGCGGTTCATGCTTCATGACGGTGATCCAATCGTCAGGATCGGCGTGGACCCTACCCAGCAGGATGTAGCTTTTATTTTGCTCGACAGACGGAAATTTGTGGATAGAGTCTGCCAGCACTTTGAGGCATACATCGCAAGATTGAGAAATCCCGCTGAGACAAAGTTGAGAATAAATTTTGAGAAGGGTTTGAGGCTGCTCTACGGACCAGATATGCTCTTGTCGAAATAATCATGGAAGGCGGAGAGCGTTGACAGTCTCCCGTCAATGCTGCGCTAGCGCAGAAGGTGGCATATCATTGACGGCTAGCGGACGGACGCCATGGCAAATCCCGAACACTTAGCCAAGCTCAGAGAAGGAGTGGGAGCCTGGAACGTTTGGCGAGACGCGAACAGAAAAACCGAAGTCGATCTCAGCGATGCACTACTGCAGGGGGCCGACCTGAGGGAGGCCGATCTAAGACTGGTAGACTTCAGCGGAGCTGACTTAACGCAGGCCCAGATCAATCGGGCAAACCTTTACAGGGCAAAGCTATCAAAGGCACAACTGGGACATGCCATCCTCGATTCTGCGACCCTCGGCGACGCGGATCTGCGCGAGACGAGCCTCAGGCAAGCATTCCTCACAGGTTCGGATCTCAACGGCGCAGATCTAACAGGGGCGGATCTCAGCGAGGCAACCCTGCGGGATGCAGACCTACGCCACGCGAATCTCACGGCTGCGAAGTTAGTTGAGGCCCACCTAAGCGGAGCCGACTTTACGTGGGCAAGTTTAATCAAGGCCAATTTGCTTGGGGCTAAGCTCGACTCCACGAAATTGCGATGGGCGACCCTCCGCGGAAGTCTTCTGGTGAGAGCCGATCTCCGCGAGGCCGACCTCTCGCACGCCACCCTCGAAGGATGCGACCTCGAGGGCGCTAGACTCGGTTTTACAACCTTCGGATGGAACGACCTTCGCAACGCAAAGGGCCTTGATGCTCTCGAACACGAGGGCCCTTCGTCGATCGGTTTCGACACGATTCTTCAGTCCAAGGGCATTATCCCAGAGAAGTTCCTGCGCGGCTGCGGCGTTCCCGACGAGCTCATCGCACTTGCAAGGTCACTCGTAACGAGCCCCATCCAGTTCTACTCCTGCTTCATCAGCTACTCCACCAAAGACCAAGACTTCGCCGACCGCCTCTATGCCGACCTGCAGAACAAAGGCGTGCGATGCTGGTTTGCTCCGCACGACGTTCAAGGCGGCAGGAAACTCCACGAGCAGATCGACGAAGCCATCCGCCTGCACGACAAGCTGCTGCTGATCCTGTCGCCGCACAGCATGGAGAGCGAGTGGGTGAAGACGGAAATCGCCAAGGCCCGCAAGCGCGAGGTGCGCGATCAGCGGCGTGTGCTGTTCCCCATCCGCCTGGCGCCGTTTGAAACCCTGCGCGACTGGGAGTGCTTCGACGCCGACACCGGCAAAGATTCCGCCCGCGAGATTCGCGAGTACTTCATCCCCGACTTCAGCAACTGGAAGGACCACGACTCGTATCAGGAAGCGTTTCAGCGGCTGATCAGCGATCTGAAGGCGTCGGATACAAGGCCGAAGTAAACTTGATCCGAGGCCGTGCCATCAAGACCGTAAACCTCAAATCCGACATGCCGCTGGTCCACGAAGCTCTTCAGCGCCTCGACCGCGAACTCGCAGTCGCACAGCAGGAGAAAGCGAAGCTGCTGAAGTTAATCCATGGCTACGGCTCGACCGGCGCAGGCGGCGACATTCGCATCGCCGTACAAAAGCGTCTGCTGGAACTGGCGCAGAACGGTCAGATTCGCGGCTGCATCTTCGGCGAGAGCTGGTCGAAGTCAGACGACGCGGCCTGGAAACTTCTGCAATCGCACCCGGAGCTCAAGAGCGACTCCGACCTCGGCCGCCGCAATCGCGGAATTACGGTCGTGTTGCTCTAACGTCCGCGCAGCTAGTGGGCCGTCCACCACCGTTCTGCCAGAACCACCCTATTGCCGCTGCCGCGTCACCCTGCTCTAATTGATGGGATGGCCGCCCCGCTTCCAGTTCGTCCAGATCCTCCTCAGAGACCAACACAGGTGGCCGCCACTCCTCGCCGCACGAGCCACCGCTGGCGATGGATCACCTTAGGCGCAATCATCTTTCTTGCCATCGTGGCCGGCTGCGTGATTTTCGTGATCCGCCGCGCTGAACCGATTCTGCGCACGCGCGTGATCGAAACTCTTTCCGCTCGCTTCAAGAGTCGGGTCGAGCTCGCCACACTGCATGTCTACGTTGCCGATGGCTTGCACGTCTCAGGTTCGGGTTTGCAGATTTACGGCGCAACCGATCCCAACCCATACCAGCCGGGAGTGCAACCGATTCTGCTGATCCAGGAATTCAGCTTCAGCACTCCCCTGCGCGATCTTTTTCGCGAGCCGATGCGCGTGGCCACGGTTTACGTCAACGGAATGTCACTGAACATTCCACCGAAGGAAGACCGTCAGCAGATGACTGACATGCGGAAGCGCTCGCGAAAGATGAGCATTGCGGTGGGAGAGTTTGTCTGCCAGGACACGAAGCTGCTCATCAATACGTCGAAGCCCGGCAAGCCGCCACTCGAGTTCGACATCGGCAATCTCACCATGAAGGACATTGGAGCCGGGCAGCCGCTGCATTTCGACGCGACGCTGGTCAATCCCAAGCCAGTCGGCGACATTCAATCGAGTGGAGAATTCGGTCCGTGGCAGGAACTAAACCCGCGCGGCACGCCTGTGCAAGGCGGCTATTCCTTTACCAATGCGGACCTCGGAACATTGAAAGGAATTTCTGGGACTCTGTCTTCCACCGGCAAGTACCAAGGCACTCTGGACCGCATCGTGGTTGATGGAGAAACGGACACGCCCGACTTCAGCATCGCAGTCAGTGGCCACCGTGTCCCGCTGCACACCGACTTTCATGCCATTGTCGACGGCACCGACGGAGATACATATCTCGATCCAGTCAAGGCTCGCGTGCTGCAATCATCGTTCACGGCCAAAGGCAAGATCGTGCGCGTGGAATCTCCTCACGGCCACGACATCGAACTCGACGTCGTGCTCGACCACGCGCGCATTGAAGACCTGCTGCAACTCGGAGTGAAGACCGATCCCCCCGTCATGACCGGCGCCGTTGCGATGACAACGAAACTCAGCCTCCTTCCCGGGCCTGCCGACATTGCCAACCGGCTGAAGTTGGCGGGCAACTTTCACATCCCGGATGGTCTCTTCACCAATGAGAGCGTGCAGGGGAAGATCGATTCACTCAGCCTGCGCAGCCAGGGCAAACCCAAACTCGTGAGTCAGAATCGGGGCGAAAATGTGCCGACCGATCTGCGCGGAGCGTTTCAACTGAACAGCGGCGTGCTCTCGTTTTCTTCTCTGCGTTTCATGATTCCCGGCACTCACGCTGACGTGACCGGCCAATACAGCATGGACGGGAACGTGTTCGATTTTCACGGTACGCTGAAGCTGGACGCGAAACTTTCGCAGATGACGACGGGATGGAAGTCGATTCTGCTGAGACCGGTGGATCGCTTTTTTCAAAAAGATGGAGCTGGCACGGAGATTCCTTTCAGAATCGATGGGACGCGCAGCGCGCCGCGCTTTGGTCTTGATTTCGGCCACAAAGAAGCGGCCGCGAGCAACTGAGAGGCTTTGCCACGACCAATTGTGCACGACTTTGCATCTTACGAGAGTAACCTTCCCCGACTACAGCCCAGTTCAAAAGGCTCCTCTAGGGCTCTCCGAGCCTCGTTTGTAACTCATTGAATTCAGGGTGCTTGGACCTTCATCATAGATTTATTGCAGGACCGCCGGACCCTGCGGTGAGCGGGATGTGGCCGCAGCCGACCTTACAAGATAGGTTCTTTGGCGGAGCAATTGCACTAAAATGGATTTGGTCTCCGTGCGTGCTACCCCGCCCCCACTCCGGCTGGCCACAGGCGGCCAAAAAGATTGTGACCGAAACCATGAACAAGCCAGTTCTCGACCAGCAAACCTTTGAGAAGCTGCTCGAAGCTGCCTACGTCATCCAGGAACACAACCGCCGGATGCGGGAGCTGGGTGAAAACTTAGAATCGCAAAGCGAAAAACTGCGTGAGCAAGAGTCGGCAAATCAAGTCCCGCCACCAAGAGATCGAGACCAAGATCAAGATCGAGATAAAGACTCAGAAGACGCTTCACGCCCCAGCGACTACACCCTGACCTTGGCCGAGATTGTGGAAGCGCAGCACCAGATTCAGATGCGCCACCTCGATTTGGATAAAGCCGTGGCGGTGGTCGCGGAAAGAGTGGCACGCATTACGGGTGCGAGCGGCGCGGCTATTGGAATCCTTGAGGGGAAGATGGTTCGCTATCGCGCTGGAGCGGGCGCTCCGGCTCTGCCTCCGGGAACGGAAGTTCCTTTGAAGACGGCGATATGTAACGCCAACGTGCGCACCGGGCAGGTGATCCGCACGGAGGATGTGAACACCGAATTTCTCTTCGACCCCGAGCCTTGCCGCCAGCGGGGAATCCTGTCACTGGTCGCCGTACCTATCTACCACGACGGCAGCATTGTGGGCGCGTTGGAACTTTATTTCGACAAAGTTCGCGGCTTTGCGGAGCAGGACATCCATACTTGCCAACTGATGGCCGGCCTGGTCACCGAAGCGATAGGGCAAGATGCCGGGTTGGCGTTGAAGAAGTCGATGGCTGAGGAACGCTCATCCATGCTCGCGGCAATCGAGCGCCTGCAGCCAAATCTGGCAGCCTTGGCTGAAGACAAAGCGCCGGCACCTGCCAGTACAAATGGAGGCGGCGCGAGTGCGCCCGCTGCGGCGAAAGCGACTTGCTGGAAATGCAATAGCACGCTTCTGGCGGAAGAGCAGTTTTGCGGCAAGTGTGGAGCTCCGCGCGCCAGCGAAGGGGAAAGCTCGAGCATGCAGAGCAAGCTGGCTTCTGCGTGGCACATGCAGACTGGCGGTAATGCATCAGCCGCCACGATGCCCAGTGGAAACGGGCCGATCGCCAAAGCGCCGCGACCGGTCGGCGCGCAGCCAGTTGCCACGCAGGAGGATAGGAACGCACTCGGGGTTGCGCAAGACAGCGCTGGAAATATCCGCGGCCAGCTTTCGTCACTCGAAGTGGAAGAGAGCACCTCGCCGTCACCCCAGTCACTCAACGCGAGCGCAATTGGAGATGCGATGCCGTCGCCATCGTCCGAATCTCAACTCGAGGAATACGCCGTCAGCGCTGCTTCCACCGCGCTTGCAAAACCGCACCAGGATGTTGTCTGGAGTTCTGCGGCGTCTGCCCGTGATTTTCTGGAGTCCTTGTCGACTACACGCCAGCCAAGCGCACTCGCGCGCTTCTGGCGCGCCCGCCGCGGCGATTTCTATCTGGCGGTCGCGCTCATTTTGGTGGTGGTCGTAATTCGCTGGGGAATCTGGTCGAACCACTCAGTGGCTGCGGGGCGCGGAGCCCAGGTTTCCGCGAGCGCGAATCAGGGCAAAGCGGCGGCACCGGATGCAAGTCTCTCGATGTTCGATAAGCTTCTGATCAACCTCGGGCTGGCCGAACCTCCCGAGGCTCCGGAATACAAAGGCAACCCGGATATACAGGTCTGGGTTGACTTGCACACCGCGCTTTACTACTGCCCCGGCTCCGATCTATATGGCAAGACTCCGCAGGGCAAGATGACCAGCCAGCGAGAAGCGCAGTTGGACCAGTTCGAGCCGGCCTCTCGCAAGGCCTGCGAATAATTGCGACGCTTGCCTTCCAGTCGAGAACCTACACGCCAAAGTTGACAACCTCCGCTCCCGGTAGTGCAATCATAGGAACCGCCGCTTCTCCGGAGAACGCCAGTGCCGCACCCCACGGACGAGTTCGACAAGAATACGCTGCCGGATCCCGAGTTGAATCCTCTTTTGAATCCTCTATTAGCGGCGCACATGGGACGATGGGCGGAAGTGTATTTCACCAATCCGCCAGAAAAGCGCGGACAAGCGGTTGCCGAGCTGCTTCGTGAATTGCAGAGTGCTTCACCTCCGGAACCCGATCCTGGCCCACTGCTTTCCGCTCCAATCAATCAAGATGCGAGTACCGGCAAGGGGCTTGAGATTGAGATGGTGGAAACGCGAGACTCTCCTTTTACAGCGCCTGAAACAGTACGCAGTTGCGGTACGTGCGGCTACGAGAATCTGGAAACACAAAGATTTTGCGGGATGTGCGGTGCCTCTTTGCTCTCACCGCCGCAGACACAGGCACCTCACGTTGAGGAACCCGTGCTCGCTGCCGCAGACAATTGGAATGAATCCGAGCCTTCTCTTGGCAGTCACTTTGTCGAGTACACGAATCCGCCTGCTACCAGTTCCGTCGAACATGACTATATCAGGGAAACTGCGGGAACACTGTCGCAAGAAACGCTCCCCCACTTCGCCGTAGAACCCGAGGGCACTCCTTATCGTTATCGGCTATACGTCGGTGTGGCCATGGCGATCCTTCTTGCAGTGCTGGTTTACATGGGGTGGCGTGGAACGAAGGCGCTTTCGAGTTCTGCGTCTCCGCAGTCCGCCCTGCCGGCGGCCATCCCCACCGCGCAGCCCGCGCCCGCTCCCTCCACGCAAGAGAGCACAAAACAGGCGGTCTCGTCGGAAGCCATTCCCTCGACGCCAGTCCAGAGCCAAAAACAAGGCGGTGCTGGTTCCCGAACGAACCAACTTCCGGACTCGCGACCCGCTGCTCAGATCGTCACTGTAGTTGGCAATTCTTCCGCGGTAGTCAACGAGCCAAGCAGTGCGGAGGACTTGGCTACTGCCGAGAAATACTTGAACGGTGGCGCCGGTGTCCCTCGCGACAGCAGCCAGGCTGCCCAGTGGTTGTGGAAAGCGATGAGGCAAGGGAACGCGACGGCCACGATGATGTTGGCTGATTTATATCTGCGTGGAGACGGCGTGCCTCAGAGCTGCGACCAGGCGCGTGTGTTGCTGGATGCGGCCGCACGAAAAGGCTCGAAGGCCGCGGCCGAGCGGCTCCGTCACTTGCAAGCCTTCGGTTGCCAGTGACGCCAGCCTGAAAATCACGCTGCAGCCCTCGAAATATCCCGCTTTATACTACTCGAAAATACTTGTTTGGGGTATGACTCATGCCGGAAGTTCTGGCTGTTGCCGGCGCGACTCATACCACAAGGCAAGCTCCACCCGGTTCCAGAGTCCGAGCTTGTCATAGATCACACGAAGATAATTCTTAACCACATGTTCTGTGGTGCCGATCGCGTGGGCCACATCGCGATTCTTTAAGCCCTGGGCGACAAGCTCGATGACTCGGGTTTCACGCTGGCTGGGAGTACGGGATCCATAACGCTCGTTTGCAAGCACAATTGCCTCCGGTACAACAGGGTCGCGAGTTTCACTCGCTTGATTCCGCCGGTGATTCCGAAACGGAGGAACAACCGGTTAAAGTGAGCCTTTACGGTTCTGCGCGCCATCTTGAGTTGGCTGGCGATTTCGGCGTTGTCACAGCCTTGCAAAAGTAATTCGACGATCTGTTGTTCGCGCGGTCCTAACCGAACGGACTGCTCCGACATCTCTACCCCCTGATTTTGGATTCGCCCCGAGCCTCAAGACCCATGTACAGCTGGGATGTTTCCAAATTGTGTAGCATCCACAATGCCATTTTGAGACGAAATTGGCTGTGACCAAAGAACAGCCATTTCCACAGGCACTTACGGGGGGCGTGGCAGGCTCTCGGAATACGGAATCAGCCCCTGAAATGGAGCCGCAATCATCCCGCGCCAGACGCTTGGAAAAGACTCGAAAGTGCATGAAGTCTGCGGAAAATGGGGGCTCGATGGGGACAAGTCGGCTCCCATTGACCTTACGCCTGGCGTCTCCTTACGCCAAACCGCACCTGCTATCGACTCGTAATATTGGAAGATGAACTACTGAGGCCGCACTTCGACCGCGTTACGGTGTTCGGACCGCTCAGGTAAACCCCCTAGGTGGAAATTGCCATACCTACAACATTAGGACTGAACAATTTACATGATTTACCCGACGCCGCCCCAAGGGGCCTGCATCGGCGTCCCCAAGCCAAGCCTCGAATGTCGCCGAGCAGTCGTGGCATATTGAGCGCTCAGCGCCTCGCAACCTCAAGGAATTAACACACTGTTCATATTGCCGTCATTCTCCCGTATTAGTATCGGGCCGATACTTATTTTGCGTTTACCGCGACTCAACGGGGAAAGCTCCGTACGGCAGGAGACTCCATGGTTCGATATTTCAAGGTCAGTCTTACGCTCTCATTATTGTTACTGCTTTTCGCATCTCTCGCGCACGCGAACTCCGTAGAGCTTCTCAATTTCGAAGGACTGCAAAATGGTCAACCGGTCGGGTCTTTCTATGACGGCAGTGGACCCGCGGGTACACCGAATTATGGGATCTTTTTTTCGTCCAATTTTCTTGGGCTGCGCCCTTCGTCTTTGAATCTGGGCGCGGGCGGCCTCGGTCCCGATCCGAATTCGACGCCTTATATCTACATCAGCAACAGCACATTGCCCGGCGTCATGAATATCGAGAATGGGTTCACTTCCGGACTCAATTTTTTCTATGCCTCGCTCGCGAACGAAACCGTGACTGTTTGGAGCGGCATCAACGGCACAGGAACTGTACTCGCCTCCATGACGCTCTCTGCTTCATGCTCGGGGTCGACGACGGGCTGCCTGTGGTTCGATACCGGACTACACTTCTCGGGCACTGCGGAGTCGGTAACTTTTTCCGGACCGGGCAACAGCATCGGCCTTTCTAACATTACTCTGGGCCAGAGCATCACGGCGGTCCCTGAGCCGTCTTCGATCTACCTGCTGGGAATCGGATTGTTCGGAATCTGCACCTACCAACTCCGCCGCGTCATTCGGTCGTAAATCTCCGTTTTTCAGTCCAAGCTTTTCAAAAGGCCGGGCGCTTGCCCGGCCCGAACTGTTTACCCCCACGCAACGGTAGAACCATGGGCTTGGATTTGCACTACACTTCTCCTCTACACTACCCTTCGAAAGAAATGAAACTCTCCGTCATCATGCCGGTATACAACGAACGCGGTACGCTGCGCCAGGTCGTGGATCGCGTGCTTGCCGTCCCGCTGCACATAGAACTGATCTGCGTGGATGACGGATCTACTGACGGTTCACGCGAGATCCTTGCGGAATTGCAGGCGGAGCGCCCGCAAATTCGGGTTCTGCTTCAGCCGAAAAACATGGGAAAGGGAGCGGCGCTGCACCGCGGCATCAAAGAGGCAAGCGGGGATTACGTCGTCATTCAGGATGCCGATCTCGAATACAATCCGGCGGAGTACACGGTGCTGTTGGAGCCGCTGATCGAAGGCAGCGCCGACGTCGTCTACGGCTCGCGCTTCCTGTCGGCTCGTCCGCACCGCGTTCTTTACTTCTGGCATTCGGTCGGCAACTGGATTCTGACCCTGCTCTCTAACGCGCTCACCGACATCAATCTCAGCGACATGGAGACTTGCTACAAAGCATTCCGGCGCGAGGTGATCCAATCGATTCCGCTGGAGGAAAAGCGTTTCGGTTTCGAGCCGGAGATAACGGTGAAGATCGCCAAGCGCAGGCTGCGCATCTACGAAGTTGGCATCAGCTACTGGGGCCGCACTTATGAAGAGGGCAAGAAAATCCAGTGGCGGGATGGGGTACGGGCCTTATGGTGTCTGTTGAAATACTGCATAACGGAGCCCGCAGTCGTACCGGAACGGGCTGCAACGCCCGACACAACTGCGCTGGCGGCTGGGGCTGCGTCGGGCAAGTTGCCGCCAGCAGAATAAGTAAATCCGCAAGCAGCGGTGGCTAGTTCTTCTTCACGCGGGGAGTGCTCGAATTCGGACTTTGCGCATTGGGCACCGTGGCTTGCATGCCCCCGACGGGCTTCTGGTATTTGAAGTTAATCCCGGAGCCGGTCCCTGCAGATGCGTTTGCCGACTTCACGAGTGGCGCATCCTTCGCTGCTTTCGCGCCGCCGCTCTTCGGAGTTTCGGCTTTGATGGGCTGCCGCTCCAGGCGAATGAGTTCGGCGTTTGTCTTTCCGCTCCCTGCCGACATGGGCGCTACCGGGGCAGTGTTGCGCTGAGCCGGCATCGCCGATTTCGGAGTGAGTGGCTTAGTTACGTTCTGCAGGGGATCGGCGCCAGCCTTTGCGGAAGATGAGCGAACTTGAGTTCCCTGCGCCGTCGACAGGGTCACAGACGCCGCAAGCGCCATGCACAAAGAAAGAACTCTATATTTTGCCATTAGGATATCCACTCAAACATCGCTTCCACTCTTCTAATTAGAACACGTTTCCAGCCCAAAAGGCCGACTAAAGCGTAATCTAACTAAGTTACGTCCGAGCTTGCTGTGGGCTGGCAAAGGCGCAGTTGCGGGTATGACCCAATCGATGAACATCAACCATTCGAGCTTCCGGATTGAATCGCCCCTCTCGCTGCCCGAAGACGAAGTGCAACTCTGGCGAGTCGATTTAGAGGCAATCGGTCCCGACGAACTCCGTTGGCAAAAAGTGCTTTCCTCAGATGAATCTACGCGCGCCTTCCGCTTTCATTTTTCGCGCGACCGTCGGCGTTACGCAGCTTCGCGAGCGCTCCTGCGCATGATCCTGGCAGCCTACCTGGCAGTGGATCCCGCGGAACTGAGTTTTTCCTATTCGGACAAGGAAAAACCCTCGTTGGGCGCAGCGCATTCTGGCAGCGGCGTTACATTCAATATTTCCCATTCGGGCGGAATCGCTTTGCTCGCCTTTACCCGCCGGCGAGAGATCGGAGTTGACGTGGAACAAATCCGCAGTGATTTCGATCTCGAAGGAATCGCCCAGCGCTTCTTTTCTGCCCACGAACAGCAGGAGCTTTTCGCCTTGCCGTCTGAGGAACGGGCGAATGGATTTTTTCGCTGCTGGACTCGAAAAGAGGCGTACATCAAGGCGACTGGAGATGGACTCTCGCTTCCCCTCACTCAATTCGACGTATCGATCAACGCGAGCAAAGAGAATGCGTTGCTGGCAACCCGCCCCGATCGCTCGGAAGCGGGACGCTGGCAAATGCGGGAGGTACCGGCGGGACCCGGCTTCGTCGCCGCTCTCTGCGTCCGCGGTCAAGACTGGAAGCTGAAACACTGGGACAGCGACTAGCCCGGGTTTAGCCGTCGCTTGCGCCTCGGAGTGCGAGCCATCGCGGGCGGTCGACCCCGGAATTGTCCTACCACAAGGCAATGTTTTTCACATTGCCGGCTCCAGCTACCATCTGGATGCGACGATTTCGCAGAAGCCCTTCTATTTCTTTCGCTTACGTCGATGCGTCTGAAAGCGTAAGGCCGGTGAATTGCAGTGCGATCTTGTTATCGCAGGGAGGCAATTCCAGCTTTCTTACCGTCTCCTGAAGTGTTACTCTGTGTAGTAACGTTTCGGGATTTTTCCTCTCCCTTAAGAATCTGCAAGGCGTTTTCCCAGACAGATGTAGTCTGCGAAGAAATCTAGCTAAAGACGATAAACGTAGTCGACTACGCAAGCGCGAAACCCAGGAGGCTTAGGACTTGACAGCCGCAACCAGCCATCTTATTCCGCCACACGGCGGAGAACTCATTCAACTCATCGCCCAACCCGAAAAAATCGCTGAACTAAAAACTCATTCGAAGGAATGGCCGTCGTGGGACCTGACCGCCCGCCAGCTTTGTGATCTTGAGCTGCTGGTTACCGGCGGCTTTTCTCCGCTGCGCGGCTTTATGACTCGCGCCGACTACGAGGGCGTCTGCCACAACATGCGGTTGGCCGACGGAACACTTTGGCCTATACCCGTCACGCTCGATGTGACCGAAGAATTTGCGAAGAAGCTTACTCCCGGCACCAGCAAAGTTGCGCTCCGCGATCCCGAGGGAGTGATGCTGGCCGTGTTGAACGTCGAAGAAGTGTGGCAGCCCGATCGCAAGGCAGAGGCCCGTTCGGTTTTTGCCAGCACGAGCGCGGCCCATCCTGGAGCCGATTACACGATCAACAAGGCAAATCCGTGGTACGTCGGAGGAAAGCTGGAAGGCACCCAGATTCCATCCCACTATGATTTCCGCAACCTGCGTTTGACTCCGGCCGAAGTGCGTGCCGAGTTCGCCCGCACGGGCTGGCGCCGGGTTGTCGCCTTCCAGACGCGTAATCCCATGCACCGCGCTCACGTTGAGCTTGCCTTCCGCGCGGCCAAGCAAGTAGAAGCCAACCTGTTGATTCATCCCGTGGTGGGCATGACCAAGCCCGGCGACGTGGACTACTACACCCGCGTGCGTTGTTATCAACTGCTGCTGTCGAAGTTTCCGCAGTCGACCGCCAAACTTTCCCTGCTGCCGGTTGCCATGCGCATGGGCGGACCTCGCGAGGCGATCTGGCACGCGATCATCCGCAAAAATTATGGCTGCAGCCACTTGATCGTGGGCCGGGATCACGCGGGCCCGGGAAAAGACACCGATGGCAAGCCTTTCTACGGCCCCTACGAAGCTCAGGAAGTCTTCAAGAAACACGAGGCCGATATCGGCGTCACCATGGTGCCCTTCAACATGATGGTGTACCTCGAAGGTCAGGACAAATACGTTCCCGACGACGAGGTCAAGAACGGCGATCGTGTTCTGAATATCTCCGGCACCGAACTTCGCCAGCGCCTGAACGAAGGCCGCGAGATTCCGGCATGGTTCACGTACCCCGAAGTTGTCTCTGAATTGCGCCGCAGCTTCCCGCCTCGTCACAAGCAAGGCGTAACTATTTTCTTCACCGGACTTTCGGGTTCCGGTAAATCGACGATCGCCAATGTATTGCTGACAAAGTTTCTCGAAACCGGCGGACGTCCAGTCACTTTGCTCGACGGCGATCTGGTTCGGAAGCACTTGTCAGCCGAACTGGGCTTCTCCAAGGAGCATCGCGACATCAACATCCGGCGCATCGGCTACGTGGCCTCGGAAATCACCAAGAACGGCGGCATCGCGATTTGCGCGCCGATCGCTCCGTATGACGCAACTCGCAAGCATGTGCGGCAAATGATTGAGCCCTACGGAGGTTTCATTCTCGTACATATTGCGACTTCGGTCGAAGTTTGCGAGCAACGCGATCGCAAGGGCTTGTATGCCAAGGCGCGCGCGGGAATTCTGAAGGAATTCACCGGCATCTCGGATCCTTATGAAGTTCCGGCCGACGCCGAAGTGACCATCAACACCGATGAACTTTCGCCCGAAGAGGCGGCGCAGGAGATCATCCTGCACCTCGAGAGGGAAGGTTTCATCGGGACGGCCGCGGAGTCCGTCTAACCGGCTTAGCTGAGGACCGGGTCGAAGGCTGAAGCCGGCACTGTCATGGATCTACTGATCAAGAGCCTGGTTGGTTTTGGCGTCGGGACTCTCATCGGAATGACGGGAGTCGGGGGCGGCGTTCTGCTGCTTCCGATTCTCATCTTCGGTTTGCACGTGCCTGCGATGCGCGCGGTTGGATCGGACGCGCTCTTCAACTTCGCGACCAAGATCGGCGCCAGCATCGTCCACCTGCGCAAAGGCACGGTTCGGCGCAAGGTGGTCTTGGCGCTGATCATCGGTAGCGCTCCCGGCTCCTATCTGGGCGTGAGTTTCCTGGTTCACCTGCGCAACGTCTACGGCAACGGCGTGAATCACTTCATCACCGTTGCCGTCGGAGTCTTGCTGATTTGCATTCCGACTTTCTTGTTCTTCCAGAAGAAGCTCGAAGACCGGGCCGCAGCGAAACCGCCAACCATGAAATCCTTTGCCTGGATGTCGGTCATCGGACTGGTGGCGGGTTTTCTCGTGGGCATCACTTCCGTCGGCTCCGGCAGCATTGTTATGATGATGCTCCTGCTGTTCTACAGCTTTCAGCCGAAAGTCATGGTGGGCACCGATATCGTACATGCTCTGCTTCTCACCGGCGTGACCAGTCTTCTCCATTTTCGGATGCACAATGTCGATACCCACCTGGTGGGCGCGCTTTTGATCGGCTCAGTCCCAGGCGGATTGCTGGGTTCTTATTTGAGCACGCGGGTCCCGGTTCCGTGGCTGAGGCGCATCCTTTGCGCGGTGTTGCTGGCAACTGGCGCACGCATGCTCATGGCTTGAAGGGCAGTTTCCAGTTACCAGTAGGCAGTTGCCGGTAAGGGCCGCTCGGAAAAAACGGCTGCCGCGGGTCGAATAGCGAACACTGATTCAGAGAAGCTTATGAATTCACCATCCTACGCACAGATCCTGGCACGCATTCATGCCGCGCTGGAAGCTTCTCACGCTGTGTTTGCGCGCTTCACGCCGGGAGCCATCGAAACCGAATACAAGATCGGGCACGATCCCGTCACCGAAGCGGATCGCGCGCTCGATTCCGTTCTTCGCAAGGAGCTGCTCCGCGACGGAGAAGGCTGGCTATCAGAGGAGAGTGTGGACGATCCCGTTCGTTTGGAGCGTTCCCGTGTTTGGGTGGTCGACCCGCTCGACGGTACCCGCGAATTCGTGAAGGGAATCCCTGAGTTTTGTGTTTCGATCGGCTTCGTCGAGAACGGGCGTCCCGTGGCCGGCGGCATCTACAATCCAGCCACCGACGAGACCTTTCTGGGGTCGATCGACTCCGGCGTCACCTACAACGGCAAGCCTTCCCAGCCTAGCCAGCGCACCACTCTGGATGGAGCGCTAGTCCTCGCCAGCCGCAGCGAGGTCAAACGCGGGGAGTGGAAGTCGTTCGAGAACGCTGCATTTCAAGTTCGCCCCATGGGCTCGGTGGCCTACAAGCTCGCCTTGGTCGCGGCCGGACTGGCAGATATAACTTTCACCCTGACGCCAAAGAACGAGTGGGATGTCGTGGCAGGTGCAGCGCTGGTACAGAGCGCAGGCGGTTTCGTCAGCACTCTGGAGAAAACAGCCCTGGTCGCCAATCGCCGCAATCCGCTTTTGTCGGGTCTGCTGGCGAGCGGGCCGTTCTTGAAAGACAAGCTGCTCGCTCTGTTAGAGCCCCACATCCGGGTGGTGGCCGAGCAGACCCGCTCGCTTACGCCGGCGCAGCCGCCAAGTTAGATGGCTTATGATAGACAAATCCTAAAGTTCTGCAGGTGCTGCAAAACCGGGCTGACCCAGCGGATGCATGCGTAAAATCGAGAAGGTTCAGATTATCAAGAACGTCGGGTCGAGCTGGTTTGCCCTCGGGGTCAACATCCTCGTAGGGATATTCCTTTCCCCCTTTATTCTCCACCGGCTGGGTGATGCAGCCTTCGGCATCTGGGTTTTGATTTTTTCCCTCACTGGCTTTTACGGCATATTTGATTTCGGCATTCGCTCTTCCATCATCCGCTACGTCTCCAAGTTCACCGCGACCCACGACCATGACGAACTGAATGGCTTGATCAACACTGCAATGTTCACCTATACCTGCGTGGGTGCGTTGAGCCAGGTCATCACGCTCGTGGGATGTATTTATGTAGACCGCGTGTTCCACGTTTTGCCTCAATTTCAGTCCACCGCGCGCTGGCTCCTGTTCGTGGTTGGCACGTCCGTGGCTCTGGGCTTCCCGCTGGGAGTCTTCGGCGGCATGCTGGAGGGCTTGCAGAAGTTTTACATCCTCAACTGGACCAGTGTTGTCTCAAGCCTGCTGCGGGTTGTGTTGATCGTCTTCTATCTGAACCGCGGAGCCGGGCTGCTGACCGTCGCCGTGATCACGGTGAGCTTGCCCCTGCTTGCCTCGTTTGTTCGCGCCGCTTTGGCCCTGCGTTTCTTGCCCGTCACGTTTTCCTGGAAGTACGTTGAACGCAATTCCTTCCGCCACATGGCGAGCTACAGCGGCGTCACCTTCATGATCATCGTGGCGTCGCGCCTGCGCTTTAAGACGGACGCTCTGGTGATTGGAAAATTTCTGGGAGCTGCCGCAATTACCTACTTTTATGCGGGTTCGCGTCTGGTCGACTACTCGGGCGAGGTGGTAAGCAGTCTGGCTCAAATTTTCGTTCCCATGTCGAGCCAATCGGACGCGTCTGGAAACATGAATCGACTACGCAAGATTTTCGTAGCCGGAAACCGCGCCTGCGCCTTTACTACTCTGCCCATGGCAGCGGTATTCATCATTCTGGGCAAGTCCGTCATCGAGGTATGGGTGGGTAAGAAGTACGTCGCACAGGGCTATCCGGTACTACTAACGCTGATCGGCCCCTACACCTTGATGTTGGTGCAATCGGCTTCTTCTCGCATTTTGTTCGGCATGAGCAAGCACGGGAAGTTTGCCGCCGTGACTTTGATCGAAGGCGCGGCGAACCTCATCCTCAGCATCCTGCTGGTTCGCCCATTTGGCATTCTGGGTGACGCCCTGGGCACCGCGCTTCCTCTGGCTGGAACCTATATTCTCTTCATGCCCCATCACCTTTGTTCACGCCTGGGCATCCGGGTCTCGACTTATTTGCGACAGGCTTATTTGCTCCCGTTGATGTTGTGCGCGCCTATGGCTGCCGTTCTACTGCTCATGCAGAGGTGGTTTGTGCCTCATACCTACCGCCAGCTGATACCACAGTTGCTGGTGGGCGGCTTGGTTTATGGACTCTGCCTGGCATGGGCCTACATGACCAACCGGGCTCTGCACGTTGGGGATCTCAGTCCGCGTGTCGAAGCACTGAACTCGGATGATCGCCAACTAGCGCCTGCGGTTGAAAGCTATCAAGAAGATATATAGTCGCGATCGATGACTGACATCTATGTGATTGGCGGGGAACTCAGGCGGACGATCTTTCGCAAACTTGCGGAATGGCAATCGTCCCAAAAGGGCGTGATCATTCAACTGAATTTGCAGAACAAGACCTCCCAGCCTTGCGCGGAGTACGTCTCGCCTCCAGAGGTTTGCGCTCCGGATCTGCCCGCAGTGACGTTCAAGGCCGCATCTCTTGCTGGCGGCAGACTATATGCGTGTACGTCGACTGAAGTTCTGGTTTACGAAGTCCCCGGCTTCAGGCTGCTTCACTACATCTCGTTGCCCTGCTTCAATGATCTTCACCACGTCTGCCCCACGCGAGAAGGAAACTTACTGGTCGCGTTGACCGGCCTGGACATGGTAGTCGAGCTTACTACAAGCGGAGAGGTGGTTCGGGAGTGGAGCGTGCTTGGCGAAGATCCCTGGCAGCGCTTCTCGCGTGAGATCGATTACCGGACCGTCGCTACCACGAAACCTCATCGCTCGCATCCAAATTACGTCTTTCAGTTGGAGGACGAGATCTGGGTAACACGCTTCGAGCAACGGGACGCGATTTCGCTGACACATCCCGGCCGCCGAATCGATATCGCGATCCAGCGGCCACACGACGGCTGCGTGTTCGGTGATTCCATTTACTTCACCACCGTCGACGGCCATATCGTTCTGGCCAACCGCAAGACGTTGCAGGTCCAGAAGACCTTCGATCTCATGACGATGAGTCGCGCCCCCCAGCAAGTTCTCGGCTGGTGCCGCGGTCTGTTGCCCATCGATGAGCGGTTGATATGGGTGGGATTTACGCGGGTGCGGCGGACAAAATTCCGTGAAAACCTCACATGGATCAAGACCGCAGGCTCGTACCAGCAAACTCACAGAGCCACGCACCTCGCCCTCTACGATCTGGAGCGCAGCGTCTGCCTGGATGAGATCGCGCTCGAACCGCACGGGGTGGGCATCGTTTTCAGCCTGCTCCCAGTCCGGCGTTGAACCCAAAGCCGGAAGTGCATGTACGTTCGGAATGTACTAGTGTGGACTGACAGGACTTGGTCTCAAGTCATCTGCCCTTCCTTTATTCCCTTCTCTAAAGTGTCTCTTAGGACTTGGACGACGGTCCCCGATTCGTTCTGAGGTTCCCCTCTATGCGCGTCAAGCACTCCGCAGTGAGCAAAAAATATTGCGCAGATGAAAACTCAGTTTCGCAGCTTCTCGCTCTTTCGCTGGTGCTCTGCCTCGCCGCATCGAGCATAGGATGCGGCGCTTCGTCGCAGGCCAGCAGCGCATCGAACAACCAGGCTGCGGCCTCGCAACTACGGCTTTCGCCCCCGACCGCACAGGGCACGGTTGGCATGGCTTATAACGCGGTAAGTGCCGTAAGCGGCGGCACACCTCCCTATTTCTTCGCCGTCAGCTCTGGCAGTTTGCCGCCGGGCTTGGTCCTGAACTCGACGACCGGCTCCGTCACTGGCACGCCTTCGGTTGCCGGCACCTACAAATTCACGCTCAACGTCTCATCTGCCGTCAGAGGGCATGATCCCATTACCCCGGATGGAATCTCGACTTTCCCCGTGAATACGTATGCCTCGAGCGCGGCAAGTATCGTCGTTTCCGGCAAAGGTGTTACGCTCACGATTTCACCCAGCAGCGCGACCCTGGCTTCGCAGGCCTATCAGCAGTTCTCCGCCAAAATTAGCGGCTCCGCTGACACGGCCGTGACGTGGTCGGCAAGCGCCGGAACAATTTCCAGCACTGGAGTATTTACAGCACCCAAGGTAAGCGCCGGCACTACCGTGATCATAACGGCCAAGAGCACGACTTCGCAGGCTGCCGCCACGGTAACGGTAAACCCGCTGACGCCACTGGCAATCACGACTTCCGCAGTAGCAGGCGCCGAAACCGGCATGACTTATAGCGCCACGCTCTCCGCGACTGGTGGCGTAGCGCCTTACCAGTGGAGTCTCGCAAGTGGATCTTTGCCTTCTGGAATCCAATTGCAAGCCACCAGCGGAGCCATTTCAGGACTGACCACACTTGCCGGCTCCTATCCCTTCACCGCAAAAGTGACGGATTCCTCCGGAAACACCGCCACGCTTGCCCTAAGCTTGACTGTGTCTGCAACTTCGCAAAGCAACTTTGATGGACCCGCAGAGTTACCGCGTGTCTATATTCAAACCGCGATGTCGAATACTCCCGCGCCCGGCAGCACAGTCTCTGTCAATGCCGGCGGAGACTTGCAGTCCGCGCTGAACAGCGCCAACTGTGGCGACACGATTCAATTACAGGCCGGCGCAACCTTTACCGGAGTATTCACATTCCCGGCCAAAAACTGCGATGCCAATCACTGGATCATCGTCCGTACCAGCTCCGATGACTCCCTGCTGCCGGCGGAAGGCAGCCGCCTCACCCCCTGCTACGCAGGTGTCACCTCACTACCCGGTCGCCCTGCCTTTCAGTGCACTTCCACAACGAATGTCCTGGCCAAGCTGTTGATGGCAGGAACCAGCAATGGCCCCATCCTTTTCGCTTCGGGCGCAAACTACTACCGACTGACCGGTCTGGAGGTAACCCGCGTTGCCGGAACCGGAATTGTCTATGCCCTGTCGTCGGTCACAACTGGCGGCACCTACAGCAACATTATTTTCGACCGCGTGTGGTTGCACGGCACCGCGCAAGACGAAACCAACAAGGGCATCGAACTCGGCGGGAGCTCCTATGTAAGCGTCGTCGACTCATTCTTCACCGACTTCCACTGCATCGCGATCTCAGGCTCGTGCACCGACGCCCTTGCCATCGGCGGCGCAGCAGGCAACCCCGTTGGCCCCTTCAAGATCACAGATAACTTCCTGGAGGCGTCGGGAGAAAACGTCATTTTCGGCGGTGCAGCGAGTACGACAACCCCTGCCGACATCCAGATCAGTCAAAACCACTTCTTCAAGCCCATGACCTGGCTGAAAGGCCAGCCGGGCTATGTGGGAGGCGCAAATGGCAACCCCTTCATCGTCAAGAATCTTTTTGAGTTGAAGAATGCGCAGCGCGTCCTCTTCGAAGCGAACATCCTCGAAGACTCGTGGGGCGGGTTCTCGCAGAATGGATTCGGCATTGTCATAACCCCTAAGAATCAGTCGGCCAACGTTGGCCCGGGCAATGTCTGCCCCATTTGCCAGGTCACGGATGTGACGATTCGGTATAGCACTCTGAGCCATCTGGGTGCTGGACTGCAAATTGCCAACGCTTTGTCGGACAATAACGGTGCGGCGCTCGCGGGTGAGCGCTACAGCATCCATGACATCACCATCGATGACATTGATGCCGTGACCTACATCGGCAGCGGACATATCGCCGAAATCATGACCGAGGTGCCCAGTCCATTGCTACAGAATGTTGCCATCAATCACGTGACTGCGTTTAGCCCCTCCGGCGGTCTGTTCGCGGTGGAAGGCACGAACAATCCGAAGATGTCGACCGTCACATTTACCAACAGCATTTTTACCGCCGGAACTTATCCCGTCTGGTCGACCGGTGGCGGAACTTCGAACTGCGCGTATTACGACAAACCCTTAACCACGTTCACCGCTTGCTTCGGCCCCAACGCTTTTGCGAGCAACGCCGTGATTGCAACTCCTTCGAGCTATCCACCCAGCGTATGGCCGTCGGGTAACTTCTTTCCCGCGAGCCCAAGCGCAGTGCAATTCGTCAATTACAACAACGGGGACGGAGGAAACTACCAACTGCTAAGCACCAGCCCGTATCATAACGCCGGCACCGACGGCAAAGACTTGGGCGCCGATGTGAGCACCATCGTGACCGAGACTACGGGGGTCTACTGAACGCGGAGGCTGCTGGAACTCCCAGCCGCAGCTAAGATTCCTAAGCTGGCGACCGTGTATCCGGCGCAAAGGCATCACTATGGGGGGAAGGCTCGCCAGAAATTTCCATTGCCGGCTGCGGCTTCCTCTGGGTGTGCAGCCAAGTCCTGCGCCTGAAGCGAAACGCATTCTTGGTAAAAAGAAACATCAAATATATTTCACTGCGTTCGAAACCGGACAGATTGGCGGGGTTCCACCGATCTGCATATTCTGCCAGAGAGGCTTCGCCCGACAATCGGGCCAGCACACTGAGTTGCAGCCGATTCAGACACTGGTACGCCGGAGGAGACAGGTAGGCCCGGCAACCGTACCAGCTCCACTTTTGCCGATAATCCCACGCAGGTAGAAGATGTTTAAGACCGTCCAGGCCCTCCCGGAACATCTTCCCGACCTTGGCATCTTCAGTCTCAATCCATAGATCATACAGACCTAGCAGCGACGTCATGAAGCCGTCCAAGATCCCAGGCACGGGTCCTCCCGGTACCTCCGTATAGAAGGCGCCTCCGTCAACCGGGCTTCGGACGCCGCCTTGGGCCACTTCCAGATCGAAAATCTTAGCCGAGCGCACGAGGAGTTCCCTCAAGGAACGTTTCTTTGTCACGCGCAAGCCCCGGACCATCGCGCTCATGGCCATTCCTTGAGCGTTAGCCGAGACCCATGGAGCGCGTAAGTGAATTCCACCCTCCGAATAGTCGAAGGGCTGAGGCCACACTACGGCGCCATCGTCGCGCAGCACCGCATTGCTCTCGAGCCAGTCAATCTGGCTCAAAAAGACCTCCAAATGCCGCGAACCCTTGCCGCGCAGATAATGTCCGAGATTCACCAGCGCGTACCAAGCTACGTACGCCGGCCGGTAAGTCGCTCCAGTTAACCTGTACCAAACCTTGGGAACGCCGGCAGCATCCATTCTCATCGCGCCCCAGGTCAAGCGATCGCTGTACAAGTAATAATGGAGCGAGTTAGGAGGGCCGGCCTCGGCATCGACTTCGAGGGGATAATCGAACCTGAAACCGAGAGCCTCCTCCCGTAACGTGCGCATCGCACATCGTAAGGCGCTTGGTTCGGGGCGGCCAGACAAGAAAGAACCTCCTACTACTCGGGCCAAGGAACGGAAGCATACATCGACCAGTGCTATGATTCAAGGATTATTGTCGAATTACCGATCGGCGCGTCAGCCATCAAATCCGTGCCAGTCGTGCACGCATTCAGGAATAGTTGGAGACAAAAGATGAGGGGGCTCAGCCCGTTAATCTGTGCGGCAGTTTGTGTTCTCCGGCTGTTTCTTTGTGCAGGGGATCTGATCGCTGCCTCCAGTCCAGCAACTGCTGGTCGTTTCGACGGTCCCGCTGAACTGCCGCGGGTCTACCTCAAAACTTCTCTAACCGAAACCCCTGCTCCCGGCCAGGTGCGGCTTGTAAAAAGTGACGATAACCTGCAGGCCGCGCTCGACGACGCCGCGTGCGGCGACACCATTAAACTAGAAGCCGGCGCCACTTTCACAGGACACTTTTTGCTGCCCAAGAAATCCTGCGACGACGCCCACTGGATCATCATCCGCACCAGCGCTCCCGATGATGCCCTCCCGTCCGAGGGTACTCGCCTCACTCCCTGCTACGCTGGAATCGCCTCTCTTCCCGGACGCCCTGATTTTCATTGCGCTTCCACACGGAACGTGATGGCCAGGCTTGTCTTCCCCGGCAAGAGTGGATCCGGTCCCATTTTGTTCGCCGACGGCGCCAACCATTATCGCCTGATCGGCCTTGAAGTCACTCGCGGCTCGCCCGGCGCGGGCATCGTCGCTCTCGCCGGACCCGAGATCGACGCGCAGGCAGATCACATCATCTTCGACCGCGTATGGGTGCACGGCACTGCCCAGGACGAAACCAGGCGCGGACTATACTTAAGCGGCACTACCTACGTTGCGGTCGTGGATTCTTCCTTCAGCGACTTCCACTGTGTAGCACGCTCCGGCAGTTGCACCGATTCGCAAGCCCTCGGAGGCGGCGGGGGCGACTTCCCCGGCGGACCCTACAAGATCGTTAATAATTTCCTGGAAGCCGCCGGCGAAAACATCATCTTCGGCGGTGGACAAGCCTCGGTCACGCCTGCCGATATCGAGATTCGCCACAATTACTTATTCAAGCCTTTCACCTGGATGCGCGGCCAGCCCGGTTTTGTGGGCGGCCTATCGGGTGACCCGTTCATCGTCAAGAACTTGCTGGAATTGAAGAACGCGCAGCGCGTCTTATTTGAAGGCAACATTCTCGAAAACAGCTGGGGCGGATTCAGTCAGACCGGATTTGCCATTGTGCTGACGCCCAAGAATCAAAACAATGGCAACGGACACGATAACCTTTGCCCTCTCTGCCGCGTGACGGATGTGACCATCCGCGATTGTAAGATCGCCCACGTCGGCAGCGGCTTTCAGATTGCCAACGTTCCCGCCGACGGCGGAAAGGTAGCTTCGGCCGGCGAGCGCTACAGCATTCACGACGTCGTCATCGATGACATCGACGGAAAGAAGTACGCTGGCTTCGGAGCCTTCATGATCCTGAGCTCCAACGTACCCACGTTGAAGGATGTGAAGATGGACCACATCACCGCTGTCTCGCCTCGCGTCTTTATAAGCCTGGGCGTCATGATCGGGAAGATTCAGAATTTCACCTTTACCAACAATCTGGTCGGCGCCAGTGAGAAGCAGATCGGCAGCATCGGTGGCGGCCCGGCCAACTGCGCCTTTCGCCCCGAAATTCGAGGACCCGCCGGCGTGCTGAACGACTGCATTAGCCCGTTCACCTTCACCAATAATGCCATTATTAATGGGTCTGGCAATTGGCCTCCCGGCAACTTCTTCCCCAAGAATGTGGAAGCGGTCGGGTTCAGGGGAGGCGACGGATTCGACGCGTATCGCCTGTGCAGAGTGAAAGATGCTCAGTGCAAGGGTCCCTCAAAATACGCCAATGCCGGAAGCGACCAAAAGGATATCGGGGCGGACATCGACCTGATCGATGCCGCTACCAAGGGTGTGATCTAGTAATGGTTCGGGATTCCTTCCGCTTGAGGGCAAATGCTTAGGCGAAGATGGCGAGAGACCGCGAGCCGCCTGCGAACCATGGATTCCGCCGAGATCGCATCCCGCCTGCGGCAGGAATTTGACAAGCGCGCCGATTTGTTCCGCTCCCAGGTTGGATTCGCATTCCACGAGGAACCCGGCGTCGCTGCCGCCAACGCGAATTTCTTCTTCGATTCTTCCGACATCCCCGCAGTTCTGCAAAACCTGCGCACGCGTCTGCCGGAACAGGCTAAGGCAATCGTTCAGGAGGCCGAAAGAATCTGCGCGCACCAATTTCGCCTTCTTGGATATTCGGGCGTCGATTACGGACCGAACATCGACTGGCACCTCGACGCTGTTCATCAGGTCCGTTCGCCCCGCAAAGCTTTTTTTCGCATCAACTATTTCGATCCCTCTGAAGTCGGAGACGCCAAAATTACATGGGAGTTGAGCCGCCATCAACACCTCGTGGTTCTCGCCAAAGCGTATCGCTTGACCAACGATCCCCGCTTTGCGCAGGAATGCTTCGCTCAATGGTATTCGTGGCAGGAGCAGAACGTTTACCCCATCGGAATCCATTGGAGCTCCAGCCTGGAAGTAGCCTTCCGCAGCCTCTCCTGGCTCTGGGTTTCATTCCTGCTCGCAGGTTGCGATGTCGTGCCGCCGACGTTTCAAGGGGACCTGCTCCGCGCGCTTTCAGTCAATGGCCGTTATATCTTGCGCTTCCTTTCGACTTACACATCTCCCAACACTCATCTTCTCGGCGAGGCCGTCGGACTGTTTTTCCTGGGTACGTTGTGTCCCCAGCTCCCGAGTGCGCGCCGCTGGCAGCAAACTGGCTGGCGCATCATCCTCGAGGAGGCGGTGCGACAAGTCCGTCTTGATGGCTTTCATTTCGAGCAATCTACTTACTACCTCGTCTACGCGCTCGACTTTTTCCTGCATGCCCGCCTGCTCGCGGCCCGCAACCAGATCGTGATTCCGGAGTGGTTTGACCAGATCCTCGTCAAAATGCTCGAAGCTTTGAGTCTCCTGGGACAGTCTGGCTTGCCGCCAAGCTTCGGCGACGACGACGGCGGCAGGGTCTTCGACCCAAGCCGTAATCGGCGCGAATATCTGCTCGATCCGCTCGCGACCGGCGCTGTGGTTTTCGAGCGCAGCGACTTCAAGTCCGCCTGCGGAAGCTTGCGCGAAGAAACTCTATGGCTCATGGGTCCGAACGCGGTCCGCCAGTTCGACGAGATTCCTTTCACCCCTCAGACCGGAAGTTCCGGCGCGCTCAAGAAAAGTGGTCTCTACGTAATGCTGGGTGCAGACACTCCGCCAACGCAACTTGTTATCGACGCCGGACTACAGGGCACGCACAATGCAGGTCACGGGCACGCCGATGCTCTTAGCGTTCATCTTTCGGCGAACGGCCAGGAATTCTTGTGCGATCCCGGCACATTCGAATACTGCGGAGACGGCCGCGGTCGCGCCTGGTTCCGTTCCACTCGCGCTCACAACACACTCGCGGTCGATGGCCGCGATCAGGCAGAACCCATGGGCCCCTTTGCCTGGGCTTCTCTTCCCGACACCAAAGTCGAGCGCTGGATTACCGGCCGCAACTTTGAGGTCTTCAGAGCCAGCCACAACGGTTATGCTCGTCTGGAATCGCCAGTGATCCACGAACGCTGGGTCGTTCACTTCAAAGGATTGGGCTGGCTGATCCGTGATGTCGCTCTCGGCTCCGGAAGCCACAACCTCGACCTGCCTTGGCATCTCGGCCCGAATCTTTCTGTGAATGGAGAAAACATCTCGGGGGAAAAACCTGGAGCAGAAATGCGCTTTCTCGTCGCCGGGCCGCCGGGTTGGTCACAAGAGTTATGCGACGAGTGGTGGTCGCCGGCCTATGGAGTGAAGATCCCGGCAAGAACCATCCATCTCCGCTTCACGGGATCACTTCCCACGGAGTTCGCCACTTTCTTCGAACCAGCGGCCACCAATCAGCCGAACAGGAAAGCATCGTTGCAATTCGAGAGTGCTGCAGAACCTGCAGTCCGCGCCTATAGTTACCTTCGTGATGCAGATGAGTTTTGTGTCCTGTTTACGCCATCCGCGCAGCACTGGTCATGGCTTCAATGGTCCAGTGACGCCGACTTGCTCTGCTATCATTCAAGCGGGGGGCGCTTGAAATCTCTTCTACTCTGCAATGCATCCTTCGTCGATTGGCAGGGCCATCGCCTGTGGTCGAACGCACAACCCGTGCCGTGGCGCGAGCTCGCCAGTAGAGGGGAAGCGCTGGAAGTTATCTCCAACACGCCCGCGGCGGCATCCGTTCCATGCGCTGAGACCGATCCGACCGGCCCGAGCTACTGATATGTGCGGCATCTGCGGCATCTTTCATTTCGGAAGCGGTCAGCGTGCCAATGAGACCACGCTGCTCGAGATGAATCAGCAAATCGTTCATCGGGGTCCCGACGATGCCGGGACTCTGATCTCCGATGGCGCAGGTCTCGCCATGCGTCGCCTCAGCATCATTGATATCAAGACCGGTCACCAGCCTCTTTCGAATGAAGACGGCTCCGTCTGGATCGTGTACAACGGCGAAATCTATAACCACGCCGAACTCCGCGAAAAAATGCTCGCGCGCGGCCACAAGTACCGCACGCACAGCGACACGGAAAGCATTGTGCACCTCTACGAGGAGTACGGGCAGGATTGCTTAAAATACCTGCGCGGCATGTTCGCATTCGTAATCTGGGACAAGGTCCGCCACACCCTCTTCGCCGCCCGCGATCGTCTCGGCATCAAGCCCTTCTACTATCGTCTCCAGGGGAGCACGTTCGTCTTTGGTTCTGAGATCAAGGCGCTGCTGGCTTATCCCGGCGTAAGCGCAGAATTCAACGCCGCCGTTTTGCCCGAGTATCTCGCGTTCGGCTATGTTGCCGGCGAAGAAACTCTCTTCTCAGGAATCCGCAAGCTCCCCGCGGGGCACACTCTTGAACTCAGCGAAAACGGCGGGTTGTCCATTCGCCGCTACTGGGATTTGTCGGTCGCCGAAGATCCCCAACCCCGCGAGCGCAACTATTATGTCCGCCGCTATCGCGAGTTATTAGAAGGTTCGGTCTCCTCGCACCTGATGAGCGACGTGCCGTTGGGCGTTTTTCTGAGCGGGGGACTTGACTCAAGCGCCGTGGCGGCACTAACAGCGAAGAGCCGCCGCGAGCCGATTCAGACATTCGCCGTCGGCTATGCAGAACAAGCTTACAGTGAACTGCCTTACGCCAAAATTGTCGCCGACCACATCGGCTCCCAGCATCATGAGATCCAGGTTACCCGCCAGCAATTCTTCGACACGTTGCCGGAAGTGATCTGGCATGAGGACGAACCGGTCTGCTGGACCTCCAGCGTCGCGCTGTACCACCTCGCCAAGTTCACTCGCGAACACGTTACGGTTGTGCTGACTGGAGAAGGCAGCGACGAAACCCTCGCCGGCTATACGCGCTATGCGTGGACAGTTTGGAACGCGCGCATGGACTCGGTCTATCGCCGGGTCACACCGTCCGTTTTGCGGGCCTTCGTTCGCGAACAAATTCAGTCTGCGAAGCTGGGCGCCACACTGCGCCGAAAACTCGAGCACACCTGCCTCGGCCGCGACGGCGGCTCGTGGCCGTCTTTCTATTTCGATAACTTCTACTCCGCATTCTCTGCGGCTGAGCAGACGCAACTACTCACTCCCGAACTCCAACACTATGCCGACTCCACCTATGCGGGTTCCATGGCTTTCTGGGAGCGCTCCTCCGGAACCATTCTGAAGCGCCTTCTTTACACCGACATAAACACCTATCTCGTGGAGTTGCTCATGAAGCAGGACCAGATGAGCATGGCGGCATCGATCGAGAGCCGCGTGCCGTTTCTCGACCATCCGCTCGTCGAATTCGCGGCGAGCATTCCCTCTTCGTTCGCGCTGAAAGGCCTGGAAGGGAAAAACATTCTAAAGTCTGCAGTGGAGGATCTTCTGCCGCATTCCATCATCTACCGGAAGAAAATGGGCTTTCCCACACCCTGGTCGCAGTGGCTCGCGGGAGAACAACTGCAAGAACTGGAAAATTTGTTGCTGGAACCACGCAGCACGCGGCGCAACCTCTTTCAGCCGGATGCGGTGCGGAGAATCTTTGCCGAACATCGCAGCCGCACCCGCGATAACTCGAATCGCATCTGGAGACTCCTCAATCTTGAGCTGTGGTTCCGCGTCTTTGTGGATCGAGATTCTTCTTTGCTGAGAAATTCCGGCGATCCGTCGACGATTGCCTCCAGTCTTTCCGCAGTGCGTACTTCTTAGCAGGAATGGCAACGGAATTGGCTGTTTGACGAGCTATGCGGAAGCGTATCCGAGTCAATTTGCTGCACGCGCTAAAAGCAGCCGGCGTCTTTGACCGGGTGCGCGACAGCCGCTGGCGCCAGCGCAGGCTTCTCATCCTTTGCTATCACAGTCTTGCTCTGGACGATGAGAACCTCTGGCGTCCCGCGCTGTTTCTTGCTCCCAGCCGGGTGCGAGAACGATTCGAGATGCTGAAGCAGGGCGGCTATCACGTCTTGCCCTTAGCAGAAGCGCTGGAACGGTTGCGCAAGAACGACCTTCCCCCGCGCAGCGTTGTGTTGACCTTCGACGACGGCACCTACGACTTTTACAAACTCACTTATCCACTGTTGCACGAGTATGGATTCCCGGCCACGGTCTATCAGACAACCCACTACTGCTCTCGCCGAATGCCGGTTTATTCTTTGATTTGTTCTTACATGCTGTGGAAGAAGCGCGAGGCTACTCTGAGTGCGGCACCCTCCATTGGCATTGCGCAGGACATGCGCTTGAACACGCCGGAAGATCGGCAGGCCGCGCTCAGCCAAATCGTAGCCTTCGCGGATCGAGAGCAACTCTCCACGGAACAAAAGAATTCACTGGCCGCCGAGTTGGCTCGGCGGCTTAACGTCGATTACGGCGAACTGCTGCGCCGCCGCATCCTGCAGCTAATGGCTCCGGAGGAGATTGCAGAACTCGCCGCAGCCGGAATCGACTTCGAACTTCACACGCACCGCCACCGGACGCCGCGGGATCGTGATCTTTTTGAAAAAGAGATTCGGGATAACCGGGAAGCGCTCGAAGCCATCACAAAAATGCGCACAAGGCATTTCTGCTATCCCAGCGGTGATTATGATTTGATGTTTCTTCCATGGCTCGCCGCTCTCGGAGTTATCTCTGCTACGACCTGCGATCCCGCACTGGTGTCCACGCGGAGTAAGCCTCTGCTGCTTCCGCGCTTCATCGACGCCACCGCGCAAACCCCACTGGAATTCGAAAGCTGGCTGACAGGTGTCGGAGCACTGCTGGCGGCGGGCGCGAACACAGCGCGTCTGCGCAACCCCTCATAACCACGAGGATTCATAACCAAGAAAGATCGTCGCTGATAAGTATCTTACCGAGAGGCGTGTTCTGCTTCAGCCAGAGCTTCGAGCTGTAAAACGTTTCATACGCAGTTCGCATGCCCGTTCCTCCCGATGTGATTTTTTTCGTTCCCAACTCATATCCCAGGTTCTCCAGCGTGCGCCCGACCATGCTCTCGAACACCGCGAGTTGCTCGGCGGCAAAATGATTCCGCCATCGCCCCACAGGGTTGAACTCCTTCGCGCTGGACTCCGTTTGAAACGACGTATTCGGATCACTTACCGACCCGATGCCCACCTTGAGAATCCTGTCGTAATCCAGGTCATGCTCGATGAACTGACCGAGCTTCTCCAAGGTCGAACGCGGATTCTGGATCAAATCCTCAAAATGAATCTCCGTGTAGCCGGGCCCTAGGATCCGCCCGTTCTCTCTTCCCTTATTGACCATCCACTGCCAGTAGAGCCCGGCAACCAGCAGGTTCTTGCGCCGGTCCCAGGGAAAAGGGCGGATCCAGCCTTGCTTTTCGAGCGAGAGCGCCACGTCCCGGCCATCGCGCAGAATGTGCACCACCAGCGCTTCCGGGATCTCGCGCTTGATTGCATCGAGATAAAACAGGTGATCCGGCGTGCAGTCCGCCCAGCGTGTCACGCCCTGTTTGTGCGCGATTTCCTCCATCACAATCCGAAGGAAGTCCCCGCTGCTCCGGCATTCGCACAGAATCTTTTCCTCGATCTCCTGCGCATCCAGTCCGGAGCACGTGAACAGCGTGCTCCCGAGCCACACTTTCATCAGTGCCTGGCGGTTGCGCCTTACGCTCAAATCGCCGAAGCGCGGCAGCAGCAGGTTGTACACATTTGATTCGGTGCGATAAACAGCGAAATCCCCCGCCGAGAGGAGCATATGGTAGAGCAGCGTCGTCCCCGAGCGCGGAGATCCCAGCACAAACACCGGCCGCCTGCCTTTTCGCGACGGAGAAGAATTCATCACCTCACGGCTCCCCGTTCATTCATGGATGCGCGACTCGTATGCCTTTCTCCTCGAGCAGCGACAGATACAGCTCTTCGTACCGCTGGGAAATTACATCGATGTGAAAAGAGGATCGTGCAAACTCCCGGCCGCGCTGCGAGAAATGTTGCCGCAGGCTGGGGTCGCGCGCCAGTCGCAGCAACGCGTCCACCAGCCGGGGTTGATCCCCCGGCGGGACGAGGCTCCCCGTTTCTCCATCCCTCGCTAGTTCCGGGTTCCCGCCGACATCGGTTGCAACCACCGGCACGCCTGCCGCCATCGACTCCAGGATCACATTAGACAAACTCTCGGACGAGGAAATCAAAACGCTCACATCCATGCTGGAAAGAATAGCGGGGATATCGTGGCGCTCACCAGCAAAGTTGACCTTCCCTGCAATCCCCAATTCAACCGCCATCGACTCGAGTCCCGGCCGCAGCGGACCATCGCCCACAAGCAGGAACTCCACCTCTGGCAACTCTCTCGCCATCTGGGCGGCCGCAAGCAGGAACGCGGCATGGTTCTTCACCGGATCGTTCATGCGCGCAATCATCCCCACGCGCACTATTCCCGGCGTACGCGGCAGCGCCGGGGCGCACGGCTCGAAGAGCCGCTCCGGCAGCCCATTGAGAATAATTTCCAGCTTGCGCTCGGGCACTCCGGCTTGGCGCAAACGCTCGGCCGCCGCGCGCGAGTTGCATAAAACCCGGTCGCACAGCCGGAAGGCCATGAGCTGAGCCCAGAATTGCGCCCGCGTCAGCAGGTCACCCAATTGCCTGTGACTTCCCAGCACGACCGGCACTCCAGCCCATCGCGCCGCCGGCACCATCATCAGGTTGGTGTAAAAATCAAAGGCGTGAGCGACCGCCGAGTGGTTCCCTCGCATGTAGCGCGCGATTGCCAGTCGTGCGAGAAGAGACTGCACCCGGAACAGGCTCCCCCCCGGCGGAAACTCGGGAATCTCACCCAGCCGCGGAGCCAGCCCTCCAATCCGCCGCAAACACGCTGGCTGTATGTCGAACTTTCCGTTCTTCAGCGTCTCGACTAAAGCGACGAACTGCTGTTCACTTCCGCCCACCTCCAGCGAGTTCGTCATCATGCAGACGCGCGGCCGAGCGGGATTCACCGCGTACTCTGTCTTTGGATTGATGTGATCCGGCGCAAGTTCCGGCAACTAGAGATCTCCCAGGCGGGTCATGGCCACGTGAACCGTGAGCTTCGATCTTTCACCGCAATCGAATTGATAGAATACAGGAGAGCCGGGGGCCGTCATAGAGTACGCGGCGCCGTCGCGGTAAGGTAATGCCCGATCAACTCGATCCGGTTTCTTCTCGGTGAATTCCCGTTGCCGATGCTCGTACACATTGAGAAGTGGCGCTAGCCCATGAAGATTCTGGTTCTCGACGGCGATCAGAACCAGGCGGTTGCCTGTGTGCGGTCGCTTGCGCGGCACGGCCATGCCGTCTGGGCAGGAGAATCGCATTCCTGGTGCAAGGCCGGCTGGTCGCGCTTCTGCTCCGGAACATTCCGGTATGCGTCTCCACAGTCGCAGCCGGAGCGGTTCCTTAGCGATCTGATCGCCGAGTCGCAAAAAGAACCTGGGACGCTCGTTCTTCCCATGACAGAGGCCACTACGCTCATCATCTCGGCGCAGCGCGAACGCCTGTTCGCTGTCGGTGCACGGCTTATTCTTCCGGCACACGCTGACCTTCTTCGTGCTGTCGACAAAAGTCAGACGACGGAGCTGGCTAAGTCTCTCGGCATGGTGGTTCCCAAAACTTTGACGCTCGCCTGCGCCGATGCAATTCCGGCCGCCGTTAAGGATGTTCGCTTCCCCGTTGTGCTCAAGCCGCGCGTGTCGGCGGAATCTGCGACACACGGCGGGATGCGCGCCACGGGCCGCCCGCGCTACGCGCGTGATGTTGCTGAGATGCGCGGGGCCTTGTCGGCAATGTGCCAGAACTGCTCATCCGTCCTGGCGCAAGAGTTCGTCGAGGGAACCGGTACGGGATTCTTTGCGCTCATGAATCGCGGAGAACCGCGCGCCGAGTTCGCTCATCGGCGCATCCGCGATGTCCACCCCACCGGTTCCGGCAGCGCCTTGCGCAAGAGCATTCCTGTCGACCCGAAAATCCGTGAGTTCAGCCTTGCTATGCTTCGCGCCTTGAACTGGCACGGCGTCGCCATGATCGAATTTCGTCTTCGCAACGATGGCGTCCCCGTCTTCCTGGAAGTCAACGGACGCTTCTGGAATTCGCTGCCCCTGGCATGCTTCGCGGGAGCAGACTTTCCCGCGTTGCTTGCCCATCTGGCCGAATTCGGCGACGTCGAGCCCCCACCAGCCTACAAAATTGGAGTTCGTTGCCGCTGGTTGGTCGGAGATTTCCGCCATTTGGTCGAGGTCTGGAAGGGCCGCCCGACCGGCTATCCGGGAGTCTTCCCCGGCCGCTGGAGCACGCTGCTTGCGGAACTCACGCCTCGGCCCGGCACCTTCCATGATAATTTCATGTGGGACGATCCTCTTCCGGAGTTGGGCGACTGGCTTCACTTCGCCCGCCAAGTCGCGGAGCGCGGCGTCCACCGAAAGCCTGACTCATGCTGAAAGCTGCCCTCCATGCCCACAGCACGTACTCCGATGGCGAATTCACCTTGTCCGAAATTAAGAAGACATTCTCCGACCAAGCATGTTCCGTTGTCTGCATGACGGATCATGCCGAAAGCTTCGATGAGGCCAAACTCGCCGACTACATCCGCGAGTGCGCCGCTCTCTCGGACGAACAGTTTACTTTCATCTGCGGTCTCGAATATGAGTGCGAACAGCGCATGCACATTCTGGGTTATGGCGCCACGGAGCTAGCGCACACAACAGATCCGCAAGGCATAATCCGGCATATCGAAGAGCATGGCGGCCTCGCCGTAATCGCCCATCCCAAAGACACCATGTTTCCTTGGATCGAAAGCTTCGAGGTACTTCCGTTGGGAATCGAGACTTGGAACTCCAAATATGACGGCCGCTACGCCCCTCGTCCCGCCACCTTCGATTTGCTGCTGCGCCTCCGCCATCGCCGCCCAAACATGAGGGCTTTCTACGGTCAGGATCTACACTGGAAAAAACAATTCCGCGGACTCTTCACCCAACTCGACTGCGATTCACGCACTCGCGAAGCCGTTCTCGGCGCTCTGTCTGCCGGCGCATACACCGGCCTGAAGGACGATCTTCGCTTGCCCTCGTCCGGCGAACTCTCTCCCGAACTCGCCGCCCGTTTCGCCGCGCAGCACGCAAAATCTGACCGAATGCGCAACTTCCTCAAAGCTGGCAAGAAAGCTATCGACGGCCTCGGTATCACAGTGCCTGCTTCCATCAAGGCTCAGCTACGGCGTATCTTCTGAGATTGCTATGCGCCCCGGCGAGACTCTTTATCTCATGTATCACGAGCTTGAGGCCCCGGGCCGGCCGCTCTGCCAGGCCGAGCCCGGCTATGTTCGCTACGTGCTCAGCCAGGAAAACTTCCGCGAGCAGCTGGATTGGTTGCGGAGAGAAGAAATCCGCGGGATTTCCGTCTCGCAGGCTCTGACAGAAAGCGTTGCGCGAGGAATCGTAATCACATTCGATGATGGCTGCGAAAGCGACCTGAGTATAGCGCTGCCGCTTCTCAAGAAAAACGGCTTCGGCGCCACCTTCTACATCACACTGGAATTTCTGGGTCGCCCCGGTTACCTTCAGCCGCCCCAAGTGCGGGAAATCGCAGATGCGGGATTTGACGTTGGTTGCCACTCGATGACGCACGCATACCTGGACGATCTTGACCAAGCCGGTTTGCACCGCGAGATTGGCGATGCCAAGACGCAGCTTGAGCAGATTCTCGGCCGCCCCGTCGAACACTTTTCCTGTCCCGGCGGCCGCTGGAGCCCACAGGTCGCCCGCGTCGCCACGCAAGCGGGCTATCGCAGTGTTGCCACGAGTCGCATCGGCATCAACCGGCGCGATTCCGATCCATTTCACCTTTCCCGCGTTGCGGTGATGCGAGGTACCGAGCTGGCGGAATTTCAATCCCTATGCCGAGGCAGGAATCTTCGCGGACTACAGTTGCGCGACTTCATCCGGGCAACATCCCGCCGCGTCCTCGGCAACTCGCTGTACGACCGTCTGCGCCAAATTGCCCTGGGAAAAAATCCATCCCAGAAGGATTGAAGAAGAATTCAGCACTCGAATTTCGGCAGACTCAGGAGCGGACCGCGGCGGCCGGCTGCCGCGCCGGATCCACTGCAATAGTTGTGTCGTCGATATCCGGTCCCGACATCGGGCCCTGGTAGGCTCTGGCCAGCCCCGAGTTCTTGAACCAAAACTTTGCGTCCATATACGCGCGATAGAGCGTGCGAAGTCGGAGCGCCTTGATTCGATTGATGCCTGCGCCATCAGCGCCCAATGGGTAACCCAGTTCCTTCAGCGTCGGCCCCACCAGCGCCTCGAACAGCGCCAGCTTCTCGGTCGGAATCTTTTTCTTCCATCGCCCCACTGGGCTTCCGCCATCGCCCTTGAACGACGTGTTCGGTTCTCGAACCGAACCGATCCCTACGCGCAGGATGTGCTCATAGTCAAGATCGTGCTGAATGAACTTTCCGATTGCTGCCAGCGTCCCCTGGGCATCCGCCTGTAAATCTTCGAATCGAACTTCCAGGTAGTCCTCGCCCAAACGCTGACCCAGCTTACGGCCTCTCGTCACGGCCCACTCCCAGAAGATGCCTGCCATTGCCAGGCTGTCTTTGCGGTCCCACGGACAGGGCCTAAGCCACGCGTGCGGCCGGGCGTCCAGCGAGAGTGCAACGTCCCGCCCGTCGCGGATCATGTGGATGAACAGAGCATCCGGCAGGGATTTCTTGATGGTGAGCGCATACTGCAGCTCTTCCGGAGAATTGTCGGCCCAGCGTCCAACTCCCTGTGCCCGCGCCATCTCTCCCATCACGATGCGCAGGAAATCGCCGCCATTTCTGCACTCAGACAGCACCTTGTCGCGGATCTCCTCCGCATTCAGAAACGAGGCGCGGAACAACTGGCTTTGCAGCCACGCGTCCATCAGTCTTTCCCGGTTCGCTCGAACGCCGAGGTCACCGAAGCGGGGCACCAGCAGGTTGAAGACATTCGACTCCGCCAGATAGACAGCGAAACCGCCGGCAGATAGCAGCATGTTGTAGAGCAGCGTCGTCCCCGAGCGCGGACAACCCACCACAAAGACCGGCGCTTTCTCCCTCGACATGGTCAGTCCGTTTTCCAGCCTAGGTAACAACAGAAGAATTCACTTTGCGCAGAAGACTCTCAATCTCTATGACCTTGGCATCCCACGATTCCGACGCCATCCTGATCGAACGATCCGCCGAAGGTCCACGCACACCCTTTTTCAGAATCGCGTCAATCTCACGCTCGTATTCCTCAGCCGTACTTGCCAGACTCACCAGGCCGGCGTAGCGAGCGACCTCGGGAATCGGCGACGCCACCACGGGCAATCCCGCGGCAAGATATTCGCGAAGCTTCAGCGGATTCGCATTCACGGTCAATTCGTTGTTCACGAACGGAAGCAGAGCTACGTCAAAACCACGCAGAAATTCCGGCAACCGGTTGTAGGGCCGATGTCCCAGCAAATGCACGTTGCGCAGACCGTCAAAAATCTTCAAGTCAACATCGGAGCGGCCAATCAGCACAATCGACCACTCCGGCCGCCGCTTGGCAAGCTCGGCCAACAGAGCCAAATCCACCCAGTCTGCCAACAAACCGGTGAATCCAAGAATTGGTTTTGGCAACGACTGCAACTCTTGTGCGATTGGAGTGTCGGCGCACGTAGCTTTGCGGAAAAATTCATAATCCACACCGTGCGTTATGAGGTACGTATGGGGATTGTGTTCTTTCTTGCGCTCGTACAGCCCTGCGGCGGAACACAAAACGACATCCGCCTTACGGAGCAATTCGCTCTCGCGGTCGGCAACCTCGGCTCCCGCGTCGCTGAACGCGGAAAATTCGTCCACGCAGTGGTAGACAATGGCATCCTCTCCTAGACTTCCGACAACGTCTGCCGAAGTTGGAGCAAAGGTATAGGTGATCGCATGCCGGATTTGCAACTGCGCAAGGGCGCGGCGAATCTGCGCTCCCAGCAGCTTCCGGTTGAGCTCACGAATCACCGAATTGCCGTGAAACGGCATGTAAAGTGGAGTGAGAACCCAGATTCCTTCCTGCACCTGCACCAGTCCCCGGCGAAACTCGCCGAGCTTCTGAAACACGCGCCGGAAGTCTTTGCTCGCCATCCGGGGCCGCCGGTTGTTCACGGAATTAACCCACAGGATTCGGCGGTTGCGGGCAAAGCGCAACATCAGATGCTTCTTACTGAGCGGATCGGCATACCAATCGTTGGCAAAACAGATGATTCCGTCCCAATCGGTATCAGGCTTCCGGCCGTTTCCGGATGCAGCCGCGCCCGCCGTCACTTGACCTCCACGGCCACTGACTTCTCCACGGGGCTTCCCTCTATCTGCAATTCTCCGGTCGCCACTGCGCGATAGAGATCGAGCCACTGTTCGCGAACTTTTTCCCAGCGGTATGCTCGCGCCTGCCGGCGCGCATTTCCCGCGAGCGTTCGCGACAGCTCCGGTTCGCGGAGCAACGTTAGGACGTTTTCGCCGAGCTGGCGCCAGTCGCGCGGTGCTGATAGCAGTCCCGTTCGCTCGTGCTCGACGATGTAGCGAATCCCGTCCGGTGCGGTGCTCGCCACCGGAATTCCAGCTTCAAACGCTTCCAACACCGAGACCGGCATGTTGTCGAGAATCGAGGCGTTGACAAATATGTCCGCGCGATCGTAAAAGGCCCCGATCTGATTTCGCGAAACTCTTCCTGCAAATTCCACATTCTTCACCCGCAACTCCGCAGCCAACTCCCGCACCGCCGCTTCGCCTGAACCTCCGCCCACCAGGATTAGTTGCGCCTGCGGATATGTCGCCTGCACCAATCCAAACGCCCGCACCACGTCATCCACCGCGTAATATGCCTCGCAGCCTCGAGTGCAAATCAAGATCGGCCGCAACTCGCTTCGCTCGCGATATCGGATCTGTTCGACATCCACCAGATTCGGAATTACTTCCGTCTCAATGCCGAATCTGCGGAAAACATCTTGCAGATATGCCGAAGGGACAACTTTCTTGCCCATTCGGCGCAACATCGCCCGCGCCAGCGGAGATCGCGAAAGGTGGTCTTGCGCTTCCCCACTCCGGTAGTTCAGGACGGTATTTTTCCCGCGCAGCCGCGCAATCACCCACGCTGGAACCGGCGCCAGCCAGAATGACCAGTAGGACGCGGAAAAAATGTGGGCTAGGTCCACGTCGGCCATTTCTCTCCACAACCGTGCCCAATAAAATGGCGCGCGAACAACGGTTCGTAAAAATGGAACGCTTTCCGCCCAACTCATCCAGGCTGGAAACTCAGGGTCAATGGCCACAAACTTCGCGTCTACACTCGAATCGTTTCGCCAGTGGCGCAGAAGCAAATCCGCCTGCACCGCTTGTCCGCCAACCTTGCGCAGCGACGGAGCCACGATCGCCACCCGCAGGCTCTTCTGCGGATTTCCCTCAGCCACCCCCTGATACGCGGCAGTCCTCTCGGCAACGGGAGCAACTAGTCGCGGCACGGCTGCCTCTTCCGTGACTGCATCCCAGGTCCGTTGCTCGACCACAACCGGCATCCGCTCGAGGAAGTTCCGGTGCCACAACTCGAATACCAGCAATTGCCAGAGAACTCCTGCGCGGTCCCTTTTGCCTGAGACGTGCTCCTCAACAATTGTCCGCACGGCATCGGGGTTGAAGTAGCCCCTTTGCAGACTGCGAGAGTCCAGCAGGATGTCGCGCAATTTGTCTTTCATCTCCTGCCGCATCCAGTGAACCAGCGGAAGAGCAAAGCCTTGCTTCGGACGGTCCAACAGTTCCCGCGGAATGCCCACTCGCTCCGCCAGCTTCTTCAGGATGTATTTCTTCGTGCCATTGCGATACTTCCAGTTTGCGGGCAAGCTGGTGACCCACTCGACAAACACGTGGTCGAGAATTGGCGCCCGTACTTCGAGCGACGCCGCCATGCTCATGCGATCTACTTTTGCCAGCACATCCGCCGTCATATAAGTCTTCGTATCCAGATACAAAAGACGGCTCAGCGGATCTTTCGCCGGCCCGTGATCGTAGTAGTCGCGAAACGGTTGGAAAGGGTCGGGCAAACGCGAAGCGAATTCCTGATAGTCACGCGAAAAGAGCGACTGCTCCCGGTGCGACGGCAGAAATGACACGCCGTCCAGATACCGGTCGCGGGACTGCAGCGACAAATTCCAACTCAGCTTGCGTCCTCGCAGACTCGCGGGCAAGTGGGGATAAATATGATTACGATATTGCTGGCCAACCCAGGCCGGGATGTGGTCGAAGTATCGCCGCTTCAGGTTCACGATGTACCGGTCATAGCCGGCGAATAATTCGTCGCCGCCATCGCCGGCCAACGCCACCGTCACGTGCTGTCGCGCCATCGCCGACACGTGATAGGTCGGGACCATCGACGAGTCGCCGAAAGGTTCTTCCATCATGCCCGTCAGCTTCTGCAGAGTCTCCCAGAGATTCGGCTTCACTACCATTTCGTGATGGTCTGTCCCGAATCGCTTGGCCACGATCCTGGCGTATTGCAGCTCGCTGAAGTCTGCATTCTCGAATCCGATCGAGAAAGTCTTTACCGGCGCGGAGCTGGCCCGCGCCATCAAGGCCACTACGATGGAAGAATCCACGCCGCCACTCAACAGCGCTCCCAGCGGAACTTCACTGATCAACCGGATGCGTACCGCTTCTGCCAAACGCGTTTCAAGTTCATCCAGACAATCTTCTTCGGAACTGATCTGGTTTGTGCCGTATTCCGGAAGGTCCCAATATTGCTCAACCCGCGCGCTGCCGTTCTTAAACTCGAGAAGATGTCCGGGAGGAAGTTTGTGAATTCGCCGGTATGCCGTGTGCGGATCGGGAATGTAGTCGAAGTAGAAAAACTGCAGCACGCCCTCCGGATCTACTTCCGCCAGATGCGGAGTCACTGCGAGAATGGCTTTGATTTCGGAAGCGAAATAAAGGCGACCGCCGTCCAGCGCATAATGCAAGGGCTTTTTGCCCAGCCGGTCGCGGGCCAGCAGGAGAGACTGTTTGCGCTCGTCGTATAGGGCGATGGCAAACATCCCGCGCAGCTTCTTGATGCATTCCGCGCCCAGGTCTTCATAGAGATGAACGATGACCTCGGTATCGCTGTGCGTGTAAAACTTGTGGCCCTTTTGTTCGAGCCCGGCCCGCAGTTCCGGAAAGTTATAAATCTCTCCGTTAAAGACGACCCAGATCGTCCGATCCTCGTTATGGATGGGCTGCTGGCCTCCGGCGACGTCGATGATGCTCAGCCGCCGCATGCCGAGTCCGGCGGGGCCGTGCGCACGAATGCCCTCGTCATCCGGTCCGCGATGCACGATGGTCTGGCACATCCGCCGCACTTCCTCGGCTTTGGCAGTATCGCTTCGCCCTCCGACGAATCCGGCTATCCCACACATCGCTCAACCTCGGACTTTTCCGAACTCTCGGATTGCGCGCTTTGCAGCGGACGCCTTCCCTGCACCGAAATCGGCTGGAGAATCACTCGCAAATCCTGCAGCCCGCAGTCTTCAAACCAGCGGAAAACTTCTTCATAAGTGTGCTTGGACTGGTACCACGGAGAATACCAATCCAACGTGTCGAGGACACGCCAGCGGGAATCCGGGTTGAAAGACATGGGCAGAAGATACTTCATCGCGCCGCTGATCGGCCGGCCCACGAGAGGAACGGCACGCAGAAACTGATGCAGACCGTACATGGGCACTGCGATATGGGCAAGCCGGTAGATGGTCTTAGGTGACATTTTTCGCGTCACCCTGCGATATAAATCGCTCATGCGGTACCACTTGTTGTATCCGCTGTAGAGCCAGATGGCGATGCGCCCGCCCGGTTTCAGCAGGCCAGGCAATGCCTTGAATGCCTGCTCGCAATCGGGAGTGTGGTGCAGCACTCCAATGCTGTAAATGTAATCGAAACTTCCGGGCGCGAAAGGCAGATGGAAAACGTCCGCCTGGAAAAAAACCGCGTCACGGTCTTTAAGATTCTCGCTTGCCGCTTCTTCCGCCAGACTGAGGTCGATTCCCACCACGAACGCGCCCCATCGCGTAGCGACCTCAGCGAAGCGCCCCATTCCGCAACCCACGTCCAGTACGAGTTTGCCCGCCAGATCTTCCGGGGTGAAGCCGGTTCTGCGACGGAAGTCAGCCTCCGAGCGCCGGCTTTCATCGGTATCGAGCTGCGTGTCGCGGAAAGTCAGCCACTGGAAACCAAAGCTTCCGGCATAGTGTTGGGCATCGACGAACCGCACGACATCCTTCACCACGGGATATTGCCGCCGGCACACGGAACAAGTCAGGCCGTCCTCGTCCTGAAGAAGCGTGCCCTTGCAGGACAAGCAACGCAGAACGGTCAATACTCGCTCAGCGAGACCAGTCCAGTGTCTTGGTTCTGTCTTTTCCATAGCTGTCTGCACCAGAGAGTCTCTTCCAGGAGTTTCCCTTGGCCGTAGGTTTCCGTGGTGTTTCGTTCGTGCTTTGGAGCGAATTCTCCGAGGCTAGCCGATACATGACGGACGTATAGGCCACCATGAAGTAGGGAAAAAGCTGGTACTCGAAGCTGGCAAACAGTGAGCCCACTGCAAATGCCATCAGGCTCGCCCACAACGCTTGCGTGAAGAGCCGAATCTCCGGATTTTCGCGGTACGCAAGCAGTAGACGCGTCCTCCGGAGGTTCCGCGCAGCCAGGTACATGATCGCGAGGAAAAGAAACAGCGCAGGGAAACCTCCCTCGGCTGCAAACTCCGTATAGGTGTTGTGCGTCACTCGCCAGGTGAGGGTTGCAGCGCCAAAGTTGCCCGCGCCGACTCCGAAAATTGGATGATGAATCGCCTCCTCGATACTATCCACCAGTATTTCGCGCCGCGCCTCCAGGGATCCGCGGTCACCGGAGCCCTCGATGTTGCCCTGGAAGAGACTCGCGACCCGCGCCAAATAGTGAGGTGTTCCCACCACAACTCCCGCGCCGACAACGCAGAGCAGTGCAGCCATGGCGATAAGATGAAAGCGCTTGCCCTTCACCCCAAACTCCCAAACGCAAATTGTCACGCCCACCATCATTGCCAGCAGGCCGCTGCGCGAGTACGTAAGCACTACTCCGAGCAGCATGGCAAGAACCCCGATACTCCAGACCGCCTTCCGGGCCATGCCTCGCGCCGCCAGCAGGAATGCCAGGCAGAGCGGCCAATTGATTGAGATATTGATGGCCAGATCGTTCGGGTTTTCAAAAATGCCGCCCAGGGCGCCGATGAGACGGCCCTGGTCGGTATGGTGAATCAAAACGGAGGCAATGGTTGTCAATGCCAATGAAGCCGCCTGCACCCACAACAGTTTGCGAAGCTGCTCAAAGCTGTCGACCAGAAGTGTTACCAGGAATGCAACGATGATAGCCTTCGAGAATTTCTCATAAACCGTGACCAATGCTCCCATTCGCCAATAGGCAAAAGGAATCGCCAGGGTCAGGTGCCCGAAAAGAACCAGGAGCAGCTTGAATTCCAGTGGAAATTTTCGCTTTACCCGCCCAGAGGCCAGCGTAACAATCAAGGCAATGAGCGCGACCCCTCCAATGATTTTCTCGAGTGGGACGAATTTTAGGGCAGGGATCAGGTCTGCGGGCCGGGTATAGTAGAGGAACGTGAAAACCAACAACGCTCCATAGGCGAACGTACTCTTGCCTTTGTCCCGCGGGGTTTTTGTATCGGTCGCCGTTGCCAGTGTCGCCATGCGAGCGTTGCTTAACTCGGTTTCAAAACCACGGTTCATCTCAGCGACCCCATCCCGGCTTACGGCCGGCCATAAAGTTGGCGAACGCCACAACTGCCGCCATGTTCAGAATCACAAAAGTTGACGCTGCACTTGCGGCGCGCCCCAGCGGCCCCATGCCCAGCCGCAACGCTGCCAGCAAGCTCAGCAGATAGAAAGCCAACTGCAGAAACAGTGCAGTTCGGTAGATCGCACCCGGGAGAAGCAGCGAAGTCACGAGAACCACCGCGAGAGCGAAGGGCACAGCCAACCGCAGCAACTTATGGCTAATGAATTCAAAGCGGATCGGATTCTGGCTGCTCAAAAGCCAAGGCGCCAATTGCAGGAGTTGATAGTTGCCGCCGAGCGTTCGCACCTTGCGGGCAAACTCTCGCCCCGCACCCAGATCCGCGCTGTCCCAGGCGCGCGCGCGGGGTTCGAAAATCACGCGCTTGCCCTGTCTCGCCACCTGCATGGGAATATAAACATCGTCGAGGATGGTTCCCTCAGGAATCGGAGCCAATAGCTCGCGCCGCACGGCGTAGAGAGCGCCGGTCGCGCCCACCACCGAGCCTGATGCCGCCTCAAGCTCTCTTACCTGCTTCTCCACTCTCCAATACAGGCTCATGCCTTCAGTCGCCTCGCCCGCCTCCGGATCTCCCAGCATCAACTCTCCGCTTACGCATCCTACCTCCGGGTCCGCAAAATCCTCGGCCAGCATCCGCAGCGCTCCCAGTTCGATCCTCTGCCGCGCATCCGTGAATACGACAATATCCCCGCCTGCCAGATCCATAGCATCGTTCAGACCAGCCGCTTTCCCTAGCGGCAATTGGCTCAGAACGACTTGCACCCGCGGATCGCTCCCATGCGCGCGCAGGATCTCCTCGGTTCGATCGGTCGATCCATCCGAAACCACAATGATCTGGCAAGCCGGATAATCGAGCGCCAGCAAGTTTTGCAGCTTCTTCTCCAGAATCTGCTCTTCATTGCGGACCACCATGGCGATCGACACCGGCGGCGTGTACGCCCCGCGTCTTACTGGTTGGAAACGCCACAGCATACGCAGCCGCAGCCAACAGACGTATCCAACATACGTGTAGGTAATGAAACCCGCCGCTATCCAGAAGGCATATCTCATTAGCTCAGTTCCATGTTGCTCGTCGGCTTACGCTGGCGTAGTCTGCAGACCCTCTTCTGCCGACGTTCTTTCGCTGGCCGATCTAAGCTTTGCCGGCCCGTACCTGAACACCATCAGAATCGTTGCTCCAAACCTCCGAAAGTAACGCGAGGACATGGTCAACCGCATCAACAGTATCTGGATCAATGCCAGCGGGGCAAAGAAACTAAAGAAAGGCTGGGGCGGGGTCAGAAAACGGCGTGACTCCTCTTGCAAGCCCAATTTGTCGCAGATCTGCAACAGGCGCCGAGCACTGTTTGCCCGGTAGAATGTGGGGAATATGTCGCTTCCTTTCCGGTGATCGGCCCAGCCTATCAATGTGAGCAGAAATCCTCGCGGGACCAGGCGCGCCAGCGTATGGTTCAGAAAAACCGCATAGTTCAGAAGGTTCGGCGTGTGAATAACAAGCTGCCCACCGGGAGAAAGTATTCGCACCATTTCGGAGAACGACTTCTGCGGATCGCTTAAATGCTCCACCACCATGTTGCAGGTGATCAGGTCGAAGCTGGCATTCCGGAAAGGAAGGGCCTCGGCGGAGCCGAGGACAAGTCTCCGCATATTGCGATGCTTCCTCACACTTTGAAGGTCCACGTCACACCCCACGGCCATACCCGCGCTGGCCACCAGAGCGTCCTCGATCGGCTCAAGATCCTTGCCAAGAATCCGCCACCCGCATCCCAGGTCCAGCCATGTCGTTTCCCTGGTCACGTACGGCAGCACCACGGTGCCGTAGATTTGCTGGTTCCAGATAAGATCGGGAACAATCAACTTCATCAGGCGCCGGGTCATCCGCCTGCCGAGAACCGCGCTCCAAAGATCATGGAGCTTCATGAGAGCCGCCACCCTTTCACTTCGCTCCCCGTCCCAGCAACACGATCTTGATGGTCTGGAACATGATCAGAAGATCCAGACCGAGCGAGGCATTCTTGATATAGAACAGGTCGTACTGCAGCTTTTCGCGCGCGTCTTCCGGAGTGTTTCCGTACTTGTACTGCACCTGGGCCCACCCGGTAATCCCTGGCCGCACCACGTGACGCACGCCGTAGTAGGGAATTTCGCGGCTCAGCCACTCCACAAATTCCGGCCGCTCCGGCCGCGGACCTACAAAATGCATGTCTCCCTTCAGCACGCACCACAGCTGCGGAATTTCATCCAGCCGCGAGGAGCGCAGAAACTTGCCCACCCGCGTGATCCGCGGATCATCGTCGGTAGCCCACGTGGCTCCCGTGTCCGCCTCGGCGTCCACTCGCATGGTGCGGAACTTGTAACAATAAAAAATCGCTCCTCGCCGGCCTACGCGCTTCTGCCGGTAGAGCACGGGTCCGGAAGAATCCAGCTTGACGGCCAGAACAATGAAGGGAAGCAACGGCAACGAAATCAATAGTCCGATCAGCGCAACCGAGAAGTTGAGCGCGCGCCGCACCAGCCGGAAAAAACCGCTGAACCGGAAACCTTCGGCAAAGATCAGCCAGCTTGGGTACAGCTGTTCGACCTCGATCCTGCCTGAAATTCTCTCCAGCCACGACGTCGCCTCTTCTACCTTTACGCCGCTGAGGCGCAGGTCGAGCAATTCCTCCACAGGCAGGGTGCCGCGGCGGTCCGCCATCGCGACGATCACGCGGTGCAGGCCTCTTCCACTTGCCAGACCGAGCAGGTGCGAAGCTACATTGTCGCGGCTCAATTCGCCTTCAACGTCGCCGGTCCATCCCACTACTTCAAACCCCAGCGCGGAGCGCTCCCGCAAACCCCTCACCAGCCGCTGCGCTTGCTCCCCCGCACCCAAAACGTAAACCCGCTCCCGCAGGAACGGCTGTTTCACCATCCAGGAATAAGCCGCTCTCCAGCCAAACAAGGTAACCGTGAGGATGACCAATCCCCAGGAAGCCGATCCATTCCCAGGCAGAAGGCTCGGGTAACCGTAATCCAAGGCAGCCAGGGCAAAGGCTACGACCCCCAGCACCAGCATGAGCCGGAAGGCGTGATCGCCCCGCGCGCTGAAACTGGACGAGTCGTACAAATCGAATAAATGCGAGAGCAGCAACACCACCGCGGTGACGACCAGAATCTTCGGACCGAGCGCCGCTAATATCTGAAGGTATCCACCCTCCACGTTGCCCAGCAGCCAGCTCTCTGGGTTCCGCCATAACGTCGCCAGCAGGAACGACAGCCAAACGATCATGGCCTCGCCTACCAGAAGTATCACCGTGCGCAGCGGATAATAAACTTTGAACAGCCGGATCACGTTTTCCCGTTCCCCTAGGACTTGGACTCGGCCACGTTCTTCACATACGCCTCATAGTAGTAGCGCGAATAGGGAGCGGAATCGTGATCCGTCCCGTTCAGCACAATTCCCACCAGCGCTTGCTCCGGAAATTCCTCACGCGCTCGGCGCGCCATATCCACAGGCGTGGCATTGGAGCGCACCACCATCAGTACACCATCACAGGCCTTCGCCAGCACACTGGCGTCGGAGACCGGCACGGCCGGCGGTGAGTCGACGATGATCCAGTCGAACAGGGCTTCGACCCGCTGTAGCAGCATCTTCAATCGCCCGTTCGCCACCAATTCCGCCGGATCGGAGATTTGCTGGCCGCTGGGGACAAAGTACAGATTCTCCATGAGCCCACGCTGCATAATCGCAAATTCGTCGCTCCCGCCTTGCAGGTAATCGGCGAGACCGGGTGATGCCGTCGTGCCCAGCATCGTATGCAGGCGCGGACCACGCAGGTCGCCATCGATCAGTAATACGCGGCGGCCGTGCTGCTTCACCATGACCTGCGCCAGATTTGCCGCGGTGAAGGATTTCCCTTCCTTGGGCAGCGCGCTGGTCACCAGAATCTTCTTCAGAGGCATCTTTTCCCGCGTGTGATAGAGGCGGGAGCGCAGGGTGCGAAACTCCTCCGTGCCGCGAGCATGATCGTCGCCGTTGAAAAACAGCATCGTCTTCTCATCCGGCTTCCACGGCAATTGCGGGCAGCGTGCGAGTAACGCATCCAGGCTGAACGGACTGGCGAACGTCGGCATCGCGGAATTAAGTGGTACGCCTCCGCCATGCATTCCCGTTTCCACCGCATCCGGAAACTCGTCCGCCGGCGCCATCGTGGGCGCCTCCGCCGGCAGTGACGCGAAACTGGGCTGGGCTGGACCTCCCTGCGACGCGGCCCGCTCCTGTTCCGCTTTTTTCAGTGCTTCGTGAATTCTGCTCATAGCTTCCTTCCCCCGGGGAGGTTCTTATCGTCTTCTTCACGCAAACGGTCGGCTAACGTAGACAAAGACCGCAAGGCATCGACCAGGTCAAATTTCTCCTGTCCCGTCGACTGCGGCGGCGTCGTCATCGCCCCGGCCGCCGTACCATCGCCCAGATCAAAATCCCGGGCCACGCTCTCAACCACCGGCGGTAAAACCACCTTCTGCTGATCTACGAACGCGCTGACCAGGCAGTGCTCGCATAACAGGTTGATAACCCGCGGAATTCCACTGGCATAGCGATGGATCGCCACCACCGATTCGGGATCGAAGATCTGCTGGCCATTGGAGCCCGCGATGCGCAGCCGCTGCTGCACATACGCTTTCGTTTCTTCCAACGTCAGCGGATGCGTCTTGGCGCGCAGCGTCAGCCTTTGACGCAACTGCCGCAGTTGCGGTTGCTTCAATTTCTGCTCCAACTCGGGCTGACCCACCAGTACGATCTGGAGCAACTTCTCGGTAAAGGTCTCCAGATTGGTCAGCATGCGAATCTCTTCCAGCACTTCCTCCGTCAGGTTCTGCGCCTCATCGACGATCAACACCGCCGTCTCGCCTGCGCGGTAGCGATCGAGAAGCCAGTTGTACAGCCGCAGCAGGATCTGGCTCTTGGCCTTCGAGTCGCAGGGAATGCCGAAATCAGCCATCATGTAGTCGAGAAACTGCGTCGTATTCAAGCGCGAGTTGAAGATGAACGCAGTCGCCACCTGCTGCAGGCGCAGCCATTCCAGCAACTTGTTGATGAGCGTGGTCTTTCCAGTTCCCACTTCTCCGGTCAGCAGCACAAAACCTTTGCGGCTCTGGATGCCATAGGTCAGGCAGGCCAGCGCCTCCTCGGTATGCCGCGTCAGAAATAGATAACGCGGGTCCGGGTTGACATTGAACGGATTTGCCCGCAAACCATAGAACGCTTTGTACATGATCCTCGCCTAAGACTTAGTCGCCTGAACGCTTGTGCCCTAAACTCGAGACGTTTCCTTTTGTTCCTCAGGCTGCTTTTTTCGGTTCCAGAAATGTCCCTTGCCGTTGCCATTTCCGTTGCCCGGCACAGTCTCCACCACCCACGGAACCGAAACCAGCATTGGAAGCTCCAGAGCGGCCTCGGCATCCGCTTCCGTGCGAATGCAGTTGTCGCGCAATTCCAGCCACAGTGCCACGCCAAGACCCAATACCAGGCCAGCGCCCAATCCTCCGCCCGCAAAAAATAGCCGGTTCGGGAAGCTCGGTGAATCCGGCAGGTTGGCGGGGTTCAGCAGCGTCATCTGCGCGCCTTGCTGCTGCTGCTCTGCCTGGGTCGCCATCTGGGATGTGCTTTGCTTCGCCAGATCGTCCTGATAGACCTTCTGCGCATTGTCGTAGTCGCGCGCGAGTTCCTTGTATTGCTCTTCAACCGCAGGACTCGATGCCACCCGGCTCTGGTAAACGCTGATCTCCTGCTGCAGCTTCTTCTGATCGCGCGTCGTCTGCGCAATCAAATCTTCATACTGGTGAATCTGCAGCCGCAATTGGCGAATCTCGGGCGGCTCGGAGGCCGATCCCTTGTCGTTCGCGGTCTCGGTTGTCGCGGTTGGGTTGTTAAGCTCGGCGAGTTTCTTCTTGACCTCGGAAATGTCTGCCTTCGTCTTGATCACGTCCGGGTGGTCGTTGGTATAGCGCGCCTGCAAGTCGATGAGTTGCGCTTGCAGTTGCGAGAGTTGCTGTTGCAGAGTCTGCGGATTGCTCGCTGACTCCGACGACTTCCATGCCGCGAGTTGCTGCGCCAGCAGCGATTCGGTATAAGACTTGTCCTGGGTTGCGCGATTCAAGCTCTGCGTATTGGCGTCGAGCTGGGAACTCAGACCCGAAAGAATCTTCAGGTTGTTGTCTTCGTCGCCCGGAAGCTGCCCCAGGTGCTGATCCTTGAAGGCTGCCAGTTTTCTATCCAGATCGTCGAGATTCTGCTTGGCTTCCTCCACCTGCTTGGTAAGGAATAGCGTTGTCCCCTGGGTCGCATCCTCTCTCGACTTCAGATCTTCTTCCAGCAGCATCGAAGTCAGCTCGGTACAGACCTGCTGCGACTCACGCGCCGTCGACGCCGTGTAGTTCACCAGGAACGCCGGAACCGAATCGTTCTGGCCAGGTTTTTTCTTTGCCCCGGCAAACTGCGAGAGATCGGTGACCACCGATTCGATCGTCATGTTGAGCTGGATGTTGTCGATCACATCCTCGACGCTCTGGCTTCCTTTGGCCAACCCCAGCCTTTCCACCATGGGCCGCAGACGGCTTGGACTCTTCACCTGCTGCACGATCGAGTTGATGTGCTGCGTCAGATCCTCGGTGAAGGCCTCATGCACCACCGCGTCGGGAATCTTCGGCGCCGACACCAGCACTTCCGACGTCGAAGTGTATTTGGCCGGGAAAATGTAAGAGGTCGAAAATCCGGCCAGTGGCGCCAGCAGCGCGGGAATCAGAATCACCTTCATCCGGCGGCGCAACATCGCCAGATAATCGTCCATGGTTAGTTCGCGGTTTTGCATAATTTCATTTGCCTGTTCCGCCGGCCCCGACGGCCGGCCTCAAATTTAGTCAAGCCGGATTGGCCGGGGAGTCCAATCCACTCCGATCGAACCTACCTGTCTCTGCGACCGGTTGCTGCATGCCCCGCTCGGCGAAGCACCCACGGGACATGCCGTATCGAAACCCGATTCGTTGAACTGATAACTCACGAATCCCCGCAGACTGCGCCCAAACTGCCGGTGCACACCCACTCCGCCAAAACCATAGCTGTAGTTGTTCGCGTCGACTGCCGACCCGGCGAGCTGCAACCGGGCGTTCTTGGCGTAACCGAGGTCACCAAAAACGTCCCAGACGCGGCTCAGGGGTCGGCGAAGGTCGAGGTGCGCGATGTTGCTCTCCGAGCCAGCGAAAATTCCCGAGCCATCGGTGTCGTAGCGCTGGAAGCTGAGCGAAAGCGTGGTCTTCTGAAATCTGTAGCGCATCGAGAGTCGGCCCGCGACACCGATTTTGTTGGCTTTCTCCGGCTCGGTGACGAAAGCTCCCCCCGACTCTATACAGTTCTCGGCGGTAGCAAAGGGATCGTCGCATACCGACTCGCTTGCGCTGATGTGCGTAAACTGCGGCCCCGCTCCAATCAGGAAATCCATACGCCCGGAAATGCGGTGCCCGTACAGCACTTGTATGACGTTCGAGTGAAACGCCGTGTCCGCGATCGAGAAGTCAAATGCCTGATAGCCGTAACTCACCGCGATCTGATCCTTCGGATTCAGAACCCGGTCATAGGCGACCTGAGCCGTATACTCGGAACTGCCCACGAAAACAACATTCTCTTCCGTATCGGCGATGGAGAAAATGTCACCGTAGAAATGCACCAACCCGTACCCCGCTGCCAGGGTCACCGAAGATTTCGGCGTCAGATCCTCGACGACGTCGGCCAATCCCACATTTGTCAGGCGTGGCACCTGGCCGACAGAGAGTCCACTTCCGCCGTAGAAAGCGCTGGCTTGACCGCCGAAGGCGCTCGCCCCCAGCATGCCAGCACCCAGACTGCCGAGGCCCGAGCTATATGCCCCTTCACCACCATAAGCGGAGTAGCCGAAATAGCCATCGGGAAGATAACTGAACGAGTCGCGGATGGCCAATTGCCCGCGCTTCCAGTTGATCCGGTTATCCATGTCGAACTGCTGCAGTTGCTCCACGCCAATATTGGAATGGTTGAAGTAAGCCACGCCGCCGATGTAATCGATGGCCACGTCGTAGTTTTTCCAGAGCTTTTGCAGGGTGAGGCTTCCCAAACCCCGCGTGACCGTGCCAGCCGTCGACCCGCCCAGTTCGTCCTGCACATTCGAATCCACCGATTCGCTGAAATGCAGGCCGGGCAACAGAAAACTCTCGGGCGCGGCGTGCGGCTCCAGGCCCGGTTGGTCAATGGCGGAAATCGGCGGGTTCTCGCTCACTGCAGGCGCGGGATTATCCTGTCCGAAGGCGGGCACTGGCGCAGCCGGTTGGTTCTGCTGGTCCTGCGCCCAGGCCACGCTGGCGGCAAACAAGCCCAGCGTCAGGGTCAAAACGATTTGGCCTTTATTCATCCGAATTCCTCTTCGACGCCTCTTTCACTCCCTACGGAACAACCAGCGTATCTCCCGGTTTGAGCACAATATTCTGTTGCGTGCCCCGTCCCTTGATCGCTTCCTTGTAGTTGAACGGCATTTTTGTCTCCTGCCCATTTTCCAGGCGCAGCAGGTAGATCGCTTTGAGATTGGCAAACTGGGTAAATCCCGCGCTGGCGAGCACCTGCAATACCGTCATATGCGGCAGTAGAGCCATCGCGCCGGTGTGCGTCACCTCGCCCAGAACGTAAATCCTTTGGCTGTTCATCGCGGTCACCACTACGGTAACGCGCGGGTCCGCGATATACTTCTTCAATTTTTCGGTGATGGACGCCCCGAGTTGCATGGGAGTCATGCCCGCGGCCTGCACGTCATTCAGTAACGGAATCGAAATCTTGCCATCGGGCCGCACCGGCAGTGTCACGCTCATATCCGGCTCTTTCCACACCGTAATATGCAGCGTATCGTCGGCGCCGATGACGTAATCGGAAGGAACTGCCGGTGCTGCTGCCTCTGTACGGGTTTCGGACGCCGCCTTCTCCGGTTTGGCCGCACTCGCGTCGCTGACGTCCTGGGCCCACACCGCACTGGTCCCGAAGCCCAGCAACATACAGCACGCCAGTTTCGTTACTCGCTTCATGCGCTCTCCTCTGGAGCTAGGAGGCTCCGTACTTCCGAGCATCCCATCTGTTTCATTTTGTACAGCAAAGCCTTGTAACTGATCTGCAACTCTGCGGCGGCCCGGCGCCGGTTCCACCGGGTGCGGGTCAACACGCGCAAGATAATTTCCTTCTCCGCCTCACGGGACGCGGCGCGCGCCGCCTGCTTCAGCGAAACGCGGCTGCCGTTGCCCGATGCGTCCGACCGGAGCAGCATGGCACGCAAGCCGCCCATCGCTACGGTTTCATCTCCCAGCGCCACGATCGCCTTGGCCGCGTTCTCCAACTCCCCCACGTTTCCCGGCCAGGAATACTCCTGAAACAGCCGCTGCGTCTCTTCGCTCAGCACGGGCACCGCACGCTGAAAATCGCGCCCATATTTCTTAAGAAAATGTTCCGTCAGCAGCGGAATATCTTCCCGGCGCTGGCGCAACGGCGGGAGCCGCAGGCACACTCCGCTGATCCTGTAATACAGATCCTCGCGGAGGTTCCCCATCCTCACTTCGGCTTCGAGATCGCGGGCGCTTCCGCAGATCAGGCGGGCCACACTTGAACAGCGGCCGTCTTTCCCATTCCCGGCGGTCAGAGCCCGCAGCAACCATCCCTGACCCTGCGCATTAAGTTCTGCCAGTTCCTCCAGAAAGACCGTTCCTTCGCCGTACAAACCCGCCAGCTCTGCCCACTCGTCAAACTGATCCGACCTCAAAGTCGCGCAGCAAACCACGCGAAACGCATGCCTTCCGCGCCGCGAAAGATCGTGAACCCGCCGGGCAGTCGCCTTCTTGCCGGCTCCCCGTTCCGCCAACAGCAGCACTGGAACTTCGCTTTGCGCAACTTCGCGCATTACCGTCTCCAGGCTGCGCATGCTTGGACTCATGCCCTCCACGAAGTCGACCCTGTTTGCCAGCTCGTGAATAAGCGCGGTGGCTGCGTTCTCTATACTTTGGCGCGCCTCGGACTGCATCTACTCGCCTCTTCGCGTTGGGTACTGATCAAAATGCCGCAGGATTTTCCCAGCTCCTAAAAGAGCACGGCAAGTGCCATCTGACATCCACCACACTGGAAGTTTACCGCCATGTTTTCATAAGTATACAGGCCAGAACAGACCCAGGGAGGGAGAAAAGGTATTTACGGTAGCCTACACCTTTCCGCACAAAAGGGAAAGTATTTGCCCACCCGCAGTTACTTGAATTCGGGTTCCACACCGCCCCATGTGGGGAAATAGTGTCCAAGTCACCTTCGGGCCGATCTCGATCTTGGACCCTGAGCACCCCCATGAAGGATCAGCACGCTCGGATCCCCACAAAGCTATGCCTCTTCGATGTGTGCCAACACGCTGGAGTTGCGGTGCCATCGGGCTTTTGATTGCGGCCTCCCGCGTGTTCGCTTATGCTGGACGGAACCCGTGGGGATTTAGGTCCGTCGAATGAACCCAGTGCTGCAATCGGAGCCCTCAACTGCGCGAGCGCCCGCCGCTGATGCGGCACAGCCCCCATTGTGGCAAACCTGTGTCATTGCTGCGCTACTGCTCTGGCTCTACACCCCAATTCTCACGCACCTGGCCAGGCAATGGTGGACCGATCCCAATTTCTCCCACGGTTTCTTTGTACCTCTGTTTTCCGCCTTCGTAATCTGGCAGGAGCGATCGCGGTTAACTAGCCTGAGGCCTCGACCCTCCTGGTCGGGTTTGTTTTTCCTGGTTGCCGGACTCTGCCTGCTCATTGTCGGACAACTGGGCGCCGAACTTTTTCTTTCCCGGTTGTCGCTGTTGATCGTGCTGGCCGCCCTGACCGTGCTCCTTCTCGGTTGGAATTTCTTTCGCGTCCTCTTATTTCCCTGGGCCTTCCTTGTGCTGATGATCCCGATCCCAGCCATCATCTTCAACCAGATCACATTCCCGTTACAGTTGCTGGCCTCAAAGGTGGCCAGCACCACTCTGCCCTGGATGGGCGTTCCCGTGCTCCGGGAGGGCAACGTCATCGTCCTTCCCGCTATGGCCTTGGAAGTAGCCGAGGCATGCAGCGGCATCCGCTCGCTGATGTCGCTGGCGACGCTTGCCATCATCTACGGTTATTTGATGGAACGGAAGATCTCCATACGTGTGCTCTTGGCCTTGGCGTCAATACCCATCGCCGTCTTCGCGAACAGCCTGCGTATTGTGGGCACGGGCCTGCTGGTACAGTACTGGGATCCCGAAAAGGCCGAAGGCTTCTTTCATGAGTTCTCGGGATGGCTCATTTTCGTGGTTTCTTTGATCATGCTCTATCTGTTTCATCGCGTCGTTCGCATTTTCTCGGGAGAGGAAACCGCAAAATCGTGAAGACCTCCAGCATTTTGCGTTTCGCTCTCGCTGCCGTAATAATTGCCCTCACAGCCATCCTGCTGCAAGCCCGGAGCCGCATCGAAATCACACCCCCGCACATGCCACTCTCCGCTTTTCCCGCGAAGCTGGCCAACTGGGACAGCACTGAGATTGTGCAGGACCAGCGCACCCTGGAGGTGCTCGGACCGGGAGATTTCCTGGAGCGCGTGTACCAGGATCCGTCCGGAAAGTTACCCTACGTCGATCTGTTCCTGGCTTACTTCCCCAGCCAGCGTGCAGGCGAAACTCCCCACTCTCCGCAACATTGCCTTCCGGGAGCGGGCTGGAACCCCGACGAAAGCACTCGCGTTACGCTTTCTCTGCCCGGTCACGCCCCATTTCCGGCCAACCTTTATGTCATCTCCAAAGGGGATGACCGCCGCCTGGTCTTGTACTGGTTCTGGGCTCACGATCGCGGTGTGGCCAGCGAGTACTGGGCCAAATTTTATTTGGTGAAAGACGCGATCGGCATGAACCGCAGTGATGGCTCGCTGGTGCGGTTTGTGACTCCGATGTTGCCCGGAGAAACGCCGGACGCCGCCGAGCGCCGCATTCTCCCTTTTACTTCCGCCGTCGTTCCGCTCCTCGATGACTATATCCCGCGCTGATCTTTCTTCGGCTTCGGCAGAAACCGAAGATCCCAACCGTCCCAGGCGCGTACTCGGCTTCCGCGATCTCGTCCTGTTTTACGTGGTCACCGGCATCAGCCTGCGCTGGATCGCCACTGCGGCCGCAGCCGGTCCGAGTTCGATCGTCATCTGGATGGGCGCCTGGCTCTGCTTCTACACCCCGCTCGCACTCTGCGTACTCGAGCTTTCTTCCCGCTATCCCAGTGAAGGCGGCCTCTATGTGTGGAGCAAGCGTGCCTTCGGAGATTTTTCCGGCTTCATGTCCGCCTGGACCTACTGGACCAGCAACCTTCCCTACTTCCCTGCCGTCCTCTACTTCGCCGCCAGCAACATTCTTTTTATGCGCCAGAACGCATGGGCGCATCTCTCCAACAACGCCACCTTCTACATCGTCTTTTCTCTGCTAACTCTCAGCGCTGCCACGCTGATGAACATCGTCGGCCTTGACGTCGGCAAGTGGCTGCACAACGTTGGCGCACTCGCCATGTGGATCCCCGTAGGCATCGTCATCGTAATGGGATTGATCGCCTGGCATCGCTACGGCTCCGCTACTCAGTTCACCGTGCACTCGATGACTCCCAGCACTCACCTGAACGACATAATCTTCTGGTCGGTGCTGACCTTCGCCTTCGGCGGATGCGAAACCGCCTCCTTCATGGGAGAGGAAATCAAAAATCCGCGGCGCTCGATTCCCTTTGCTCTGCTCTTCGGCGGAGCGACAGTCGCGTTCTGTTACATCGTGGGCACGACCTGCGTGCTGCTTGCCTTGCCTTCGAGCGAAGTCAGCAGCCTGCAAGGACTGGTTCAGGCCATTTCGAAAACCGCGTCCCGCGTGGGTTTTCCCGGAGTGTTGCCGGTCGCCGCGTTTCTGATCGCGCTCAGCAACATCGGCGCCGCCGGAGCCTACCTCGCCGCCGTTGCCCGCCTCCCCTTCGTTGCCGGAATCGACCGCTTCCTGCCCCCAGCCTTCGGCACGCTCCACCCGCGCTGGAAAACTCCCTGGGTCGCATTGCTCACGCAATTCGTTCTCGGCGTAGTTTTTATTTTTCTCGGCCAGGCCGGAACCAGCGTCAAAGGCGCCTACGACGTGCTGGTCAGCATGGGCGTGATCGTCTACTTCATTCCCTACTTGTACCTGTTCGCCGCCATGATTAAACTGCAACGCGACCCCGCCGGGCCGGAAGTAATCCGAGTGCCTGGAGGAAGCACGGTTGCGAAGCTGGTCGCCGCGTTGGGATTCGTCACCACGACCCTGACGATCGTGTTATCTCTGATTCCGCAGCCGGACGAACCCAACAAGCCGCTGGCGTTACTCAAGATCGTGGGAGGAACTGGAGTGCTCGTGCTGGTCGGGGTAGGGATATACGCCGTGGGCAAGCATCGCGCGGCAATTTCGGTTGAGAAGACGTAGTTGGCAAGAAACATGTGGAGACAGCCGCCCGTAGCGACGAACCATGTGGGGACAGCCGCCCCCGGCTGTCCGCCGGGCAAAGCCCGGCTAGCCCAACACTGGTGTCGCCGTTTTCCTCGCCGGATTAAAGAACGGCAGCCCCGTCACCTTCACATTCGTCTTCAGCCGGATCGCTTCAATCGTGATCTCCATCTGCAGTTGCGTCCCCAGCCTCGAATGTTCCGTCTCCACGCTGGCCAGCGCCATCATCTTCTTCAAAATCGGCGACCAGCTTGTAGTCGTTGCCTTGCCCACTTGTTTTTCTCCCGAATACAACGGCACCGCCGCGCGCGAAGCCTGGCTCGGCGCAGCCGGTGTGAGCCCGTAGCGCTCATAGAGCGCCTCAACGTCGGTCCAATCGACTTCTACGCCGACCAACTGACGCGCCACGCCATTCATGAAGTCCCGCTCCAGCGCCCGCTTGCCAATAAAATTTTCCTTTTCCAGATGGACCATCTTTCCGAAACCCAGCTCATACGGCGAGTATTTCTGCGACGGAATCAGCGCCTTTTTCGAACTGCTGTAGTCCACTTCGATCAGCAGCAACCCAGCTTCCACGCGCGCCACATCCAGCGCCAGCATCCCCGCCGCGTGCAGATCAAACTGTTTACCTTTTTCCGCGATCGCATCCCAAACTTTGACGGCGTCATTCCAAGGCACCCAGATCTCATATCCCAAATCGCCGGTGTAACCAGTGCGTGAAATATCTACCGGCACGCCCGCAATTTTGCCGTGAGTCACACGAAAATATTTCAAATTCGCGATGTCGGCCTCAGCAACAATCTTCAAAAGCTTCGCCGAAGTCGGCCCCTGCAACGCCAGCGCCGCAACTTTTTCGGAGATATCTTCGACCTGCACATCCATGTTCAGGCCATTCTGCTGGAACCAACGCAGGCTCGGATCAGCCGCCGTCCAGCGATAAACATTTTCCTCCAGCCGTGAAATCGTGCCATCGTCGATGACCTTGCCTTCTTCATCGCACCAGCAGCAATAAATCACCTGTCCCACTTTCACCTTATTAATGTCACGCGTGATCACGCGGTTCACCAGCCGCGTAGCGTCTTTGCCGGTAATCAAATACTTGTAAAGCGGCGAAATATCGATCAGCGCCGCCGCATTGCGGATGGCGTTGTACTCGTGCTCATGATGCACCTCATACACGCTGACCGTGTAATATCCCGACCACTCACGGTAATTCAAGCTGTGGCAAAGCGGAAAAGTTCTCTCGTGAAACGCGGTTCCAATAGGCAAGGGAGTAACCTCGACTAGATTTGGCTCGAAGCGAGATTATACGCGGAACTTCCATCGGAGGCGTCATCCCGAAGGCCCACGTTTTCACCAGCGGGCCGAGGGATCTCCTCTGCGAGAACGACTCGCGCCTTGTGAAAATGCTCGTTCGTCACAGACGTTCCGCGCTGCGCAATGGTATAAGCCACTAATGCGAGAGCAGAAGCAGTTCTACGTCTACATCATGACCAATAACCCGCGTTCGGCGGTGCTCTACACCGGCATCACGGGCGATCTGGTACGCCGTGTTTGGCAACACCAGAACAAGTTCACGCCCGGATTCACAAGTCGCTACAACCTGACACGTCTCGTTTATTACGAACGGTTCTTCTATCCCGATGCCGCCATCAATCGCGAAAAGGAGATCAAAGGCTGGCGGCGCGGCAAGAAGATAGAGCTTATCGAAGCGATCAATCCGAAATGGGACGATCTAGCGAAAGATTGGGGCAACGAATACAAGCCCGAACCCATAGCAGCAGATCAGCGCGAGATCCCTCGCCCCGCTGGAGAAAACGCGGGTCTTCGGGATGACGCCCAAGTGATGAAACCGAAGGCCAGTTGAAAAGGCAAATATGCTGCGTCATCCTGAGCGCAGCCGTTCTTCAGGCGGAGCGAAGGATCTCGCCTATCAGTTGAAGTTTGCTAAAATCGGTGGACTATTGGAAGCTTTGCGGTAGTCCAAAACCAAGGCCAGCGGCATGAAACCTAAGATGTGGCTGATTTTTGTCTGCACTCAGGTCGCGGGTGTTACAGCGATGCACTTCGGCCCTGATTGGTCGCTGGTTTTGGGAGTCGCGCTACTGCTTCCGGGTCTGCCAGGGCTCTATCTATTCTCTGGGATTCACAGGCTGATTCTGATCGGGGACCTTCGACTCGCGCTGACAGCCGTTGCAATCAATGCCGCAGTTTGGCAGAGCACCGCAGTTGTTGTTCACAAACTGAAGAAGCGTGGTTTAAGTTCAAGATAGACTGCCCCCAGCTTCGTTAAGCCTGCAGACAAACCGCCTCATTCCCGATAGAATGACTTTCGACTAATCCATGCGCTCAGCCATCTCAATCTCGAGTACCCTCCGCAGCTGGAGCGTCCTTCCCAGCGGCCTCTGATACGCGCACCCCAAAACTGCGCTAGTATTCTTCGTCCCCATTCTCAACCAGCACGCTACCAGCTAAAGGCTAAGAGCTTATGGCTAATTCATACGATGTAATCGTGATTGGCGGCGGCCACAACGGCCTGGTCAACGCCGCCTACCTCGCCCGCGCCGGGAAAAAAGTTCTGGTGCTCGAGCGCCGCCACATTCTCGGCGGCGCGGCCTGCACGGAAGAAGTCTTCCCCGGCTTCAAGTTCTCCGTCTGCTCCTACGTAGTCTCGCTGCTGCGTCCGGAAATTATTCGCGACCTCGATCTTCCCCGCCACGGCCTCGAGATTCTTCCGCTCGACGGCACCTTCACGCCCATGCCCAGCGGTGATTACCTGTGGCGCGTCAACGACCACGGCAAAACGCATCGCGAGATCGCCCGCCACTCCCGCGTCGACGCCGAAGCCTACGACGAATTCGGCAAAGCCATGCAAGCCATGTGCCGCTTCGTGAAGCCAATCCTCAGCATGGTCCCTCCCGACCCCAACACGCTCAACCCCCGCGAACTGATGAAGCTGCTCTTCATCGGACGCCGCTTTCAGGGCATGTCGAGCTATGACAAGTACAACCAGGTCCAACTGATGACCATGAGCGCCATTGATTTTCTCGATCAATGGTTCGAGACCGACGTCCTAAAAGCCACAATGTCCGCCTCCGGCATCATCGGCACGTTCCTCGGCGTGCGCTCACCCGGCACCGCCTACGTTCTGCTCCATCACTACATGGGAGAAATCGACGGCGCATTCCGCGCCTGGGGCTTCGCCCGCGGCGGCACTGGCGCAATTTCCAACGCCATCGCCGACGCAGCCCGCGAAGCCGGAGTCGAGATTCGCACCCAGGCCGCCATCGCAAAAATCATCGTCAAAAACGGCAAAGCCAAAGGCATAGTCCTCACGAACGGCGACGAAATCTACGCCGACACGATTTCCTCCAGCGTCGACCCTCGGCTTACCTTTAACAAGTTCATCGAAGCCGAGCATCTTCCCGCAGACTTTCTCGAAGACATCAACCGCTTCAAATATCGCGGATCCTCCGGAAAAGTAAACATGGCGCTCGACGCCCTGCCGAACTTCAAAGCGATCCCCGGCCCCGGCGCGCACCTGCGCGGCGCGATCTCGATCTCTCCGTCGGTCGAATACATGGAACGTGCCTACGACGACGCGAAGTACGGCAACTTCTCGCGCAAGCCTTACATCGACATGGTCATCCCCTCGCTCACCGATCCCTCGGTCGCCCCGCCGGGCAAGCACGTGCTCTCCTGCTTCGTGCAGTACGCGCCCTACAAACTGCGCCCCGGCTTGAACTGGGATGATCAGAAAGAATCTTTCGGCGACACCGTCGTCAACACCATCGCCGAGTACGCGCCCAACATCAAAGACATAATTCTTCACCGGCAGGTCATCACTCCGCTCGACCTCGAACGCGAATGGGGATTAAGCGAAGGCAACATTTTTCAGGGCGAGCTTTCGCTCGAACAACTTTTCTTCCTGCGTCCCGCGCCGGGTTACGCGCGCTTCCGCACGCCCATCCAGAACCTCTACATGTGTGGCTCGGCCACGCACCCCGGCGGCGGCATCATGGGCGCGCCCGGCCGCCTCGCCGCTCTCGAAATGCTGAAAGACCTCGGAGGAGCCGCGTAGCGTATGACTCTCCCCTGTCATCTCAACCTTTGTCATCCTGAGCGAGGATTGTTCTCCGCGCCCCAAGCGCGAAGAACAACGGCAGTCGAAGGATCCCTACCCTCTACTCATCTCTCGCCCGCTGCAAGGCATTCTCGCCGAGCAGTCAAGAGATTTACTCTATGAAGACAAATGCAACCCGCGACGTCCTCATCATCGGCGGCGGCCACAACGGCCTCGTCACCGCGTTCTACCTCGCCAAGGCGGGATTCAAGCCTCTGGTCCTCGAGCGCCGGCCGCAGATCGGCGGCTCCGCCATCACCGATGAATTTCATCCCGGTTTCCGTTGCTCCACGCTCGCGCACACCGCTGGTCCGGTCCGTCCCGACATCATCCGCGACATGCAGCTGGAAAAACACGGCCTCAGGTTGATCACGCCAGAGACCTGCGTCACCGCGCTCTCGCACGACGGCCGCGCGCTTTCGCTCTATCAAGACACCGACAAATCCGCGCAGTCCATCGCCGCCTTCTCGCAAAAAGACGCGGCCAAGTATCCCGAGTTCCAGAAATCTCTAGGCAAGATCAGCAAAGTAATCGCGGAAGCCCTAGCCACAACTCCGCCCGATATCGACCATCCCAGCGGCGGCGATCTCTGGAGCATGCTCAAGACCGGCCGCGCTCTCCGCAACCTCGGCAAGCGGGATATGTACCGCGTCCTGCGCTGGGGACCGATGGCCGTCGCCGATCTGGTAGCCGAATATTTCGAAACAGAATTGTTACGAGCCGTAATCGCCGCGCGCGGAATCTTCGGAACTTTTCTCGGCCCGTGGTCCGCTGGCAGCGCACTCCAGTTGCTGATCCGCGCCGCTGGCGATTCTCATCCCGCCGGCTGCACCTTCTTCGCAGCTGGCGGCATGGGCGCGCTCACTCAAGCCATGGCTTCCGCCGCGCAAGCCGCCGGCGTCGAGATTCGCACCGCGGCCGAGGTCATCGAGATTCGCGTGAAGGATGGCGCTGCCACCGGCGTGCTGCTCGGCACCGGCGAAGAGATCAGCGCCAAAGCCGTCATCTCCAACGCCGACCCCAAACGCACTCTGCTCAAACTCACTGACCCCACGCATCTTTCTCCGGACTTTGTGCAGAGGTTGCAGCATTACCGCGGCAACGGTACCGTCGCAAAGGTCAACCTTGCGCTTTCCGGTCTGCCGAATTTCACTGCCTTGAAAAATGGAGACGCCAGCGCTCTGAAAGGACGCATTCACATCGGCCCCGAGATCGACTATCTCGAGCGCGCCTTCGACGAATCGAAGTATGGCAACTTCTCGCGCCAGCCCTATCTCGAAGTCGCGATTCCGTCGCTCACCGATCCCACGCTCGCGCCCGCAGGCAAGCACGTGCTGTCGATCTACATGCAGTACGCGCCCTACAAACTGAAAGGCGACTGGGAAGACCAGCGCAAAGCGCTCGGCCAGACGGTCGTTCAAACGCTAGCGCACTACGCGCCCAACTTGCCTGAGATGATCCTGACCCACCAGATCATCACCCCGCTCGATCTAGAAGAAGTCTACGGACTAACCGGCGGCCAAATTTTCCACGGCGATCTCGCGCTCGACCAGTTCTTCACCATGCGTCCACTGCTGGACTGGGCCCGCTACCGCACGCCGATCGAGAATCTGTATCTTTGCGGCAGCGGTACGCACCCCGGCGCAGGCTTGACCGGAGGCTCGGGTGCAAATGCGGCGCGGGAGATTGTGAAGCTGCTGCGGAAGTAATGAGGATCAGTTTGTGAAGAAAACGAAGAACGGCAAAGCCACAAAAGTTCCTAAGACAGTAGACGAATATCTGGAACGCGTCCCAGAACCCGCCCGCACAACCTTGAATAAAATTCGCGCCCTCATTCGCTCCGTCGCGCCGCCCGAGGCGACGGAAAGTATCAGCTATGGCATTCCGACGTTCAAATACAGAGGAATGCTCGCGAGTTTCGCTGCCTTCTCGGATCACTGCAGCCTGTTCCCAGGCGCGGGGCCGACCGTCGAGTTCAAGAACGAACTCAAGAACTTCCAAACGTCAAAAGGCACTATCCGCTTCGCACCGGACAAGCCGCTATCAGCCGGTCTTCTGAAGAAGTTGATAAAGGCGCGGATTGCGGAGAACGAAAGCAAGAAAGGCCGCTGACCGCGGCTTTCTGGACTATGAAACCCTCCGCCATTCTCCTCGTCTCATGCCCCGACGCCAAAGGCGAAGTTGCCACCATCGCCGATTTCGTCTACCGTCACGGCGGCAACATCCTGCACGCCGACGAACACGCTGACGAAGAATCCGGCCTTTTCTTAATGCGGGTCGAATTCGATCCCAAAGACTTCGACATCGATCTCAATGAAAAAGATCTCGCCGATAAAGACCTCGCCGACTTCACCAAACATTTCTCGCCCATCGCCGAGAAGTTCCAGATGAAGTGGCGCCTCGCACAATCCTCGCATCGACCACGCATGATCATCATGGTCTCAAAGTATGATCACTGCCTCGTCGATCTCCTATACCGTCACCAGAGCGGTGAACTCACCTGCGACATTCCGCTGATCATCTCCAACCACCCCGACAACCAGCCCATCGCCGGCTTCTACAAAATTCCTTACGCGGTGATCTCGACTACCAAAGACAACAAGCAACAAGCCGAGCAACAAATCCACAGCTTGATCGAAAAACATCAAGCCGATTTCCTGGTCCTCGCCCGCTACATGCAGATTCTCTCCAACGATTTCGTCAACCGCTATCCGCAGCGCATCATCAACATTCACCACTCATTTCTTCCTGCATTCATCGGCGCGCGACCGTACCATCAGGCCTTCGAGCGCGGCGTAAAACTGATCGGCGCCACCAGCCACTATGTCACCGAAGTGCTCGACGACGGGCCCATCATTGAGCAAGATGTCGTCCGCGTCTCCCACCGCGACACCGTCGAAGACCTCATCCGCAAAGGCCGCGACCTCGAGAAAGTCGTTCTCTCCCGCGCCGTTCGCTGGCACGTCGAAAACCGCATTCTGCTCTATGGCAATAAGACGGTTGTGTTCTGAACTGGGCGAAAACGTCCGCGGAAGTCCATGCCCTTCTGCGTAAACATCGGCCGAATCCCTGCAGGTGTCGCTCCGCTAGTAACTTGCGACACTGGTGACTTTCGTCTTTACTTGAACAGGAGTAAAGAATTCCCTCAACCGACGGGGAGAATCTCGCTTGCGGGAGCGTTTCTTGGCCGAGGACTTGAAGTTTGAGTTATCCATCCTGGCGACCGTCCAGGGTTTTTATCAAAAGCTGCTGCAAGACTCGCTCGGCGGGGACGTGCCCATTCCGAGCGGGCTCGACCAGGTTTCCCTTCGCCACTCGGAAGATCTTCCGGAAACTCTTTCCCGCATGTATCGCTGGCTGCATCTGCTGGATATGGCCATCACGCCGGCGATGCTGCGTCAGGCGCTCACTCCCGACACGGATTCAGAAGTCGCCGAGGCCCTGCTGCGCTACTTTGTCCGCCGCCGCGAACCCAGCGAAGTCAATCGCGACAAAACCGATCTCATTTCAACTTTTCTTTACCGCCATCCCCGCGTCGCCGGCCAGTGGCAGCAGCACGGCTACGGCCTCGACGGATCGCTTCCGCTTTCTCCCTTCGAAATCGCGCTAATCGAAATTCTCGCCGATACCGACGTGCCCTCGCTTCCGGAAGAACACGTGCAACTGCTGCGCAACTTCGACCCCTTGCGCGAGGAGATTGCCCGCTATCGCGACTTCAATTCGCTCATGGATTCGGGCATCGTCTCGCGAGTGCGCGAACTGAAGCGCTGGCTCGATGCTTCCTTCTATCACCCCGGCGTGCTGGCCACGGTGGCCGCTCACAATGCCGCGTTCGGCGCACGCTTCGACCAACTCTTTACCAAGGCCCTCGGCGAGATCAAACAATTCGCCCAGGCTCTCGATGAAATGGGCGGCAGCATTCTAAGCACGGTCGACGGCGTGGAAGTGACGGTCGAGCATGTGGCCGCGATCGAGCAGAAAGAAATGCTCGAGGCCGATTACGGCGGCGCGCTGGAAAAATTTCGCCGCGTCTCTCGCTTGAAGAAGGAACTCGACCGGCGCCCGCCCATTCGCAAATCGTTGCTCGCGCCGACTGCCGGGAATACAACACAATCCTCCGGCGGCGCGGCCGCCGCCGCCAAACCAGCCCGAGTTGCCGCAAAAAAAGTGCCTCTGCCGGCTCAGGCGTTTCAACCCCCGGCCGTCACCGCCCAGCAAATCTCCGCGGAAGAAGGCAAACTACGGCGCGTCGAGGAATCGATCCGCGTCTTCGTGCGCGTGGCCGATCCCAAGTATCGCCAGATCGTTCCCATGCGTTTTTTCAACCTGACGCTTACCACGGCCGAAGCCGAAGCGTACAGCGCCGGATTCCTCGAGGAAAAAAGCCTTCGCGCCGACGTCGCCCGCACGCTGATCCGTCTGGTTTCCTGTATAGCTCGTATCAACACCGAACTCGAAGAACTCAAACGCAGCCAGAGTATGTCATCGCTCTGGAAGCTCCACGCCGACGCGCTGGTGGTTCTGCTCGATATCGCCAGCACCGCGACCGAAGAAGCCGGAAGCGTCGCGAAGATGGCCGAAAGCAGCGACGCCGCATCGGCCAAAGCCATCCACGAAACCGTGCAGAAACTGCGCGACCGCTCCGACCTGGCGGTGAAAGCCCTGGCTCACCCAGGGAGTTAGAAGGCAGCCGTGCGGCAAACGTGTTTTTCTTCCTGGGAGGAAGCCGCAATCTGGTCTCGAAACAGGGCCTGTCCGTTTGCCTCGCTTTGAAAAAATAGCTATTCTTCGCAGATGCCAATCCTAGGAACATAAAGGTGTGTAGTCCGTGGCGTTGAAGAAAGGCACCGTACTAAAGACCGCCTTTGATACATACACGATCCAAGACCAGAGAGGTGCTGGGGGATCGGGTGTGGTCTGCGAGGCTCTAGATTCTGAAGGATCCGCTTACGCAGTCAAGATCCTCGATCCAACAAAAACAACCTCCTCTCGCCTGAAACGATTCAAGAACGAAATAGATTTCTGCTCGAAGAATAGCCACAAAAATATAATCCGAGTGCTCGGCACTGGGGCAACTGAGGCTGGCGCGACGTTCTATGTGATGCCTCTGTATACATGCACCCTTCGCGAAGTGATGTCGAAGGGGATAAAGCCTGCGGCTGTTCTGCCCCTCTTTAACCAGATCCTAGATGGTATCGAAGCTGCACACCTGCAGGGCGTTTGGCACCGGGACTTGAAACCGGAAAACGTACTGTACTCGCTTGCGAATGAAACTTTGGCGGTAGCAGACTTCGGGATCGCGCATTTTGAAGAAGAGGACTTGTTGACGGCGGTTGAAACGAGACCGAACGAGCGACTCGCCAATTTCCTCTACGCCGCGCCTGAGCAGAAAATCCGGGGAAGGAGCGTGGACAGCAGGGCGGATATTTACGCCCTTGCTCTGATCCTGCACGAAATGTTTACTGGGGACGTGCCGCTAGGTACAGGACATCGAAAAATTGCGGACGTTGCCCCGGACTTTTCGTATTTGGACGCAATCGCCGACTTGATGCGCAGGCAATCCCCAGACGAGCGACCTGCCTCAGTCGCCGATATCAAGGGATTAGTGCAACGGTACGCATACGAGGCGGTTTCGCTTCAACGCCTGAGCCAGATAAGCGGGACGGTCATCAACTCGCGCGAAATTGACGAACCATTGGCGCAGTCGCCACCGAGGCTCGTTAACTTCGAATGGGATCGCGGGCAGCTTACGTTGATCCTGGATCGTCCCATCACGAACGAATGGAAGCGCGCGCTCTACAACATGGGCAGCTACAGCTCGATCACGGGGAAACCCCCAAGCTCGTTCGTATTTGACGGCAATCGCGCTGTTGTGGGCGCTCGGGAGCATGAAGTTCAGTCGGTGATCGACCACTTTAAGCGGTGGCTCCCTATAGCTTCCGGAACCTTAAAGAGCATGTTGGAACAGGATGCCCGAAAACGAGATGCCAACAGGAGAGAGCAATTACGCCTTGAGCGAGAGGCTGAGGAACAGCGACTGCGGGTGCTCCGCAATATCCGAATCTAACCTCGACGGTGTCGTAATCGACGATATCGTTCAGTCTGGCAGTTTCCCCGCTCTGCCCTCGGGCGATCCGGCTCACGCAACCGCCGGGCTTCGCCCCTGGGGACAGCCGGGAGCGGCTGTCCCCACATAGGCATTGATAACCTGACAGCTAGTTAATATCGAACTGCTCCTGGTGCACCGCCGGGTCGCTCTTCACGATGATCGTCCGCTTGGTCAGCTCTTCCATCTCGTTCAGCAGACGGCCGTTGTTGGCTTTCAGCTCTTTTGCCACATCCGGGTGCACGCGCAGCATCACGTCTTCATGCTCCAGATGTTTGGCGATCTTGCGCATCTCCACGTAAATCTCGTTCGCCACCGTTGTCAGCGACTTCACGTAGCCGGTCGATTGGCAATAAGGACAAGGCGCGCCAATCGTGCGCTCGAGCGACTGCTTCACCCGTTTGCGCGTAATGGCGACCAGACCGAAATCGTTGAACTGAAGAACTTTCGAAGGCGCGCGGTCATGGCGCAATTCCTCCTCCAGGGCTTGCATCACGCGCTGGCGGTTGCGGCGCTCATCCATGTCGATGAAGTCGATGATGATGATGCCGCCCAGATCGCGCAGCCGAATCTGCCGGACGATCTCTTTGATCGCATCCACGTTGGTTTTGACGATCGTGTCTTCGAGGCGCGAAGTCTTGCCAACGTATTTGCCGGTATTGATGTCGATCGCGACCAGCGCCTCAGTCTGGTTGATCACGATGTAGCCACCGCTCTTCAGCCAGACTTTCGACTTGAGCGCCTTGTCCATCTCGTCTTTCAGGCCGAATTGCTCGAACAGTGGCGTTTCTTTTGTATATAACTTCACGCGCTTGACGAGGCCGGGCTGGAAGCGATTGAAGAAGCGCAAAATGCGTTCGTACTCCGGCTCGGTGTCAACCCAGATCACCGAGAAATCGGACGTGACCTGATCGCGCAGCACGCGCTCGACCACGTTGAGATCGTGGTAGATCAACGCCGGCGGCTTCGAAGCTTCGGCACGAGTCTTGATGTCATTCCACAAACCTTTCAGGAAGCGAATATCAGCCCGCAGTTCGTCTTCACCCGCATTCTGCGCAGCGGTGCGGACGATGAAACCGCCGTGCCCGTTTTCGCGCTCGCTCATCACGATGCGTTTCAGCCGCTGCCGTTCTTCGTCCGATGCGATCTTGCGTGACACTCCGGTGTGGTTCACCGTCGGCATGTAGACCAAAAATCGCCCAGGCAGCGCTATGTGGCTGGTGATGCGCGCGCCTTTCTTGCCGATCGGTTCTTTTGCAATCTGCACCAGGATTTCCTGCCCTTCCTTAAGCAGATCGCTGATCTTCGGAACCTCCTGCGACGACTGGCGGCGAGGGAAACGGCGCCCACCTCCACGACGGCCGCCGCGCTGGCGGTCGAAACCGGGGCCGGGACGCGGCGCTCGCTGGGTGTAACCGGCGGTCCCCAATGGAGCGCGAACCTCGGCGCGGGCCGCGACCGCGCCGCTGCCGCCAGCCTCGGCATCGAGCAGAGCCTCGGCTTGCGCTTGCGCCTCTTCCAGTTCCAATTCCTCGGAGTCTTCCTCGCTCTCTGCCGCACCGCCTTCCGCAGAAGGCGCGACCCCGGAGTCCGCCAGCGAAGACATGTGAATTTCTTCTACGGTCGCGCGAACTTCGGACAGCTCGCGCTGCGCGTTCTCCGAACTCTGCCCCGCCGCACGCGTCTCCTCTTCAAATTCCTCGTAACCTTCATCGGACGATTGTTCATAGGGAACAGCATCCGCTTCTTCTTCGTCAATGGTTTCTTCTTCGAGCGTGCCTGGGGTAGCAAAAACCGGAGCGGGAAAGACCGAAGCCTCCGGCTCACGAACCGCACTCGGTGGCCGATCCGAATGCTCGGGCACAGTTACCATCTCGTCGTCTTCCTCGACAAATTCTTCGTGTGTCTCAGCTTCGCCGGCCGCATCCGAAGCGTTCGAGTTGGCCGATTCGGGCTGCCGAAAGTCGCGGTTCCACTCGACCGAGGTCGAGACAACCGCAGCCGGAGCCGCTTCAGTGTGCTTTGCGTGCGCAGGCCCTGAATCCTCCTTCGTTTCATGCGGCAGTTCCGCAACCGTCACAGCGCCGGCGCCGGCATCTGCAAAGATGGGCTCATCGTCGGGAAAAGTCGCGGCCACAGGAGCGGAAGACTCTGAGTCGGACCCAGACGCAGGAGTGAAGCCCACTCCGGCTGCGGGATCCGGCGAATGCCGCTCCTGCGCACCCGGGGACTGCACCATACCGCGGTATTTGGAAATCGATTCTCCGGGAAGCAGGATCGGCTGGTATCCCGCAGGCGGGCCAAACTGCTGGCTTCGCCCTGATTCCGGCTGGCGCGGAGCGGGCGTAAAAGTTGCGACCGGCGCGGGAGCAGGAACATTCTCTGCGGCAGGCCGCGCAAACCGCGGCTCGGAGCCGCGATCCCGGCCATCGCCACGCGAATCTCCGCGTCCATCCCGGCGACCACCGCGACGGCGGCGGCGGCCACGGTAACCTCCGCGGTCGCGGTCTCCACCTTCGGAAGATCCCGCCGCTGTACTTGCCGGCGCAGCGTGCTGGTCGCCAGCGTCGCGTTCTTCGGCCTCAGAGGCCTGCTCGAATGCTGGTTCGCCCTCTCCTTCGGTCGCAGCGATGCGAATTTGTGAGCTCTCAATCGCATCGGGGGGTTCGCCAGTCTGCCCCGGTTGCGGCCGCATATCCTGCACTCCGCGATTCGCCGGCACGACATCGGTCAAATCCTCGTCGTGCTCTTCCAACTCCATAAAGTCGGAAACGTACAGGAAAGCATCGCGCTCCAGGCCGATGTCGACAAAGGCGGATTGCATTCCCGGCAGCACCCGCGTTACGCGGCCCTTGTAGATGGACCCTGCCAGGGTGTATTCATTCTCGCGCTCGAGGTAAATCTCGGCGAGCAGATCGTCTTCCACCAGCCCCACCTTGGTTTCGTGAGGCGTGGAAGAGACAAATAACTCCTTGTTCATGGACACTCCGGTCCCGCCCTGACTTTTCTAAAAGCCGGACGGCTTCACCGGGGAGAAGCGAGGAAGGAAACGGGAGGATTGAGCGTCGCGATAGTGGCCCCGGATCGGGGGCGGGTAGGGCCGGGAAGCTCTCTTCCCAACCGGATCCGCTGCACAAGCTTGGGCATCTTCTGCACTGTTCGCTTTGCATCTGCCGGGTTTGTGACCGCACTCTCAGACCGTTTCCGGTCGGGGGGCCGTTTCCCTGCCCAGCAGCGTTATAGCTTCAATCCTGCCCGGCCTTCTCAATGCTTCACTAGCCGGTGAAATACCCTCTTTACGCGAGGGCGATCGATATTTTTTGGGGCTGCGCCCTAAGAGCGCAGCAACTGCTCCCTTGCCGTCTTCCTATGTTCAAAAATGCAGTTCAAGATCCCTTCAAGAATCATGAAACTGGTATTTAATCCCGCTGAATCAGCCGGTTTTGCTTTCCGTTTACCCGTCTAATTCACAAAGCGGCGCATTCGAACGTTCATTACCATCCCCAGCGCCAGGAACATGAACAACACGGAAGACCCACCGTAACTCATCAGCGGCAAGGGTATTCCGGTGACCGGCATAAAACCGACCACCATGCCGACATTGACCAGAATATGGAAGCTAAGCACAGCCACCACACCCATCACCACAAACGTGCCAGCGCGGTCGGGCGCTGTTTGCGCGTTCTGGGTCAAACGCATCAGCACCATGAAGTATAACAGCAGAACCCCCAGCGCACCCACGAATCCATGTTCTTCCGAGAAGGCGGCAAAAATAAAGTCCGTTTGCGGGACGGGGAGGAAAGCGCCGTGTGTTTGCGAGCCTTTCCCGCCCCATAACCCCCCGGAACCCACGGCAATCTTGGATTGCTCAACTTGGTACCCCGTGCCTTGGGGATCGTCCTCCGGGTGCTCGAAACTGGTAAGCCGCTGTTTCTGGTAAGACTTAAGCACGTGAATCTGGGGGACGAAAAATACGGCGCCTATTCCAATCCCAGCTAGCACAGCTACCAGCAACCCCTGCTTCCACTGCATTCCTCCTAGGAAAACTCCCATGATCGCGACCGGAATATAAGTCAGAGCCGTCCCCAGGTCAGGTTGCTTCAGCACCAGCAGCATCGGAATCACTACGATCGCTCCCGCCTTCATGAAATCCGGCCAGGAAAGTTCGCGGTGCCGCAAGTCGGCAAAAAACTTCGCCATCGCCAATATCAGGATCAGCTTCACCCACTCCGAGGGCTGAAAATGGTTGCCACCAGGCATTTTGATCCAGCGTTTTGCGCCCAGATACTTCTGTCCAAACAGCAAAACGGCAACCAGGGAAGCGACTGCCGCGATGTAAAACCAGTGGATCCGATCGAGCAGCACCTGATAGTTGACGGCGCTAATCACGAACATTGCGCCCACCCCCCCCAGGATCCAATAAATTTGCCGGATGTGCGAGCCGGCAAACTTGGTGTGCGCCGTGGCGCTATGGATCTCCATGACGCCGAGCCCACAGATCATGAGCACGAAGACCAGCAGCAGCCAGTCAAAATCGCGAAATGAAACGTAACGTGACATCAGTATTCAGTACTCAGTACCTAGTACCTAAGTACCTAAGTACCTAGCAAACCCCTCCCTGAACGCGATTTCGCTTAATCCCCTCACTGCACTTTCTCGCTACTGGGTACTAGGTACTGGGTACTGGCAGCCGCCAGCGGTTTCTTCGCAACCTCGAGAAAGAAACGCCCGGCCTTCAACTCTTCCTTATCGTGATCGCCGACCGCCTCAGGTATTGTCCACACGGCCCCAACCTCAACTTTGCCACCGGAGTTCGGTCTCCCCGCCAGCTTCGAAGGCTCCCGCCGTTCCTTGTCAACGAATGCCTTAATCACCTTGGCCGCCGTGCGTGCAGCTAGGTATCCGTGCTCACCCTCTTCGAGCAGGGTGCACACCACGATCTCCGGATTCCGCCGGGGTTCTACTCCCACGAACCAGCCGTTGTCCTTGAAGTTTGCCTTGCCAGCAGCACCCAGCTTCGCCTTCAAGGCGTTGCTGATGGTCTGCGCGCTGCCGGTCTTGCCCGCAAAATCTATTCCCTGAAGGTGGGAAAGCTTTGCGGTTCCTCCCATCGGATTCTCCGGAGTCGCCGGGTTCACAACATCCGCCATAGCGTCGGTGATGATCTCCCAATTCTTGGGGTCGATAGGCACGGTCGTTTCGTCGGGCACACTAGACACTGGAGTCACCCCACGGGGAAGATCGCTGGGGTTGGTCACATGCGGCCGCACCAGCCGTCCGCCACTGGCGATGGCGCCAATGGCCCGTGCCATCTGGATGGGCGTGGCCGCGATCGCTCCCTGTCCAATGCCGACAGAAATCGTTTCTCCCGCATACCACTTCTGCTTGAAGTTTCGGATCTTCCACTCCTCCGACGGCATGACCCCGCTGACCTCCTGCGGCAGATCGATTCCCGTTTTCTGTCCGAGTCCGAAGGCCATCGCATACTTCGCGATCCGCTCAATGCCGAGTTTTTCCGCGAGCGTATAAAAGAACACATCGCACGACTGGTAAATCGCCTTGGTAATGTCCGTAATGCCATGCGTGCGATGCTCCGCCACCACCCAGCATTTGAAATAGCGGCCATAGAAAGTCGCACCGCCGGTGCAGTCGACCTTCATGTCCTGCGCGATCCCTTCCTGCAGACCCGCTGCGGCCATGATGATCTTGAACGTCGAGCCCGGCGCCAGTTGCGCCTGAATCGCCTTGTTCAGCAACGGCTTGTCAGGATCGTTTACCAACTGGTTCCACTGATCGCGTGACACCCTCACCGCAAAATCGTTGGGATCGAAGGTCGGCCGGCTCACCATCGCCAGAATTTCTCCCGTGCGCGGATCCATCGCGACGATCGCGCCGTTCCTCCCTTCCAGCGCTTCCTCGGCCGCAATCTGCAAGTCGATGTCGACCGTCAGCTTCAATTGTTTCCCGGGAATCGCATCGGTTTGCGCTAGCGGCTCCCCGACGGCACGGCCGTGGCTGTTCACCACCTCGCGCCGCGCTCCGTTCTGCCCCATCAACAGATTGTTGTACTGCCGCTCCACCCCGGAAACTCCCACCACATCGCCCGGGCTGTAGAGCTCGAACTGCGGCTGGTTCAGCATGTCTTCCGTCACTTCGCCCACGTAGCCAATCAGGTGCGCCATGAATCCGTTGCGGGGATACAAGCGGCGGTGCGCCACAATCGTATCCAGCTCGGGCAGTTCGTTGCGATGCGCATCGATGAACGCCAGCTCATCGGGTGTGATGTCTTCCTTGAGAAAAATCGGCTGGTACTGCGGCATGGACGCGAAGCGCCGGATGCGCGTGCGCACCTCATTCGGATCCAAATGCAGGCCTTGCGCAATCAGATCCGCATCGGCAATGAGATCCCGCGAAGTGTCCCGCAGCACCAGCGCCGAAAATGAAGGATAGTTATCTACGATGACGCGCCCTTCGCGGTCCAGAATCTTGCCACGAGGCGCGAGGATCGGCACATTGCGGATGCGATTCTTCTCCGCCGCCGACGCATAATAACCGCTCTCCATCACCTGCAGCTTCCACAGCCCGTAAGCCAGCACCAGGAAGATGGCCAGGATCACATACTGCGCCGCCGTCAGGCGAAATTCCGATACTTTGTCGTCGCGGCCTAACATCAGTTGCCAGTGACCAGTTGCTGGTTGCCAGTCACGCTCATGAGAGTTTGCCCGGCCCGCAACAAGTCACAACCTCGCAGAATTGTATGAATGGGTGCTTTGGGTCTCATTGTAATGCGTGCGGAGGCCACAACATTGCTGACATGGGTAACGGAGGTCACGCCTTGCAACAGATGCACTGGCAACTGACCACTGGCAACTGCCCTCAAGTTCTCTGCTTGAACTTGTCCAGCAAAAAGTAGAGCCCCACACCGAGGAAGGCATTTGCCAGTCCGGCCAGGATTTCCCGGCTCCAGCTCCAATGCAGTGCCAGATTCACCATGCCCCGGGCAACCGTGAAATAAACGGCCTGGTGCACCAGATAAAACCCCAGAGTGACCAGCAGCCGCGCCCCGGCGTTTTCCACGTCCAGCTTCGCTCCCAGCGAAGACGCCCCGTAACCCACCACAGTTTTGGCAATCCCATAAATCCCGATCGGATACGGCCCCAGCATGTCCTGCACCAGCCCAATGGCCGCCCCAGTCAATAGTCCGGTAATCGGGTTCCGCCGCGCCATGGCAAAGAAAATTGTTACCAGCAAAGGCAGGTCGAAGATGGAGAAAAATGGAAACCTTCTCGGCAGAAACGCCTGCAGAAACAGCGCCAGCAGTGGCACACCCACCGTCACCGGAATGCTGAACCGGTAAACCTCAATCTGCTCTCCAGATGTGTAAGTGATGGGCACGCTAGTGGGGATTATCTTCGGTGGTGGGCGGTTGCGGATTGGGCGGTGTACTCATCGGTTTGGCGCCGTCCGCCGCCGGTTTGGCCGGGGAGTCGGCCGACTTCACCGTAGCCTTGGGCGCGGCGTTCGCAGCGGGATTCGTCCCACTATCCGGACTAAGACTCGCACTGGGATTCGCACCCGGATTCGCAATCGGATTCGAAGACCCGCTCAATACTCTATTCGACCCAGCGCTCCCGAGCCCGTCAGCCGTGGCCGAATCGCCCCCAGCCGTTTTCTGCGCAACTTTCTTCAGACCTACGCCACTCCCTTGCGCATCGCCCGTCGGCTTAACTGCCACTGCAGTTCCGGCAGCAGGCGCAGTTGCAAGCTTGCCCGAGTTGCTCGACTGCGGCTTCGCGCCCGTGCTCAATCCTTTTGCGGCCGTGACGGTCGCGCCACTCACTGGAACCGTTCCCGCAACTTCAACTGGCTTTTCCGGCACCGAGGGCAACCGCTGCGCCAGAATGTCGGCGGCGCGCACTCTGCCTGCGCTTACAGCTACCGGTTCCCGCTCCCGCTTTTGGGTCACGACCAACACTTCCTCCAGCCGGCTCAGGTCCGCGGCGGGCTTCACCTGGATGTTCAGAAACATTTCCTTCCCCACACTTACCTTGCTCACCGTCCCCACCGGCAGTCCTTTGGGAAAGATCTGGTCACCCCCGCTGCTCAGCACAGTTTCCCCTACCGCGACGGTCTCGTCGCTCATCACCCGTTCCAGCATCAACTCCCCGTTCGGCGTTCCGCGCAGCACGCCCTGCAGCCGCGATTTCTCCAGCATCGCTCCCGCTCCGCTGCTTTGATCGTTGATCATTAATACCAGCGAAGTCGAGGGATACACATGCAACACTTTCCCCACGATGCCGCCCGCGGTGATCACGGCCATATCCGGCGCGATGCCGTCATTGGATCCTTTGTCGATGTAGATCGAACGGGAAAGGTCGCTGCCACTCGATCCGATCACCTGTGCCGCCACGGTTTTCGCGATGAACTGCTCTTTAAACGCCAGCAGAGATTGCAACCGGCGCGCCTGCGTGGCATCTTCGCTCAGCCGCACCTCTTCCAGCCGCATCTGCTCGATCTGGTCCCTGAGTTGGCGGTTTTCAGCACGCACGCCGCGCAGGAAGAAATAGTTGTGCCAGAGATTGCTGCTGCCGTTCTGCGCCCAGACCAGCCCGCGCTCGAGAGGCGTAATCAAGTCCACCGCCCAGATGCGGATCAGACGCGTATTCTCCGTGTCCGCGCTGCGCTTGACCTGCACCGCCAGCCCCAGCACCTGTAGAAACAACACTCCCACCAGAATGGTCAGGTTGCGGTAACGGCCAAGTACGGATTCCATAAAAACAGGGGTCAGAGATTAGGGTTTAGGGATCAGGGAACTCGATTGAGACTCATTCCTCTCCGACTAGTCCCTAATCCCTAGCCCCTAATCCTTATTCAATCGAGATTTTCCGCAGCAGCTTGAAGTCCGAGAGCATTTTACCCGTGCCCAGCACCACGCTGCACAAGGGATCGTCCGCGATCGAGACCGGCAGGCCGGTTTCTTCGCGGATGCGTTTATCCAGATTCTTCAGCAGTGCCCCGCCGCCGGTCAGTACGATGCCTCGGTCGCTGATGTCGGCCGAAAGCTCCGGCGGAGTACGCTCCAGCGCGACGCGAATCGCGTTCATGATTGTCGATACGCATTCGCTCAACGCCTCGCGAATCTCGCCATCGTCGACCGTAATAGTTTTGGGCACGCCTTCGATCAGGTTGCGCCCTTTGATCTCCATCGTCATCGGCTTGTCCAGCTGATGCGCGGAGCCTATCTCCATTTTAATCTGCTCCGCGGTGCGCTCGCCGATCAGCAGGTTATATTTCCGCTTCAGATAATTCATGATGGCTTCATCCATCTGATTGCCCGCCATCCGCACCGACCGCGAGTACACGATGCCGCTCAGCGAAATCACCGCGATGTCCGTCGTTCCGCCACCGATGTCGACCACCATGTTGCCGCTCGGTTCCGTGATCGGCAGCCCGGCTCCAATCGCCGCCACCATGGCCTGCTCCACCAGATGTACTTCACTAGCTTTGGCGCGATACGCCGAATCCATGACCGCGCGCTTTTCCACCTGCGTAATTTCCGACGGCACTCCGATCACGATTCGCGGATGCACCAGCATCTTCCGGTTGTGCGCCTTCTGGATGAAATAATTCAGCATCTTCTCCGTGACTTTGAAGTCGGCGATCACCCCGTCTTTCATCGGCTTGATGGCGACTATGTTGCCCGGCGTCCGCCCCAGCATCTCTTTCGCTTCTTTGCCCACGGCCTCCACTTCGCCCGTGTTCTTGTTGATGGCGACAATCGACGGTTCGTTGACAACGATTCCCTTGCCGCGCGCGTAGACCAAAGTGTTGGCCGTACCGAGGTCGATGGCCAGGTCACTCGAGAACATGCTGAATAACGACCGGAGGTTGTGAGAGCGTGATGAATGAAATCCGTTGCTTGACATGGACGAACTCTTCTCGCGATCCACTTTGATCGCATTGGTTGCGGGCGAAGCCCATTTGACGCTATCCGGCGTGGCTGCCTGCTCCCTCCAAGTCTATGAGAGCTCTAACAACTTTACCGGGACCGAAGGTTCCTTGTACTCCTGCGCGGAACCCCAACTTTACCTTTTACCTTGTCTTCCTGAGCGAGACGCTTTTTGTCTCGCGAAGGATCCGGGCGAGCCGCGCGATGCGCCGCGTTCTTTGCGGCGCAATACTCGCGCGTTCGGCTCGCTTCCCTATCTCGCTTCCCTATAACGACCGCGCCACGACCCTGACCACGACCCTACTGAATAATAATTTTCTTCTGCTGCGTGTTCACTCCACCCTGTGCCGTCTGCGCCGTCACCGTAATCACCGCTTCGCCCGTCTCGAGAGGGGGAGTGAAGTAGTGGAACGTTCCATCGCCAGAGAGCATCGGCACCTCGTGCCCATTCACCATCACGCGGGCCCCGATCTGGGTTTTTCCCGTCACTTCGATAACGTGCCCATGTTGAACGAAGGGGTCAAGGTCCAACTCGATGGATTCCGTCTGCTTTCCTTTCGGAATGATGGTGAAGCGGTTCTTCTCGCTCTCCACCGATTCCCGCCCCGAAGCTTCATACGACTGTACCACCCAGTAGTACGCTCCTTCGCCGAGACTTGTAACCGTAACATCCGCGGTGTTTACTTTCTTGTCGACCAGCGTGGAAGAAAAGTAAGGGTTCCTCGAGATCCGCAGCCGGTAACCCACTGCATTCGCCATCGGCGTCCAGGAGAACTCCACATCCTTGGTCGCCTCGCCGGAGGTGAAGATCGGAGCCATGTTCGCGGGAGAAATCGGCGTCGGCGGCCCCGCGTCCTTCGCCTTTTCCATGCGCGTCCCGGCCCCCTGGAAACTCACTTTTTCCCAGTTGGCCAACTGCACGGTTTCGCCATTACGCGTGACCTCGCTGGTTCCTTTCTTCATCAGTATCTCGTGCTGGTCCATCTTCGGGTCGTTATGCACCTGCGCCGTCGATTCCGGAGCCAGAGATGCCGTTGCCCCGGCCACAATCACTTGGGATCTCGATCCCTGAGAATAAGTGGCAGTCGAAAGATCTACGGTTCCAGTGCTCACGGCCACGGCCACGTTCGTCTGTTGCTGATCGTTTGAGGAATTTTCTTCAATCACGATCAGCGAATCCTGTTTCACCGTGTAGCTGGTGCCGTCGTTGAAAACAACTTTCGCCATGCCCTCCGAACTCGTCTGCACCACATCGCCCTTTTCCAGAGGGACGTTGTAGTCTGCCGTCACCCAGCTGTTGCCCGTGCCCTTTTTCACCCGTACCGTGCCGTCCAGCGCCGTGAAGTACGCCTGTTGCGCCGTCGACACGCCGCTGCCCGCCGCCGGAGCCATCCCTGCGACGCGCTCCAGAGCCTTGTTGGCCACGCCTCCTGCCGCCTTGATGCTGTTCTCGGTAAATTGCGGAAAGGTCAGACGCACGCCCACCAACAGCACTGCGGCACCAGCCATAACCATCAATGCCACACTGCGGTATGTGACCGTCTTCCACGCGATGTGGATGCCCGGTTTGCGAGTCTGCGAGGACACGTGTACCCAAAACCCTATTCAAATTTATTGAATATGCAGTACTTTCAACGTTATCACAACCCCGGCAACGCCAAGAATGGTAATCAGTAGGGAACGTTACCTTCGTTTTCCGGAGCTGCGGATGTCGCGAGCAACATTCGATCGACTCGCTACCGTCGCCGACCCTTGCGCCTTAGCTTGGAGATAATCGCTTCGCTAAACCTTCGCACGAAGGCGAAATCGGGATTACGAATGCGTTCGTTGGGATTTTCGGCTGACAGAAGGGGTTGACTATTATGTACGGTAGCGTACACTGACGGGCATGATCTTACTGGCCCAGGCCGCGAAGATCAGGGCGGAGATTGAGAAGCTGGAATCTGCGCGTAAGGATTGCTTTGATACTTGTATCCGGGAAGTGATTGATTTTCGGATTGAGGAACGAAAATTGAAATTACGCCAGATTGAATCCGTCGCCAAATCCCCACGCCGGGACCTGCCACTGCGCCATCGCCTTTAGCTTCGGGGAATCTCAACATTCCCGGCCTCCGACGCTTCCTCTGCCGGATGCCTGTCATCGGTTATTCTCTTAAGGATGGCCAGCGCCCCCACCACCCTCACTCCGCCCAGCCGCGACGATAAATCCTTCCTCGCCTCCGGCATGGCCGTCATCTGGGCCATCGCCGTCGCCAAACTGCTCTTCCACATCTACTTCAACAACCGCTACGGCTACTTTCGCGATGAGTTCGATTACATCTCGTGCGGCGATCACCTTGCCTGGGGCTATGTCGACCAGCCGCCGCTGATTCCGTTTCTGATCCACATCTGCCGCGCAGTCCTCGGAGACTCGCTGCGCAGCATTCGCTTCATTCCCGCGCTGGCATCTTCTCTGCTAGTGGTGCAAACCGCCGTCCTCGCCCGCGAATTCGGCGGACGCCGCTTCGCCCTGCTCCTCAGCGCCATCACCGTTGTCATCGCGCCGCAATATCTTTCCAACGGCAGCCTGCTCGGCACCAATTGCCTCGAACCCAATCTCTGGATGGGTTGCTCCTACTTCGCCATCCTCGCCATCAGCCGTAACAATCCCCGCTACTGGCTCTGGTTCGGCGTAGTCGCCGGTCTCGGCATGGAAGAGAAATATTCCATCGTCGTCTTCGGCTTCGGAATCGTCATCGGCCTTCTGCTGACCGCGCAGCGCCGCGTCTTCCTCAATCGCTGGATCTGGATCGGCGGCCTCGCTGCCTTCCTCATTTTTCTTCCCAACCTGCTCTGGAACCTTCACTACCATTTCCCGTTTGTCGAGCTGATGCGCAACATCAAGGCCGAGGGCCGCGACGTAGTCCTGCCACTGCCTCAATTCCTTCTTCAGCAAACGTTCCTGGTTGACGTGCTCACCGCGCCCATCTGGCTTAGAGGATTGTTTGCGCTCCTCTTCTTCGTGCGCTTCAAGCCCTACCGCATGCTCGGCTGGTGCTATCTGGTCTGCTTTACCGTCTTCTTCGTTCTCCACGGCAAGAGCTATTACCTCGCTCCCGTCTATCCCATGCTGCTGGCCGCCGGCGCAGTCGTAGTCGAATCCACCATCGAAGGCAGGAAAGGTAACCAGGAGAACGCCCAGCCGCGCCGCACCTGGCTAAAGGCCGTGATCGTAATTGTGTTGCTCGCCAGCGGCGCCTATCTCCTTCCCGTCACGGTTCCGGTGCTATCTCCCGACCGCTTCCTCGCCTACACGAAAACTCTGCCCATGAAACTACCGGTCATGGAGCACAGCCACGCCCGTGCGGCCCTTCCGCAGTGGTACGCCGACCAGTTCGGATGGCAGGAGATCGTCGACGAAACCGCCGTCGCCTGGAACCGCCTCTCCCCCGACGAGCGCACAGCTGAAAACTGCGGCATCTTCGCGCAGGACTACGGCCAGGCCGGCGCCATCGATTTCCTCGGCCGCCGCTACGGCCTGCCTCCGGCTCTCAGCGGTGATCGCACCTACTTCCTCTGGGGACCGCGCGGCTACTCCGGTAACTGCCTGATCGTCCTCGGCGACCGGAAAGAGCGCCTCGAAGAACTTTTCGATCACGTCGAATACATCGGCACGTCTGCCGATAATCGCTACGCACTCGAAACCGAGATCTCCGTCAACATCTGCCGCGGCCCAAAGTTTGGCACCCTGGCCGATCTCTGGCCAAAAATAAAACGCTGGCATTAAGATCCCGCGCTGTCTCGGGATTAGCATCAGGCTCAAGTTGGGATTCATATCATGTTCCAGGAGCGATTCAAATCATGCTCCAAGAGCGATTCGTGTCAGACTCCAAGGGGATTCGTATCAGGGCACGCCTTCCAGGCGTGCCGCAAACGCCACGCGATCCGGCGCGCCTTCAGGCGCTGGCTTATGAAGATGAAAATTGCAGAAACACCCGATCTGTGTCTCGTTGTCCGCGCAGTCCCGCGAATTTTCCTCGCGCCGCGCTTGACATCGCCAGACGCCCTCGTCAACAATCCTGAGGTCAGCCTTGGTTCTCAATCGCTCCGCCCATTCAAACTTGTTTTCCCTACGAGGTCCGACAATGTTGTTCGCCGCGCGCCTGGCGCTTGTTCTCGGTCTGCCCCTCTTTCTCGCTGCGATTCTTTCCGCGCAGGGAGTAACCGTCTCCCAGCCCACCATTTGGGCCTCCAAGCCGGATGTCGCGTCCTTCGAAAAAATCGAGACCGGCCGGCTCGCCACCGCCCAGAGCTCCATCGACGCCCTGCTCGCCGTTAAAGGCTCACGGACGATCGAAAACACTCTCGCGCCGCTCGACGAAGCTTTCCATCAAATTAACTCCGCCGCCTACTTCGCCGGACTCATGGAGCAGGTCCACCCCGATTCCACCTTCCGCGATCACGCCACGGCCATGCTCACCAAAGCCAGCGCGGCCCAGACCGCCATTGCCCTCAATCGCGAGGTTTACAGCGCGCTCGCCGCCGTCGATCTTTCCGCAGCCGACGTCGCCACGAAGTACTACGTGCAGCGTCAGCTCCTCGAATTCCGCCTCGCCGGCGTTGATAAAGACGACGCCACCCGCGCCCGCCTCAAAAAACTGAACGACCAGGCCACCGAAGAGCAGTCCATGTTCGATCGCAATATTTCCGACGGCCAGAACTCAGTCGAGGCTGATCCCTCCGAACTCGCCGGCCTCCCTCAGGATTATATCGACCGCCACAAGCCCGGCGCCGATGGCAAGATCCGCATCACCACCGATTATCCCGACGCCCTGCCCGTCTTCAACTTCGCCAGGAGCGTGGACCTGCGCCGCCGCCTCAACCTGGCCTTCAACACCCGCGCCTACCCCAAGAATCAGGAAGTGCTGACCAGCCTGATGAAGACCCGCTACGAGATCGCCACGCTGCTCGGCTATTCCTCCTGGGCCGATTTCAACGCGGCCGACAAGATGATCGCCAAGGGCCACAACATCGCCGACTTCATTCAGCAAGTCAACGACGCTTCCCGCGATTTGTCGCAACGCGAATTCGACATGCTGCTCGCCGAAAAACAAAAGACCGATCCCGGCGCGAAAGAAATCTGGGACTACGAGCGCAGCTATCTCTCCGAATTGGTTCGCCGCACCAAATACGACTTCGACTCTCAATCCGTTCGTCCTTATTTTCCCTTTATGGAGGTGAAGCAAGGAATCCTCGACACCGCTGCCGACCTTTTCCACGTCAGCTTCCAACAGGAACAAAACGTCCCTTCGTGGGATCCCGCCGTCGAAACCTGGATCGTCATCGACAGCGGCAAGCCCATCGGCCGCTTCTACCTCGACATGCACCCTCGCCCCGGCAAGTTCAGCCACGCCGAAATGGCTCCCGTACTCGACGGCATCCGCGGTAAGCAACTGCCTGAAGCCATCCTCGTCTGCAATTTTCCTGTGCCTACCGCCACCGACCCCGGCCTGATGGACTACGGCGACGTGCAAACTTTCTTCCACGAATTCGGCCACCTCATGCACCACATCCTCGGAGGCCAGCAGCAATGGGCCGGCATCAGCGGCATCAGCATGGAATCCGATTTCGTCGAAGCCCCCTCGCAAATGCTCGAAGAATGGATCGCCAGCCCGCAGGTGCTCGCCAAGTTTGCCCGCAATTACAAAACCGGCGAGCCTATCCCCGCCGAGCTCGTCGCTCGCATGAATCGCGCCTCGGCCTTCGGACGCGGCGGCTGGGTCGGACGCCAGAATTCCTACAGCGCCATCTCCTACGACATCTACAAAACCAAACCCGAGGACGTTGACCTCGACAAAGTCACCCTCGACGACTCCCGCCGCTACACCCTCTTCACCCCGCAGCCCGACACTCACCAGTGGGCATCCTTCGGCCACCTCGGCGGCTACTCCTCCGCGTATTACACCTATCTGTGGGATAAAGTGATCGCCGAAGATTTCTTCCTGCAGTTCGACCATCAAAACCTGCTGGCCGGTGACGCCCCCATGCGTTACCGTCGCGTGGTTCTCGAACCCGGCGGCTCGATGTCAGCGAATGACCTGGTAAAGAATTTCCTCGGTCGCCCGCAAAACATGGCCGCCCTCCAACACTGGATGGCCCAGGAATTCGACTCGAATGCAGGAGCCCCGAAGCCCGCAGGCCAGTAAGCCCGTGTGGGACGGACACTCCTGTCCGCTGCCTTTGACTCTGACTTTGGTTCTGACTTTGACTTTAAGAACCACAAACCCTTGTCATTCCGACCGGAGTCGGAGCGCCAGCGACGGCGGAGTGGAGGAACCCGCTGTTTGCCGGCGCAGGCAAGTACCCAGCCTCGCTCCGCTCTTCTATTAATTTTCCGTGAATTTCGCCGCATCCAATTGACCACGACACAGGACCGAATTACCCTCCAACCAATGCCCCCATCTGACCTCGATCAATTGCGTCTAGCCTATAAGCAAACCACCGACGAATGGGTCGCCGCGATTCGCGCCGAAGAAGCCCTGGCCACTCCCGACCACTCCATGATCGCCTGGGAGAAATGGGACGACGCCCACTTCCGCGAACACGACGCCCACACCAAAGCCACCGCCGCCCGCGAAGCCTACAAAGACGCCCTCCGCGGCGTAAACTACGGCATCTAGCCACTCCTGTGGAGCGGACACTCCTGTCCGCTGCCTTTGAAGTTGCTTTTGACTTTGACAGGAGAGTTGGCGGTAACTTGCCGTGGCAGCCTTTTCCGATTGCCGCGAGGCCCGTCTTTCCCGTATCTTGAGGACATGGACGTGCGCCTCAATAATCCGGAGATTCAGGCCAAGATCGACCGTTGGGTGACGGAAACTGGGCGCGGCCCCGACGAGTTAATTGAGGACGCTGTGGTCGGTTACTTCGAAGAGCTAACCCAAACGCGGGAGATGCTCAACAGCCGCTATGACGATCTGAAGAGCGGCAAAGTGACGCCTGTCCCGGGCGATGAAGTCGCCGCTCACTTCCGCGCGAAAAGCGCGGCACGCCGTTCCCCGCCCGGCTCCAGAGGTGGTGCCGGCCGTAAAAAATGACGGGCTACGATTTCCACCCGGAAGCCGTCGCTGACCTTGACGAGATTTGGGACTTCATTGCCGTGGATAACCCCAATACCGCGGATGGTCTAATTGCGGAAATCCTAGACGCGATCAATCATCTGGTCTCTTTCCCAAAGCAGGGCCATAAGCGCCCAGATCTTACCTCACGCCCCCTGCGGTTCACCTTGGTACGCGAGTACCTGATTGCTTATGCGCCGAACGAAAAACCCTTGTGGGTAGTTGCCGTAATGCACGGACGCCGCAGCCCGCGTGTGATGGCTGCGATTCTACGGGCCAGGGAACAGCCTTCAGTCGACGCCGAGAAATAGCAAAGCCGCCGGGTGGCTCACCCTTCGTTTGTTGAAGGGTGGGAACTCCTCGCGCCCATCCCTTGCCGCACCTTCCCCACCCCCTGTAGCATCAATATCCAGGCATTTATAGGAGCAGTCATGGCCACTCACACTCTCGCTTCCCCCGCGATTCTCGGCTACAATCCAACCAAAGTTTTCAAGAACTTCATCGACGGCGAGTGGGTCGAGTCCTCCACCGGAGAGACGTTCGAAAATCGCAATCCCGCCGACACCCGCGACGTGGTTGGCATCTTTCAGAAATCCGCCAAAGCCGATGTCGACGCCGCCGTCGACGCCGCCAAGCGCGCCTTCGCCAAATGGCGGCTCGTCCCCGCGCCGCGCCGCGCCGAGATCGTCTTTCGCGCCGCCGAAATCCTCATCGAGCGCAAAGAAGACTACGCCCGCGAGATGACCCGCGAAATGGGCAAGGTGCTCGCCGAAACTCGCGGCGACGTGCAGGAAGCCATCGACGCCGCCTACTACAACGCCGGCGAAGGCCGCCGCCTCTTCGGCCCCACCGTCCCATCGGAAATGCCGAACAAATTCGCCATGGCCGTGCGTCAGCCCATCGGCGTTTGCGGCATGATCACGCCCTGGAATTTCCCCATGGCGATCTCTTCCTGGAAGCTGCTGCCCGCCATCGTCTGCGGCAACACCTGCGTCATCAAACCCGCGCAGGATACTCCACTCTCCACTTTTAACCTCGTCCGCGCCCTCACCGATGCCGGCCTGCCCAAAGGCGTGATCAACGTCGTCGCCGGATACGGCCCCGAGGTCGGCACGCCGCTCGCCGAGCACCCCGACGTGCGCGCCATCTCGCTCACGGGATCGTCCGCGGTCGGCCGCATCATCGGCGGAATCGCCGCCAAGAGTTTCAAGCACTGCTCGCTCGAACTCGGCGGCAAGAATCCCATGATCGTGCTCGACGACGCCAACCTCGACCTCGCCATCGAAGGCGGCCTCTGGGGCGGGTTCGGCACCACCGGCCAGCGCTGCACCGCCACCAGCCGCATCATCGTGCAGAAGGGCGTCTACCGCGAATTTGTCGAGCGCTACGTCGCCCGCGCCAAGAAACTCAAAGTCGGCAACGGCCTCGACGAAACCACCGAGATGGGTCCAGCCATCAACGAAAAACAGCTCCAGACCGACCTCAGCTACGTCGAGATCGGGCAATCGCTTAGATAAAGATAAAGGCGATTACCAATACGGCTGGTTCATGGAGCCCACCGTCTTCACCGACGTCGATCCCAAAATGCGCATCGCGCAGGAAGAAATCTTCGGCCCCGTCGTTTCTATCATCCCCTGCGACAATCTCGAAGACGCTATCGAAATCGCTAACGGCATCGAGTACGGACTTTCCTCCGCGCTCTACACCAAAGATGTGAACAAAGCCTTCGCCGCCATTCGCGACCTCTACGCCGGTATCACCTACATCAACGCGCCTACCATCGGCGCCGAAGTGCATCTTCCCTTCGGCGGCACCAAAGCCACCGGCAATGGCCACCGCGAAGGCGGCATCGGAGCTATCGATTTCTACACCGAGTGGAAGTCCGTCTACGTCGATTACTCGGACAAGCTACAGAAAGCCCAGATCGACAGAGCGGAGTAGTGAGCCGATTCTAGAGCCTTTGGTAGTTGGCTCAGTTTGAATTTGAGTTCTTCCGTCCGACGAGATGTTCCCACAGGTAGGGGACGAGGAAGACAGCAATTGTCGCTAGGGCAACGGCTAGTGCCATCACCTTGACATCGGTCCAGCCGAATCTGCGATGCGGGAGGATAGCGAGCACCAATAGGCAAGTGGCTAGTGGCACAACAGCTTGTTTCAAAGCGTCGGCGCCTTTGCCCTTGGCGGTTCTCATCGCGCCATCCTCTCATACGGTCTGGGATAGCAGCAAGCGAAAAGAAAGACGGATGGTGGTGCAGTTTCAAACTGACCCACTAGAGCCTTTGGTAGTGTCTTAAACACTGTGTTGCTGCCTTGAGCCACGGCCCTCCGATTGCCCCGGCCAAGGGTCCCCCGCATCCCGCCTCGCCTGATATATCTCAATCGTATTGCGAAGTGCGGCGATTTTAAGTCTCGCGTCCTTAATAGCCTCATCCCAGCCTGTTTTCTTTCTATTCCTCGTCTCACTTTTTACTTGACAAGTGTTCGACATTGTCGCATCCTTTGTGTATGACAGAGTCTCACTACGGACAGATTCTCAAAAACTCGATGGCGCGATTTAAAAAACTCCAACGCCAGCGTGACGAGATGGATAGCGAACTTGCGAAATTGAGGCAGTTTCTCTATGCAACGCTCAACATGGTGCCCGACGAGCAGAGATCGAAATGGGAGAAGGATATCAACACCATGATTGACGAAGCAGTGGCGAATACTACGTCCCTCGCCGCGTCTATACGCAGAGTGTTCAAAGAGAATCCAAATATGGTTTACTCCGCCGGGGCGATGCGGGAACAACTGACGGAACGCGGCTTCGACTTTAGGAATTACAAATCGAATCCCATCTCGTCGATCTCTACAACCTTGCGGCGGATGGTGGACACAGGCGAGCTGGTAACTGCCGATACTGTTGACGGGCCGACTATGTTTATGCCGCCTACGAGTTTGCTGGATGAGGATGAAAAAGCCGGAACCGAGCTGCTCAAGAAAATGGCTCGACATGGCAGCCAGATTCCCAGAAGAAGAGGCTAGGTAAGAATTTGGACGTAAATACAAACCGCTCAGTGTGACAGCACTGAGCGGCGGGATTGAAAGGAGGCCAAACGTGGCAATCAGACCCCCACCACAAGCTAGCCCGTAATTAAGCGCCCCGTCTGCGGTTCGAGCCGTAGGCGGGGCTAATCCAAAGCGCGGAGTGACCCACGCCTCAGACCTAGAGAATCTATTTTGGCTGGTTTCTCCGCAGAACGCAAGCGGAGAAACCTCATGACCTGCACCAACTGTCAGCACCAAGCCTGCAAAAAGTTTGGCCACTTCGGTAAGCGCCGCATTCAGCGCTGGCGCTGCACTTCGTGTAATTCCACCTTTTGCGAACCGCACGCAAAACTGACCCGCGATTTGTTCCTCTCGAATCCTCAGGCCGTGGAGCGTGCCCTGCATTGCCTTCTTGAGGGCTGCTCGATCCGCAGCACCGAACGGCTCACGGGCTTGAATCGCAACACCATTATGCGCTTGCTTATCGTCGCCGGGGAGCGCTGCTCCAAAGTCATGGATGCGAGAATGCGGAACCTGCAATCCAGGTATTTGCAGGTCGATGAGATTTGGTGCTACGTCGGCAAGAAACGCCGGAACGTTCGTAGCGGCGATTCGCCCGAAGCGGGGGATCAGTGGGTCTACGTTGCGATTGACGCTGAAACCAAGCTGGTGCCCTCGTTTCGCATCGGCAAGCGCGTGCGCCCTGATACGTGGGCTTTCCTGTGGGACTTGCACCAACGCCTTGCCAATCGCGTCCAGCTCACCACGGACGGCCTGAACCACTACACCGTGACCGTACCTGAATGTTTTGGAACGGATGTTGATTTCGCGCAGCTCACGAAGATGTTTGGCGACTACGGGCAATTCGACAGTCCCGAAGCGAGGTACTCCCCACCACGCATCGCGGGGGTTATATCCAAGGTCCGACAAGGCGATCCCGATCCCGACCAGATCAGCACGTCTTTTGTGGAACGGCAGAACCTGACGATGCGAATGGCGATGCGGCGTTTCACCCGGCTCACGAATGCTTTCAGCAAAAAGCTGTCGCACCTGAAAGCCGCCGTCGCCCTGCACTTCGCTTACTACAATATGTGTCGCGTGCATTCTAGTCTTCGCGTTACACCCGCGATGGAAGCGGGGTTGACGGATCATGTATGGTCGATCCCGGAACTTCTTTCGGGGGTATAATTGGATGCCGTTTCCGTCGGGGAGCCTTCAGAGGGGGCGGCTCCCCATACCGATATTCCCAAACACTGCAATTCCCGGCTTTGCCGGAAGAAGGAGGAGTTATGTCCAAAACTGCTTTGGCATTAGGATCGTTTGCCGTTGGACTCGTACTTGGGCCACTGTTTCTCGGAAGCCACACTATGACTCTCGTACACTCAGCTTTCGCCCAAACCAATCCACCAACACAACAACCCGAGGGGCCAAAGTTGCGATCCGAGGTATATCTAGAACAGGAGGAGCCCATAGTTCCACCACTGGCACCCGTTGTCATCTCGGATGAGAATTTTTCGCCTTCGGTGACACAAGCCTTAGACGGCTTGAACTGCGTGCGTTGTGTGATCCAATCAGACGAGATTACATACGCAGGCGGCAACTTCCGTTGTGAGGATTGCAAACTACGATCTACAAGAGTAACGCTCAAAGGGGCAGCACTAAATACGCTCGGGCTCCTACGCAGTCTTGGCGCGTTCGGTAGCGCACCGCCGAATAAGGGTGTTCCATCTAATCCCAACAGCCCCACTATGAAAATCGCCAACAACAAGCGCGATGTAAAACTAATTCTAGTAAGCAGCGGAAATTGAGTTGTAGACATGTATGCGCTCCTATGGCATGATCTTCATCGAGCGCGAAGATTCGAGGCCCGGACTGGCATCCGGGCCTTTTCTATTACCGTGAGTTTACAGCAACACGTCATTTAAGACACCACCGAGCCTTTCCCCCGCTTGTTCATCGCCCCCGATCGTTGTAAAGTACGAACGCATCTGGGGAGATGACCAAATGAAAAAAATTTCAGCAGCTACTCTGCAGCGCCTCGTCGCCATATTCTGCGCGTCCACGCTTTTCTTTGCAGCAGCCTCTGCACAGGCACAACAGCGCACTCTGACCACCCATGTTCCCGAAGCTGTAGCCAGCGGAGTAGCGCCCTTGGTCGGTCACCTTCCCAGCGAGCAGCGTCTAAGTCTGGCCATCTCCCTGCCGCTGCGCAATCAGGCCGAGCTCGACGATCTCCTGCAACAGCTCTACGATCCGCAGAGTCCCACCTTCCACCACTACCTCAGCGTGGCGGAGTTCACCAGCAGATTCGCTCCCACCGAGTCCGACTACGCAGCCGCAATCGATTTCGCTCGCGCTAACGGCCTCGCCGTAATCGACGCGCCCGCCAACCGCCTCGTCCTCGACATCGAAGGTTCCGCGGCCCAGATCGAGAAGGCCTTCAACATCACGCTGGGCCTTTATCAGCATCCCACCGAGAGCCGCACCTTCTACGCGCCCGACCGCGAGCCCTCGCTCGATCTCGCCACGCCGGTGTTGCACATCTCCGGCCTCGATAACTTCACGCTGCCCCACGCCAAAAATATCCGATCGACTCAAGCGAAACCGAGCAGCATCGGCAAAGCCGGCTCCGGCCCCGGTGGCCAATATGTCGCCAGCGACATGCGCGCCGCCTACTACGGCTCCGGCACTCTCACCGGCCACGGACAGACCGTCGGCCTCTTCGAATACGCCGGATATGAAATCAGCGACGTCAAAACTTATTTCAGCAATCTGGGGCAGACCCTCAAGGTCAACGTCGAAGGCGTATCGCTGAATGGCGTGAGCCTGCACTGTCCGCCGTCCTATTGCGATGACAGCGAGCAGTCCATCGACATCGAGATGGCCGTGGGCATGGCTCCCGGCCTGAAAGAGGTTCTTGTTTACGTCGGAAACAGCGATGTCTCCATCTTCAACCAGATGGCCGCCGACAACAGCGCGAAACAACTAAGCTGCTCCTGGGGATGGACCGACGACGAAAGCAGCCTCGACCCCATCTTCATGGAAATGGCCACGCAGGGCCAGAGTGTATTCGTCGCCACCGGCGACAGCGGCTCCAGCACTCCCGGCGATGTGGTCTGGCCCGCCGATGATCCCTACATTACTGCCGTCGGCGGCACAGACATAGACACGCGCAGCCCCGGCGGCGCGTGGAAGTCCGAAACCGGCTGGAGCGGCACCGCCGGCAGCCCCTCGAAGAATAAAATTCCCATCCCCTTCTATCAGCAAACCGCGGGCGTCATAACCCCGCTCAATCACGGTTCGACAACCTTGCGTAATTACCCCGATGTCGCGGCCGAAGCGAACACCAACCAGTACAGTTGCTACGATGCCATCTGCGACCAGGGCAACGGCGGCACCAGTTTCGCCGCCCCGCAATGGGCCAGCTTCACCGCCCTGGCGAATGAGCGATCCGTAGCCGGTGGCGGAACGACGCTGGGATTCCTCAACCCGGCGCTCTACACCCTGGGCTTGGGATCCACTTATGACACCGACTTCCACGACATCACCACCGGCAACAACGGAGGCTACAACGCGGTCACCGGCTACGACCTGGTCACCGGCTGGGGCAGCCCCAAGGGCCCGTACTTGATTAATGCTCTCGTGGGATCGGACTAAGTTCAATCTGAGATTGAATCCAATGGAATGCCTGCGCGTCGCTAGGGCGTTGTTGTTATCCACGGGAAACCTGGGGACAGACGGGACGTTCCCCATTTTTTTCCGCCCAATATGGAAACGGAGCCAATTCCCGCGATCCAGAATTGCGCTGAAGTCCGTTGCGAATCGACTCCTTTCTGATACTTATTGCAGATGGCCCGCTTCGCTCGCGTCGTGGTGGTTGATGTTCCCCATCATGTTACCCAGCGGGGAAACGCCCGGCAAGTCATTCTGTCGGCGGACGCCGACCGCATTGCTTATCTCAAGTTGATGCGGCAGTACTCTGAACTTCACTGCCTTTCTGTGCTCGGTTACTGCTTGATGTCGAATCACGTGCATTTGATCGCAGTTCCCCACACCGCCGAAGCCCTGGCGCAGACTCTCAAGCATACCCACGGACGCTACGCCTCCTATTGGAACGCGCGGAACTCCTCGAGCGGGCACGTGTGGCAGGGGCGATTCTATTCTTGTCCGCTCGACGAAGCTCATTTGTGGAGAGCTTTGCGCTATGTGGAACTGAATCCGGTGCGCGCGGCAATGGTGGAGGTGGCCGCGCAATGGCGATGGTCGAGCGCGGCGGCTCACTGCGGCAGCGCGCCTGCGGACGGCTTACTGGAAATGGAGCGCTGGCGAAAACGATGGACGGCAGCCGAATGGCGCGAGCATCTTGCGGTGGGAGAATCAGCCTCCGATGTCTCGGCCTTGCGCCAATACACGCACACGGGCCGGCCGCTCGGGTCCGCCGAATTTGTAGAGGTTCTGGAACGCTCCATGTTGCGGCCGCTAATTCCGCGAAAGGGAGGACGTCCTAAGAAGCCGTTACGCGATGCCAAGCAAGATGGCTTCGGGTTTGCTGCCTAAGGGAGAAAAAATGGGGAACGTCCCGTCTGTCCCCGGTTTCCCCCGAATGGATCGACAAAGCTGAGAGGATTGTTCAGCACATATGCGTAGCGATTGAGGGTCTGAGGACTTCCAATATCGACCGCCATCATCCCGGCTGGATCGGGCGTCATGAACCTTCCCATTGTGCTCGCGTTATACCTAAACCCAAAGTTGTCCAGCCCGGATTCGGCGTCGCGTTCTTTGCCGGTGAACTTGTAGTGGTTGGGATCGCTGCCGCTGCTGTAGGCCAGGCCCCCATATGGGTAGTAGTAGTACAGCTGTTGGATGAACCCAGTCGGATCGGTGATGACGCTGGTTGACTCAAGCTGGTCCGAGAAGTAATAGTGGAGCGCGCCGGTGGCGCGGTCGATGCGCGCGATGCGCTGGCCATTGAAAAAGAAGTATTCTTCGTTGATGACTGTGCCGGTAAGGTCGGTCTCGGTGAGCACCTCGCCGCCCGGCCCGAACCAGTACATGGTTCCCGAAGATCCAGTGGTCTTTTCCATCCTCATCCCGTCGGCATCGTACGAGTAAGTGTAACCGGCAATCGGTGGCGATTCTGTTCTCGTCATCGTAGGTGGGCATGTTTCCATGGCCATCGTTGGTTACGTTGCCAGCGGCATCATACGTCATGCCAATGCCGCTAAGCTGGTTCTGGGTGGTGGCGATCGCGCTCAGGGATGATTCGGTAGTGCAGTCGCCCGCCAGTGGAATTTCTCTGCGTGCTTGGCGTACGCTGCGGTTAGAATTCGTTGATGCCCACAACCCAAGCCCGCGAAATCACCGCCGCCAAGCGCCTGGAAAACGTCCGCTACGCCATCCGCGACCTTGCCTGCGTGGCCGACGAAGTCATCAAGCAGGGACATAAAGTCCTCCCCCTCAACGTCGGCGACCCGCTCAACTTCGATTTCCAGACTCCGCCCCACATCATCGAAGCCGCCTACAAAGCCATGCGCGATGGCAAGAACGGCTACGCGCCGTCTCCCGGTATTCCTGAAGCACTCGAGGCGATTCGCGGCGAAGCCGCGCGCAAAGGCATCACCACCTTGCGGGATGTCTTCGTCACCTCAGGCGTAAGCGAAACCGTCGATCTCTGCATCAGCGCGCTGGTAAATCCCGGCGAAGACATACTCACGCCCAAGCCCGATTACCCGCTCTACTCGGCCGTGCTGTGCAAGCTCGGCATCGCGCTCAACGCCTACGATCTGAATGAAGACGACGCCTGGCAGCCCGAACTCGCCGATATCGAACGCAAGATCACGCCGCGAACTCGGGCCATCGTTCTGATTAATCCCAATAATCCCACCGGCTCACTCTGCTCGCGGAAAATGCTCGAACAAATCGCCGAGATCGCGCGCCGCCACAACCTCGTCGTCTTCTCCGACGAAATCTACGACAAGCTGATTCTCGATTACGATTCGCAAGGAAACTCCACTCCGCACCTCGCGTTCGCAGCCGTTGCGCCCGACGTCCCCTGCATCACCTTCGGCGGTATGTCAAAGAATTATCTCGTCCCGGGATGGCGCATCGGCTGGGGCATCGTCTCCGGCGACGCCGCGGCCATCAAGCCCTACACCGAAGGCATTCACCGCCTGCTGCGCGCGCGTCTCTGCGCCAACCATCCCGAGCAATACTCGATCAAGCCCGCGCTCGAAGGCCCGCAGGATCACCTCATCGAGGTTCGCCGCAAACTGCGCTCCCGCCGCGACCTCACCCAGAAGTGGTGTGAGTCCACGCCGCGCGTAAGCTGCGTCGCCCCGCGTGGCGCTTTTTATGCCTACCCCAAAATCGATATCCCCGAGAGCGACGAAGTCTTCGTCAAAGAACTCATCCGCCAAAAGCACGTCATGGTCGTCCACGGCTCCGGCTTCGGCCAAAAGCCCGGTACCCAGCATTTCCGCATTGTGTTCCTGCCGGATGAGGAGACCTTGACTAAGGCCTATGCGGGCATTGCGGACTTCATTCGCGAGCGGTATTTATAGAGAGGGACGTTTCATGCTGTTCTGCCGCTACGCCTCGATTGCGATTCTCTCGCTAGTCTATTCGTCTGCAGCACTCGGTTGCTCCATGGCAGGCTGCACGAACGATGGGGACGAGATGCGGCCGACCTTCACGATAGTGGTAAGGCATGACGACAAACCGCTGGCGGGGGTGAGCTTTCATGTCGTCGCAAAGGGTTCCGATCAGTTTTCGGGACTTACAGACGAGAAAGGGATCATTCAGGTCCCAAAGCTTTCGCCCGGACTCTATTGGCTGAACGGCGATCTACTCGGAACTGGCGTGGTCTATACATGTTTTCATGTCGGCGAGAAGCCGTCCAGAAGGGCGAAGGCTAGACTTAACTACACATGGGGCGATGAAGCGCCAGGAACTAGTAGAATTGCCGGAAGGCTAGTTGAATCGCAGCCGGGCAAGGGCGGCACGCCGATTTGGAACTTAGTTCATCGAACTGAGGTTCCAATTGCCGGCGCCAGCTTAAGACTGCAAGATCCAATTACACACGCTGTTTACCTAGCAAGTTCAGACCAAGACGGAAGATTCTCCTTTGAAGGCATGGCGTCTGGAACTTACGTCCTGCACATCGAAGCTGGGGCGGCCGGGGATCGCAGCTACGACGCGACCGATCAACTCGTTCGGCTCGATGACACTGCAACCCGAAGTTTCCTCGTGTTTAAGCGAAGGGACGGTGGTGGAGGAAGCTGCGGAGGGACAGATTTGGATTTGCAGAACGAGTAAGCGACTCCCGCGGCTTATGACCATGGTATAATGACCATGATCGAAAGGATGTTCCCATGAAAACAATGGCCGCAGGCCAATTCAAAGTCCATTGCCTGAAGGTGATGGATGAAGTTCAGTCGAAACGCCAAGCTGTGCTGATCACCAAGCGCGGCAAGCCGGTGGCCAAGCTCGTCCCGGTCGAACAAGAAAAGGACGACATCTTCGGCTTTTTCAAAGGCAAGATCAAGGTTACTGGCGATGTCGTGTCGCCCGCGCTGACCCCTGAAGAATGGGGAGACCTCTATTGATTCTTCTCGATACGCACGTCGTGGTCTGGCTGGCGGGCGAGGAGCATAGGCTTTCGAGCAAGGCAAAAACTGCTATAGACGAGGCTCGGCAAACTGAACAAGGACTGGCTATTTCCGATTTTACGCTTTACGAGTTGTCGACGTTGTACCGCAAGAGGCAATTCACTCTCGCGATAAGCCCGGAGACCTTTCTGTCTGAAGTTGAGCAGCGCTTTATAATCCTGCCGATTACCTCTCGCATCTGCCTGGGCGCGCTTTCGCTTCCTGCCGACTACCCGAAAGACCCAGCCGACCGTATCATAGGCGCGACCGCACTCGTCGAGGGACTTACTCTCGTGACTGCGGACACAAAGATCCGAAGTTCGCGCGTGGTCCCGACCATCTGGTGAACGCGGCTCATGGGTCCGTTCTCCGCGTTGCGCCTCTTTCACTTTCTCTTTCCCTGTGAATCTGCTTAAATCAATCCAAGGCGCAACCCCGGTCGCGTCTCTGTGTTTTCACAATCGTGGTCGACATTCATTCGCACATTCTTCCGGAGGTAGACGACGGCTCCAAGTCCTGGGAAACCTCCGTCGCCATGTGCCGCATGGCTGTGGCCGATGGCATCACGCATCAGGTCGCCACGCCTCACGCCAACGACCGTTACCATTACGACCGCCCTTATCTTCAAGGACTCGTCGCTCACCTGCAACAACTCGTCGGCAACGCACTCACTCTCAGCCTGGGCTGTGACTTTCATCTCTCGTACGACAATTTGCAGAAGGTGCTGGCTAACCCTGAGTTTTACGCCATCGAAGGCTCGCACTACATGCTGGTCGAATTGAGCAATTACAGCATCCCGCAGCAAACTACGGATTGCTTTACGCAACTGGGTGACCGCGGCATTACCGCGATCATCACTCATCCCGAACGCAATCCGATTCTGCGCGAGAGCCCGCAGCAGGTGCTGGAGTGGGCCGAGCAGGGCTGCGTGATTCAGATAACCGGCGCGGCGCTCACCGGATTCTGGGGAGAACGCGTCCGCCGCGCCGCGCAGTGGCTGCTCGAACATGACGCCGTGCACGTGCTGGCGACGGACGCGCACGACACAGAAAAGCGCGTTCCCGTGCTCTCGGCCGCACGCGATGCCGCCGCGGAAATTTGCGGCGAAGAGGTGGCCGACGCGCTGGTCGAAGCCAATCCTCAAGCCATCGTTAACTCGAAACCTCTGCCTTATTTCCCTCGCCCCGTGCTGGGAAGCTACCGCAAAACGCATGGCGCGTAGGCGAGCAGCTAGCAATTAGCAGTTGGCAATCAGCCACGCCTGGAAGGTTAAACTGCATGGCACGGGAACAAGAAGGCGACGCGACTACGCTAACTGCCAATTGCAGTCCTTTCACTGTGGTCGCGCGGCATCGTGCGGAGCCGTTGAAGCTGGTGGCGGATCGGCGGGCGGAGCGGAAGGGCTCGCGTTCACTCGCGTCCCCGAGTCTGCACTGTGAGATGCCGGACTCTGCGATCCGGAGTTCACCGATGCCCGGGGCGCATCGAGGCCGCTGGTCATCGCACTTTCCGGATTCAGCAGATGGTCGTGACTGGGCCCCAGACCCAGGCTGATCAGCGCCCGTGAATCGGGCACGGTTTTCGACTGCCAGCCGTGGTCAGCCTGGTAGCGGCGCATGGCATCTTCGCTGGCTTGATTCCAGCTTCCCGAAGCTTCGCCGTTCAAGTAATGCTCTCGAATCAGCGCCTGCTGGATTTCTTGTGCGCGCTCGGGATCGATTTTCTGCTGGCCTCGAGCCGTCGTCTTCCTTCTGCTCTTCCTCCGCAAGCTCGCGCTCTTCGACTTGCTGTTATGAGTAGCCGCGGTTGCGCTCGATTTTGCCTGCGTTCCCGCCGGAGCATGCGATGCAGGATTAGTCTTGGCTGGAGCGGCGCTGCCGGTCTTCACGCCAGTGGAATTCGAATCAGCCGCGGACTGCTGCGCGAGTGCGGCGGGCGGAGCGCAGGCGCAGGCCAGCGCTAGAGCGCAACCCGCACCCAACAGATTCCACATTCTCGTGCGATGCGTCCACTTCTCCAACGGCAATCCTTTAGTGTCAGAAAGTGCGCCGCTACACAAGGCTTTACCAGGCGCAGGCGCGAAATCATCGTGCTCGACTGCCCGCCAAAATAGTCTGCGCCAAGCAAAAACCCAGCTTGAACCGGCATTGTAATAATCCTCTATCAACCAAGGCCAATGCCAGTTCCGGCTGGGGCTAATTCGGGTTACGGAAGTGTCCCGGCCAGGAAGGCGGTTCCGTCCTGACGAGTCGAACCGCGTTCGCGAACCAGGAATACCACGTCCTGACCGCTCTTCAGGCTCGATTCCACGTGGGCGAAATCCTCTTCGTTGTTCACCGGCTGCTTGTTGATCTCCAGGATCACGTCACCTCGGTTGAGATTGACGTCCTCGGCAAACGACCCCGGTTTCACATCCTGCACAATCACGCCCTTGCCTGCCGGCATGTCCAGCCGGTCGGCCATCTCCGGCGTGAGCTTGCGCACCGTGACGCCGAACTTGCTCTGCTTGGGAGTGCTGTCGTCGTTGCCGCCGTCATCTTCGTTAAGCCGCGCTGCAAACAGCTTGGCGCGGTCCGCAATGGTTACAGTCGTCTCCTGCGGCTTGCCATTGCGCAGGAACCCGAGCGTCACCTTCGCACCCGGCTTGCGCGAGGCAATGTCGGCTACCAACTCGGTCCCTTTGCTCACTTTCCTGCCGTCGACAGTGGTGATCGTGTCGCCCACTTTCAGCCCAGCCTGGTCGGCGGGACTGCCCGCCACCACGGTCGAGACCGTCACGCCCGTGCCGTTTCCATAAACTCGCGTGATCGCCGGATTCTCCACCGAGTCAAACATGATGCCGATCGACCCACGCACCACCCGATGGTCGGGTCCAATCAGCTGGTTGTAAACCTGCACCACGGTGTTCGAAGGCAGCGAGAATCCCACGCCCGCGTAGGCGTTGGTCTCGCTCAAAATAGCGGTGTTGATGCCGATCACTTCGCCATCCATATTGACCAGCGGCCCGCCCGAATTCCCCGGATTGATGGCCGCATCCGTCTGAATGAATACCTGGAACTGCTTCCCCTGCACGATGTCGCGCCCTTTTGCGGAAACGATCCCGGCCGTCACCGTTCCCACCTGCCCGAACGGACTGCCAATCGCCAACACCCAATCGCCAACCTGCATGCTGTCGGAATTGCCCATCTTCGCCGAAGGCACCGAGCGGTCCAGATCGATCTTGATTACCGCCAGGTCCGTTTCCTGGTCCTCTCCAATTACCTTTGCGTCGTGCTGCACGCCCGGAGGATCGTCCTGCAGGCGTACGCGAATCCGGTCCGCCTTCTCCACCACATGGCGGTTGGTGACGATGTAGCCCTTTGCGTCTACGATCACACCTGAGCCTAGCGAACGCTCACGCATCTCACCCTGGTTGCCCATCCCCGGTCCGCCCTGCCCGCCAAAGAAGCGGTTGAAGAAGTCATCCATGCCGCCATTGCCGCCGCTATCTTCGTCGTCGGGACTCTGCCCGCCGCGGCGATGTGGATTCTTAATCGTCGACTCGGTGTTGATGTTGACCACGCACGGCCCCAACTCCTTGGCGATCTGCGAGAAAACATTGGAAAGTTGCTTGGGAGAAGGAACCGTCAGAGGAGTCGCGTCAGAAGATTTTTGCCCTTCCTTGCCCTTCACTCCGGATGAGACTACTGTGCCGATCAGAATACCTAACGCCAGCGTAATCGCAATGCTGAACGAATATACCCACCGGTGGGTCTTCAGGCGCAGCCAAATTGCCCGCGAATCCATATGCCTACGTTCCTCCGAAAACTGTATGAACGCTTCATTATACCCGTTTGTTAGGAGCTCGCCCCAACTCCGAAAACCCGTGCATGGGTGTGAGACTACGTCATCGCAGTCATGGTTATTTAGACGCAGCAGGATGGCGTTAGGTTTGGGTAGTGCCTCAGTTTGAAATTGTCATCCTGAGCAAGCGTCCTTTGCGCAGCGAAGGATCTGGGCGGGCCGCGCGAAGCGCCGCGCTCTTTGCGGCGCAATAGTCGCGCGTTTGGCCCGCTTCCTTTTCAAACTGAGGCACTACCTAAGGTTTGGTGCGGCTATCTTCGTACACGGTTTTGCCGCCAACCACCGTGCGCAGCACCTTGGTGGACAGCACCTTCTCCGCCGACGACGCCGTCACGTCGCGGTCCAGCACCACAAAATCGGCCAGCATCCCCGGTACCAGCTTGCCTTTTTCTTTCTCCTCGAATTCGGCGAAGGCCGAACCCGTGGTATAAGCCGCAATCGCCTGATCCATGGTGATCTTCTGCTCCGGGAAATATTCCTGCTTGCCGTCCACACTCTTGCGCGTGACGGCCGCATACAGCCCGCGAAACGGCGAGACCGGCTCAACCGGATAATCCGTGCCAAACGCCAGCGTCACGCCCTTGTTCAGGAACGCCGCCCACGCGTAAGAGGTCGCGGCCCGCTTCGCTCCCAGCCGGTCCTCCGCCCAACGCATATCAGTGAGCAAATGACTGGGCTGCATCGAGGCAATCACCTTCAATTGCTTAAACTGCGCGATTTGCGCCGGGGTAACAACCTGCGCATGTTCGACGCGCAGGCGGAAATCTTCGCCGCCATTCGGAGCCTTCACCTTCGCTTCTTTTGCCGCCTTCTCCGCTTCGGCAAAAGCATCCAGCGCCATCTGCACGCCCTTGTCCCCGATCGCGTGAAATCCAAGCTGGAAGCCTGCCAGCACGCGCTCCTTCGCCATTTCGTTCAACTTCGCCGCCTCATACTGCGGCAAACCCGAATTCTTTGGATCATCCGCATAAGGCTCCAGCAGCGCCGCCGTATGCCCGCCCAGCGAACCATCCATGAATCCCTTCAGCATGCCGGTATGCAACATCAAATCCGACTGCGGATGCGAGTCGCGCTTGGTCTTCAACTCATCCACGGAATCATTGAATGGCAGCCACTCGGAAATCCGCGCCGTTAGCTTGCCTTCTTTTTCGAGCTCCTCGTAAATCTGAAAATTCTCCCAATTCGGCGAGTAATCCTGCGCCGAGGTCACACCGTGCTCCGCCAGATCCGCCAGCGCGACCTCGATCCCATGTTGTCGTTCCTCGCGCGTTGGCTGCGGAATAACCGTTCTTACTGCCTTCTGCGCACCCTCCCGCAGAATCCCCGTAGGCTGCCCGTTTTCGTCGCGGTCAATCTTGCCGCCTTCAGGATCCTTGCTGGCCAGCGTTATGTTCGCCAGTTGCAGTGCTCGCGTATTAGCCACGGCCAGGTGCCCATCCACGCGATCCAGAAATACCGGATGCTCGTCTGACACTTGGTCCAGATCCCAGCGGCTGGGCAAAGTTTTTATCGGCCACAACGTCTCATCCCAACCCCCGCCCAATATCCATTCTCCCGGCTTGGCCGTCGCCACCTTGGCCGCCACGCGTTGGCGGAATTCGTCGAGCGTCTTCACCCCAGTCAGATCAACATTCAACTTCTGCAGCCCGGCGTCGGCCAGGTGCAGATGCGCGTCGTTGAATCCGGGCATCACGAAGTGCCCACCCAGATCAATGACCTGCGTATCAGGCCCTTTCAGCTTCTGAATGTCGACATTTTTGCCCACCGCCTGAATGCGCTCGCCGCGCACCGCAATCGCCTCTTCGCGCAGGATCGAACTAAACGGCGTATTCGACGGCACCCCGGTATAAACATTCGCGTGGATGTAAATGACGTCAGCCTTCGGCCCCGGCACAGACGCCATTTGAGCGGGCGCGGGATTCTGCGCCTGCAAAGACGCAAAACAACACATAAGCACAACAAAAGCCGGGTGCCCCATCCTTCGCGTTCTTTGCGAAGGAGCCTGCCCTGAGCCTGCCGAAGGGTGGGATACCACATCTGCCGGGTGCCCCACCTTTCGCTTCCTTTGCGAAAGGTGGGATACCACACCTGCGTGCAGCTCTTGATTGGCGCAGTTCAACTTTTGGAAAGCCGGGTGCCCCACCTTTCGCTTCCTTTGCGAAAGGTGGGATTCCACATCTGCGTGCAGCTCTTGATTGGCACAGTTCAGCTTTTGGAAAGCCGGGTGCCCCACCTTTCGCTTCCTTTGCGAAAGGTGGGATTCCACTGCCGCCTGCAGCCTCCCGGTGGCGCAGCGCTTCAGCGCTGTGAAAAAGTCTTTCCCATGGCACAGGGCTTTAGCCCCCGAGGTAGTAAATCCCATCATTCCCCCGCTCCCGCCAGAGCCAGCAGCGTCAACAGAATTCTCTTCAACCCCAACTCCCGCCCGTTCGAATCGAACCACTCCTGCAAAGTGTGCGCCCCACCGCCCGACCCGCCGCCCCCGATGGCAATCGCCTCCAGCCCCAGCGACAGCGGAATATTCGCGTCCGTCGAAGCCCGCTGCACCTGCGCCGCATTATTCAACTGCCCATCAACTGCACGAATCACATGCAGAATCCTCGCCCCCAGCGCCAACTCGCCCGCCGGACGGTTCCCGATCGCCACTACTTCACAATTCACTCCGGAAGGCCGCTTCTGCGCAGTCGACCGCATCTCCGCCGCCATCGTCTCGTCTTCCACCGCACGGTTCAGCGCCAGCCGCAGTGTCTGCTCCAGCCGCTCCATCTCCGCCATCGAAGTCGAGCGGATATCCACCTTCATGCTCGCCGATTCCGGAATCGAATTCACCGATGTCCCGCCGCGAATCACTCCGATGTTAAAAGTAGTCTTCGGGGTTGCAGGCACCGGCGCAGCCGTAAACGTGTCGATCGCCCGCGCCAGAATCACAATCGGATTGGGCGCGCCAAAATCGCTCCACGAATGCCCGCCCGGCCCGCGCACGATCACTTCAAAACGCCGGCTGCCCAGCGCCTCGGCCACAATCGTGTCTGAGCCCGCCCCGTCGAGCACGACGCTGTAAGCAATCGAATCCTTCCACCGCGGCGTGGAAAAAATATGCCGCATGCCGCGCAGGTCGCCCTCACCCTCTTCGCCCACGTTCCCGATAAACACAAACGGCAGCGCGTGCCGCAGCCGCACCGCGCGCAGCAGCGCCGCAATCCCCAGCATCGCCGTCACTCCGGCCCCGTTGTCAGAAACTCCCGGCCCGTACAAACGGCTGCCTTGCTGCCGGATGTTCAACGGCGTATTCGCCGGAAACACCGTATCGATGTGTGCGCTCAACGCCACGTACCGCTGGCCGAAGCCAGGATGGACGCCAAACACGTTGCCCACATCGTCGATGCGAACGTCGTCGAGCCCAACTTCGCGAAAGCGCTCCGCCAGCCATGCCCCGCGCGCCGATTCCCCAAACGGAGGCGCCGCAATCCGCGCCATCTCCATCTGCCACTGCGCCAGTTGCGGCTCCTGCGTGCGCAGCCAGTTGTACGCCGACCGCACCTCCGGCGACGCCGCCAGCCGCGCCACATCCTGCTGCACCGTAGGCGCAACCTCCGGCATATCCGCGCGTGGGGGACTAGGACTCATGGGAGGTTATTGCGTCCATCTTACAACGCAGGGAAGAGATTAGGGATTGGCGAAAGTGGGAACGTCGTTTTAGGCGACTAGGGAAGAAGGGTGGAGCGCGATGATGTTAGTGTAACGCCCGAAGTCAGCGACATTAAACGTCAGGACGCTTTCGACCGCGTAGACTTTCATAGTAGCGACCAGACGGGCATCGTAAACTTTAACGCCTTGGACTCTATGGTCTCTTACCATATCTTTCCAAACGGCGTAGATCGCTGGAATGTCCGACAACAGAGTCAACAACTTTTCGATGCTGCTGACTTCCTTGAGCACTTCCTCATGCGATAGCCCAAGCCCATTCTGATCGGCGGGACGCGTTGCCACATCCAGAATTCGGCGATGTTCTGAGAACAGAAGAAGACAGCGTCCCTTCGGCGGATCAACTCCGAAACTGCGCGGGTGGCTTGAGAGCAAAGAGGGTGAGTCGGCTGAGCACTGCGCAGCAGAATATTCGTGTCAACCAGGACACGCATCAGTGGTCGCGGCCTTCATACATACTTTCGCGACTGACGGCGTAATCCGACAAGGGAGTGGTAGGCCGATGGCCCGCAGACCACGCCTCAAATGCCACCGCATGTTCCTCCGCCGACAATGCCTTCTGCACGGCTGGAAGCACAGCACCCTCCACCACGGAAAGGAGATATTCCTCCACGGTCATTCCGCTGGCCTGCGCCTGCGCCAATAGCCCAGCTTCAAGTTCCGGCTTCAGATTCAGGGTAACGGTCATCGCTTGCCTTCTCTAGCTAATAGTGTACGTCCCCTTCGCCGTGTTGCGAAAGCCTAAATTTCCGTTGGGAATGGTAGTGAAAGGGTGGGCAGCGGGCATGTCCGCGCGTAGGGGACCAAGGCTCATGGGAGGTTATTGCGTCCATCTTACAACGCATGGGAAGGGATTAGGAATTGTCGTAAGGCCGGCGACAGCATAAGCGCCGCCGTTAACCCCTGCATGTGGAAGAGCGGCGCTTCAATACCGTGGAAGAGCGGCGTTTCAGCGCCGCGTCAGGCGCTCCTGGGGAAACTGGGCTTCAGCCCCTGGATGTTCGTCAGACGCGGATACCCATGTCTAGCGCGCATCTTGCCGCGTGCCCCACGTCTCGCGTATTTTGCGAGACGTGGGATTCCACAGCTCCATCCCTTAATCAGCAGCTAAGCCAAAATTCTTCACAGCTCCGCTGTGACCTCTGACCTTGCCTCGCCACTGCAATCGCGAGATCATACCCTAGGCGGACGCTGGGCCGTGCACAACCTAGCTCTTTGACAATCGCATGTCCGTATTCTAACCCGCTGATTGCAAAGATTTTACCGGCAAGCCATTTGCAATCAATATTTTAGAGAGCTTCGCCAAATCGAGTTTTCGCCAAGTGCTTGATTCGAGATATTTTACCTGGATTGATCTGGAATTTTTTTCAATCCAGATCTCAAGTCAGCCGGCTCTCGACCCCAGCTCTCTGCTCCACCGCGGCAACCAGTTTCTTCGTCGCCGGAATCTCGATCCCATGCTTCCGAGCCCCGCGCAGGATCGGCCCCGCAATCGCGTCGAGTTCCGGAGTCTTGTGTTGCTCAACATCTTTCTGCATGGAGCTGCGCATGTTTCCCGGCATCTTCATCACGCCAGCGATCACCGCATCCGCATCAACTTGCGCACCCTCGGCGACAGCAACAGCACACGCCTCCCGCAGACAAGCTAGTCCCAGCTGTTTCCAATTGGGATCCGCCAGAATCTCGCCGGTGGTTTTGTCTGCCGCCGTCGTACTCAGCGCAAACGGAGCCAGAAAAACCAGCTTGCCCCACATCAGTGTTGGCTCATCGTCGATGAAGCGGCACTCGAAGCCGAGTTTCTGCAACTCATCAACCGTGCTCCCGAGCTGAGCCCTCCCCGCAGACAAAACATTGAGCCGTGCAAAAGGAGATCGATGAACGATGTGCCCCGGACTGACGCGCTCAGTCTCAACCGCAATGGTCGCCGGAATGACCCGCCCAGAGCCGTATCTCTCGCGCAGCAGCGCAACATGGTCGATGCCGTTGAGCAGCGGAACGATGGCTCGCACCCCATCAACATTCTTGAGAGCGGTGAGCGCCGATTCCAATTGCGTGGCCTTCACCGTAATCCAGAGCACGTCGACCGCAGGCACTTCCTCAGCAACCGCAACATCCACTGTGAAGTTGCCGAAGGCGCTCTCTAGGCGAAGTTGCCGGGGATACTGATCAAGCGCCTCGCGCCTCACCACCAGCGTGACGGAGGCTCCCGAGTGCGCCACGCAAGCGCCAATCAGGCCGCCAACCCCGCCGGCCCCGAGAATCGCATGTCGCAAAGGACTGGAAGTTGTTTCGGGCATAGGGTGTCAACTCCGCTTGGCCGCTTCGGGCACGCACTCGAAAATCTCCGCCTCGCTCAGCGTGTGATCGCTCGACTTCGCGCGAGAGTAAATGCGGTCGACAACGTCGTCTGTTGCCGGAATGCCGCGCCGCTCCAGCCAGAACAGCACATTCGACTTCCCGCTCATCGGCCCGATGTCGATAATCTGCTCCAGCCCAAACACGTGCGAAGGCACTCCGGAGTAAACCGTATTGGCGAGTTCAATATCGTTCTTCTTAAACGCCTTGACCACCGCCGACGCATGCACTCCAGTCGCGGTGCGGAAGGCATCGTCACCCACCACAGGATAATTCGCCGGAATCGGCACGCCCGTGGCCCGCGAAACCGCCTGGCAATAATGCTTGAGCTTGGTGAGGTCTTGATCACCCCACGGAGCGACATCCATCAGCTTCAGATTCACCAGCATCTGATCCATCTGCGCATTGCCCACGCGCTCGCCGATTCCAATGGCGCAAGCATGCACGCAATTCGCGCCCGCCATCAGCGCCGCCATCGAGTTGGCAATCGCGAGGCCGCGGTCGCTGTGTCCATGCCAATCCACGCGAATCTTTTCGCCGGAGGGTTCCACCACTTCCTTGATCACAAATTTCACCAGCGCGAACGCGCCCATTGGAGTCGCGTGTCCCGCAGTATCGCAGATCACAATGGCCCGCGCGCCGCAACTGATCGCGGTCGAATAGAGCCGCTTCACCGTCTCAGGATCACAGCGACTCGTGTCTTCGGTAACGTACATCGAGTCAAGGCCCAGCGAAACCGCATACTTCACGGCCTTCTCGGTGGTCTGCAAAAGAAAATCGTCGGACCAGCCTTCAGTAAAGCGCCGAATAGGGCTCGATCCAATAAACGTTGCAGCCTCGATCGGCAGACCAGTCTTCTGCACGATCTCGGCAATCGGACGAATATCGTTCTCATGCGTGCGCGCCGCGCAGTTGGCGCGAATCTTCATCTTGTGCGCGACGATCTCCCGCGCCAGCGCGGTCACGTGCTCGACCGCACGCGCTCCCGCGCCCGGCAATCCGAGATCGAGCGAGTCGATTCCCAGCGCCTCCATCAGATGAAGGATCTCAATTTTCTCGGGAATCGAGGGATCTCGCACCGACGGCGACTGCAAGCCATCGCGCAGGCTCTCATCATTCAGCAGCACCGGACCCGGCGGCTTCAACTCCGGCGGATGGTTCTTGTTCCAGTCGTAGATGAGTTCGGAGGAGTTCATACGGAGCTTCGAGCTATGAGCTATGAGCTGCGAGCTATGAGAGAACCGCCGCAGCAAAGAGAGCCAGACCTGCCTTGTTTCGAATTCGGGTCCGGTTGCTCGAAGCTCGCAGCCCATAGCTCGAAGCTGATTTATTTCTCTTTCGGCGGCAACGTCAGCCCGAAAACCGAAATCATCCCCTGCCCGGCGACATTCACTTTCGCTTCCGCGGGATTCGGCAAGTAGAGCGTCTGACAATGCTCGCAGCGATAGACCTCGGCGTCCGGTCCCCAGGCTTTTTCCGCGTCGCCGCAAGCCTGCTCGATCACATCCTCCGAGTAGAACCAGCGCTTCAAGTGGCCGCCGCAGAATTTGCCTTTTTCGTTTTTCTCGTTGCAGGCGCGCTGTCCGGCCTTCTTGATCTTGACTTTGTGATGAGGAAGCTGCGGAGGAGTTTGCGTACTCGAAGTGGTGATGTCGCCAGTCGCCAAAGCGCTTACCCTCGTTCGCGCGACGCGTGCGCCGCCGGATTCGGCCCTACGAGCGTCATTGTACTCGATGGCTCCCGCCATGGCCAAAGCTCGCCGATATCGTATGCTAAAGACTATTCTCGTGACCGGCGATCCAATGCCAGAGTGAGCACTTTATGAAACGTGATTTCCTTCGGACGGAAAAGGCGTTCCTGATTTGCGTCGTTATCCTCGCGCAGTGCGCGTTTCTCGTCGGCCTCACCGGCGCGCAAACGCCGTCTAACAAGACCACAGTGCAAAACGATGCCCACGGCGGCGTTCAGACCAGCGTTCAACTGGAATTGGTCCGCACCGAAACCGGATTTTTCGAAGCCTGGAAGACGAAAGACCAAGCTTACTTTCGCGAGCACATGCCAGAGAATGGAGTCGTCTGGGGCGAGAACGGCACGCTTTCCCGCGACGAGCAACTCGCCGATCAGCAAGCCTCCGCGAAAACCTGCACTGTGGAAGGCTATGGCCTATCCGATTTTGGAGCGCTTCCCCTGGCCGCCGGCGCCTACCTGCTCACTTATAAAGCCGAGCAGTATGCCACGTGCAACGGAGAGAGACTTCAGGTTCACATCAACGGGAGTTCGATTTACATCTTGAAGGCGGGTCGCTGGCAGGCCATCTACCGAGCGCAAGTGCCGTTAAAAAATCAGAGCTAACCTACCATGATCACAATCGTTTCGGGCCTGCCCCGGTCGGGCACTTCGCTGATGATGCAAATGCTGGCTGCGGGCGGGATGCCCATCCTCTCTGATGGTGAGCGCGAGGCTGATTCTGATAATCCGCGGGGCTATCTGGAGTGGGAGCGCATCAAGCAACTTCCCAAAGACCCCGCCTGCATTGCCGAAGCGGAGGGCAAAGCGGTAAAGGTAATCTCGCGCCTGCTGCTTTCACTTCCCGAAGGGCATGAGTATCGCGTCATCTTCATGCAGAGACCGCTGCCGGAGGTGCTGGCATCGCAGGAAGTAATGTTGCGGAATCGCGGAACTGCCAAGCCGGGAACCGACAATTCCGCAATCGCGGCGGCGTTCGAGAAGCACTTGCGCGAAGTCAACGCCTGGCTCGACAGCAAGGCCCACGTGAAAACTTTGCGCGTGCCTTATCACGATGTGCTGCGCGATGCCGGGAACATCGGGCAGAGACTGATCCAGTTTTTGGGAATTGATTTGAATCTGGAAGCGATGACCACACAAGTTGACGCGACCCTCTATCGGAACCGCTCCAAGTAGAGGAAGAAGTCGCGCTCAGAACTCCCGCTTCGGCTTGGCTTGATCCGTACCCACGCGTCCGACGGCGATCTCCGCCACGTAGTAGTTCTCCGCTCTTACCGGTTCTCCCGCCAGCCGTCGAAGAATCGCGATCTGCCCGATGTGAGTCAGCGCATCGGCAATCGGCCCCTGAAACAATTTTTCCAGCGGAGTTTGCACGGGCGTGTTCGACGCCAGAAATTGGTCGAACTTCGTCAGCGCGGCGAAAAAGCGCGCCACTTCCTGCTCCCAAGCCAGCGGCTGCGAATTGTTCCACGCCTGTTTGCCCTCCGCCATCGAAAGCCCCCAATCCATCAGGTCGCCGACGTGCGCCAGAATTTGCCCCGGCGTGCGCACTCCCTCGGCGGCGTGAAATTCGGCAAAGCCCTCCGGCGCATTGCGGATCGCCTTCCCTCCGCGATAAGCCAGCGTGGCCAGAGTATGACGCAACAAATCGCGTTTGGGATCGGAATTGGAAGAATCGTTCATGGATTGGTTCTCAGTTCTCAGTTCTCAGTTCTCAGTTCTCAGTTCTCAGTTCTCAGTTCTCAGTTCTCAGGTACCGGAACCAGGTGCGATGCTCTTGCATCGTACATCACAACTTCTTGCGCGCCATCATTCCTGTCGCACGCAGGGCGCCACGCAGGCGTCGCGCGAATCCGCGGGCGAACTGGAAATCGAGAAAACCCTCCATCTGTCGCGCAAAGCTTGTGCCGTATCCGTACCACCAGACTTTCTTCATTCCCGGCACCCGGTCCACATCCACATACTTCAACTGCACCATTTCTTCCAAACCAAAGCGGCCGTGAGTGCGGCCTATGCCGCTCGACTTCACGCCGCCGTGTGGCGCCTCGCTGATGCCGAAGCACGAAACCACATCATTCACCATGACGGTGCCCGCGTGAATACGTCTGGCGAGCCGCTCCCCGCGGGCATTGTCACCTGTCCACACACTCGCCGCCAGGCCAAATTCGGAGTCGTTGGCCAGGCGAACGGCTTCCTCGTCGGAATCGAATGCCATGACGGGAAGCACCGGGCCGAAGGTCTCTTCTCGCATGATGCGCATTTCATGCGTCGCCTCCGCCAGCACCGTCGGCGTATAAAAATTCTTCCCCAACTCCGGAAGCCGGGACCCTCCGGCCAGAACTCGCGCCCCGCGGGCCACTGCATCTTCCACGTGCTCTTCCACAATCCGCAATTGCCGCTCGTGGATCAGCGGGCCCACGTCCGTCTCGCGATCCATTCCGTTTCCGACACGCAGCTTCTTTGTCTTGTCGATGCACGCCTTCAGGAAGGCATCATACAAGCTGCGATGCGCGTAGCAGCGCTCGATGGACAGGCAGGTTTGCCCCGCATTCACGAACGCTCCCCAAACCGCCGCGCTCGAAGCCACATCTACATCGGCATCGCCGAGCACCAGCATGGGATCTTTCCCGCCAAGTTCCAACACGACGGGCAGCAACCGCTCTGCCGCGGCAGTTGCAATGCGCTTACCAGTGGCCACACTTCCGGTGAAAACAAGCTTGTCGATCTTTGCCTTGTCGATCTTTGCTTCGTCGATCTTTGTTTTGTCGATCTTTGAATGAATCAGCGATACTCCGGTCGCGCCGTCGCCCACAACAACCTGAAAAACATCCCGTGGCACGCCGGCCGCATGCAACAGAGATTGCAAATCCAGCGCCACCAGAGAAGTAAACTCCGATGGCTTCAGCACTACCGCATTCCCCGCCACCAGAGCGGCCAAAGTTTCTGTCGCAGGAATCGAGAATGGATAATTCCACGGAGAGATAATCCCGACCACTCCGTATGGCTCACACACCAGCCATCCGCGCTTGAGCTTGGTGGCAAGATTGCCATGCGGAACCGGTTCGTCGCGCAGCAGGCGATAGGCGTTGTCGATCAGAAAGCGCGCCGCATCGAGGACAACTAGCACTTCAGTGGTCAGAGCTTCGGCCACAGGCTTTCCCGCCTCGCGCGTGATGGCCTCGGCGATCTCTGATTTTTTCTCTAGCAGCCTGCGCTGAAACTCGCGCAGCACGCCGATCCGGTTCCGAACTCCGATCTCAGCCCACTGCCTTTGTGCGGCTCGTGCCCGCTCCACCGCTGCGCTAACCTCGCTCTCGCCCGCGCATTCCAACTCACACAGAACCTCGCCTGTAGCCGGATTCACCGACGAAATCTTGCGCACCGCGATTTGTAGATCGGTGGCCATGCTCAGGTCAGTACTCCACGTTCACGAGATATAGTCCGCTGGCCGGCGCCGTCGCGCCCGCGGCCGACCGGTCGCGTGCCTCTAATATTCGCGTCACATCGTTGATCTGCAGCGTTCCTTTGCCCACCAGAATAAACGTCCCAACCAGATTTCTCACCATGTGGTGCAGAAAACCCGATCCCTTCACGGTATAGACGAACTCGTCTCCCTGTCGCGCCCAGTTCGAAGAAAAAATCCGCCGCAGGTTCGATACTGGCGCGCCTTCACTTCCCCGCTCCGGGTCGACGGCGGCAAACGAAGTGAAATCGTGTTCGCCCTCCACCAATCGGGCCGCTTCCGCCATCGTCTGTTCATCCAACGGAAACGGATAGTGCCACACATAGCGCGCCAGAAAAGGAGGACAAATCGCAGCGCGATAAATCCGGTACCGATATGTCTTCGCCCGCGCCGACTTGCGCGCATGAAATTCGGCCGCAACCTCCTCCGCCTGTAAAACCCGCACAGAGGCAGGCAGGATATCGTTCAAGGCCTTCACGAAATTCGCCGTAGGGACGGAAGACTCCGTGACAAATGTCACAACCTGCGCCAGAGCATGCACTCCAGCGTCAGTCCTACCCGAGCCCTGCGGCAATACCTTTTCGCCGGTGACTCGTCCAATGGCTGAGGCAAGTGTGCCCTGTACGGTCGTGGCATCGGGCTGCACCTGCCAGCCCGCGAAATCCGATCCGTCGTAGGAGAGAATCAGTTTGAGATTGCGCATGCGATCTTTTAATTTTTGCAGCCGCGAGTCCCACAGCAGGGGCGGTTCATCCAAATCACTTCGACCGTCATTAATTGCGGTGAAATTCCGTGCCTCAGCGGACCGTTTGCGCTCCGTGGGAGCACTTTATCAGTTTCGCTCTTTAATCAGTATCAGTCTCTTCGGAGCGTTCGAAAGAGAGGCAGCGCCGTCGGATATACTGGTGGGCTTCGGAAAACTTTCGTCTTGCTTTCGTTTTCGGGAGCTTTTCAGGAACCCGGACGCCGCTGCTTGCGTATCAATGACTGAATAAGGCTTTCATGTGACCCCGGTCGTCTCAAGCTACAACCAAGTCTTTTTGTTGCAAGCTGTTAATGAACGGAGATGAGTAGATGCCATTCGCCCGCTTAGCCTCAACCATCCGGCTGATCGCCGCCGCAGTCTTATTTGGAACTCTGACCATGGCTTGTTGGGCTCAGGAGGCCCCGGCTGCGCCCGTGCCCCAAAACACCCCGGAGACGCGGCCAATTCCTGTCTTGAATTATTCCAAGCCGGTGTCGCATTTCCCCAACCTGATTGCGCCTTACACGTCGCGGCACCTGGCCCCTCCGAATCTGAGCAATACGCCACGCATTGACGAGCTGTTGCGCGACGGCAAGCTTTACCTTTCGCTCAATGATGCGATCGCACTCGCACTCGAGAACAATCTTGATATCGCCATCGCGCGCTACAACCTGAACATCGCCGATACCGATGTCTTGCGCGCCAAGGCCGGAGCCGCAACTATCGGCGTGAATACCGGTGTGGTGCAGAACACTCCGGGAAGCGGCGTCGGCGGCCTCGGCGGGCAGGTCGGCTCCGGCACTGGCGGCACCAGCCTGGGCGCGGGCGGCGCAGGCGCGGGCGCAGGCGGTCTGGTCGGTTCCACGCTCGGACTCGGACCCCTGATCAACAGCTTCGATCCAGTCGTCACCGGAACGCTGCAGGAAGATCATTTCAGCCAACTGGCCACTAACATTTTTCAAGGCGTGCTTCCCGGCACCAAACTGGTTCAAAACACCGGCACCGTCGACTTCTCTTACAACCAGGCTTTTCAGTGGGGCACGAACCTGACCGTGGGCTTCAACAATAGCCGCGGGACTACCAACAGCTTTTACCAGGGCCTGAGCCCGCAGATAAACTCGAATTTTAGGGCGACCATAACTCAACCGTTGCTCCAGGGCTTGGGCTTCGCGTCGAACACCCGCTTCATCCGCATCGCCAAGAACGATCGCGAACTCTCCGACGTGGCCTTCCGCCTGCAAGTGATCACCACAATAAACCAGATTCAGAGCATGTACTGGGATCTGGTCTACGCTTATGAAAATGCGCGGGTGCAGAAGGAATCGCTGGCCTTCGCCGAAAAGACGCTGTCCGATACCAAAAAGCAGGTCGAAATTGGCAGCCTGGCTCCCATCGAGACCGTCCGCGCCCAGAGCACCGTCGCTCAGGACCAGCAAGCTCTTACGATTGCCCTGACCAACCTGCAACTGGAACAGTTGCTGATGAAGAACGCGCTGAGCCGTACCCTGCGCGATCAAACTCTGGCGGCGGCCGATGTGATTCCGACTTCAACTATGGTGCTTCCGGAGAGTGAGCCGATCCAGCCCACGCAGGATCTGATCGTTGACGCGCTGCGCCATCGACCCGATCTGGTGGAATCCCGGATCCAACTGAACACGACTGAGATCAGCAACAAGGCCGTGCGCAATGCGCTGCTGCCTACGCTCAACCTGTTTGTGTACTACGGCGGCGCGGGGCTGGGAGGCGTTCAGAATCCTGCCAATATCTGCCCTGATCCCTCCTTCTCCGACTGCGCTATCAATAATCCGAATATCAACTTGGGACAAAGCCCGATTGCGACCACCGTAGGCCTAGGTGGTACTTTCAACCAACTCATCAACTCCACCTCGCCCGATAAAGGGGTTGGCTTGTCTCTGAATGTTCCATTGCGCAACCGTGCCGCGCAGGCCCTGCAGATTCGTTCTGAGTTGGAATTCCAGCAAGCCCAGTTACGTCTGCAGCAGATCGAAAACCAGGTCAGCATCGAGGTCCGCAACGCGCAGTTCGGAGTGGAACAGAACCGCGCCAGCGTAGCTTCGGCTCAGGCTGCCGTCGACTATGCTAAGCAGTCGCTCGATGCCGAACAAAAGAAATATCAGTTCGGGACCTCGACTACGACGTTGGTCTTGCAGACCCAGAGCGCACTGGCTACGGCGGAATCCACTCTAATGTCGGCGATGGCGGCCTATGAAAAGTCGCGCATCGAACTCGACCGCGCTACGGGCGTTACCCTCGACCATGCAGGCATCAGCGTCGACGACGCGGCCCGCGGTCAAGTCAGGCACGTGCCCAACGTGCCTTACATCGCTCCCCGTAAGGAAACTCCCTCCATGGCGCCAGATACGACGACTCCGCAGCCGCCTCAGTAGCGGATTGCGGAACAGAAATAAAGGGCGCGGTCACAAGCCGCGCCTGATTTTTCTCCTCACAATTCTTTACAATCTCCGGTCGGTTTACTCCACTCAGTCCCGCTAAGATGGAATGACGCCCTTGTATTTCCCGCGTCCAACCTTTGCAATCTGTTTCGCCCTGCTGCGACGATGCTTGCTGTTTCTACCAATAGGAGACGAACTATGTCCTTGTCTTTACCACGAATGAGTGCCGCCGATCGGCGACGTACTGCGCTGTTGACGGCCTTTGCCCTCATAGGCTGCGCGCTCCTGCGCGCCCAGGATGCTCCAGCGGCTCCTGCGCCGCAAACCGCGCCAACTCCAGCGCAGCCGCAGGCGCTTCACTTGCAGGATTACTCCAGGCCGCGTTCGGCGTTTCCCCATATTCTGCAACCCTACCAGCCACAAGAGGTGCCGCAGCCGAACCTCGGCAACTCGCCGCGCATCGATTCACTCATGCACAACGGCAAGATTTATCTCTCGATCGACGATGCGGTCGCGCTGACACTGGAAAATAATCTCGATATCGATATCGCCCGCTACAACCTCAATATCGCCGACACCGATTACCTCCGCGCGAAATCCGGCGCCAGCATTCTCGGCGTCAACGCCGGCATTGTGCAGAACACTCCGGGCGGAGGCGTAGGCGGTCTGGGCGGAACGGTCGGCTCCGGGGCCGGAGGTACCACTGTCGCCCCCAGCGGCGTGGGCACCGGCACCAACGGCTTGGTTAGTTCGACGCTCGGCATTGGCGCGCCCATCACCAGCTTTGACCCCATCGTCACCAGCACGCTGCAGCTCGACAAGGACGACACCGAATCCACAACCGTGGAGAGTGTACCCATACTTTCGGAGAATACATACACGGCCAACTTCGGTTACACCCAGGGATTTGAGTGGGGCACCACCCTGAATGCGGGATTCAATAACACGCACCTCACAACCAATAGCCCCGCGAGCCTGCTGAGCCCGATCGTCGGCTCAAACTTTCAGGTGCGGGTCACGCAGAACCTGCTGCAGGGCTTTGGCTCGCTTCCGAATACCCGTTTCATCCGCATCGCCAAGAACAATCGCGAGATTTCTGACGTCGCCTTCCGCCTGCAGATCATAACCACCGTCGATCAGATCGAAGATATGTATTGGGATCTGGTGTACGCCTACGAAAACGTGCGTGTGCAGCAGGAGGCCCTAAACTATGCGCAGAAAGCTCTCGACGATTCCAAGAAGCAGGCGAAGGTCGGAACCGTGCCGCCCATTCAGGTAGTCAGCGCACAAAGCACGGTTTCAACCAACGAGCAAAACCTGATCCTGGCGCAGAACAACCTGCAACTGGAAGAGCTTTTGATGAAGAATGCGGTCAGTCGCAGCGTTGAAGATCCGGTGCTGGCCGAAGCCGACGTAATTCCTACATCGACGATGCAACTTCCCGAGCAGGAACTCGTCACGCCCACGCAAGACTTGATCAATCAGGCTCTCGACCACCGTGCCGAGCTGGTCGAGTCGCGCATCGATCTCAATTCCCGCGACCTCAGCAGCAAGGCTGTCCGCAACGCTATGCTGCCCACGCTGGACGCCTTCGCCTATTACAGCGGATCGGGAGTTGGCGGGAACGTCAATCCCGAGGTGCTGACCCCACCTTGCAACCCTGCCGTCTCGGGATGCCTTAGCAACTCCGCTCCACCGCCGCCCTTTGTCAACGGTGGGCCGGTCGGCTATGGCAGCACGCTGAACCAGCTCTTCAACGGTACCGCCCCCGACAAAGGGGTTGGACTCACGTTGACGATTCCGTTGCGCAACCGCGAAGCGCAAGCCAACCAGGTGCGCGCGCAACTGGAATACCGCCAGGCGCAGGTGCGTCTGCACCAACTGGAGAATCAAATACGCATCGAGGTGCGCAATGCGCAGTTCGACGTAAAGCAGAACCGCGCCGCAGTGGAGGCCGCACAATATGCAGTCAATTTCGCGCGTCAGACGCTCGACGCCGACCAGCAAAAACTAAAGGTCGGACTCACCACCACAACCGCGATTCTGCAAGACGCTTCCGTTTTGACTACTTCGGAGTCGAATCTGGTTTCGGCGAAAGCGGCCTACGAGAAATCAACCATCGAATTGGATCGCGCCACAGGATTGCTGCTCGATCATTCTGGGATCAACGTTGCCGAGGCCACGCGCGGGCAAGTCAGGCGGCTGCCTCGCGTGCCCTACGTCACGCCGCGGCAAGACGTCCAGCCGGGAGCAGAGCCCTCCACGCCGCCGCCGACGGGACAACTCTAGACGGGAGCGGCAACGACTTACGCTCGTTCGTAAAAACGAAAGAACAACGACTGCTTGGCCACCGGCTGAGCTTTCTCTGTAAGCGCGGCCATCTGTTGCTGATTGAATGGAGTGAAGTCCCGCGCCAGTTGCACATTCTGTTCTAGCTGCGCAATTGAATCGCAGCCGATGATGACTGTGCTGACCGGCAGCGAAAGCGAATAATACATCGCCTGCCGCATATCCAGAGTTCCCGGCGTCGTCGCCAGCACCATTCCTTCCCACATATGTTTCTGCTGTTCGATTGGCGGTGGAGTCCACGTCGAAAGAATTCTTCCCCGCGCCGGCACCTTCATTCCAATGATTCCCATTTGCTTCTCGACGGCCAGCGGGAGCAATTGCTCGGAGAAGCTGTAATGGTGCGGATCAGCGGCATTAACCGCCATCAGGATCGTGTCGAAGGGATAACGGTGAATCGCCTCGATGAGCGCGTCGGGCCGGTAGTGTCCGGTGATGCCGAGATAGCGCACGATCTTATGATCGCGAGCCTGAAGCAGCGCTTCCATGGCTCCGCCCTTGGCGAAGATCTCGTTGATGTCGGTCATCGTGCCGATGTCGTGCAGCTGCCATAGGTCGATATGATCGGTCTGCAGCAGCTTGAGCGAGGTCTCGAGCATCTGCATGGAACCATCGCGCGTGCGTTCTTTTGTCTTGGTCGCCAGAAACGCGTCGCCGCGCCGGCGCTTCATCACCTTGCCGACGTATTGCTCGCTCCAGCGCTCGGGCCCGCCGTAGATCGATGAAGTGTCGATATAGTTGACGCCGAGATCGAGAGCTTTTTCGACGATGGGAATGGCATTGGCTTCATTGTTAGCCTTCTCGAGCGCTGCCTGGCCGCCGAGGCTGAAGATGCCGACTTTGTATCCGGTTTTTCCCAGATTCCGGGTTGGCATGGAATTTAAGATCGCCGGATTCGAAGGCGCGGGATTGGGAGGCGAACTCGACTGGCCACTTGCGACATTCGGAAGAACGGCCGAACCAAGCGCGGCGGCGGTCATGATGCCGCTTGCCTTGAGAAATTCCCGCCGATTGTTCTTGGATTGCTCGTTCTTGTGTTGCTCGTCCGACTTAACTTTGCGCATGATGATCTCCCGTTTCTATTCCGGGTCCGCCCCGAATTTGTGCAGTGCCTCTATCAGATCGGGAACGATTGCTCGGTGAACGCTGACTGCCATGCTTCGCCCGGCTCCATCCAACCCTGCCGAGACAATCTTTCGATGAATGGCTTTGGAGTCTGTCTGCAGAGATCCAGTGGAAGGATATTCCATTGCATGCAGCACCGCACCGCCGAGGAAACCGTGAAGAAAGACACGGTGGATCTGATTGACTGCAGAAGGAACGGTCTGGCGCCGATGGGCGAGGATGGTACGAATCGCGGCGAGATGCTCCGGTTCGAGCGACGACTCCACCACATCCTGGAGCAGTGGGGTCGGAACCAAGGAGTCGAGATGCTGGGCCACCATCTGGCCGATGTCGTGGACGGCGTGGCCGCTCTGCTTTATTTCCGGCCGGTACGCCATCCGAATGGAGATATTCCGACGAGCTTTGTCCAGCAAGGACAGCATCATGGAAGGCTTGATAGTTTGGGGGGCAAGCCAGATGGCCAGATTAATCCAATATTGCTGAAAATCTGCCAAGTATGCCTTGGCGGTCGGAGTTGTGGTAAAACCTTGGCGGTCGGTGCCGCCGGGAACCTGCGTCGCGGGATCTCCAATGAGGTTGATATCGAGGAAGTGATGGAAGCTGGATTGGGTGACTACACGACCGACACTGACGATGTGGCCGTCATAGACGGAGATCGCGCCGTAAGTATTCGGGATATCGACATCGAGCGCGCCGATGTGCTGGTCCGCGTTGCTTCCTAAGAGATCTCCTCCAGGAGTGGCGTGGGCCACGCTACGCACGTTCGCGATGATCAGCGGCAGCTCTTGATCGCCGCCTGACATAGGGTATTCGTCGATGGTTGTGCCGCCGTGGATGGTTGTACCGCCGTGATCGAATTTTTGTTTCGTCGGCGGAAACCCCAGCCAATCTACGCTTCCGGGGCCGAGGACCAGTCCTTCGTGCATGTGATCAGGCAACACGGAGAGATACTGATTGCCACCGAGCGAGAGAATGGCGTGCTTTGTGGTGACGTACAGGCGCTGAGGTATGTCGTCCGACTGACGATCAAAAGGGACGCCGGTCTCGTTGGTTCCTGTCCAGTAATCTGGCACCGATTCCAGCCCCGTTGGTCCGGGCTGCACGGTATCCAGCCGATATGGACCTACCGACGGCGGCGAGCAAGCGTCGCCGATATCCTGATACGGTACGCGGTTGAAGGGATGATGTACAGGAACCGAAAAGACGAAGTTAATGCCATAATTCCAATCGCCGTAGGGACCCTCAAAGTCCTTTTTGTAGGTGTCGTTAACGGGATTCGTGGTGTCCCACCACCAGCGCCGCATCGATCTCACTCTCGGAATCGAGCCGCAAAGCGCAGCGCCCCTGTCCTCATGATCTCCAGTGGCAAATAGCCCGCCGCCCGCCTGCATAAATTGCACGAAAGCCCACAGCTGGTCCTCGTACGTTGCCCCGTCCCAGCACAACATGTTTTGACCACTAACCTCCATGACGGTGCTGAAGCCAAACATGAAGATCACATCGAATTGCGAAAGATCGACTTCATTGCTGCCCGAAGGGGCGGGCGGGGTGCCTTTCCAGGTGAACCATGCATTGACGACCGTGCCAGGGAGCAGGTTCGGCGGCCCTCCGGACTGTGATACGCCCTGATCGTCATCTCGATGGGCAAGGGTCAAATCAAAGCGGAAACCGATGAAGGGTTGGAATGGGTTCCTGTTGAAATTCTGGAGGGTGGTAACGAATTTTGTCAGGGTAAAATAAGTGTCCGTCTGATCGGGCACAGCACTGAACGAAAACAACTGGTCAGCGTAGCCGTCACATACGACCAGCACCCGCAGCGTTACACCTTTAGGAATCGGGATCGGAGGACCGCTCATGATGGACCTCGCAAAGGGCCGGCTGTACTCGGATAACGGGTGGAGCTGCTCGGGCACTAACGCTAACACTGATCCGCCCCCTCCGCAATCATAAATAGTGTCTGGAACGAGGCGGCAACAGACCTGATAAACTCGCCCGTGATGGAACGACCGAGCCTGCCTGTTCTGCCGCGATCCATGTTGTGGATAGTCGTGCTTTCATTTTTCGTGCAGGTTGCGGCCATCGGAATTCTCCGCCAATATCGCATGCGTACCGGAGAAGACCACTTCGGTTTTGGTTTCGAGATGGGCCGCGTGGGCCGTTCCATTGCACTGGGGCAGGGCTTCAGCAATCCCTACGGAGGCAATACCGGCCCCAGCGCGTGGGAGCCGCCGCTTTACCCTTACTTGATCGGCGGAGTCTTCAAAATCTTCGGTATCTACTCCAATGCCTCGGCGTGGGTTCTGCTCTCGATCAATAGCGTCTTCGCTTCGCTCACTACGGTTCCGGTTTATCTGATTGCGCATCGAACTTTCGGGCCCCGCGTCGCACTCTGGTCGGCGCGAGCCTGGGCGTTTAATCCATACGTTTGGTACTGGTCCATTCATTGGATTTGGGACACGACCTTCACTCCGTTGATGCTGGCGCTAATTTTTTTCGTCTCGCTGGAAATGGAGCGCTGGCCGGGTCTCCGGGGATGGGTGATCTTCGGCGCATTGTGGGCCGCTGGAGCTTTGGCCAATCCTGCGATGTTGTCTTTCTTGCCGTTCTGCGGTCTGTGGATATGGTGGCGAAGATACAGATGCGGTTTGCCCTCCTTTCCCGGAGTAGTGCTTTCATCATTCGTGTTCTTTCTGGTTCTGTCGCCTTGGCTAGTGCGGAACTACAAAGTCTTTGGACGTTTCGTCTTCATTCGCGACGACTTCGGATTGCAGTTCCGCCTCGGCAACAACAAACTGGCCGACGGCATGCTGATCGCGACTCTGCAGCCCAACCTCAACAAACTGGAGTTTGAAAAGTTCGAAGGTCTCGGAGAAATTGCTTACGAGGCCGATTGCCGGCGGCTGGCATTCGAGTGGATCCGCGCACACCCTGGGAGATTTGCAATTATCAGCATGAAACGTTTTTTTTATTACTGGAACGGCGTGCCCAGACCGACCGACAGCGTCGCTCCGTGGGACTTCCGCAGCTCGCTGTTTCTGGCGTCGTCCGTGCTGGCGATCTGGGGAGTGGGCCGGGCGCTGCGGCAGAAGCGGCCGGGGGCGTGGCTTTTCGGCGGACTCGTGCTGACTTACCCCACCGTTTATTATTTCGTGTTCCCGCATGCTCGCTACCGGCATCCCATCGAACCTGAGCTGATTATTCTGGCGGTGTTTTTGTTGTGTGAAACCCGCAGTCGCACCACTCGAGGCATTGCCGATTGTTGATCGTTGAATGATGATTGAAAAGCCGATCGACGCGCGTTGCGAATCATCCACAATCGGCGACTCGCTATGACGATTTCCGTGGCCATCGTGGCGATGGATGAAGAGGCTAACATCGGCCGCACCCTGGCTAGCGTTCAGTGGGCCGATGAAATTGTGCTCGTCGATTCCGGCTCGAAGGATCGCACCGGCCAGATCGCGCGCGAACGCGGAGCCCGGGTTGTGGTTGAACCATGGCGCGGCTACGTAGCGCAAAAGCAGTACGCGATCGACCTGTGCACCAGCGATTGGGTACTGCTGCTCGACGCCGACGAGGAAGTGAGTCCGGGCCTGGCCGAGGAAATTTGCGCGGTGATCGCCAGCCCAAACGCCGCCGGCGGCTACAGGCTCCCGCGGAAAAATCTGTTTCTAGGCCGCTGGATGCGTCATGGCGGTTTCTACCCCGATCCCAAGCTGCGCCTCTTCCGCCGCGGTCAGGGCTTCGTCACCGGCCATGACCCGCATGACCGCTGTGAACTCAAGCTGGATGTGCCCCAACAGACACGCCAATTCGAACATGCTCTCATCCATTACACGTATCCGAATCTCACACTCTACCTCAGCCACATGAACCGCTATTCGTCGCTGGGCGCGCAGTTGGCGATCGCCAAGGGACACCGCAGCTTCAGCTTTATCAACATCGTGCTGCGGCCGCTGGCCACGTTCACCTACAACTACTTTATCCGCCTGGGTTTTCTCGACGGCCGCGAGGGTCTGTTGCTGCACATGTACCACGCCGGCTACGTTTCGTGGAAATATGCCAAGGCCTGGGAACTTTCGCGTAACCACCGCACTAGCGAACCATAGAATGCCGATTTACTGACCGACCAGTCGTTCTGCTGTAAACGCTGCCTTGCCCGCCAACGCTCCGTTCCCTATCATCACAACAGAACACTGGGGTCGTCATGCCGGAGAAGAAACTGCCGAAACCGCATGTTGTCGAAAGTCCCATTGCCGACGTATTTGAAAAGCGCCATCCGTCTGTCGCCGAGAAACGTTGGGCGGAGAACACACTTGCTCCCACGCTCGAAACTTTTCCCGAAAAGCCGATTGGCGCGCCAACAGGTGTGAACCTCGACGAACACGGAGACGCGCGCTTCACAACGATTTCCGGCGTTCCCGTGCGCCGCCTCTACACGCAAGCGGATCTTCCCGAAGACTGGAGCGAAGAAAAATATCTTGGCTATCCTGGCGCGCCACCATTCACCCGCGGCATTCACGCCACGGGATATCGCGGCAAGCTTTTTACCATGCGGCAGTTCTCCGGCTTCGCGTCACCCGAAGAAACCAACCAGCGTTACAAATATTTGCTCGAGCATGGCGGCGGCGGCCTTTCCGTCGCTTTCGATTTACCCACTTTGATGGGTTACGACTCGGACCATCCGGCCAGCGAGGGCGAAGTCGGCAAGTGTGGCGTGGCGATTGATTCCCTCGAAGACATGGAAATTCTTTTCGACGGCATTGACCTGGAAAAGACCACCGTCTCGATGACGATCAATTCGCCGGCATCGGTGCTATGGGCGATGTACCTGGTAGTGGCGGAGAAGCAAGGAGCTGACTGGAAAAAAATATCCGGCACCATCCAGAATGACATTCTCAAGGAATACATCGCGCAGAAGGAATATATCTATCCGCCGGCGCCGTCGATGCGCCTGGTGATTGACACATTCGAGTTCGGCACGAAGTTCACGCCGCGCTTCAACACGGTATCGATCAGCGGCTACCACATTCGCGAGGCCGGTTCAACGGCGCTACAAGAACTGGCCTTCACTTTGTACGATGGCATCGAATACGTGGAGTGGGCGCGGCGGCGTGGACTTGACGTGGACGATTTTGGTCCCCGCCTGAGCTTCTTCTTCAACGCGCACAACGATTTCTTCGAAGAGATCGCCAAATACCGGGCTGCCCGCAAGATTTGGGGCAAGGTGATGCAGGAGCGCTTCGGCGCTAAGAACGAGCGCACGTGGCTGATGCGTTTTCATACGCAGACAGCCGGGGTATCGCTCCCGGCGCAGCAGCCCATGAACAACATTGCACGCGTGGCATTGCAGGCCCTGGCCGCGGTGCTCGGAGGCACGCAATCGCTGCATTGCGACTCCTACGACGAGGCGTTGGCATTGCCTACGGAAGAAGCAGCGCGCATCGCGCTGCGCACGCAGCAAATCATCGCTTACGAATCGGGTGTCACGCAAACCGTCGACCCCCTGGGCGGATCTTACTTTGTTGAAGCGTTAACCCTTGCGATGGAAAAAGGCGCATTCGATTATTTCGACAAGCTGGACGGGATGGGAGGCATGGTAAGGGCCATCGAGCGTGGCTACCCGCAGAAAGAAATTGCTGAGGCCTCCTACCAATATCAACGCGCCGCTGAGGCGAAAGAGAAGATAGTGGTGGGCGTGAACGAGTTCGTGGTGGAGGAGGATTCGCCCCACATTCTTTACATTGACGAAAGCGTCGCGCGACAGCAGTCAACCAAACTGAAAGCATTGCGGGCGCGAAGATCGAATGACCAGGTACAGCGCAAACTCGACGCACTGAAAAGAGCCGCAGTGCAGGAACCGAAAGAGGGCAAGAATGGAGACATCTCTCCGGTGAACACAATGCCCTTCATCGTGGACGCTGTCCGCGCCTATGCCACCGTCGGTGAGATCTGCGAAGCCTTGCGCGAGGTCTATGGGACGTATACGGAAGTAAGCGTCACGTAGTTGGAAGGCTGTCAGCGTTTTGCTGATTTTGGGTCAAAATGGGAAGCGTACAAGATTTTGCTCCTTCATCGACTAAAGCATTACGCCTCTCGGGATTATGATTGAGGCCACGGCCAGTGACTCAATGAAAAAATTAAGGAACGCAACGCTGTTCCGTATGCCGAAGCGCCACGATGCGCCAGCCTCCGCCGTGGAATCGCGGATATTACTTCTTCGTCATCAGCGCGTCATACTCGACGTCGACATTGCTGAACTGTATGGAGTTCCTGTGAAGCGGCTCAACGAGCAAGTGAAGCGGAATCACGAACGCTTCCCTTCCGATTTCATGTTTCAGCTGACCAGCAAAGAGCACGGTGCTTTGAGGTCGCAAATTGCGACCTCAAAGAAAGGTAGAGGTGGGCGCCGATACACGCCGTTTGCCTTCACCGAACACGGCGCGATCATGGCCGCGACGGTGCTCAATTCCGAGAGAGCCGTCCAGATGAGCGTTTTTGTCGTTCGCGCGTTTGTGCGGCTGCGCGAGCTGCTGGCCACAAACCGGCGTCTCGCCGGCAAGATCGATGAATTGGAGAATCGTCTGGATACCACGGATTCCGTAATTGTCGATCTCATCACTGCCATCAAGAGAATGACGACGCCCAAGAAGGCGGCCGGCATCCGGATTGGTTTCGAGCTTCCACCGGAAAGCGGCAAAGGTCAGAACCCAGCCCAAAAGCTTCGGCATCAGAGCTGAGTCGTGCGGGCCGACGTAGCATCCTAGCTCGATCCTGAGTAGGGTTGGGGTCAGCAATTCGGCTGTATTCGCTTTGTATTCGCCTGCCGTTTCGATTTGTGATAAACATATAGAACCGATGCGAAGAGCGGTCACTCATCTTAAGAAATCCGACCCGGTCTTGCGGGCCATCATCGAGCGCATTGGCCCGTGCCGCATGCAATTTTCGCCGCCGGAGTTTCATAGCTTGGCGGAGGCGATCGTTTACCAGCAACTGAACGGCAGGGCTGCGGAGACGATTTTCGAGCGCTTTGCCGCACTGGCGGGCGCCCCGCCCACACCAGAAGGCATCCTCAAACTCAGTGACGAACAAATGCGCGGCGCGGGATTGTCGAAGCAAAAGGCAGCTTACTTAAAAGACCTGGCGACCAAGACAGCGAATGGATTGCTGGATTTCGCTCGACTCTCGGCCTTGCCGGACGAGAAAGTGATCGAGCATCTGACGCAAGTAAAAGGCATCGGAGTGTGGACTGCGCACATGTTTCTTATTTTCACGCTGAAGCGCGAGAACGTATTGCCGACTGGGGACTACGGCGTCCGCATGGCGATGTACAAACACTATCTCGATGTGCAGCGGGTCAAGAGCGCGAAGAAGTTACTTGCGGCAAAGAAGCCGGCGGCTTCGAAGAGGGTCCGTAAGCGGAAGATCAAGCTGCCCAGCCCGGAACAAATGGAAAAGATTGCGAAGCGCTGGGAGCCTTATCGCAGCGTGGCGTGCTGGTATTTGTGGAAGAGCCTCGATACGAAAACGTAACCTCCAACTCGGACGAATATACGCTCTGTGGCTCCCCGCTGACCTCTGTGGTTAAATGAAAGGCGATGGCTGATCTCAAGATTCGCGTGCTGGTGGCCAAGCCCGGCCTTGATGGGCATGATCGCGGCGCCAAGGTGATAGCACGCGCGCTACGCGATGCCGGAATGGAAGTAATTTACACCGGGCTCCGGCAGACTCCAGAGATGATCGTCAGCGCGGCCCTGCAAGAAGATGTGCAGGTGATCGGGCTGTCGATTCTTTCGGGCGCGCATAATGCAATCGTGCCGCGGGTCATGGACTTGCTCAAGCGGAACAAGATGGACGACGTTCTTGTTTTAGTGGGCGGAATCATTCCTGATCAGGATATCGACGCCTTGAAAAAACTCGGCGTCGCGGCGATCTTCCAGCCTGGCACAGCGATGGATGACATCGTCAAGTTCATCCGTGCGAATGTAAAGGGCGCGGGCGTTGGGGCTGATTGAGTGACCGTGTGATCTGTAGATTTTGCGATTTAGCCGCCTGCGGTACAAATCACGCCGTTACACAATTCTTCTATGCCACCTCCAAACCTAGCCAGCATCCGCCAACAACTTGAGGGTACAGTGGGTCCTGCGCCGTGGTACTGGAAGACTTTTCCTGCGTTTCAATCTGCCGCTGGGCAAAGATTCGTCTGGACGCATCACGGCGACCAGGGGCCGGTTGGATATATCGTCTCGCTGGCGCTGGAGCAGGAACCGGACGAGCTTCGGCTGGCCTTGAACACATACTGCCGGCCGTTTCTCGTCGCGCCGCAGCGCCTGGGGATATGGTGTCCGGAGGGGCGGAACATTCGCTTGGCCTGTTTCGATCCCGATCAGCTCAAGGCCTTCGACATGGCTGAAATCGCAGGATGGTTCAAGCAATCGTCCGACCGCATCTACTCCGCGACTCCACCCCTGGCGGATTTCGAAGTGCCGCTCGCGCTGGGGCCGGGCATGCACAAGATCGATGTGCCTGCGGAGTTGGCGACGGTCGATGAGTTGATTGTGCCCACCAGTTACAAGGCGATGTCGAGCGACGATCCGGCATTCGCGCTGTTTGTGCTGTATCTACAGGCAGGGCTAGTGGAGGTGCTGCCGCAGAAATGGTTCACAGCCTCGCAGTACGAGGTAGGCAAACAATGGATTTCACGCGCGGCGCGGGATGAGGAATCGCATCGCATCTTTGGCGAATGTTTTGGCGCGGGGACGTTTCTGCTTGAGGAAGACGGTTGCCGGCTGGCTGAGTGGATGGAGAAAGCCCCTTAGATTCGACGGTTGCAACCTCAACAGGCGCTAAAGCGTCGGCACGGGGAAGGGATTCGGAGCTCCCCAGCTTGGGTTCTCAGGTTGAACGAAGCAGTTTTGCCCTCTCCCCCGTAACTATCTGAGACGAAAGCTGGAAAGCCGTGAATCCTCCCCCGGTGACCGCGATCCGCTCCGACCGGAGCTTCTCGGCCGTAAAAATGAGCGGCAAAAGGCAAGATTATGGTGCTTGCGAAGCACTTGAAGCTGTTAGCATGCCTGGGAGAAAGGTGGCCCCCACCACCACGTTCGTGCCCTACCGAGACTTCGCCAGACTGGTCTAAACTTCTGGCCGAACGGACTCTCAGGCCTCCACTCGTTGTGATTGCTGCACTGTGCCGCAGACCGCGTGTGGAAGTCCTTAGCGGCTCTCATTTTTTTGTGAAGATTTTCTCAGGGTGGTAATGCACAGAGCAGTCAGGCATTTGTACGAGTTCGGGCTCTTTGTGTTGGACCCCGGGGAGCGTCTGCTCCACCTGGGTGCGACGCGCCTGGAACTGCCGCCGAGGGCGTTTGACACTTTGCTGGTTCTGGTCGAGAACAGCGGCCGCCTGCTGGAAAAAGACGCGCTGATGCAAACCGTCTGGCGCGATGCGGTGGTCGAGGAAAACAATCTCAGCCAGGTCATCTATCTGCTGCGCAAGGCGTTGCGAGATGGCGAAGATGGAGCGCGCTACATCGAAACGGTTCCGAAACGCGGCTACCGCTTCGTGGCTGAGGTACGTGAGGTCGATCCAGATCAGGATCATTCGCGTAGGGCGGAGTCTAAGATCCTGGAGTCTAAGATCGACGATCAGAATGAGAGCGCCGGATTCAACCCTCCTCCAGCTTCCGCTTCATCGGCGGCTTTGGATTCTGGGGCTGTTGAGGTCGCTAGAGTTAATGGAACTGGAGGCTCACTGACTTCTGGTAGCGGCGCCTCCGAAGCCCCTGCACGAAGCCCCGGAGCGAGACGGGGCTGGATTCAGGGACTGGTGGGTGGACTGGCAATGGTTACGGTTGTGGCGTTGCTGCAGGCCGCCGGCTGGAAGCAGAGGCTGTTCGGCGATGCGGACCTGGGCCCAGTGCGCTCGATTGCGGTGCTGCCCCTGCAGAACCTCTCCAACGATCCCAACCAGGAATACTTCGTCGATGGCATGACCGACGAACTTATTACTAACCTGGCGCAGATTCACGAGCTCAAGGTCGTTTCGAAGACTTCAATCATGCAATACAAGGGGACGCGCACTCCGCTTCCGCAGATTGGACGCGAGCTTGGCGTGGATGCGGTGGTCGAAGGCTCGGTGCTGCGCTCGGGAGACCGGGTAAGGATTACGGCACAGTTGATCCGGACGTCCACGGATCGCCACATCTGGGCGCAAGCTTATGATGGCGATCTGAAGGATGTACTGTCTCTGCAGGCGCGCGTGGCTGAGCAGATTACCGATCAGGTGAAATTGAGTCTGACTGCCGAGGAAAGCGGCCTCCTTCGCCGGGGGCAGTCCGTGGACCCGGAAGCTTTCGACCTCTATTTGCGGGGCCGTTATGCGTGGAACCGGAGAAATATCGAGGGATTTCAGAGGGCGATCGACTATTTCAACCAGGCCATAGAGAAAGATCCAAATTTTGCGCTGGCCTATTCCGGCCTCGCCGATTGCCACACACTACTTGCCCTTTACGGAGAAGACTCCGCGAACATAGCCCAAGCCAAGTCGGCGGCGGAAAGGGCTCTGCAACTCGACGGCACGCTCGCCGAAGCGCACACCTCGCTTGCCGCGGTCAGAATCCTGCATGATTGGGATTGGCAGGGGGCGGAGCAGGAATTCCACCGGGCGCTCGAACTGAATCCTAACTTCGCACAGGCTCACCACTGGTACGGCAACCTGCTGCTGGGTCCGGAGGGGCGCCATGAGGAAGCAATCGCAGAATTGCAACGCGCGCATGAACTGGATCCTCTTTCCGTAATCATTAGCGCCGACACCGGGTTCGCCTATTATCTGGCGGGCCAGTACGATCTAGCGCTACAGATCTACCAAAAAGTTCTGGCAACAAACCCCAATTTCGTGCCCGTGCACTTTTACCTGTCACAGTTCTATCGGCAAACTGGCCAATACGATCTCTGGCTCAAGGAAAGCGCCGAGAACATCCGCCTTGCCGGGTTTCCGCGTCAGGCTGAAGATATGCAGCGGCTTTATGCGGCAGGCGGCTTCCGGGCGGTGATGGAAGCGACGGCGAGTCCCCGAGCATCGAACGAGCTAGCGGGAACCCAACCTTCTCAAGTGACGGCGTGCGCGTCGGCACAGGCGGATGCCGCGCTCGGTCGAACGGCGGCCGCTCTAAACACACTCGAGGCCTGCAGCCGGGGAGCCGCGACTGCCCTGATCTATCTGAAGGTTGACCCGGTCTGGGCAAATCTCCGTTCGGAAGCGCGCTTCAAAGCAATTCTGCAGCAGCTTCACCTGCAATAAATAAAACATATCAGCAATCGTCAACCTCGCGTTGCACGCCCCCGCCGGAGTGTTATACCGTAGTCAGTCCGTTCGCTTAGTTCTTACCCATGGCTGATCGCAGCGAAGTTCCTGCCGCGCCCTTGTCTCAGGTGTCGAATATCCTGACGACGAAAGTCGACCCTACCTCGGCGGGGTTTGAGGCCAACATGCGATTTCTCGCCGATCTCATGTCGCAGGTACGCAACGAGGGCGAGAAAATTTCCGAGGGTGGCGGGGCCAAGGCAATCGAAAACCAGCATAGTAAGGGACGCCTTACCGCCCGCGAACGCATCGAACGGCTGGTCGATCCGGGAACATTCTTCGAGCTGGGAATCTACGCGGCTCACGGCATGTATGAAGAGTGGGGTGGCGCACCCGCCGCGGGCGTGATCACCGGCATGGCGCGCGTGCAAACCCGGCTGGTGATGATCATTGCCAATGACGCGACGGTGAAGGCTGGCGCGTTCTTTCCGATGACATCGAAGAAGGTGATTCGGGCGCAGAACATTGCGATCGAGAACCGCATTCCCACCATTTATCTGGTGGATTCTGCGGGCGTGTTCCTGCCGCTGCAGGAAGATGTCTTCCCCGATACCGACGACTTCGGCCGGGTCTTCCGCAACAACGCCGTCATGTCGGCAATAGGCATTCCGCAGATCGCAGCCATCATGGGCATATGCGTGGCTGGTGGCGGATATTTGCCGGTGATGTGCGACCACGTTTTGATGACCGACGGCAGCGGATTATTTCTCGCCGGGCCGGCGCTGGTGCAGGCGGCGATCGGACAGAAAGTTTCAGCCGAGGATTTGGGCGGAGCGGCGATGCATGCCGCGATCAGCGGAACGGTTGATTTCCGCGAACCGGATGACATGGCGTGCCTCGCGCGCATTCGCTCCATCATTGAAAAATGGGGATACCGGCGGCAATCTCCGTGGGACCGTAAGAAACCCGTGGACCCGGCTCTGGCTGCGGAAGAGATCTACGGTATTTATGATTCTTCGCCCGCGCGCCCCTACGATATGAGGGAAGTTCTGGCGCGAGTGCTCGATGGCAGCCGCTTTGACGAGTACAAACCGGAATACGGCAAGACGCTGATCTGCGGCTACGGGCGCATCGGCGGCTTCGCCGTTGGAATTGTCGCCAACCAGAAGCTGCACGCCCATCAGATCGACCACGAAGGCCACAAGCGTATCGAATTCGGCGGCGTGATCTACACGGAATCGGCGGAAAAAGCTGCGCGCTTCATCATGGACTGCAATCAGAATTTGGTCCCGCTGATTTTTTTTCACGATGTGAACGGTTTCATGGTGGGCCGCGACGCGGAGTGGAGCGGCATCATCAAGGCGGGCGCGAAGATGGTAAATGTGGTATCGAATTCCGTGGTGCCAAAGATCACGGTGATCGTGGGAGGATCGTTCGGCGCCGGACACTACGCGATGTGCGGAAAAGCCTTCGATCCACGGTTTGTTTTCGCCTGGCCGACGGCGCGCTACGCGGTGATGAGCGGAGATGCGGCGGCGGGAACTTTGGTGGAAGTGAAAGTGAGGCAACTGGAGCGGGGCGGAACGAAGCTGAGCGAGGAAGACAAGAAAGAACTGTACGAATCGACCAAGCGTACCTATGACGAGCAGACTGATCCACGCTACGGTGCCGCGCGCTTGTGGATCGACAAGATCATCGATCCGATTGAAACCAGGAATGCGATTACGCAGGCTCTGGAAGCGGCAGCGCTGAATCCGGACGTGGCGGAGTTCAAGGTTGGAGTGCTGCAAACGTGACTCACCACGGAGACACGGAGGCACGGAGCAAACTGCTGCATGAGAAGCTTACAGAGCAGGTTATCGGAGCTGCCATCGAAGTACACCGCGAACTTGGCCCGGGCCTGCTGGAATCTGCTTACGAACAGTGCCTCTGTCATGAACCGCATCTCCGAAATCTGGAATTTGAACGGCAGGTGCCTTTGCCGGTCCAATACAAAGGCGTCAGTCTCGATTGCGGATATCGGATTGATCTAGTGGTTGACGATGCGCTGATTCTGGAGCTCAAGTGCATCGAACATATTCTGCCAGTCCACGAAGCGCAACTCTTGACATACTTGAAACTAACTCAAAAGCACGTTGGCCTAATTCTGAATTTCAACGTGGCGGTCTTAACAAGAGGCGGAATTATTCGAAAGGTCTTGTGATTTCTTAATCTCCGCGCCTCTGTGTCTCCGTGGTGAATGAATTGCCTGATTCAGTGAAGCTGATCGAGTGTCCGCGCGATGCCTGGCAGGGGCTGAAGGGGCAGATTCCGCCTGACATCAAGCGGGCCTACTTGCAGGCATTGATCAGCGCGGGATTCAAGCACATCGACGCCGTCTCGTTCGTATCGCCGAAAGCCGTGCCGCAGATGGCGGATTCGGAAGAGGTATTGAAGGAGCTCGATCCGCCTCAAGACGTGGAGATCATAGGCATCGTGGTCAACGAAAAGGGCGCCCAGCGGGCCATCGACACTCAGGCGGTTCGCACTCTGGGATTTCCTTATTCGATTTCGGAAACATTCTTGCGCAAAAATCAGAATCAGTCGGCCGAAGACGCACTCGACGAACTGGAAAAGATTCAGAAAAAAGCCGACGATGCCTCGCTCGATGTGGTCGTTTACATCTCAATGGCGTTTGGCAACCCTTATGGCGATCTCTGGAATGTGAACGAGGTGATTGAAGCCATCTCGCTAATGGAAGTCGATAATATACGGATGATCTCGCTAGCTGATACGGTTGGCATGGCCACTCCGGAGCAGGTCAGCGAAGTGGTGGGCGCAGTGATGGCCAAGTACGATTATCTGGAGATTGGAGTTCATCTGCACAGCCGCCCTGAGCAGGCGGCGGAGAAAATTCTCGCGGCTTATGATGCCGGCTGCCACCGTTTTGATTCGGCGATCGGCGGGCTGGGTGGTTGTCCGTTCGCGCAGGACGCGCTGGTCGGGAATATTGCGACCGAGAGAGTGATCGAAGCTCTAAAGGAACACGGAGCAGAGTTACCGCCTCTAAAACCGCTCGACGCCTTGTTGCGGGCGACGGCCGAAATCGGGGCGAGGTATACGAATTCCGTGAGCGACGACTAGCAATTTCCGAATATGAACTACACGACCATCCAACTCGCATACGATTCCGGCGTCGCCACCATCACGCTGAACCGTCCCGATAAGCGCAACGCCATCAGCTTCGAGCTGATTGACGATCTGCTCCGCGCGCTAAAGGCAGTGGAGACGTCCGATGCGATTGTGCTGATCCTGACCGGCGCGGGCAAGGCTTTTTCCTCAGGCTTGGACCTCGACAATTTGAAAGCGCTGATCGGCCGCTCGCCTGAGGAGAACCTGAAAGATTCCGAGACGATGGTTCGCCTGTTCCGAACGCTTTACGAGTTTCCCAAGGTCACCATCGCAGCGGTCAACGGGGCGGCCATCGCCGGAGGCACCGGACTCGCTTTGCTGTGCGATTTCACTCTAGCCGTGCCCGAAGCCAAGTTCGGTTACACCGAGGTGCGCATCGGATTCGTGCCTGCCATCGTTTCCACATTTCTTCTACGCCAGGTCGGAGAGAAGCACGCCCGCGATCTCTTGTTGACCGGAAGAATTATCGGAGCCGAGGAAGCGGTCCGGATGGGATTGGTCAACGAAATCGTGGCGCCGGAAACTTTGCTGGCGCGAGCCCGCGAATTGGCGGCGCAATTGATGGAGAACAGTCCGGCTTCGTTGCGAGCCACCAAGCAACTGCTCAGCGAGCATGCCCGCGCCGAGCTCGACACTCAGATTGGAGCGGCGGTGCGGGAGAATGCCGCAATCCGCACCACTGCCGACTTCCGCGAAGGCGTTACGTCATTTCTTGAAAAGCGCAAGCCGGTTTGGAGCGGGAAATGAATTCGCCCCAGGCGGTCAACGAAACCCGGCTGCGCGTGCGTTATGCCGAGACCGATCAGATGGGCGTGGTTTACCATTCCAACCATTTCATCTGGTTTGAGGTGGGGCGGGTCGAATTGTTGAGACAGTTGGGTTTTTCCTATCGCGACATGGAGAGCCAGGACAACCGCTTCATCGCCGTCGCGGAGGCTAAATGCCGCTACCGCGCCCCAGTGCGATATGACGAAGAAGTTCTAATCCGCACGGAACTGTTGAACGTGCGCGACTCAGTGGTTCGCTTTGGCTATAAATTGCGGCGCGCGGAAGATGGCGCGCTGCTGGCGGAAGGCGAGACCACGCACATCGTCACCGACGGAACCATGAAGATTGCGGCGCTGCCAGAAAAATATCTAAAGGTATTTCGCGCCGCTGTGGGAAAACAGAATGGAAAACCCTCTTGAACGCACTTCACCTTAACGGTAACGATCTTACGCTGGAAGCAGTGGGTGAGGTCGCACAGATTGATGCCCGTCGCCCCGTACTCTTGTCGGCGGATGCGCGCGAGGCCGTGGACCGGGCGCGCGGCGTGGTCGATGAGATCGTCGCCAGCAACACGCTCGCGTATGCCATAACTACCGGCGTAGGCAAGCTCAGCGACGTGCGCATAGCCGGCGAGCAGATTCGAGAATTGCAAGTCAACCTGGTGCGCTCCCACGCCGTTGGAGTTGGCGAACCGCTCTCCGTCGCGGAGACGCGCGCCATGATGCTGTTGCGCGCCAATTCTCTGGCCAAGGGCTACTCAGGTGTGCGGGGGATCGTGATCGACACGCTGTGTGAAATGCTGAACCGCGGCGTTACTCCTTTCGTGCCGTCGCAGGGTAGCGTGGGCGCGAGCGGCGATCTGGCTCCGCTGGCCCATTTGGCGCTGGCGATGATCGGCGAGGGCGAGTGTGTCGACGCAGCGGGCACGCGCATCTCCAGCGGAGATGCGCTGAAGCGGGCGCAGATCAAGCCGCTGGTGCTGGAGGCGAAAGAAACCATCTCTCTCATCAACGGAACACAGGGCATGTTAGCGATCGGTTCGCTGGCTTTGCTGGATGCCGAGACGCTGGTGGATTCTGCCGACGTTTTGGGAGGCCTTTGCTGCGACGCGCTGAAAGGCACTGACGCAGCCTTTGACGAACGCATCCACAAAGCTCGGCCGCACGCCGGACAGCTGAAGACGGCAGCGAATCTGCGCAAGATGCTCGAAGGCAGCCAGATTCGCGAATCGCACCGAACCTGCGGCCGGGTGCAGGACGCCTACTCGCTGCGCTGTATTCCACAGGTGCACGGCGCTGTGCGCGACACGCTGGCACACTGCCGCGAGGTGTTTGAGATCGAGGCAAACTCGGCGGTGGACAATCCTCTGGTATTCATCACCACCACGGCTCGTGTGGGGACAGCCGCCTCGGCTGTCCAGGAGCGAAGCTCCGCAGCTGTTGGCGGCGACGTAATTTCCGGCGGAAACTTTCACGGCGAGCCGCTGGCTTTCGCTTTGGACTTTCTCGCCATCGCATTAAGCGCCTTAGCCGGAATAAGCGAGCGCAGAATCGAGCGGCTGGTGAATCCCGCGCTTAGCGAGGGGTTGCCGCCGTTCCTGGCGCAGGGCGCAGGCTTGAATTCCGGTTTCATGATGGCGCAGGTCACGGCGGCGGCGCTCGTCAGCGAGAACAAAGTGCTGGCCCATCCCGCGTCGGTGGATTCGATCACGACCTCGGGCAATAAAGAAGATTACGTTTCGATGGGCATGACCGCAGCCAACAAGCTGCGGCGCATCGTCGAGAACACGCGCAACGTGCTGGCGATTGAGGCGATGGCGGTGGCCCAGGCCATCGACTTCCTCGCTCCGCTGAAAACCTCGAAGCGCGGACAAGCGGCGCATGCTGCGATCCGGTCGGTGTGCCCCGTAGTGGACAAAGATCGCGTCATGTATAAGGACTTCGCGCGTTTGGCGGAGTTAATTGCTGACGGGAAGGTGGCGGAGGCGGTGCGGTAGACCAGAATATGAGATTTATCGATTCACTGTTTGGGAAGAAGAAGGAAACCCGACTCGAGGACGGCAACCCTGAACTCGTGCGAGCCATGGAGAAAGTCGCCTCGAACGACGGAGCCGAGAATCGAAGGAAGCTCTACGAGACGCTCCTTGGATCAATGCTATTGGTTCCCGTCCCGGAGATTCCGGCTGGCCTCGCGCCCGGGCTGCACACCGCGACCAAAGAGACGCGAATTCAGCTGACTGCGGTGGCTGATCGAAACCAAGTTCGAGTCACCTCCGTATTTACCGATCTCGAAGCGCTGAGAAACTGGGACCCGAACACGCCATACTTGGGGCTCAAGGCTCAAGAACTGTTTCGGCTCGTTATGGGGACCGATATTCAAGCAGTCGTTATCAATCCATTCGATCCAATCCGAAAAATGATACGTCCGGGTGGGCGAGTGACACGCCCCGAACTTGAGTTGCTCTCAAAGGGTCTCCTTCCCGGCCCCGCTGGACCGAGGGTGGCTCAGTTTCAGATTAACGCAGGTGAGAAAGTAGCGATGGGGCGACCAGCCCGCCCTCCGAGTTCGGCCATAGAAGAGTTACTTAGGAGCCAAGCTACCTCTTTCCCCGCAATTGCCGAACTCTACGTGTTTCAGATCGCGACCCAGGCAAGTTCAAGCCATACCGTTATCGGCATAAGCCTGAGCGAGGACCTCGGCGGCGATCAGCAGGAGGAAATCGTGAGGAGGATGGGGATATCCGTTCGGCCAGAGTTGGAGCCCAATCAGTCCCTGGATTTCATGTTTCTTCGTGGATCCGCTCGCGATCAGGTGAGGGCGCTTGGTACCTTGATCTTCCGGAGACCGTGAGAGGAGAATCATCCCGGCCGACCGAGGACTGCTGCCCATCGGTTGGCTGGGCCTATGCTGTCTTCGCGGTCCCGTCCAACCCCAGCTTGTCAGCAATCCCGTGCAGCGCCCCGATACAGAAGGCGATGTGCTCGTCCAAATCCACGCCGAGAGCCGCGGCTCCGTTGATGATATCGTCGCGGTTTACTTTGCGGGCGAAGGCTTTGTCTTTCATCCGCTTTCGCACTGACTTTGCGTCGACCTCGGCCAGCGATTTTCCGGGTTTGATCAAGGCCACGGCGGTGATGAATCCGGCAAGTTCGTCGCAGGCGAACAGAGCTTTTTCCATGGGCGTATCGCGCGTGACGCCGGTGTACTCGGCATGCGACATGATGGCCCGGCGGATCACTTCAGGCCATCCGCGCTCTTTCAGAATCTCGTTGCCTTTGTAGGGATGGTCTTCGAGGCTTGGATATTTTTCGTAGTCGAAGTCGTGGATGAGTCCGACGATGCCCCACAGGTCTTCTTCTGATAGCCCAAGTGCCGACGTCTCCGAGTTCTCGGCTCCGAACTTTCTGGCGCAGGCGCGCATGCAGGCCTCCACCGCCAGCGCGTGCTTGCGCAAACTTTCCGACTGGGTGAACTCAGTTAGTAAACACCATGCTGCATCGCGATCGATCATGTTTTCTGCCCTGTTTCTGCGGGATTTCGCCGAGTCGTTTTGCTTTTCCCCGCTGAAATTCGGGGCTTCCTGCATTTTAACCTTGACTTCCACAGGCGTTGTACCGCAGATTGAGCCTGCGGTCGGAATCTCTCCCCCAAGTTTAGTTCCGCCGTTCAGTTAAGGAGTAGCCGGCTCTGGCACTCCCACAACCCGATGGCCACGACTCTTGCCCCGGTAGATTCTAGGGAAGTCGTCCGTTGCGATCATTGCCTGCTGGTTCAATTCCGTACGGTCAATAACAATTGCCGGCGCTGCCACTCGTCCCTGGACGAGGAGCCTGAGCCCGAGCCGGTGGTGATGGCGCCGCCGGTGATGATGCCGATGCCCGGCACCGGCCGTGGGCACCTGAACCTGGCCACGTCGATCCGTTCGCTACGCCTGCGCAGCGGGCTGAGCCAGCGGCAACTGGCGGGGCGCATGTCCGTGCCGCGGACTTACGTTTCCAAGATCGAAAACGAGAAAGCTACGCCCACGCTGTCGTCGCTGGAGCGGCTGGCGCGAGCCCTGGAGGTGACCGTGCCGGAACTGCTCAGCGGCGGAGAAAAGAACCGCCAGGACGAAATCAGCGAGTTAATGAAAGATCAGTTTATCGCGGAGATTCTTCCGTTTGTATCGCAACTGAATGGGATGCAGATGTCGAGCATCCTGACCCAGGTGCGCGACTTGACGGTGCGGCCGCGAAGAACGGCATAAACGGAAGTGAGATCCTTCGGCTGCATAGAACGCAGCCTCAGGATTTCGCCAGCAGGCTCCCGCTTCGCTCACGCCTGCTAAACGGCTCAATTTTATCCGGGCAACCAGCCAACTCGCATGCCGGGACCAGCCTTGGTCCCGGCTTTTTTCTTGTCCCGCCGAGCCTGAATCCGAAATAGATCGACTCACATCTATGTGGCATGAACCTGGAAGAAGTTGGAAGTGTCTCGACTCCGTTATCTACCAACCTCGCATCTGCAAATCCTGAAGCGAATGCCTGGGGCGACGAGTCTCTGCGGGGATCTGCTCCCGACGATTTGTTGCTCGACTCGTACTCGCGAGCAGTAACAGCCGCAGTCGACCGCGTCACCCCATCGGTGGTGAACATCGAAGTGCATCAGTCCGCCGGACGCTCGGGCGAACAGCGCGAACGGCGCGGCGGAGGCTCGGGATTCGTCTTCACTCCCGATGGCCTGATTCTCACCAATAGTCACGTCGTGCACGACGCCCGCCGCATCGAGGTAACCCTGGCGGACGGGCGCCGCATGCCGGCGACCGCCATTGGAGACGACCCGGCGAGCGATTTGGCGGTTGTGCGTGTAGACGAGCCTGGCCTCACAGCAGCCGCTCTGGGCGATTCGCAGCAGCTCCGCGTGGGGCAACTTGTCGTCGCGCTCGGCAGCCCTTACGGATTTCAGTCGACCGTGACCGCAGGCGTGGTGAGCGCGCTGGGTCGCTCGCTGCGGTCGTATTCCGGGCGCTTGATCGATGACGTTATTCAGACCGACGCCGCGCTCAATCCCGGCAACTCGGGCGGTCCGCTGGTCGATTCCGCAGGGCGCGTCGTGGGAGTGAATACGGCGACCATTTTGCCGGCGCAGGGGATTTGCTTCGCCATCGGCATCAACACGGCGAAGTTCGTGGCCAGCCGCCTGCTGCGCGATGGACGCATTCGCCGCAGCTACATCGGCGTCTCGGCGCAAACCGTGCCGGTGCATCGCCGCGTGGTGCGCTTCTACGATCTGGCGAAAGAGTCGGGCGCGCTGGTTTTGTCGGTCGAAGAGAACAGTCCGGCAAAGCGCGCGGGCCTGCGCGATGGCGACATCATCGTTGCGCTGGAAGGCAAGCCTGTCGCCGGCGTGGACGATCTGCACCGCCTGCTGGCCGATATTCACGCGAAGGCAAGTTGTTCGCTGACGGTGCTCCGAGGGACGGAGAAGCTGGAGTTGAAGATTGTGCCGGAAGAAGCGGCGAACTGAGAACCGTTCATTTATTCCTTTCTACCCATTGAAGCGAATCAGAAAATTGTCAAAGAGCGCTATTGAAACTTATAGGTTGGCTGGCAGACGTGTTTCCGTCAAGTCTACGAAGGTAGACACATGCTGGGCAGAGCGTGACTACCCGCGGCACGCAGCGATGACGGACAACGCAACTCCGACGATTGCGACGGCCACGCCTACAATAGTGAGCCAGAGGATGCGCGTTGTAAGAGTGTTCGCTGTGGTGAGAAGGCTTGCGCTCGCATCGTCAAGGTGAATGATTCGGTCGATTAACTCCAGATTCATCCGCGCCATGACATACGTTTGGTTGTCGCTGATGCAGTAGCTTTCCGCGAAGCCCGCCCTAAGCGTGTTCAATTCCTCGCGGGTGAACGCCGTATGCTTCATCAGCAGTTGCGATATTTGGTTTCGGTCCACTGCTGTGCGCGGTCCTTATCGAGCTTTTCTGGTGTACGCCTTCACCTTGGTGCCGCTCTTTTTCTTGTACTTGCTGACGGCTTGCTTCTTTCCTTCTTTCTTTGTCGCTCTACCTATCGTGGCCCCGACCAAGCCTGCTATCAAGGGAAGTGGCATAGCTGATCTCCTTTCGCGCTAATTATCCCACCTCTGTCAACCCCGAGTTGGTGGCGCGCTGCCCCCTTTTTCGTGTTAATCTTCGGGACGCAAAGCCGAAGGGAGGTAAACGTGAGAGCCATTCTGGCGGTCGTCGTCCTTGCTGCTAGCTGCGCGCCGAGCTTGGCGCAGGACGGCACAGTTGTGGTCTATCGTCCCGGCAAATACGTTGGCTCGGCCTTGAAGCCGTCGGTCTACGTTGATGGGAGCGAAGTCGGGCGACTGAAGAATGGGCGCTACATGTCCTTGCGGCTTGCTCCGGGAAAGCACAGCTTCGAGTCCAGCATGAAGAAGGAACCAGCTCTGGATGTCGAAGTCAAGTCGAACGAGACTGTGTACCTAGAAATGGTCCTCTTGCCGGGAACCTGGCGCGGGGGAGGCCGGCTAGTTCCTGTCGCGCAGGAAGATGCCAAGAACGCCCTGCTCAAGTTGAAGCCACTGGACGACAAGCAGGCCGACATTTCAGAAGCCTCGACGTCGCCGTCGGCGCAGCCCGAAGCTCCAGCGACAGACAATCAGCAGGCGAAAACCGGGGCGGAGTCCGGGCCCCCGGCGCAGCCTGCCAGCGTGATTGTAAAATCCACACCGCCAGGGGCTGACATAAATGTCGACGGGAAGTTTATGGGTAATACTCCCTCGACAATACAGCTGACCCCAGGAGAGCATTATGTCTCAGTTGAGAAAGAGGGATTGAGGCCTTGGCAGCGGACGATGACGGTCAGCGCCGGCGGAAACATCACCATCGATGCAACCTTGGAGAAGCCGTAGCCGGACCGAGTGAAGTATGCTCAACGCCGAAGCCCGCGCCCAAGTCGGCGATGGATCCCTCAGGGCTAAGACCTGAATCTTTAGTGGCTGTGGGCGGCACGGTTGAAGCCGTGCCCTTCCCGACCTCGTACTCTTCGCGTCGCGCTCTTCCCGGCGTGCCCTTCGCGTCATTGCAAGCCCCTTCCCCGCCGTGTTAGCCTCTTACCGAAGGGGATCACTTTGCAGCACAAAGTTCCCGCCGGGCTGGATCGCAAGGAAGCGGAAGTCTACCGGCATCTCGATCCAGAGCGGCTCCCGAAACACATCGCCATCATCATGGACGGCAACGGGCGCTGGGCCAAGCGGCGCCATATGCCGCGCGTGGCCGGGCATCGCGCCGGGGTCGCTTCCGTGCGCTCGACCGTGGAGACGGCGGCGCGCGTCGGCATTCACGCGCTCACGCTTTACGCCTTTTCGGAAGAGAACTGGAAGAAGCGTCCCAAGAGCGAAGTCGATTTCCTGATGGGGCTATTGAGTCGTTATCTGAAGGCGGAAGTGCCCACGCTGAACGAAAACAATATCCGCCTGGAATATATTGGCCGGCAGCAGCAGTTGCCCGACGATGTGCAGGAGCGCATGGCCTGGGCGCGAGAGAGCACGGCGCACAATACCGGCACAGTGCTCACGCTGGCGCTGAACTACAGTGCGCGCAGCGAGCTGGTGGATGCGTTCCGATCCATGGTGAACGCCGCCTCGCAGAATGGCGGTATCGAACATCTGCACATTGACGAGGAAATGGTCGGCGAGCATCTTTACACGCGGCACCTGCCCGATCCTGACCTGGTGGTGCGCACTTCCGGCGAGATGCGGCTGAGTAATTTTTTGCTGTGGCAGTTGGCCTATGCCGAGATCTATGTAACGCCAACGCTGTGGCCCGACTTCCGCGGTGTGCATCTGCTGGAAGCGATTGCCGAGTATCAGAAGCGCGAGCGGCGGTATGGCGGGCTGAACGGCGATGCGCATGCCGAACCCGTGAAAACTCATCGGTAATCACTCACAAAAATAAACTCGTATCAGGGCATGGCCTCAGCCGTGCCAATTCGGGTAGAAGCTCAATGGGCTTCAGCCCTGCGCCTCGAGACGCGTTCTATAGCTGACGCGATTCGGCGCGCTTGAAGGCGTGCCCTGATACGAACCTGTGAGCCGCAAGAATTAGATTTAAGATGGACACATCTTGCTAAAGCGCATCGCGACCGCGGTCGTCCTGATTCCGATTGTGATGTTGCTGGTGCTGCGCGCGCCGGTACCAGTGGTGGCAGTCTTTTCGGCGGCCGTGGCGCTGCTTACGATCCACGAATTTCTCAAGCTGACCGAATCCTATGGCGTGCAGCCGTTGCGGGTGCCGACCTACATTTTCGCGGGCTTGCTCCTCCTGCTGCTCGCGGTGAACGCGGTGGGCGAGACTCCGCAACTCTCGGCGCTGAAGTTCGTCCTCGAGTTGGCACTTGCCGGTGCAATTGCCCCGTTCGTCTTTCTGACAATTGCGATGCGCAGGGCGGCACTGAACAGCGCTTATCCCGCAGCGGCGGCCTCGACGTTTGCTTTCGTCTACATTGCCGTGCCCATGGCGATGCTGGTGCAGTTACGCCAACAATGGGCGGGAGCGTTCTGGCTGCTTTATCTATTTTTGGTAGTTTGGGCGGGGGACATTTTCGCTTACTTCGTGGGCCGTTCCGTGGGACGGCATCTGATGGCGCCAAGCGTTAGCCCGAAAAAAACGTGGGAGGGCGCGGCGGCATCGCTGGCGGCGAGCCTGATAGTTGGAATTCTGCTTTTCAGTCATGCCTTGCAGATTAGCTCGTTCCTGTTGCGTGTGGGATTGATCCAGCGCCGCGACGGCCTATTCGAACTGGAGAAGCCGGAGCTGTGGCCGATTGTCCTCTTGACTGTTGCCTTGAATATCGCTGCGCAGCTTGGCGATCTGGTGGAATCGCTGATCAAGCGCGGCGCCGGCGTGAAGGACTCGGGCGCCATTCTCCCGGGACACGGCGGCATGTTGGATCGCATCGATGCGCTGCTTTTTGCCGCGCCGGTGCTGTGGTTTTATGCGACAGCAGTCTTCCCACCCGCCCGGCCCTGGTAACGCGTAAAATAGTAGTTCTGGTGCACGGATTCTCTCAGCCGAACTTCCTCGCATGAAACGCATCGCCATCCTGGGCTCGACGGGCTCGATCGGCCGCAGCACGCTGAGCGTGGCCGAGTCGTATCCCGATCGCTTTCAGATTGTGGCGCTGGCGGCGGGTTCGAACCTGGAAGCGGTTTTCGAACAGGCCCGGCGCTGGCGGCCGCGCGTGATTTCGATGGCGGCTGAGCAGGAAGCCGGTTTGCTGCGAGAGCGTCTGAAGCAAGCGGGGCTCAGCGAGATCGAGGTGGTTTACGGAACAGGCGGCACGGTAAAAGTCGCAACGCATTCTGAGGCCGACTTCGTCGTGAGCGCGATCGTCGGCGTGGCTGGACTTGAGGCAACCTACGAGGCGGTGAAGGCGGGAAAGACCGTAGGCGTAGCCAATAAAGAATGCCTCGTCGCAGCGGGGGAACTGATCACAGCCGAGGCGCGCCGCCAGGGCAAACCTTTGCTACCCATCGACAGCGAGCACAATGCCATTCATCAGTGCCTGCGCGGCGGGCGGATGGAGGAAGTGGAACGGATCTGGCTAACGGCCTCCGGAGGGCCTTTTCTCAACACGCCGCGCTCGGAGTTCAGCTCCATCACCGCAGAGCAAGCGCTCAAACATCCCACCTGGAAGATGGGCAAGCGCATCACGATCGACTCGGCGACATTGATGAATAAGGGTTTCGAGGTGATCGAGGCATGCAGATTGTTTCAAATGCCGCCAGCGAAAGTGGAAGTGATTGTCCATCCGCAGTCGACAATTCACTCGATGGTGGAGTTTGTGGATGGCAGCCTACTTGCTCAGTTCTCAGTGACAGATATGCGGCTGCCGATTTTGTACGCTCTAACATATCCCGAGCGGATTCAATCGGATATGCGCTTTCCGGTGAGTAACTTGCGTCATCTGGACTTCTGCCCTCCGGACATGAATAAATTTCCTTGTCTGCGTCTGGCTTATGAAGCGGCAGAGGCAGGCGGCGCGAAGACGGTGGCACTGAACGCAGGCGATGAAGTGGCAGTAGCTGCGTTTCTTGACGGCAGCATTGGTTTTAATGACATTCCCAGGATCATCGAGGCCACGGTTTCAGCATCTAACTCGGCAAGGCTGGATTCTATCGGAGCGGTGCTTCAAGCCGACGCCGAAGCCCGCCGATATGCTCAAGAGAGGGTTTTGGGAATAAATGAGAAAACCGCGATGCCGCGGGCAACATCTTTGGCCTGAGCAGGTGAATCTAACAGGGGAGCGCTTTACGTACCTTCATTATGTCTGATTTCTTTATCTCAATCGCCGCGGTCGCAGTAGTGCTCGGCTTCATGATTCTCATCCATGAGTTCGGCCACTATGCCGTGGCCAAGCTGTTGGGCGTGCGGGTGGAGCAGTTCGCCATTGGATTCGGCAAGCGGCTCATCGGCTTTCGCAAGGGCGAAACCGACTATCGCATCAACCTGCTGCCGCTGGGCGGCTACGTGAAGATGGCCGGCGAGAATCCCATGGACGAGCGTACCGGCGATCCGGGCGAGTTCATGTCGCACCCGCGCTGGCATCGCTTTTTGATCGCGATTGCCGGCCCCACCATGAATATTCTGCTGGCGATTTTTTTGCTCACCGCGGTTTACATGGTGCACTATGAGTATCCGGTTTTCGCGGACAAACCCGCGGTGATCGAGTATGTGAAGCCCGGCTCGCCCGCTGCCCGCGCCGACTTGCAGCCGGGTGACCGCATCGTCAGGGTCGATGATATTAAGAATCCCACCTGGGAGCAGTTACAGCCGCGGGTGTTGATCAGTCCCAACCAGCCTCTGGCCGTGACGATCCAAAGGGGAGATCAGACCATCCAGAAAATCATCGTGCCGCAGGCCGTGACTACGTCGGAAGTGGGATCGGCAGGATGGTTTCCCGAAGATCCCATCGTCGTAGGCGAGATTGAGCCGAACACGCCCGCGGCCAAAGCCGGGCTGAAGGAAGACGACCGAATCGTCAGCATGGATGGCAAGCCAATGACTTCTCTGGAGGCTATGATCTATAGCCTTCAGGAAACCAAGGACAAACCGGTCGATCTGACTGTGATTCGCGGAAGTCAGACCCTGAACTTTCCGAACCTGAGCCCAGTCCTGGCGAAAACAGAAGATCCCAAGGAGCAGAGATATCGCCTGGGATTCGTGGCCCGCAGCGAGACCAAGGTAACGACTTTGCCATTCGCGCAAGCCTTGAGCCTGTCTCTCGAGCAAAACAAGAAATACTCGTTGCTCATTCTGGAGCTGGCGAAGAAGCTGGTTCAGGGCAAGGTTTCGCCGCGCATGGTTTCCGGCCCGATCGGCATCGCGCAGGATGCCGGCTACGCGGCGCAGCAAAAAGGCTGGACGCCGCTGATGGAGTTGACCGCGGGAATCAGCCTGAACCTCGGCATTTTTAACCTGCTGCCCATCCCCATCCTCGACGGCGGCGTCATCCTGTTCCTGTTCATCGAAGGCCTCATGCGCCGCGACGTCAGCCTGCGCATCAAAGAGCGCGTCTACCAGGCCGCGTTCGTCTTCCTGGTGCTGTTCGCTGTGATGGTCATCTACAACGACCTGATGAAGACGCTGCCGGGTCTGATGGACCGGTTGCCGTAGCGATTCATCGCGGCAGCACAACTCGTGTAGGGACAGCCGCCCTCGGCGGCCCGGGTTTATCGGGCCGCAGTTTGGCTGCTTTCCGCAACTTGTTCGTCCTTGTTCACACAGCGAACTCTTTGGCTAATCATGAGCTATGGAGTTTGCAGCATGTTAAAATAGGATTTTCCATGTCCACGATTCCCCGCAGAAAAACCCTCACCGCGCTCGTCGGCAACGTCCGCGTCGGGTCGGATGCACCGATTGTGGTGCAGTCGATGACCAATACCGACACTGCGGACATCCCATCGACCGTCCAGCAGTGTGCCGCTCTGGCCCGCGCTGGCTCGGAGTTGGTTCGAGTCACAGTCAACAATGAAGAAGCGGCGGCTGCCGTCCCTCACATCGTCGAGCAGCTCGACAAGCAGGGCCTGCGCGTGCCCATCATCGGCGACTTCCATTACAACGGACACGTGTTGCTCACCAAGTATCCCGAGTGCGCCCGCGATCTTGCCAAGTACCGCATCAATCCCGGAAACGCCAGCATTGGACGCACCGGCGACTCAAATTTCCGCACCATGATCGAAGTCGCGGTGAAGTATCAGAAGCCGGTACGTATCGGCGTGAACTGGGGCTCGCTCGACCAGGCGCTGCTCACACGCATGATGGACGAGAATTCCATGCTCGCCGAGCCCAAAGACGCCCGCGAAGTCACCATGGAAGCGATGGTCGTGAGCGCGCTCAACTCCGCAGCGTTGGCCGAGAAGTTCGGGCTGCGGGCAGACCAGATCATTCTGAGCGCAAAGGTCAGCGGCGTGCAGGATTTGATCGACGTGTATCGCGCTCTGGCCGTGCGCTGCAATTACCCGCTGCACCTCGGCCTGACCGAAGCCGGCATGGGTGCGAAAGGCGTGGTCGCATCGGCCGCCGCTATGGGCGTGGTTCTACAGGAAGGCATCGGAGATACGATTCGCGTTTCGCTTACGCCTGCGCCCGGTGGCGACCGCACCGAAGAAGTCCGCGTAGCGCAGCAGATTCTGCAGTCCATGGGGATTCGCAGCTTCACTCCGCAGGTTACAGCGTGCCCCGGCTGTGGACGCACCACCAGCACATTCTTCCAGGAAATGGCCGAGCAGATTCAGACCTACCTGCGCGAGCAGATGCCGGGTTGGAAGGGCCGCTACATCGGCGTGGAAGAGATGAAACTCGCCGTCATGGGCTGCGTGGTCAACGGTCCCGGCGAATCGAAGCACGCGAACATAGGAATCTCCCTGCCGGGAACATTTGAGGAGCCGAAAGCTCCGGTCTACGTGGATGGACGCCTGTTCACCACGCTCAAGGGCGATCGCATTGTCGCCGAGTTCATCGAGATCCTCGATGAGTATGTCGATTCACACTACGCCGCCAGGGAAACTCAAAAAGAAGAATTGGCTGCGCGAAGCTAGGCGTGCGGACAAATGCGCCTTTCCGCAGGGCTGCTTCTATTGCCCGGTCAACATAAAGATCGGATTCTGCAGGGGTGAGCCGGTCGTTTGCGAAGGCCCGGCATAAGCCGCTGGCAGGTCAGTGACCAGGGAATCCGGCGGGGTACCGCTGCCCACCGTGCCGTTAGTATTGCTATCGGTCGTGTTGATGACAGCCACGGCGCCAGCGTCGCACATGCTTACATACACGGCGCTGCTGTCCGCAGCGGCGGTGGTGAAGACGCGGAAGCGTGTGGCGCCCGGCGTGTACAGAGTGGGGTAGATGGGGGACGCGCAGGCTGCGACCGGCGGCACGGCATACTGGTAGGGACTGTCGTTGTCGTTAAGCGGCCCAGCAAACGGCGGATCGGTCAACAGGGTCAGCGTAGGCAGCTTTAGCGCAAAACTGTTGGCATCGAACACACTCAGGCCGGGAATCACGCAGGGAGAAGCGCCAACCACCGGGTCAGAACAAGACGACTGCAACTGGTAGCTGGCTACATAAAACCGGGTGCCGTCGCGTAGCGCCGTTACCGAAAGAGGCGTGCACCCCAAAGGACAAGCGGCCGAATCCGGGGCAGCGAACGAGATGGCCGCCAATTGAGTCGGCGTGTCATTCGGTCCTCCGGTATCGGAGAAGACATAGACCATGCTGGTCACGGGATTGGTTACGTAAAGGCGGTTCAGGTTAGGGTCGAAAAAAACGAAGTTGGCGCCCGCACCGACCGGAAGGCTGCTCGAAATCGTATCGGTCGCGGTATCGATCGTCACCAACATTCCGTCGCCTTCCGTGAGCACGTAAACCTTTTGGCTATCACCGCGAGCGACCACCCATACCGGACTGACGCCAGAAAAACCAGTCACGACATTTGGAGACAAGTCGGTCGCATTCAAGCTGCTGACGGAATTGCTTCCCTGGTTGGCAATGTAGAGCTTGAGGCCGTTCGGCATCTCGGCCATGGCGACTGGGTGCGTCCCGACGGTCGCGGTGTTGGTAACGGCGTTCGCGGACGTGCCAAAGGCAAAAACTGAATTCGAGTTGTAATTCGCCACATACATGGCGTTGTTTTGCGTACTGTTGAGGAAGACCGGTTGCGGCGGAACCGATGCGATTGCCCCGGTCAGCTGAGAGCCTGACAATGACGGCAGCCCGGTGGCTGAGTTCACATATCGGATGGTGGTTCCAGTGTTTGAGGAGAGCGCAAAGCTGCCATTGTATGCGAGGGGGTTGCAGGCCGGTTCGGTGCAATTGGGAATGACCACCCCTCCGATGACGATCGCGTATCCTGCCGAGACCCCGGTTAAGGCGGCGCTGAGCGTGACCGTTACCAGATTGCCGGACTCGCTTATCGCCGTGACGGTAGATGTTTGACTGGGCAAGCTGACGGTGTTCACTCCGCTGAATCCGGTTGAAATCGTGGACTGCGCCGCCGGTGTAAAGGATAAAACTCCATCCACACCGCCTGAAACCACGCTGCCGGCGCTGGTCACGAACACCCTCGAGTTGCTGGGAAGAATAGCTGCGTGAGTGGGGACCTGGCCGCCACTATTGGGCGCATTGGGACCGTTGATCGCCGTCTCCGCGATGATGGTATCTCCGGAAACGTCAATCTGCATCGCATTGCCGGGATAGTTGGGTACATTGGCGCTAACGGCAAAAACAGCGTGGAAGTTGGCCGGCACCGGCGGTGTCTGCACAGGACAGTTCGGAATTCCCCCCTCCGTGCAGGGAATCACCACAGGACGGTACACCTGCCCGCATGCCACCCACAGCAATATCGGGAGCAATATCGCGGCCAGTCGGCCCACACGTCGAAGACTCATCAGCACCCCAAAAGAAAGGTTCTAGAGCAAAGGAATTTAACATTCTAACGGCTGGCCGCGATCTGTGCCAGTGGGCCAGGACGGCTTTTTGTCTGTCGGGCATCAGCCGGCTGCTTCTTCTGGGATGCGGGAACGAGAAGGTGAGTTGGACGGCGGCTAGGACATGGCGCGCAGAATGGCGCCAGTGAATGATCGAACCAGTGTTCGAACCAGTAAACGATCAGACCACTAAGACCAAACGCTGGCCCCGAAGCCCGAACGCCGAAGCCTGCCCTTAACGTCCTCGCCGCGACTTGCCACCGACTGCGGCAGTGGATTCCTCTGACTTTGCGGCCGCCGCCGGCTTCTTCTTGCCTTCCATTTGCGCGAGACTCTGCTTGAGAGCGGCCATCAGGTCTACGACCGGAGCCAGTTTCTTCGGCTTTTCGACCGCCGCAACTTCCCCGCCCTCAAGCTTGGTCTCAATTAGCTGCTTCAGATTTTCCTGGAAGCTGTCTTTATACTTTTCCGGATCCCACTCGTCGGCGAGCGCTTCGATGAGTTGGTGCGCTACCTTTATTTCGGCTTCCTTCAACTCCACATCGGGCGCGCCGAAGCCTTCCACTTTCTTCACTTCTTCGGCGTAATACATGGTGTGCAGCATCATTCCGCCTTCGTGCGGACGCAGGAACACCGTGTACTCTCGGTTGTGCATCGTGATCTTGGCGATGGCTACGTACTCGCTCTCTTCCAGAGCCTTGGTGAGCAGCGCATAAGGCCGCCGCCCAGCCTCCTCCGGCAGCATGTAGTACGACGACTCGAAGTACACCGGGTCGACGTCGCCTGCCTTGACGAACTCCAGAATCTCCATGGTCTTCGCCGTCTGCGGCTCGATCTTTTTGATCTCTTCCGGCTCGATGATGATGTATTCGTCCTTGCGAAATTCGTAGCCCTTCACCATGTCGGCACGATCAACGACCACGCCTTCCGCTTGGCAAATATATTGTTGCTTGAGCCGGGACTTGTCCGTGCGATGCAGCATGTTGAAAGAAATCCCGCTACTGCGCGCGCCCGAGAACAAGCGCACGGGCATAGAGATGAGACCGAACGTTAAGTGTCCAGACCAGACTGAAGCTGCCATAGTTCCCCTCGTTCACCGCGGCTCGTTTGGGCCGGCAAGGTTCATGTGGGGACGGCCGCCCTCGGCCGTCCGGTCGAGCTAGCTCGACCCAAGCACATGCAATCACCCCTAACCCACCCAGAATTGCGAGTTTAGCCTACAAAGCACTCTTTGGATGCACAAATCTTAGGGCAGAGAGAACCGAAATGCGAAGCAGGAGGGAATGGGGTCGGAAGCGTGGAAGCCCTAGGGGTTGTAGTTAACTGAGCGGTTCCGTCGTTCAAGCCGAAGGAGTCTGCCGAAAGGCTGGGCGACCGACATCGGGGAAAACTTGAGTCCGGGATCGAGGCCGACGATCTAAATATTTTTAAGAGGTTGGTCCAACTTTTTCTCAGTAGCTCAATCGGCTCAGAAGGAGGTTCCCATGGGCCAAGACTGGAAGTGGGACGGCAGTACCTACTTTCTCCCCGGAAGCAGCGCTCCATACGACCCCTACCACAACGTTCGTGCCCATGCGAGAATTCGCAAAACCAACGACGGCGAGTACTTTTGGCAGTTAACGGGCGCGGATCCCAATGGGGTACCAACCTTTCACCGCCTTTTGGAGGAGTGCCAGCGGGATTGCGAGTTGCATCTTGTCGAGCGGGCGCTGGACGGGTTGGGGAAGCTATGAGCTACAAGTGGGACCGCTTCATCCTCGTTGTGGATGGGAAGCCTCGGGCATATGTCCTGCCTGTTCACGATGAGAACGGGCAGAACACGGCAACGCACTATCAGGCAAGGCTCAGCCCGCCTGGCGAGCGAGGCTTCTTTGCAACGCTGGAAGAAGCGAAAACGTGGTGCGTAGAACAACTCAAGGTGGCCGAGGTAGAGCGCGTCTTAGATGGCAAACGACGCGCCCGAGATCAGCTTCACTATTTTCCTGCTTTCTTGAGCGCAGCCTCAACGGTCGCAAGCGGCAGCAGCAGAGTTAACGGCGCATCCAGCAGCGGCACGGCGCCATAGCTGGCATACCATCTTGCCACCCTTTCATTCTTGGCATCGATCACCAGCACTGCGCCGCCAACCTCCGCTGCAGCCAACAGGCAGCGTCGGCCGGCCGCCAGCAGTAGTTGTCCACCGATTCCTTGCCCCTGCCACCTGCGATCCACAGCCAGACGCGCCAGGCGAAAGCCCGGTACGTCATGCCGCGCCAACCCGCGCCGCACAAGATCCGGTGTCCGGGCATAGTCAACCGACGCGGGGCTCAGACTGTAGAAGCCGAGAATGGACTTGTCGGCATCATCGATGGCCAGGAAAGTTTTCGTACCGCCCCGCTCGTGGCTTTTGCGGGCGTAACGGCGCAGGAATTCGTTCAGCGCTTCTTCGCCGCAGTCAAACGCTTCCCGATCATGTTTCTTGCTGATCGGTTCCTCGTGCCAGGTGGTCACAGTTATCGTCGCTTGGGCAATGCCCGGGCGGCGGCCAGCAGTTTTACGTTCGGCGCGGGCGGATTCTCCAGCAAATCGAGAACCCGCAAACTATCCCGCTCAGAGAGCTGAACATGGTCCGCCTGCTCGATGACGGCCTTGGCTGCGCGCAGGGCATGATGGAGCACAAAATCCGTCAGGTCTGTATGCTTCAGCGCTACTGCGCGCATGAGCAGCGCTTTTTCTTCGGCTCGAATCCGCAGGGACATCCGGCTGTTGTCTTCCACCGCTATTCTCGGCATGAAGTCGTTTCTCCGCGTACACATTCAAATTGTACATGGGAAGACAGGGAGCGTCAATGTCTCTTCTTGCACCTTCCGTGGGCGGTTCGATAATCTGTGAGGCAACGCTTCCGAACGCGAAGGACACAATGACCGACCTGCGCTATCCCATCGGCAAGTTCACATACGAAGGCCCACCCACTCCTGAACAGAGAGACGAGCTCCTCCAACACATCGAGCAGGCGCCCAGCCGCCTGCGCGCTGCCGTCACAGGGCTTTCGCAGGAGCAACTCGACACGCCCTATCGTCCTGAGGGCTGGACCGTCCGCCAAGTTGCTCACCATGTCCCGGACAGCCATCTCAACGCCTACATTCGCACTAAACTGGCGCTCACCGAGGATGAACCAACTATCAAGCCCTATGCCGAAGATCGCTGGGCGCAACTCGCCGATACCCAGTCAACTCCCGTGGAAGTCTCATTGACGCTATTGGATTCTCTGCACGACCGCTGGCTCCGCCTGCTGCGCTCGCTGCAGCCGGAAGACTGGAAGCGCACCTTTCGCCATCCCGAACTGGGCCCGATGAGCCTGGAAAAGAATCTGGTGCTCTATGCCTGGCACGGTCGCCACCACGTGGCGCATATCACCGCTCTGCGGGAAAGAAACGGCTGGTAGCAAACAAGCTTCTTGGTTTCTAGTTTCTAGTTTTCTAGTTGTCGCCTCCCACTTCCGACGGTTTGCGTTACTCCTCGTCACCGAAACCGAAACCAGAAACTTTTCTTCGGTAACTTTGGTCATCTTTTTCCCTCTCGCACCGGCGGATACGATTTGGCGTGTTCATTTCTCGCTCAAAATTTGCCGGTTCTCACCGGCCTGCGTTCTGTGCCGCTCTGTTCGCCGTTCTTATCCCGGTCTCCGTGGCTCAGCAGCCGACACCGGTAGCGCCCCCCGCGCCTGAACCGACCTCTACTGGAACGGAGCAGTCTCTCGGGGCCGTAGCCCGGAGTTCCAAGAAGCAAAGTATCCTGCACGCCAAGAAGGTAATTACGGAAGACGACATGAACACGATCGCGAACGCGCTGCCGCGGCTCCGCATGGAAGGCCCAGAAAACGGCGACGAAATCATTGCCGCGATCGGGAAATATAGAGAGACTCATACTCCCGCCGAGACAGAAGACGCCGTGAGGGCCTGGTACGAGAGGTACGACAAAGATTTAGCCGCCGCCATCCAGCAAAATCAGGTTGTGAACAGCCTGCGGGAAGAAAACTTCAGCAATGGAAATGAAATGTGCCGGGAGGGCGGCGACTACCAGAGCTGTGAACTTCGCCGCCGCGCCGAGTATATTGGCGCGCGACACGATCAGGCCACCATCATTAACAATGTCGCGCTCGAAGTACGGATTCAGCACGTATTCATGAAGGTTCGCACGGGCATCATGCGCTACAACCTCCGCTACGAATGGTTCAAAGTTCGCACTACAAACGGCATTGACCTTTTCTGATTTCCGGACTCTTTACTCTTGGCTGTCCAGACGGGCTTCAAGTGGCTCCTAGCTTCCACAACAAGTAGCTGCTCGCCTCCCGCAACACCGCATAGGCGCGCTGCGCCACGCTGTGGGGCCGGGAATCGGGCCGGGGCGAGACGTAGACTGGACCCATGCCCTCGTGCTCCAGCAATTTCTTGATGCGGAAGACGTGATAGGCATCGCTTACCGCGACACAACTGTGCAATCCATTGGCGCGCATGATCACCGCTACGCGCACCGCTGACTGAGCGGTGTCAGAGCCCTGAGTCTCGGCGATCAGGTTGCGTTCAGGAATTCCGCGGCGCTCCAGGTAGTCGCGCCCTACGCCACCTTCGCTAAAGCTGGGGTCGGAGGCGGCGCCGCCGGTCGTGATAACTACGGGTGCGATACCGCGGCGAAAAAGATCGAATGCATGATCGAGCCGCGCCCGCAATACCGGTGAGGGACGGCCGGCATATTCCGCTGCGCCAAACACCACTATGGCATCGGCCTGATGCAGTTCCTGGCCGCGCCCCTCGCGCACAATGCGAACCGCGGTCACAACCAGAAACGCGGCCAATGCCGCCAGCGCCAGCGCCTCCAGCCGCAGCCACCAGCGGCCTGACGGATGCCGGGGAACAGAATCGTCGTTCATCCTTTGGCAAAAAAAACGGAGATCTCTTCGGCAGGAATCGCGCCCTCCCGAATAACGCGCCAGCGTTCGCCTTCGTCGCTCAGGTCAACGATGGTGGAAGGAATATCGCGAGGAGAAATCCCGCCGTCGACGATGATGCTGATGCGCCCCTGGAGTTGGTCGCGCACCTGCTCGGCGCTGGTACACTCCGAGGCTCCGCTCAGATTCGCCGATGTAGCCGTGATCGGAATCGCCGCAGCCGTCACCACCGCCAGCGGAATCTTTGCGTTCGGCACACGCAATGCCACGTTGCCGGTATTAGCGGTTACCTTGAGCGGCAGACGCGATCCCGCCTTCACGATGATGGTCAGCGGCCCGGGCCAGTATTTTCGCGCCAGAGCGTAAAATTCCTCGGGCAGCGCCTTGGCTAGTTCCTCGGCCTGGTCGACGCTTTCGATGAGCAGCGACAACGGTTTATGACGCGAGCGCGTCTTGATGTCGTACACGCGGTCGACCGCGCGCAGGTTAAAAGGATCGGCCGCCAGCCCGTAGAACGTATCGGTCGGCATGCCCAACACTTCGCCGGCGCGAATCTGGTCGGCGGCATACTTTACCAGGGAACTTTCAGGCGAATCACTGCTGATTTTTACGATCTCGGCGCGCACGGGTGATCCCTTCCTGCCTGCTTCTGATTGAGCTATATAGGACTGCGGTATTTAACATCATACGGCAAAGGACTTCAAGACGGGGCGTATCATTCGGGGCGTATCATTCGGGGCGTATCATTCGGGGCGTATCATTCGGGGCGTATCATTCAATGACTGGCGGCAGTGATTGTCAGTACGATTCAGTATGAAAAGACCCCCCGAAGCCGGTCGCACAGCGCAGCAACGGTTGCGCCGAGTTGAAGGACGCCACAACCCGCTCGTCAAGCAACTGCGTCAGGCCTTCTCCCGAGCCGAACTCACCGAAGAAGGAGACTGCGCCATCGAAGGCCTGCGCATTCTGGAAGAGGCAATCCGCAGTGGATTGCGCTTCAGCGCGGTGTTTTTTCGTGAGTCGGGGCAAGACCGGGCTGAGCGCCTGCTACCTCAGATTGGAGCCCAGGTCGAAACCCTGCTTCTACCCGACAAGTTATTCGACAGCCTGGTGCCCAGCGAATCCCCGCAAGGCGTGGCCGCGCTGGTGCGCTTCAAGGAGTTTTCGCTCGACGATATTCTGGAACGGGTGCAGGTCGGTCCGATCGTCGTCCTTGCAGGATTGCAGGACCCCGGCAATCTGGGCACGATTCTGCGTTCGTCTGAAGCATTCGGCAGCGCAGGTGTGGTTCTGGGCGAAGGCACTGTGAGCCCCTTCAATTCGAAAGTTGTGCGCGCCTCGGCGGGATCTGTGTTTCGCTTGCCGATCGTTCATGCGCACGGAAAGTCAGCATTGAGAAGGCTGGAGGAGGTTTGCGAGAATCTGCGAGCGCAACACGTGCGCCTCATCGCGACTTCCTCTCACAAGGGCACGCCTCTGGATCGAGCGGATTTGAAAGGTCCAACCGCGATCTTCTTCGGCAACGAGGGCGCCGGCCTGTCGCGGGAAGTGATGGCCGGAATGGACGAGTCGATTGCGATTCCGCACACTCCCCAGGTGGAATCGCTCAACGTCGGGGTTGCGGCGAGCATCGTATTGTATGAAGCCGCGAGACAAAGGAAAAACGCTCTTAGCTGTTAGCCTTTGGCTTTTAGCTAAAAGCCAAAAGCTTAAGAGCTAAGAGCTAGTTCTTATGGGACTTTTTCAACCTACTCCGAACGCCGACACCGCCACCGACCGCACGCGGCCGCTGGCCGATCGTATGCGTCCGCGCACGCTCGAAGAATATGTCGGCCAGGAGCATCTGATCGGCCCGGGCAAACCATTGCACACGCAAATCGAGCGCGACGATACGGGTTCGCTCATCTTCTGGGGACCGCCGGGCACGGGCAAAACCACGCTCGCGAAGATCATTGCCAACATGACCAAAGCGGAGTTCATCGAGTTCTCCGCCGTCCTCGCCGGGATCAAAGAGATCAAGCAGGTCATGGCCGACGCCGAACGCGCCCGCCAGTACGGCACGCGCACTATTGTCTTTATCGATGAGATTCATCGCTTCAATAAGGCCCAGCAGGATGCCTTTCTTCCCCACGTGGAAAAAGGAAATATCCGGCTGATCGGCGCCACCACGGAGAACCCGTCATTCGAGATTAACGCCGCATTGCTCTCTCGCTGCCGCGTCTACGTGTTGAAGCCGCTGACCGAAGAGCAGATCGTGCAACTGCTAAAACGCGCTCTCACCGATGATGAACGCGGCCTGGGTGCGATGAACTTGCGCGCCCCCGACGACGTACTGAAGAAAATCGCAAGCTACACCAGCGGCGACGCGCGCAGCGCCTACAACGTGCTGGAAGTCGCTGCCGGACTGGCGCAACAATCGGGAAAGCAGCCAGCGGAAATCACGGACGACATCGTCCGCGACGCGCTGCAGAAGCGCACGCTCCTCTACGACAAGGCCGGGGAAGAACATTACAACCTGATCTCTGCGCTGCACAAATCTGTCCGCAACAGTGATCCCGACGCCGCGCTTTATTGGCTGGGACGGATGATTGAAGCCGGCGAAGACCCGCTCTACATCGCCCGCCGCGTAGTGCGCATGGCGGTGGAAGATATTGGACTCGCCGATCCCAACGCCCTTTCCCTGTGTATGGCCGCGCGCGATGCCGTGGATTTCATCGGCATGCCCGAGGGCAATCTCGCGCTCGCGCAGGCGGTCGTCTATCTTTCGGTGGCACCTAAGTCGAATGCGCTTTACACCGCATATGGCGACGTGCAGCAGGATATCGAGCGCACCACCGCCGAGCCTGTCCCGCTTCATCTGCGCAACGCGCCGACTGGATTGATGAAGGGCTTGGGCTACGGTAAAGATTATCAATACGCGCACGACGTCGAAGGCAAGGTCGCAAACATGCAATGCCTGCCGGAGAATCTTCGCGATCGCGTCTACTACCGGCCGACCCATGAAGGCATCGAGAAGCGCATCCGCGAGCGAATGGAGGAGATCAGGAAACTGCGCGCGCCCGGGCGGAGTTAAGCCGGACAATTACCCGAACCGTTCCCTGTGCTCCTTCAGGATGCAGCGGTCCATCACCACGAAGATGCCCGCCCGCCGCGCCTTTTCGGCCGCTCGCTCATGAATCACGTTTTCCTGCATCCAGATTGCCGGAAGTTTCAACTGAATGGCTTGATCCACGATTGCTTCCACGAATTCAGGCCTCCGGAAAATGTTCACGATGTCGATCTTCTCTGGAACATCGAGTAACGAGGCGTAAGCTTTCTCGCCCAGGGAGGACTCGATCCGCGGATTCACTGGAATGATCCGATATCCCTCGCTCTGCATGTAGGCCGAGACGCCGAAGCTCGGACGCAGCGGATTCTCGGAGAGCCCGACCACGGCGATAGTCCTTGCGCGCTTCAACAGTTCGCTAATCGAATCAGTTCGCGGAGAAGAAACCATTTTCGATTGCCATCCTGAGCTCGCTTCCTTATTTCTTGTTCGCCGAATCCAGCTTCTGCTTATACATTTTCGAAGCCAGCTTGCGGACGGTCTCAGAGACCTCCTTGTTGGCGGAAATGTTTTTGAGATCCTGAGTCTGCAGATGCTTCATCAGCCCTAATCCGAGATCAAGAGGCGTGCGCGGGTTCGAAACCAGATTCCGCACCACGATGTAATTCTTCATGAAACGCCGCTTCAATGGAATCTGGCGCAGCACCGCTTCCAGCACGTTTTTCTGCAGGGCAAACTTTTCCACTTCTCCGTCGGAGAGTTTGGGCGCCTCAAGCACCGCCAACGCTACCACTTTTGTGCCGTCACGCACCAGGATCGACCGCTCTTCCTTGTTGCCCTTTAGCGCCAGCTGGATGCGGCCCTTGACATCGAGGCGGTTGATCTTCTGTACCGTGTTGTCACGGTGGGCGGGCTGCGCGGTCGCACCGGCTGCGGGTTTGGCGCGCGCCGGGGCTGCGGCGGCAGCGCCAGCGGACTCGCCGGCGACTTTTTCCATGCTGACAGTCTCTGTTGGCGGCTTGTCCTCTGACCCCGGGGAATCGGTTCTCAGCAACTCCACGATCCCGCCAACCGGTTGAAACGGCTTATCCCCCGCGGTGGCAATCTCTGACGCATTCTCGGCAAGGTAGGCGGAAACCGCTTCGTCAGGAACGTCCCCGCCTTCGGCCGCGTCGGAAGCTGCGCCCTCGACGAGTTCTCCGCTCTGCGGCATGATTGCCTTATCCACGACAGACCCGGTGGATGGAAGCGCCTTGCCATCCCCCGCAAATGGCGGCGGGGCCGTAGGGCTCGGGTTCAACAGACTGACGACGGCGGAAGACTGTTCACTCTTCAAGTATGGATTCGATCGGAGAGACTTCAAAACCTCCGCCGAGGTCCGCACCCGCGGACTCTCCAGTATGGCAGCTATCGCCTCGGGACTTGCAGAAATGGCGAACTTGGCTAACTGAGCGTCCGGGACCGAGGGGTTTTCCAACAAAGCCGGCAGCAGCCTGGGACGCAGGTTGTCTGGAGAAACCAGGTAGTCAAGCACTTCGCGCGGAGTCTTAGGGTCGGAGGCCGCAGCCAGCGAAGCCTTCTCGTCCCATCCCGCCAAAGTCATGCGGGCAAGGTCACCGAAGACCTTGTTGTGTTTGGCGAGGTAGACCAGTATCTCGATGGCCTCGGCTGGCGGCACGGACAGCGCACCCTTGGCCGCGAACTGCATCATGTTCGACGGCAACTTCGAGGCACGAATTAGATCGATCGTGCGCGGCATAGGTTTACCTCCTGGAAATTCGTGGACGTCCCTCTTTCGCTCGGGTTTCGAGTTCCCGCACCGCGAGCTCGAACTCTCGTATCAACCGGTTCGGCTTGCATCGAAGAAATTCCTGCAACAGAGCCCGATAGTACCAAAGAGTGCCCTCGCGTCCGCCATTGAAACGTGCCCAGATCGATTCTCCGACCTCGCGGTAGTCCGAAAGAATCGAGCGCACATTGTTCAGTTTATCGGCGGCGGAAACCAGCCGAGTCTCCTCATCGGCTTCCTTCAGATGCCGAATATAAGTTTCTTTGCGTTCGCGCCAGGGCGGCTTGGGATCGGTGTCAGAGTCGGTGCAACCATCCACAATCTTCGCCACGCGACTGCCGAACCGCCGCCGGACTTCTCTTAGTACGGGCGCGCCTCCGCAGTCTTCGACTACATCGTGCAACAGTGCCGCGATCGCCATATCCTCGTCCCCGCCGAACTCCAGCACCAGCGACGAAACTCCCATCAGGTGCGCGATGTAAGGCGTCGTCGAGGCTTTGCGCGTCTGGCCCGCATGCTTCTCCGCGGCAAAATCAAATGCTCGCAGAAAACGCGGACCGAGCTTCACCGCAGCGTGGGATTTTGCTGCCGCTTTTGTCGGCCTCGCCTTCACTATTGCTTCTCCGCTTTCTCGCCACGGCGCGCCAGGAGATACGCCCGGATAAACGGCTGCAAGTCGCCGTCGAGCACGCGATCCACGTCACCGACTTCAGTTTTCGTTCGGTGATCCTTGATCATGCGGTAGGGCTGCAGCACGTAGGAACGAATTTGCGAGCCGAAGTCGTTGTCCAGTTTCGAATCTTCAATTTTCTTCGTGGCCGCGCGCTTCTTCTCCATCTCGAATTCGTAGAGCTTCGAGCGCAGCATGCTCATGGCGCGCTCACGATTCTTGTGCTGCGAGCGTTCGTTCTGGCAACTCGCCACCAGCCCGGTGGCAATGTGCGTGATGCGGACGGCAGAATCCGTAGTGTTGACGTGCTGCCCACCCTTGCCGCTCGATCGGTAGGTGTCGGTACGAATATCCTCGGGCTTTATGACCACTTCAATGCTATCGTCGATTTCTGGAGAAACATAAACGCTGGCAAACGAAGTATGACGCCGCTTGGCTTGATCGAAAGGAGAAATCCGCACCAGGCGGTGCACGCCAATTTCGCTGCTCAGCAATCCGAAGGCGTACTCGCCGTTCACCGCGAATGTAGCCGACTTCAGCCCCGCTTCTTCGCCCGGCTGGTAATCGTAGAGAACCGTCTCGAATCCCTGGCGTTCTGCCCAGCGCAGGTACATGCGCAGCAGCATGTCGGCCCAGTCCTGCGATTCCGTCCCGCCCGCGCCCGGATGAATCGTGACAATTGCGTTGAGCGCGTCGTTTTCACCCGAGAGCAGCGTCTCCGTCTCCAACTTGTCGACTAATTCGCGCAGCGAATCGATCTCGCGACGCAATTCTGCGTCGACGTTTTCGCCTTCTTTGGCCAGTTCGAAATACGCGGCAATGTCGTCGCCGCGGCGTGCCAGGTCGGCGTCCGTCGCCAACAAGTGTTCCAGACGCTTCTTCTCGCGCATCACTTGCTGCGAGCGTTGCGGATTCGACCACAGATTCGGCTCGGCAGCTTGCTTTTCGATTTCGGCTAGTTGCGGACGGAGCTTGTCCGCGTCAAAGATACTCCCGGAGTTCGCGCACCTTTTTGTTGAGTGATCCGTATTCCTGTTCGAACTCTTGATTCATGAGGATGTTTCCGCTTTCCTTGCAAGTGCGAAGCGCGTGAGCAGCGCCCCTGCTGAAATTATCGCACACAGCCACGCGAACCAGTCGCCGTGGCGCGTGTAGAACGTGGTTACGGAAGTGAGGGCATACGGCGCAACCAGCGCACCGCGTTCCTTTCGCGGCAGCCGCGCTACGATCCGTCCGTAAGGATCGATCGAGGCCGTCACCCCAGTGTTCGTCGCGCTCAGGAGCCAGCGGTCGTTTTCGATGGCGCGCATACGCGTCTGATTCAAGTGCTGCGCGTAGGCTCCGCTGTCGCCGTACCAGCCGTCATTCGAGAGATTTACCAACACTTGCGCGCCCTGGTCCGCGAATTGCCGCACTTCGCCGGGGAACACCGATTCGTAACAGATGAAAACTCCGAGCCGTATTCTTCCAGCATCCAGCGATGCGCGCGAAGCCCCAGCTTTGAATTCTCCAACCTCTTTGGTTAGGCCTCCGGCGAAAGCAAACAACCGCGGAAACGGCAAATATTCTCCGAAGGGGACGAGGTGTACTTTGTCGTAATGTGTGGTCCAGTCGCCCGTCGGACTGACGAGTGCCGCTGAGTTGAACACCTCGGAAGCCGACTTGCGGTTCTGCGAGGCCGGCGTGTTCCCGATGGCGCCCGTCACCACCCAGCTATGCGTTTCTCTAGCCATCTGGCTCACCGGGTCGCGAAACAGCGGATCGCTCGTGAAAAAAGGCGCTGGAGATTCGGGCCAAACAATCAGACCCACTTTGCCCGGCGTGGGCCCGGGTGCAGAGGATGAGGAAGATGATTCACCTGCAGCCTTCACGCTGAGATTAGTCAGTTCACGCAGCGTGCTCTCGAAAGTATCTCGCGTCCAGTTTGCATCGACCGGAAGATTCTCCTGCACCAGCAGCGCCGAATGATTCGCCGATAGCGCGGGAGCGTCGACCAGGCTGCCGGCCTGTAGCACCGCAGCCGCCGTCAATGAGGCAATCAACAGTGCGTTGCGTTTCTTTTGGGGTACCAGAAACGCGGAGGTAACCGCAACGTTTACCAGCATGATCTCGAACGAAATTCCGTAAACGCCGGTCCATGTCGTGATGCGGCTCAGCGAGATGTTGTCGACCTGCGCAGTGCCCAGCAGATTCCATGGAAAGCCAGTGACGAGCGTCCGGGCCAGCTCTACCGCGACCCACAGGAACGGAGCCGTTGCCAGCGCGAGGCGGTTGTCCCGCCCCGGTCCAACTGCCAAACTCAAGAGCAAGCCGAACAGGCCGTGATACAGCCCGAGATAAAGACAGAAGAGAAAGAGAGCCAGTACGGCCAGAGGCGCGCTCAGGCCCCCGTATTGATGCATCGTGTCGTAAATCCAATAGCAGGTTCCCGCATACCAGAGGATTCCTGAAACATAAGCCAGCAGAAAGGCCTGCCCCGGCGTCGCGGCTTGAAGGTTGGCGGAGCCGTCGATCTGTAGCACTCCGGCAGGCCGCGCGCGCAACAAGGCAAAGATCAGAGGTGCGAATGCTATCCACGAGAGAAGGTAAAGTCCGGGCAGCGGAAAGATCAGAACCTGCAAAAACGAGGACAGACCTACCAACAACCAGGCGCTGGGATGAATTTGCCGCACGGCCAAGAATAACAAACACTCTTGTCAATCCGAGCGGGTTTGCGAGAGCTTGCCCTGAGTTGGGCGAAGGGAATCTGCTTTCTCTGCTGACGGCAGGGAACGCCGCACGAACTCGACGATTTCTGGCGTCACGTAGGGTGGGGGCTCAATTCTAAATACCGGACGCCCAGCCACAGGCTTCAAGGACACGCCCTGCCATTCCGATCCAGTTCTCAAGTTTCCGTGAAGAATCACCGCACTCGCGCGGTCCAGAAATTCCCGCGCCGAATTCTTGAAGTCTTCCGTCCCGGGGTCGAGCACCGTGAGATACAAGTCCGGCCGCACGAACTTCAAGACGCTGTTGGATTCCACCATCACGTAATGCGATTGCTCAAGCCGCTTACGCAACGCGGGCATGGCTTCTGCCAGCCTGCCCTGCTCCGTACGCACCCACAGCGCTCGCGCCGCTCCAGCCACGAGAAAGCGCGAGGTGTCCGATTCGCCACTGCGATCTTTCTCCTCGGAAATCGCCCACGTGTGATCGGCGGTAGCGCAGTCGCATGGCGCTCCATTGGCCGAACACACTCCATGCCCGTATTGCGTGATTTTCACGGCAGTCCAATCGTATTCCCGCAGGGCAGAGATCAGCCCTGCAACCACGCTGGTTTTCCCTACGCTGCGCGAGTGCCCGCCAATCACAACGATTGCCATAAATGTCGGCTCCAAATGCCGGCTTTCGGTTTCCGGCTACCGGCTTCCGGCTTCCGGCCTCTACTACGGCGCAACAGCCGGAGGCCGGAAGCCAGTAGCCGCTCATTTCTTCGATAGCCGCGCCAGCGCCGCCAACTGCTTCAGATACTGGCGCACCGGCTGCGCCGGGGTTCCCCAGAATGCCACGCCCTTCCCGCGCAGGACCTTATTCGGCAGCACGCCGCCCTGCCCGCCCAGCATCACTCCTTCTTCGATGCGCGCATGTTCGCCGATACCGACCTGACCCCCAAGCACTACATCGTTCCCAATCGCGATGCTGCCGGAAAGCCCGGTCTGCGCCGCGATCACCACATTCTCGCCGAGCCGGCAGTTGTGGCCGATGTGTACCAGGTTGTCGATCTTCGTTCCCCGTCCGATGCGCGTTTCCTCGAGGGCTCCTCGGTCGATGGTTGTGTTGGCCCCAATCTCGACATCGTCTTCGATCACAAGCCGGCCCACCTGCGGAAATTTCTCGTAGCGTCCGCTCTCGGGATCGCGCACGTATCCGAAGCCATCGCTGCCGAGAACCGCGCCCGCATGCACAATCACGCGGTCGCCCAGCATCGTCCCCGCATAAATCGTCACCCGCGGATAAATCAGACAGTCTCGCCCAATCTTGACTCCCCGCCCCACCACGCATCCGGCGCCGATCCGCGTGCCCTCCCCAATCCGCGCCTCCGCGCCGATCACGGCGCATTCTTCAACAATCACAAACTCGTCAAGGTGTGCGGAGGAATGAACCACCGCAGTGGCGTGCACGCCGTCACCCACCCAGGAACTCCTGTCAAACCGCAGCGTTTGCGCCGCCCGCGCGAAGGCCAGCTTTGGGTGGGGGCAAATCAGCAGCGGCTTCCCCGACGCGCCCGCTGCGAACTCGCCCGCAATCACCGCGCCCGCACCCGACTGCAGCGCCCGCGAAAGATATTTTTCATCCTCCACAAATACCAGGTCGTCCGGAGTTGCTGATGCGATGCTGGCCACGCCACCGACCAAGACACTTCCATCGCCTTGCAGACGCGCTCCCACCAGCTCAGCCATCTGTAGCAACTTGCGCTTCATCGCTCCCACTCTATAGCAGAGCGCCGACGTGACGAAAGTGCTCGTCCGAGAGCCCTGCTGACTCGTGACACGCGCTGGCCTAGAATTGATCTATGGAAAAGAAGATCTTCTGGATGGTCTTCACCGTTCTCGGCCTGGCGGCGGATTTTCTTCTGCCGATTTGGTGGGGGCTCGCGGCGACCATCCCCATCCTCTTCGTTTCCTGGTGGGTAGCCTACCGCAGCGATTGGTTCTGAATTCGCAGCCTTATGCGGGCGCCTGGGCCATCGTGAAGCTGCCACCCGCGTTGGCGCATGAACCAGTGCCGGTCAGCGTCCAGGTGCCGAAGATCGTGGTGCCGGGCAGAAGCTGGGTATTCGTCCCGCTCTCCGTTCCAGTCACGGTTCCGCTGAGCACAAGAGTGTTGCCGTTGGCCGCTATCGTGAAGGCAAAGGTTCCCGTCACAGTATTGTTGTTTTGCTCGGTCAGCATCATCGACCCGACTGGTGACTCTGTAAGTGGGAAGCATTGCCCGCTGGTCAGGAACTGAAAGTTGGAAATGCTTAACGACCCATCGCCGTTCACCGTGAACTGAGTGTTAAAGCTAAATCCTGACGCCACGCCGACTCCGCCCAGCATCTGCGCCTGCCAAACACCACCCGCGCCCGACTGGGCCGCCGTCTGGCTGTTGCAACTGCTCAGCATCAGCACCAACAGCAACAGAATTGCAACTTCTTTCATGAACCTGCCTTTGTGATTTTTAAAATCTGATCTTGAATTGGACGCGAGAGTTCCCTTGCAAGATTACAGAGATGCGGGCTGCTGGGTCAATGGATGTACCACTTAACGGGCCTTCTTGCGGGACCGGCGAGGACGACGGTCCATTCCATCGAGGTACTCCCGCAGCGTTACAGAATCGCAGTGCCTGTAAGCCGCCATACCACGCCGGTAAGCCCGGGCTTCGGCGGGCGTTGGCAACTCGGCAGGAATCAGCCGTGCCGATAAATACACTCGCAGCGCTTCCCGCACCAGCTCCGAGCGCGTCCGGTGCTCCGCCCTCATAGCCCGCTCGATCTCTTTCGCCATCGCCGGTGGCAGCGAAACTGTGAATGTCGTGCTCTCTCGCATGGTTGTTACTTTGTCATACCTGAGTACGTCTCAGATTAGCACATTCCACACGGTATGCCATTCAAGGATATAGGCTGCGCGGGAAATCTTACGAGGCCCTCTTAAAGAGGGGTTGATAGCTTTCGCTGAGAAACGCGAGAATCGCATCCCTTGGTGCCAGTCGTTCGAGGATGAACGAATCCACAGCACTCGCAGTCAATCCGGTTATCGGGCCGAGGAGACCCAACCCGTTGGAAACGACGAGGCGTACATGCTTGCCGAGCCTAGTATTAAGCGCTTGCCTAATCCTTGCGCTCAAACCCGTTAGCCTTTCCGCCAATTCCCGATCCGACAGCGAATCCGTCCTGCCCAGCCAATCCCTAAAAGCTCGACATTCATCGGACTCCCGCACTCGAAGTAGCTTCTCGGCATCTATCTTCGTCTCGCCAATTTTGGGCGCAGGCAACCCAGCAATATTGAGCACCCTTCCAAATCTTTGCTCGTGGTTAACGGAAGCAACGAGGTTGGCCACCAGCGACAGCTTCCCCTGCAGTATTGGCAGGTCGTCCCCGCCGGTGCCTGACAGAGCCGAGAAGGCCATCATTTCGGCGAATCGCTGATTCAAGCCACCCACCGCAAGCAGAGCACCCTCTATTAGTTTGTGCGATGCCGTCGGTGAGAGACCGTATTCCTCCGACAAGTTGTTTTCGACCCGGAAATCCTCAGGGCTCGTCTCTTCAACTCTCAGCTTCAGTCGTTTTGGCTTAATGCCCAGTTTCCGTAGTCGAATTCTCACAGAGCTGTCCAAGCCGGCGGGGCTCGACCGAATATCACTGTAAAAGCCTTCGAAGACATTTGAGAAGAAGTCCTCAGGTATCGGGACTAAGTTCCTGCGAGCTTGGTCTCGAAGTCCAGAGCGAAAACCACTTAGTGATCGCTCAATCTTCTCATCTCGACCGTGAACCCGGATTGACGAAAACGAGTACGACCCCAGCGGCAGGCGCTTGTTGTTATCAGCAAAGTTAAGATCCGCCCGTATCTGCCCAGTTTGGCCGATGGCGAAGACCCCGCAATGGAGCTTGAGGGCACCCTCGCTGAGGAGTTGCTCCAAACCACTCTCATCAAAGGACTCAGTGAGCAGCGCCAAGTCCTCAAGCCAACCAGAGTGGAGGATATACGTTTCGAACAACAGCAATCGCCTTACAAATGCGCCGAGGTCGACTGAGGCGATCTTGTTCCGCCCGTCGTGCGACGCGATAGGTGCAAGCAGCCGATTCGTAATGGACATGTGCGACCCCTCACGCGCCCCGCTTCCCCTTCAGCTCCGCCAGCAACTGCTCAATCCGATCTTCCTTCTCGAGCGCGGCCAGACGGTCGTCGATATTCTCTCCGGCAATCTCAGCCTTCGCCTGACCTACCGCTTCGGAGTGCGCCACCTTGCGTTTCATGCGGTCAAAGGCCGCGGCCTTCGAGCCGTCGCCCATCGCCAGCCGAGCGTCGCTGGCTTTGCCCACGGCGCGGGCGCGGCGATGCTGCGCGATCAGCAGATCAGCCTTGCCCTGCGCCTCAGAAAGCTTCTGCTCCAGTTGGCGCAGCGCGGACTTCAGATTCTCTACCTGCGCTTTCTGGTCGGCTACTTGCTGGGCAAAACTCTCGCTCATGTCGCGATAGCTTTCCACACGCTGCAGCGAGGCGCGCGCCAGGTCGTCCTGTTTCTTATCGACAGAGAGCTCGGCTTTGCGCATCCACTCGGCCACCTTGTCTTCGTTTTCTTTCTGCTTTTTCTCTAGCAGATGCTGGTCGGCAATGGCGATCGCAACCTGCGTCTTCACCTGCAGAAGCTGGTTCTGCATGTCGAGAATTACCTGCTTGATCATCTTTTCCGGTTCCTCAGCCTTGTCGATCAGATCGTTGAGGTTAGCCCGGACTAATGTGGAAACACGCTCTAGTAATGCCATGGTGGACTCCTTTTTTGTGACCTTCTAGCTCTGTAACTGCTTTGCTCTTCCTTCGTGTGCCTGATCTTCGTGGAACCTGTGCACCGCGGCGCAGGCTGGGCACACCTTTTCGGCGCGCCGGAACGAAGCGCCGAGCGCCATCCCAATCGCAATCCCGATGCCCAGCCAGATCGCAACGTGCCCGGCCAGCACCCCGGCAACCGTGCCGAGTGCCGCTCCCAGCGCGATGCCCAATCCCGTGTTTGTCGATTTGCTTGCCATCGCCTTGCTCCTGACAACTGCTGTTGAAAAGACTGAGGAGGGACGAGTTGTGACTCGTCCCTCCGACTATTACTTCGTTGCGTCCACCACCGGCGCCTTCGGCGTCTTGTCTCCCAGCTGCCGCACTTTCCCCAGCAACTCCGCCAGCGGCATGCCCGAGAGCGTCTCGAACAACGCCGGCACCTGCGCCGCCATCTTCGCGATGTCTCCGGTAATTTTGTTCATGCCAGAAGCATCACCGTTGCCGGTAGAGACGATGGTGATCTTGTCGACGTTGGCCAGCGGACTGGCCAGCGCCTTCACAATCTCCGGCATGGTGGCGAACAACCGGTCGATCACCGCGGCCTGGTTGTATTCCTGATAGGCCTCGGCTTTCACGTTCATGGCTTTGGCTTCGGCTTCGCCTTTCTTGAAAATAATTTCAGACTCAGCCTCTCCCTGCGCGCGTATCGATGACGCGTGACCTTCCGCTTCCGCGATCAGGCGCTGTTTTTCGGCCGCGGCGAGAGTCTCTATCCGCTGACGATCCACTTCTGCCGGCTTCAGCACGGTTGCGATCAGTTCTTTCTCGCGGCGGTTGATTTCCGCTTCCTGAACTTTGACCTGCTGTTCTTTCTCGATCTGCTGCACTTTCACCTGCTCCGCGATCACCTGCTGCTGCATGATGTTGGTCTGGATGTCATACGCCTTATCGGCCTGCGCCTGCTGGCGCTTGGTCACTTCCAGGAATTGCGCCTTCTTCACTTCCAGGTCGCGTTGCGATTCCGCCTGCTTGGCCAGAGACAACGTTTCCGCCAGCACGCGTTCCTGATCGGCCTGCGCCTTGGCAACCGCCGATTCCCGCTGCGCTAGCGCGCGCTTAATTGCCGTATCGCGGTCGGCTTCCGCCGTGGCAACGTCCGCGTCGCGCTTGATGCGGGCAACATCCGGCTTGCCCATGTTGGTGATGTACTCGTTCTTGTCGCGGACCTCCTTGATGGTGAACGAAATCACCTCGAGCCCCATCTTGTTCATGTCTTCAGCACAGGTTCCGCGCATGCGGTCGGAAACCATCTCCGGCTGCTTCACGATTTCTTCCACCGTGAGTTGCCCGATGATGCCGCGCAAGTGGCCTTCCATCACCAGCCGGATAAGCGCTTCGCGCTCCTGGTCTGACTTGGTCAGGAATTGCTCGGCCGCCGTCAGCACAGACTCGCGATCAGACTTCACCTTGATCTGCGCGACAGCCTCCACCGTCACCGCGACGCCTTGCTTTGTATACAAATCCTGCTGCGGCGCCACGTCGAACGACATCAACTCCAGCGACAGATCCTTGCAGATCTGCACCATGGGAAGCACCAGCGTGCCGTGCCCCTGCACCACCCGCGTTCCGCCCAGGCCATACACGATGAGTGCCTCGTGCGGCCCCGCTTTGCGATATAGCCTGGCCATTCCGCTCATCAGGAACAGAAGGACCATCACTCCCAGCCCGGCAAAAATCCAAATCTCGACCATCCGCGACATCTCTGGCATAACGCCTCCTCTTAATGAATGCAGTCCCACAAAATCAAATCAATGAATGCGACGTCGTCGCTGGTGCGTATGTTCATTCATCGCCTGACATCTCGCTCCACAACTTCACGTAGGCAATCCCTTTTTCATAGCGCGTCACCACCACTTCGGTTCCTTTGGCGATGGCACCGCCGTCATCACTGCGCGCCCCGCACACCCGGCGCGTGCCCATCTGCGCGTAGACGATCTCGCCCGTTCCACCTTCGCGAATGGAGCTGGAAACCCGGCCCAGCACCCCCACCATTTCGTAGTCCGCCGGATCCATATTCTCGTCCTCTGAAATCAGAACCTTGCTCAGAAACAGAAACACGATAGCCGCTGCGACCAGTCCGCTCAGGACCGACGCCAGCAACCCGAAGCCGACCCAGAGACCGGAGTAGCGTGTAAGCAAATACCCAGTGCCGCCGAACCAGGCCAGGAACGCCGTCAGCGTGACGAAGTTGAACGGCGAAACTCCCCCCTCGGAATGGGGCGGCGTGCTTACTGCGGCGCCGTCTGCAACCGGCGCGTGGCCTGCAGCAACCGGACCGGGCGCGACCGGAGCAAAAGGTGTATGCGCGCCGCCGACATGTCCATGGAAATGCGGAAGGTGCAGCCGGCCCGTGCGCGAACCTCCAAATAGAAACGAAAAGAAACTGAAGCAGAAGCCGACCGCGAAACAGATCAGGTAAAAGTTCGCCCAAGTCATGGAGTTGGTCATCGGATTCGCCTCCCTTCTGCAGCCGACGTATGGCCATGGTTAGCGCGATGATTCGCGCCACGATGCCTGGTGGTCACCGTAAGCTCGGGCCGCAGCGCTTCCAGCAGGCGCTCGGCGAGCCCCGGCGTGCCGAGAATCGCACCCAATAAGAGCAGGCATTGCCGCGTATCTTTTTCACGCGCGGCTTTGATGAGCACGTCGCTCACTTCCGGATCGCTGATGAACCGTTCCGAGCCTTGCAGCAGCCAGACGTCAAGCTGGCCTTCGGTCGTGCGCAAGTCCGAAGTCAGCTCCGTGTGATAACCGTCTGGGTCATCCACCAGAAAGCCGGGATGCACCTTAAAAAATTTCGCCAGCAGCGCGCGCGAAGACTGCGTCATGTGCGGGCGCGCTCCGTTCTCGATCTGCGACAGATACGACTGGCTGATGCTCTGGCGCAGCTCCTGGCGAATCGCCCTTACCAGCTCTTGCTGAGTCAGCGGACGGCCGAGGCCGCGCAGCGAGCCTTCCACCTCGCGCAGGTAGCGAATTTTCTCTCCCAGTTTCATATATCAGATCGCAATATTTATATTGCAATATGCGATATATTGTCAAGAAGTGGATTTGGATTGTTTTGAGCGGCTTGCGGAGCTTAAAGTCCGGCTTCGATGCGGGAGCGGGGGTCGAGGTAGTCGCGCAGGGCGTCGCCAATAAAGTTGAACGACAACACGGCCAGCATCACGGCGACCGCGGGAAACAGCACGAGATGCGGCGCGTCGAACAGGTGGGCGCGGCCATCGTTGAGCATGGCGCCCCAGCTTGCCGTCGGCGGGGGCACGCCGAGCCCGAGAAAGCTCATGGTAGCTTCGGCAAGAATGGCGCCGGCCATGCCGATGGCCGCTTGCACGATCACGGGCTGAATAATGTTCGGCAGAATATGATGAACGATGATGCGCAGATCGCTCGCGCCCAAGGCGCGCGCGGCTTCAACAAATTCGCGCTCGCGTGCGGCGAGGACCTGGCCGCGAACTAGGCGAGCGTAGCCGACCCAGCCTCCGAGCGACAGCGCGAGAACCAGATTGAAAATGCCGGGTCCGCGGAAGGCGACGAACGCGATGGCCAAGAGAATTCCAGGGAATGAGAGAAACGCGTTCATCAATACTACGTTGACGAAGCGATCGATGCCTCCACCGTAGTAGCCGGCGATGGAGCCGATGATGAGGCCGAGTGCAAGCGAGGTCGCGACGACGCAACTTCCCACCATCATCGAGATGCGCGCGCCGTACACGATGCGCGAGAGAATATCGCGTCCGAGTTCGTCGGTGCCGAGCCAGTGTGCGTGTGATGGAGCAGCGAGTCGCGCGGGAAGATCGATGGCGGCGGGATCTTGCGGCGCGATCCAGGGTGCGAACAGGGCGAAGATCACGAAGAGGATCACAAGCACCACCCCGGTTGACGCGAGCGGATTGTGGCGGGCGGTTACGACCAACGAACGGCGGAGCGCGATGGCAGCGGTGGACATGGCGAAGGGTCGGGCTATCGTAAACTCCTCATCAGCGTTTTTCAAAGATCGCTAAGCGCTCCGCGGCTGGTATTGATGACGTTCGTACCACTCTTCGCTCAAATCCTTCCAGGAAGGATTGATTGACACGATGAGGGCGATTTTCTTAATTCGCAGCCAGCCCTTGATGCGCTTCTCGCGTGCGATGGCGTTGTGAATGTCCTGGAAACGCTCGAAATACACGAGCCGGTCGAGTTTGTATTTTGCGGTAAACCCTGAGCCGGCTCCAGTCTTGTGCTCGCGTACCCTTCGCATGAGATTGTTGGTAACGCCCGTGTACAGGGTCATTGAGCGGTTCGTAATGATGTAGACAAAATACATAGGTCCCTTCGACTCCGCCCAGGGCAGGCTCTTCGCGTGGTGGCTTCCGGCCGCGCTGGGGCACGCGGGGCTCAGGATGACAAATCTGGGGTGGGATGTCTGTGATGAATGAACCTTGCTGCGATGGAAAACGGGGCATGCTTTTCTGTCTTGTCATCCTGAGAGCGTTTTTTTCGCGAAGGACCTATGCAGTTGGGCGGCGCCAGTGCGGCGGAGGAAGGCATTGCTGTGTTGCTGAAACACGACATCTCGCTGTCGGGTCTGCCAGGGGCGGCGGCTTTGGTGGGTTCGCTTGACGCAAACAAACTACATAGGTCCTTCGCGTGGTGGCTCCCGGTCGCACTAGAGCACGCGGGGCTCAGGATGACAAATCGGAGGACGTAGGTCAGTGATGAATGAACCTTGCCTCGGTGGAAAAGCAAGCGTGCTGTCCTCAGTTGTCATCCTGTCTCTAACGACGCTATGCCCTGTCAAGCGTTTTGTGGCGAAACTTCGGCGTGGACGCCGAAAGCCGCGCCATTTCGCTCTCGTAGAACGCTTTTGATGTCCAGACCAAGCTCGTCACTCGCTTCAATCTCGCAGCGGGACACCAGGTCCCACCATCCATCTCT
>JBEKHS010000014.1:0-95955 GCA_050012155.1 Candidatus Sulfotelmatobacter sp. | reverse complement strand
TCCATGGAAGCTCGTTACAGCCTTACTCGATTTGGGGCCAAATCGCTGCTTCCCGCCGCCATCGTGTTCTCCATTGTCCACGAGACCGGTCCGATCATCACCGGGCTGGTGGTCAGCGGTCGAGTCGGCGCTGGCATTGGCGCGGAGCTGGCGTCGATGAAGGTAACCGAGCAGATCGATGCCATTGAAGCGTCCGCGGTAAATCCTTATCGGCTGCTGGCGGCGACACGTATTCTGGCTTGCATCCTGATGATGCCTTTGCTGACGCTCGCCGCCGACGCATCCGGCGTAATCATGGGCTGGGTTGCGCAGGCGGTGGTTGAGCCGCTCTCGTTCCATCAGTTCATCAGCAGCGGTTTTAAGGGCGCCGGGTTCAACGACTTTCTGCCACCAACATTTAAGACCATGGTGTTTGGCCTGATCATTGGGCTGATCGCGTGTTTTCAGGGAATGCGGACCCAGGGAGGAGCAGCGGGCGTGGGACGTGCGGCCACGAGTTCGGTGGTTTTGTCCTCGCTGTTCGTGATCCTGGCCGATGTCGTGCTCGTGAAAATCATTCTCATATTTTTCCCGTGATTGTTGATTAAGAGCAATCGTGACAGTTCGTCAAATAAGTATGGACACAATCGATCAAGTTGCGACGAAGCAGGATACGGCCGAGAAGGACGGCAGCGCGCCGGTTCTCGCGGTGGAAGACTTGCATAAATCCTTCGGAAGTCAAAAGGTTTTGAACGGGGTTAGTCTGGCCGTGGGCCGCAGCGAGACTTTGGCGGTTCTGGGGCGCAGTGGCACTGGCAAGAGCGTATTGCTAAGGCTGATCATTGGCCTCGAGAGGCCGGACTCTGGATCGATTCGCATACATGGTCAAGACATCACGGCCCTGGCTATCGACCGCATGGGCGAGGTACGGAAGAAGATGGGTTTCTCGTTTCAGCACTCCGCGCTTTACGATTCGCTGACCGTCGAAGAGAACGTGGCTTTTCCGCTGGTGCACCACAAGAAGGATATGCCGAAGTCTGAGCGGGCCGACCGGGTTCGAGCGCTGCTCGGAGAAGTGGGGATGGAGGGCAATCTTGCGAAAATGCCTTCGGATATTTCCGGTGGCATGCAAAAACGGGTGGGGCTGGCGCGGGCGCTGGCTCTGGAGCCGGATATTTTGCTGCTCGACGAGCCCACCGCTGGTCTCGACCCTATTAGTTCTGCGGAGATCGATGATTTGATTCTCAAGCTCCAAGAGGAACATCACATGGCATCGATCGTGGTGACCCACGATCTGCACAGCGCGAAGACGATCGCGGACCGTCTCGCTCTGCTCGATGGTGGAGACGTGGTGATCGAAGGCAACTTTGAAGAGCTTCAGAAAAGTGACATTGAGTTTGTTCGGGAATTTCTAAAGCATTCGTAGGAGAACATTATGTCGAGAGCTGCGCGGTTGGGAGCTTTCATCGTTGTGACACTGGCGATTCTGGTGGCCGGCATCTTTATCATCGGCGGCAAACAGTATCTTTTTAGCTCTACCTATCAGTTGAAGGCGCAATTCGACGATGTCGTAGGCCTGGATGCGGGAGGAGACGTGCGAGTGGGCGGAGTTCACGTGGGAACTGTGCACGACATCGTGCTGCCCCACAAGCCCGGGGACAAGGTCACGATCGTCATGGATCTGGGCAAGGAGACCCACCAGATCATCAAGCAGGATTCCGTGGCCTCCATCGAAACCGAGGGGTTGCTGGGCAACCAGTATCTGGCGATCTCATTTGGATCTCCCGGCGCAGCCGGGGTGTGGGATGGCGATACCATCGCCAGTCAGCCGCCACTTGAAATGTCGGACCTGCTCAAGAAAATGAGCGGCATCCTGGATAGCAGCCAACAAGCTATTAAGAATGCCACCGGGGCGACAGCGAATCTCGACTCAATCAGCGCCAAGATCAATAGTGGGCAGGGAACGGTGGGTGCGCTGGTGAACGACAAACAACTCTATGCCAACCTGGAACAGACGACTAGCACCATGAATGCCACGATGCTCCAGGCGAGGGCCGGGGTTACCGACTTCCAGGAAAATATGGAAGCGATGAAGCACAATTTCCTCTTGAAAGGGTATTTCAAGAACCGCGGTTACGAAGACTCCGATGAACTCGCTAAGAACGAGATTGAACGATTGCCGCAAGGCGCACCGACAAAGGAGTTTACGTATTCGGCGAAGCAGCTTTTCGATAAGCAGGATTCGGCGAAGCTGAAGAATCAGAAGTCTCTCAACGAGGGCGGCGAGTTCCTGGCCAACAACCAGTTCGGTTTTGCGGTAGTCGTTGCGTCCACCGGGATGGAGGGCGATACCCAGAAAGATTTGGTGCTGACACAGGCGCGGGCGATGGTTGTACGCGAGTATCTGGTTGAGAACTTCGGATTCGACGATAGTCAACTTAAGACTTTGGGAATGGGCAAGGAGTCGGACACGAATTCGGATGCGGGGTGGGGCAAGTTGCAGATTTTCATTTATCCACCCGGAAGCGAAATCCCGCCTGGGAAGGAAGCACACGTCGCTATCTCGTCCCAGTCAACCTCACCGCAACCGGTCCGGGCTCCGGCCGTAGTAACGCCGAAACCGCAATGATCCTTCCCACGAAACTCTGGGACAGTATCTGATCGCGGATGCTAGCGGAGCTCAGACTGCAAAGCCGGACGGTATCGATGAACGAAGGTCGCGTCGGCCATCCTTTAGAAAGGATACGAGCGACGGCCAAGCTGGACCGTGATCTACTTCGTTTCCGTCAGTTCGTCCATGGACCAATGACCGCCTTCGCGGCCATTTCCTGAATCCTTCACCCTGCCAAAAGGAACGATGGCTTCATCATGAACGGTTGGACCGTTAATGTGAACCATTCCCGCTTCGAGCTCGAGCGCAAACTTCATGGCTAATTGAAGATCGTTGGTGAGAATCGCCGAGGACAACCCGTACGCGGTATCGTTTGCAAGGCGGAGCGCCTGATCGGAGTCGTCCGCTTTGGTTACGGCAGCCACGGGGCCGAATAGTTCATCGCGAAAACACCTCCATGTCGGGAGTCGCGTTCGCAATTACCGTCGGCTGATAGAAGTTCCCCATCATAGCGGCCACCCGCAAGCAGACGCGCGCCGGAAGAGACGGCTTTCTCGACCTTGGCCTGGAAGTTAAACGCTTGACTCCAGTGGGGCTTGAAAAGCATGATGTATCGAACAGCAACGGTGAAGGAGTTCACCGCTAACCGCTGTCCCATCCTTGAGCCGGGAACAGCTGATGACTCCTGACAAGCGGGCCTTGTCGCGGAGTCGTAGTCCGGCAGGAACCGCACACACAGTTCAGCAGTCGAGGTGCCGTTCAAATGCAGAACATTTGGGTTCTCGCGTCTGTTTGGGTGGGTTTGGCGCTGATCGCGACTCTTCTTGGGATCTGGTTCAAGATCTCCACGGCTCTGACCGAAATTGTGGTGGGGACGGTCGCGCAGCTTATTGTCGGCGCCTTCCTGGTTCAGGGAGGCCTGGGAGCCAAGAGCGAGTGGATTAGCTTCCTGGCGGGAACGGGAGCGATCGTTCTCACCTTCCTGGCCGGAGCAGAACTCGATCCTCAGATCTTCCGGACAAAATGGAAAGAGGCGACTGTGATTGGCCTGGTTGGCTTCTTCGGCCCATTCCTGGGCTGTACCGCTATCGCCCACTACGTCTTGCATTGGACAGTACCGTCGAGTTGGCTGGCGGGAGTGGCGCTTTCGACCACCTCGGTCGCAGTAGTGTACGCAGTAATGTTGGAACTCGGATTCAATGTCACAGATTTTGGCAAAGCGGTACTTGCCGCTTGCTTCATAAATGACCTGGGCACGGTCATCGCACTTGGCCTGATTTTTTCTCCATTCACGATCAGGACTCTGATCTTTGTGGGATCGAGCGTCCTGATCTTTGCGGCACTACCGTTCCTCACGCCGTGGTTCTTCAAAATTTACGGAGGGCGAGTCTCGGAGCTGGAGGCAAAATATCTGTTGTTTGTTCTCTTCGCCATGGGCGGATTGGCGGTATGGTCGGGAAGCGAGGCGGTCTTGCCGGCATACATTATCGGGATGGTCCTCGCAGGAACGGTGGGCAAGGATCATGTCTTGATCCGGCGGCTTCGCACCTTGACATTCGGTCTGTTGACACCGTTTTATTTCATACGAGCGGGTTCTTTTGTTTTGATACCCGCACTCCGCGCTGCGCCCATGGTGTTCGTCGTGCTCTTCTTTGCCAAGATGCTTTCGAAGGTGATCGGCCTGTTTCCAACTGTAAAAGCATTCCACTACCAGCGCGAGGAAGGGTTATATTTCACGCTGATGATGTCCACGGGGCTGACATTCGGAACGATTTCCGCGCTGTTCGGCTTGAACCACGGCATCATTGATCAGGGACAATACTCGCACCTGGTGGCGACCGTGATAGGCAGCGCCGTGATCCCTACGATGATCGCGAATGCGTGGTTCATGCCGAAGCATCTTCTGTCGAAGGCCAAGCAACATGGCGCCGTGGCTTCCCAAGCCGTCACGCTGAGCGCTGAGGGAGAAAATCCATGAGTGGAAGAAGACACAATTTGCACTTTTGGCGAATCTTGATTGGCTACGATGGCTCTCCACAATCGGAAAAGGCTGTGGAACTGGGGTTCTCGCTTGCAGGGTGTATTGATTCGACAGTTTTGATTCTAGCCGTAGCCAGACCTCCGGAGCCACCGACATCCGTTGAACTGGAAGCAGTGCTGGACGATGCGAGAGAGCACTACGAAGAGGGATTCAAGAAAATTCTGGAGAAGGCCCGGGCGCACGATCTTGATGTGAAGACGGATATGGCAGTGGGACATCCGGGGGAACAGATTATTCACCGTGCGGAAGAAGATGGAATCGATCTTATTATCCTGGGGCGGCGAGGCCGGTCGATGCTTTCGAGAATGGTCTTAGGGTCAGTTTCCGAACGTGTGTTGCGGTATGCGCATTGTCCGGTGATGGTGGTGCATTAGGTTGTTCGAAATGCGCTGCAAGAATTTGTTCCAGCGACTTGAGCGATGGAGATTTTCAAGCGTGCAGAAGAGTCGCAGGCGATTGAACAGCGCCTTTCGAGAAATAAGTCTTTTCTCTTGCACGGGCCAGCTGGGGTAGGCAAGACGGTTATTCTCTTGAGCGTGCTGGAGAAGATGCCTGCCGTACTCTATTGTCCGAATTCAGGCAGCATTCAAGGCGTTTTTCGCAGCATGGCGCAAGGGCTACTGGGGCGCAGCGATCCGCGCGTCCAACGGGCTTGCCGCAATCTGGAGGGCATCCGGGCAAAATCCGCTGTTTCGCTGAAGGGCATCGTAATGGATGCCCTGCGTGAAGGCAGCTACTCGATTGTGCTGGACCACGTGGATCGCCCATCCCAGAACTTCGCTGGGTCAGTTCGCGAGATCATGGGATGGTGCTCGGCTCCTGTCGTCGCGGTTGCCCGTTCAAGCCACATGGAAGACACTGGGTTTCTGCAAGACTTGTATTCCGATCGGCGTGACCGCTACGAGTTGAGGAACTTTGAGATGGCAACTGCACGGCAGTTCGCCGACACGATGGTGGAAAGGTCCGGATTGTCGGCTTCCAATATGAACGAATTTCTCGGGAAGGTGCTGGAGTTTAGCGAAGGGAATCCGGGAGCGATTCTTTCCCTGCTTCAAATGGCCAAGTATCCGAAATATCGAACCGACGACCACATTAAGATCACGCCGCTTTACATCGATTTCCGCATGAACTGGTCGCCGTCTGTTCGGAAGAGCTGAACGTCGCTACGCCGGGGAGATGATTGACTTCGCCTTCCCGGGTTGTCATAATTTCGAGGGGTGTTGGAGTTCACCTTTAACCGCCCACATGGGGCAGATGACTCCTACGAAGACGAAGGAATTCTCTTGGTAGGGGCTAATTCTCAAAGTTCTTCCCCTGCATCTTCCGATTCCAAGAGATTTCCTGATTAGCTAACACAGGTCGAACCGGACGTGTGTTTGTCTGTTGACGCTATGCCAGAGGAGTCTCTCAATTCGAATCACGCTCGGCGCCTCTCGGTAACTTGTCGGCACATCGACAAGCTCCTGGCTGATATGGAGAGTGCGCTCAGCGTCGCTGACTCGAAGAAGGCATTTCCCGAGTATTCGCCCGACATCGCGCCGGCACAACGGCGAGTAATTGAAGACTACATCGCCCGAATCCGCGCTCAGTTGATTCGCGTTCTCGAGGGCCAGGGCATCGAGCGCCCGGTGGCTTCGATCCCGGTGAGCAGATCGCTCCATACAGCTCTGGCATTCGTCGCGATTGCCGCCGAGGAATTACAGCCGAGATACATGCGTGGCTATGGCGAGATTCCACCCGCAGCTGCCGTCGAACTGAACGGGATTGCAGCCGAACTGCTCAGCCTGAGCAATCAGCTGGACCAGTACATCGGGCGAGGAGCGGGCGAGAATCTGCAAGACCGCCTGCTCCGGTTGGAGCAGACCGGAGACGAGGTAGTTCTCCTGAAGAGACTTGAAGCGATCATCACCGATCAGGGGTTGGTGGAATTCCGGTCGACGCTTTCCATGATTCTCGACCGGCTTGAGGACAAGAGCTTCGAAATCGCTTTGTTCGGGCGAGTCAGTTCTGGCAAGTCGTCGCTTCTGAATGCAACCCTCGGAACCGATGTGTTGCCGGTGGGAGTCACTCCCATCACAGCCGTTCCCACACGGATTGTTTACGGCGAGACACCGGCGGTCAACGTTTGGTTTGCCAACCGCCCGCCGGAACAGTTTGCGATTTCGCAGTTGGCGGAATTTGTCGCAGAGCAGCGGAATCCGGGCAACGAAAAACGCGTCACGCGGATCGTTTTGCAAATGCAATCACCCCGGTTGCGAGATGGCATAGCATTTGTGGACACCCCAGGACTAGGGTCACTGGCGACTCGCGGAGCCGCGGAGACGCTGGCCTACCTTCCCCGCTGCGATCTTGGCGTGGTGCTCATTGACGCTGGTTCCACACTTACGGCGGACGACTTGAGAACGGTGCAAATTCTGTATGAAGCCGGTATTCCAGCCAACGTTCTGCTGAGTAAAGCGGACCTGCTCTCCAATGAGGATCGTACTCAGGTGATTGAGTACGTGAAGGACCATCTCCGCTCGGAACTTCACCTGGAAACACAGGTACACGCCGTGAGTGCGGTGCCGGGGGCGAGAGATCTTCTGACCAACTGGTTCGAGAACGACATCGCTCCGCTTTACAATCAGCGCCAGGAATTGAAGCTGCGTTCGATCCGGCGGAAGATTGGGAGTTTGCAGCAATCGGTGGAGGCTGCTCTCAAGGTGCGGCTGCGGCCGAAGAGAGAGAATCTCGAAGTGGATAATAAACAGCTTCGCAACGTTGAGGCCAAGCTTCGGCAGGCCAGCGGGAAACTGCAAGAAACCGACTCAAGCCTGAGGCGAATTGCGAATGAAATCGACGACCTTGGTTCGCCAGCCCTGTGGAACGCGGCGGCCGTTTTGGTGGAGCTTTGGAAGCGCGGAAGTCAGGAAATCGACGCAGGACCGGTCGTTCTGGATGCAGTGAACCGAACCGTTCAAGACAAGAGTAATCAACTGCGAGGCATTCTTTCGGAACTTGGAGACGAGCTTTACAACAGTTTGCGATCGGCCACGGAGGCACTGAAGCAGGGCGACATGCCGAGCGAAGAGGACTTTTCCGATTTCCTGCGTGAAATGCCAGTACTCGACTTGGGAAACGTGACTTTGATCATCAGTCGTCCGGGGATCGCTCTCCTCTTGGGGCAGGGCTTCGCCGAGAAGTCGACCGCCAGGAAACTGGCCAGATTAATAGGGCCGCAGGTTGTGCGGGCCCTTCGCGCATATCGCCAAGTTGTCGGAGATTGGGGCGATAGGACACTGAGCCGGATTCGACGCCGATTCGATGCCTATGCGGACGGCTATCGAGCGCAGTTAGAGCGATTGGCGGGTTCCCACGAGCTGTCGACGGAACAAGAACAGGCGATCCGAAAAAGTTTAGGCATATTACAGGGAGAACAGGCGAAGGAACCGATACCGGCAACCTCCTGAGAAAGTCGCCGCAAATGCGATATCGGGAGGTAGTCTGTGATGGGGAAAGGAAAAGGACGACTTGCTCAAGTATTTCATGGTTGGATTGGGAGGATGTTTAGGTTCTATTCTGCGATTCTGGCTGGGAAGCTATATCGGCAGCAGGCTGGGCAGCAGGTTTCCATATGGCACGTTTGTGATCAACGTCACGGGCTCGTTCCTGATCGGCATGATACTTGCAATATTGGCCGAGAAAACCCACTGGAGTCCGAATTGGCGGTATTTGATTCCCATAGGGTTCATCGGGGGGTACACGACGTTCTCCACGTTCGAGTACGAGACTTTTCGGCTGTTTCAGGACGGCCAGGTGATGGGGGCGCTGCTCAACGTAACGCTCAGTGTAATTGTCGGGTTTGGTGGTGTGTGGATCGGGGCCGTAGCGGGGAGGTCAATCCCATGAAGGCAGATGCACTGGTGCATGTGGTCTCAGTGAGCCAGGCGCTGGCCGAGTTCCTGGTCACTCAAAGAAAACTGTAAACGGGAGGGAAAGTGCTCACTTCAGGCCCTGCAAAGAAAGTCGCCATTTACGTGTCTGAGGATCAGCAGTACCACGGCAGTGCCGCATATGCCGCCATTCTGGACTTCCTGTTCTTTCACGGCGTTTCCGGCGCAACGGTGACCCGTGGCATCGCAGGATTCGGCGCCGACCATCACATGCACACGACTCGAGTCGTGGACATTGCCACCGGACTCCCCGTAAAGGTCGAGTTCATTGAAACTCCGGAGAAGGTGCAGGAGTTGTTACCCAAGCTGCAATCGATGATCGGAAGCGGCCTGATTGAGATGCAGGACACGACTATCGTGAAGCCTGCGGAGACAAAGAAAGGCCAGGCAGCCGGGGTCGTGAAACCCGCGCTCAAACGGGAAGGGAAGGCGAAGTTGATGCGCATATTCATCGGAGAGAACGACAAATGGAATGGCAAGCCGCTATACGAGGCCATCGTCGGTGGCCTGCGCGCGCACGACATTGCGGGAGTCACGGTATATCGGGGGATTCTGGGGTACGGGGCCAACCGAAGAATTCATAAAGATGCAGCTTTGAGCCTTTCGCACGACCGGCCGATCTTGCTCTCGATCGTAGACGCCGAAGAGAAACTTCGAGCCTTCATGCCCATCCTCGATGAAATGGTGCAGCAGGGGCTGGTTGTGCTTTCCGATGTTGATGTCATCAAGTACACGCACAATTACGATACAACTGAACGCCGTGAGGAGACACGAGCATGAAACTTGAAGGCAAGGCCAAGATGCTGCGCATTCATTTCGGAGAAGACGACAAGTGGCATGGGAAGCCGCTTTACGAGGCGATCATCGAGAAGTGCCGGGAACTCGACCTCGCGGGAGCGACCGTCTACCGCGGAATTGAAGGATACGGAGCCAGTACGCTGATCCACCGTGCCCACCTCCTCCGGTCCTCGGACCGGCCAATCATGGTTTCTGTAGTGGATACGCGCGAAAATATCGACAAGCTCCTGCCGGCTCTGGACCAAATGGTGGACGAGGGCTTGATCGCCATGTCGGACGTGGAAGTGATCAAGTACGTACACCAAGAAGGGGTGAGGTCGCAGGCTTAAGAGCATGGCTGCGGACGAAGGCGACACAAGAATCGCTGGCAGCGGATCTGTTGAAGCCACGGGTTTTAGTTGCGCTGATCATGAGACAAAAGATGGTGCGTCGCGACTTCTACGAGTCGCTTCACTAGCGGGAGATCTGGGGGCACAGCGTGTAAGGGATGAGGCAAACGATCTTGCGCGTCGAATTGCGGAAGGCCGTTTCTATGTCGCTTGCATCGGTCAATTCAAGCGGGGCAAGTCCACACTCATTAACGCGCTGATTGACGACCCCGTTCTACCGGTTGGCTTTACTCCCGTGACAGCAGTACCGACGGTGATCAGATTTGGACGACGCGGGGCACGGATTCACGAGCAAGATGGTTTCTGGCGGGACATCAGCCTATCTGATCTTCAACTATACGTCTCTGAGGAATGCAATCCCGAAAACAGCAAGGGAGTTCGAGGAGTAGAAGTGTTTGTGCCGAGTCCCTTGTTGTCCAGCGGTATGTGCTTCGTAGATACGCCTGGACTGGGGTCGGTATTCACCGGGAATACTGCTGCGACGCAGGCATTTATACCTCACATTGACGCGGCTCTGGTAGTGATTGGGGCCGACCCGCCACTTGCCGGTGAGGAGCTGTCGCTTGTGGAGGCGGTTGGAAGGCAGGTGCGGGATTTTGTCCTCGTTCTCAACAAGGCGGATCGCACCACTCCCGATGAAAAAGCCGCCGCTATCGATTTTGCGGAACGACAACTTCAGAAACGCCTGGGACAACCGGCTGGCCCGATTTTTGAAGTGAGCGCCGCGCAGCGTCTCAATAAACAAGGGCCGGAACGCGACTGGCAAAAGCTGCTAGATGCTCTCCACGATTTGAAGGAGGAGTCTGGACGCGAGCTGACGCATTCTGCGTGTGAACGAGGAATTGCTAGACTGAGTGAACAATTGCTGGCAATCATCGGCGAGGAACGTGAGGCTTTGCAGCGTCCTTTGGAAGAGTCCGAGCAACGCATTGCCGGGATGAAAACCGTAATTTCTGAAGCCGAACGCTCCACGCGGGAGCTCGGATACCTTTTTATGGCCGAGCAACAGCGGCTGTCGGATTTGTTTGTGGATCGCCATAAAGCGTTCATGGCCAAGATTCTGGGCCTGGCGCATGAGGAGTTCGACAAGGCGGTCATTCCGCTTCGCCACGGTGCCGGACCGGGTTATCGACGCCGAATCATGAAGCTGGCGCAGGAGATCGCGAGATTCCACTTACTCCCCTGGTTGAAGACAGAGCAGGAAGAGGGAGAGCGCCAGTATCGGCAAGCCTCGCGCCGGTTTGTGGAGATGGGGAATGCGTTTCTCAAGAGGCTGGCAGAAGCGGACGTTCCCGAGCTGGCGCGCATGCCGCATGCCCTCGATCCCGAGATTGGATTCCGGGTCCGGTCGCGGTTCACTTTTAGAGACTTTATCGAGGTTGCGCAACCCGCTTCACCATTGCGCTGGCTTGCCGACTTGGTGCTCGGTCTGGTGGGTGCGCGAGATGCGATTACCAGGGAAGGCCGCGCTTTCCTCGAAAGTCTAATTGAGGTGAATTGCACGCGAGTGCAAAGCGACCTCCTAGATCGAATGCAGGAGAGCCGCAGCCGCATGGAGGCGGAGATCCGCAAGCTGCTTCACGAAGTCACCCGCATTGCGGAGCAAGCTCTCAGCAATTCCAGAAGAGCAAGAGAGAGCGGCGCTCTCGCCGTGGAAGCGACACTCCAACGATTAAGCGCATTTGAAGGCGAGTTGTCGGATCTCGTGGCCGTGCCAACCGTGCCAACGATTCTGCGCCGGTGCGAGCAACCGTCCCATGACGTGTGATCGCGATGAGCGACCGCCTATCAGCAGCAAGGGCACCCGACATTGGGTGCCCTTGAGTTTTTGTCCGTGAGGCTAGCGGCTAATTGAGGCCGTTGCCCATAAGTGGGACGTTGCGGGTGTTGATGGCGGCGTTGTCCACGAGGGTCAGGTCGGCGGTACGTGTGCCGGTTGCGGTGGGGGTGAAGGTGACCGAGATCACGCAATTTGCGCCGGGCGCAAGCGAACTGGGGCAGGCGCTGGTTTGAAAGTCGCCCATATCCGCTCCCGTGATGCTGATGCTCGTGATGTCCAGGGTGGTGGTGCCGGTGTTGGTGAGGGTGGTGGTTTGCGTGGCGCTGTGGCCAATCTCGACCGATCTAAACGACAGCATCGCCGGGTTGAAACTGGCTATGGGATTGATTACCGTCGCGGACATGCTCACTTGCTGCGGGCTGGGGGACGCGTTGTCGGCAACGTTGAGCGTCGCGGAGAGCGAGCCTACTTCGTTGGCAAGGAAGAGCACGACAATTACGCAGCTCTTCCGGGCGCCCAGCGTTGCCGGACAGAGGTTGTCTATTTCGAAATTCCCCGGGCTGGTGCCGGCCCCAAGGCTCAACGAGACATCGCTGATGGTGAGCGGAGCGTTTCCGGCGTTCTTCAAACTGACGTTCCGCTTCCTTGCGCTGTGAATGTAAGCGTTGCCGAAGTCGATGCTGGCTGGGGCCAATTCGACCAAGGGTCCGGAGACGGTGAGAGTGAAGCTCTGCATTGCGGGCGAACCGACACCGTTTGCGGCGGTGAACATGATGGGGAACGTGCCATCCATCGTGGGCGTTCCGCTGAGCGTGCCGGTGCCATTGGGATTCGCGACGAACATAACTCCGGAGGGCAGGGTTCCGCTCTCGCTGATGACGGGAGTTGGGAAACCAGAGCTGGTCACTGTGAAGGAAGCAGAGGCGTCGAGAACGAAGGTTGCGCTATTCGTGCTGGTGATGGCCGGAGCTTGATCGACGGTCAGCGTAAAAGTTTGCATAGCGTTGGGGCTCACGCTGTTCTGTGCCGTGATGGTAATTCCGAAGGTTCCGGTCATGGTTGGGATTCCGCCGACAGTCGCCGTGCCGTTGCCGTTGTCCATGAAAGATACGCCGTTGGGGATGGGCTTTTTGTAACGGGGCCCTGATAAGCATCTCGCAAAACCAGACTCTGTACAACCTGCTGGGCACGACTTATGGCGGCGACGGTACACACACGTTCGGACTGCCGAATCTGCAAGGCCGCATCCCAGTACATCAGGGGCAGGGTGCGGGACTCTCCAATTACGTCCTTGGCCAGCTCGGAGGCGTGGAGACGGTGACGCTGACCACAAGCCAGTTGCCATCGCACACCCATGTTGCGCTGGGCAGCGCCACAGGAGGACCCACGGGAAATCCGGGAAACGGCACGTGGGGAAATAATGCCATACAGAACGATTCGTTCGGTCCGGGCACGTCGGCGAACAACACCATGAATGGCGGGTGTGTTGGCAATACCGGCGGCAATCAACCCCACAACAACCTGCTGCCCTTCCAGGTGATCTCGTTCATCATCGCGCTGTACGGAGTATATCCGTCGCAGACGTAAGACTTTGCGGGGGAGACTCGAGGGAAACAATTCCGCGTAGGAGAAAAGATTATGGGCACACCGTATCTTGGCGAGATTCGTATGGTTGCGTTCTCGTTTGCGCCGAAGGGCTGGGCCATGTGCAACGGGCAGACGATGCCGATCAATCAGAATCAGGCGCTGTTTTCGCTGCTGGGAACCACTTTTGGCGGCGATGGCAGGACCACGTTTCAACTGCCTGACTTTCGCGGGCGCACGGCCATTGAGGCGGGGACGTTGGGCAACACCACCTATAACTGGGGCCAATCTGGCGGAGAGGAACTACACGTGCTGGCGCAAACTGAAATGGCCCCGCATACACACACGGCCATGGCCAGCAGCGCCTCCGCTACCACTGCCAACCCCGCCGGTAGTTTCTGGGCGACAGGAGTCAACCAGTACTCCGCTTCGCCCCCCAGCACCCCGATGGCGGGCAATGCCATTGCGCCTGCCGGCGGAGGCCAGGGCCATGAGAACCGTTCACCTTTACCTGGTAGTTAATTTCATCATCGCGCTGACGGGGATTTTTCCGACGCGGAGCTGAGCTGAAGATCCAAAGGAGGACTTGCGATGTCCGATCAATATCTTGGAGAAATCCGGATGGTGGGTTTCAACTTTGCGCCGCTCGGCTGGGCGCTGTGCAACGGTCAGCTCATGTCGATCTCCCAGAACACGGCCTTGTTTGCACTGCTGGGCACAAACTACGGCGGCGACGGCAAGAGCACCTTCGGCTTGCCGAATCTGCAAGCCTCGGCGCCGATGGGTTACGGGAACGGCGGTGGACTAACGCCGCGATTCTGGGGCGAGACGGGTGGACAATTTGCCGTCGCGCTGCTTCTCAATCAATTGCCGTCGCACAACCACGGTGTCGCTTGTATCGCCGGTGCGGGATCGATCAATTCTCCCACTGCGCCAGCCAATGGGGTTTGGGCATCCGATGGAGGAAGAGGAGCGCCCCCTTTGTTCGCCGCCGCCGCCACCAACGTTCCCATGAACCTGGCGGACCTTGGCCTGACGGGAGGCAATTTGCCCCACAACAATATGCCTCCCTACCTGACCGTGTACTTCGTCATCGCAACGCAGGGAATATTTCCGCAGCGGAGCTAGAGGGCAGGATCGCGAAGGCGCCATCGAACTTCGGCCTAAGTGAAGTCGCGAGCGCCCATCTTCGTGCCCATCGCCGAGCCGGCTCCGTCGGCGGCATGGCAAGGCAATTTTGATTTGAAGAGTCCCGACGCGTCTCGCGCGCCCGCGGACAGAGGAAGGCTGAAACCTCCATCACAGCCGTGCGGTAGCCGTGATCGGACTGGAAAGTCTTGACGTCGACCTTTGACGGCAGATTAAACTCGATTGGATCAGCTGGATAACGGGAACCATTCTGCGCCGAAGGGTGTATGCGGAAAGCTTCGTCACAAATTCGCACTGACGGAATCACGACTTTCCGGCTGCGACGCCACCACTTGCTGGATGAGCCGGCGACTGACGCAGTCACGATCTGCCGCGATATGTGCGGCGTGCAGGCGCAGGTTATGTCGGCGGCGTATCTTCAGCTCTGGACGCGCAATCATGCCATCACGCGAGCGGAGATCGAAAGCGCGCTGTGGAAGAGCCGCACGCTGGTCAAGACTTCTCTTATGCGGCAGACGCTGCACTTCATACCGACCGATGAGTTTCTGCTTTACATCGCCGCTCTCAGACCAAGCCGCTTCGCCCAGGCGATGCGCGTCATGGATAGATGTGGCATTACGCGCGATGAGAGCGAAGCACTCATCCCATTAATCATGCAAACCCTCTCTGCGGGGCCCCTCAGCAGACCTGCCATCGCCGCCGCCATTCGTCCCAAAGCGAGCAAGCGAGTGCGTTTCTGGATGGAGAACTCCTGGAGCCTGGTTCGCCTGCCGATTGCCGAGGGACTGATTTGTTACGGACGGGGCGAGGGCAACGAGATCGTTTTCATCCGCACGGACCATTGGCTGCCCAAGCTGAAGCTTGAGTTGATGTCTGCGACCGAGGCGCAGTGCGCTCTCTTGCGAAAGTATCTCCGCGCCTATGGCCCGGCGACGCTGCACGATTTTTCGCACTGGGCGGGCATCCCCATGGCGGAGGTGAGGCCGCTACGTGCTTTGCTCGAGCATGAACTGGCGGAGATTCCAGGCGAGAAGAAAAATTGCTTTCTGCTAAAGGAAGATGTTGCGCTTCTAAACGATTCTGCTGAGAAAGCATGCATTCGTTTGCTGCCGAACTTCGATTCCTACCTGCTGGCTCATCGGGAGAAAGATCACCTGTTGGCGGCGAAGCACTACAAGCGCGTGTACCGCAACCAGGGCTGGATCTCTGCGGTGGTACTGATCGACGGCGCAATCGCAGGCGTCTGGTCTTACAAAGTTCAGGGGCGAAGGTTGCAGGTAACCGTCGAGCCGTTTGAAAGAGTGTCACGGATTGTACGCGCGGGGATCGAGCGGGAAGCCGGGCACCTGGCGCTGTTCTTCAAGCGCGAACTGGAATTCCACCTCGCATAGAGTCTTGCCTGGGCAACGCATCAGAAGTTGCTTTTATCGCCTTAGCAGACGAGGATAACAGTGAATGATCGTGAACTTCGCGGAGCGGGCGCACAACCATAACTGGGAACTCGACCCGGTTACACGGTCTCTGCTCGACACGGATTTCTACAAACTGCTGATGCTGCAGTTTATCTGGAAACATTACCCGAAGACGCGGGTGCAGTTTACGCTGTTCAATCGATCGGCTAGCAGCCCGGTCGATACCTTTGCTCACGAAGAACTCATTGCGCAACTCGACCATGCGCGAGAGCTCCGCTTTCGCCGGTCGGAGCTGGTGTGGCTGGCGGGAAATACGTTCTATGGGCGGCGTGGGATTTTTGAGCCGGCTTTTCTGGAATGGCTGGAGCGCGATTTTCGATTGTCGGACTACGAACTGTCGGTGAAGGACGGGGACTTTCATCTTTCATTCGACGGTCTCTGGACCGACACGACGATGTGGGAGCTGTATTCGCTTTCCATCATCAACGAGCTGCGGACGAGAGACAATCTGAAAAAGCTGAGCGAGTTTGGGCTCGACATTCTGTACGCGAAGGCAAAGACAAAGCTGTGGAGCAAGATCGAGCGGCTGCGCAGCGTTCCGAATCTTAGTGTTGCTGATTTCGGAACGCGACGCAGGCACAGCTTTTTGTGGCAGGAATATGTTGTCGAGGCGATGGCTTCGAACCTGGGCAGCGGCTTTACGGGAACTTCGAATGCCTTTCTGGCCCACAAGCACGATCTTGAGGCGATCGGAACCAACGCGCATGAGATCCCGATGGTGCTGGCGGCTCTGGCGCCGGACGACGAGGCGCTGAAGGCTTCTCAATATCACGTTCTTGAGTTGTGGCAGAGAACTTACGATGGCGCGCTGCGCATCATGCTGCCCGATACTTTTGGGACCACGCAATTCCTCGAGGGCGCGCCGGACTGGGCCGCCGATTGGACAGGGCAGCGCGTGGACAGCAAAGATCCGTATATAGCCGGGGATGAATATATCGCCTGGCTGAAAAAGCGCGGGCGCGATCCGAGGGAGAAGCTTGTGATTGCTTCCGACTCGCTGGACGTGGATGAGATCCTCGGTCTGCACGCCTACTTCGGTGGAACGATAGCCAGCGGAACCGCTCCGAAAGATTTCCGCAGCGCAGCCGATTTCGATGATCGACGAAAATGGACGCTGGGGCGACGCATTCGCTTCAGCGCAGGCTGGGGGACACTGCTAACCAATGATTTTCGCGGTTGCGATCCCAGCGGCAACGGAGGATTTGATCCGATCAGTTTGATCAGCAAAGTGTCGAGCGTGGAAGGGCGGCCCGCGGTGAAGCTTTCCGATAATTATGCGAAAGCGCTCGGGCCAGCCGAGGAGATCGAACGCTACCGGCGCGTGTTCGGTACGGCGGGAGTTTCTAATAATCCCGTGATCACGTAAGGCATTAGGATTCATATATTTATGCGCACTATAGTTACCAGATAGTAATGGCACGCTAGAGCCATTTACCGGCAGATGGGCTTGGGATAGTCTTCTTCTTGAGCAGCACTTGGGGGAGGGCTGATCAACAGACGTCCCAAGACTCAAACTGAGTCTGGGGCGTTTTGTTTTGCGCGAAAATAAGGAAGCGAGCCAAACGCGCGATTATTGCATCGCGAAGAACGCGATGCTTCGCGCGGCTCGCCCAGATTCCTCACGGCGCAAAGAACGCTTGTTCGGAATGACAATCAACCTCGCATCACGGGCGTAGATGCGAAGGCCGCCTTGTATAATCAATCTCCTGCCTATGCGAGCTTTGCTTTCCGTGTGGATGCTTTCCCTCCTGATGGGATTGCTGGCCGCGATGATGGTCGCACAGACTTCAGCCAGGCCTCCGGCAGCTTCGCCGACGCAGGCGGCGTCTCTGGCACAATCCATCCCGCAATTTGAGGATGTCGCGGCGAAGGCCGGGCTGACGGTTCCGCACATTTCTTCTCTCGATAAAAAATATATTGTCGAATCGATGAGCGGCGGCGTGGGGCTGATCGATTGCGATAACGACGGAAAGCTCGACATCATCACCGTCAACGGCTCGACGGTGCAGAGATATAAAGAGGGCGGCGACTTGATGATCACGCTCTATCACCAGGATGCCGATTCCAAAGGCGACAACCTTCATTTCACCGACATTACCAAGTCCGCCGGCCTCACGCACAAGGGCTGGGGCATGGGCGTGGCTGTGGCCGATTACGACAACGACGGCCTGCAGGACATCTACGTCACCGGCTTCGGGGGCAACGCGCTCTATCACAACCTGGGCAATTGCAAGTTTGAAGATGTGACCGAAAAGGCAGGCGTGGGCGCGGGAGGATTCAGCACAGGGGCGGCGTGGGCCGATTATGATCGCGACGGCCGCGTGGATTTGTTTGTCTCGCGCTATGTGCATGTGGATATCGATAATTTGCCGCAGTTCGGCAACGATGCGCGATTCTGCAGGTTCAAGGGAGTGCTGGTGCAGTGCGGGCCGTGGGGCATGCCCGGCGAATCGGATCTGCTGTTTCATAACAAGGGCGACGGCACGTTCGAAGAAGTTTCGAAAAAAGCTGGCGTGGACGATCCGCACCATTATTACGGATTGGGCGTGACCTGGGGCGACTATGACAACGACGGCTGGCCCGATCTTTATGTGGCCAACGATGCAGGGCCGAATTTTCTGTACCGCAACAAGCATGACGGAACATTCGAGGAAGTTGGATTGCTCGATGGTGTTGCGCTGAGCGGCGATGGGCTGGAACAAGGGTCGATGGGTGTGGACTGGGGTGACTATCTTCACGAAGGGCGACTGTCGATGATCGTCACGAATTTTGTGGAGCAGGGCTCGACCTTGTACCACAACCTTGGCAAGGATAATTTCGCCGATGTCAGCGTGCGGGCTAGGTTGATGAGGCCGACTTATCCTCTTGTGAGTTGGGGGACGGCGTTTTTCGATATGGACAACGATGGCTGGCTGGATTTGTTTGTGGCGAATGGACACGTTTATCCGCAGGTGGATTCGATTCCCGGTGGCACGCCCTACCGGCAGCCCATGCTGCTGTTTCGTAACCATCGTGACGGAACGTTTGACGATGTTTCCTCGGCGTTCGCGGAGATGCCGCCGCAGTCGAGGCGGGGTGCGGCATTTGGAGATATCAACAATGATGGCAATGTCGATATCGTCGTGCTGAACGTGGGTGAGCCGCCATCGCTCCTGGTCAATCGCAACGACAGCGCGAATCATCGCGTGCTGTTCAAGCTGGTGGGGGTGAAGAGTAACAAGGCTGCGATTGGCGCGCGGGTTACGGTGAAGGCGGGCACGCTGGTGCAATTCAGCGAAGTGCGCGGCGGGGCCAGTTATCTTTCGCAGAACGATTTGCGATTGCACTTTGGGTTAGCGGCCAACGACAAGATGAGTGAAGTAAGCATCCGCTGGCCGAATGGTGAGACGGAAGTTCTGCGGGATGTGCCCGCGGATTTTATTTATACCGTGGTCGAGGGCGCGGGGATTCAGCAGAAGGTGGCGCTGCCTCCTTTGCCGCAGCATTGAGTTGCTATAAGCCGAAAGGCCCACTTCTCGCTGGAGAACGCCCGAGAAATGCGGCCACCCGATCCCATGGAGGTTTTTCGATTGACAATGGAGTGCGCCCTGAGTAGCATCCTTTGCTGAGCTCGGGACGGGCTCCGTATCCCTTTCCCCCATCTCTTCCCGGGCACCGGAAATAATCCTCCCGTCTTGATTAATGGTCCGCAAGTTTAATTAGACCGCGGGTCGGCTCCGTTTTGGTTGTTCTTCCCGCATTCCCATTGGACCCTGTCCGCAACCGAAAGATTAGAGAGGAGATTCTATGAAGTGCACTAACTGGGGCATTCCGATTCTGTTGGTCTTAGTAGTTTCAGCCGCCGTGGCGCAGACATCGCCACTATCTATTACGGTGGACTGCAACAAAGGCCAGTCGTTAAACCGCACACTGTCCAAGTTGAACCCGCTGACGCCCACCATTGTCACGGTGAACGGGACTTGCGCCGAATACGTTCAAGTCATCGGCTTCGAAGGCCTTACCCTGCAGGGCCTGCCCGGCGCGACGCTGCTGCAGCCCACCACGGGGGCCGGCAGTGTGTTTAACAGTCTCCTGTTCATTGAGTCTTCGCGGAGCGTTTACGTGGACGGGCTCAGCATCCAGGCGGACACAGTAACAGTTCCGGCAGTCGGGATCGGCCATGGCAGCAGCGACATCCGCTTGCGGCACTTGAACATTCAGGGCGGCACCTTTGCAATCTCTATCTTTGAGCATTGCCAAGTATCCATCGCGTATGTCAAGGCACAGGACCCCGGATTCTCTCCGCTCGGCGTATTTGACTTGTCCGATGTACACCTTGAGCGCAGTGCGTTTACCAGTTCGACCGGAACGTCTTACCAGGTTGGCCTGTTTGTCGGAGCGTCCCATATCACGATGTATGGCACCACCATCACGAATATGCAGGTGGGGATCGAGGCCTATGCCGGTTCCATTATCGACGTGCTCGACTTCACGACTTACTATGCGACGCCGTACCCGACTGATGTGGTCATCAACAACCCCGCAGGCACAAACTACAACGGGGTGACGGTCTCCGGGGGCGGATCGCTCAACATGACGGGGGCGAAGTTGTTCATCAACAAGCCCGGGCAAACGTACGGCGGAACCACGGGAGGGATACTGATTTCCGACGGTGCATCCCTGACTATGTCCAATGGATATCTCGTGATTACGGGAAGTAATGGCCAGGGAGTGATGGCTCTCAATAACTCGCACGCGACCGTGATCGGAGCTACGGTGACGAGGGGCTTGCACGGCGGCCTAGTGGCGGCAAATCTGTCAAGCATTGACGTGAGCGTAGGCAGTACCCTCACCCTCGTCGGCGGGAACAGCGTGGATTTATTCTGCGATTCGGACTCGACGATTACCGGTACCGCGAATCTCTCGGGCGTTCCCACTGCGCAATGCACCAATCTACTCGCCGGAGAGACGGTGACCTTGCCTTAGGCTGGGCTTGAGCCAAGCGGATTCTGAATGGGCCTGTAGCGGTTGACCGGTCCCACGATTGGCCATTCATACAAAGCCGTCGTGCTGAACGTGGGTGAGCCGCCGTCGCTCCTGATCAATCGCAACGACAGCGCGAATCACCGCGTGCCGTTCAAGCTGGTGGGAGTGAAAAGCAACAAGGCTGCGATTGGCGCGCGGGTTACGGTGAAGGCGGGCGGGCTGGTGCAGTTCTGCCGGATGTGCCGGCGGATTTTATTTATACCGTCGTCGAGGGTAAGGGGATTCAAGGGAAGGTCGCGCTGCCCGCTTTGCCGCGGCCTTGAAGTTTTTCGATTTCCCGCAGTATCCCCTCAATCGCGGCGAGGCCGGTACTCCTCGACGTATTCCGCTGCTCCGATTAGCTCAAGTTGAATGGAGCTGCCACGAACATAAACGACATCATCCCAGCATTCGATTTTAAGTTCGATGTCGCCGTCCATGTCGAGTGGAATCGGGATCAAGTTTTCTGACACGGTGCTGTCTATTCTGAGCGACCCACCCGAGAGGTAGTGAGCGTATCCCCGATATGCTTCACGGCTCTCCTTTGAAAATGTGCCCTCGATCCGGGCGTTTCCGATCCGCAGCACCGCCTCTTGGCTCCATCCTGTTCCGGCATCAACTGCGGGACGTCCCTCGGAAGAATGTATGTATACCTCTTTGAAGTGAAGCACGGCCGTTCCACCCTGCAGCGTGATCTGATCGAAGGCACAGTCGTGAATCTCGATGGCTCGCTTTTCCACCGCTACAGATTACCTCAGAAAACGAGTGACTACTCGATCCCCAACTGTTTCTGAATTTCCTCCAGCGGCACACCCTTCGTCTCTGGAACCATCGTCTTCACCCAAATGAGTTGAAGCACCATCATGCCGGCAAAAAATGAGAAGACGTAACCCGGCGGGAAGGCGGTGACCATCTTCGGAAAGAAAGTTGTGAGCAGGGCAGCGAACATCCAGTGGGTGAAGCTGCCGAGGGTCTGGCCTTCGGCGCGATGGCGATTGGGAAATATTTCGGAGATGAAAACCCAGATGACCGCTCCCTGGCCGACGGAGTGGGCGGCGATGAAAGCGAAGATGCAGACCGGCACGAGCGACAAATGATTGCTAAAGAAGGCCCAGGCGGTGAGGCCGAGCGAGGCGATGTAGCCGAACGAGCCGATATAGAGGAGGGTGCGCCGGCCCAGTCGGTCGATCAGCCAGAGGCCGACAAAGGTGAAAACGAGATTGGTGAGGCCTATGCCGATCGATTGCAGCAGCGCGGCTTTTGCGGCGAGGCCGGTGAGTTCAAAGATGCGGGGAGCGAAATAGAGGATCGCATTGATGCCGGAGAGTTGGTTGAAGAATGCGATCAGGATGGCGAGCATGATCGGTTTGCGGAGACGGCGCGTCCAGAAATGCCCTGACGACGCTTGCTCCGACGAGGCGTCGGTGATCGAATCTGCCTCGGCGGCGAGCTCGGCTTGCGAAGCATCGGGCTCGATGCGTTGCAGGACTTCGAGTCCGGCCTGGCGGTCGCCTTTTCTGCCGAGCAGCCAGCGCGGGCTTTCGGGAAGGCCGATGCAGAACGCGGCGTAGATCAAGGAAGGGAACGCGGCCACGCCGAGCATCCAGCGCCAGGCGTTGGGGCCGATGCCCGCGAGCAGCGCGTTCGAGACGAAAGCGATCAGGATGCCGAAGACGATGTTGAACTGGAACATTCCTGCCAGGCGTCCGCGATACTTGGGCGGCGCGATCTCTGAGATGTACATGGGAGCAACGACTGTGGAGATACCGATGCCCAGGCCCCCGATTACGCGCGCCAAAATAAAAACTCCAACGTTGGGTGCGAGACCCGAGCCCACAGCGCCAAGAAAATAAAGAACGCCGATCCAGAGCAGCGTGGCCTTGCGCCCGAAGCGGTCGGCGGGCCAGCCGCCGATCAGCGAACCGACGACAGTGCCATAAAGCGCCGAGGCCATGGCAATGCCGTGCAGTCCGGGACTGAGACCCCAAAGCGCCTGAATTGTTTTTTCCGCGCCGGAAATAACGACCGTGTCGAAACCGAAGAGAAAGCCGGCGAGCGCCGACGTGAGCGACCAGAAAAAGATGCGACCATTCATGGTTAAAGAAGTATCCAGTACCTAGTACCCAGAAGTGAGAAGAGTGTTACAAACCAAAGCAGAATACCCGTTACCAGGGACTAGGTGTTGCCTTTCGTCAGCGGGTACCCTTTCTCGCGCCAGTCGCGGATGCCGCCGTCCATCGAAATCACGTTGGTATAGCCCATCTTCTGAAGATTGTCGGCGGCGAGGGCGGAGCGAAATCCTCCGCCGCAGTAGAGCACGATCTCCGCTTTGAGATCGGGCACACGGGCTTCGATATCGCGTTCGATAATGCCTTTGCCCAGGTGAATCGCGCCGGGAAGACGATCCTTCGCGAATTCGCTCTCCTCGCGCACATCCACAAGAATGAACTTGCCGCCGCTGTCGATTTTCTTTTTTACTTCGTCGACGTTGGTTTCGCGCACGCGGGTTTTGGCGTCGTCAACAATCTTCAGAAAGCGCGGAGGATGTTGCGGATGAGCCATGGGAACTCCTTTTTCCGGGCAGTCGATAAACATCGTATCAAGTGCGGCTGGATTGTGCATCGTTAAGGAGGCTTCGGCTCTCGGGCGTCGGCTCTTGTGTCGACCTCCGGGCGTCGACTATCTGACGCAGAAGCGAGCTCTAAAATCCCGGAGACGCGAAGCACGGATGCTGAAATTCTGATTTAGGATGAACCGGTGAGGAAGACTGATGCCCGCCGGAAGACCGGCCTGGCGCGCGCTTTGTCGAAGCTCGGCTATTGTTCGCGATCGCGAGCGGCAGAGCTGATTCGCTCGGGACGCGTGAGCCTGAACGGGAAGATTCGGCGCGATCCGGAGACGGCCATTTCAGGCCTGCATGATCAAATCGCGGTCGACGGGAAGCTGGTAGAGGCGCAGGAAAAAATCTACCTCATGCTGAACAAGCCGCGCGGAGTGGTCACGACATCCGCCGACGAGAAGGGCCGGGAGACGGTATATGACTTGTTAGGCGCCGATCGACTTTCGGGCGAGAAGAATCTTTTGGTGGCTGACCAGCCGTGGGTCGCTCCGATTGGCCGCTTGGACAAGGCCAGCGAGGGCTTGCTGTTGCTGACTAATGATTCCGAGTGGGGAGCGCGCATCGCCGCACCGGAGACGCATTTGGATAAGACTTACCATGTGCAGATGGACCTTGTTGCGGATGATGAGTTTCTCCGGGCTTTGGTACGGGGAGTGAAAGCGGAAGACGGCGAGGTGCTGCGGGCGAAGCAGGCTCGCCGTCTGCGCGCAGGAGAGAAAAACTGCTGGCTTGAGATTGTTCTGGATGAAGGGAAAAATCGCCAGATTCGCCGCATGATGGAGGGCATGGGCGCGGAGGTCTTGCGGCTGGTGCGCGTGGCTATTGGGCGGCTGAAGTTGGGCGATCTGGCCAAGGGAGAACACCGCGCCCTCAACGGTGATGAGAAGCGGATGCTCGACGCGGCGATGCGCAGGAAGACCGTATGAATGACTTAGTCTTCCTTCCCGCCGTAGTTATGGCTGAAGAGATCGGAAAAAAGAAAATCTCTCCGGTCGAACTTGTCGAAGCGCATTTATTGCAGATCGAGAAACTGAATCCCAAGTTAAATGCGTTTGTGCAAGTGGATGCGGAGCGGGCTCGGCGGGCGGCTCGGGATGCGGAGTCTGCTGTGATGCAGGGAAAGACGCTCGGCGCTCTGCACGGGATTCCGGTGAGTATTAAGAGTTCTGTGGCGGTGGCGGGAATAGCATGCGAGTCGGGAACACATCTGCGCGCGGGATTCGTACCAGCTCACGACGCGCCGCTGGTGGCGCGTTTGCGGTCCGCCGGTGCGATTGTGTTGGGAGTGACCAACACGCCTGAACTCTTGATGGCGTGGGAAACCGACAACGTTCTCCACGGCCGCACCAACAGTCCGTGGGACCTGGAGCGCACGCCGGGCGGATCGAGCGGCGGCGAAGCCGCAGCGATTGCGGTGGGAATGTCCGCGGGCGGCGTGGGCAGCGATGGCGGGGGTTCGATTCGCGTGCCGGCTCACTTTAGCGGCATCTGCGGCCTGAAACCGACGCCGGGACGAATTCCAGCGACGGGACACTATCCCGTATCGGCGGGACCGTTTGCATTGATCGGGGTCGTGGGACCGATGGCGCGCACCGTTGCCGATTTGAAAGCTTTGTTCGAGGTCATGCAAGGAGCGGACGTTGGCGACACATGCGTCGCCCCGGTTCCGGTGCGCTGGTCGCGTGAAGACGAAACCAGGAAGCTGAGGATTGGTTATTTTGAAGACGACGGCCGCACGCCGGTCACGGAGGAGACGCGCGTTGCCGTGCGCACTGCTGCCGATGCTTTGTGCCGAGCGGGATTTCAGGTGGAACGATTCAGGCCAGAAGGGCTGGAAGAGGCGCGGCAACTGTGGAGGATATTTTTTGTGGTCGCCGGGGGGATGCTTATTCGACCGATGTTCAGCGATCGCGAATCTGACTTGAGTCCTGTTTTGAAGCAGTTTTTGGAGTGGTCGGCCACCGAGCCGCCGCTAACTGGTGAGGCGTTGCTCGATGCGTGGGTGCGCCGCGACATGGTCCGCGCCCGGTTTCTGGAACAGATGGAGCGGTATCCAATCTTGCTGTGCCCGGCGGCGGCGATCCCGGCGTTCCGGCACGGGGAGCGCAGCTGGCAGGTGGAAGGCAAGACGGTCGATTATCTCGACGCATGGAGCTACGCTGAATTTTTTAACCTTCTGGGGAATCCAGCCGTCGTGATTCCAGTCGGCCGATCGCCGGAGGGTCTGCCCATCGGCGTGCAGATCGTGGGACGGCCATGGGAGGAAGAGCATGTGTTAGCCGTGGCCGCTGCGATCGAGCAACAATGTGGTGCGTGGAAGATTCCGCCGATCGCACGATAACCGTTTTGGCTCGCATCTTTATTTGCGCTTCTTGCGAATAGTATTGTTACGTTATTCCCGGCTTCACCCAATCTGAGTAAGTTGGGTTCGCACGTGATTTGAGTCACCGTTTGACTGAATGTGACTGCGAGAAGCGTTTCGTATGCGAGAAAACTCAACATCCGAAGGTTTCGTCCGCCGGGCGTTGTCCTGGTTGTTGCCGTTTCTGGTCATTTCGGCTGCGTACCTTTACGCTTTCCCGCAGCCGAATATTTTCTACGCCGCAGTAGTTCTGCTGCATGCGCTGGGCGGAGTGGTTACGGCGATTCTGCTGATCGCGGCACTTTTTCGTTTGCTGCGGCATGGGAGCTTTAGCGCGCGTGCCGGATGGCTGCTCATCGCGGCAGGCGCGGTTCTTGGAATCGTTCTCATCAAAACAGGAACGCCGCGCACTGAGTGGAAGTGGTTGTACTTCCACATCGTGATCTCGCTCGTTGGCGTCGGCCTTCTGATCGCCGATTATCTGGGACGCCGTGGCTGGTTTGCTTCGAACGCGGCTGCTTCGATTTTTCGGACTGCAATCTGCCTGGGAGTGCTCGCGGGGATTGGTTACGGGGCGCGCCATGTGCGCGACAAATGGCAAACGAGCTTGCGCATCCAGAATCCAACCATGCCGCCCGATAACATGAACGGCGAGGGCGATGGGCCAGAGGGAGCGTTCTTTCCCAGTTCGGCGCAGGTCTACGGCAAGCGGAAAATTCCCAGCAAGTTTTTCATGGAGTCCGACTCCTGCAAACGCTGCCACGAAGATATTTACAACCAGTGGTACAGTTCGGTGCACCATTTCTCTTCGTTCAACAACCAGTGGTACCGCAAGTCGATCGAGTACATGCAGGATACGGTCGGCACCAAGCCCTCGAAATGGTGCGGCGGATGCCATGATCCGGCCGTTCTCTACAGCGGGCTGATGGATACGCCGATCAAGCAGATCGTGCACCGCCCGGAATCACAGGCCGGCCTCGGCTGCATGATGTGCCACTCGATCGCCGACGTGAAGAGTTCGATGGGTCAGGCGGATTTTTACCTGGAATATCCCAAGCTGCACGAACTGGCGGCGACGCAGAACCCAGTGGCGCGCGCGCTGCACGATTTTCTCATCCGGCTGAATCCCGAGCCACACCGGCGAGTATTCCTGAAGCCGTTTATGCGAACGCAGACAGCGGAGTTCTGCTCCACTTGTCACAAAGTTCATCTCGACGTGCCGGTGAACCACTACCGATGGTTCCGCGGTTTCAACGAATATGACAATTGGCAGGCGAGTGGAGTTTCGGGGCAAGGGGCGCGGTCGTTCTACTATCCCCCGAAGTCGCAGCAGTGTGCCGACTGCCACATGCCGATGGAAGCTTCGAAAGACGCGGGCAACGTCAACGGATTCGTACACTCGCATCGGTTTCCGGGCGCGAATACCGCGGTGCCGACGGCGAATGAAGATGCCGCGCAATTGAAGCTCACCGAAGCATTCCTGAAGAGCGGCGCGCTCACGGTGGATGTTTTTGCTGTCTCTCCGGCACAAGCGCAGGTGAAGACGGGCGCGGCCAGTCAATCCGACCTGGCCACCACCTTTGCGGTAGGCGAAGAAGCGGAAACCAAAATCACTCCGGAGGCGGGCGGGGAAGTCGCAGCGGTCACCGCTCCGCTGAATCGGGTGCAGCCGGCCTTGCGGCGCGGCGATACCGAGCGCGTGGATGTCGTGGTCCGTACGAAAAAGTTGGGACACTTTTTCCCCGGCGGAACGGTCGATGCCTACGACACGTGGCTGGAACTCAAAGCCACCGACGACAAAGGCCAGACAATTTTCTGGAGCGGCATGGTCGAGGACAACGGCCATGGCCCGGTGGAAAAGGGTGCGCACTTTTACCGCTCACTGCAGATCGACGCCCACGGAAATCCCATCAACAAGCGGAACGCGTGGGCCACGCGCGCCGTGGTGTACGTGCGCCTGATTCCGCCCGGGGCGGCCGATACGGTGCATTACCGCATGTTTATTCCTGAAAGCACGGGCAGCAAGATTACGCTGCATGCGCGACTGTGCTATAGGAAGTTTTCGTGGTATGGCACGCATGAAGCTTTCGCCGGGCAACCCGATCCGGCATCGCCGAACACGGTTTCCCCCGACTACGACGATCGTCCGACGGCGTTCACGGCATCGCTGAGCGGCGTTTCGGCGAAGCAGGAAAAGATCCCCGACTTACCGATCGTGGTCGTCGCCGAGAACGAGGTAACGCTGCCGGTAGTCGCGCATAGCGCACCCGCTCCCGAACCGAAGACGATTGTGCGCAAAGAAGAATGGCAGCGCTGGAACGATTACGGTATCGGCTTGTTTCTGCAAGGAGATTTGAAAGCTGCAGCGGCCGCGTTCCAGAAGGTGACGGAAGCGGATCCCAAAAATCCGGACGGCTGGGTGAATATTGGCCGCTGCGCCGTGCAGGAAGGCGACATGGAGCGTGCCCGTACGGTGCTCGAGAAGGCGCTGGCCTTGTCTCCAACTTTGGCGCGGGCCAATTATTTTTATGCCCGGGTGCTACGCTCGGACGGCAACTATGAGGGCGCGGCCGCGCGCTTGCGCATCGTGCTGGCGCAGTATCCACGCGACCGCGTAGCGCTTAACGATTTGGGACGCCTCCTCTTTCTTCAGCGCAAATATGCAGAGGCGGTGAGGACACTGCAGTCTGTGTTGGCGATTGATCCGGAAGATTTGCAGGCACACTACGATCTGATGCTTTGCTACAACGGTCTGGGAAACGAAAAGCTTGCGAAAGAGCATGAGGCGCGCTACTTGCGATTCAAGGCCGATGAATCGTCGCAGGCGATTACCGGGCCGTACCGGCAATCGCATCCGGAAGACAACAACGAGCGACAGGCGATTCATGAACACGTGTCCGTGCCGTTGCCGACGCTGGGCAAGAATCTGAAATCTAAGGTTGCGGTTCATCGTGTGACTGCTCCTCGCACTGCCACGACCGCTTCCGCCGGGGCCTCCAGATAAATGACAAACCACCATTCGCTTTATTCAGATCGATTACTGCTTGCCGCAATTCTGTTGCTGGCGGCGGCCGTTGCTGTTCCCGCAAGGGCCCAGCAAATCCATTTTCGCGATGTGACGGCACAAGCGGGCATTCACTTCACGCACAATAACGGCGCGTTTGGGAAAAAGTGGCTGCCGGAGACGATGGGGCCGGGCTGCGCCTTCATCGATTACGACAACGACGGGTATCCGGACATTTTGCTGGTGAATGGCGAGGACTTCCCCGGGCACGCTCACGGCGGCGCGACGACCCCAAAGCTTTACCACAACAATCGCAACGGAACTTTTACCGATGTGACCGTCAAAGCTGGATTGGCTGTGCCCATGTTCGGATTGGGAGCGGCTGTGGGCGACTATGATAACGACGGCTTCGACGACATTTTTATCACTGCGTTGGGACAAAGCCATCTCTTCCACAACAACGGAAATGGCACGTTCACCGAAGTGACCAAGTCTGCCGGGATGTGGGGTCCGAATGAGTTCTCGACCAGCGCGGCATGGGTGGATTACGACCGCGACGGCAAACTCGATCTCGTGGTCGCCAATTACGTACGGTGGAGCGAGCGGACCGATCTTTACTGCGCGCTGGACGGAACGCACAAATCATATTGCACACCGGAGTCGTACAAGGGAACCTCGGTGCGGGTGTGGCACAACCTTGGCGAGGGCAAATTTGAAGATGCCACGCAGAAGGCCGGACTCGGCGATCCAACGTCAAAGAGTCTCGGGATTGCCGTCCTTGATTATAACGGAGACGGCTGGCCTGACATTCTGATCGCCAACGACACGCAACCCAACAAACTTTATCTGAATAAGAAAGACGGAACGTTCGAAGAGCGAGGAGTGAGTTCCGGCATCGCTTTCAGCGAAGATGGCGTGGCGCGCGCAGGCATGGGAGTCGATGCCGCCGATTATGACCGTAGCGGCCACCCCAGCGTGATTATCACCAATTTTGCCAATCAGATGGTCTCGCTGTATCACAATGAAGGGAACGGGTTGTTCGTGGATGAGGCGCCGCAATCGGAAGTGGGCCGCGCCACGCTGGTCACGCTTGGCTTCGGCTGCTTCTTTTTCGATTATGACGACGACGGCTGGCCGGACATTTTCGTGGCCGACGGCCACATCGAAGACGCGATCGAGCGGGTGCAGAAGCGCGTCAGCTATGCCGAGCCTGCGCACCTTTTCCGCAACCTGGGTGGAGGTAAGTTTCAGGAAGCGACGGCGCAGATGGGTGCGGCGTTCGCCGCGCCGAGAGTGGCGCGGGGTGCGGCTTACGCCGATATCAATAACGACGGCTTTCTGGATGTGCTGGTCACCACCAACGCCGGGCCGGCGTATTTATTTCACAATGAAGGCGGAACGAACCACAGCCTGCGCCTGAAGCTGGTGGGGGCAAAGTCGAATCGCGATGGCATCGGCGCGGTGGTTCGGATTATGTCCGGAAACGATCAGCAATCGAAGATGCTGCGCTCGGGATCGAGCTATCTTTCGCAGAGCGAACTGGTCCTCACGTTTGGACTGGGCGCGCAAACGAAGGCCGACAGCGTGGAAATTCAATGGCCCAGCGGCCAGGTGGATAAGCTTTCGAACATCGACGCTGGACAAACAGTCACGGTCGAAGAAGGGAAGGGCGTCGTAGCGAAGCGCCCTTACAGCAAAGTTACTATTGCACTCGTGAAATAATTTTGACGTTTCGGCGAGGAATGCGACGAGGAAGCTGCTTTTGTGCCGGCGCATAGAAAAGAAGGTTTCGCGCTTCGCTCGAAATAACAACCATCTCGGTGTCCTCTGTGGTTAAATCTTTAATCGAATGAATCCCCGAATTTCAGCAGCTCTGGCCGGCGTGCTCCTGGCAGCGTTTAGCCTGTTCGCGACCGTCCCGCAAACTCAATCAAAAGAAGCGAATCCCGTGGAGGCGGCGCGGCTGAACAATCTTGGCGCGGCCTACATGAACCAGCAGCTTTTCGAAAAGGGGCTCAAGGCCTTCCAGCAGGCGGTCGGGTTTGATCCCAGGCTGACGATTGCGCGGCTGAACGAAGGCGTCGCGTTGCTGAACCTGCAGAAGATCGACGAAGCCAAGGCCGCGCTGGAAGATGCGCTCAGGCAGGATCCGAAGAATCCGAATGCGTGGTACAACCTGGGCCTGCTCGCGAAGAATACGGGCGACGCTCAGGCTGCGATTGATGCGTTTAAGCATGTAATCGAAATCGATTCGAATGACGCGGACACCTGGTATTTTCTGGGCTCGGCGTATGTGCAAGCCAAACAGTTTCCGCAGGCCATCGAAGCTTTTCAGCACGCGCTGCAACTCAATCCGCTGCACGCGTCGGCGGAGTTTGGATTGTCTCGTGCCTACCAGCAATCGACTGACGTCGAACACGCGCGCGAGCATCTGAAGAAATTTCAGTACATCACGCTGAACAAGCTCGGCTCGCCGATGAGCCTGGCTTACGGCGAGCAGGGGAAGTACTCGCGGGCGGTTGAATCGCCGTCGGCGGTGTTGAAAGCGCCGGCGCAGATCAAGGTTCAGTTTGTGGATGTGACGAGGGAGTCGGGGATTCTCACGAGAGGTAGTGCTGTCCAACCAGACAACATGGCAGACGGGTTGGGAGCTGGGGCGTGTTTCCTCGATTACGACGGTGATGGTCATCCTGATTTGTTTGTAACCCAGGGAGGGCCGCAGGGCGGCCTCGGCCTGTATCACAACCTAGGCAACGGTAAATTCGAAGATGCCACCAAGTCTGCTGCTCTCGATCCCGAGTTGCAGGGCTTCGGCTGTACGGCCGGAGATTTCGACAACGACGGCGCTACGGATCTGGCCGTCAGCTTTTGGGGTCGGCCGTTGGCTCTTTTGCATAACGAGAAGAACGGCAAATTCAACGACGTCAGCACCTCAGTCGTAAGAAGCACCCCAGGTACCCCAACGTTCTTTAGCGCTGGGCTGACGCTTGTTGATTACGACCATGATGGGGATCTCGACCTCTACGTGACGCGCATCGAAGCGGGCGGGCCTGGACCCGAGCGCGGGCTCTCAGGACCGCCAGTTCTTAACAGTATGTTTCGCAACAACGGCGACGGAAGTTTTACGGAGGTGATCTCCGATCTAGGGCTGAACGGGGTTCCGCCAGGTTTCACAGTGGCAGCGGTGGGAACCGACTATAACAACGACCGTGCTGTCGATCTAGTGCTTACCGATGAAGGTCCGACTATTTTTGAGAACCCGCGTGAAGGAAAGTTTCTGCGCCGCAAGCCTTGGTCTACGCCGATGCCCGCGCCAACCGTCGGCGTTGCCGTTCTGGATTTTGATCACGACGGCTGGATGGACCTGGCTTTCACACATATGGGAACTCCCGGCCTCACGCTATGGCGGAACAACCACGGTAAGACTTTCGATCGCGTCCAGCTTCCCGAGACCAATTGGGTTCGCGCTTTCGGCGTGGCTGCTATCGACTACGACAACGACGGCTGGGTCGATTTGGTCGCCGTCGGCGAGACCAAAGAGGGCAAGGGTGAGGTGCGGCTGTTTCGCAATCTTGGGGCCGATGGTTTCAAAGACGTCACCGCCGATGTTGGGCTCGACAAGATTCAGCTCAAAGAGCCGCGCGCCATCATCACTGGCGACTACGATGGCGATGGTGCGACCGACCTGCTGATCACGCAGAATCACGGGCCGGCTGTGCTGCTGCGAAACGAAGGCGGCAATCAGAATCACTGGCTGAGGCTTTCGCTCAAGGGATTGGCCGACAACAAGAGCGCCATTGGAACCAAAGTGGAAGTGTTCGCAGGCGGGAACCGGCAGAAGTTTGAGATCGCGGGATCGAACGGATACCTGGGACAGAATTCCACCGACATTGTGGTTGGGCTGGGCGATGCGAAAGAGGCGGACATCGTGCGGATGCTGTGGCCGACCGGCGTTTTGCAAGATGAGATTAACGTTGCGGGCGACCGGCAGCAGAACTTCACCGAGATCGATCGCCGCGGAAGCTCGTGTCCTACGCTGTTTGTTTGGGATGGCGAGCGCTACGAGTTAGTTGCGGACATGCTGGGTGCGGGCGTGGTCGGGCATTGGGTTGGGCCGGGACAGCGCGACATTCCGCGTCCGGTGGAGTGGGTGAAGATCGATCGAAACGTGATTCGCGAGAAGCACGATTCGGATTCAGACGTCGGACGTCGGACCTCGGACGTCGGCAAGAAGGCCTTGGCTGAGGTCCGAAGTCCGAGGTCCGGGTCTGGTCTTCTCAGCTTCCGCTTCATGGAACCGCTGGAGGAGGCGGTCTATCTGGATCAGGCGCGTCTGCTGGCGGTCGATCATCCCGCCGATCTTGATGTTTATCCCAACGAATATTTCGCGTCGAACCCGCCGTATCCGGAGTTCAAGGTGGTGGTGAGCAAGAGCGACGATGCGCGCTCGCCGGCTGGGGCGTGGGACGAGCACGGGCACAACATGTTGCCCGATCTTTTGGCGCATCGTTACTTCGGCGATTTTGGGTTGACGCAGTTTCAGGGCTTTGCCCAGCCGCATAGTTTGACTCTCGATCTGGGTGAGGCATATCGTGGCGGTCCGTTGTGGCTGCTGCTGCATGGTGAAGTAGAATATTTTTCGGCGAACAGCATGTATGCGGCGTCGCAAGCCGGGGTTCAAGCGATCTCTCCGTATGTGGAGGCGCTGGTGAATAGCAAGTGGGTGCGCGTGATCGACGACATGGGGTTTCCGGCGGGCGGGCCGCGCACCATGACCGCCGATCTCAGCGGCAAGTTGCCGCGGGGAACGCGGAAAATTCGCATCACGACGAATTTGCAGATTTATTGGGACAGAGTTCTGGTGAGCCGGACTTTGCAGAATTCCAAAGGTGTCTCGCAGGACGTGCGGCTGACGCCGGTTCCTCTGGTTCGTGCCGATCTTGGCTTTCATGGATTTCCGCTGAAGATCGAAGGCACGCCGCCGGGGAACGTGCAATACATTTACGAAAAGACGAGCGCCACCGGGCCGTACACGCGTCCGGCGGGAACCTACACGCGTTACGGCGATGTGCTGGCGCTGCTGACCGCGCTGGACGATCGGTCGGTCGTGTTCGGCTCGGGCGATGAAGTTTGCCTCGACTTTGATCCATCGAATTTGCCGTCGCTGCCGCGGGGCTGGGTGCGCGATTATTTCTTCGCAGCTAACGGTTATGAAAAAGATATGGACTTCTACGCCGCCGAAGGCAACTTCGTCGCGCCGCTGCCATTCCTCAGGATGGGCGACTATCCGTATCCGCCGGGCAAATCGTTTCCGCTCGACGATGCGCACGTGAACTATCTTCTCGAATACAACACGCGGCACATGTCAGGAAACGAGCAGCGCGGATATTGGTTCGACTATGGAGACAAATGAAACGCGGGTAGCCTCGGCGTCGCTTCATCTATCTTTACTCTGGAATGCTCTCTCCTTTGGCGGTATCCTCTCAAGTTACAAATGGAATTGCCCGTACAGCTGAGTTTTTTCAGGCAGCTTGAACTCTGGGAGGAGTCAAGCGCCAAGACCGCAATTTCATGGATTCAAACGTGGCTTGGAGAATAGAAAAAGACATCCTGAGATGGGCGAGTACAGGTCACCACCATTTGGGAACACCATTGACGGAAGCCTTTCTTTGGGATCAGGGGAACGGAATCCTGAAACATGAGAATAGAGACCAGGGTTCGTTAATCGAGGCAATGAAGAATCTTGTGCAGCGCGGGTTTGCAGTCCAGGCTGGACAGGGGCAGATTGGGCTAGACGGCATCAGAATCGAAAAGGAGGGTCTACTGATGGGTGAGGTCATCGCCGACACCCAAGGAACACGCTTGCGCGGGGTCAGGTATGGATTGTTTACACATTGACGTGGGCAACGGTCATTGCTGGAGTAATGTTATTGTTTCAGAAATTCATCATCGACATGGGAGTTTGGGCCCTACTCAAGAGACTATTCATTTGCATATGCCGAGGCACCTAACGCCCGGGAACCCTCGGTTTAGGCCGTTGCGACACTCGCGGCCCACGACGCACTCACCTCGAACACCGGCGAATTGATACGGCAGGTTTGCAGCCGGCCCTAGAAATGGCGCTTGCCGGACGAGCTAATACGATCGCCCGGCGGTGGCTGAATTTGGCGGGTAGCTTGCCAAGTAGAGATACAATTTGCCCTGTGATGATCCTTAAACGCATCGGCACCATTCTCGTTATGTTGTGGGCGGCACGTGGCGTATTGCTGCTTATGGGAGCGATCATGGCCTTCGCTAGGGGCATGCTGCTGCTAACGCCGGACGCGGTGCAGAACGTCTTCGCACCTAGGAATTCCGTGTATTCTTCTGTACTTCTTGTTGCGCGATAGGAAACAGCGAAGTGGAAAGTCTTCTGCCGTACCTCGGAAGCCGACCCAGCCGGAATGACGACGACAAAATCTACTCTCTTGGGACGCACTGTGAAATGGTTGCGTAGGGCAGATTCGCTAAAGTTCTTCCGGCCATTTTCTAGCGCCGTGGAGCAGGGAGAGTATTTCGATCTTGGCACGGCGGACTCGATACGCGACGAGGAAGGGAGTGGGGACGATGACGAGTTCCCGGCTTCCGGCGATGCGCCCCGGCCGGCCGGCCCCCGGAAAGCGCTGCAATAGTTCGACGGCTGAAAAGATACGCTCGAGCATTGTCTCAGCGGAGGCGGGGGAGCTTTCGCGAGCCCAGTAGTCGTAAGCGGCGCGCAGATGCCGCGAGGCTTTGCGAGTCCAAACGACCTTCATTTCCCGCGCCGCCAGCGGGCGGTCATGGCTTTTACTTTGCGATGGTCGATCACTTTTCCAGCATCAGCCTCGGCCATGCCAGCGCGGACCTGTTCGAGGTGCCACTGCTGCGTGTCCAAATAGGCCTGCACGGCTTCGGCAAGAAGGTAGGTGCGGTCGCGGTCGAGGGAGCTGGCCAGCGCGTCGAGGGCGGATACTTTGTCGGATTCGAGGCGAAAGCTGATCGTTTGTTTCTCCATAACCACACATAATACCGCATATCATACTTTAATACATCATGTGAGGACTAAAAGGCAGAGCGTTTTCAGGAGATAATGCCGTTATAGAAACGTTTTAATATTGACATTTTAGCCCCTCCATAATCCAATAGGCGGACTCATGGAAACTGCTAACGCTGTCTCTGCGTCCGCACCGCGCTTGCGCCGCACGCTTACACTCTGGGATCTCATTCTTTACGGCATCATCGTCATCCAGCCCACCGCTCCCATGCCGGCTTACGGAGTTTTCAGCAACGCCGGGCAGGGGCATGTGGTCACTTCTATTCTGATCGCGATGGTCGCGATGGTTTTCACGGCCATGAGTTATGGGCGCATGGCGCGGGTGTACCCCAGCGCGGGGTCGGCGTATACGTATGTGGGGCGCGAACTGCATCCCTCGCTCGGTTACGTTACGGGGTGGAGCATGACGATGGATTACATTCTGAATCCGTTGATCTGCACCATCTGGTGCGCCAAGGCTATGGCCGATCTGCTGAGCGGAACGCGATATCAGATTCCTTATCCGGGATTGCTGTGGCCGTTAATTTTTGCGGGGCTGTTTACCGCGCTCAACTTGCGCGGGGTGCAGACTTCCGCCCGCATCAATAAGACTTTGTGCGCAATTATGGGGGCGGTGATCCTGGCGTTCTTCTGGTACACGATCCGATATATTTTTCATTTGCCGCAGTATCCCGAGGCGTATTTCTTGCGGCCGTTTTACGATCCGCAAACTTTTACGATCAGCCGCGTTTTTCGCGGAACGTCGGTTGCGGTGCTTACCTACATCGGGTTCGATGGCATTTCCACTTTGTCGGAGGAGGTGGACAATCCCAGACGGAACATTTTTCTGGCGACTGTACTCGTCTGTGTGATTACTGGATTTCTGGCCGCCGCGGAGGTCTACGGCGCACAATTGTTGAGTCTCCAGCGTTTCGGCAGGGACTTCGGTGTCTTCTCGCAGTTTGGAGATGAGAACGTATTCAGCCACGTCGCCGGTATCGCGGGCGGCGTTGTTATGACCAAGGTGATTAGTCTGACGCTTTTGATTGCGACGGTCGGCTCCGGGATGGGATCGCAACTGGGTGCGGCGCGCCTGCTTTACGGCATGGGACGGAGCGGCGCGATTCCCAAGAAGTTTTTCGGCGCGATCCATCCGAGGACGCGGATCCCCGCCAACAACGTGGTTTTCGTGGGAGTGATTGCATTGGCGGGAGCGTTTCTCATCAGCTATGACGATGGCGCCAACCTGCTCAACTTCGGGGCGCTGATTGCATTCATGGGCGTGAATCTGGCGGCGCTGACGCACTACTACATTCGGGGCAACGATCGAACTCTGGGGCAATTGATTCCGCCGATCCTGGGGTTCATCATCTGTTTCTTGCTTTGGATCAGCTTGAGTCCGAAGGCTAAGATATTTGGCGCGGTCTGGATGGTGGTGGGCGTCGCCTACGGAGCCTGGAAAACCCGGGGCTTCCAGAGCGACCTGGTGAACTTTGATGTGCCGCCCGAAGAATAGAGCATCGGGCGATTTTGTGATCGGGTAATCGGGTGATTTGAAATCGGGCCCTCTGAGGCCGACTTTTTGGGGGATTGAATGCTTGGATCAATCGACATCGTTGCTTTTGTTCCTACGAAGGACGCCGAAAAGGCGAAGGCGTTTTACGTAGACGTGTTAGGACTGCGTTTTGTGAAAGACGATGGCTTCGCTCTCGTGCTGGATGCGAATGGAATCAAGGTACGCGTGGCGAAAGCGCAATTCACGCCCGCTCCGTTCACGATTCTGGGATGGCAGGTCGCCGACATTGAGAAGATGGTGGCCGCGCTGCAGGCGAAAGGCGTGCGTTTCGAAAGGTTTGGATTCTTCGAGCAGGATGCGCTTGGAATATGGACGGCGCCGGGCGGAGACAAAGTCGCGTGGTTCAAAGATCCCGACGGGAATGTTTTATCGGTGTCGCAGCATGCGTGAGAGCGTCGAGCAATTAAGCAAGTTTGCAAATAGGCAATTTGAAGGCCGGCATGCGCAAGGTTTAACGAACAGCAGTATGGTTGGGTTCGAAAGTGGCTTCGGTTGTGGTATAAGTTCCTGCCAAATTAAGGAGTAGGGGATGGCAGACGATTCCGGAGCGCAAACCGATGATCTCGAAGCACTAGCGCGTCGACGATTCGGCGATAACCTGAGTGAGGCCGAAAAGCGATTGCTGCTTGCGGTTCCCAAGGCTCCTCCTGAGGCCGACTTCGCGAGGGGTGGCCAGAATTTCAACGACAAGGACCCGGCCAACGATCCCGCGAAGGCTGAGGGGTGGGGCCACGAGCGTGAGATTCGGGCGGAACTGATTCGCTGGCTGTGCTTAGACGAAAAAGCCTCGAAAGCGGTCGATCCCCGCGGCATTCGGCTCTACGCGGCGAAGATCAAGGGCCACTTGGACTTATCATACGCCACTGTCGGGTTTCCCGTCGTTCTTATCCGTTGCAGTCTTGCTGACGGCGGGGACTTTAGATCTGCTAATTTGCCCCTGCTGAACCTCGGCAGTAGCTCGATTGGATCGCTGAGCCTGGAAGGCGCAGAGGTGAGGGGCGATGTCTTTCTCCGATATGGCTTTTCCGCAGTCGGCGAGGTGCGGCTCCTAGGCGCCCAGATCGGGGGCGGCTTGAGCTGTCAAGGTGGAACATTCAAGAATCCCAGCGGAATGGCCCTCATGGCCGACCGGGTGAAGGTGAGGGGCTATGTTTCCCTCAGCGATGGATTCTTGGCCGAGGGCGAGGTGAGGCTCCCGAATGCCGAAATCGAGGGCAATCTGGACTGCGACGGCGGCACGTTCAAAAATCCCAACGGAAGCGCCCTCGACGCCGAGGCGGTGAGAGTGTCGGGCTACATTTTTCTACGCAAAGGATTCTCGGCCGAGGGCGAGGTGAACCTGCTCCACGCGGAGATTGGAGCCAATCTAGAGTGCGACAGCAGCACGTTCAGGAACGCCAAGGGAAAAGCCCTCAGTGCTGACGGCGCCAAGGTATCGGGTTATGTTTTCTTGCGCAACAAATTCTCAGCTGAGGGCGAGGTGAACCTGCTTCACGCCCAAATTGGAGCTAATCTAGAGTGCGAAGACGGCACGTTCAGGAATCCCAGCGGCATCGCCCTCGACGCTGACGGAGTGAGAGTGACGGGTTATGTTTTTCTCCGCGACGGATTCTCGGCTGAGGGCGAAGTAAACCTGCTTCACGCCCAAATCGGCGCGAATCTGGAGTGCGACGGCGCGAGCTTCAGGAATCCCAGCGGAAAGGCTCTCAACTGCGACTCCTCAAACGTGTTGGGCTCCGTCTTTCTCCGCAATGGATTCTCGGCTGAGGGCGAGGTGGATCTGACCGGTAAAATCGGCGGGAACCTTGAGGGCGACGGGGGCACCTTCAAGAATCCCGGCGGGACCGCCCTCGACGCGGAAGGGGCCAAAATAGCGGGTTCCGTTTTCCTCCGCGACGGATTCTCGGCCGAGGGCGAGGTGAGCCTGCTAAGCGCAGAAATCGGAGCCAGTCTGAATTGCGGCGGCGGAAGGTTCAAGAATCCCGAAGGAATGGCCCTCGAAGCTGACAAGGTTAAGGTAGCGGGTTCCGTCTTCCTGCGCAATGGATTCTCGGCTGACGGCGAAGTGAATTTGCCCGACGCGCAAATTGGAAGCAATCTGGAGTGCGATGGAGGAACGTTCAAGAATTCCGGCGGCCTGGCGCTCGACGCCGACGGAACCAAGGTGGTTGGCTCCGTTCTTCTCGGCGAGGGCTTCTCGGCCGAGGGCGAGGTGAGCCTGGCCGGCGGGCAAATTGGACGCGATCTAAAGTGCGGCAGGGGCACATTCAAGAATCCTGGCGGACTGGCTCTCGATGCTGAGGGAGCCAAGGTTTCTGGTTACGTTTTCTTGAGTAATGGTTTTTCCGCCGAGGGTGGGGTCAGCCTGCTCAGCATTGGAATCGGCGCCAGCCTGAATTGCGGCGGCGGCAGCTTCGACAATGCCAACAAAACAGCACTCGACGCCGACAAAGCCAGGGTTGCGGGTTCCGTTTTCTTTCGCAACGGATTCTCGGCCAAGGGCGAGGTAAACCTGCTTAGTATGCAAATTGGAAGCAATCTGGAGTGCGAGGGCGGGGTCTTCAGCAATCCGGATGGGAAAGCTCTCGATGCCGAAGGCCTCCAGGCGTCGGGCTTCGTCTTCCTGAGCGATGGCTTCAACGCGGATGGGGAAGTGGATTTGGACGATGCTCAGATTGCGTCGAACCTGGAATGCAACGGGGGAAAATTCGGCTCGGTTAGCCTGGATAGGGCGACGATCAGGGGCATCCTGGGTTGGCACGACATCAAGGGCGTAACCAAGCTCGATCTGCGAAATGCCTCGGTCGGAACCCTCTGGGACGACAAGCCGAGTTGGCCGGCTAAGGGTCATATGGTATTGGACGGCTTTGTCTACGAAAGCATATCGAGCGAACCGAGGGACGCAACGGAGCGGCTGGAGTGGTTGGATCGCCAGGACGTTTTTGCTCCGCAGCCTTATCGCCAGTTGGCCAAGGTTCTGCGCGAGATGGGAGACGATGGGGGCGCGAAGCAGGTGCTGTTCGAGTTCGAAAAGCGGTCAAGAACGGAGGACCGGAAGCGGCTGCTTCACTTGCCGTTGCGCTGGCTGCGGTTTAGCGAGGATGCTGTTTCTCATGAGACCGTGGGCTACGGAATCTATCCGGGATGGGCGATCCGGTATTTATGCGGGCTGACGGTGCTCGGGTGGATCGTGCATCGGCGGGCGCAGCGGGTGGGGGCGATGGCGCCGACGGACAAGGAAGCGTATCCGACATTCCACGACAAGGGCCATGCTCCTGAGCACTACCCGCCGTTCAATCCGCTGATTTACTCTCTGGAGAATTGCATTCCTCTAGTCAAGTTCGGGCAGGGTGACTTCTGGCAGCCGGACCCGCAGCCGCGACGCTCCGAGCCCCCGGTTGCGGCAACGAGGTTCCGGCGAATCGTCGACAAGGTGCTCGACTTCCTTGTGCCCGATTGGGCACTTAGCCCGCGGGCTCTGCGGTGGTTTCGCTGGATCATGATTGGGCTGGGATGGTTGCTGGCGACCTTCTTTGTCGCGGGACTTAGCGGAGTGATTAAGACGAGCTAGCGTGCGCGTTTGTCCTCAGGAGCGGCCGGGCTGCGCTAGGCGGACAGCCCAAGGGCAGTGTTCCCACAGGCATTTTCGATTTCTGCCGGCATTTCGCGGGCGAGGCGCCCGCGCCACAAGTTACTCCACATTCCAGCCGGTGGCTTCCACTCTTGGCTCGGACGTTTCCAACTCACTAGTACGGTAGCTCGCGGTTACTTCACGCTTTTCTCCGGGCAGCAGAGTGATGTAGTTGTCTTGCCAGACGACCGGCAGAATTTCTTCGCCGTTGGATCCTTTGTCTACTTTTAGGCGTATGAAGAATGCCAGGTTCTTGCTGGGGTTTTCCAGAGTTACGTGCGTGATCGATTGTTCCCCTTGGCGTTCGGTGTGTTCATTTACTCTGAGCTTCACCTTCGGGAGTTGCGCGAGGGCGGTGTAGTCGGCGAAGGAAGCGGTTGGGGTCATCCACCATGTGCTCTTGGCCCAGTCGAGGGTCTCGGGTTTGGTGGAGAGCCAGTAGAAATTTGAGCCGACCAGTTTGCCGGCGGAGTCTGTGAGCCGCAGCGCAACGAAGTAGACGGGGCTGAGGCCGCCGACTTCGGGCAGTGTGAAGATCTTCGCGGTGTTGTCGGCGGGCGCGTCGAGAGAATCTTCACGGGAGAATTTCTCGGTCATGTCGAGGTTGTAAATCTTGGTGGTGAGCTTCAGGCCTTTGGCATCTTCGTATTGGCTGCTGACCACCCAGATGGAACGATCGTCGTAACCATAGACTGGGTGCAGAGCTTCCATAGCGCGTTTGGCGCCGAAGTAGCCGCCGCCGGGGCGCAGGTAATAGTCGTAAAGGTGCCAGATCATCGATGGCCAGGCGTTGTTGAGCATCCACTGAATCACACCGGTCGATTGATATTTGTTGCGGCTATAAGCCTCGTACATGGCGCGCACGCCTTCGTAGGTTTGCATCTGGGATTTGGCGGCGAAGTCTTCCACGTTGTTTGATTGGCCGTACCGCCTGGCAAGGGCATCGCTGAAGACATGAATGGTTTTGAATTCTCCGCCGCCAGCGTGGTAGTTCCATACGTCGCCCATGGGCCAGAGGTGGTCTTTTCCCACCATGGTGCGGATGCTTTCGATGGGCGGAACGGCTGGTCCCATGCTGGTTTCAGTATTGAATCCGTAGGCGCCACCACAGCCGCCGGGGTTACATTGCTTGCGATGACCTTCGCCCTGCGGTTTGTCGTCTTCCCAATAGCTGGGAGCTATGTATTCGTACGGCCCGGTCATCTTCACGCCACTGTCTCCCGTGACGCTGGTGGCCTTGCCGGTGGCGGAGGAGACCACGGGATTCGGCCACAGGAGCTGCTTTTCGATGTTCAGATACATCTGCTCGACATCGGGCGGAGGAGGATTGTCGCTGCCGTTGAGCCACATGACCAGGCTGGGATGGCTGCGCAGGCGGTAGATCTGATCGCGCAGGGATTGCTGTGCGATTTCAAAATCCCGAGGCTTCCAGCGCGGCCAACGCTCCCAAAAATCGCAACAACACCAGCCGGCCATGACCAGAATTCCCTCGTGGTCGGCGAGGTCGAAGAACTCCTGGGTTTCGAGCTTGCCTTCGAGGCGGACTGTGTTTAATCCCATATCGCGCACGTAGCGGAATTCGTCGTGCAGGCGCTGGGAGTTTTCGCGGAGCATCATGTCGGGAGTCCAGCCGCCGCCGCGGATGAGGATGTCCTTGCCGTTGATGTGGAAGGCGCGTCCGCCGGTCGCGTTTATCTCTGAGGTGACTTCGCGAATTCCGAACTCGGTTTGCGAACGATCGCTGATTTCTCCGTTGACTTCGAATGTCATCGTCAAGGGATAAAGGTTGGGCTTGCCCATCTGGGCCGGCCACCAGAGACGTGGATTCGAGAGGATTATTGCCGCCTGCTCAGGCGAGATGAAATCTTTGGTTTCGTTGGGGGCGAGTTCGACATCCGCCTCGAAGACGGTGGTTTCGATCTGACCTTTCAGTTTACCTTTCACTGGGTGGCTGGTAGCGTTCTTCAATTGAGCGGTGATCGTAAGCTTCGCGGTATCGTTAGCTGGCAAATTTAGTTTTGACACAACCGTGGGATAGCGGATCGCTACCGGGCCGCTTGTTGTGAGGTAAACTTCGCGCCACAGTCCCATGTTTTTGTCCGGAGGCGCGGGATTCCAGTCGACGAAGGTGATGGCGAGATCGTTTTCGGTGGGAGCGTAGACTTGCACCGCTAGAACATTCTCAGCGCCGGGTTTCAGCGCCTCGGTGACGTTGAATTCGTAAGTGCGCCAGGCGCCTGCAACGTCGTTGGAGTTGGCGATTTGCTTTCCGTTGAGCCAGATGTTCGCTCGGTAGTTGATGCCTTTGAAATTCAGCCAGACAGTCTTTCCGGCGTAGGATGCGGGCGCGGCGAATTTCTTGCGATACCACCAGGAGACGGCATAGGGGCTGTCGGGCTGCATGGCGATGTTCGAGAAATTTGCGCCGATGGGATAAGTCACGCCGGGGAACTGGCGCAGATTCGTGGCGAAGAATGGGTCGGGGAGGGATTTATCCTTTATGAGAGCCGACACGACCGTGGTGGGAACGGTGGCGTCGTGCCATCCATCGGGAACGAAGGCGGGGGTGGAGATGATTTCACCGCTGGCGTCGACTTTAGCGGAGGATTGCAGTGTCCAATGGTCGCGGAGTGGGAGCTTGTCGGATTTCGCGACGGGTGCGTCCGGGATCGATGAGCCGGAAGTCGAGGGGTCGGCGGCCAGGACGAAGTGCGAGCTTAAGAATAAAACCACGAACAATCGAGTCAACAAGCGACCGGGGAACGCTGGCCATTTTTCTTTCGCGAAATTCATTTTGCTTCCTAGCCCGGCGTCGCCCAAACGCGCGCCGATGTGCTTCCGTGGACCTCGGTCCGGGAATAAGAGGGATAACACGTCTATTGATACGTTTCAATAGGTGATTTTCGCGAACGGTCAGCAGGGAAGCCGACAAGGGGTTGGCGCCGCGTGAGGGTGATGGAAACGCCTCTTCAGGCCTCTGGGTGGTTCCGGCGCGTAGGGGTCCTTCGACTGCGGTTGTCCTTCGCGTTCGCGAGGCACAACCTCCGCTCAGGATGACAACACGGGAGGGCTTCGTCGTTTATAATCATTGATTCTGCAACACATTTTGGGAGTGACAAGAGATGATTCGCTTTCTGCAAACTGAGGGACCGATCAAAAAAGTTGTGCTGAGTGGACTGCTGCTGCTGATCTGCGCAGCCATGGTTATCGCGTTCGTTCCCGGCATAGGCTCTGACACTGGCACTCCGGGCCGGGGCATTCTGGCCAAAGTGAACGGCGAGGACATTACCGTGCTGGAGGTCCGCGACACGGCGCGGCAGATGGCACAACGCCAGGCGCAGCAGTACGGCGCGAATGCCTCCATGCTGTTGCCGTTCCTGATGCAACAGGCAACGCAACGCGCAGTCGACCAACTGATTAACCGGCAGTTGGAGCTGACCGAAGCTCAGCGCCTGGGGTTGAAATCCACTCCGCAGGAAGTGAAGGACGAGCTGCAGCACGGCCCCTATGCTTCCTATTTTTTTCCGGGCGGCAACTTCATTGGGCAGACTGAATATGAAAACCTGCTGCAGCAGAACAACCTTACTCCCGCAATCTTCGAAGACAACGTCAGCAAGGAGATTCAGATCAACAAGCTTCAAGCGTTGATCACCGGCAGCGCCTCGGTAAGCGATGCGGCTGTCCGCCAGGAGTTCACCAAGGAGAACACGAAGGTGAAGTTCGAGTATGCCGTCCTGAAGGAGGACGATATCAAGAAAGGACTTCATCCCACGGATGTGGAACTCAAAGCCTACTACGACAGCCACCAGAAGAGTTATGCGAACTCGATTCCGGAGAAGCGCAAGATCAAGTATGCGGCGATCGATACGGCAAAAGTTGCCGGCGGTGTGCAGGTCACGCGCGACGAGTTGCAGGCTTATTACGATCAGCACCGCGATCAATATCGCGTGGCCGAACAAGTGAAAGTGAGCCACATCCTAATCAAGACCCCGCTTCCCGGGCCTGACGGCAAAGTGGATGACAAGGGCGTGGCCGCGGCTCAGCAGCGCGCGCAGGATTTACTCAAACAGATCAAGGCTGGGGCCAACTTTGAGGAATTGGCGAAGAAGTATTCGGAAGACCCGGGCAGCGCCAAAGTAGGAGGATCGCTCGGCTGGATCGGGAAGGGCCGAACGGTTCCGGAGTTTGAGAAAGCCGCTTTTTCGCTGCCCAAGGGGCAGATCAGCGACCTGGTGAAGAGCAGTTACGGCTTTCACATCATTCGCGTGGATGACAAGCAGGATGCGCATATGAAGACGCTCGACGAAGTGAAGGCCGAGATCGAGCCGATCCTGAAACAGCAGAAGGCGCAGGAGATGGTGCAGAAGCAGGCGGAAGAGTTGCTGCAGCAGGCGAAAACCCAGGGGTTGGACGCTGCCGCGGCCGCCAGGGGCGTGCCGGTTGTGACTTCGGATTTTTTCAGCCGCAAGGATGTGGTGCCGGGATTGGGGCCCGCGCCGCAGTTCATGGACGCAGTGTTTACAGCAGAGGAAAAGTCGCCCGCGGCGATGGCTGCGACGTCGCAGGGGTTCGTTGTGTTCCAGTTGCTGGGCGTGAAGCCGCCTGCGACGCCCACCTTTGACGAGATCCGCGCCAAGGTGGAGGAGCAGTTCAAGAACGAGCGAGCGGGCATCTTGCTGACTCAGAAAACGCAGGAGCTTTCCGATCGCGCGAAGAGCGAACACGATTTGAAGAAAGCGGCGAAAGAGCTGGGTGCCACGCTGGAGACGAGCGACTTCGTGTTACCCGATGGCCAGGTTCCAGATATTGGCTCCATGACTGGGCAGGCCTCGGTGGCATTCGGCATGAAGCCGGGCGACATCAGCGGGCCGATCAACACGGGCGCAAACGGAGCGGTGATCTCGCTTCTCGAGGTGCAGGCGCCGACGGACGCGGACTTCGCCGCCAAGCGCGACCAGATTCGGGAGCAGCTTCTACAGGCCAAGCAGCAGGAGATTTACGAATTGTTTGTGGTGAACCTGCGCGATCAGATGGAAAAATCAGGCAAGGTCAAGATCAACCAGGACGAATTGAAGACGCTCACCCGCGCGGGAAGCGAACAGGGAATGTAGCGTCTTTAAGGTATGGTCTCAGTCGGGCAAGGAAGCGAGCCGAACGCGCGATTAATGCGCCGCAAAGAACGCGGCACTTCGCGCGGCTCGCCCAGATCCCTCGCGGCGCGAAGAACGCTTGCTCGGGATGACAAATTACGTTTTAGCAAATCAGGAAGCCTAAGGTAGTGATCGAGTTGCATGCCATTTCCACGCGCCGCAGGCATTTTGTTGCATCCCACGTCGCTGCCTTCCCGCGGCGGCATCGGCGATTTTGGTCCGACCGCATATCAGTTCGTTGATTCTCTTGCCTTAGCCCGCCAGGGACTTTGGCAGGTTCTTCCACTCGGTCCGCTGGGCTACGGAAATTCGCCTTACTCTTCCACTTCCGCTTTTGCAGGCAATCCTCTTCTGATCAGTCTGGAAAGACTTGCCGACCGCGGTTGGATCGATCCTGTAAAGCTTGCTGTACTTCCCTCCGACTTGGGTGCGGTCGAGTACGACCAGGTCTTTGCCACCAAGATGCCGCTGTTGTTTGAGGCCGGGCGCAGTTTTGTCACTTCAGGTTCGAAAGCATCACGCCAACGCTATGAGCGTTTCTGCAGCGATAACGCCTGGTGGCTCGACGACTTTGTGTTGTTTGATGCGCTGCGTTCCAAACAAAAGTTGACGAGCTGGAACGAGTGGCCGAAGGAATTGGCTCGCCGCGAGCCTGCGGCTCTAGAGAAGGCGCGCAAGGAGTTGGCGCTCGATTTGAAGATCCGCAGCGCTCTGCAGTTTGCCTTCTACGAGCAGTGGCGGGCTTTGCGACGGTATTGTTCGGAGCGCTCGATCCGCATCGTGGGCGACCTCGCCATTTTCGTCAACTACGATAGCGCCGATGTTTGGGTGCACCCCGAACTTTTTCGGTTGAACGAGAATCTGGAGTCTGAAGTGGTTTCTGGTGTCCCTCCTGATTTCTTTAGCAAGACCGGACAGCGCTGGGGGAATCCGCTTTACCGTTGGGACGTGATGAAGGCGCAGGGCTATGAGTGGTGGGTGCAGCGATTGCGCTGGGCGACGCGGAACTGCGACTACGTCCGGCTCGATCATTTTCGCGGGTTCGACCAGTTCTGGGAGATTCCGGCCTCCGATCCGACCGCGATGAACGGCCGCTGGGTGGATGGTCCGCGCGATGATCTGTTCCAAAAACTGCGCGAGGCGCTCGGCGGCTTGCCATTCTTCGCAGAGGACCTCGGTTATATCACGCCGGAAGTTCATGCTTTGCGAAACCGCTTGCAGATTCCGGGAATCGCGGTGCTGCAATTCGGTTTCGGAGACGAGGGCGCGCACATGTATTTGCCGCATCGCGCAGCCGGAAAGGTGATCTACACAGGAACTCACGACAATGACACAACTGTGGGATGGTTCCACTCCGGAGCCTCGGAGCGCGAACGCCGCGACGCGGAATCTTATTTGGGGCGCTGCGACGATGGGATTCAATGGGCGTTCATCCGCGCGGCACAGACGTCGGCGGCCGAGTTTGCGCTGATCCCGCTGCAGGATGTGCTCGGCCTTGGCAGTGAGGCTCGCATGAATACACCAAGCCTGCACGGAGGGAATTGGAAGTGGCGTTTGGCCCCGGGGCGGTTTACGGCTGAGCTGGCGGCCAAACTTGCGCAACTTGCCGAAGTAACCGACCGCCTGCCGCAGCCGTTTGCCGTATTGGCGGATGAAGATTTTGCCGCTTAAGACCGCGGGAACAATCCTGCCTGTTAATAACATGTTAAAGCACACTGTGGGCTTTGCGCGTTGCGGGGGATCGTGTATAGAAGTGACGGAGAGTTTTCTTGGCGACGGAACCCATTATTGAAGCGCGGGCGATTGAGAAGTCGTATCCTCAGCCCGACGGGACGCGCATTCAGGTTGTCGGGCTCACTGACTTCCGCATCGAACCCGGAAAGATCATTGCTCTACTGGGCGCTTCCGGCTGCGGCAAATCCACGTTGCTGCGCATCTTGAGCGGGCTGGCGCAACCTTCCTCGGGAGCGTTGTTCTGGCATGGCAAGCCGCTGGGCGGTGAATCGCCGAACGTGGCAATCGTATTCCAGAGTTTCGCGTTGTTTCCATGGCTCACGGTACTGGAAAACGTTGAGGCTCCTTTGGAGGCTCGAGGTGTGGCTGTGGTGGAACGCCGGAAGCGCGCGCTGCGCACCTTGGATACGGTGGGCCTCGATGGTTTTGAGACGGCGTATCCCAAAGAGCTCTCCGGCGGCATGAAGCAGCGCGTCGGCTTCGCCCGTGCATTAGTGGTGGAACCGGAAGTGCTATTCATGGATGAACCGTTCTCCGCGCTCGACGTACTCACCGCCGAAAATCTGCGCGGCGAACTGCTGGAGCTTTGGCTGAATAAGAAGATGCCGACCAGCGCCATCTTTATCGTGACGCACAACATTGAAGAAGCGGTGATGCTGGCGGATCGCATTGTGGTGTTGGGCAGAAATCCCGCTCGCATACGCTCAGATTTCAATGTGCGCCTTTCGCATCCGCGCGACCGAAAGTCCGCCCGCTTTGTGGAATTGGTCGATTACATCTACAAAGTAATGACGGAACCTGATATCGAACACGCTTTACCAGATCCTGAAAGCACGGGCGAAATCATTGTGCCGCCGGGAGGGTTGAAGAGAGGACAAGCCCCGGTGCGGATCAACAAATATCAAATTCTGCCGCACGCCCGCGTAGGGGGAATTGCGGGGCTGGTCGAACTGCTGCACGATCGCGGCGGACGCGAAGACCTGTTTCGGCTGAGCGAGGATTTGGTGATGGACGTCGAAGATCTGTTGCCGATCCTGGAGAGCTGCGTCCTGCTGGGCTTTGCCTGGTTGAAAGAGGGCGATGTGCAACTCACGAAGGAAGGGGCGGAGTTTGCCGATGCCGACATTCAAACGCGGAAAGTGTTATTCCGCAAGGCGGCGCTGGAGCATGTGACCATCCTGAAGCAGATCGACAGCATTCTGAGGCGGAAGTTGGATCACTCGATCAACGACGAATTTTTCCACGACATTCTTGATGAGCACTTCTCCGAGGGAGAAGTACAGCGCCAGTTCGATACGGCGATGAACTGGGGACGCTACGCGGAGATTTTCGATTACGACCGGGAGAGCGGCCGGCTGATGCAAACGGAAACGCCGCAGGCCGAAGCGGCACCGGCGGCGGCTGCACGAACCGGGCCCTTGCCAACACAGGACATCGACGATCACAATTCGACTCCCGCGCCAAAGGCCTGATCGAATTTCAGTCTGGGGTAAGCCATCGCAATGAAAAAAAGCATCAGCTGGCGCGGGTTCTCGGCGTATCGATTGTGGGCACAGCTGCCGAGCCTTGAAACCTCGCACCTGCCCGATGTGATCATGTTTGGCGCCGGGATCGCGCTCTTTTATGGTGTCGCGACGGTGGGTCGTTCGTGGTTTGGTCCTTTCACGCCGACGGTGGAGATTTCGCGCAGCGTGCGGGCGCTGCCGGCCTACGCAGGCTATTCGCTCCTGCGCATTACCATCGCCTACGTGCTAAGCCTGGGATTCACGCTGGTCTACGGCTACGTAGCGGCATATAACGCGCGGGCCGAACGCTTCATGATCCCGCTGCTCGATGTGCTGCAGTCGATCCCGGTGCTGAGCTTTCTTCCCGGTGTGATGCTGGCCATGGTGGCGCTGTTTCCCGGACGGCAGTTGGGAGTGGAACTGGGTGCGATCCTTCTCATCTTCACCGGACAAGTGTGGAACATGGCGTTCAGCTTTTACGCTTCGCTGAAGGGGATTCCAAAAGAGATGCGGGAGGCTGCCACGATTTACCGTTTTAGCTGGTGGCAGCGGTTCACGCAGATGGAGCTGCCGTATTCGGCGATCGGGCTGGTGTGGAACTCCATGATGTCGGTGGCGGGCGGATGGTTCGCGCTGATGGTTTGCGAAATGTTCGTGCTGGGCCAGCGCGATTTCCGTTTGCCGGGCTTGGGATCGTATCTGCAGACCGCAGCCAGCGCGGGCGACACGCGGTCGATCTTGTGGGGCATTGCAACCATGGTCGCGGTGATCGTGCTGCTCGATCAGTTTATCTGGCGGCCGGTGATTGCGTGGGCGGAGAAGTTCAAGGTTGAGCAAGTGGAAAGCACCGACGCTCCGCGATCCTGGGTACTGAACCTTGTGCAACGTTCCAGCGGGCTGGCGAAGATTCGCGAGAAGACTCTGCGGCCGGTCGGCGAACGTTTGCTGCTGCATTTTGCGCGGAAGAACGCGGAAGAGAGTCCGGAAATACCCGAGGCTGCGTGGAAGGACTGGCTGCTGCGCGGGTTGGCAGTGCTCGTGATAGTTGGTATCGGATACGGCGTGGTCCGAGTCGCGATTATCCTCACTGGGCTACAGAAAGCTGAATTGCACGAGACCGCGCTCGGGCTGGGCGCGACTTTCCTGCGAGTGAATGTTGCATTGCTGCTCGGCGCGCTATGGACGATACCCGCGGGAGTGGCGATAGGCCTGCATCCTCGATTAGCGCGTATCGCGCAGCCGCTGGCGCAGATTGCGGCCTCTGTGCCGGCGACCGCGTTGCTGCCCGTGATTCTGCTGGTGTTGATTCGCGTGGGAGGGGGGCTGGGTTTGGCGTCAATCGTCGTGCTGTTGCTGGGCACGCAGTGGTATGTGCTATTCAACGTGATTGCAGGCGCGATGGCGATTCCGACTGATCTGAAGGAATGCTGCTCGGTGTTCCGAGTGCGGGGCTGGCAACGCTGGCGGAAGTTAATCCTGCCGGGAATTTTCCCTTATCTCGTGACCGGATTGGTGACAGCCTCTGGCGGCGCGTGGAACGTCAGCATCGTGGCCGAGTATTTTCTCTTCAAGGGACACATTTACACCACGACGGGACTGGGAGCGATCATCAGCGAGGCCAGCGCAGGCGACCATCCGCGTCTGCTGCTGGCCGCGACCATGATGATGGCAGCGACGGTGGTGACGGTAAACCGGCTGGTGTGGCGCAAGCTTTACGGGTTGGCGGAAACGCGCTTCCGGCTGGAGACGTAAAAGGCAGTGGTCGGTGGGCAGTGGCCAGTAGTGTGCACGTCGACATGTTGTTGGTTACTCTCGAGTTTCTCGATCCACATTCATCAGCTTTTAATTTCTTCTTTATTCTGCTGCAAAGTTCAACGTGGATCGGAAGTTCTCCAACGTCCTGGACGGGCTGGTCGTGGTGGATCTGCGGAAGACCGAACCTGCCGTGCTGGAGTGCTACATGGGACGCGAAGCGGCGGCTCGATTCAAGCAGAAGCACGGGCTGTATGTATGAACCTCTGAACTTTTTATTATTTTCTTGGCCGCAGTTTTGTGGCCTGGCTTGGCAGGATGCAGGACTGCGCAGCGTCTTTCATGGATTCTTCCAACTGCTTTCCTAGAACTGAAAGTTCATCCGGCTTCATAAGTTGCTGAAGTCGCTCGAAGAGCTGCCGTTCTTCTTTGCGGATATGGGCGGAGAGTTGTTGTGCGAAAGCAAGCAAGATTTCACCGGACATGCGCCGATTCTTTGCTTCAGAGAATGATTGGCGCAACGAAGCGTGATCGGCGACCAATTCTTCCACCAATGGAATCAATTCACGGAACTGCCGGGCAGCCGGGAAGAGCACTTGCTCTTCGGCGGAGAAATGAATTGTGATTTCCTGTTCGAAGAGTTTCTCGATCTCCGCCTGCCAAGCTTCCAGATCATCGTCCGGGATAGGCTGTGCGCGATCGATGCGCACACATAGCGCCAATGCCCGCTGATGTTGGTGAGAGAGCGGAATCAGGCTTTTATCGCGCAGCATGGAATTGCCAAGAAGGGCCAGCCCGGATGAACGTCCCTCAGGGGCTAAGGCCCGTGTTTTAATTGACTGCTAACGGCACGCCTGAAGGCATGCCCTGATACAAATCCTGGGCTTCTCGCCGGAGAAGAAATTCCACGAGAGCGTCACGAGACAGTCACCGGTTCCGAAGGCTCAGTGAGCGCGGGACGCACGGTGAGCCAGTCGGTGCGGACGCGCTCCCACTCCTGGATCAGCATGCCCTTGGCCTCGAAGAAGCTGCGAATGCGGGCACGCTCCCATCCCGCGACCTCTTCGAGGATAGGCGCCAACACTGCGAAGGCGCTGGTGCTGAGCACGGTGCGCCTGGCAATCTGCGAGACGTGCGGCGACTCTGAGACCGCGATGGTAAGGCCGTCGCGGGCGTTCACTTCCAGCATCACGTGAATGTCGGAGCTGCCGTCTCCGGTGTAGATGACGTGATCGGGACCCATCACATGCTGTACCAGCAACTGCTTGAGCACTGCGACCTTGCCATACCCCGCGGTGGCTCGAATGATGCTGTCGATCTCGCCCGAAGGCTTATAGCGGAATTCAGTGCCGAAGATGTGGTCCTTGGGAACGATGCCCTCGAGCGCTGAGTAGATTACTTCCACAGGCGCGGCGGAGAGAACGTAGAAATCGAAGGCGTGTCCGTCGACGCCGGCTTCAAGGATCTGATAAAGCGCCTGGATATCCCCCTTGAGGCGAATGCGCTTGCCGACTTCGTGGAGATGCTCCTTGCGCACTTTGGCCTTGAACTCGGGGTCGTGGAGCAGCAAGTAAGCGAGCTCCGCTCCTTGCTGCACCAGGTTGATCTTCGCCATTCCCTTGGCTTTGCGCTCGAACTCGTCGGTGGAGATGCCGACCAGTTCGGCGAGCACATAACCGGAGTCGTTGAAAGTGAGCGTCTGGTCGAAGTCGCTTGCGAAAATGTAGCGTTTCAGGGGCTTATCGGCCATATGATCCTTAGATTCGCGGTGCGATGGGACGGCCCATAAAAACTATCGATAACGATTATATGGGGTCGCGATTAAATGGTTGTGAACAAACGGATACGCCTGCGCTTTGGCAGCAGTTTGGCGTGGTTCGGCGGCGGAAATGACGCGGTATCCTTTACTAAATTCGTTGACACGTCCAGAATAAAGAGTCCGGCTCGCAGGTTTGTTGGTAAAGGTTGCGAGCCGGCGAGTCATAAGTGTCAGCCGAAGAGCTGAAGAAAATACAGGAGCGCTCATGCCCGCAACTGGTGAACTCATTCGTGCAATGAATTATGTGGACGACATTACGGCCACACTGCGCCGTCTCTGTCTTTATATCCCCAGCATGAACGCTGAGGAGCGCAAACGCCTGGCGGAATATTTGCGCGCCGCGGGCGGCGCTATCAACAGCGCGATTGGGGATCTCGAGAAGGTAGGTCCGTAGTGGGGCAAGTCCAAACCGTTGCCGTGATCGGCGCCGGTATCATGGGCCGAGGGATCGCTCATGCCGCGGCGATTGGCGGCTACCGCACGATTCTGGAAGACTTGTTGCCGGCGGCGCTGCGCCGCGCCGAGAGCGAAATTCGCTCGAATCTCGACAAAGCCGTTGAATTGGGAAAAGTTGCCGCGCCCGATGCTGATGCCGCCTTTCGCCGGGTGGAGTATGCGGGCTCGGTCGAAGAGGCTGCGCGCGAGGCCGATCTGGTGATTGAAGCGGTCCCGGAGGAGATGGAATCGAAGATCGAGATTTTTACGCTGCTCGATAAGATCTGCCGTCCGACGACGATTCTCGCCTCGAACACGTCGTCTTTGAGCATCACGGAAATTGCCAGCGTGACTTACCGCGCGAAAAAGTGTTTGGGCATGCACTTCTTCAATCCCGTACACAAAATGAAGCTGCTCGAAGTGGTGCGGGCTCTGGAGACGGACGAAGACACGCTATCGACGGTTGTTGAAGTAGGCAAGCGGATGGGAAAAGAAGTGGTAGTGATTAAGGAATCGCCGGGATTCATCACCAGCCGCATCAATGCCATGATCGGCAATGAGGCGTTCTACATGCTGCAGGAAGGGGTCGCCTCGGCGGCGGATATCGATAAGGCGCTCAAGCTTGGGTTGAATCATCCCATGGGACCGTTTGAGTTGGTCGATCTGGTAGGGCTCGACACGCGGCTGAACATTCTCGAGTATCTGCACAAAGCGCTGGGAGAAAAATATCGTCCGGCGCCGCTGCTGGTGCAATATGTGAAGGCGGGACGGCTGGGGCGGAAGTCGGGCCGTGGAGTGTATGAGTATCCCGAGGTTACGGCTGAGGGTGAGCCCGTCACGTCCGCATCGGAGAGGAAGACAACGCTTGCCGAAGTCGAGCATTAGTCGTGCGGCGTTCGCTGCGCGATTGGCTTGCGGCCGAAGCCCAAACCGGATAGCGATTCGATTTTTTCCTGCTCGACTCCCTTACTGGCAATCAGCACGTGAAAGCTTTCGCCCATGCCTGCGGGCGTGACCAGATGCTTGAGCTGCAGTGCGACCTTTGCCCGCTCTTGCGGGAGGTGGCAATCCTCGAAGGCGTCGGCGAATTGATTGGCTTCGCCGATGCCCATGAGGAATTGAGATTGCGTGACGAGTTTTTGCGTCTGCATGCCGTGTTTCTCCGCAGCGGCGGCGAGCGCGGTGAAGTTTACGTCGGCGGTGATGTCTTGTTCGCCGGGGGCTTCGTAGGGATCGGCGCTGATGGAATGTTGACGGATGGCCTTCAGTGTGTCGCGATGGTGGCCAGCGAGCTGCTCTTCGCGGGTGTAGCCATAGTCGATGGCGATTAAGAACCCGCGATGGATGCGGGCGGCGATGCGATTCATAGATTGTTGGGCCGCGAGAGAAACTTCGACGCGTTCGTCTGGCTCGGGATGAATTGAGTAGCGGTCAAGGAATTCGAGTTCCTCCGGTGAAGGCGCTGCCCAGGTTTCAATGAAGGAGCCGTCCCGCGTGTCGATGTGCAGAGATCCCTTCGCGCTGAGGACTTCAACGGGCAAGGCATCGAAGAATTCGTTTGCGAAAACGATTGTATTTGCCCCGGACGCGTCGTCAAGGGGCATTTTCTTTCGGCCCGTCGGGGCTTGTTCCCGTCCCTCGTCAGACCCACGGCTTACGCCGTGGACAGCATTCTTTCGCCGCTCCGCGGCTGGACCCTCGCCGAGCGCCGGCGGATTTATCGCGGCGAGTTCCGTTTTTCCTGATTCGAGGTGACGTGCCAGCGTCTCTTTGATTCGCTGGCGCAAGGAAGGCGATATTTCGACCAGAACGTAACGCAATGCGCGGAGGAACTCCGGGAACTTTTTCTCAGACCAGTCCAGAACATCCTGTGCGAACAAGCCGCGGCCGGGGCCGAGTTCGATCAGCTCGATTTTCTCGGGTGAATCCAGCGCGCGCCACATTTCGTCGAACTGGCGCGCCAGAAGGCGGCCGAAGACTTTGTGCACGTCACTCGACGTGTAGAAATCTCCAGCCTTGCCAAATTGCTGTGCATTTCGCGAATAGTAGCCGAGTTCAGGGTCATAGAGACAGAGTTCCATGTAGCGCGAGAAAGGGATGGGTCCGCGCTGGCGAATTTCGTTTTCGATCTTCTGGCGCAGGGGATTCACGATTCCTTCTCGCGGCGCTCAGCGCGGTCTTGCGGGGTGCGAATGAACATTTCGCAGAAATAATCGTGCAGGGCATCGTAGAGCTGGCGCTGAAAGCTCCATTCGAACTGGGGATGGTCGAGATCGCGGGGATGGAGATCGAAGTAGTACGTGTGCACGGGAAGGGAGGCGTCCTTGAACTGAATGATGATTTCGACGCCATCACCTTTGGAGCGCGCGGAAAAGTTCAGGAGGGGATGCTCGTAAAGACGAAGTTGGACGAGGACGCGATCGAGGCGAGTCGATGTAGTTTCGGGCACAGGGGAGATTGTAAAGCAGGCGAGGAGCGGGCTCTGTACAATTGGAGGCAAGGTGCTCGGCTTGACTGAAACCACATATTCGAATCTGCGTCGAAGGTTAACGGCTCTACTCGATCAAGTTGCGAACGAGCGTTACGTGATCATCGTTCGACGCAGGGGGAAGAAAAGCGTCGCGATGATTCCCGCCGAGGAATTGGCGGGGATAGTGGAAACAGCGCACTTATTGCGATCTTTGAGAAATTCGCACCGCTTATTCAGCGCTCTCTCGCGCGCCACGGCAGTCAGAATACGCAGTAGAAACTCCTCGTCGAACCGGCGGCAGTGTTGAGATTCAGGGGATCCTTCGACTCCGTAGTTGCTTCGCTTCGCGAAGCAACTTCTCCGCTCAGGATGACAGTTTTAACAAAGACTATTCGTAGCGCAGCGCTTCGATGGGATTGAGCCTTGCGGCTTTGATTGCGGGCAACATGCCGCTGACGATGCCAACGAAGCTGAGAATCGCCGTTGACCAGATCAGCGTCGCGAAATCGATATAAAGATGGATATCGCCTTCGCTGGCATCTTCGATAAAGGCGCTCCACAGCGTGAGCGAGCCCACGCTCCAGGAAACCAGATAAGCCAGCACCACCCCCAAAAGGCCGCCCAGAGCTGTAATTACCAAAGCTTCGGCGAGGAACTGGAAAAGAATGTGCCAGCCATGTGCGCCCAGAGCCTTCTCCACGCCGATCTCGCGGGTACGCTGGGTCACTGAAACCAGCATGATGTTCATCAGCCCAACGCCGCCGATGCCCAGTGTGAGCATGCCGATAAAGCCGAGCAGCACCTTGATCCCAACCGTAATCACATTCAAGTCGGCCAGATCTTTTACGGCGTCGAAGACAAAGATGGCCCGATCATCCTTGACATCAAAATTGTGATGGAAGGCCATGGAGGCACGCACGGCTTGGACCACCTTGCTGTGATCGCCCTCGTAATCCATCATGATGCCGTCAAGATAAAAGGTATTCTTGAGGTCGCTCATGGCGCTGTAGGGGACGTATACCAGCGAGTTCATGTCCTCGTCGCCATTCGAAATCGTGTGCCGAAGCACGGCGACTACTTTGTAGGAAATGCCGTCGACGCGAATGCTCTCCCCGAGCGCATTCTGGCCGGAGAAAAGTTTCTTCTTCACGGCGGAGCCGATGACGGCCACGCGAGAGTGAGTAAAATCATCCTGCTCGCCGAAGAACGCACCTTCGCCTACGTCGAGGGCGCGAATTTTCTCGTAGGTCGAATAGATGCCGTGAACGCCGTAGCTTCCGCTGCGCGTGCCGAAGGCGACGAGGCTTTGCTTATCAACCTCGGGAGAGATGCGGGTGATCATCGGCACCTCGGCACGCAGATAATCGAGATCGTCGCGGGTGAGGCGAATTTGCACGCCGGCTTTGGTGCCTCCGGCTTGCAGGGAAGTGCGTCCTGGAAAAATGGCGACCAGGTTGCCGCCAAAGGTGCGGAAGGCGATCATCAAAGCGTTCTGAAAGCCGGAACCGTAGGCCAGTAGCAAGACCACCGTGGCAATGCCCCACGCCATGCCCAGCATGGTGAGCAACGAGCGGCGCCGGTTGTGCTTGAGCGCGTTGAAAGCTTGTCTGCCCAGGTCGGTGAACATGATAGCTCCAAAGTCAGAAGTAAGAACATACTGATAGTCGTGCAGTTTCGCTTACGCATTGCGCCGGTTTAGAAGGAGATCCTTCGCTACGCCTGAAGAACGGCTCCGCTCAGGATGACACTGTCGTGCGAAAGAGAAACCGCGCGACTACCGATTCGCTTGCACTTCCGCATTCTGACTTCTAACTTCTAACTTCTGCATTTTCTTACTCCTGCCGCAGCGCGTCCACGGGGGGAAGCAGCGCGGCCTTCCGAGCGGGATAAAGGCCAGCGGCTATGCCTGCCAGCGACAACGAAAGAATGGCGACGACGGCGGAAGTCGGAACGATGCGCGGCGTGTCGAATCCATCCGGAGATGGCAACTGCGCCAGCAGAGTCACGAAAACGGTGGTAATCGCCAGGCCGATGCCGCCGCTGAACGCGGTGAGAAATGCGCCCTCGACAAAAAACTGGGTCATGATATTGCGATGCGTTGCGCCCAGAGCCTTGCGCAGGCCGATCTCACGCGTGCGCTCGGTAACCGAAACCAGCATGATGTTGATGATGCCGATGGCACCCAAGGCGAGCGTTACGACTCCGACGACGCCGAGAAAATAATCCATTGCGTCGAAGATTTTGCCGACGCGTATCGCGCCGTCGATGGTGTCCCAGTCGTTGAAAGCGTCGTCGAGTTTGGGATCGAAACCATGCCGGCGGGCGACGACGGCGTGAACTTCATTCATGGCCTCGACGTGCAACTCTTTTCTTATCGGCCGGTAATTGATAAACGAGATGGCATTTTCCGAGTTCTGCGCCGTAACCGGGAAAAGCATTCGCATGGTTTCGAAGGGCACAAAGATGCGGTGGTTGGTGCCGTTCTGCCCCTCTTTGCCGATCTTGGGGATGACGCCGACCACCTTGAAATCCATGTCGTTGAGCAGGATGGTGCTGCCCACGGCAGGAACGCCAGGAAACATGTTTTTCAGCAGTTCCCATCCCACCACGGCGACGCGGCGATGCTGGGAGTTGTCTTCGTCGTTGAACCAGCGGCCGGGGTCAGTGGGGATGGTACGGATCTGGTTGTACTCGGGCGCGACGCCAAAAACCTGGCCGTTCGTGGAACCGTAGTCGCTTACGGCGCGGATGTCGTCGCGCTCCAGCACGGGCGAAACCGCGCGCAGAAATCTGGACTGATTCCGAATGTCGACATAGTCTCCGTAGGTCAGGTAATAGGGCTGGGCTGAACTGTAGCTGCCGGCCACGGCGGGGATGCGGCCGGGGAAGAGGAACATGATGTCCTGCCCGAGTTCGGCCATGTTTTTCTGCTGGCCGCTGCGAAAGCCTTCGCCTAGTCCCACAAGGAGCAGCAACGAGCCCACGCCCCACGCGATTCCGAACATGGTGAGGAATGAGCGCAGCTTATGCGCCCATAGCGTGGATAGCGACTGCCGCACGATGTCGAGAAGGATTCGCATAAGACACACCCCCACGCCTCCAGGGAGGTGCGTGGGGGCTTCGGTCAACCTTCAGGCGAGGGGTCTCAATCCCGCCTAAATGGTTTCCCTTCAATCGTCTGATCAGTGGTACGCAGCCGGGTCATGGGAAGTTCCCTGCTGTGGTTGATGGTTTAGACCGAGGGAAGGCGAAAAAGGTTAGCTGGAGCGAGGGATGGGCGTCCGCGGAAGGTGAGGTTAGGGATGTGCGTCCTCACGGTAATCTTCCGTTTGAGCCCTTTTGAGGAGTGCCCGGTCCTCAATCCGACGTCCCGGTTCTGCTTCGTTTCACTGTCCCGTCCCTGTGAGATCGACCTGCTGCGGTAGGCCCTGCGGCGCGTTATCTGCGATCACGAGTGTCCCGGTGAGAGTTCCTTGAGCCGTCGGAGTAAACGTAACTTGGATCACGCACTCTTGCTGAGGAGACAACGATGCGGGACACTCATTGGTTTGAGCGAAGGCCCCGGTCGTGGAGATGCTTGAGATGTCGAGCACGCCCCTATTAGGACTCACGTTCTTTAGGGTCACAGATTGCGGTGGGCTGGTGGTACCAACGGACTGGGGAGCGAAAGTGAGTGTGTCTGGTGTGAAAGTGTCCTCAACCTTACATTTGCCATTGTGTCCGGCACCGTAGATCGCGGCAATCTCAGCCGGCGTCAGAGCAACATTGAAGAGTTCCACCTCGTCGACCAGGCCGTTGAGATAGGCTCCCGCCATATCGTTGCTGTCCTTCGCGCCAAACAAAAGATCGGTCGAGTTCTTGTCTGTAAATGGACCAAGCTGCGTGGTGTTTTCCAGGGTCCCGTTTACATACATCGAGAGCTGGGACGAGGTCTTTACGCCAGCGACGAAGTACCAGGTACCGGAAGCGACATTCGTTGTGCTGGTCACCGTTGTGGAAGTCCCTAACGAGCATCCGTTACTTCCCGCTGTTCCACCCAGGCAAAACCAGAACAAATCGCTGGCGGCTTGGTTGATCAACCGCCAGCCATTGGAATTGAGACCCAAATTATCGTCCATCTTATCTACGATCGATTGGTCGAGTCCGTCCAGGGCATTGAAGTAGACCCATGCATCGACGGTGAAATCACCCGCCGACACATTCAGCGGCTTCGCTTTCTTAACACCGACATATTGGCTGCCGTTTAGGGCAAATGCCTTCCCCACGTAACCTTTGGCGAAGGTGGCACCGTTCAGTAATTTTCCGGTATTTGCGCCCGCCAGGTCCCTCGCGTTAGCGTCGCCGGGCCACCACCCGACCATGCCCGAGGGAGGAGTACTGCACGCTTGCGCGGCTACAAAACCTGCGTTGACCGTGAGAATCAAGAAAAGCAGGCAGCAAAAGCATAGTGCAGGGTTCCGCATGTTGGACACCTCAAAGGGAAGCGGCCTTCTTGACGTCGAGAACACCTGACATTATTCCCACAATTCTTGCTCGCGTCAATGCGCAAGAAGCTGCAAGCTGGCTTCCTCTAGGCATATTGGCTGGGTCCCGTCGTTGGCCGATGGCGACAGGTTCAAAAGCGAAATGCGAGTCTGATTACGTCAAAACTCGAAATATCCTGCGGCTGGTGCTGTATGAGAGGTCCCGTCGGTTCCGGTCGACGGCAGCAAACCTAAGATTCCGCTCAGATTCTCCCAGGCAGCCTGGTTCAGAGCAGGGTCCGAACCGACTAGGTCGCGAATCATGTCCCACGCGGCAAGGTTGAGCGCACCGTCCGGGGGAGGGCCCATCGCCAGCGAAACCGAACATTGAGGGCAGAATGAGATGCGATGAGCGGTCGACTTCTGTCGCGGCTTGATCCCCACGGTCTGGGCGAACATGTAGAGGGCCACGGACTTTTGCCCGGCTCCTAGCTCGCGATTGCAGCGAAGACAATGCATATTGTCCAAGACGCTCTCCTGCCGCCACAGCCATCGATAAAGATCGCCGATAGAGATCAATATTGTCTTGCGGATGTTGCGAGGCACAAGTATGCAGGATGATTCGCGCAAGCTCACGGCAAGCTGGGGACACGCGGAGAACTGGTGAGAACCAAGCTGGGCTCTAGGCAGATGCGAATGGCCTGGTGCACTCTGTTGCGATGAGTGTAGGCCTGAGAAATTCTCGAGGTTGGCGCCCGGCTGATATCTCTATCACTGGAATACCTCGGCAGGCGGGTCATTTCGTGCGGCTGTCGCAACTGCACAAATTGCGGGACTGCGAACAGGCGGCTGCGGTTTGCTATCGCGTGCGCAATGGTGGCATCGAGTTTCTCCTGGTCCAGACGAGAAGCGTTCGGACGCGGGGTAGCGAGCGCTGGACCTTCCCCAAGGGTAAGGCTGAACCGGGGCTCACCCATGCCCAGGTTGCGGCGCTTGAGGCTTTCGAGGAAGCGGGCGTGCACGGGCGGATCGAAGAGGCTGCATTCACCTGCTACTTTCGGCGCAAGGATGACGCCGCTCGAAAATCTTCTGCGAGATCCGCGAGGAGGAAAGTCGCGGTCAGCGCTCATCTCTGCGTAGTGTCGCGGCTTGGCCATCCGAAAGAATCCAACCGAAACCGCACCTGGTTCTCTGTCGAGGATGCGAGGCAGCGCTTGCGCGAAGGGCGGGGAAAAAAGGACGGAGTCGAGTTCGCGCGCGTGATCGACCGCGCTGCAGCGCGCATACGACAATTATGCGATGGAGCGAATGTAGCCGCCGATCGATCACAGCAAAATCAATCACAGCAGAGCCAACCGCTTGCCCTGCAAAATGATGCACTGCAAAAAGCGCCATTCGATTTTGCGGATGGCTATGGCCGGCCGGAAGCTTCGTTCATGCCGTTCGTTCGCGGGATTGTCGGTGTGCGCCGATACGACCGGGACGTCGATTTGGATCGTCGCGAGGTTCTGCCAGGTCAAGTTCTGCAATTCAGTTTACCGAGACAAAAGGCCAAGGTACTGGGAGCAAACAAAGGCTGAAGCTGGGTCTCCCGAGCTCGGCTCTTACTCTTTATTCTTCGGTCGCTCGAAAGCTTTCTGTAGATATTTGCGAGCTTCTTCGAGGGCGCCGAAGGTGTCGTCGTTGGTCTGGATGGCTTGCCGGTATTCATTGATGGCGCGCTCGCGCTGGCCCGTGATATCGAAGATCTTCCCCAGTTCCACGTGGCTCCAGACTTCGGTCCAGCGCGGATCGCCGTCGCCATTGATGGAAGCGCGGTAAGAGTTCGCCGCGGCCTGATAGTTTCTCTGCAGGAAGAAGACTTCGGCAATGCGGTAGTGGGCGAAAGAACTGTTATGGTTCAGGTCAAGCGCTTTGTTGAACTCGGCGAGCGCGGCGGCCAGGTCGCCCTGCTGCTGCAACGCCATCCCGCGGAGGATCGACGACCGCAGCTTCACATCGGACGAGTTGGTCAGCACGTGGTGATCGGGATCGACTGAGATTCGCCGCGGGCGTCCGAAAGTTTCTACGCTGAAGGCTGAGTTGGTTCCCACCACTTCGAGGTTCTTGTTTTCCGTTTTGCCGTCGGTTTCAATGCGCAGGTCGACGGGCATGCGGAACAGATCGAGATCCTGCGCAATTTCTCCGGTGACGCGGAAGCCTTTGTTGCTGCCGAGGCGGTAGGTGGTGTACTTCAACTTAAATTCGGGAGCACCGGTGGAATCGAGCCACTGCGAGAAGAACCAGGTGAGCTGGTCGCCGTAGTATTTCTCAGCGATGGTGCGGAAGTCGTCCATGGTGGCGGACTTTCCGGAGTAGGTCTCGGCGAACTCGCGCATGGTCTTGTTGTATTTGTCCTCGCCGAGCACCCAGCGCAGCATGTGCAGAATCATTGCGCCTTTGTCCGTCACCAGCGATTGAAACTCGGTGGAAAAAGGATCGAGCTTGCTGGCGCTGGAAAGCGGAACGGTGTCATAGGCCAGCGCGCCGACCGACATATCCTTGACTACTTCTTCAAGGCCCGCGGGGCCGGCGGCGTTCTCGACGTACATGGCCTCGGAGTAGCGGGAGAAGCCATCGGTGAGCCACCAATCATCCTTCGTCGCGGGACTCACTGAAACTCCCCACCATTGGTGCGCGATGGCGTTGGCGAGCAGCCGGTAGTTCGTTTTCTCAGTGATCGAAGGGCCGGCCAGAGCGGCGATCTCCGGAGCCCAGGCGTATGGAACCGTGTCGGCCGGAAGTTCCACCACGCTCAGCTTCTGTGACAAAGGAGTTCCGTAAAGCGTGATGAAGTAGGTAAACTCCTGCACCGCGGTGGTGGTGTATTCCGGGGCTAATTTTTCGTGAGTGGGTTTGAAGAAGACGTGCAAATCCAATCCGGCTTCGTCGCTTTTATATTGCTGGAAGATGCCCGCGATAATGGTTCCGGGGAAACTCGGCTTCGCGTAGACGAATGTAAATGTTTTTGTGGGAAGGCCGTTGCTATTGGGTTTGGTCGAAGGAGGATTCTCGGTAACCGTGGACTTTCCACTCCCGACCACCACCATGTGAGCTGGAATTGTGACGCTGATGGTCGAGGTGAAACGGTTAAGGCCGTAACCGCTCACCGGAAACCAGCGGCCGGCGTAGAGCAGGTAACTGGTATCGTCGCCGACGTAGGCGAGTTTGAGGCCCGGAACCGGGCTGTCATCGGCCGTTTCGAGGTTGCCCTCGTATTCGAAAGTCAGCGTGGTGGAGGCGTCCTTGGCGAGGCCGTTGGGCAGGGCTACGCGGATGGTCGAATCCTGCGTGACCCGCTCCGCGGATAGCGGCTGGTTATTCTCATCAAGAACCCGGGTGACGCGCAGGTCATTGTGCAGTTCAAAGACGGCTATGCTCAGATCCTGGAGGGCGGTGAATTTAACCTTGGCTCGCGCAGAAATCTGATGCAGATGGGGCGTAAGTTCGGCCTGGATCTGGTAATCCTCGACGCGCAGGTGAGTCTTTTCGGCAGCCTGCAAGGGGATCGCGACCAAAGCCAATAGCAGCAGAGCAAACCAAGTCGAAAGAACGCTCTGGGCGCGCCGAAGGCGAATCTGCATTAAGGAGAATCTCCGGGAAAACGAGACGACCATTTCCTATGATGAAGATTCTCCTCTAAAAGATGCTGGGAGCACAAGGTTTAGCAGGAAAGCCGGGGGTCGGTGGATGCCAGTCAGGGGGCGTAGCTGTTTTTGCACGATGCAGTCGCGTGAAACTAAGGGTTAGTCGAGCCTTTGTCGGGAACATGAGGCGTGAGTTTACGAAGGAAAAATTCCTGAATAACATTGCCGACTGCGCCGCCGCCAATTGCGATCAGCGTATTCTCGAAGGTCAGCGCCGCCCCGTTTCGATTTTGGGCAGGATAATACAGATTAGAAATACCACCGGCGGCGAGATCTCCGATGATAAACGAGTAGTTCGGCTGCCAGCGCCGGTTGTCGCCCTTGCAAATGACTGAATTTGCGACGGCGTAGAAAAACCTCGATCGGACGCTTCCCGTCCCTTTGTAGAAATAACGTGGATCTTGCTTCAACAGGGACGGCAGTATTGCGCTGCCAATAAACGTTCCCGATACAAGATCTGCGTAGGCAGCGCCGTAACGCTTCGCATAGCCCTGGGCTCCCTGCCCGTACCCACTGAATGCGTTCTCGGCCTGCTGAATCCCGGCGATGCCGCCCACGATTACAAATGAGATGGGATCTACGGTTGTCTTCCAGGCGAGCTGAAACTTCAGCCTCGTGGTGAGCGGAGCGGCGTGGGGTTCATAGGTGACGTAATAGTTAGGAACTACGCCCAGCAGGCGCTGCTTCTCCTCAACTTTAACCTGATCTGCCGCGATCTGCTCCAGAGGCAATGTCACCTCCACGTCTACCGTGGCGTGAGCAGCAAGTTCGATCTGGGGGAAAACGTAATCTTGCCCAGGCGCCAAAACCCCGGACTTCTCCTGGGTCGCGAAGCCGGGAGCGGTAAAGGTCAGCTGAAACTGCCCCGGAGACACGCCGCCGAAAACGAAGTGTCCATCGCCATCGGAATGCGCCTCTTTTTTCAAGTTCACTGGGTTCGGGGGCGCACCGGTCGAGGGAGAGGAAGTCGAGGCCAGGGTTGCCTGCTCCAGGGTTACAGTCGCAACGGCGATGACGGCGCCGTCTCGATCCACCACCGTTCCGCTGATGCTTCCCGGCTGTGGCTGGGCGGGAGTCTCCTGTACAGCCGAAGCTGGCGTTTCCGGTGAACTGGGTACCGGGGTCCCCTGCGATTGAGCCCATGCCGCAACGCTGCACGATATGGCGGCGAAGAATATCGACAGTACAAGGGCCCACTTTGTCGGGCGAAACTTTGTCGCGCGAAGCAATGGGGACACATTGTTTTCCGCAGTATCGCTGCCAGAGCTTCTTCCCGAACCCTTCAAAGCTGATCCTTTCAGTTTTGTCTTACACCCCTGCTCGAAACTGGAATCGACAGCTAGCCCCGGCGCAATTCGACTGACAGAAAACCCCACTTCTCGCTTTGGAGCTTAAGCCAAGCGTGCCCAATCCACCAAGTTACCTTGAGTTCTTTACTCTCTGATGCACGAATTCGGGTTGGAGCTAACTGTCGGAGGTACCCGACCTCGCGAGCGACCAGATAATTGTGGCCGCACGGTCGGCCGGAGGCTGAGGGGGCCCTGCGGCGGCGTCCTCGGGCGCGTGCAGGAGCGTCTTCACCCGGGCAAGACCCTCCAACATACGGTCGCGTGCGGGGCCGTCGGGCAGAATCTTCTGTAGCTGCGAGACCACATTTTCCGCAGTAAAGTCATGCTGGACTAGCTCGGGCACGACCTGCTCCCCGGCGATCAGATTGACCATGGCGAAGTAAGGGACTTTGACTCGCGGTTTGCCCAGTAGGTAAGTGAGCGGGGAGACGCGATAAACCATCACGAAGGGAGTGCCCATCATGGCTGATTCAACCGTGGCGGTGCCGCTGGCGATGATGCCGGCGCGCGAGTGCGAGAGCGCGGGCAGGGATTCGGGGACGAGGGTGATGTTTTGCTGGCCTAACAAACTCTGCAAGAACGTGCGGTCCAGGGTGGGCGCTACGGGAAGCAGGAATTCGTAGTCGGGGCCAAGCTGGGCGGCGGCTTTGAGGATCGTTGGCAGGTTCATCCGCACTTCCTTGACGCGGCTGCCGGGCATGAGCGTGATCCACGGCTTCACCGGGTCGAGATGAAATCGCGTGGCATAGTCTTTGCGTTCGATGGCCGGGTGCGGCAATTCGGCTAAGGGATGGCCTACGAAGGTGGCGTCCACTCCACGGTCGCGGTAGAACTTTTCTTCAAAGGGAAAAATCACCAGCGCTTTGTCGACGTAGTTGCGCAGCAGGCGGACGCGTCCCTGGCGCCATGCCCAGAACTGCGGCGCAACGTAGTAGACCACGGGAATGCCGCGCTTCTTCATCTGCCGCGCCACGCGCCAGTTGAACGCGGGCGAGTCGATTACGATGGCGAGATCGGGCTTGCGCCTGTCGGCTTCTGCGATGAGTTGCTGGAACAGGCCGTAAATCTTCGGCAGGTGGCTGAGGATTTCGGTGATGCCAACGACGGAGAGATCTTTCGCGTCGACGACGGTGTCGCAGCCGGCGGCGCGCATGCGGTCTCCGCCCACGCCGAAGAATTCGAGCGAGGTTTGTGTAGGGACAGCCGCCCCTTCGGCAGGCTCAGGGCAGGCTCCCGGCTGTCCGGCGGAGCGAAGTTCCGCAGCTTGTCCCTCGGCAGATCGCCGAAGAGCCTCGATGAGCTGCGCGCCATACATTTCCCCGGAAGCTTCGCCGGCTGAGATCAGGATTCGCAAGAGAGCATTGTACCGGGGATAGCCATCGATCCATCTTGGCGGCGCGGATCCATTTGGCCGTGTTCGGCCTAATTTACCAAAGAATTCTACTTGACACATCAGTCTGATATGGCGTATATGTCTTATATGCCCAATAAGACAGATGCTGATGTTAAGGGACAGACCGCACGAGTACAGGTGATTCAGGAGGCTGTCCACGGTTCGGATGGAGATTGGCGGCTTTGCTTCCAGTGGTGTCGTTATATCTACGGGGATGGGACGATGGAGGAAGGCTATCGGTTTATCTGGCGTCGTCCGGAAGGAAGCCTGCAGGCTGCTCGCGGACAGGCCCGGATTCCTTCGCTAAAGATTGCCCGGAAGCTCATGGATGAGGCAGTTGCAGAGGGCTGGGGCAAGAACGACGGAGGTTAGGCTAACCTTCAGGAATAAGTCGTCCGAGCATGACTCAGATGGCTTTGGAACTCGCCAAGAACTCGTTAGTCATCCGCGCTGGCGGTTACCTCGGCATTCGCGGGCGAGGGCGCGCGCGCCACATTTGCTTCCTGGTCTTTGTACTGGAGCTGGTAGAGCTTGAAGTAAATGCCGCGCTGGGCAAGGAGTTGCTGATGCGTGCCCATTTCACGGACCTGGCCTTTGTGCATAACGATGATCTTATCTGCGCGCTGCACCGTCGAGAGCCGGTGGGCGATGATCAGCGAGGTGCGTCCCTCGACCATGTGGCTGAGCGCATCACGCACGCGGAATTCGGTTTCCGTATCCACGCTCGATGTGGCTTCGTCGAGAATCAGGATCTTCGGTTCGTGGGCCAGGGCGCGGGCGAATGAGATGAGCTGTTTCTGGCCCGTTGACAGCGTGGAGCCGCGCTCGCGCACTTCTTCGTCGAAGCCTTTGGGCAGGGTGCGGATGAAATCAGCGAGGTTCACGTCTTCGGCAGCCTGCTCAACGTCGGCATCCTGAATGCGTTTGGTTCCGAGGCGGATATTGCCGCCAATCGTGCCGCTGAATAGAAATGGATCCTGCAGCACGACGCCGAAGCGGCTGCGCAGGTCGGCGAGGTCCATATCTTTGACATCCACACCGTCGATTCTGACCGCGCCTTTTTGCACATCGTAGAAGCGCAGCAGCAGCGAAATCAACGTGGTCTTTCCCGCTCCGGTGTGGCCGACGATCGCGACGGTCTCGCCGGGATCGATGGCGAAGGTTACGTCGCGAAGAACCCAGTCGGGAGTCTTGCCGTCTTCCGTTTCATGATAGGCGAACCAGACATGATCGAACTCGATTCTGCCGGGACCCTCGGGGCGTTTCGTCACCGCGGGCGAAACCACTTGCACTGGCGTATCGAGCAGCTTAAAGATGCGTTCGCTGGCGGCCATGGCGGATTGCAGGATGTTGTATTTTTCGCTGAAGTCCATGATCGGCCGGAAGAAGCGCAGGGCGTATTGAATGAATGCGACCAGCACGCCCAGCGAGGCCACGGTCGGGACAAGACGGAATGCCACCAGCGTCTTCCAGTTGAACTGCACGGAAACACTGGTTGCGGGAACGCTTAACATGACGTCGGCGCCACCGAACCAGATGACGCAGGCGATGGCGATGGCGGAGAGAACTTCGATCGCGGGATAGTAAACCGAGTACGCCATGATCGCGTCTTTAAACGCTTCCATGTGGCTGCGGTTAATTTCCGAGAAGCGTTTGTAGGCCTTGCGCTCACGATTGAAGAGTTGCAGCACGACCATGCCGCTGACGTGTTCTTGCAGGTAGGAATTGATCCGGGCGATGGCGACGCGAATTCGGCGGTAGGAATCGCGCACCCGGTCGCGGAAAATCTTGGTTGCTACGATGATGAAAGGCAGCACGGCAAAGGTAATCAGCGCCAGCTTCCAGTTCATGCAGAGCATCACGCCCAGGATGCCCAGGAGCACGAAGAGGTCTTCGAAGATGGAGACCACGCCGGAGGTGAACATTTCGTTCAAGGCGTCGACGTCGGTGGTAACGCGCGTGACCAGGCGTCCGACGGGGTTCTGGTCGTAGAAGGCTACGTGCAGGCGCTGCAAATGCCGGAAGATCTGCCGGCGCAGATCGAACATCACTTTCTGGCCGGTCCACTGCATATAGTAGGTTTGCAAGAACTCGAGCAGGAAGCTGAGGAGCAACAATCCGACATAGATCGCCGCGATCTGCGCGATGCCGGTGATGGCGTTGGGGCTGAGCCAACTCCACATGCCGGAAGTGCTCCCCTGCGTGGGAGCGAGGTAACGATCGATGGCCACTTTGGTGAGATAGGGGCCGAGCACGTCGGCGAATGACTTTAGAAGAATCGATGCCAGCGCAATCGCCACCTGCCAGCGGTAGGGACGCAGATACTTGAGCAGCCGGGCCATCAGCCGGCTGTCATACGCTTTGCCTAATATTTCCTCTTCTTGAGCCATCTTGGCGGACGGGGTGAAGCCGCACCGGAGCGCTGCTAACAGGGTACCTCAATATGGATGGCCGGGGCAGAGGGGAGGATGGAAAAGGTTTTTGGCGAGGTTAAATTCTACCCAAGTGGGATAATGTTCTGTTATGTCGCTTGGCGTCTATGTTTCCGTGCCGTTTTGCCGCACCAAATGCAGTTACTGCAACTTCGCTTCCGACGTGTTTTCAAGGGCGGTCTTCGATCGTTATGTCGACCGGGTGTGCGCCGATATTGGAAGAGCCCCGCAGATCGCGGCAGAGATGGGCGGACAGATGGAGCGCACAGTAGATTCCATTTATCTGGGCGGAGGAACGCCCACGGTACTCGAAGCAGCGCAACTGGAGCGCATATTCGCGGCATTGTCGGCGCGATTCAACGTTGAGGCTGAGGCGGAAATTACGGCCGAATGCGCGCCGGGCACACTGACGGCGACGACTATGGAGAGTCTGCTGTGCTGCGGTGTCAACCGCGTGAGTCTAGGAGTGCAGTCGTTCGTGGACGAGGAAGCCGCGGCAGTGGGACGTCTGCACAAGCGCACGACTGTGCTCGAAGACATTGCTCGCCTGCGGGCCGCGGGCATTACTAACATCAACATCGATCTCATTGCTGGCTTGCCGCACCAGACCGCCGAGAGTTGGGAATTCTCTCTTGCGGAGACCATCGCGATCGGCGTGCCCCACGTGAGCGTCTACATGCTCGAGGTGGACGAAGATTCGCGCCTGGGGCGCGAACTGCTGGCCGGAGGTAAGCGTTATCACGCGCACTTTGTGCCGGATGAAGAGTCCGTCGCGGACTTCTATCTGGCGGCTTGCGAGCGGCTGGCAGAGGCTGGAATTGCGCAATACGAAATTTCCAACTTCGCGCGCGAAGGCTTCGAGTCGCGGCATAATTTGAAATATTGGACACGGCTGCCCTATTTCGGCTTCGGCGTGGACGCACACTCGATGCTGGCTTCTGCTACACCAGAAATCGAAGCGGTGCGCTTCGCGTCGGCAGACTCGCTGGAACAATATGTTTCCGGTGCTCCGCTGCAGCGAACCGTGGTTTCGAACGAAGCGGCTCTCGAAGAAAGCTTTTTTCTCGGGCTGCGGCTAATGCGGGGTATCAACCTGCGGGAACTCGCCACGAAATTCGGCGACGAAGCCATCGAAAACACTCACGCCACAGTTGTGGAACTTGTCGAAGGCGGGCTAATGGAGCGGCGGGGAGATAGCGTCCATTTGACCTCGCGCGGCCGGTTGCTTTCGAACGAAGTCTTCGAACGCTTTCTTGAAATCCCAGCAACCGCTGCGCGATAAACCGATCGCGCTATTCATTCCAAACCCATCCGTTACCTTGGTTCTCTTTTGCTTTCCCGAAGACATGATGTCTCATGATCGGGGAGACTCCGTTGCCGATGATCAGGTAATCAAGCTTCTGGAGGAGATTCGGGAACTACAGCGAGAGCACCTCACACATTACAAACTGGCTCTGCAAAATCAGCGGGAGGCGCTGGCGATGCAGAGGCCGATGGTACAAAGGAGCAAGCTGGCACTTGTGGCTGTGGGCGTGCTGTTCCTCTTTGTGTGCGCTAGCTACTTCGTGCCTCTCCTTTCCTGGTCTCTGAGTTTAACGTTATACCGCTGACCAACTCGCTGATATCAATTACAAATACCGGACGGTCGGTTCAGTGTCCGCGTCGTTGTCCACTAATATGGTATAAGGCGAATGCGCAGCGCGCGCCCCCAAGTTTTTCGACGGCAAGCGGAGGAGCTTTGGATTTTCAACTCAGTGACGAGCAGCAGCAACTGAAGAAGAGCGTTCGCGAGTTCGCCCAACGCGAAATCGCTCCCCACGTCATGGAGTGGGATGAGGCCTGCGAATTTCCTCTGTGTGTGGTCAAGGAACTGGGCAAGCTGGGGCTACTGGGAGTTATTTTTCCTCAGGAGTACTCGGGCGCTGGTATGGGTAACGTGGAGTATGTCATCGCTATCGAAGAACTGTCGCGCGTGGATGGTTCGGTGGGCATTATTGTCGCGGCGCACACTTCGCTCTGTTCGAATCACATCTTTCTTGCGGGCAGCGAGGCGCAAAAGAAGAAGTACGTGAGCAAGCTTGCGACGGGCGAGTTTATCGGCGCCTGGGGGTTGACCGAGCCATCTTCGGGATCGGACGCGGGCAGCGCCCGCATGACCGCGAAGCGGCGCGGTAGCGACTGGGTGCTCAATGGCACCAAAACTTTTTGCACCAACGGCCATTATGCGGATGTGGTGGTCGTTCTCGCCGTGACCGACCGGACAGCGCATACCCATGGGTTTTCCGCGTTCATCGTCGAGAAGGAAACAAAAGGTTTCCGCCCGGGCAAAAAGGAAAACAAACTGGGCTTGCGGGCCAGCGACACGGCGGAGATGATTTTTGAAGATTGCGTCCTTCCGGCGGAGAATCTGCTGGGCCAGGAAGGCGACGGCTTCATCGATGCGATGCGCGTCCTCGATGGCGGCCGCATCTCGATTGCCGCTCTATCCCTGGGCATGGCACAGGGTGCATTCGAGGCCGCGCTGAATTATTCGAAGGAGCGTAAGCAGTTCGGCAAGGCCATCGGCGAGTTCCAGGCGATCCAGTGGAAGCTGGCCGACATGGCCACAGAGATTGACGCGGCCCGCCTGCTCACCATGCGCGCGGCGTCGATGAAGGATGCCGGCATGAAGACGACCATGGAGTCTTCCATGGCGAAGCTCTACGCCAGCGAAGTCGCCGTGAGGTGCGCCAACGAAGGCGTGCAGATTCACGGGGGATACGGCTTCATCAAAGACTATCCGGCTGAGAAATATTACCGCGATGTGAAGCTGTGCACCATCGGCGAAGGTACCAGCGAGATTCAGCGCCTGGTGATAGCGCGCCAATTGTTGAAGGAATAGAGTCTCAGCGTCTCAAGTGAATCGACCCGACCTCGGCGAAAAGCAATTATGGCATTACCGAACTAGCGGTAGTGCCCTAATTCTGTCGCCGATCAATCTCTGATTGGATCGAAGCGTGAACCCATATCGGGCGCGCCTATTTGGTTCTCCCGCCCTCGACTTTCAGTTTATCGCTCGCACCGGCTTGCGCCGCGGCAAGGCGCGCGGTCAATACGCGGAACGGCGAGCAGGCGACATAATCCATTCCCACCTCATGGCAGAACTGGACCGATGACGGATCGCCGCCGTGCTCACCGCAAATTCCCACCTCGAGATTGGGACGAGTCTTGCGTCCGCGTTCGATTCCGATGCGAACCAGTTCTCCCACGCCATCGCGATCGATCACCGCGAAGGGATCCTGTTTGATGATGCCTTCTGCGAGATAGGTGGGCAGCACTTTGTTCACGTCATCGCGAGAGAAGCCGAATGTCGTCTGCGTGAGGTCATTCGTGCCGAAGCTGAAGAACTCGGCTTCCTTGGCGATCTCGTCCGCGATCAGCGCAGCCCGCGGCAATTCGATCATGGTCCCGACGAGGTAATGAACCTTCATCCCTTTCTCTTTAAAGACCTCATCGGCCACTCGCCGAACGATGCCGCCCTGGTGCGCCATCTCTTTCAAGGTGGCGGTCAGCGGAATCATTACCTCTGCGTGCGTCTTCACTCCTTCCTTCGCGACAGCTACCGCCGCCTCGAAAATTGCGCGCGCCTGCATCTCGGTAATCTCGGGATACGTGATGCCCAATCGGCAGCCACGATGGCCGAGCATGGGATTAAACTCGTGCAGATCCTCGACCCTCCGCAGCAATGCTTTTAGACTTTTCAACTTCGGCGAGCGTGGTTTCGTCGCCTCGAGCACGGCGATCTCAACCATCAGTTCTTCGCGCTTGGGCAGGAACTCGTGGAGCGGCGGATCCAGCAGTCGAATCGTGACCGGCAGGCCATCCATTACGCGAAACAGGCCAATGAAGTCGGCGCGCTGCATGGGCAGCAATTTTTTCAACGCTGCGCGGCGATCTTTCTCGTTATCCGCCAGAATCATGGCGCGCATGTGCGGGATGCGATCCTCGGCGAAGAACATGTGCTCGGTGCGGCACAATCCAATGCCCTCGGCGCCAAACGCGCGCGCCTGGGTGGCGTCGCGCGGAATGTCCGCGTTGGCTCGTACTCCCAATTTGCGAAAGGGCTCCGCCCAGCCCATAAACTTCATTAGTTCCGGATCGTCGGGCGTCGCATCGAGCGTACCGAGCTTGCCTTTGATTACGCGGCCGGTTGTGCCATCGAGCGAGATCCAGTCGCCGGGTTTAAATACCTGGCCCTTCACCCGCATCTCGCGGTCTTTCTCGTTGACCGAGATGTCGCCCGCTCCCGCAACGCAACACTTGCCCATACCGCGTGTGACGACTGCCGCGTGACTTGTCATGCCGCCACGCGAAGTCAAAATTCCGGCGGCGACTTCCATGCCGTGTATATCTTCCGGAGTAGTTTCCGCCCGCACCAGGATCACGGGATTTCTCTTATCTCCGTGCCCTGCCTTTTCCACTGCTTCATCCGCCGTGAACACAATCTGCCCGACCGCGGCTCCGGGAGACGCAGGCAGACCTGTAGCCAGAACTTCGATCTTCGCTTTCTTCTCGTCTAAGCGCGGAACCAGAAAGTCGTAAAGCTGGTTGGGTTCGACGCGGAAGATCGCCTCTTCTTTGCTGATCAGCCCTTCTTCCACCATCTGGATGGCCACGCGCACTGCGGCAAGCCCGGTCCGCTTACCGTTGCGGGTTTGCAGCATGTAGAGCTTGCCTTCCTGGATGGTGAACTCGAAATCCTGCATGTCGCGATAGTGCTTTTCCAGGCGAGTGGTGATCTCACGCAGTTGCTTGTACACATCCGGCATCACTTTTTCGAGTTCGAGGATAGGAACGGGTGTGCGAATGCCGGCGACCACATCTTCGCCCTGCGCGTTCATCAGGAACTCGCCGTAGAACTCCTTGTCGCCGATTGCCGGATTGCGCGTGAAGCCCACGCCTGTGCCGCTGGTCTCTCCCAGATTTCCAAAGACCATCGCCTGCACGTTGACTGCAGTGCCGAGCATGTCATCGATGTTATTGATACGGCGGTAGTGCTTGGCACGGTCGTTCTGCCACGAGCGGAAAACGGCGTCGCGTGCCATCACCAGTTGCTCCTGCGCATCCTGCGGGAAGTCGCGCTTGGTGTGCTTCTTGACCACCTTCTTATATTCCTCGATAACTTCCTTTAGCGCTTTGGCGTCAAGATCGGTATCGAGTTTGGCTTTCTTCTGTTTCTTCTTCGCGTCGAAGACTTCGTCGAAAGCAGATTTCGGAATCTCCAGCACAACGTTGCCGAACATTTGAATGAGACGGCGGTAGGAATCGTAGGCGAAGCGCGGGTTGTTGCTGCGTTTCGCCAGCGCCTCCACGCTTTGGTCGTTCAAGCCGAGGTTGAGAATCGTATCCATCATGCCCGGCATGGAAAATTTCGCTCCCGAGCGAACGCTCACCAGCAGCGGGTTTTCGCCTTTGCCGAGCTTCTGGCCTTGCAGCTGTTCGAGGCGGCGCAGCGCGTCTTCCATCTGGCGCGTGACTTCAGCCGAGACTTTGCCGCCGGTGCGCATGTACTCGCGGCAGGCCTCGGTTTGAATCGTGAAGCCGGGAGGCACGGGCAGCGCGGCGTTGGTCATTTCCGCCAGGCCCGCGCCTTTGCCGCCCAACTCATTTTTCATGGTTCCGTTGCCTTCGGCTTTTCCGTCGCCGAAGAAATAAACGTATTTAGCGGCTCTTGCGCCGGCGTGCTCTTCTCGTGTTTCTGGAAGTGTGGAAGTGCTCACGGATGTGTCCTCTTTCTTGGAATGCTGGATTTATGAATTCGAGTCCATGCGGGATGCAATTCTCCCTACCCCAACGATTTTCCGGAAATGCGGGATGAGCCTTCTGGCAAGGTCGTCGTGGAGGACCATCCAGTTTACCCGACTCGGGCAGGCTACAGGCCCATTTTTCTGTCGCCGGGAAGTTTCGGCCTAGCATTGTGGGAGAATGGAGGCGATTCGGGATGTGTGGAGTAGCCGTGGCGAAAGTCACTATGAGGAACGCAGAGCTAGAACGCATCGGCTGGCGAATAGCCTGCCGTCGTCGTCTCAGAACTACACCCATGCGGAGTTCTTGGCGTGAATAGAGACAGGAAAATGCAAATATTCCAGGCAGCCCTAATAATGGCCATCCTGGTGGGACTATTGTACTTGGGAGACTCTGCCGTTCTGCGATTTCGCATTCCGCGAGGCACGGCCTATGACGTCGTCCAGGTCAATCAGTTTCTGGCCACTCCGCTCAAGGGGAACAAAGTTGAATATGACCTCATCGGAACTGTTCCCGAGACGTGCAGCCGGTCGATCTTCCCGCAAAAGGGAAATCCCGCCTGCTGGTGGCTGAAGCGGCACAACACGCAGTGGCAGTGATGCTTCTTCGTTCGGTGACGCGTCAATTCTTCTTTCTCTCCAGTTCGGCCCAACGTGAGTAAAGCACATCGACTTTCTCCTGAGCTTCTTCCATTTCGGCATGCGCAGTCATCAGGCGCGGACCGTCGCTGACAATCACTGGATCTTCAAGCTGCGCTCGTTTGGCCTGGAGCATCTGCTCGGCTTCGGCGACGCGTTGTTCAATCGTTTCATATTCGCGCGCCTCCAAATATGACAGCTTCTTCTTCGCCGAAGACTGCCGAGCATTTTCCGTAAAGCTTGCCGGTGACGGGGCGGCGCGCGCGGCGTTCGTCGCCGCCTGCTTTCGTTCTTCCTGCCACGCCTCCCACTGCGAGTAATCGGCGAAGAGCTCTGCGTCGCCCAGTCCGTCGAGCCCGAGAACTACGGTCGATACGCGATCCAGCATGTAGCGATCATGAGTCACAAGAACGAGGGAGCCGCGAAACTCGAGCAGGCTTTCCTCGAGTATGTCGAGCGTCGGAATATCAAGATCGTTGGTCGGCTCATCGAGCAGGAGAACGTCGGCGGGTTGCAGCATGAGCTGGGCGATCAAAACTCGTGCCCGTTCGCCGCCAGAAAGCCGCCCCACAGGCTGATTCAGCTGCTCACCTGCAAATAGGAATTTCGCGGCCCATGACGCCACGTGAATCATGCGGTCCTGGTACACCACGGAATCGCCTTCCGGAGCCAGCGCGCGGCGCAGGGTTATATCGGGGTCGAGCTCGCGGCTCTGATCGAAATAGACGATGCGTAACCAGTCGGCGCGGTGAATTTCTCCACTGGCGGGAGCGGTCTCCCCACGCAACAGCCGCAGCAGACTCGTCTTTCCGCTGCCGTTCGGTCCGACCAGCCCCAACCTCATTCCAGCGGTGATAACGCAATTCAGTTCGGTAAACAGCTGGCGGCCGCCAACCTCGCAAGAGACGTTTTCCAATTCGATGAGACGCTTGGTCTTCCGATCGGTGGCGGAGAAATCGATTTGCGCGCTACCGCTCCGGCTTCTGGCATTCAGGTCCGCGAGTTCGTTCATAAGTTCGCCCGCTTTGTCGATACGCGCTTTCGATTTTCTCGTCCGCGCCTTGGCCCCTCGGCGCAGCCACTCGATTTCCTTATGAACCAGATTTTCCAGCGCCTCCTGGCGCTTCGATTGCGCGTGCAGGAATTCTTCTTTCTTCTCTAAAAAGCGGCTATAGTTTCCAGCTACACGCAGCAGCCCGTCGGGATAAGTCCGGTTTAGTTCCGTCATCTCTGTAGCGATGTTCTCGAGAAAATAGCGATCATGGCTGACCACAACGCAGGCGAACGTGGCTGCTTCCAGCAAGGCTTCCAGCCACGCGATTCCGGCCAGATCAAGATGATTTGTAGGTTCGTCGAGGAGCAGAACGTCCGGACCCTGCACCACCGCCTCAACGAGCGCGAGCCGTTTCTGCCAGCCACCGGACAACGTAGAAGCCTCCACATCGAGGTTCTCGAATCCCGCTCGGCCCAGAGTTTCGGCGAAGCGCGTACCGCGCTCTGATTCGGGTACGGCGGCGCGTTCCATCGCGCTTTCAGCAACAGAGCGAATCGTCGCGCCTAGCTTGAATTTCGAATCCTGCTCCACGCAGCTCAGGCGGATGCGTTTGCGGACGGCAATGCTCCCGCTGTCCGGACTGATGTCACCCGCCAGAATCCGCAGCAGAGTGGATTTACCGGAGCCGTTCGGACCGATCAGCCCGATGCGTTCGCCCTCGGAAACCGTGAAGGAAACGTTCTGGAAAAGCGGATTCGCGCCAAAGGCCTTCGAAATGTCCTGCGCATTGATAATCGGCGGCAATAACGGACTCTCCCTGATACCAGCATTGAGGTTATCAGGAAACGCAGCTTGCAGAGCCGAAGCAAAGCATAGTGTTCTCGGCCTCGCATGGATTTCTTCGCCGTTACGGAAATTCCTTAGCGCTGGCGTACTTCGAGTTGCACCGGACGCGCCACCGAGCTTACGTCAGGGTCGTAGTATTCGTAGACTCGCGACTGGAACGTGCGCGCGCGAATGGGATACTTGGCGCGCAGCCGGAAATGCAGCGTGGCGGTATCACCCGGAGCGATGGAATTAAAATAGAGAATCGCCTGCGTCGCGGTGAGGCTGAATTTTTCCAGCCGCCCGCTTTTCTGCGAAGCCGTCTTCTCTACATAACTCTGCAAGTCTTCGCTGAGCAGGTCGAATCCCGGTGGAATGCCCAGGTCGACCATCACCATATTTGCGGATTTCTGCAGATTACTAGTGACGGTCGCGGTGGCGATGGCGATGTCGTCTTGCGCGAGATGCGTGCGATCATACGCGACATTAATAGAAAGAGGCTCGTTGGCCGGCTTCTCGCTCCACGGCAAGAAGTAGCTCCCTACGATTTGATACGCCAGGCCGCCCTTGCCTTCAAACCGGAGTTTGACGGTATTGACGCTTTCCGGAGCGATGCGCTTCGATTCGATACTATTCGACTCGTTATTGCCAGGCTCCTTATTCGCTGATTCGTTGCCCTTCAACTCAATACCTTTGAACACGAACTGGTGCAGTAGGTCGTTGTTCTCGGGGTTCAGCATGAGTTTCTCGACAGTCCTGCCGTTGAGCAGCACCTCCAGCGTGCCCTGAACGTCGGCCGCACCTTTTTCGGTTGCGAGCAGCAAAGCGCGCAATGCCATGATGGTCGCCTGGGTTGTGCCCCAGGTTCCAGCGGCATCCTTCTTCGCGGCAATGTAATTCATCGCCTTTCGTGCCGTGCCTGACGCCTCGCCCCATTTGAGCAGCGCTTGCACCGCCAATCCGGTAGTCTCGACGCTTGCGCTCTGGCCTGTTGCGTATACTCCGGTCTCCTCCGCGCTCCACCAGACCTGCTCGTCTTTTTCCGTGCGTGCATCGAGCAGGAATTGCATCGCTTGCCTAGTAAACTCGCGATCTTTTCCGTGATCTGTCCCGCCATACTCAACAGCGAAGTTGGCGACCACCGCCAGAGTATAGGCGTCCATCTTTGCGCTCATGTGCGTCTCGATGAACTGCTTCGCCTTCTCAACCGCCGTTCCTTGGTATCCACTGTTCTCCAGCGACCATGCCAGGTAAGCCGTTATGCGCAGCACGTCAGAGTTGAAGCGATTCGTGGCGCCTTCGTTGATGAACTGCGTATCGGGCTTCCAGCTTCCGTCGGGCTGCTGTTGGCTTGCCAGCCATTCCTGCGTTCGCGAGATCAGCCTGGGGTCGACCTCGTAGACCTTCGACATATCGCTGAACTCCATCAGCCCGTAGGCGGTCAGAATCTTGTTGGCAGGCGCTTGCCCGAACCAGGAGAAGCCGCCGCCGGGAACTTCGAAAGTCAGCAATCGCTGATAGCCGTTGGCGATATAGCCCTCAGCCTTGGCGTGAACTTCGGGAGTCAGTTTTTTCGTGCGCTTCATATAATCGAGCGCAAGCACATTCGGGTAGGTGCTCGAGGAAGTCTGTTCAAAGCAGCCGCCGGGCATGCGCAGAATGCTATCCATGCCCTCGATCACCTGGCTCAGCGGGCCGGGATAGAGCCTGACGAAAATCTTGCTGGCATCTGGAATGGCGCTCGCGGGGAATTTCAATTCGTGCTGGACGGTGTTTTCCAATCGTCCGTTAAAAACAATATTCTGCTCGCGGCCGTTGGGAATGACTTCAATTTCCCGCACGACGATATCGGCGCGATTGGCCTCGCCATTCATTCTTGCCGAGAGCGTTAGTTTGAATTTGCCGATGCGCCTGGCTTCCAGTGTGAATTGTGATCCGCCTACGCGAGCAGAATCGACCGTGACTGATTTTTCCGCGGCATCGTCTACTAGCGAGAACCAGTCTTCCGGCTGCAGCTTCAGGCTGACATCGCCGCGCGCGCCCGAGTAGTTGTATACCGCAACGGGGATCGAGACTCGGTCGCCTTGAGTTAGCGTAACCGGCAGGTCGAGGTCGACGAAGAAATCCTGGAAAACTTTCAGGCTCGACGTAGCGCTGCCCAGCGCGCCGTGCGTGGTCGAAGCAAGCATTGCCATGCGCCACGTGGTAATGGAGTCCGCCATTGGAATGGTGATGCTGGCAGCGCCGTCCTGGTCGGTGATGATTTCTGGATTGATGTAGAGAGCTTCCGGGAAGTAGGAGCGCACATGTGCGGAAGGCGCCGCCGCATCGTCGAGGGCGAGGACCGCGCTGTTTTGCGCCTTAGCCACTTGCATTCGCGGTAATGGAGCAAAGTTCTCAAGGCGGTCGAACTCGCGGCCATTGATGGCGCCCCCGATAGCGCCGCCCGCCACGCCGCCGGGCACACCGCCGATAACGCCAGCGGCCATGCCGCGACCGAAGCCTATGCCACCGCCGAGGCGTTCGATGCCCGCGGTCTCGGTCTCCACCACTACATCTCCCGCCTGCACTTCAACCGCCGTGGACACTTGACCAACCGACAAAGTTGCCGACAAGACTGCGCGATCGCGCGGGCGAATACCGAACTTCAGTGACGCGCTTCGGAACCCGGCGCAGGATACTTGCACTTCGTAATCGCCGGCGGGCACCGCCGACAAAGTGAACTGCCCGGCGGCATTTGTCTTTGCGGTGCGCTTTCTTCCCGTGGAGACTTCGCGTGCCTCCACAGTAGCATTCGCCACCATCGCGCCTGTCGGGTCGGCAACAGTCCCCGTGATCTCCGCGCGCCCGTTGAAGGGGCCTCGATCATGTTCGATATTGAGATCGATCGAGCTGGAGAAGTTACCGGACTGTGGTCCGCCGATGATGCTTTTCGAGCTGACCTCGAGGAAGGCGATCATGTCATCGCCAGTGTCGAATTCACGGTCTGCGCCTGCGCTGCGCACGAGGTAATGCCGTTTATCGCGATACCATGCGACGTGCTCCACACGAAGTTCTGAACCCCAGGCATCGAACACCTCAGGCTCACTGGCGTTCCTGTCGTCGGCGAAAACCTTGGTCAGATCCCCTCCTTCGGAATCACGCCGGTAAGCGCGGCTCAAATTGAGCGCCAGACGATTGACCTGCGCCGAGAATTGCTTGCGGTAGCGCGCGGCGTATTCAGGATATTTAGTCATCGGTACGGTCCGGCCAAACTCGGTTTCAAACTTATTGGTATTCACCATTTCTGTGGCTGAGAACAATGCGCGCGCCGCACGATCCCGCTGCTCAACTTTCGATTCCTCCACCGGTTCGACGATCTCCGGCATGCCGATGGAGTGAATCTCATAGCGCGGCTTCATCACTTCTTGCTCGAGATAAAAAAAGACTTTGGCAAAGCCGGGCTGCTTTTCGGCCAGCGCAAAAACCGCCTCATCCACCACCTGCAAGCCCAATGCAGCGCTAACGCCCTGACCTCGGGAGTTGGTCACGCGGAATTTGATTCGGGCCTCGCTGCCGGGCTTATAAACGGGCGCATCCGCCGCGGCCTCGATTTTGAGTTCATCCGCTGGCTGCACGAAGACCAACCGATGATCACCGACCGGCTGCGCATTGCGCCCGAACAGGTACGCATTGAAATCCACGGTGCCCGCCAAATCCGGCGTCGCGGCCAGCGCAAGTTCGGCTTGGCCGTTCTCGATATCGAGATCGCGCGTGAGCACCGTTTGCCCCTCCTTGACGATGTCCACGTAGGCAGTCCCGCGTTTTTTGGTGGAAAAAACTTTCAGTTCAATGCGGTCTCCGGTACGGTAGACGGCGCGTTCGGTGCGCAGAAGAATCTGGTCCTCGCCTTCGCGGGCTTGCAGTTGAACCGTGCTCGACGCGTGGTTGCCTTCTTTATCCTCCGCGTCAACTTTCATCGTTTCGATTCCCGCCCCGGGGCTGATTCGAACCACCGCCACGCCGCCATCGTCGGAATTCGCCTGCTGCTCAGGTGTGCCTTCCACATGAACTCGTAGGCTGGCGCTTGCCGGCGTTCCGTCGGGATAAGAAGTGAGAATGAAAACCTGGTTCTCCAGACTCGGAATGAGCGTGCCACCCTCCGGAACGGCTGTAATGAGCAAAGGAGATTCGCTAACTGTGATGGGTTCGCCGCGAGTTTCCGCATGGTCAGAAGAGTCTTTCACCGTAGCTTCAATGAGCACGCGAGCCGCTCCCTGGCTGAGAGGGCGTCCGGCGAAATAACTCGGTAGCCGCAGATCGAAATGATAAGTACCATCATGATCTGTCTTACCCTGAACCGAGCCCACTTCAAATACTGAAACATCCATGCTGGAAGCCTTGACCGTGACCTCCGCGTCGCCCACGGGCTTTCCAAAAAAATAGTTGGCACGAATTGTTCCGGTTACATGGTCGCCGGGGCGGTAGCCGCGCTTCGCTTTGTTGTCCGTGCCGGCGAAATCGACGGCAACTTTGAATTTCGGAAGAACATAGCGTTCAACATTCAGAGCAATTTCTGCGGTATTCGTGGGCGCTTCGTTATCCCCCATCAAAGCTCGAAGATGGTAAGTGCCCAGGTTTACTTCATCGGCAAGTCCAAACTCCGCCGAGGCAATTCCGAACTTGTCGGTCTCTGTGACCTTCTTGAAGACTTTATTGCCGCGCGAGTCTTCAACTTCAAACGTGAGCTTGCGGTTCGCCACGGCCTCGTGATTGGCGCGATCAAGTGCCAGCGCACGCGCATGAATGGTCTGCCCCGGCTGATAGATCGGTTTTTCCGTAGTGAGCAGAATCGAGGCCTTGTCTTCCAGCCGCACCGGTTGCGTGAACTCGGTCGAGCCGATCGCGGTCTCCACTCGATAGTGCAATTGATAATTCCCGACCGTCGCGGCAGGGAAGCGGAATTGCGCTTCGGTCGTTCCGTGATGGTTGAGCCGTCCTGTGAAAAGCAGAAGGTTCTTTCGGTCAGGAACCAGCAATTCAATCTGCACTGAGCCGCGGCCGGCGATCACTTCGTCCTTCGAATCGGTGACGATCACTCGCACCGCCGCTTCGCCCCCCGCCAGATAAGATTGTTGGCCCAGAATGTGAATCACCGGAGTGCGCAAAATCTGCGAGATCGATTCCGTTCCCGCGATGCTTGCACTCTTGCCGTCGCTGTAGGTAAAGCGGTAACGCACGCGATGCCATACCAGTTCGTCGATGGGCAGCGGCTTCTCGATCTTGATCTGTTCCTGCCAGTGTCCCTTGCCCGCAGGGACCTCCACCGATTGACTCACACTGCCGAGGACCTGGTCTTCCGGATCAAGAACCTCCACCGTGAGTTGCCCTGAGCCAGCCTGAGCGGAGTGGTATGGAATGGTCACCTCGAGTATGCCGTGCACGTAGGTGGCGCTCACCGCGGGATCGCGGTTGGCGGCTTCGAAGTTTTGCACCGTCACAATTCCGGCGATGATTAACAACACGATGATGAGCAACAGTGGCAGGAAAAACAGCGGTAATCTCGATGGTTTTGTGTTTCCCTCGGAAGCTTCCATGGCCTCTCCGTGAAAGTCCTTCAGCACGGCCGCGACAACTTTTGCATTCGGCAGAGAGAACGGGCAGGTTCCAGATTCTTGCGCGGAAGCCTAAAGCACCGCGTCTCCCTGAAATCCAATAGACACCGGGATGAGGGAATGAGGATGGTCCGGTGTGGCTTGCGCCGCCTGGCTTGGCACGCGGGAGCACGAATAATGAGGACCGCATCCAGCCAATCGTGTTACCTTACACGAATCACAAAACGTGCTATGGGTGTCTGATGCGGACTCAAGCTCAGGAGATATCCGCGGTAAATTAGCCTTTCAAGAGAAGAGCCAGGAGATGGGGCGAGGGTAAATAAGGAGAATGACGCTCACCAGACGCGAGTTCATCGCGAGAATCGGGCAGGCCGGCGGCTACGGCGCCGCTTTCATGACCATGCATTCTCTGGGACTTTGGGGCATGGTCGAAACCGAACAGCGGAAAGACTTTCCGTTGCCTCCCTCGACTGGACGCGGGACAAAAGTAATCATTCTGGGTGCTGGGGTTGCCGGCCTCGTCTCCGCCTACGAGATGCAACGGGCAGGTTTCGACTGCGCAGTTCTGGAAGCGCGCGAACGTCCCGGCGGCCGGAACTGGACGTTGCGTGGAGGTTCGAAGCTGGTCTTCACCGACGGAACAACGCAAGCGTGTACCTTCGATGAAGGGAACTACTTCAACTGTGGCCCCGCGCGGCTGCCCTCGATTCATAAGACGATGCTCGGATATTGCAACGAGTTGGGAGTCGAGCTCGAGGTTGAGGTGAACAGCTCGCGCAGCACGCTGCTGCAGAATGACAATGTCTTCGGTGGCAAGGCCATCCGGCAGCGGCAAGCCATCAATGACACTCGCGGGCATGTCGCGGAGTTGCTGGCGAAGTGCGTGCAGCAAGGTGCATTGGATCAGGTGTTCACGCAGGATGATCACGCTGAGGTGTTGGATTTCCTAAGGTCTTACGGCGCTTTGCGGAAGAATTACGAATTCAAAGGATCTTCGCGTTCCGGCGACCAGCAATTCCCCGGCGCCGGCGATCAGATCGAAATTCCTCGCGATCCGCTTCCTATCTCCGAATTGATCCGCTCAAGGTTTTGCCAGTCGATGCTTTTTGAAGAAGCGCTCGACATGCAGGCCACCATGTTCCAGCCGGTCGGTGGCATGGACCGGATTCCATACGCATTCGCGCGTTCGCTGGGCGAAACCATCCGCTACAACTCTCCAATCACAGAAATTAGAAAAACCGGCGGCGGTGTGCGAGTGTCGTACCGCGACGGCGAATCCGGTCCCATTCGTTCCGTTGAAGCTGCCTATTGCATTTGCACTCTGCCGCTGACCATCTTGAAGACAGTTCCAAACGATTTCGCGCCGCGCGTGAAAACCGCGATCGATCAAGTCACTTACGACTCAGCGTACAAAGTTGCCTGGGAGTCGCGGCGCTTCTGGGAGCAGGATGGCGACGAAATCTACGGCGGCATCTCTTTCCTTACCAGCGGCCCCATTCCACAAGTCTGGTATCCGAGTGCGAAATTGATGTCCCAGCGCGGAGTGGTCGTCTCCGGTTACTCCATGGAGAATTGGGATGATTTCGGTAAGTTGCCCTCGTTCGAGGCGAAGCTGACAGCCTCGAGAGCTGCGGTGGAAAAGCTGCATCCAGGCAAGAGTAAAGAGCTCGAAAAGCCAGTCTATATGTCGTGGGGCAAGGTGCCGTATAACCTCGGATCATGGGTCAGCCGCGGGCCGGGCTACCCTCCTCCGAACGAGGCGGATTACCACAACGGACCCTATAAAGAATTTATCGTCCCGGATGATCGCATTTATTTTGCGGGCGACCATTGCAGCCACATCATCGGCTGGCAGGAGGGAGCCGCGCTCGCAGCTCAGCGCACGATTACGATGATCGCCGGCCGGGTGAACCAATCTTGACCAAATTCGAAGTGGGAGATACGAATGAAAAAAATCTCGATGGCACTCACGCTGTTCTTAACGCTTCTTGTGGTGGTGCACACTGGTGCGCCGAGTGCCAACGCGCAAACTAATGTCCGCCACATTCAGGAAGACGATCGCCCGATCGCTACCGGCGTCTGGGTGGGAGACACTCTGTATTTGAGCGGTCAGTTGGCCGCACCCGTCACTCCCGCCGATCCGGCGAAAGGAACAGCCGCCATCTACGGCGACACGGAAGCGCAAACCATGAGCACGCTAACCAAGATCCAAGCCGCGCTCAAAACCGAAGGCCTTACCATGGGCGACGTTGTAATGATGCATGTCTATCTGGCGGGAGACCCGGCGAAAGGAAGCAAGCTGGATTTTGCCGGAATGATGGCCTCTTACACGAAGTTCTTCGGAACCAAAGATCAACCGAACAAACCCGCCCGCAGCGCGATGCAGGTTGCAGCGCTGGCTGCACCATGGGCGCTGGTTGAGATTGAAGTGATTGCGGTAAAGCCGCCGGGAAAGTCCACGCCGTAGCAGATCTAAGAGTCGCCGCAATCGAACACTACAATTTAAGAGGCCATCCGCACTCCGCCCCAGATTGCGAAGCGGAGTGCGAACGCCCAATTTACTCCGTGGGATGCAATACGCGGAACGTATTGCCGCCGTTGGACCACACCAGCACCAGCGCATCCTGCCCCTTTGGAACGTTGGATAGCGCCCGTGCCACATCGTCCCCAGACTGCTCGGAATGCCGGTTCACTTCCATGATGACATCGCCACGCTGCAAGCCTGCGTTATCGGCGGGACTGCCAGGCTGCACATCCTCCACCACAGCGCCGTGAACGCTGCTCGGGATTTGCATCTGCTGACGGGCGGCTGAGTTGAGATCGCCGAGGCTCAGACCCCATCGGCCTTTTCCTTGCTCACCGCCAGCGTCTGCGCTGCCCTTGGCTGCACCCATCGCTTCCAGCATGACCGGAACGTTGACCGTCTTGCCATCGCGCATCACGCCCAGCTGAATCGTCTCGCCGGGACGTTTCTGCCCCACCTGCATCTGGAGCTCTCCGGCATTGGTTACGGGCTTGTTGTTCAGCTCAGTGATGACATCGCCAACTTTCAGACCGGCCTTCCCTCCGGGTGCGTCGGGGTCAACCTGAGTTACCACGGCTCCGCTTGCATCGCTCATCTGGAAAAACTTGGCATTGTCCGGAGTCACATCCGAAATGCCAATCCCGATGAATCCGTGGCTGACCTTACCGTCGCGGATCAAGGTTTCCACGGTGGGTTCCACGATCTGCGTCGGAATGGCGAAACCCATCCCTGAGAACGAACCGTTGGACGAAATCAGGAAAGTGTTGATCCCGATCAATTCGCCGTGCGCATTAACCAGCGCCCCACCCGAGTTTCCAGGATTGATGGCGGCGTCGGTCTGGATGAACTCTCCGGGCTTGCGGCGATCGGTCGCATCCGGATTGGCCCGGTTCAACGCGCTGATAATGCCGCGCGTTACCGTGAACTGAAATCCGTACGGATTGCCGAACGCGAGAACAGTTTGTCCGGGACGTAGCTTGGCGGAATCACCCCAAGGCACGCTGGGCAGATTCGGTGCATTCACTTTGATTACAGCTAAGTCAGTGAGCGGATCGGTGCCGATCAGCTTGGCGGGCAGCACTTCACGATTGCTCATGGTGACGCGGATGTCGGTAGCTCCCTCCACCACGTGATTGTTGGTCACGATGTAACCGTCGGGCGAGATGATTACACCGCTACCCAGCCCATGCTCCACTCTTTGCTGCGGCTGTCTCGGCACAATAAATTGGCGGCCGAATGGCGTGCCTCCAAAGGGATTGCCGCCAAACGGAGCAAAGAACTGCTGCATGTCTTGTGAGGAATCGTCGCCTTGCTGCTGCGCAGTCGCCTTCGACGTCACGGTCACGTTCACGACTGCGGGAGTAACCCGGGCCGCCAGCGTTTCCATGGCATGGTCGAGCGAGAGCAAAGCGGCGACACTGTTGTCGTCAAGCGGCGCAGCAGCGGGAGCGACCGCTGCCGCTCTTGCGGGCTTGGCGAACTCGTAAGCCGCCAGCGACCCGACTGTTAGTACCGCGACCACAGCCACGAGCAGGCGCCGGGTCAGTATTGTTTTCCAGCTGTTCATTTCACTTCTCCTTAATTCGATTTGGTAACTAATTGTTTAGTTGTTACTTTGAAAAAAATATCGTTTACGTCTTCTTGGGGTTGAATCCTGTTTCCACCGCTTTCTGAGCTGGATTCGTCCAGGTTACCCGCCAAACGGTCACGCTCCACACCCAGGAATCTGGTCCCACACGCTCTGTCGTCCGGATCAGCAATAATGTCTGCGGCATTTGTGCAGCAGTCTGGCGAACTGCGGCAGCACTAACGTTCGCAGAAGCAGGTCCAGATTTGGTGATCCACTTTGCTGAAACGACCGGCGGGGCGACGTTTAGCCGGTGGTCCCCGGAATGATCGGAAAGGCGCCTGGCAGATTTCTTCCCGGCAATTGGCACAACGTGCATCTTCTCGAACGGCGACGAAGAAGTCACATGCAATGCGGCTGGAATCACCACCGCCGCCGGAAACTGCGACGGACTCATTGCCAGTGGGCGCAAATCATCGGCGTGAACGGCCCCAGAGTTTCCTTCAAACGCCACGAACTGCGGAACATGAGGGACGGCCATCATGCAGACCAGTGAGAAAATCCCTACGAGGCCCAGAGCCGGTTTCCAGACATCGCGCGTAGCGGGCCGACTTACATCGAGAATCTGCGACAGGCGCAGCGAAGCCTCGCGGGCGCGGTTTACGGCCGCCTGCGCCATCGCCCAGCCGCGCCGCGCAACGCTTTTTTCCAGCAATGCGATCAGGCATTTCGCATAGCCGCGAGGATTGGCGGTTGTGGCCAGCACCACATCGTCGCACGCCATCTCGCGCTCGAGCGTGAGCCGCCTCTCGATCCACCACACTGCCGGGTGAAACAGAAGTACAGCTCGCACCATTCGTTGCAGTAAATTCGTCCAGTCGTCCCAGCGGCGCAGGTGAGCAAATTCGTGCAGGAGAATAACGTTCAATTCTTCGGGCGTAAGTTCGCGCAGCGCCCAGGCAGGAATGACAATCATCGGCTTGAAAAACCCGATGGCGGCAGGCACACTCACGTGTTCCGAAGTCGCGATGGTTACTGATCTTAAAACTAACGATCTTAGGATTGACAATCTTGGGATCGACGACGGTGCGCGAAAATCATCGATCGTCTTTTGGACCGCAGGATCCAGCTGCGAAACATCAATCGGCATGCAGCTCTTGCGCAGTCCTCGAAGACGCCAAAGTCCAGATGCCAGGCGCAACATGCCGACTACCGCCGCCAGAACCCAAGCCAGAAACAAGGCAAGTCCCCAGCGAGCAGATAAAGCGATCAAAGGCCGCGATCCCGCTGCCGCCAGGAGTGAATGGTTTCCTGAGAGGTCGCCAATCAGAGGAAGTCCGGCGACTGCTAACAATGCCACAAACCAAACTGCAAATCGCGTTCCCGAGTTCTGCCTCGGCAGGAGGCGCAACATCACGCCGGCAAATAACGCGATCAGCAGGCCTTCCGGAAGAGAATTAAGAAAGCGTCCGGTCGCGATCTGAGCAACGGTTTGCAACTGAGGCCACATCATTTCGCGCCGCTCCGTTCCAACATCTCGCGCAGGCGGTCAAGTTCTTCCGCCTCCATGCCGCGGTCTTCAAGTATGTTCAAGACCAGTTGCTCGTGGGAGTTCTTGAAGAAACGGCCAACCAGGTGACGGATCTCTGACCGCGATGCCTCTTCCCGCGCTACCTGCGGCCTGTACACGTGCGCGCGACCGTCCTTCGAATGTTTGACATAGCCCTTGCGCTCCAACACTCTGATGGTGGTAAGGACAGAGTTGTACGCCAGAGCAGGCTTCTGGGAAAGCGAATCCAGGATCGACTGGACTGTGCCACTGCCTTTCAGCCACAGCACGTCCATGATGCGCAGCTCGGCTTGTGTCAGAGTTTCAGACTGTCTCGGCGGCACTGCTCCCCCTAACGCCCTTTAGACGCGCGAACCCCGGAAAGGTAACTAATTATTTAGTTGCTAACTGTGGTCTAGGAGATGCCCAGCCCGGCGGCCTTCCCTTCTGCAGAGGTATAAACAATTGATGAGAAACAGGTTAGCCAGTATTTTCGGAGCGCCTGTCCCGCGGCCTCACTTTGCGTTCGATCCGGAAGAAGCAATCTGAACAGTCTGGCTGGCCAGATTCCAGCCCCTGAGGCCCAACTGGGCCGAGCCATTCGCCGACTTCGCAGGATAGGTAATTTCAATCTCCCGGCTTTCTCCGGGTAGTAACGAAACGTAGTTGTCGCTGTAATACGCGGGTAGAATCCGCGAGCCATCCGATGCGTTCATCACGGTCAGCTTATCCTCCAGCGAAACCACGGTTCCGGTATTCCGCAGCTCGACTTGCAGATGAATATCGTCGCCGGCGCGGGTGGATTTTGCCGTCACCGCCACTGAAGCACCCGGCAGACGATTCAAACGCCGGTAAGACGAACTCTCAGATCCCAGCCAGTAGAAATTTTCCGACACCATATCACCAGAAGAATTCCTCAACTCCAACTTTACAAGTACAACCGCATCCGGCGTCAGCAACGGAGCGAGTTCCAACTTAAATCCATCCATGACCGCATCGGCAACCATGTCTTTTTTCTCTTCGTGATGCAGCAGCAATTTGTTGTCCAGCGAATAAACGCTGGCAGCGATCGACAATCCCGTACGAGCTTCATTCGTGGTGTTCACCACCGCCACATCGTAGTTCGACAGATCAAGCTGTACATGCACGGGCTCGCAAGCCTTCTTCACCCCATAGAAGGAAGACTGCGTGTCGTAATCCGCATTCAGAATCTGCCAGGTGTTGCTCGGCCAGGCCGGCTGCGTCATCCACAACATCCGCCCGCTGTTCGGAGCCCACAGGTGTGCGTTCATGCCCTCGAAGATTGCCCGATGGTCTACGTAATCCAGCATCTGCGCCTTGCGCTCGAAATCTTCCAGGCTGATCGGAGCGCCGAACTCCGCCTGCATTTGCGCCATGAACGGAGACATATCGCCGTTCCCGCTCTGATGCCAGTCGTGATAAGCCCAGTCGTCGCTAATCGGCCACTGATCTTCCTTCGGAATCCACGCCCGGAACGATTCCAGGGTGGAAAACGACGGCGTCCCGGTTTCCACAGAGAAGCCGTGATTCAGGACGGTGTAATAAAGGACCGGACTCATGTAGCTGTACGGGCCGCTATTCTGAAGATTGACCGCGTTCGAACTGGGAGAGTAGTAGCGTGTTCCATCCAGCGAGCGCACCAACGCAATGAGCCCCTCATTGATCACCGGCTGGGGAACGCCTTCATTGCGCCCGCACCACATTACAATCGAGGGATGATTGCGAAATCGCAGGATGGTATCGCGCGCATTCTTCAAAAATAAATCCGGATCCTCCGCCTCCACGTTGTAGTTCTGCGTCGATTCCCAGAAATCATTCCACACCATCAGGCCATATTCGTCGGCCAGATCGTAAAAGACTTGCTCCGTATTTTGTCCCACCCAGTTGCGGATGATGTTCAGGTTGGCGTCGCGGTGCAGACGGAAGAAGGGCTCCAGATGTTCGCGAGAAACACGCTTGCGCGAATCGTCCATGCCCCAGTTTCCTCCGCGGCAGGCGATTCTCACGCCATTCACCTTGATCACGAGGTAGTGCGACATCTTGGTGTCGTCGAGCATGTGCACAGAGGGAGAAAATTCGCCTCCGGGTATGAGCGATGAGACCCAGGACTTCCAGCCGTCTTTCCATTCGGGCGGATAATTCGGCGGAAACGAGTCCGCAGCCGGAATCTCGCGCATGCCGTCGTGACGCACATCGACTACTTGCTCACCTTTCACTCTCGCCGTCGTGGGTGAGTACTCCAGACGGCGCAAATGGCCCGCACTATCGAGCAAGCTCAACTCGTAGGTGACTTCACGAATCCCGAATCGCACCTGCTTCGTATCCGATTCGCTGTTTCCTTCCGCAAAACTCAACTGCAAGGTATAGAGCTCCGGTTTGCCGTAGCCGTTGGGCCACCACAATCGTGGATGCTGCACCGTAAGCTGCGAGAATTCGGCCGGCGCAAGCTTCACCGAATTCTTACCCGGAGCCAACGTGATTTGTTTGGCGACAGCGACGTCGCCGAATGCCGCCTTCAACGTTCCACTCACCGGCGAAGTCGAAACATTCTCCAGCGGCACGGTAATCTCGACACCGGCGTGGCTGGTATCGGGCAGCGGCAGACTAGTGACCACCTGCGCATCTCCGATCTTCACGGCGCTGGTTGCTCTCAACGTCACCGGCTGCCAGATTCCGGTATCGCGATCGCGAATCGCCGGAATCCAATCCCAACCTTCCGTGGCCACGAACGTCGGTCCATCCAGACACATGGCCCCGCCGTTTTCTCCCGGCCCGCCCTTGATCGATTGCTCCTGCGGAATTCCTGGATGAGGAGGCGGCGAGACTCGAACCGCAAGAACGTTCGCCTTGTCGGCCTTCAAGGAGTCGGTGACATCGAACACGCCCCGAATGAACGCGCCTTTGATCGAGCCGAGCGATTGCCCATTCAGCCATACCGCTGCCTCGTAATTAATTCCCTCAAAAGTAAGAGTCAGCCGCCGTCCGGCAATCGACTTCGGCGCGCGGAATTCGGTGCGATACCAGTAGTCCTGTTTGTTCAGCGTCTCCGGAATGGCGAGATTGTTCAATCCATAGTCGGGGTCGGGATAGATGCCTCGATCGATCATCGTGGTGAGCGCCGTTCCCGGCACGGTTGCCGATAGCCAATCCCGCGCGTTGTAAGCCGCCTGCGAGATCGTGGCTCCATCCGCCGTGATCTCGGGCGCTGGAATCATCTTCCAACCTCCGGCCAGCGTCCATTCGTTGTTTTCATTCGCATCGAGAGCCGGGCGCGCTGATACAACTTTTGCGACAGGATGGGAGAACGGCGCCTTACTGCGCGGCATGGTCGCGGGATCCTGCGGCGCACGATATCCTGCCTGCGCCCGTGTTTCAAACGGCCACGGCTTCGAACCATCCTCGAATTCAATCAGCGAAAAATCTTCCGGCTTCTCGAAGAGTTCCTTGATCTCGGTCGCGCCCAAACTTCGCCGCACCAACATCAGCGAAGCCATCGTCCCGCCGAAGTGCCGCCAATCCGTAGACGGCAAAAATGGAGGAGCCATCTCCAGCACCGGGCTCACGCTTCCCCAATCGAGTTTGCCATTTGCGACTTGCGCGCCGTCGCTGTACAGCCGAAACTCTGCACCGTCGAAAGTCGCCGCCAGGAAATGCCATTTCTCCGGAGTAAACGCAGCAGGCCCAGAGAGGCTATTTTCTTTCCCCATCCACAAAATCGCGTGCTCCCCATCCAACGCCAGGTATCTCGAAAACTCCTCCGATGGATCGCCAATACCCGCGACCAGCGCCGGCGCCGTTAACGCTTCTCCTGTCTTCACCCAGCCATACAGCGACCAGGGCAAATCCGCGCGCAACACGGAGTCGTCCTTCTTCAGAGCCTTCTTGAGACCGTCTCCATCGGAAAAAAATACCGCGTTGAACGGACCATAGAAAGGTGGATCGTTGGTCACCGTCGTCTGCGAATAAGCGACACCCGTTGCGAGCAAACAGAATGAAATAATCCCGGCTTCAATGAACATTCGAAATCCCGGAAGGACCCGTCTCATAAACGCTCCTGAATGCCCTTGGAACTTTTCTGCCGCTACGCGATTAACCCACGCAAGATTACTCGCTCCACCTGGGCGAGCAGGAAAGGCGAGCAGAAACTTTCATCCCAGCCACGAAAGCTCCTGATCGGTGCGGCGCTCGCCACCCACCGTGCGCAGAAAAATCTGTTCCAGCGTCATCTTCTCACCGGCCGGCGTTGCCCCGGCAGCCGAGCCATCGCCTGATCCCGCGGACGTCTGCGCCTCCACGCCGGCGCGCAGTTCCTCAAGCGATCCCTGCGCCACGAGCCTTCCCTTGTGAATAATCGCGACATGGCTGCACAGTCGCTCCACGATTTCGAGCACATGCGACGTCAGGAAAATCGTGGCCCCGCGCGCGATCATGCCCTGCAGCATCGCCTTTAGCGTTCCGGCGGCGATGGCATCCACGCCTTCGAACGGTTCGTCGAGAAACAGCACCTTCGGACCATGAATCACAGCCGCGGCCATCGCCAACTTTTTCTGCATGCCGTGCGAATAATCCGTGACCAGCTTTTTCGGCTGATCGGCGAGTTGCATGAAGTCGAGTAGTTCGGCGGTGCGCTTGGCCGCGGTCTCCCGGTCGAGTCCGTACATGCGTCCCGCGAAATTCAGGAACTCCGATCCCGTCAGCCGTCCGAACAGCGCCATACCTTCAGGCACGACTCCGATCTGCCGCTTCACTTCGACCGGATGTTTCTGCAGATCCAGCCCCAGAATTTCGATTGTTCCTGAGCTGGGCGCAAGCAGCCCGGTGAGCATCTTGATGGTTGTCGATTTCCCCGCGCCGTTGGGTCCGAGAAAGCCGAAGAACTGTCCCGGAGCGACCCGCAAGTCAACACCGTCGACGGCTAGGAGTTCGCCGAAGCGGCGAGTCAGGCCCGGAGTGCAGATCGTGGGTGCGGCATCCATGAAGCTTCTGAATCTAGCACAGGCGCACCAGTCGGGTTAACCTCGCGAACAAGATCGACATCCCGATTCCAACCTGGCGATTGTCCGGGCGTTTTTCGCAGCAGAACTGCAGCTTCTTAGAATAAGTTCCACAAGAACTGGTTGTAGACCTCGTGGTGAAATTGCACTTCGGGCGCTTTGACGAAGGTGCCCAGAGACCGCGGACAGCGGTCCGCAGCCGCCTGCTTCAAATCGGCATAGCGCCCTTTTACATCTTCGCCCAGAAGTTTGGTCGTCCACTCTGCTTTGCGGAAGTTCGCCAGCGCGTCGTAAATGTTGTCTGGCAAATAGCGCTCAGCCTGCCGCAAGTTTTTGATCTTCGCCGTCTCGCCGTCGAGGCCGGTCTTGAAAATCGAGTGCATGACCATGTACGGATTCGCGTCCGGGGCCACGGAGCGCACTTCCACTCGCATGCTCTTCTCGTTGCCAATGGGGATGCGGATCATCGATCCGCGATCCACCGCCGACGCCTTGAGTTGGTTTGGCGCCTCAAAGTGCGGGTCCAGACGGCGGTAGGCATTTACACTCGCATTCAACAGCAGGCAAATATCATTCCCATGGGTGAGGATGCGATCCAGAAACGCCCAGCCCATCTTGCTCAACTTCTCCTCGCCCTTCGCATCCCAGAACAGGTTCTTGCCATTCTCGCTGATGGAAACGTTCGTGTGCATGCCGCTGCCGTTCACGCCCACCACAGGCTTGGGCAGAAACGACGCCGTAAACCCAAGGTTGGTCGCGACCTGCCGGCAGATCAGCTTGTAAAGCTGAATCTGGTCGGCCGCCGCCACCACTTCGCCATAGCCATAGTTGATTTCAAATTGCGATGGCGCGACCTCGGGATGGTCCTTCTCGTTCTGGAAGCCCATCGCGCGTTGCACTTCCGCCGTCGTATCGATAAACGTGCGCAGCGGGTCGCCCGGCAGCGAGTGATAATACCCGCCCGTATTGACGTACTCGAACTTCGCGTCCGTCTCGTGATAATGCCGCTCCGCGTCGGGGCCTTTGAAGAGGAAACCTTCAATCTCATTGGCCGCATTCAGCGTGTAACCTTTTTTCTTGTAGAGATCCTCGGCATAGCCTTTCAGCACACCACGAATGTCCGCCGAGTACGGCGTGCCGCCCTTGTCGATGACTTCGCCGAACACCAGAACCTTGCCGGAGCCGAACACATCCGACGGACCCCAGTAGAATGCGGACCAGTCGAGGCCCAGCCGCAGATCGCTCTCCCGCTGCGCCGTGAAGCCGCGAATCGAAGAGCCATCAAAAGTCAGGTTGTCCCAGCTCTTGATTAGAAACTTCTTATCGTAATCCAACATGTGCAGCCGGCCTTCGAGATCGCTGAAGAGCACGGTCACGGCCTTGATCCGCTTTTCGTCGGTCAAATACTTCAGCCGCTTCTCCTGGACTTTGCCGATCGGCACACGATTCCTGCGCTGCTCCTTCGCCTCCAGATTCAGGTCTTCCAGTTCGTCGTAGGTGAGTGCCAGGAAATTACGCAGTTCGTTAGACATGGATGTCCTTCATTCTCCTATTCGTTCTCCAGCAAGTAACAATGTCGGTAAGCAACTCACGAATACAGGGAATTGAAACGGCTGGGTTTCAACCAAGGAGAATAACGCGGGCGCGCGGTTCCCGACAATCGAAAAAGCTGATCGAAGGTATAAAAGAGATTTATTCAGGGGCGATTCTCCGACAGGGGTAATGGCCTTAGGCTTTCGATCTTGTCGTTGCGATCGACCATCGGTCACTACTCAGAAATATCAGCGCTTGATAACGGTGCGAGACGCCGAAACCAGCTGCATATTTGGCGATTTTGTTGATTCACCACACTCTTTCCCGTACCCTTAAACTCTGAGGAGCTAACTATGACCATCGAAATCCGCGACGCATCACTGGAGGCCAGAATCCAAAAGCAACTTCAGGCTACCGGCTCCAGCAGCGTCGAGGACGTGCTGCTCCGCTTGCTGGACAAGCAGGAAGAACAGGACCGCTGGCTTTTAGAGAACCGGGAGGAAATCGATACCAAAATTCGCCGCGGCATCGCTCAACTCGACCGCGGAGAGGGGATTCCAGAAGATCAGCTCGACGCTTACCTGGCGAAACTTAAAGTCCAACCCGAATGAGAAGGCGTTACGGGCATTGCGCCGCAAGCCACCAGCCTTACTGAAGTCCCAGGCCGTGACCCGGCATCAGCCGGATCATCACGCCCAGCCCCGTCAAGACTGCGAGATAATAAATAGTCGTCACGCGGCTGGGATGCGCCGGCAGATCTC
>JBEKHS010000013.1:0-139609 GCA_050012155.1 Candidatus Sulfotelmatobacter sp. | reverse complement strand
ATGTCGTAGTCGCCGGGTTCTGCATCGACGACCACTCGATAATGTCCGCCGCCTTCGTCGAAATCGGATTCCTGAAAGGTTCCGATCTCGATAGGAGAATCGACCAGCCGGTCGTAGGTTTCCGCGCCAAAGCTATTCTCGAGGATTGGCTGCAGCGGCGCGGCGACGTGCCATCCCTCCGGCACATGGCTGAAACGCACGACCACCGGTGCAGTCCGCGCGTTTACGGGATACATCAGAAGCTGCGCGAGATTCAGGAACGCGTGATGCGAATCAAGCTGCGCGCCGAACGGCCCGGGGGAGTCAAGGAAAATCTGATACTCGATAATGGCCCCGCTCTGCGCTCCCGCCACCTGCCAACGGCTCGGGTTCAGCTCATGAATTGTAAGAGTTCGTCCCGCGCGGTCTTTCGCGCGAATCCAGTTCACGTATTGCGCAAAATCGCGTCGCGAATTTGATAAAGCGCGTTCCAGACCGGAAACTGCAACTCCCGTAGGTCCGGCCCTTCCGGCAGCATGATCTGCACTTCTACGAGATGCTGCTCAGGGCTGGCCAACGAGATTGTGTAGCTGGTAGCAGCGTAGCAAGGCGCGAAAGAGAGGCAAGCAAACAGGGCGAAGGAAGCGATTCGGCGGTATAGGCCCCGCGCTAAGATCGAATTCCTTATCACTTTCCCACCGCGTTCGCCGCATTGAAGCTTATAGATTCCCCTGCGAGCACACGCAGCCGTGCCGGCAATTTTTCATAAATGCCGCCAAATCCACCGTTGGAAAGAATCGCTACCACATCGCCACTGCGCATCTCAGGGGCGATGGTCTCAACGATTTCGTCTGCATCAGCAACCAGCCGCGCTCGCTTGCCGTATCTCTGGATATCTGCGGCCAACTCCGGCAATTCCAGGCGCTCATCGACGGCCAGGGCCTCCGAGCGGAAGACGCCTGCGACGACGATTTCGTCCGCCAGCGCCAGGCTTCGGGCCAGATCGCCCTGTAGCACGCGGCGCCGCAAAGTATTCGAGCGGGGCTCCAGGATGGCCCACAAGCGCGCACCCGCATAACGCGCCCGCAACGCCTTTAGCGTTTCGGCGATGGCCGTGGGATGGTGCGCGAAGTCGTCAATGACGGTAATGCCATTTACCTGCGCCTTCACTTCCAACCGCCGTTTAACACTTTTGAATGTCTTTAGAGCCGCCGCGATCTCCGGCGTCGAGATGCCATATGTGGCGGCCATCGCCGCCGCCGCGGTCGCGTTCCATACGTTGTATTCGCCTGCCAGCGGGAATTCGAGATCCGCCCAGGCACGGCCTTTGTGCTGCACCGACCACGAAGTCTTTTCAGCCGCCAGTTTCAGGTTTGAGATTTGCCAGTCGGTACGCTGACCCACACCGTAGCGTTCCACTGGGCAAAACGCTTTACTCAAGCAGCGTTCGATGCTGGCACTTTCGGTAGCGTTACCAGCCGCTCCATCAAAAGCTACAATGCGACCGCGGCGCGGAATCAAATTGACGAGACGCTTGAACGCGGTCTCGACCGCATCCAGATCTTTGTAAATGTCGGCATGATCGAACTCCACCGACGTCAAAATCACCGCGTCAGGAAAGTAGTGGAGAAACTTCGGGCCTTTATCGAAAAATGCGGTGTCGTATTCGTCGCCTTCCAGAATGAAGTGCTTGCCCTGGCCCAGGTGGAAGGTCGAGCCGAAGTTCTCGGCGATGCCACCGATTAGGAACGAAGGCTGCATGCCGGCGGTGTGAAAAATCCAGGCGAGCATTGAAGTCGTCGTCGTTTTTCCATGCGTCCCCGCGACCACCAGCACTTCCCTGCCACGCAAGAATTCCTCCTGCAGCAATTGCGGCAACGAACAAAACGGAATGCGCTGGTCGAGGATGTGCTCCAGCTCCACATTTCCCCTCGAAATAGCGTTCCCCACAACTACCAGATCAGGCGTGGGCTGCAGATTGCGCGCGTCAAAGGGCTGAGCGACCGAAATCCCGAGGTCCAGCAGAAAATCGGACATGGGAGGATAGGCTGCAGCGTCCGATCCGCTCACGCGAAAGCCGCGCCGCTTTAGCATTCCGGCTAGCGAGGCCATCGCCGTACCGCAGATGCCGATCAGGTGAATGTGCTTCCTAGTTTCCGTCATCTTCGTCGCGTTAGTTTATTAGGTTGCCGATACTGCGCTTTCCAGAATCTTCAGGTTCACTTGCCCTCCGCGCACGGTCAAGTTGGCGCGCACACCGATCGGCAATGTGATGTTCCCTGCCGTCACGTGTCCCGATCGCACGCCGTAGGCCACCGGAACTCCTAAATCGCCTACAACGCGCAGAACCACTTCTTCGAGGGTATACCCCTGGTTCTCTGCTTTCGCAGTTTGCCGGCAATCCAGCATCTCACCAAACACAATTCCGCGCACGTTAGCCAGCTTGCCGGCAAGTTTCAATTGCATCAACATACGATCGATGCGATATGGCTTCTCCGCCACATCTTCCAGAAATAAAATCGTTCCCGCTGTCTTGATCTCATACGGCGTTCCAAGCGAAGCCACCAAAATTGAAAGGCAGCCGCCGTAAAGAATTCCCTCGGCCGTACCATCCACCAGCGCACTCGCTCCAGAACCCGCGCCCAGATTCGGTTGCCAAGGTGCCGTATCGGTGAGGGCCGCAAGCCATGAAGCCATGTCCACCCCGCCGTCGTGCGCCCAATCTTTCGCCACCATCGGCCCATGGAACGTCACCAACCCGAGGGCATCGGCGAAATAAGTCAGAAGCGCGGTGGGATCGCTGTAGCCTAAGATGATTTTTGGCCGGGCCCTTATCTTTTCCAAGTCGAGCACCGGGAGTAGATAGTTCGCACCGTAGCCGCCGCGAGCGCAAATGACTGCTCGCACTTCATCACGGGAAAACATTTCCTCAAGTTCGTGCGCGCGGCGGTGCACCGAGCCGGCAAAATAAAGATCCCGATCGAGGATGGAATCGAAATAAAACGGTTTGTAACCGGCGCGCCGCAGTGCTTCGCAGCCTGCGTGGAGATCACCGCGGCTGACGTGGCTGGCCGGCGCGACAATGCCTACCGTGTCACCCTTCCGAAGGGCAGGCGGCTTGACGCGCGGCGCTGGAGGCGAAGACATCGATCAGAAGCCCTGCAAGTAAAACACGCTGGCGAACACAAGATGCAAGAATCGGAGCTGTGCTCCCACGAACTCAGCGCTTAACTCAGGAAAAACTCGCCACGGCACACCAACCGCGCCGTGCCTCGAAGAAACACAGAGTTTCCTTCACGGCGAACCGTTTGCGTTCCGCCCGGTGCATGCACCCGAACCGGCGATTCGGCCTTGCCCACCGTCATCGCAGCCACCGCTGATGCGCACGAACCGGTCCCTGAGGATTGCGTTTCTCCCACTCCGCGCTCGAAGAAACGCACCTCGACATCGTGCCTGCCACCGGTTATGACCATTTCGACATTCACGCCGTTCTTGTACTTGGAGCTGCGCTGAATTTCGCGCGCTCGCATTTGCCAGTTTTTCGCAAATCTTTTCACGAAGACAACGAAGTGCGGGTTGCCCATCGAAACCGGAATTCCGCGCACTACGTCTGCTCTTGAACCCACTGCCAATTCCCGTTCGACGGTAGCCTCTCCCATGTCGACTTCAAACTCGTACTCGGATCCGTTGCGCCCCGTCAGCAGACAGGTCTTTAAGCCAGCCCCGGTCTGGATCGTGACCTTTTCCTTTTGGCGCTCCGCGTAAACATAGGCCGCAACGCAACGCGTGCCGTTACCGGAAATCTCGGCTGCGGAACCGTCCGCATTGATCAGCCGAATTTCCAGATCCGCCGACGCGTGCGGATACATCCACTCCACGCCGTCCGCCCCCACGCCCTCGTGGCGGTGGCAAATGCGTTGCGTAAAGGCAGCCAAATCTGCCGGAACTAAAGCCCCCTCGACAATTGAAGAATCGATGAGCAGAAAATCGTTGCCGCAAGCGCTGGCCTTCACAAACGGAATCACCACGGCTTGCGGGCTCACTCCAACTCTACCGGCCCAAGTGAAGTAACGCTGCCGAGCACCGACGATGCCTTGAGCTCGCGCAGCAACTCTTTTTGCTCACGGTTGCAGCCGGAAACGTCAAACTGCAGCCGCACATGCTGGCTGGTGCTACCGCTTTCGACATTTTGCATCATGCGATGTCTGCGTTCCAGGATGCGATTGACTTCCTGAGTGATTTCTTCCACGGTTCTGCCGGTAACTTCATAGCTGGTTAACAGAATCTTCAAGTTGAAGGTGAGCTCCAGGTGGCCCAGGGTGAACAGCGTGACGAGAGCGATGCCCGTGGCAAAAACCGCGGTCAGATATAGTCCTCCCCCCGTGGCCATTCCGACGGACGCGACCACGAACAGAGTCGCTGCCGTGGTCAGGCCCGTTGTAAGGCCGCGCATGTGCAGGATCGATCCCGCACCGATGAAACCTATGCCGGGGATGATTTGCGCTGAAATGCGTGTGTGGTCGCCGAGGTGCTCCACGGCGAGCAAGTCGGAAAGAATTGTGAATAGTGCCGCGCCAAAGCAAATGAACATATTGGTGCGCAGCCCCGCGGGTTGGTGTTTCAGTTCGCGCTCCAGACCAATCAGCCCACCGAGTATGGCCGCCAGCACCAGGCGGACCATGGAAGTCGCGACAATCCCGCTCGCCATCTCGCCATGCAGCAGATCGAAAATGTGTTGCCAGTTCATTCGCGCGTGTCACATAGCAGATCGATTGGGTGATGGGCGGATTTTATCACCGGGGCGCGAGCGTCCAGCGTTAACCTGGTTGATTACCGCGCACTTCCCTGACTTTGACTTTGCACTCTCGCTTGGAAGATCACAGCTCTTCGTTGGCCGGTCGTGTGGATCTCTACCAAGGCTGTCAAATGGTGCTCCTCCGCCGCTTTCCAAACGGGGTCGCCGTCGAAACCCACTAGATAGTCGGCATAGGCGGCCGGATCGGCGAGGGCACGCTCCCACAAACCCTCGGGGTCGACGGGCTGCTTCCAGACGCGGTGATTGCCTTCGTTGATGTCGCGCTTCAGCGGAATACCCGCCTGCTCCAGAATTCCGGCGTGTTCGCCGAGGTACATCAAAAGCGTTGAATTTCCAGGGAGGCGTTCGATCCATCCCGCCAATTGCTTGTCCAACTCCACGCCCCCCCGCATATTGAGGGCAGCCTCGCGGTAACAGATAGGGTCTGCGCGCCAGATCGCGCCGTAGCATACCGCCGCCAGGACGAGCACAATCGAGAGTGTGGCTGCATTCGACCAGCGGCGGAGAAAAAACTTGATTTGCGAAATCCTCGTCATCGATTTCACGATCCACTCGATCCCGAGGGGTACAAATACAGCGAAGGCCGGAAGCAGTTGCAGACCGTAGCGCACGTTATAGTGTGAATGTGGCCACCACGTCGGCACAAAAATCGGCACGCTGCCAAATGCTATGGACAATGCATAAAAAGGCACGGGCGTCCACAGCAACAATGTGATCCGTGCGCGGCCACTGATGGCAGCAGCCAGAGCTCCCAGCAATGCGAGAGCGAGCCAGAGACGTCCTTGCCAGTTCGCCTCGCCTACATTTAACTCTGCTGCCTTCACAAAATAAGAGCCGGCCGCGAATAGATTTCCCTGCGCCGGATTCACGGTACCCGTCTTTTGCGCGATTGCCCTTGCGGAGTATGGCCCGTTGGCAAACTCCAGCGGATTGCGATATACGACGGCGTTGTATGCGAGCCACAGAGCTGGAGCTGCGGCCACAATCAGCACAAATCGCACGATTGCAATTCGTCGCAGTAGGTGCGTCTCAGGTGATCGATCCTCGCTCACTCTGCCTCGGTAGAGAACAAGCGCGGCTCCTACGACCAGGACCACCGCCAGAAACCACCCGTCATAGCGCGTCAGGCAAGCCGCCGCCAGGCACCAACCGCATTTTGTCAGTGATCGATTCGCCCCTGCCGATTTTGCCTGTTGCGCGAAGTCGGCGAAGTGCACCACGGCCCAGATGAAGAACGCCAGATATAGGGACTCTCCCATTGCCGTGGTTTGCATGTAAATCAGGTTCGGATTTGCGACGTAGACAATCGCCGAAGCCCAGGCTCCTACTCTTGCCGTACTATCGACTTCGCTGCCGGTGCGTAGCACGGTGCGTACCAGACGAAAAATTCCCAGGACGCCAATCACGAACGCCGCCATCGACGGCACCGAGCCCCCCACGCCGCTCTGCCACATTCGTTTCGACACAATAAACGGCATGATCAAAAGGTGGGGAAGCGGCAGCCAAACCGTGCCCAGTTGCAACAAGCCAGGAGTTTTCGAGTCGAAGACGCGGCGCGCGATGTTGATGTGTGCGACGGCGTCGCCGTACAGAAGCAGATCTCCCAGCCGGCTATAGAAGAGAAATGAGAATACAGAGACGAATATCGCCAGCCATGCCAAACGCACGATTTCAATTTCGGAAGGCGCCTTCAGCGAAGATTGCGGTTTCATTCGAGGTGGGTGAGTTCGCGAAAAATCTGAAAGCGCTCCTCAATTTCTTCGCGCGTGAGCGACTGCAGCCTCTCCGTGCCAAAGCTTTCCACGGCGAACGACCCCATGACTCCGCCATAGAACAGCGCCCGCTTCAAGACTTCGCGATTCAACTCTTGCTGCGAAGCCACATAGCCCATGAATCCGCCAGCGAAGGAGTCGCCCGCTCCTGTGGGATCTTTCACTTCATCAAGCGGGAGGGTTGGAGCGCGAAAGGGATGACGACCGATACCAAAGGCTCCCTCGCGAAAGAAAATAGTCGCGCCATATTCGCCGTGCTTGATCACCAGCGCCTGCGGTCCCATAGCCAGAACTTTCTGCGCCGCCCGCGGCAAGTTTTTCTCATTCGCCAGCATCTTCGTCTCAGTATCGTTGATCAGCAGCACGTTCACGAGTTTCAAAGTCTCAGCGAGTTCCTGGCGCGCACCTTGAATCCAGTAATTCATGGTGTCGCATCCAGTTAAGCGCACCCCGTTGAGCTTGCGCCGGACGTCGGCCTGCAACGTCGGTTGAATGTTCGCCAGGAACAGAAACTCGGTATCTTCATATTCCTTCGGGATGCGCGGCTGGAACTTCTCAAACACGTTCAGATCGGTGAAGGTGGTCTTTGCCTCGTTCAGGTTATCGGCATAAGAACCACCCCAGCGAAATGTTTTGCCTGCGGCGCGCTCGATGCCGCGGGTGTCGACTCCCCGCTTCTTTAGTACGTTTTCGTGTTCTGCCGCAAAGTCTTCGCCCACCACTGCGACCACGCGCACCGGCGTAAAATAGCTGGCCGCCAGGGAAAAGTAAGTTGCCGCTCCGCCCAAAATACCTTTCACGCTGCCTGAAGGCGATGTGATGTCATCAAACGCGACCGAACCGACGACGACGATGCTCATCCTGAAGGGGTGCTCTCTTTCTTAGCCGTTAGCGGGCACTGCCTTTACATACTTCCCTATAATCAGCTTCAATTTTTTCTTCGTCGCCGCCGGAATCTTTTTGTGATCCGTCAAAATCGCATGCGCCAGCGCCGAGCCGCATTTGCACGATCGCTTACGCGGCATCGCTGCAACGGTCTCGCGCACCACCTTGGTCGCGTTCTCCGCATTCTTCAGCAGCACGGCGACAACCTGATCGACGGTCACCGAATCGTGGTGCGGATGCCAGCAGTCGTAATCCGTCACCATCGCCACGGTGACATAGCAAAGTTCCGCTTCGCGCGCTAACTTTGCCTCCTGCAAATTGGTCATCCCAATGATGTCCATTCCTAGCCCGCGATATACATTTGACTCCGCCTTCGTAGAGAACTGAGGACCCTCCATGCACAGGTAAGTCCCGCCACGTTTACCGGTCACGCCGACCTTCGCGCATGCGGTCTCGACCACCGCAGCCAGTTCTCCACATACTGGATCGGCAAAAGCAACATGCGCCACCACTCCCGCGCCGAAGAAAGTATCCACGCGATGCCGCGTGCGATCGAAAAACTGCTCCGGGATCACAAACTCCAGCGGCTTGTGCTCTTCCTTAAGCGATCCCACGGCGGAAACTGAAACGATCCTCTCGACTCCCAACTGCTTGAACCCGTGAATATTCGCGCGGAAATTCAGTTCACTGGGCGAAATGCGATGACCCCGTCCGTGCCGAGCCAGAAAAGCCACTTTGCGTCCCTCAAGCACGCCGCAAATATAGACATCCGAGGGCGTGCCAAACGGGGTCTTCAGCCGCACTTCCTTCACACTGCTCAGCCCTGGCATCGAATAGAGCCCACTGCCGCCGATGATCCCGATTTCCGCCTTTGCCACGCAACCTCCAAAAGCTTTCGCGCACAGGAACAATCCCCGAGCGGGAGTCAAACTGGCGATTATACCAAGAGGCTATATGCATTCCCTGCGCACATTGAGCATTGAGCGCAGTGGCCGACTGCTCACGGGTTGTAGCCTACGTGCAGCGCTTCCGGGTGAGACAGTCGAAAATGACGAGGCCGAGAAAAAATTGCATAAGAACTAACGGGAGATCCTCAATTTTGATTCGATCCAACCAGTTTCGACCCGAATACTTCCCGCTCCAGCGTCGCTGTCGTCGATGCATCCAAGCTCTCGCTCACCAGCACGGTATCATTCTGCTCCTCGATCACCACCGTGCCTTCTTCGGTGGTCCACGCGTGCCGTCCTTTCAAAACCTCAAGCTCGTGCTGGGCGTTTTTCGGCGCAGAATCGTCAGATGCAGGAGCTACTATCTCCACTTTCTTGTACCTCTTCCCCAGCGCGCGCGCATAGATCTCGGCAAATTCCGACGCTTTCTCTGGGCTCGACCAGCGCGATACATAAAGTAGCCCCAACGGCGCTGAGGCGTTATCCTTGGGACGCGCCGCATAGTAGTAGCCGCCCCGCCACTCCGGATACAGATGCTTTGACGATTCCTTTCCGGCATACTGTTCGATCAGCACCGCGACATCGAACTCTCCCATCGCGCCGATATCAAATTTCTGATAATTCTTGAAGTCCCGCGAAAATTCCGGCACGCTCATCGGCTCGATTTTCTCGCCCGACAGATAAGTTTCAGGCTGCATGATTTGCCTCGTGGTGTGCGGCGGATTCGCCAGGACGCCGGCAAACGCCTTCTCTTTGCCGCCTTTTTCCATCAGTTTGACCACAAAATTCATACCGTAGCTGTAGGGAAAAGTCAGAGACTCCTTCATGAAAATGGGAGCTTCGTTAAATACCTTGGTGTTGGGCGTCCCGGCTAAAGTTTCCGTCTCCATCGATTGCACCAGCTCAGGCGAATCGACAATCGAGCGCCCTGCCGGAGCCAGCGCGTATTGAAACATCATGGCTTGCGCCTGACCTTCGATCACGGCCTCGCGGGCATCGTCAATTTCGTCGTTCTCAATTTCTTCGGGCGTGGGATCTTTCTTGATCTCACCCAAATCTTTCTCGCCTTTCTTCATCCACTTATCGAGACCTACCGCCTGATCCTGCAACGCATGAGTGAGTTCGTGGGCCAGCACCGGCTCCTGCTCTTCCATCGGAACCCAGTCCAGCAGATTCACGGTTTTCGTTTTGGGATCGTAGTAACCCGCTACTTCTTCGCGCAGCAGGTCGACCAGCAACTTTTCCATGTCGAAGTCGCGGGGTAAGAGGCCGAATTTTTTCAGCACCAGTTCCGAGCGCTGCAGCCGCTTCACGTCCTCGTCCTTCATGTGCTTGGTGAGATAAGCGACGACCTCATCGCGGCTGGTGAGCCGGCGCTTGACCTGCTTTTTGATCTTTAGTCCAGTCTGCTTGCTGTCGAAGGCGAGAATCTCATCGACGGAATGAAACAGTTCCTCGGCCTCGCGCGGTGTGATCTTGACTTCTTTTTCTTCGGAGGAGGGCTCCTGAGTAGAAGGCGCTTGTGCGGGGACGCTCTTGTCCGCCTGCTTTTGACTCTGATCTTGATTCGGATTCGGCTGTTGCTCCGTAGGTTCCTGCGCAGGATGCTGAGCTGTTTGATCCTGTGCCTTGGCTAAAACGAAGCCACTCAGCCCCGCCAGCAGCACAACCGCGGAAAGGAACCTTCGAAACCTCCGGCTACACAGCTCAACGATATCCATTAGGAACGAGTCTACCTTGTTTCCCTATACTGTTCTCAAGCGTAAATTATGACTACGAACGCGCACGTCAATCTCTGGACTTCTTCCGGCCACGCGAGCGACTACCTGGGCCGCGCCGCATCCATCCCTCACCGAACCGAAGGAGAGTCGACGCTGCTGGAATTCGTTCCCGCTCACGCACGCCGCATTCTCGATCTCGGCACCGGCGATGGTCGCTTGCTCGCGCTGGTCAAGGCTCACTTGATGGCGCCTGAGAGCGAAGGAGTGGACAAAATTGAAGCCGTCGCCGTCGATTTTTCGCCCGCCATGCTTGAAGCCGCTGGCAAGCGATTCGCTGGAGATTCCTCCGTCACCATCGTCGCGCATAATCTCGACAATCCGCTCCCCGAGCTGGACAGGTTCGACGCGGTTGTTTCCTGCTTCGCGATTCATCATCTTGTGCATGAACGCAAGCGCGGGCTTTACATGGAGATTTACGACCTGCTCAACCCTGGCGGCGTTTTCTGCAATCTGGAACATGTGGCGTCACGAACCCAGCGACTGCACAAGGAATTCCTGCACAGCATCGGCTACACGCATGAAACCGAGGATCCGTCAAACAAGCTGCTTGATCTGGAAACGCAGTTGCAGTGGCTGCGAGAGATCGGATTCGTGGATGTGGACTGCCACTGGAAATGGCGGGAATTGGCGCTGCTGGTGGGGCGTGCGCCCTAAGCTGCAAATCGTCCGCAACGCGCTGCAAAGTAAGAACACCTTGACACCCCTGACAGTTCGAACCAGTGCAGGGATCATTCGACTACGCGAACCGGTTCGCTTCGCTCAGAATGGTTAGGGTTATCTGCGACCAATGAAATTGGCCACCCAATCTGCCGCTTCTCTCGTCCCGAGCGTCCCGCCGATATCCTGCGTAGTCTTCTTCTGCCGCACAGCCTCGAGCACAGCCGATTCGATCTTCTCGGCTTCTTCCGTTAATCCCAAATGCGCCAGCATCATCGCGGCGGTCAGAATTGCGCCGAATGGATTCGCAACGTTCTTCCCTGCGATTGGCGGCGCCGAGCCGTGTACCGGCTCGAACATCGACGTCCTCCCGGGATGAATATTGCCGCTGGCGGCCATGCCGAGGCCGCCCTGCAGTCCGGCGGCGAGGTCGGTGATGATGTCGCCAAACATGTTGTTGGTCACGATCACGTCGAAGGGCCGCGGATCGCGCACCATCTGCAGGCAGAGCGCATCCACGTACATGTGCTGCCTCTCGATCTGGGGAAATTCCGCGCCCACTTCTTTGAAAACGCGCTGCCACAGGCCGCCGGCGTGGGTCATGGCGTTCGACTTGTCACACATCAATACGCGTCGGCGCGGCGAATCGTCGAGCTTGGTATGGCGCTCGCAATATTCGAAGGCGTAGCGAATGATGCGCTCGACTCCTTTGCGCGTGTTGATGTCTTCCTGAATCGCTATCTCGTCGGGCGTGCCCTGCTTGAAGACTCCGCCAGCATCGGTATAGACGCCCTCGGTGTTTTCACGGATCACTACGAAATCCACGTCTCCCGGCTCGATTCCTTTCAACGGACACAGCGCCGCGTCGAGCAGTCGCACCGGGCGTACGTTGGCATAGAGGTCCATCTTGAAGCGCATGCCAAGCAGAATTTCTTTGGCGTGAATGTTAGTTGAAACACGCGGATCGCCGAAGGCGCCGGCGAAGATGGCATCGAAGTCGCGGGCGAGCATGGCAAAGCCATCGGCAGGAACTGTCGTGCCGTCGCGAAGATAGCGATCGGCGCCCCAATCAAATTCACTCAGCTCGACATTGGCCCCGGAAGCTTGAATTACTTTGAGCGCTTGGGGAATTACTTCCTGACCTATCCCGTCACCGGGAATGACCGCTATGCGTTTCCTGGAAGGTTTCTGAGAATCCACGGCAGAAAAGCTAACACAAGCTGAGCCAGATGAGTAGGTTGGCGGTGCGTCCCTGGGCGCGGTAGCGCGGAGTGAGGCCGACAACGCCGGGGCCGGCAGGCAATGGAATCATCAGGCCATTCGCTATAATCAATATTCCGATGTCGCGCACACCCTTACAAGACGCGCTTCACACGCATACGACGAATGATGCGGAAGCGATTCGCGAGCATGATTATCGCGGGGCTACTACGACCGCGCGTTTTGGCGACCCCCGAGAGGAGTTCTCCGCTCTGCTGAACGGATGCGGAATTTACGATCTCGGCTTCCGGGCCAGAATTTCTCTCGCCGGAAACGACCGCGTTCGGTGGTTGAACGGCATGGTCACGAACAACATTCGCGATCTCGCGGTGGGACACGGCGTGTATTCCTTTCTGCTCAACCCGCAGGGGCGCATACTCGGCGACATGTTCGTGTACAACCTCGGTGAAACGCTCGCGGTCGAAACCGACCGCAGCCAAGTCGAGAAGATCGTCGCTACGTTTGACCACTACATCATCATGGACGACGTTGAAGTCGCGGATGTCGGCGAGCAGCAAACGACTCTCGGCGTGGCGGGACCGAAGTCACGCGCGATGCTGAACGCGGCTGGCATCGAAGTTCCTGAGCTGAAACCGCTGCAGATGATCACGCCACGATGCAATTGCGACTGCGGCTGCATGGAGTGTACTGTTGTCCGTGGCGAGGATGTGGGTCGGGAGTCCTTTGAAATCTGGCTTGCTCCAAACGATGTGTACAAGACCTGGCAGGCTCTGGTTGCGGCCGGCGTCGCGCCCGTTGGAAGTGAAGCGCTGGAAATGCAGCGAATCGTGGCGGGCGTTCCGCTGTACGGCGTCGATATTCGCGAGCGCGATTTGCCTCAGGAAACGGAACAGATGCGCGCTATCAACTTCAACAAGGGTTGCTATGTGGGACAAGAGATAGTCGAGCGAATTCGATCGCGAGGTAATGTGCACCGCAAGTTCGTTGCCTTCGCTGTGGAAGGTGGAGCGCCAATCGCAGCCGGGGCTAAGATCGTTTCCGGCAAGGCCGGGGAAGGCCAAAAGGAAGTAGGAGAAGTCACCAGCGCCGCAACCTTGAGCACACCGTCCGGCGAACGCACGATTGCGCTGGGGTACATTCGGCGTGAGGTGGGAGTGCCGGGGCGCGAAGTGTGGATTGAAGCGGCCAAGGCCACCGTGATTCAGGTGCCCATCGAGAACATTGCGCTAGGACAGACGGAAGATTCCGTGCTGCACGGAGTGTAAGAAAGCGCTCGACGGCAAGGGCCGGGGAAAAGTTATCGAGATTCTGGTTGAGAGACTTACGAGGACAGGTTTCTATGGCTGACAGGAAACAGGATGCAGGCTTTACTGTAACCGACAGACGGTTGTTTACCGAAGACGGAGAATTACGCAAAGATGTCGAGGAAGAGGTAGAGAGGCCGAAGGCTCCAACGCCTGCGGCTTCGGATCGAAGTTCTCCTCAAACCGCCGCGAAAGTGGACGCCGCCGACGGCTCTGTGACAGCGTTTCCATCGGAGGGAGCGGCTGGACTCGATGCGCCGGCAGCCCCGACCGTGGCCGAGCAGCAGGCGCAGGCCGATGCCTACCGGGAATCGTCAAAAGAACTGGACTCGCGTGTGGAGCTCAGTGGCCGGTCCGCCAAAGAGTTCGAGATGACCTTCGAGCGCTTCCTGGCATCGCTCTATATGACGGCGATGTTGCAGTTGGGCTTGATGCACCAGCAGGGCGAACAGCCTCGATTGGACATCATCGGGGCTCGCCAGACGATTGACACTCTCGCGCTGTTGGCGGAAAAAACCAAGGGCAACCTGACGTCAACGGAAGAAAACTTTCTGCAGAACAGCCTCTACGAAGTGCGCATGGCGTACGTGGAGGTAACCAACGCTCTATCGCGTCCGCCGCAGCCCGGCGCTGCTACGGGCACCAGCGGCCGATGAGCGCCAAGGTTGACGCATGAGGACCGAAGCATGAAGGCCACGCTCACGGTCCTGGGCAGCGGCACGTCCATGGGCGTGCCTACTCTAGGCTGCGACTGCGTAGTTTGCCACTCCAGTGATCCACACGACCGTCGCACCCGCCCGTCGGTGATGATTGAGTATGCGGGCAAGGTAGTGCTGATCGACACCGCGCCTGACTTCTACACGCAGGCCATCCGCGAGCGCATCACAACTGTGGATGCCGTTCTCTACACGCACACGCACGCCGACCACATTCTTGGCATCGATGACCTGCGGCCGCTCAGCTTTCGGCATAAGCCTGGCAAGCTGCCGCTGTATGCCCGCCCGGATGCGGCGGCATTTCTGCGGCGGATGTTCAGCTACATTTTTGACGCAGACTACAAGTATGGCAGCCTGCCGCAACTCGAATTGCGACCGATTGACGGCCCGGTGGAGCTTTTCGGCGCGAGCTTCGAGCCTGTGCGCCTGATTCACGGTGAGAATGAGATCTATGGCTACCGCTTCGGCAGCGCAGCTTATCTCACCGATCACAGCGAGATTCCCGAGGCCTCGTACCACCAACTGGAAGGGCTGGATATCCTGTTTCTTGATGCGCTACGGCGCAAGCCGCATCCCACGCACTCGACAGTGGAAAACTCGCTGCGGATCGTGGAGCGGGTGAAGCCGAAGCGGGCTTTCTTTACCCACATCTGCCACGACCTGGCGCATAAGGCGACCAACGCGACTCTGCCGCCGCAGGTGCGGCTGGCCTATGACGGGTTGAAACTGGAGTTTGAAATCTGAATTTCAGTGGTCAGTGGCTGCTCAGTGGTCAGTGAAAACGACTGACTTTCTGACCACTGACCACTGACCACTGCCATGCTGGTTTTCCAGAAACTCGACGACCTGCCGCCAGCGTTCGGGCAGTCCCTGGTGAGCGTGGGGAATTTTGATGGAGTGCACCGGGCGCATGCGAATGTGCTGGGGGAGATTGTTCGCAGGGCACGTACGAGCGCGGCGAAAGCCGTGGCTGTTACGTTTGAGCCGCATCCAGCGCGCATCCTGCGACCGGATTCGGGCTTGAAGCTGCTCACTCCTACGCCCGAAAAGTTGCGGCTGCTCGAAGCCACGGGTGTCGATGCGGTGTTGATGCTGCCCTTTGGGCGCGATCTATCGCTGATGACGCCACGCCAGTTTGCCGAACGCATCCTGAAGAAGAAATTGCATGCGCTCGAAGTACACGAGGGGTACAACTTCCGTTTTGGACACAAGGCTGCTGGCGACGTCAATCTGCTGGCGCACCTCGGTGAGGAGTTAGGATTCGAAGTGAAGGTTTACCCCGAGCAGAAGCTGCGCGGCGAGCCGGTTTCCAGCAGTCACATACGGAAATTGATTAGCGAGGGCCGGGTAAGCCGGGCGCGGCACCTGCTGGCGCGCCCTTTCAGCATTCTGGGTACGCCGGGTCGAGGACGGGGGTTGGGCTCAAAATACACCGTGCCGACCATCAATCTCGCTCGCTACGAAGAATTGGTGCCAAAAGATGGCGTCTATATCACACGAACACGCGTGGGCGTCGAGCGCTTTGATTCAGTTACAAACGTAGGCAATCGCCCAACGTTTGGGGCCGATTCGTTTGCCATCGAAACCCACCTGCTGAATTTTCACCCCATTGAACTCACGCCGGAAAGTGAAGTCGAGATTTGTTTCCTCGACCGGGTGCGCGACGAGCTCAAGTTCCCCTCTGTCGAGGCTTTGCGTGAGCAGATCGCGCGGGATGTGAACAAGGCGAGAAGATACTTTCGCCTCTTGGCGAAGCACAGATGACGGTCCCCGGCTATCTCGCAAATCGCCTGCAACTGGAACAATAGCGGAGTAAATCGGCCGGGTTTACAAGAGAAACACGTCCCCGAGTTTTATCTGGCAAAGATTCGGATGTCGAAGTTAGAATGTGGCGCATGGCTAAGAAAACGGGAATGAGCGATTCGTCGCTCTGGATCTTCGCGATTGTCCTGTTGGCGCTTTCCGCCTGGATGTACTTCAAGCGGTAAGCACTCGCGGACCGTCGCTTGAGCGTAACTGCGCCGAGGGAACTGACATACTAATGCGGCAGATAGCCCGATTCCATGGGTAATTTGCCGTCGACTCGCACGACGTTGATAGTGTCATCAACGGAGCGAACATCGACGAAGCCGATGGCTCCGGGCCTGGATTGCACAATCTTAAGCACTTCGGCGTCGGAGTCCGCGGTCACAATATCTTTGTGAGCCGCGATCAGTGCCTTCAGTTCGCCGGGACTTATCTTGATCAAGTGTTCCAGAGTTTCGGTCTCGCCCGGTGAGTCCTTGTGCAGCACTAGCACGATTCCCCTGCCATCGGGCCACTTCTTGACTTCCGAGCGGAAAATCCGAGCAAGGTGGGCGGACGTGACCTGATCAACCTTGTTGTCCTTGTTTACCACCACAGCCATGTGGTGCGCGAAACAAGGGGTGAGGAAACTCAGGACAAAAGCAAAAAGGGCCGCAACCCGCTGAATTTTCATAGGCACATCCGGTTTGAGCGTTACTACCAGAAGGTGATATCACGAGGCTACCTTAGAATCGCGGTCCCGCAAGTAAAAACATTGTCAAAGCGCTTACGGATGTACCAATGGAGAAAACAATAGGGAATCCCGGAGAAATCGGGAATTCCACGGCTAAGAAGGTCAGGCCAAGCCCTCTACTCGATCGGTTCCACGACCACGGCCCGATTTTCCATCGACCCATTCTCGGGACGCTGCACGATTACGATCGCTGCGAGCACGAAAACGATTCCCATGCTCTGCATCGGTCGCAGCACTTCGCCTAACAACACGACCGCGAGAAGAATGGAGAAGACCGGCTCCAGGCAGCTTGCGATGATGGCGCGAGTGGGCTCCAGATGCTGCAGGCCGAGGAAATAAAGCGAAAACGCTCCCAGAACTGAGATCATCGAAAAGACAAACAGGAAAAGCCATTGCGCGGGGGCGTAATGGGCCGCGGCGATTTTCCAGGGCGGGTTCACAATGAGCCAGAAGGCGGCAGCTGCGGCGAGCGTCCAGATAAGCACGCGCCAGCGGTCGTAGCGGGCGAGGATGCGGTGTCCGCCGACGTTGTAAAAAGCGAAGGAGAATGAAGCCAGCAGCGCGGCGAAAAGGCCGTAGGAATCGAGGCGCAGGGGCTGCGCGTGATTCGATCTTGCTCCGAGGATCCCAATCAGTAAGGCGATTCCGATAATTGCCAGCCCCACAGCAACCACCTTTTGCAAAGACAATTTTTGCTGGCGGCGGACGACCACATAGAGCAAAACCCAAACCGGCGCTGTGTATTGCACGATAATCGCTGTGGCAACATTTGTTCGTTGGATGGCGACGTAATAGAAATAATTCGACACGGCGACGCCGAATGTGCCTAGAAGAAAGCAATAAGCGAGATCGCGCACGGGCATCTTGATGCGCCGCCATCCCTCGGACCCGACGAGTATCAGAAGCAGCACGAGCAGCGAGAATGTCGTGCGGGTTTGCGAGAGAATCAGCGGATCGATTGGATTGGGATGAAGAGCGGCTCCAGTTAGCGGCAACTTTCCTGTAAAGACTGCGCGACCCAGGGCGGCGGACACTCCCCAGAGAAAGGCCGCGGAGGCTATGAAAAAATAGCCGCGGAGAGGATGTGGGTGGGCACCTTGCTGACCTGGATTCTGAATTTCGAGCCTCGCGAGCCGTTTCGATAATCAGACAACAGAGAGGAAGTGGTCAAGGAGGCCGGGATTAAGGTCGCATTATGCGTCCAGATATTCAATCTCGGCGGTGATCTTCGCGGTTCTTTCGAGCATGGCTGAGACTGAACAGTACTTTTCTTTGGAGAGGCGAACTGCGTCCTCGACTGCCTTGTGTGAAACTTTACCGCCTACGCGGTAGACCAGTTTGATTTCCGTGTAGACAGAAGGCGGATCGACAGCACGCTCAGCATGGGCACGAACTTCAAGACTGGTGAACGGCTCGCGTTTTTTCCGCAGGATGGATACGACATCGTAGCCGGTGCAGCCACACAGGCCTATAAGGACGAGTTCCATGGGGCTGTTTCCCGCGAATTTGTCACCATCGACGACAATGGAATGTCCACTGCTCGCGATGCCATCGAAACGTTGTTTCTCGATCCAGGTGGTGTGTGCGTTCGTCATGGGCGAGTCCTGCCTCGGGATTTCCGATTGCCAATTTCCGATTGCCGATTGTTCTGTTTCGCTGTCCTGCGCGATGCCCCAAAGATTGCCGTAAGTTGTTTTGCCTCGTCGATCAAGTCGCTCAGTCGTTTGCGGGGCATCATCTGCGACTCTACCAGGAATTCCAGCCAGAATACGCTCTCGTCGATCTCTTCCTCCACAATACCCAACTTCGAGATGAAATCCGGTCGGGAGCGAGCTTTGCAGACTGCACGATAATTTGCCGCGACCGAGGTTCCTGAACGGAGCAACTGTTGGCCCAGCACTCGGGCTTCGGCGGAGCCTGGCAAAGACTGAAAAAGGCGAACGACGCGAAGCGCGAACTGCATTGTTCGCTTACGCAGCTCTTCAGTCTTTTCGGCCATCGCGATCTCCAATCGGCAATTGGAAATCGGCAATCGGAAATCTGTCTGTGACCGCCGTCACAACGGAGGCCGCTATCTCCTATTATCCGTACTCGGTTCGGGATGAATCAAAACGCGAAACAGTTCGGGCGCCGCTTGCTTGAAACGAATTTCGAGTTCCGTCTGAACGTCATGCACGCGGGAAAGAGAAAGCTCATCAGAAAGCGTGCAGTGACAGGAAACGTAAAGGCGTCCACGGACCAGTTTGATAATGAAATCGTGCAGGTCCAGAATTTCTGGAAACTGCGTTGCAGCCGATTTCAGCCGCCGCTCAAGCTCCGCATCGCGGACCAACTCATCGCCGGTTTCGATGGTTGCTGGTTCACTTTCGATGTGAGTGAGGATGTCGGCGATCTCCGGCACGTCGTGGCGCATGTCAGCTTCAAGTTCCGTAACCTGATCGTGGGCACTCTTGAGGCTCATGCGCTCATCGAGTTCGACGTGTTGTTCGACATGAAGCTGACCGTGGAGATCCTGCACGCTGATATCGTGGACGTTAAGGTTGTGACGCGTAGCGACAGCACGAATGCGATCAAAGATATTTTCCGAACGCTGAGCACGCGGCAGCGGTTGAACGGTTACGTCGGCCTCCGGAAGAATGCTGCGCACCGCGTCGGTTACGGCTTCGACTAACTGCTCGGAGCGTTGAAACGTGACGGTGCGGGCGAGGCCGACGGCGAGATCGGCGAAATAGCGGTTGCCGGCACGGCGAATGCGCACGCGTCCCACCTCGAGCACACCATCCACGCGGGACACCGCGTTGATGATCTCGGCGCGGACTCCGGCGGGAGCGGCGTCAAGCAGCGCGTCGACGGTGCGCCGCGCCAGCCGCCAACTTACCGAAACTACGACTCCGGCGACAAAAAGGGCGGCGACAGGATCGGCCAAGCGAAGCCCATCGAGATGATAAACCCGGCCCAGTAGAACCAACGCCAGACCAAGCACAACCACCCCGGCCGACCAAATATCGGTTGAGAAGTGCAGCGCGTCCGCCTCCAGAGCCTGACTTTCGTACTTGGTGGCAATGCGGCCGAGCGCACGCGAACGCCACCAGTCCACAGCCATGGAGATCAGCATCACGGCAAACGCCCAGACAGAAGGTTCGACGTCGACGCGGCGGAAGAATAATCGCATCACTGCTTCGTAGACGACCCAGACGCAAGTTACGAGCAGCAGGCCAGTCTCGACGAACGCGGAAAAGTTTTCGACTTTCCCGTGGCCATATTGATGGTCGGCGTCAGCAGGCTTGTCGGAGACTCCCACGGAAAGATACGTGAGCAGAGCCGCAATCAGATCGAGCGCGGAGTGCGCCGCTTCGGAGAGGATTCCCAGGCTGCCCGTGGTGACGCCGACGGCAGTTTTTCCTCCCGTGATGAGCAGTGCGGCGATAACCGAGTTTCCTGCCACCGCACGCTTCTCGGCGCGCATGGCGTTGGGCGAGTAAAGAGCCGGCGTCCCTGACATGATGGGATTATCGCCGCTAACACAACCTCGCGCCAAGGGAATCAGCACCGAATGGGCCTTAGCGCATTGAGTTCCAGGGACATCAGACCGATGCCGATCGGGAGGAAGCGATTCAGGACAGACCGAAAACCCGACCCTGAGTACTGCGCGAAGCGGCCTCTATGCTAGGATGCTAGGTCGGGCTGTCCAACTTCCTGATCTACCAATCCTGGAGGAATCTTGTATGCGTAAGAGTTGGTTGCTGTGTGTATTTTTGGGTGGGCTGGCCTGGGGACAGGCACAGCCGGGAACGATGGCGGCGCAGCCGGCCCCGGCACAGGCTGCAAGCGCCTCTCCCAAGGCGACGCCTGAAGAAGTGCCGCTGAGCGCAGTTGTAATTACCATTAAGGGTGTATGTCCCGCGGTTCCGAAGACGGCTGCGGCGTCCAAGACCGCGGCTGGCAAGCCCGCAACTGCCCCGGCCAAGAAGCCGGCTGACTGCAAGACGGAGATCACCCGGGCACAGTTTGAGAAAATAGCCAGCGCGCTGCAACCGGGCCCGAATCCGCTGAATGCGCAGCAAAAGCATCAACTGGCCGCGGTACTGCCTCGCTTTATCGCCATGTCGGACCAAGCCAAAGCGAAAGGTCTCGACAAGACTGAGCGATTCGAGGAGACAATGAAGTTCCTCAGGATGCAGGTTCTCACCAGAGAACTGGATCGCACCGTGCAGGAACAGGCCGACAATGTTCCACAAGCGGAGATCGACGACTACTACAAGAAAAATCCCGAGGCGTTTGAACAGTTTTCTCTCGACCGTTTGTTCATTCCGCGTTTCAAGCAGACGCCTCCCGAGAACAAGGAAGAGGGGAAGGCATCGGAGAAACTGACCGAAGAGCAGCAAAAGGCCAAGGAGGCCGCGGACCAGGCCAAGCGTGAGCAAGGCGAGCAGGAGATGAACAAGCTAGCCGATACCCTCCGCGCACGTGCGGCATCCGGGGAAGATTTCGTGAAACTGCAGAAGGAAGCATTCGAGGCATCTGGAACAAAGGTGGAGAATCCCACCGTGAACCTGCCCAAAGTGCGGCGCACTGGATTGCCTCCAGCGCACGCTGCCGTGTTTGACCTGAAGGTCGGTGAAGTTTCCCAGGTTATCAGCGACAATGGCGGCCACTATATTTACAAAGTGGTGACTGAAGAAGTTCTTCCGCTGGACGACGCGTTGAAAACCGAGATCCACAACAAGCTGAAGAGCGAACGTCAGAAGGAATTGATGGATAAGTATACGAACTCGTTCCAGGCGACAACCAACGAAGCGTATTTCGGACCGCCGGGGCCGGCGGGAGGGCGTCCTCCGGGGCAGTTGCCGCCGCATAACCCGCGTCCGCAAATGGCTCCGCCACCTGCGCCGTCCCAGACTCAGCCGCAGGGCGGGCCACCACCCGCAACCGCTCCTCCGTCGAACCCGAACTAACTTGAGCCGAAGGGTCTGAGCTGTGCCGTCTGAGCCGAACTGATGGAGAGCGCAAAACCTGTCGTCGTGGTTACCGGCATTGCGGGAAACCTAGGGTCCCGGTTGCTTCCGCTGCTGGGAGAGTTCTCGGTGATTGGGGTGGACGTCAGTCCACCCCAGATTGACCTTCCCCTACAGTTCGAGCGGCTGGATTTGGGGGAGGAATCGTCTACGCGAGTGCTCTACGAACTACTACGCGACACCAGACCGGTTTCGGTGGTTCATCTTGCGTTCGTGATCGATCCGGTTCGCACCGGCGTGCTCAATGCCGAGCGCATGTGGCAAATTAACGTGGCCGGCACGGCCCGGGTAATGGAAGCGGTCACCGAGGCGAATCGCACAGCGGACTCCGGGATCAAGCAATTCATCTTTCCCAGCAGCGTATCGGTTTACGGGCCGAGCCTGCCGGCGCCTGCGACGGAGAGCTCTCCCATGGCGGCGCACACGCTGCCCTACGCGATTCACAAGAAGCAGTGCGATGAAGTCGTGCAGCAGCGCGCGCCAGCCCTGCGCGGGTGTAGCGTGTATATTCTGCGCCCCCACATCTTCGCCGGCGCCAGCGTCGAGAATTATCTGCTGGGCGCGTTCCGCGGCACGATCAACGGCAGGAGCGCGCGAGCCGAGAAAATGCGGGGTGAGGGCAAGCGGCTACCCTGTATGCTGCCGCGCGGACAGCAGTATGTCGAGAACAAGATTCAGTTTGTGCACGTCGACGATATGGCGCGGTTGATCGTGCATATTCTGCGCCGCGATCCGGAGGCGCAACGGCTGACCATCTTGAACGTCGCCGGGCGCGGCGACCCGCTCACCTTCGGCCGCTGCATTCAGTTGGCGCAGGCCAAGCTGGTTCGTGTTCCCGGGAAATGGGCGATGCGGTTAGTGCTGCAGTTTCTGTGGAAGCGCCAGATCTCGGCCATTCCGCCGGAAGCGCTACCCTATATGACCGGTGAGTACATCATGAGTACCGACCGGCTAAAGATTTTCCTGGGCGGGGAGTATGAGTATGTGATGCGATACACGATTGAAGCTGCGTTCGCAGATAGCTTCCAGCATGCCTCCCACGCTTCGCAAGCCGTGAACACGAGTTAGAATCCTCGCCAGAGCTGGCGGCTCTCGCCCAGGGCAACCCGAATTGGGCTGCCCTTTTTCCTCCGAGCTGTGCTGCCATCCGTTAGATGGCAGCGGCGCGGACCGCTTGTCGTTGTGCGCCGGACGTCTCTGCAAGGCTTGGCACTTTTGCCCTGCTGAACAGTGCATCCAGCGACCACTTTCCCGGACCATTGATCAGCAGAAAAGCGACTACGAGCGCCTGGGCGTATTCAGACCGGACCTCATGCAGAACCGCCCACATTCCGATCTGAGGCGGTGCCGGGGGCCGTGGCAATGGCGAGGTCCCAAGATAAAGCGAGATCTTGGTGGAGAGAATCGCCACAATCATTTCGACGATGAAAGGAATGGAAATCCAACGGGTAAGAAAGCCAAAGAGCAAGAGTAGCCCCCCGCCGATTTCAAGAGACGCAACAAAATTAGCGGTGAAATGCGGCAAGGGCATGCCCAATTTGGTGAAACGGCCAACGCCCTGGTTCACATAGACAAATTTCAAGGTTCCTTCCCACAAGAAGACTCCGCCAGCCATTACCCTCAAAAGCAACGTAGAATCGGGTCCCAGGGTGGCCGGATGGTTCAACCAAGAGAAGATGTTTTTCATATAGTTTTCCTTTCGTTTCTGGATCGCTCGCGCCCGTCGGACGGCCTCAGTATCGCCTTCTGCGCGATCGCGCGTGTCGTTCCGGCTGGCACATTGGATAACGCGAAGCGCACGACTTTATTCCAGGAAATATTTTTTTAGAAAGACGGGAATAAATCGGACGGCGCCCGGTTTACTCTATGCGGGTGTTTGAAGAACGGCCCAGGCCCAGCGCATTGTCATTTGAAGATCTCGCCTTACCCTTGTTCGACCAGCTTTACAACTTTGCGCGTTGGCTCACCCAGGACAAGGCCGAAGCCGAGGATTTGGTTCAGGAGACTTACGTCAAAGCTCTGCGCGGGTTTTCGTCGTTTCAGCCGGGCACGAATTTCCGGGCTTGGATGTATCGAATTCTGCGGAATTCGTTCCTGAGTTCGCGAACAGGGCTGAAGACCACGGTGCTGCTGGATGAAGAAGAAAACGAAGGTCTGCCGGTGGAGACTGCCACTCCTGAGAGCCTGCTGATCGAACGGGCTAATCGGGAGATGGTGCAGCGGGCGTTGGAGGGGTTGGCCGTGCCGTTTCGCGAGATATTGCTGCTCTGTGAAGTGGAGGAGATGTCTTATCAGGAGATTGGCGAAACGCTGGCGATTCCAGTAGGCACGGTGATGTCGCGCTTGTTCCGTGCGCGCCAGGCGCTTCGCGTGGCACTCCGAGAGAGGATCGAGGGAGAGCGGCGTGGCGTGTGACGAGTGGCGTGTGAAGCTGGATCTTTACCTCGATGGCGAGCTTACGCCTAACGAAGCTATGACCGTGGGCGCGCACCTGCGGGAGTGCCCGGGTTGTGCCGCCGCCGTACTGGAGCGGGTGCAGATCAAGCGGTCGGTGCAAATCGCAGGAAAGCGATATGCGCCGGATGCGACGTTGCGGATGAGAATTACGAAGACCGTGACTGCCAGATCGCGAGGCAGAATTGCGACGCGGTGGCGATTTGCCCTGATTCCAGCGCTCGTCTTGCTGGTTGCGGCGTTCCTGCTAAGCGCATACGAGGGACGCGAGCGGGCGGCACGGCAACGCATCTACAGTGAATTGGCCGACCTGCACGTAGCCACTCTGGCAAGTTCCACGCCGGTCGATGTAGTTTCCACCGACCGTCATACCGTGAAACCGTGGTTTCAGGGGAAGATTCCGTTCACCTTCAATTTGCCCGAACTGTCGGGGACGGATTTCAGTCTGGTGGGCGGTAGAGTCGCTTATCTCGAGCAAAGCCCCGGCGCACATTTGATTTATCAAATCCGCAAGCATGAGATTTCCGTATTTATATTTCCGGAACGCGAAGCGGAAGTGCGGGGACTGTCATCAGGGCCCGCGCGCGCGGCCTCCTTTAACGCGCAAACATGGACTCAAGATGGTCTACGCTATTTCGTCATCGGGGACGCGGCTTCAGCAGATATCCTGGGATTGAGTAAGTTGCTTCAGGACGCAGGCTAAACAAATCCCTCATCTTCGTCCGCGGTACAAACCGGCAATGCCGAACGTATAGGGCGTCCAGCTTGCCTCGCGAAAGCCGGCGCGGTGCATGCGAGCTAACATCTCTTGCGGATCGGGAAAGCGTTCGACTGAACTGGGAAGATAAGCATAGGGTCCGCGAACGCCGGAGAGCATTGTCCCAACGCGGGGCAGAACCTGTTTGAAATAGAGACGATACAACTGGCCGACAAGACCCTTGGGCTCGCTGAAATCGAGGATGCCGCATTCACCTCCCGGCCGCAGCACACGCACGATCTCGCGCAGGCCAGCATCGTAATCCGCTAGGTTGCGGAAGCCGAAGGCCGAAGTCACAAGGCTAAAATGCTGATCGGGAAAGGGCAGGCAAAGGGCATCGGCCTCGACCCACTGCAGCCTTGTACACTTGCCGTTTTGTGATGGCTTTTGAAGAGATTTTACTCGGGCGCGCTGCAGCATCGCGTGCGAAAAGTCGGCGCCGGAAATCTGCGGGGCATGGTTCCCTGCCTGCTTGCGCAGGGCGAAAGTCATGTCCCCGGTTCCGCAGCAGAGATCCAGCACTCTCGTATCAGGCTCGGCAAGGATCCGCGCGAACGCCCTTGCAGTGCGCCGCCACCAGAGACGATCGACGTTGAACGACAGCAAGTGGTTGAGCAGGTCGTAGCGGGGCGCGATCGAAGTGAACATCTCGCGAACGGCGCGCGCCGCAGAGGAGGCGTCACTGGCGCCCTCGGGAGCGGCTCCGATCACGGTTGATTTTCTCAATTCCGCCAACCCGCTCATTTCCCCCATCCGCCACAGGACAAGCGACGCAATTCTTCGACAGCATTCATAACCACATTGTCCGGCACATCCGCAGCGATTTCGACCTTACCGATTTCCCGCGGAAGAACGAAGTGCACCACGCCGCCCTGTGTCTTTTTATCCGCTTGCAGGCGCGCGAGAATCTTGCGGGCGCTTACTTTGAGTTCCGGCAGACGACCCAGACTCAATACGGCGTCGGCGATGCGGCCGGCGATTACGCTGTCGGTGCGCCCTACCGCGAGAGAGATGTTGGTTGCCGCAATCAGCCCCCAGGCAACGGCTTCGCCGTGCAGCAGACTGTGGTAGCCCGTCTCGGCCTCGAGCGCATGCCCGATGGTGTGGCCGAGATTGAGCACGCGGCGCAGACCGCCTTCGCGCTCATCGGCCGAAACAACTTCAGCTTTTAATTTCACGGATTGAGCGATCAGGCCTTCGAGTTCGACCGGATCGCGCTTCAGAATCTGGGCCCGTTTCTGCTCGAAGCGCAGGAAAAGATCGAGATCGCCTATGATGCCGCACTTGAGCGCCTCATAAAGACCGGCGCGAAACTCGCGGTTCGGCAACGTGCGGAGGACTTCCGGATCAATGAGGACCACACGCGGATGATGGAATGTTCCGAGCAGGTTCTTCCCTGCCCCAAGGTTCACCGCGGTCTTGCCTCCGACCGATGCATCTACCTGGGCCAGAACGGTAGTTGGAATCTGCACCAGTTCCACCCCGCGCATGTAAAGCGACGCCAGAAGACCAGTGACATCGCCGACCACGCCGCCGCCCAGCGCGATGAGCACAGCTTTTCGGTCGGCGCCCAGTCGCGACAATCTTTCAGCCAATTTTTCAACGGTGGCCAGTTTCTTGGCAGGTTCTCCATTGGGCATCTGGATTACTTGAGGTTTGAATCCGGCGGAGACCAAAGACCGGACCAGCTTTGAGCCCCATCGCCGGCGCACCGGCTGCACGGTTACGACAAAAACCTTGCTGGCTTGCGGCAGCAACTCCGCGAGCAGGCTTCCCGCCCGCGCGAGCAAGCCGTTCTCAATCCGGGCCTGGTAGGGCCGTGGCGGAACGTGGATGGTGACCTGCGCCATGGGAATTCCATCATAGCAATCTTTCGTTAGTCTTCCATTTTTGGCGGATACATTACTGATGCGATTACCGACACAGCCAACACCCCTGCCACAACACTCAGGGTTACCGGGGTCGAGACCGGGAAATGGTCCGCGGCAATCATCTTCAGACCGACCAGCACAAGCACAAGTGCGAGTCCAGTATGCAAGAAGCGGAAGACCTTCATTAATCCGGAAATGGCGAAGTACATGGAACGCAGTCCGAGAATGGCGAACACATTCGATGTGTAAACGATGAATGCATTCAGGGTGACAGCGAGGACGGCGGGGATGGAATCGACCGCGAAAAGTATGTCCGTGGTTTCGATCACAGCAAGCACAACCAGGAGTGGCGTCGCATAGAGTCCGGGATGGCCCTTCCATCCGCGAACAAAGAAATGGCCGCCCTGATACTCATCCGTCACTGGCATGAGGCGGCGTAGCGCTTTCACCGCCGGGTTCTTCGACGGATCGACTTGATGCTCGCCCGCGAATCCCAGGCGGATGCCGCTATAAATCAGCAGCGCTCCGAGGCCATACAGAACCCAATGGAAGCGCCGGATCAGTCCAACCCCCGCGGCAATGAAGACGCCGCGCATTACCAGCGCACCGAGGATTCCCCAAAACAGCACGCGACGTTGATTCCGCTCGGGAACAGAAAAGTAGCGGAAAATCACGAGGAAGATAAAAAGATTATCCACGCTGAGCGAGAGTTCGAGCACGTAGCCGGTCACGAATTCGAGCGCTATCTGGCGCCCCTGCCAGAAGAAGACCAGCCCGGCAAAAGCTGCTGCGAGGCCGATCCACATGGCACTCCACGCAACAGCCTCGCGTGAGCGCACAGTTCGACCGCTGCGGTGAAAGACCAGAAGATCCAGCACCAGCATGCCCAGCACGAACAGATTGAAGAGGATCCAGAAGTAGAGCAAAAGGCTTGCCTGCCTATTTCGGTCCCGGAACATCCGCCTTCGGAGGCAGCGGTTCCATCTTGTCCAGGATTCTGACCGTCTCGAGAATGGTGCTGCCTACAATTTCCAGGCTCTTGGGGCTGAGTTTGTCGACTGTATCTTGCGTGGTATGCCAGAAGACGTCGTTATAGCCATAATCGAAGTCGATGAAGTCCGCGCAAGGCACGCCCCTCTGTACAAAAGGAACATGATCGTCGCTTACCTGCATGGTTCGCCCGAAGAAATGCGATTGGTAGCCGAGTCGCGTCGCCGCCTCGTACACCACATCTTCAAGCCATGGGGTTGAGTTGGAATCGCGCTCGATGTTCAGATCGGCATCCCCGATCATATCTGCGAGCAGAAATGCCTTTACCTTCTTCAACGTTCCGTCAGCTTCCCATTTTTCTGCCAGATGACGAATGCCATAGAGGCTGTCGGCATCGGTCCAGCCCTTGACCGCTTCTTCGGCGTCGTCCCACACCAGCCAGACACTGTAACCGTCGCGTTTGTTGCTGCGCAATTCATTTGCGAACTCAAGAAGGAGCGCGCTGGAGGATGCCCCGTCGTTGGCGCCGATATAAGAAGTCTTGCGCAAAGGATAGTTTGTGTCGTAATGGCTGGCGATTACGATGATCCCATCCTTCGTGCCAGGAAACTCGGCGATGATGTTATGGACGGGAAACTTGCCTTCGGGCGTGTCGGCTGTGAAAGTGTCGTTTTCTATGTCATCGCCTTTGAGATGGGCGAGGATGTAGTTCTCAACCTTGCTGTGATTTGTGCTACCGATGGGCCGGGGGCCAAAGGCCACAATTTCCTTCACGTACTGCATGGCGCGGTTGGAATCGATTGTTGGCAGCAGACCGTTGTCGGGTGGAAGCGAAGGCTTGGGAAGAGTGGGGTCGCTGGGATCGGCGGCCTGCGCTGCCATAGGTGCGACGTTCTTGCCTCGATCGCAAGCAATGACGATTACGAGCAACAGCAGCAGGGCCGGAAGAGCAATCACCGATCTAGTCACAGGGAACCTCAGCATAGAGTCCGGCAAAAGACCTCTGTCGACCACAGACTATCCCGGCCGGACGGGAAACCCTACGTCGCCTTCTTTTCCATCCGCGCCCGGCGCTGCTTGGGATGGACCAGCCATGCCACCCCGATGCTGACTATGTACAGGCCAACCATAGGAGCGGCAAAGATGCACATACTCAAGACATCGGGCGGAGCTACGATGCCCGCAACGATGAAAATGAGCAGAATGGCGTAGCGGAAGTTCTTCCACATAAAACCAGCGCTGATGATGCCCATCAACGCCAGAAAAAAGATAAGAATCGGCATCTCGAAGATCAAGCCCATGCCGAGGATAATGCTCAGAAACAGAGAGGTGTATTCGGAGATCGTGATCATGGGCGTGAACTGCTTACCGAAGCCGATGAGAACCTCCAGGGCGCGGGGGTAAACGACGCTATAGCCGAAGTATCCTCCTGCCGAAAACAAGGCGATCGTCGATACCATGAATGGAGTGACGTAACGCTTTTCATTGCGATAAAGGCCGGGCGAGATGAACATCCAGACCTGGTAAAGCACGAAAGGGGAAGTCAGGAAGAGGCCCGCAAGCGCCGCAATCTTCAGGTACAGGTTGAACGGTTCGACGGGGCTGGTGTAGACGAGCTTCTCCGACATGCCGTTGGCTTTGAGCGCCTCCATGATAGGCCGCTGCATAATCGCATAGATCTTGACCCGAAAGCCCCAGCAGACGCCAAATCCCACACCCACGGAGAGAATGGAGTAAACGACTCGCCGGCGCAACTCCTCCAAGTGATCGAGAAAACCCATGGTAGGCATGGCGTCGCGCTTACTCTCGTCGCCGGAGGGCTCGGTTGCGGTTTCAGACATGCGAGTCCTGGGAGGTGGGAGCAATCACGGAATCAGCCAATTCTGTACCGGACTTGATTGAATCGGTCGGTTCTGCTCCTGGCGATGCGGCTGGACTCGCACTCAAAACAGCCGGTTCGGCGGGAACGGTAGAGGCGGCTGGCTCCGGTAGCGGGACGGGTTCACTGACGGCAGGGTTCAAGCTACGGCTGGCCACAGTCCCTTGGGGCGACGGGCTGGGAGGGAGGACGGTTTGCGGCTTTTCCACCTCGAGGTGGGAAATTTCGGTTTCGATCTGCGATTTAAACTCATTCGATGCGCGCCTGAGTTCGGCGAGCAGGCGTCCGGCCTGACGAGCCATCTCCGGCAATTTCTTCGGCCCAAAAAGAATGAGCACGAGGAAAAACAGGAATACCGTGTCGGAAAAGCTCATGGCCTCATCATAATGCGGCGGAGCAAAGGCGGCAACGCGCGGCTTGAGCGCCTGCCGGTCTCACCCTCCAAGCGCTGAGACTTCGAACGGCTAAGGCATGGGTTTGAGGACAACTGTGTTACGTTCATCGCCGGCGATAATGCGGTAGAACTTTCTCAGCTCATCGGCCTGATTTACCGGCACGCTCAACGCTTTCACCTCGAACGTTCGGGTGTAATCGACAACGTTTCCGTTCACCACGGTCTTGGCGTGATAGCTGGCGAAGCTAAAGTCGGCATCGACGGGAGGCGGCACGTCATCCACGGTGTAACCGGCCGGCAATGTGATTTCGAAGGTGTCGGTATCGCGGGTCGGCTCTTCTAATTCGATGGGAAATTTACGCGTTTCTTTCGTCTCCAGGAATCCTAAACTCTTCTGCCCGATCACCCGCGGCCGCACCAGCAGCAAGTTGCCCGCGTTCTTGGCGTAGTTCTCAGATACGAATGAGTAGTTGAAGCCGAAAGGCTGGTCGGTTTGCTGAAAGTTGACAAGGCTGGCACTGGTGATGCGGAAGGTGGAAAGCGAATTGGCCAGAAGTTCTTCAATCGGCTTGATGCGGTCCGTGTCTTTCGCTACGGTGCGCAATCGCCATCGCTCGGAGGATGCGCGAGCGCCCAGGCGAACCTCTTTTACATCGCCTTTCAACGTACCGGTGGTGTCGAGAGTTAGCTTGGCTGTGCGCCGAATGCTGTTCATTGTCGACGGTTCCTGGGGCAGTTCGATCAACTCGCCTCCTTCGGGCGTCACCAGCAAGCCGTAGTTCGCCTGCAGGTAGCCGGGGAGCTGGCCGAACGGGATCAGGTCGTTCGTGGGATCGAAGAAAAGGATTCTGCCCAGCTTGGGATGCTGCATCGCGGCGATGAGGGAGGGGTCGTTGAGGCCGTCGGGCAATTTGATCGCGGTAATTACATGGTTAAATCCGTCGTGTGCAGGCATATCGCCGGTTACCGAGCCGCGTCTGTCGTTGATCACGACATGGTAGGACTCCACGCCAATTTCATGCAGCATCGACCGTACGAGTGTGGCTTTGTCTTTACAGTCTCCGTAGCGGTGGGAAAAAACGTCGGGCGCCGGATGCGGCTGAAGACCCCCGATGCCCAACTCAATCGCCACATAGCGGATATCGTGCTGGACGAATAGACCGATGGCTTGCATCTTCTCCAGGGTGGAGGCCTTCGAGGCTGTCAAGCTCGCAACTTCCTGCTTAATCTCAGGCGAAGCATCGACCCGGGCGCCGACCAGGTTGAAGTACCACTTCCCCATGGCGTTCCAGTCGGCGTTTGCATTCAGCGCCGGCCCTCCCGACGTGAAGAACGACACAATCATTTGCCCGGCGACTCCCTCGATCGGGGGCATGAGGGGCTCGTTTCGGATTCCTTTCACATCGCTGACCGTCCACTGCCACGAATTGGCGCCCGACTGCGTGGGCTGAACTTCCGTGTGGTTCAACCAGGAGGCTTTGTACTCCCAGCCTGCGGGGAGTTGCAGCGAATAGTGAGCTTCCTTGATCGGATCTCCCTGCTGGAAATCCCAGATGTCTTGCAAGAAGAAGGGTTGCTCCTCCACTTCATATTCGTAGCCGACAATGTTTCCGGGATCTGGAGCGGGAATGCGCAGCACCTTTGCTTTCGCGTCCGAGATCAGTTCAGCGCCTTCAACATTGGGCGATACCTCAATCGCGTCCTTATCCTTGACTTCGTAGTCTTTGCCTTGCGCAGGAATGCACCATCCGTGCAGACTCTTGACCTTCTTCTGGGGATTGAAGTAAACGACTACCGTGCCGCGTTCGCGGCCGCTGGGCCGCAGAATCTTGTACGCTGCGCGGACTTGCGTCCTGATCTTGTCCGTCGAAATCACCGTCACGTTGTTCTCAGAGTAAAGCAGTACAGCGTCAGTTTTCTCGTCGTACGAAGGCAACGGCGCATTCACCAGCGCGTGCATCCACTGCGGAGCATCACTGCCCGCAACGGCTTGTGGCGCCCCAGCCAAAAGGCACACACCTACGCACCCGGCAACCAGCGGCCAATGCCAGCTAGTTGCTCGCGGTCGCCGTTCCGGGTTGCAAAACGATCTGCTCTTCATCTCCACTCCTGACAACCTGAAAGAAATTGCGCAATGCCGCGTAGTATTTCGGTTCCAAGAAAAGGACGTCGACCCTGAGCTTTCGGCTCAGGTGCAGCGATTTCGCGTCTTTCTCCGCATTCGCGATATAGGCGACAACGTGCCCGTCCTGATTTCGCGGCTGGGGCAAGCTTTGCGCCTGCCAGCCCTCGGGCAGATCAATGGTCACATCATCCACCTCTTCAAACGGAAAGGCGAAATAGATAGGATGAACGCGGTTGGAGTGTTCGAATATACCTCTCTCCGCGTTGCTGAAAAGCCCCACGGGCATCAAAGCGCGACGGCCGGCGCCGGCAACCCAGCCAGAGATTTTCAAAGTAAACTCCGCCACCAAGGGGGGCGAGGAACTCTTCCAATCCGGCTGATTGGTGAGTTCGAGTTCCGCGGCCACGGGAATGTATCCCTTGACCTCGTCCTCGAGATATTTCTTCCGCTCAGTCTCATCGCTGAGGCGTTCCTCGACCCTTCGATTCATCGCCTCCAGGCCGGTGAAGGTAACCGTAAGATTTCCCTCCAGGTCACCAGTGTCGGAAAGCTTGAGCCTTGCCTTGCGCTCAATCTGGGACTCTGAACTTTGAGGCAGTGTGCTCTCGATCCAGGTTCCGCCGTCTTTATCCAGCCGCAAACCTGTGACGCCGGTTTCTGGCCATTCCAGCAGCCCGAATGGCGTAAAGGCGGCACCGGGATCGAAATACATGTCCTTGCCGTTGACTTTGACCAGAACAACGTTGGCGTTCAGTCTGTTGCGATCCATCAGCTTGGCAGAGAAGAAGTAGTGGCTGCGATCCGATACGTAGACTCCGTATGCCTCGAAGCCGGCCGCTCGAACCAGCCCCAGGAAAAGCCAGGTAAGATTCCTCCCATTTGCGTAGCCGCGCTGCAATACCTCTTCCACATTCGCTGGCTCTTTTTCCTTGTCGCGTAGCAGCTCTTGCTGCGTTTTCTGGACTTCATAGGAGGTATTGCGCAACTGCTGCACCCGGTCGTATATCTTCTGCAGCTTCACCTCCGGCGGATCATTCGGCGAAACAATCTTCGCCACAGCATCTTCCATGGCTTTCTTTTTCCCGACGAACCCCTCCACCTGCCCGTTGAGCTGCTTCCCGACCTTTTTCCAATACCTGTCTGGGTTCGGTTCGAAAAGCTCGTCGCTATAGATGAAGTCCACACGCGACTTCAATTCATCTTCCGGAGGCATGAAGTCTTCGGTTTGAAAAGCGGGAATGTTATGCGCCTCGAGCCGGACGACATGGTCGCCGGTTTGTTGCGGCTGCCCGGTACCCGGCGGCAAGTCACGCCAGGACCAACGGACAGTGTAGGAGGGAAAGTCGCTGGTATAAGGTTTCAGCGAAAACTTTGCGTCTCTGGTGAAGAGTTCCTGACTCAAAATCCAATGGGAGTCATAGAGGGAATACTCCTTAAAATCGTAGGTGTAGGAGTACTCGATAATGCAACCCACCTGAACATCGGGAAGCGTCAGCGTTTTCGCCATGTACTTCAGTTCCCGGCTTTTCTCAATCGGCTTCTCGAAGACTTTTCCATCGAACTCGACGACGGAACCGTCGGGGCGGATGGTGCGGGCACGCACTGAGGATATGTCGTATCCTCCCTTGACGTATGGGATCTCGAGATCTGCGTACTTGCGCCCCTCCTCGGTGAGGATCTTGATTCGGATGTGGTTGTCTTCGTGAGGCGTGTGAACGTTGTCGTCGCGGTCAACTTGCCGGTAAAGGATGATGGCAGGCACACCGGGAGCGAGCGGTTCGCTCGTCATTTTCAGCTCTTCAGGAGAAATGGGTGGAAAGCCGTCACCAGCGAGGACTCTGGCCGGGCGATATCCACCAACAGCCAGAACCAAGAGCGCTGACGAAAACGCAGTTATGACTACGCGACGAAGCAGCACACTCCAACTCCCCGAGCCTTTGCGCTTACCAGAACGGGCCCCCCGCACGTTTGGTGACCGCCACAATATAACGGGATGGCCGCCTCGTCAATAGCAGGCTCGACAGACGGGCAATCTCTCTGCCAGCTCGGCTTAGGCTCTTCACCGGCCAATCCCAGAACGCCGGCGACATTCCAGCCTGCCGCCGGCGCCGCGCACCGAATCAGTTGCTCGCGGTCGCCGCCCCGGGCTCCAATACGATTTGCTCCTCGTCTCCGGTCCTCACAAACTGAAAGAAGCTCCGGAGCGTCGGATAGTACTTCGTCTCCAAGTACATGAAATTCACTTTGAGTCGGCGTGTCAGGTGCAGTGTGTCCTTGCCGTTATCCACCTTGAGCGTATAGCCTACCAGCCCATCGTCATGATCCTGCCCCCGAGGAACACTGCCCACTTGCCAGCCAAGGGGAAGTTCGATGGTTACGTCATCCGCCTTTTCGTATGGATAATCGAAGTAGATAGGATGGATGCGCTCGGCATGCTCGAAAATGTGCTTTTCCGCTCCGGTAAAGACTCCGGCAGGAACCAGCACTCGCTTCCCGGCATTTGAAGCCCAACCAGGTATCTTCACCTTGAATTCCGCTACTAACGGAGTTTCCGAACCATCCCAGTCTGGCTTATTCGTCAGTTCGACCTCTGCCGAAACCGGAACTTGTGCTTTCACGCCATCTTCCAGAAACTTCTTGCGCTCCAAATCGTCCGCATGACGGACATCGAGCCGGTGGTACATCGCTTCCAAGCCGGTATAGGTAACGGTGAGTTTCCCTTCCAGGTCGCCTGTGTCGAAGAGTTTTAACTTTGCCTCGCGTTGTATCCGAGACTCCGAGCTTGGCGGAAGCGTAGTCTTGATCCAAGTGCCGCCATCCGGATCCAGCCGGAGACCGGCTACTCCGGTCTCCGACCATTTCAGTAATCCAAAAGGCGTAAACTCAGCTCCCGGATCGAAGTAAAGATCCTTTCCATTTAGCTTGACCAGTACAACGCCCGCATCCAACTTGCCACTCTCCATGGTCTTGGGATTGAAGAAGTACTGCTTGCGATCCGAGACCCAGCAGCCAAAAGCTTCGAACCCAGCAGCCCGGACCAGAGCGAGGTACAACCAGGTGAGCTGTGCGCCGCTTCCGTATCCAAGCTTCCAGACGTCCTCAACGTTTTCGATTACCTTGTCTTTTTCACGCTTTTGTTCCTGCTCGGTCTTTCGTAACTCGTAGGACTTGTTGCGGATCTGCTGGACGCGGTCATAAATTTTCCGCAGCTTCACTTCCGGAGGGTCATCCGGAGAAACGATCTGGGCCACGGCTTCTTCCATCGCCCGGCGCTTTCCCATGAACTTTTCCAGGCGCTCATTCCCGTTTTTTCCCACTGTCCTCCAGAAGGTGTCAATATCCTTCTCGGGGCGCTCGTTGGTGTAAACAAAGTCCACGCGTGACTTCACTTCATTCTCCGGTGGCATGAAGTCTTCCGTCTGAAATGCCGGGATGTTGGCTGCTTCCATCCGGATTACGCCGTCGCGGCCTTGTTCGGGATCGGCACCGGGCGGCAGATCGTGCCAACTCCAGCGCACCGTGACCGGCACGTAGAAACCCCTGTAAGGTTTCAGGGAAAACTTTGCGTTCTTGGTGAAAAGATCTTCGCTGAGGATCCAATGGGAGGCATAAGCGTTCTTCAAGTTCAGGGTGTAGGCGTACTCAATGATGCCGCCTGGCTCCACTGCAGGTAGGGTAAACGTCTTTGCCAGGACTCTTAGTGCCCGCCTTTAGCAGAGAGCTCTCTACAACTTTGCCGTCAAAGTTGACAACGGAGCCATCCGGTTTGATGGTGCGGGCGCGAAGGTGCACCACCTCGTCGACATCCTAACGAAGGGGATCTCTATATTCGCGTATTTGCGCCCTTCCTCGGTGAAGATCTTGATCCGCTTGTAATTGTCTTCATGAAAGGTGAGGCCGTTGTCGTCGCGATCGACCTCACGGTAGAGGATGATGGCGGGCGCACCGGGAGCGAGCGGTTCGCTCGTCATTTTAAGTTCTTCCGCAGAAATCGGCGGAAAGTCTTCGCCCGCGAAGACCGTGGCAGGGCGGCCAACAGCCAGAATCAGGAGCACTGACCAGAACGCAATCGTGACTACGCGACGAAGCAGCACACTCCAACTCCCCGAGCTTTTGCGCTTACCGGAACGGGCCCCCCACGTTTGGTGACCGCCACAATATAACGGGATGCCCGCCTCGTCAATGCCGCCTTCTGAGGGTGTATGCCCACACTGATTGGGAGGCTGAGGCGGCCAGGCAGGAACCTTAACTGCCTCAAGGCGCATCTTAAAGAGTAACCGTTCCCTGAGGGTGGTTACCGATGGTGACCATCCCGATTCGGGTTAGTCTAAGATGGTGATATACTGCGCTTATTCAGCACGGTAGCTGGGGTGGTTCGACAACCCTCAAGCGAAGGAAAAATTCAAGATGGCACGTAGTTCTCGCCGCTCCCTGTTCCTCGTTATCTTCTTTCTCGTCACCTGCGGGTTTCTGGGAATTCTTTTCGCCCAGCGCAGCGGATCGGCTTCGTCGCCATCGACTGACACCGACGTCAAAGGCAGTTTGAAACAGTTCTCCGATGTCTACGCCATCATTGAGGACAACTACGCCGAGCCGGTCAACCCGGATAAAGCCATCTATAACGGGGCCATCCCGGGCATGCTCCACGCTCTCGATCCGCACTCGAATTTCTTCGACCCCAAGTCTTACGCCCTGATGCGCGAAGACCAGCGCGGCAAATACTACGGCGTGGGCATGACAGTTGGTCCGCGCAACAACAAAGTGATTGTGATCTTTCCCTTCACGGGCACTCCCGCTTACAAAGCCGGCATTCATCCGGGTGACGTGATCATCGCAGTCGATGGCAAATCCACGGAGAACATGAGCACAGGCGATGTCGCCGATCTGCTCAAGGGGCCGAAGGGAACGACGGTACACATCAGCATTTCGCGTGAAGGCGTGGAGAAGCCGATGGAGTTCACGCTGGTGCGGGACGAGATCCCACGTTACAGCGTGGATGTGCACTTCCTGATCCGGCCGGGAATCGGGTACTTGCACGTGACCGGATTCAACGAGACCACGGAAGACGAAGTCTCGAGAGCTCTCGACGAGTTTGGAGATCTGAAGGGACTGATTCTTGATCTGCGGGGAAATCCCGGCGGCCTGCTGAGCGAAGGTGTCGGCGTGGCCGATAAGTTCCTGAAGAAAAACCAGCTCATCGTTTCGCATCACGGGCGGGCTTCGGCCGAGAAGCGTTATGTTGCCCAGCACGGAAATGGCGGCAAGGATTATCCTCTCGTGGTCCTGGTGAACCGTCTGACCGCTTCGGCGGCGGAGATTGTTTCCGGAGCCATTCAGGATCACGATCGCGGCTTGATCGTGGGAGAAGTCACGTTTGGCAAGGGACTGGTTCAAACCGTGTATCCGCTTTCGGAGAACACTGGGTTGGCCCTCACCACTGCCCACTATTACACGCCCAGCGGCCGGCTGATTCAGCGCGACTACAGCAATATTTCGCTCTACGACTATTACTACAATCGTGAGCCCGAATCCGGCAGCAATGCGAATCGCGAAGTGAAGCTGACTGACAGTGGTCGCACAGTCTACGGCGGCGGAGGCATCACTCCGGACGTTGTGATTCCTCCGGTTAAGAGCAATCACTTTCAGGATACGTTGCTGCAACACTACGCGTTCTTCAATTTCGCCAAGCGCTACATCGTAGATCACCATCCCACCAAGGGCTTTGAGGTTGACGATGCCATTCTGGTAGATTTCCGCAAATCGCTGGATGAGGCCAATATTCCCTACACCCAGGCGGAGCTGGCGGATAACAACGATTGGATCAAATCCAGCATCAAGGCTGAGATCTTTGTGGATGCCTTTGGCGAGGATGAGGGATTGAAGGTGCGGGCGGAGTCGGATCCTGAAGTTGTGAAGGCGCTGGACCTGCTTCCGCAAGCTAAGGCGCTGGCTGATAACGCGAAGCGCATCATTGCCGAGCATAACAGCGCCGGAGCGTTCAACCGATAACTGGAAGCCTATTGCAGAAGGCCCGGAGCCGCTCCGGGCCTTTGCTTTTGGCAGGTGACGAGGGTTCTTCTGCCCTGGCTCTCTTCATTGACTTCGGTATACGGCTGTGTGAAAATCCGCGTCAGTAGGGCATGAAGTCAGGTTGTAAGTGCTCAGGAGTCGCCTATTCTCTCCCCCCATGGTCGAGTTTCGTTTGAAATCAGGCTTTCATCGCGTTGGCATGTTGCATCGCGAAGAGGGCTCTTCGGGTACGAATTGGAGATGGTTTGAAGGCGATCGTGCTCGCACCGGCGGTCGCGATGGCGTTGATTGCCGGCTGGACGGATTGGCACAGCCGCCGCATTCCAAACTGGCTTACGGTGGCGGGATTTCTGATCGGGATTTCGGTGAACACGTTCGCGAGTGGGTGGGTCGGGTTGAGGACTTCCCTGCTGGGCGCAGGGTTCGGGCTCCTGGTGCTTTTGCCTTTCGTCTTTCTGCGCAGCCTGGGCGCGGGCGACTGGAAGCTGGCCGGAGCTTTGGGAGCATTCGTTGGTTGGGAAGTGCTGGCAGATTTGCTCATGGGTTCCCTGCTGGTGGCGGGCATCATGGCCCTGGGATTGGTAATCTACAAGCGGCGATTCAAAGAAACGCTGCGCAACATTGGCAGGCTTCTGCTGTCGATGGTGACCTTTCACATGCCGGGGGCGGAGGTTTCACTCGATAATCCGCAGTCTTTGAAGGTCCCGTATGGAGTGGCGTTGGCTTTGACCACTCTGGTTTTTGGCGTCGAGAGAATGTGGAGAGCGAGATAGCGATGAAGGCGCGGGGATGGACAAATTTGGGCAATGTAGCCCGCGACACGCGCGGCGCCGAGATCGCGGAGACCGCCATGATCCTGCCCCTGCTCTTCGTGTTCGTGATGGCCGTCTTCTGGTTCGGGCAAGCGTTCCGGATTTACGGGACGATTACGCAGGCGGCACGGCAGGGAGCGCGGGCGGCCGTGGCTCCGGCTTGCGCGACCTGTGCGGCGTCGAACGATCCTTCGGCGAACGCATGGGCCGCCGTTCAAACTACGATGCAGGCAGCGCACCTTGATCCTACCCAGTTGCAGCAGCCCACCACGCTCCCGCCGCTTTGCTCGTGCAGCTCCACCGCCAGTGTAACGAGCTGCCCTTCCTCGCCAGTGTCTTGTGACAGCGGCGAGACGAATATTTGTGTCCAGGGAGTTAGCCATCCAAATGGCAATAGCGACCCCGCGTTCGAAGGAAATGTCGAGCTCTCAGCTCCCGGCCAGGGGGGCGCGGGCGAGTGTGGCATTTCTGTGAGCTTTCAGTATCCCTACTCGTTTTGGCTGCCATTCAGCGCACTGAACAAGGAAACCATCCAACTGCGGGCGCAGGCCGAGATGCGGGCGGAAAGTCAATGACAATGACCGGACGCTTTCACCGCGGTGGCTGGCTGAAAGTCTTGGCACGTCGACTTCTCGCGGACGAGAGCGCTTCGCAGATCGCCGAGTTCGCGCTTTCCCTACCGTTGCTGGTGGTTTTCGTGGTGGGAATATTCGACTTCAGCGGAGCGCTCTCTCTTAAGCAGAAACTCACCAACGCGGCGCGCGAGGGCGCGCGAGTAGCTGCAGCCGACCCCGCCACAGATCTGAGCGGGGGGGCGACCCCGGTGCCGGTTTCAGTCATCGATGCCTTCTACGTCGTCGATAACTACCTGAAGTCGGAAAACCTAAACGACTGCGGCTTGGGCACAACTCCGCCGGGGCCTTCCGGCGCGCTTACTTGGAGCGTCACGCAGAACAGTACGGGATGCCCGGGCGTCGGAATCGTTTTTACGATTAACCGCGGCTACTATTTTCCGCAAGCTGGAGCAACCTTGCCTACCAGCGCCTGTTCTGCGCAAACGCCGGGAACTCAGACCGCTGTCATAGGAACCTGCGTTTCCATTAAGTACGGCTATAAATGGCGATTCAACAGCGTGATTAATTTGCTCGTGCCCAGCGCCAGTTACGCGAGCGTTTCCTACATCACCACGACCGCCACGGCATTTAACGAAAACTGAGGAACGAAGTATGCTGCCACCGCTAATCCGACGTCCGCAACGAAGCGCCGTTAAACGGCCGCGGGAGCGGGGCGTCACGATGGCGTTGGTGGCGCTGGCGATTTTCAGCATCATCGCGATGGCGGCCTTGTCGATCGATATCGGCACGCTCTACCAGGCCAGCGCGGAAGCCCAGCGTAGCGCGGACGCCGCGGCGCTCGCCGCTGCAAGGGTTCTTTCTCTAAGCGGCATGACGGGAGATCCCACAAACAAGTCGGGCCAGTGGTCAGCCGCATGTGCCGCGGCGACGCTGGCGGCGCAGGCCGTTGGCAGTCAGAATACCGTTGCGGGCGCGGCGCCCACAGTGCCCACCCCCACATATGTCGCCGCCGACGGGAAAAGCGATTGCACCGCCGGGAGCGGTACCGCTGTCTCTTTCGGAGTTAACCCTACAGTTACGGTGAAGGTAATGCAGTCGAACCTGCCGACATATTTCTCTCGCATCTGGGGCAGCGCGGGCAGCAGCGTGAGCGCCACAGCTACGGCGGAGGTTTTTAATCCTTCGAACTCCGGCAGCTTTGCCTCGGGAGGGGAAATGGTGCCTGTTCAGCCCCACTGTGTGAAGCCCTGGATCGTGCCGAATCGCGATCCGGGAAACCCGTCCGGCTGCGCTGGCGCGACCTGCATGCAATTTGTCAGCACGACTGCCGGAGCGACCGCTGGAACCATTCTAAACGGCGGAGTCACTTACAACGGCGCGACCGGGGTGATTGGCGAAACGTTTAATCTGATCGCCGATTGCGGGCCGACAGGAGGTTGCGTTCCCCCTCCTCCCGGATATCCGCAGGCGAACACAGGCGCCCCCACGCCCCCCCCCATGCCCTATCTGCAATATCTTCCTGGCCAGGTTCTGGGCACACCGATTGCTGCGCCGAGCTGCGGTAGGGCGGATCCCTACCAAGAGGCGATCGCCGGGTGCGACCAGTCGACCCCGTACCAGTGCGGCGTGCAGGCCTCCATTGCCACGAACCCCAGTCGCATCGACCTCATGGAAAACCCCTACGGTGCGACCGGCGATACCGCTACCGCGGCGGGTTCGGGTTGCCTTACCAAGAGTGGCGACACGCTCAGCACGTCCATCTATCCCTACGCGATCACATCAGGCCCCTCAAATCCGCTGGCCAGCGGCAGTGTGGTCACAAGCAGTAACTCGATTGTGTCCCTCCCAATCTACGACGACATCGAGGCCCTCAATGGTGCGAATAATTCACCCGTTACCATTGTTGGTTTTTTGCAGGTGTTCATCAATTCTGTCGACACGGCAACCTCCGGATACGTCAACGTGACAGTGCTGAACGTGGCCGGCTGCGGTGAGAGTGTTCCTAACAACGCCACGTACATAAACGGAACCTCTCCCGTGCCCGTACGCCTCATCACGCCGCCGTAGTCCATTGTATGCAATCGGCCGCACGTGGATCAGCGCCGGGAACTCGACCAGAGAATCCCAGAGAATTCAGGGGCTAATCTGGAGGATCGTTATCCGTGGGGGGCTTCGTCTCGGGAGCGGGAGTTGGCGGCCCGGGTCGTGGCGGGGGCGCGACTTTGGGCTGAACCTCGGCCTCTTCGTCTTCCACTGGCTGGAGTTGAGGCGTAGGCAGCGGCATGGGTCCATCCGGGCGCGAACTGAGAATGACGCGATCCAGCGAGCCGGGATCGGATTGCGAACTTAGAATCAGGAAATTGAACTTCGAACCATTCAGCAAGCTGGTCAAAACTTCCGGCGCGGCCGCAGGGCCGAGGTCGACTACAACCATTTCCTGCTCCGCTCCCGCCGGAATTGCGATCTCCGCCCCGGTGCGCTGATGAACCGCGAACAGAATCTGAGAAAGGCTGGCCTTGTTGGAATAGATCGAGAGCAGACCATCATGAAAGGAAACTTCCAGCGGTGGCCTCTGCGGCGCCGCAGGCGTGATGATCGGGGATGCTTGCGCGGGATAACTCGCATTCATCAGTGCGGGCGCGGAGGCAGAACGAAAACCAGCAGTCTGGGGGTCGGCAGTTCCCCCGATCTTTATTGCGCCGATCTTGACAATCACGTTCCTTCCTGACGGAAACACCTGGTACTGCTGTGGTCCATTCAAATCCAGTACGACGCGCGTGACCGGAGGATCGGACGAGAACAAACCCACGCGCAGGCGCTTCACTTCATCGCGGTTGACAGCCTGATTGCGTAATTGCGCGCTCGGACGCGCGTTGACGAAATCCACGACAAGGCGGTCGGGGCCAGTGAGAACGTTTGTTTGCGGAGTGATGCGATCGCTGGCTTCGATCTCGATCTCAACCAGATTCGGTGTGCGGAGCACCCGCACCCGCTGAATCGACGGCAGACTCTGCGCCTGGGCAGCAACTGGCGCGGGAAACCCGACAGCTGCCCACAGCAGCAAACAGGCCGCGGCTCTGAGGGAGGGATGCATAAGTCCAACTCTGAGTGAGGGTTGCGCTAGGCCGATTCTAGCAGTGATCGTAGACAGGATAGTGTACGGAAGGATTACAACCTTGGGTCATCCTCGGATCGGAACTGACGTGCAATAAGTGCGGTGGACTGATTACGCTCGAAAAACTAGGCCCGGGAAAGCCTGCGCCTGGCCTGCCAACAGATCGCTGCTAATCCGGACGCAAGCATGATCCAGGTGCCGGGTTCGGGCACGGTTTCAGTACCGCTGCCGCAAGGACCCGCTTTTTTCTTCTTCGTATCCATTTCGATTCCAATGTCGCCTTCGCTGCCCTTCTTCTTCACTGGGGCGCAAAGGCCGAACGGCAACGGCGGCGGCGAGATGGAGACCCATCCTCCGCCGACAAACGGATTGTACAAAGTCAGCGGACCCATGGGTCCAAGGCCGGGCATTGGCGGGCGATTGAGCAAGGCCGACTGAAATGGTACGGGAGGCGACTGCATCGCCGTGCCATCGCCGGAGCGAATGGGTTCATCGAATTTCTGCACCGGCGGTTCGACGGCCGGTGCCGCTTCCTGCTGCGGAGCCTCAGCCACTTGATTGCCGCAACGGGTGCGCGCCGTCATTCTTCCGTCGGTGATCACCTTTTCGCCCTTTTGAAGCGTGACCCTTCGGCTGGTCCAGTAGATGTGGCTGCCGATGCGGTAGGAGACGTATACGGTTCGAGCCAGCGTAAGGCGCACCACTTGCGCACGCGCATAATCGAATCCCGCGTAGTGGGCCGCAACTATCGGATCATGCTCCGCAATCCACTTCAACTCCTTCGCATCCTCGAACCCGCCGGGCACAACGGAATAGGGATAGATAGGACGAGATGGCTGGACTTGCGAAGCGTCCTGGTCGAGTGTGGCGGCGCGCTGGAGGCTTAATTCGGACTTCCCAGGATTCCTAGAGTCTCGCGCACGAAACAAGGATGGGCTGAAGTAAGTCAATATCAGGGTTGAGGCGCCGGCAGTTAAAACCGCGAGGAATCCGGCCGCCAGAATGCGGCGGATCAGTCGATTACGACGGTGGCGACGCGTGCGCCGCCTCACAATGACCTGGGTCTTCCCGTTCTCGGGATCAGGCACAGACTACTCCTACCTAGCAGCGGTCCTGGGCTCCTGGACTGAAAACACACCACCAGAGGAAGAGAGGGTGCAGTTTCAGTGCCATACCGCGGTTGGCGAACTCCACAAACTAAAGGAGATCCGCCAGTTTCTGGCGATCATCGTAGCAGACAACGAAACGATTTGCACACAAATATGCTGTGGATTTCTCCCGCGGCGTACTGGGAGGTGCAGGGCATTCGTAGCTCGTCATGGCTGTATGGTACCGTAATATCTTTGACGCAGGGCCTTCGCAACAGAGACGAACAACACATGACCGCCATCGGACAGGAAAGTCCCGCACTCCATTTCCCCGCTCTGCAACCACCTCGCAGGTACCTGTTCGGCCCGGGACCCAGTATGGTTCACCCTCGGGTCTATGAGGCACTGTCGAAGCCGATTGTTGGGCACCTCGACCCATATTTCATTCAGGTGATGGGCGATGTGCAGCAACTGCTCAAGACCGCCTTTGGAACGAACGACGGCGCCACGCTGGTGATTTCGGGCACGGGCAGTGCGGGCATGGAGGCTGCGGTTGCCAACTTCGTTGAGCCTGGATCCAAGTTGGCTGTGTTCGCGAATGGATATTTCTCAGATCGGCTCACCGAGATGGCGAAGCGAAATGGGGCGAACGTGGTGCGCTTTGAAAAGGCCTGGGGTGAGACCTTCACGGATGACGAAGCCGCAGAATTCATCCAGCGCGAGAAGCCCAAAGTGGTTGCGTACGTTCATGCCGAAACGTCGACCGGGGCACTGCAACAGGGACGCGCGATTTGCGCCGCCGCGCACAACGCCGGCGCGCTGGTGATCGCCGATTGCGTCACCTCCCTCGGCGGAGTGCCCGTGCAATTCGATCAGACCGGCATGGACGTCGCCTACAGTTGCACGCAGAAGGGATTAAGTTGTCCTCCCGGATTATCTCCTATGGCGATGTCGCCAAGGGCAATGGAATATTTGCGCGTTCGCACCACCCCTTCGCGAAGTTGGTACCTGGACCTTAAGCTGATCCACGACTACTCCACCGTGTCACACCGGTACCATCACACTGCGCCTATTTCAATGTTCTATGCTCTGCGCGAGGCGTTGCTAATCGTCGCCGAGGAAGGAATCGAGAACCGCTGGGAGCGGCATCGCCGCTGCCATGACGCTTTCGTCAAAGGCGTCGAAGGGATGGGTCTCCGCATGCACGTACCCGCGCAGCATCGAATTGCGACTTTGAACACGGTGTGCGTGCCAGCGGGGGTTGACGAAGCTAGGGTGCGCAAACAGCTCCTGGACGGCCCGGGCATCGAGATCGCCGGCGGCTTCGGACCGCTCGCGGGAAAAGTATTCCGCATCGGCGTGATGGGTCCGTTGGCGACGGAAGACAACGTGCAATTTTTCCTGAAGGAGTTCCAGAGAGCTCTGTCCGCGCAAGGCTAAGAGGATTCCTTTTATCCGCGCGGAGCCGGACTGAAATCAGGTCGGCAAGCGCTGGCCTCGTGTTTCTACGCCGAATGGAATCAGAAGCAGTCCGAGCGCGAAGGCAATCGAAGTCAAAGCCACCGGAGTTCCGAGCGATCCGAAATGCCTGATGCCACTTCCAACCAGGAAGGTGATCGCAGCACCGCCGAATCGGGCGAACGAAGTAGAAAACGCGAAAGCGCTGGCGCGGCATTCCGTAGGATATTGTTCGGGCAGCCATAGAGTATAGACGGCAAAGTTGGCCCCACCCAGCCCGAGGAAGAATAAGCAAACGAAAAACCAGGGCAGAGCTTTTGCTCCCAGATAGAAAACCTTGCCGAACGTCAGCGCGATGAACACCATCATCAGGGTAAAGAAAACGGCGAGGGCTCCGCGGCGGCCAATCTGTTCCGCCAGCCAGGGCATCGCCAGGCAACCGAGAATCGTAGCGAACGAGACGAGCATGACTCCCCAGGAGGCCAGTTGCGCGGCTTGCGGGCCCATGCGGCCGGCCGCCTCGGCGAGCGCCGTGATCGCCGATGGGACATAAACGGTTCCAGCCCACAGACCGCAGATGGAGGCCAGCATAAACAAGGAATTCAAAATGGTGCGACGGCGCCAGACGGACGAAAACAGCGTCGCTAACGGATGCAGAACGGCCCACGACCGGACAACACTTTTTTTCTTCGACCAAGCCGCAGGTTCGGTAACCCCGTATCGAATCCATGCCAGAAATAACGCCGGAACGCCACCAACGATAAACATGGCGCGCCAACCAAAGCGGCTGCCAATACCGTAGTTCGCCAGCGCGGCCAGAAATATGCCGACGTAATATCCCGTGTGCATAAAACCAGCACCCATGCGGCGCCGATGCTCCGGCCATTCCTCCGCCACGAACGTTCCGCCCATGGCCCATTCGCCGCCGATGCCGATGCCGGCGAGCAGGCGCAGAATTGCAAGTTGCCAGATGCCGCTGACAAAGGCGCTCAGAAAGGTGAACACCGAATACCACACGATGGTCAGCATCAGGGTGCGCACGCGGCCAAACTTGTCTCCAATCGGCCCCCACAAAAAGGCCAATCCCCAGCCGATCAGAAACAGAGCGAACAGCAAACTTCCGTACTGCCCGATGTTAGCCTTAGTCGCAGCAATGCCAGAGCGTGGTAGCAGTTCACGCAGCGAGGGGACGAGGACAAGTGCGTAGACAAAGGAATCCATGCCGTCCAGCGTCCAACCACCCCACGATGCCCAGAAGCCGCGGATCTGATTGCTGGTGAGAGACTGAGGTACGGGTGAAGTAGAAACAGGGCCGGGATGATTCGCTTCGTTCATCGCGGAACGCGTCATAACAGTGGTGAACTATATCAAAAGCCCCCGGGTGTCGAAAAAATATATTGAACGGATCAAGCGTCTCCCGCACGTCTTATCGCCAGTCTTCCCCGACGACAACAAGCGGCACTACTTCACCAGCGGCAGTTCCAGCGAACTCGGATGATCGCTGTCGTGATAAACCGTAACGTGCGCGGTGCGCGCATCTTTTCCGGATTCCTCTGCCACCACCCCGCCGCTATTGTAGTTCTTCTCCTGGTAGATGCTGTTCGGTGAGTTCAGCACTAATCGCAGACGGCTCCCCTTCGCTATCCGTCGCGAGAAGAACGTGAACCCCTTAAATTCATACCGGATGATCTCTCCCGGCTTCACTAATGTCTCGGTCGAAACCGAATCCCGATAGCGGGCGCGCAATACGTCTCCGGTTAACTGGATACTGTTGCCATCGGGCATGATTTCGTACAGGTTTGCGTTGAAATCAGTGTCCGGCACATCGATCGACATCCACACCACGAGCTTTACGAAGCCGCTAATTTCGGTATCTTCGGGAAACGGCTGGCTGTGATAGACCACCCCATTCCCGAATAAATTCAACACATAACGCTCGTCGGTAATGTAATTCTTGATCTCTTCTTTCTCCAATTCCGCCGGACGCACATCCAACGGATCGTACGTATATCGATCCGCCTTCGCGGCGCCGGACTTCTCTTCGCTTAGGTCGCCCGAGTGAAAGGCGTCATTCGCTTGCTCGTTGGTCGAATTCAGGTACAGAATTTGTTTCGCATTCGAAATGGCTTCGAGGCTGTCGGCGTACTTCCATTGTTCCGCGCCAACGACATAATAGGCGACCCGCTTCTTAAGAAACTCCGGCCGCTTACCACCCTTCATGGTCCAGTCATACCAATCAAGGTGCAGCTTATTCATGTCCAGCATGCTGGCGTCGCCAAAGGTCAGTCCGCCTACTTCTTTGTTGGGGGTCCGCGTTCCTGCGTGGTCCCAGGGACCGATGATCAAATAATGCTTCGCCTTGGCCTCTTCCGTTCCATACTTCATGTGATCGCGGTAGTAAGTGAGCGCTCCGGCCTGGTCGCCATCATAGTGGCCGGTGATTGTCAGAATCGGGATGTCGATTTTCCTGTATTGCTCAGGCGTAATGTCCAGTTGTTGCCAGTACGCATCGAATGCCGGGTGGGCTACCCATTTCTGAAACACAGTGCTGTCGTTGCCGACGATCTTGTCCAGATCTTTATAAGGCCGATGATTTATGTACAGTTCGCTGAACTTTTCGATCCAGAATGACGATTCTCCGAACAGATTCTGCTGCGGCGTCACTCCGCTGGTAAACGTCAGCCACTGCATGTCGTACGCCCCCCAGATGTTTTTAAACATTGGGAAGTCCACGCCCGCATGTGCCGCCGCCACCGGCACAACCGTAGCCAAATGCGGAGGGAATTCCCTCAGCGTCATCCACTGGTCGTAGCCGGCGTAGGAACCGCCCCACATGGTCACCTTGCCGTTCGACCAGGGTTGCTGCGCCAGCCACTCCACTACGTCATGCCCATCCCGCGGCTCTTGCAGGAACGGATCGAAATGCCCTTCTGAATTTCCCCGTCCTCGCACGTCGACCAGCGCAAATACATACCCGTGCTGGGCGAAGTAGTACGCGCGGCCGTGGTAGCTGTCGCTGATGTAAGGGGTCAGTTCGAAAATAACCGGGAGCGGCTCTTTCTGGTCTTTCGGCCGGTATACCGTAGCGTTCAGCTTGACGCCGTCACGCATCGGGACCTTCACACCCCAGGTGAAATCTACCGCCTTTGGTGGTTCCTGTTTCGCTGTTTCATCCTGCGCCTTTGAAGGCAAACTGAGCAGAAGCAACGATGCAGCGAGCGCGTGGGAGGCAATCTTCACCTTGATTGGAAGTTTCATTGGGCTCCTCGGGCAGGCGCATTCTACCACCAACATGCCATGCCTCAGAGCGTTGGGCGTTTCGATTGCAGGAATTCGCGGTTAGAATCTATTGCTTGGCGGCTTGAAGACGCTGCTCCAGAGCCTTCACCTCGGTGTTCAATCCCTCCGGGAGACGATTGCCAAAGTGAGCGAAATGTTCTTTGATCGACGGCAATTCGGCTAGCCATCCATCGAGGTCAACACCGAGCAGTTCGGCCACGTTTGCGGCCGGCATATCCAATCCCTTGATATCCAGATCGGCTACCTCCGGGATGCGTCCGATGGGAGTGTCGTTGGCATGGACTTTGCCGTCGCAACGCTCGAATATCCACTTCAGCACGCGGCTATTCTCGCCGAAACCCGGCCACAGAAATTTGCCATTCTTCTGGCGAAACCAGTTGACGTAGAAAATCTTGGGCAGTTTCGACGCGCTCGAACGCGTCCCCATCTTAAGCCAGTGCGCAAAGTAGTCGCCCATGTGATAGCCGCAAAACGGCAGCATGGCCATGGGATCACGGCGCAATTGTCCTACTTTGCCTGTAATCGCCGCGGTCGTCTCGCTGCTCATGGTTGCGCCCAGAAAAGTTCCGTGCTGCCAATTGAAAGCTTCCGTGACCAGCGGAACAATGCCCGCCCGCCTTCCACCGAAGAGGATCGCATCGATCGGGACCCCGTTCGGGCTCTCCCATTCAGGGGCAATCACCGGGCACTGTTTCGCAGCGGCCGTAAAACGGGAGTTGGGGTGAGCCGCCTTACGGCCGGAGTCCGGGGTCCACGAGCGACGCAGCCAGTCCACAAGGTTCGAGGGCTTCTCCTCGGTCATTCCCTCCCACCACACGTCGCCATCCAGGGTCATCGCGCAATTCGTGAAGATTGAGTCGTGCGTGAGGCTCAGCATAGCGTTGGCATTGGACTTCATGCTCGTGCCCGGCGCCACGCCGAAGAAACCGTACTCCGGATTGGTCGCATAAAGCCGGCCATCCGCGCCGATTTTCATCCATGCAATATCATCCCCAATGGCTTCGACCTTCCAGCCGGGAAGAGTGGGGATCAGCATCGAAAGGTTGGTTTTGCCGCAGGCGGAAGGAAAAGCGCCGGTCATGTATTTCGCCTGGCCCGACGGGCTGATGAGCTTCAGGATCAGCATGTGCTCCGCCATCCAGCCTTCATCGCGTGCCTGCACTGATGCGATGCGCAGTGCGTGGCACTTCTTCGCCAGCAGCGCGTTACCGCCATAACCCGAACCGAACGACCAAATCTCACGCGTTTCCGGAAAATGGCAAATGTATTTGTGATCTTTGTTGCAGCTCCACGTCGCGTCCGGCTGCTCAGGACCCAGAGGAGCGCCGACGGAGTGCAAGCCACGAACGAACTCGCCGTCCTCTCCGAGAATGTCGAGCGCTCGGCCACCCACGCGGGTCATAAGGTGCATACTCGTGACGACGTAGACGGAGTCGGTGATTTCCACGCCAATCTTCGCCATTGGCGAGCCAATCGCTCCCAGGCAATAGGGGACTACGTACATAGTGCGTCCCGCCATCGCGCCTGCGAACAATCCTGCCAGCTTCTCTTTCATCTTGGCGGGATCTTCCCAGTTATTAGTGGGACCGGCATCTTCTTTGCTGCGCGAGCAGATAAATGTTCGATCTTCAACACGGGCTACATCCGCCGGGTCCGAGCGCACCAGAAAGCTGTTCGGCCGCTTGGCCGGATCCAGCGGAATGGCCGTTCCGGTGAGCACCAGCAGCCGCAGCAGCGCCTCGTACTCATCGGGTGAGCCATCACACCAGTGAACGTGGTCGGGTTTGCACATCCGAGCCACTTCCTCGACCCAGCGTCGCAGCTTGGCATTCCCGCCGTGACTCGCGGCTGTTTCAACCTCTATCGTAGTAGTGGCCATGTAAGACTAGTTCTCCGTAGAAGAATCGCGGATTAGAGCGAGGCGCAGATGGCAATGACCTGTCGCTGTATACGACTTACGCCTAAGGCTTCGCCTCCGAATGGACGCCACTCTGCGCCGGCCGCGCAGGCTTCGGAGCGTGATACCAACCTCGGCCCCGGCCGGCTTCTTTGTTTGCTCCGGCCGTTTATGAGGCACCGCGAAACATGCGTACCCCTCCGCCGGGCAGATCGTTAATTATTGTCTCTCACTTATGGATATTATTCCAGCGATTCCCGCCGGGCACTTCAAGTCGGCAATTACCGGAATGAACATGAACTCGAAAATGATGGTGGAGCTAGTCGGGCTCGAACCGACGGCCTCGTCGTTGCGAACGACGCGCTCTCCCAACTGAGCTATAGCCCCATAGACCGGAAGGACTGATCTATTTTACCAGCGTTCGTTGCTACGCACCACGATGTGCGCTGATGATCAACACTGGAACGCCAAGCCCTCGAGAGCAATCCTTCCAGGCAAGCTGACCCAAAGAGACTCGTCGCAGCGAAATCTCGATTGGGCCGCGTCAGGTCCGGCCTTGCCAGAGTTGATCTCTGCCGAAAAGCCTTGACGAGTCCCCCCACCGCGCGTCTAACCTAAGGTAGCGCGCTCTTTCGGCGAGTCTGCTCACAAGATGTTTAGCGAACTGAATTCCGATGCCCGGCAGCGGAAGATACTTATGGGGTCGCTGGGGCTGCATGCTTTGTTGTTCGCGTGGCTGCTGCACGTCCCAGAACCTCGATTGTTGACCCCAGAGTCTGTTGCAATCGGACGCAACGGCAGGGTGCTCACGCGGATTTATTTTCCGACCCAGTCACCCGACGACAGCGCCACCAGTTCTTCTGACCGCGCAACGCGAGTCTATCGCCATCAGCGGCTCGGACACGAAAAACTGACCTTGAAACAAAATTCCGCTCAGGCAAAGCTGTCGCTTCCGCCGGCACCCACAGTTCCATCCGCTGCTGAAGACGATGCGAAGACTGCAACGCTTTCGAAGTTGGGCCATGGCGTCCCTGCGGGACTTCCCTATGGAAGTGTGCCCGGTGGACCGATTTATGGCAACGAGATCCGCCCGGCGTTGCCCGTCACCATGCCCGACCCGCTTGTTTATCCGTGGCAGCTGCCTCCGTCGGAGGGCAATGTCGTGATTGAGTTCACGATTGACGAACGTGGAGAAGTAGTGCGCACAGCGGTTATCCAAAGCATGGGGCCGGAACTGGATGAGAAGGCTCTGGCCGCCGCCGGAAACTGGCGCTTTCGGCCCGCCACCAAGAATGGAGTTGCCATCGCTTCCAAACAGGATTACATCTTCCACTTTCGTGCCCGAGGTTGAGACGAAGCACCGCATCCTTTCCGCCGCCCGCGCAGCCGCTATAATCTAAGCGTGGCCGCTAACGCAGTGCAACAGATCGCCTCCGCGGATTTCCCCACCCGTTGGGGCAAGTTCCGGATATACGGCTTTCGCGCCGGAACCGGATCGGATGGCAACCGTCAGGTCGAGGAGGCCGTCGCCCTCGTGATGGGTGATATTCATTCCACCGCGCCGCTGCTCCGCATTCACTCGCAATGCCTTACCGGAGACGTTTTTCATTCCCTCCGTTGCGACTGCCGTCAGCAGCTCGAGATGGCGCTCTCGATGATTCGCCATCAAGGCGCGGGAATTTTGATTTACGAGCAGCAAGAAGGCCGCGGCATCGGATTGATGGCGAAACTGCAGGCATATGAGTTGCAAGATGCGGGCCTGGACACGGTCGAAGCCAACGAGCGTCTCGGCTTCAAGGCCGACCAGCGCGATTTTTTGCTGCCTGGCCAGATCCTCAAAGCGCTGGGTGTTAGCCGAGTCCGATTATTGTCGAATAATCCCGATAAGGTCGACGCCCTGCAGCGCGCCGGCATTGAGGTCGTAGAGCGCGTGCCTTGCGAAGTGGAAGCTGGTCCGGACGCGGAGGAGTACCTCAAGACGAAAAAAGAAAAGCTCGGCCACCTCTTCTCATCGCGCTAAGCTGGCAGGTTCGTTCTCACGCCACACTTCCTATGCCCCAGCGATCTGTCCTCCTGCAATCATCGAGTGTTTTCTTTCTCGTCATTCTCGGCGCGGCGGGCATGGTTTACTACCATCTCGGCATTTTCGTGCCTGGAGCAATGGAAGTTCGCGCCAGCGAAGGCCTTGGCAATGGATACTCATTTGGCGCTGATTTCTACCCGCTTTGGCTCACCACGCACGAAGGCATGCTGCACCACAGCGACCCGTATAGTCCTGAGACGACTCGCAGGATTCAGATCGGCCTTTTCGGGCGTCCGCTAGATGACAACTCCTCGCTCACGCAAGATCCCCGCGCTTTCGCCAATCCGGCATTCGCGGAGTTGCTGTTCTGGCCATTAGCTCTGATTCCCTTCCCTGTCCTACGCATTGGTTTGGCAGTCATTCTCGCCGCAGTCACTGCGTTCAGTATTGTGCTCTGGCTGCGCGCTATTCGCTTCCAGGTTGATCGCGTGATGCTGGCGTCGCTGATACTGCTTACCCTCTCGAGTTATTCCGTACTTGAAGGTTTGTTCGCAGAACAAATCGGGCTGCTCGTAGGCTTTCTTCTGGCCGCGGCGCTCGCGGCGCTCGCCGGGCAACGATTGTTTCTCTCAGGAAGCCTAATGGCGTTGGCTCTGGTCAAGCCACAAATGATGCTGCTGGTTGCCATCTACCTTCTGCTGTGGAGCCTTGCTCGATGGCGCGCTCGCCGGCTGTTCGCGGCCGGATTCATTTCGGTGTCGGCCTTGCTGGCAGGGTCTTCTCTCTTGATCTGGCCGCACTGGATCTCCGAGTGGCTCCAGGTATTGATCAGATACAGACAGTACTCGACGCCACCGCTCGCTTGCTATGTACTCGGCGGTTACGCGGGCTCGCATTTCGGACCAGTTCTCGTGGCCGCGCTTCTGGCAGGCGCGCTTGCCCTGGCCTGGCGGATGCGAAACACGTCATCTGCATCGTTTGAGTTCGCGTTGACCATCAGCTTGCTGCTCGCCACGACGGTCGTCACTCTGCTGCCGGGGCAGGCGGTCTATGACCACGTCATTCTTTTGCCGGGAATCATCTTGATCGCGATGTCATGGCGGGGCTTCGCGGCGTTGAACCGGATCTTTCGCGTGGTCCTTGGGGCAGGCGCCTTGGCTTTGTTTTGGCAGTGGATTTGTGCTCCCTTTGTGATTGCGGCGCAGCCCTTTCTCTCTAGCCGGGTATTTACCGAAGCCGTGCTCACGCTTCCTATCCGCACCGCTGCATCAATTCCTTTTGGAGTATTGGCAGTGCTTGCACTCATGATGCGGCAGACCGCACTGAGGCAGAACTACGGTCGTGAAAAGCATTGAGCCCAGAAGAGCAAAGGCGGATCGACCCATCCCGGGTCAGCTCTTGAGAATCTTTTCCAAAGCCCTACGGTTCTTGGCCGGCAGATCGCGCAGCGCAGAGCCCGCCAGAGCTAGGTAAACTTCTCGGGCTTCCGGCACGGTGCGCAATACTTTCAAATGTTTTCTTACCGTCTCCAGATCCCCACGCGCGATGGGGCCGCTGAAAGACTCCGGCGCGCCCAGCCGCGCGTAATTCGCCAGCGTCTGCCTGAGGATCGGGAGCATTCTTTCTCTTGCTGCCCTCCGGCTCACTCGAGCAGCAACCGCGACGCGCTCGCCGGCCGCCAGCAAGGAAATGATCAGCGGCGAGGCGAACATCCCCCAAGCGTGGTATGCCTCCTTTTGTTCCTTCCGGATGGCGAACGGATATCCGCCCAAGCTGAGAACAACTGCCCGTGCAGCCCGTGCTGCTTTTTGATCTCCTTCGATGGCGAACGGCACTCCGGTGAGAGACGGCCGCGAGCCGCGCACAAATGTCATCATCGGGTGAACTGTCGCGATAGCTGCTCCTCGCCTGCGCAGCACAGCAAGCTCATCGCTGGTCAGGGCGCCGCTTGAATGGAGCACCACTTTACCGTCCCAATCGGCGGCTCGCCTCAAGGATGATGCTGCGCTAGCAATCGCTCTATCGGGGACACAAAACCAGACGATCTCTGCTTGAATATCCGCACGTGCAATCGACGACGACGCTGCGCCGACTTCTCGGGACAGCTTACGGGCCCGCCGCAAAGATTGCGCCGAGGCTTGTGAAATGATTTGTTCGATCCCGTATCCCGCGCCGTACAACGATCTCGCTAGAGCACTTGCCAGATTCCCCGCGCCGACAATTGCAATGCGCGGCTTCGTCGATAGTGTAGAGGACATGCCCGGCAGCATAGCAGAAGGCTGTGTTCTATATTATTTCTATGCCTAAATCACCACGCACGAAATCGACCGCGCGGAAATCTCGCAAGAGCTCGCAGCCCAAAGCGAAGTTGATTTCTTCGCGCACCGTGTATCGCGGCCCGGTTTTCTCGGTGACTGCTGACGATGTGCAGGAGCCCGGCGGTGTGCGTGTTCGTCGCGATGTGGTTCACCACTCGGGCTCTGTTGTGATTCTGGCAGTCGACGAATCACGTCCGACGCTGCGTGTTCTGCTGGAGCGTCAATATCGCCACGCGGCCAACGATTATTTATGGGAGATCCCTGCTGGCCGCATCGATCCGGGGGAGACAGCTCTGTACGCGGCTAAGCGTGAACTTCTCGAAGAGACTGGATACACGGCAAAGAATTGGCGGCGCATTCTCAAGTTCTATGCCAGCCCCGGATTCGTCGCCGAAACCATGTCGGTATTTATGGCCACCGGCCTGCGCGCCGGCCCCGCGCAGCCCGAGGCGGACGAGGTAATCCACAAGCGGCTCGTCGTGCTTCCCTCCGCGCTTCGGATGGTGTTGAACGGCACCATTCGCGACGGGAAAACTATCGCTTCAGTTCTGTGGCTCGATCACCAGCTCCGGCAAAAGTAGGCGTCACGTCGCGAAGGTGGGCAATGTTGCGATTTAGGCTATGCTGCAAACGTTCCCTAGTGAGGCCACCATTTCGCCTTGACACCTCATCCTAATCGCTACAAAATGCATCCTATGCGGGCACGTCTTTGGCCCCCTTGAAGACGTGCAGAAAGCGGGGGTTTTCGCGTGGAACGTCTGAAAGGCACGGTGAAATGGTTCAATAACGCTAAGGGTTACGGGTTCATCGGTCGCGCGGATGGCCCCGACGTATTCGTGCATTACAGCGCGATCACTTCCGAGGGCTACAAGAGCCTGCAGGAGGGAGATCAGGTGGAGTTCGAGATTGCGGACGGCCCCAAGGGACCCCAAGCCGCAAACGTTTCGAAGAGCGCGTGATCGGTGTCTCCCAGCTGAATTCTGCGACCGAGCCGAGCAGTTGTTAAAGCGCGGTCGAGCGCAGTTCCTTACCCATCGCCACCCTACTCTATTCGTCGCATCTACTGGCACTGGCTTCCAATCTTGTTTAATCTTTATTGCGTGGACAATAAATCCATCGCCACGGTTCTTTACGAAACCGCCGACCTTCTCGAAATCGACGGGCAAGACTCCTTCCGCATTCGCTCTTACCGCAATGCCGCTCAAGCTATCGAAAATCTGACCGAGCAGATCAAAGACATCATCGGCGAACCGAAAAGAGTGCTTGCGATTCCGGGCATCGGCAAAGGAATGCTGATCAACCTACAGGAGCTATTGAAAGACGGCAGCCTGAGCGTGCAAGCCGAATTGCTCAAAAAGTACCACCCCTCGATGCTGCAATTGTTGAAGATTCAGGGCCTGGGACCGAAGACGATCGCGTTGATCTGGAGCGCTTATCAAGTCTCAGACGTCGATGGCGTGGAAAAACTGGCGCGCGAAGGCAAGATCCGCGAGCTGCCGCGCATGGGCGAGAAGCACGAACAAAAACTGCTAAAGGCCATTGAAGACTTCCGCCGAATCTCCGGGCGATTTCTTATTGACGTTGCCGAGGCCGAGGCACAAAAACTCACCACATATTTGGCAAAGTTTCCCGGCATCGACCGGATCACTCCTGCCGGCTCTCTACGCCGCGGCCGCGAAACCGTTGGCGACCTCGATATCCTGGTGACGGGCACAGCCTGCTGCAGCGAAAGCGAACGCCAGAAGGCCGTTCAATACGTCGCGCAATATCCGCCGCTGATGAGCATCATCGCCCGGGGCGACAACAAAATCAGCTTCCGCTTGCGTAATGATCTGCAGGTGGACGTTCGTCTCTTGCCTCCGGAATCTTTCGGCGCGGCCATGCAGTATTTCACCGGATCGAAGGCCCACAACGTCGCCCTGCGCCAGCGTGCCCTCAAAATGGGATACACCCTGAACGAGTACAGCCTCGCCGACCTCAAAACGGAGAAGCCGGTCGCCGGAAGCACAGAAGAGGAGATTTACGCCAAGCTGAAGCTCGACTACATTCCTCCCGAGCTGCGCGAAAATCTCGGGGAGATCGATGCCGCCGAGAAGCACACACTGCCAACTCTGATCACTCTGGATGATCTTCAAGGCGATGTACACATGCACACTGTCGAAACCGACGGCAAGAACACAATTGAGGAAATGGCCGAGGCTGCCGTTGCGCGTGGCTACAAGTACATCGCCATCACGGACCACTCCAAGAACCTGGCCTTCGCCAACGGCCTCGATGACACGCGCGCCGTGGCACACATTCAGCGCATCCGCGAAGCGAATGAGAAGATCGACGGCATCACCATCTTCGCTGGAGTCGAGGTAGACATCCTCGCCGATGGCGACCTTGATCTTTCGGACGACGTGCTTGCGCAGATGGATGTTGTCATCGCGAGCGTGCATTCGGTTTTCAATCAGGAACCGGCCAAGATGACCGAGCGTCTGCTCAAAGCGATTGAGAATCCGAATACTTCAATCGTCGGGCACCCTACTGGTCGCCTGCAGCTTCGCCGCGACGCCTATCACTTCGACATGGATGCCGTCCTGAACGCGGCGGCAAAACACAGAGTTGCAATGGAACTGAATTCCTACCCAGACCGTCTCGATCTAAACGATGTTCATCTGCGCCAGGCCAAGCCGCGGGGCGTGAAAATCGTCATCAACACCGATTCTCACCACACCTCACATCTCGATAAAATCCGCTACGGCATCCTGCAGGCTCGCCGCGCCTGGCTGACAAAGGAAGATGTACTCAATACTCTTGATGTGGAGAAATTCTCAAAAGCCATGAAGCATGAGTGGAATTGAAACCGCCGCTTCGGAGTACAATCAAGGCGCGAAATAATCCAAATGCCAGATCCAAGCTCCAATCCCGCTCCTGCCCCTCCCGTTAGCTCAACCACTCCCGCAAATCCCCCGCCTCCAGCCGCCCAACGCGGGCCGACCATCAACATCGGCGACGAATTCGGCACCGCAAAGCGCAATCTGCCTCCGCTCAAAGTTCTTCTGCTGGCCACGGTTGGAATACTGGTCGTCGTTGGATTTTATTCTTTCTATCAGCGCGCCAAGCCGCAAGGTGCGGGATCTCTCGACAACATCACCGCCGTGGAGTTGCCCGGGCAAAACGCCGTCTTGGTCGCCCTCACCTTCACCCTGCGCAACTCTGGTGAGAAACCACTCTGGATCCATGACATCGAAGGCAAGCTGATCACATCCGGCGCAGAGTCAGGCAGTGAGGCGGTCTCCGCCATCGATTTCGACCGTTACTATCAGGCGTTTCCCACGCTGAAGACGAACGCGCAGCCGGCGCTCGCTCCTGAAGATAAGCTGCAACCCGGCCAGGAAGTCAAACGGACCGTCATCGTGAGCTTTCCGGTGAGCCTGGACGCCTTCAACCGGCGCCAGTCCGTGAGCGTCGTCATCCAGCCTTACGACCAGCCGGTTCCAGTGGTGCTGTCCAAATAGTTGCGGAGGATTGTGCCTCACTTGCCTTGGAGGTACCAAGTGCGTTCCTATACAGAAATGAAGATCGCTAGGCATCCTATTCGCACCATCGCCGCACTACTCTTTTTCACGCTTTTGTCGATTTGCGGGGTGACCGCAGCACCCGCCTCGCACGACGACAAATATCTGATGTACGTCGGCACTTACACTGAAGAAGGCAGCTCGAGTAAGGGAATCTACGCTTACCGCTTCGACCCCAATTCCGGCATCGTGACCACGATTGGCCTGGCGGCGCGCACCATCAACCCGTCTTTTCTCGCCGTGCATCCAAACCACCGCTTCCTGTATGCGGTCAATGAGGTTCGCACCTATGAAGGCCAGAAGAGCGGAGCAGTCAGTGCCTTTGCGATCGATCGGGCGACGGGCAAATTAACATTCTTGAATGAAGTAGCAACTGGTGGCGCGGATCCTTGCTATATCACTCTCGACAAAACCGGGAAGTACGTTCTGGTGGCAAACTACACGGGAGGAAGCATCGCTGTATTTCCCGTGCTCGACGATGGCCGCCTGAGTGCGGCTTCGGCCTTCGTGCAGCACAGCGGCCACGGCGCCAATCCGCAGCGCCAGGAAGGCCCCCACGCCCACTCTATCGATTTGTCGCCCGACAACCGCTTCGCCATTGTGGACGATCTCGGCCTGGATGAAACACTTGCCTATCGATTCGACAGCGCCAAGGGGACTCTTGCGCCCGACCCGGCCTTCACGAAGGCTGATCCCGGGGCTGGTCCCCGTCACTTCGCATTTCATCCTAGCGGCAAGTTCGCCTACGTGATTAACGAAATGCATAACACGGTTACCGTTTTTGATTACAACCCCGCCGATGGCGCCTTGCATCCGCTGCAAACGGTTTCGATTCTTCCTAAAAGCTTCACCGGGGAGAATACGGCTGCTGAGATCCAGATACACCCATCGGGCAAATTTCTCTACGCCTCGAACCGCGGGCACGACAGCATCGCGGTATTTGCCGTCGATCCGAATAAGGGCACGCTAACCCTCGTCGAATATGCTTCCACTAAGGGCCACGGTCCCCGCAATTTCGAGATCGCTCCCGGAGGCAAGCTGCTATTTGCGGCCAACGAAAAATCAGATAATGTGGTCGTCTTTCGCATCGACCAGCAAACCGGCCGACTGACGCCAACGGGCAAAGTTCTGGATGTTTCCCAACCAGTGTGCGTGAAATTCGTTCCGATCGAGTGACAGCCGAATTTTCTGTCGGGATTACTTCTTCTGAATAAATCTGCGCCGCACGAGATGAGTATTGGCGTCGGGCTTGATTTCGTCGTATTTCAGGCAACTGATCGAGCCATCAACCTCCAGCACGGCCAGAGCAACGTCTTTGCAGTCCGCAATGCCGTGCTCACGCACCGCGCGATCCAGTTCATCCATGCTGACATGCTCTCGCGCCATGTGCGATTCGATCGGTTTTCCATCGTGAATCAGCAGGCTCGGCTCGCCTTCAACCACGCGTCGAAAACCGCGATTCACTCCCGAGAGGGTCCCCACCAGATAGTTCAGCACCAACAGCGTGGAAGCCGCTACTACGCCGCCGATCAGGGACGTATCCGGCCCGGTCATGGCATTTTGCACAGAGTTGGAAAGAAGTAGCAGTAGCGTGAGATCGAAGGGCGTCATCTGCCCGACCTCGCGCTTGCCGCTGAGGCGCACACCGATTAACACGACAAGATAGATCACGCCCGTGCGCAAGGCAATCTGCAGCGCGACCTGCGCGCCCGCCGGGAAAAGCACTCCGTTCAATTGGCAGTCACCGGGGTGGGCGCACTTTTCGGCGTGCTCAAATATCCCGTCGCCTTCTTTTTGTCGACCGTCCATACCACCAGCTCAAACAGCAAGTGGTCGCGTCCCGCATAGAACTGAATTGGCTCAGCGATGTTGCGGTCCTGCTTCTCGATAGTCCTGTCGTCGGAGGTCACATTCACTGTGAACTTGCCGTGCTTGGGGTCGGTTTTCTTGAGCTGGAGACTTACCGTCGCCACGGGTTGCGGCTTCGCGCCCCTGAGCAGAGTAAATTCGTAATAGTTGCGGTCGCCCTTGTGCTTGAGCACATCGAGATCACCGCGAGTCGTTGCGATCAACCCGCTCTGCACCCCGAGATCGCCGACCGCAGATTGCAGCTTGGCCTTCGTGGCTTCCAGATCCGCCTTCGTGGAAGCAACGTCGGTCTTCACTCCGCCGACATCCGTCTTAACGCCAGCCACTTCTCCGCTCACCTGGCCAATCTGCGCTTTGGATTCATTCTCTTCCTGCTGCAACCGGGATTCAGCGGTCTTCTGTTGCGCCTGAAGCTCGGCGGCGCGCTGCGCCAATTCCTTCTTGGTGAGGCCAACCTGATGGGCCAGGGCGTCCTCGGAGGCTTCCGCAGTCTGCATTCTGCTCTTGAGTTCCCCGACCTGCGCTTGACTGTCGCTCAGATCCTTTGTCAGCTTGTCGACGCGCTGCAGCGTGGTAACGTATCCATAGACAGCCACCGCGACGACAACGACCGCGAGCGCAACCAGAATCCACTTCCCCGCAGTCGACTGCTGCTCAACTGCTTCAACAGGTATTTGATCCCCTTCATCTGCCATAGATCCTCCAAGATTAACCGATTTAGCTATAGATGCCTTTAATTGTTTAGCACAAGGCGAGTACTGTCAATTGGCTTCTGCGATTTGCGTAAGAACGGCGGATAAGAACTCAGAAATTTCTCACCAACGCGGCACGCGTGTTGCCGTGGTCATCGCGGCTACTGTCGAAGTCCCAACGCTTTCCGCAACAGTGCATCCGGATTGCGGCGTATAGCGTTTGCCTCCGGCCCGAGCCGCTTTTCGACCTGCTGGCTGGCGTTGGCCAGCGCCTGCCGCTGCGTGGCTGCAGGAAGAGAATCCTGCAGGCTCGCCGACTTAACCAGGCAGGCGTAAACAAGCCGCGCAGGAAAGCCCGCGCTGTCCAGAAAACGGCCATAGGCGAACCAATCTTCGGCGCTCGATGTTCGGTCGCCGATTGACTCATCCAGCTGCAAAGCGTGCTGATAAAGTTGCAGCGCCTGGCCCAATTTGCCGACCTCGGCTTGCAATGCCGCTTCATTCACGTCGGCGATGGTCTCCAATTTGCCCTGCTTGGTCTGAGCAGCAATCTTTGCAGCCAACTCATAGGATTGAACGGCCTGCGCCTTCTCGGAGGCACGCGCCTGGCAGTCTGCCATGCGAAGAGCAATCGCAATCACTTTTTCAGGCTCGGGGCGCTTCGCGGCGGGCTGTTGGGCCACCGCGGTCAAGAATGCTTTGTAATGCTCGGCGGCATCCTGAGCCTTGCCTTCGTGGTCGAGTTCGCTCGCGAGGTACAGATGTGCCAGTACCTGGCCAGGATCGGCGGCAATCGCGCGCCTCCAGCTATCGACTGCAAGATCGGGACGGCCTCGTTGCAGCGCCAGAAGCCCGCGGTCGAGCAGAAGACTGGGATCCTTCGGGGCGTAAATGAGAGACGCTTGCGTCAAATCGAACGCCTCATCGAAACGTTTCTGCTCCACAAGGAAGCGTAGCAACGCCTGACGCGGCGCAAGATCGGCAGGATTCGACTGCACTGCCTTCTTCCACGCCGCCTCGGCCTGCTGAGGATGACCATCCTGCAATTCCCGATTCGCCAGACGCATCTGCAAGGAGCCATCAAAGGAATCGAGCGATACAGCCCGCTGCAAGTCCTTGACGTCATCCGAGTGAAGCGCGAGGTAGTGGCGCACCTGATCAACGGTTCCCCAGGCGAGGAGCAGAAGTGCTGCGCTCACTCGCAGTGAGCGCGCACTGGCGGTAGCTCCCGAACACCATTCCCAAGCCGCGGACAGCCCGCCTCCCGCGCTTGAAGCGGCGTTGGCAACCCGCTCTCGCGAATTGAGCAGCAATGAGGCGACACGCCCATCGCGCAGCTTCCAGATGGCGCCATCGAGAATGAAATGGTGCAGGTTCACCAAGGCACCGAAAATGAGAAAACTGGCGGTGAAATCGTGATGGAAAACCCGGCTGGCCAGCCATGGTCCGGGAATGAAAAGGGCGATTCCGCCCGCGATCAGCACCCCGAAATAGGCCCATGGACGCCAGCTTCGGCCCGGCGCTTCCGTTGCCTCACGCCGTGCATAGTAACTGGTAATCCATAAATACTGCGCCGAGTGCATGATGGCCAAAACTCCCGTGCTGTAGCGGCTCTGCGGGATCTCCATCCCTTTGATCAATGACATCGCCGCCGGCAACAGGAACCAGAGAAACTGCGATGAGAAAAGCGTGAGGCAGGGTAGAAGTTTTCGCCACTGCACGACTTTCATCAGCCGAAATAAACCGTAAGCTGAAAACGATATAAAGGCAGCGCCGAGGCCGATCTGGCCCCAATGGCCAACGACCGCCGGAATCCCCAGCGAAATGAATAAAGGGTCCGAGGATGTTCCGGTGTGGAATCCAATCAGCAGGACAAGGTAAGAGGTGATAAAAGCGCCGTAAAGGGCGCGGCGTGTTGCCGTGTCAGGGCTGGCACCAGCACGGCGGGCGAACATCATGAACAGTCCATAATTCTGTCCGCTGTAATGCCAGGGACTCCAGGTCAGGTAGATGGTGAATATCCAGGGAAGAATTCCCATCCAAAAGTGAGCCAGCAACGCGGTCAGCAGAATCAGCGCCGTCGTATACAGGGTGAAGATTCGATACTTCTCGAAATCCTCGACGCGATGGTAGGCCCGGTAAATTGTGGCCATGTAGTGCGGATAATTGAAGAAGAGTGCCAACCCATAAAAGGCGACCGACCAGGCGCGCGTGCTGGAGGCGATGGAAACATAAGACAGCAGCAATAGCGGAGCTGACCATGCGCCGCAACCGACGACCAGATCAAGCCACGGTCCGTAAAACCAGCCCGGTGCGGTCGAGGCAGTACTCGCTGTCGCTGGCTTCAGCTTCATATCCCTCGGTTAATACCTTTCTCCAGCTTTGGTCCGGCAAGAAATGTTCGGCAGAATCCTGAGAGTTGATCTGGTCTTTTTCTGCAGTTGACCGGATTATAGGTGGCAGAAGGTGCTGATCGTATAACAAGAGGTATGCAGGGGCCGTCACGAAAGTAACGTGACCGTTGCGGCCACCTGCAAAACGTTTCATCTCAGTTTGCGCTGCAACCTCTTCGCCGGATGGCCGGCTCTTCTACAATGCGGGAATGAAGAATTGGGACGTCATCGTAATCGGCGGTGGCATCATCGGACTCTCGCTCTCCATTGAACTTCGCAAAAGAGGAGCGAGCGTTCTGGTCGTCGAGCGAGGAGAGCCCGGCCGCGAGGCTTCGTATGCCGCAGGCGGCATGCTGGTCGATTGCAGCGCCGAGACGCCCCTTGACTTGCAGCCACTGGCAACGGCCAGCGCGCGCCTGTATCCAGACTTCGTTCATGAACTGCAGGTCGAGTCGGGACTTTATGTTGATCTGCGCGACCAGGGTGCGATTGTTTTCCCTCCTCCCGAACATGTACATGAGCGCTCGGGATTCACCGTGGCGAGCTTGCTTCCCGCGCCGCTAGCCGAACTCGAACCTGCGCTCGCCGATTCCAAGCGTTCAGCGTTTTATTTGAAGGAGCGCAGTGTCGATCCGCGCGCGATGACCGCAGCTGCGCTGCAGACGGCAAAACGACGGGGCGTCGACATTTCCTCCGGCGATGCGGTCACAGCACTGGATCTTTCGAAAGGCCAAGTCAGTGGAGTCGCCACCGAGAAGACTTCATTCCACGCGCGCAAAGTCGTCAATTGCGCAGGGGCATGGTCGGGACAGATTGCGCCCCACGCTTTTCCCACCCGCCCGGTCAAAGGACAAATGCTCTGCCTTATTTCGCCGTCTCGTGATCTTTTGAAGCACGTGATCCGAGCGCCCGAGGCTTATTTGATCCCGCGCAGCGACGGGAGAATTCTGGTCGGGACAACCGTAGAAGAAGCTGGCTTCGACAAGCGTACTAATGTCGATGCCATTCATCATTTGCATCACGCTGCGATCGCACTGGTCCCGGAATTGCGCAATGCAAAGATTCTCGAAGATTGGGCGGGGTTGCGCCCCGGCACTCCAGACGCGCTGCCCATTCTCGGCGAAACGGAAACGCCAGGATATTACGTTGCCACCGGGCACTTCCGCGACGGCATTCTTCTGGCCCCGATCACAGCGCGGATCATGTTGGAAGTCATCACCTGCAGCGAATGCACCTACGACATAAGTCCGTTCTCACCGGCTCGCTTCGGTCACTAGGCGTTGAACATGCGCACAACTCGTCCCGACTCCTTCGGTTATACTGGACCGTTTCCTCGTCGCACCATTCTGCACTGTCGCGTTCCAGCAAGGAAAGGATGAACCCATGGCTTCTCCCGCGGTCGATTTCGCACGCAATAATCAGCAGCGCTTCCTCAGCGAACTCAAGGATTTTCTTCGTATCCCGAGCGTCAGCACCCTCGGCGAGCATAAAGCCGATGTGCAAAGAGCCGCTGAATTTGTAGCCAACGAACTACGCCGCATCGGAATGGAAAATGTTGAAGTGATTCCGACCAAAGGCCATCCACTCATCTACGCGGACTGGCTTCATGCGGCAGGCAAGCCCACGGTTCTCTGTTATGCCCATTACGACGTGCAGCCGGCGGAGCCGCTTGATGAGTGGCATACGCCGCCCTTCGAACCCACGGAGCGCAACAACAATATCTATGCCCGTGGCGCAGTCGACGATAAGGGCCAGCTCTGGATGGAAGTGAAGGCCCTCGAATCGCTGATCTCCGCTGACGGCAAACTGCCCATCAATGTGAAGATCATCTTTGAAGGCGAAGAAGAAGTCGGAGGCGAATCGATCTCCGAGTACATCCGGAAGCAGAAGTCGAAACTCAAAGCCGATTTCGCCCTCGTTTGCGATACCGAACTCTTCGCCCCCAACTTGCCGACGTTGTGCGTTGGCTTGCGCGGCTTGGTCTATACAGAAATCGAAGCCTTGGGAGCCAAGACCGACTTGCACTCCGGCATGTACGGAGGCGCGGCGCCCAATCCGTTCTTCGCGCTGATCGAGATCATCAGCAAACTGAAGGATGCGAAAGGTCATGTGCTCATCCCCGGCTTTTACAAAGGTGTGAAAGCCCCTAGCAAAGACGAGCTCAAAGCCTGGAAGCGTCTGCCTTTCAACGAAGAGCACTATCGCAAAACCGAAGTCGGGTCGAAAGTTCTCACTGGCGAGCCCGGGTACTCGGTTCTCTACCGCACCTGGGCGCGACCCACGCTTGAGGTACACGGCATGCCCGGCGGATTCATCGCCGCCGGCGCCAAGACCGTGATTCCGGCCAAAGCTGCGGCCAAAGTTTCCATGCGCCTGGTACCGAATCAGGACCCCGACGACATCCTGAAGAAATACATGAGCTTCGTTAAGAAGCTCACGCCTAAAGGCATCGAGACCAAGATCAAAGTGTGGAGCAAGGGCCCGGCCTGTGTGGTCGGCACCAACAATCCTTACATCAAGGCCGCGACCGAAGCACTGCACGATACATTCAAGAGGGAAACCGTCTTCATCCGCAGCGGCGGATCAATCCCCATCGTCACCGACATCCAGAACAACCTGAAAATTCCCAGCGTGATGATGGGCTTCGGCCTCCCTGACGACAACCTGCACGCTCCCAACGAAAAGTTCCACATTCCGAACTTCCACCATGGCGTCGAGACCATTTGTTTGTTCTTCGAAAAGCTGGGAGGAAAATAGGCTAGAGAGCGAAAGGCCCCCCTTACGGGCTTTCGCTCGTCCCGCAGCACTCGCTGGCACAATTTAGCCGCTTTGCGTTACCATAACCCTGCTCTCGCGGTTCTCCCACCTCGTCCTTCCTTTACCCGTAAAGCACTCATCTGCTGCAATGCCTGTGCAACCCAACGCGCTTGCTCTTAAGGCCATACAATATATGGTGTTATATTGCTTGACCCCGCCCCCATTTCACCGTTACAGTTGCTTAAATTTGTGCCCGCCCGATCCAGCGAAGGACGGATTTGTGCTGAAGGCGAATTTTGCCGAAGGCAAAGGAATCAGTCTGGTAAACAGGCCTGTACGTACCATAGGCGGTAACTGGCCGCTGACAACTGGCCACTGGCCACTGCTTTTCCCAAGGAGTTCACGTTGCTAAAACTGAAGCGGCTACAGATTCTCGGCTTCAAATCGTTTTGCGACCGCACCGACCTCAAGTTCCACGGGGATGGCATCGCGGCGATCATCGGCCCAAACGGCTGCGGCAAGTCAAATATTGCCGACGCCATCTCGTGGGTGCTCGGCGAGCAGTCGGCCAAGACCCTGCGGGGATCACGCATGGAAGACGTGATCTTCGCCGGAACTCGCGACCGCAAGCCCACCGGCATGGCCGAGGTGTCGCTGACGTTGATCGATCCCGAACAGTATCCCGGCACAGAGGCCGACGCGCCTACCGAGATCGACATTCAGGATGAACTTCCCGTCACTGCGGAATTGTCAAAGCGCACAGCCGACGACTGGGATGAAGCGGCGATCCGCGCCCGGGCCGCCGAGGAAACTGAGCGCGCGGTAGAAGACGCGCAGCCCGGCCTGCTCGAAGAGACGAGGACCGAAGAGATAGAGCTCTCGCGCTCGAAAATCACGACCATAGCGGTTGCCTTCCCTGACGATGAACCGGTCTTCGCTCTCCCTGCTCATAACATCTTGCCGGTCGCTTCTTCCGCCGCCGTCGTCGCCGCGCCCCAGGTTGTGCTCAAGATTCGTCGACGCAAGTTCAACCAGCACCAGTTTCACGCTGGAGAAATTGTCGTTACCAGGCGCTTGTTCCGTTCCGGCGACAGCGAATATTTGCTGAACGGGAAGCTTTGCCGCCTGCGAGACATTCAGGAAATCTTCATGGGCACCGGCCTGGGACCGGAAACTTACGCCCTCATCGAGCAAGGGCGCATCGGCCAGATTCTCAGCAGTCGTCCCACAGACCGCCGGGCGATTCTCGAAGAAGCTGCAGGAATTACGAAATTCAAAACCAAGAAGCGGCTAGCCGAAGCACGCCTGGAAGATGCCAAGCTGAACCTTGCCCGCATCAATGATATTTTCGACGAAGTCACGCGGCAGATGAATTCTTTGAAGCGCCAAGCCGCTAAGGCCGAGCGCTATGCCAGACTGCGCGACGAAATGCGGGCCCAACTTCGCGTAGTACTGGCGAGCAAATTCAACGCGATCGAACAAGAGAGCGCTGAAATCGATGCGCAGCTCAACATCCTTGCCGAGGAAATGCAGCACCGCCTGGAAGCGGTGCAACAACTGGAAGCCGAACACGGCGAGGGCACCGACCGGGGCTATGCCATCGAAACTGAATTGCGGGGGAATCGCGATCGCTTGAGTGAGATTGCGATGGAGATCGAGCGCGCTCATGCCCGCCGGCAGCATAACGAGGAGCGTTGCACTGAGCTTGTCGTGCGATCCGCCTCCGCCGAAGCGGAACTGGCCCAGGCCCGTCATCGCCTGACTTCGCTCGAAGCCGAACGCGACTCCAACCGGCAGGTGCTGGAATCCGCTGCCGCCGATCTGGCTGCGGCTCAGCACGAACTCGAGTTGTCGCAACTGGAAGCCGCAGCCGCGACTGCCGCGCTGGAGGAACTCGAACGTCAGCAGGAAGAGTCTCGCATCGCCATCTTTGACACAGTGTCGTCGGTGTCGCGCCTGCGCAACCAGCTTGCACAAGCCGAAGAACGGCTCGCAAGCGCCGATCGCGAAGCCCGCCGTCTGCAGACGGAGATCGCCGACGCGAACCTTCAGGTGGAGGCTTTCGGCGGGCGGCGGGGCCAGCTCGCCCTCGAATTCGAAACCGTCGTACAGCGCGTGGCCGGAATCACCGAAGAGATCAACCAGCTTCGCCGACTTCTCGAGTCCAAGCGCATAGAGGAAACGCACGCGAAGAGTCATCTGGATCAGCTACGCGCCGAATTTGCTACGGCTCAAGGCAAGAAGGGTTCGCTTGAAGCGGTGATCGCCGAACATGGATATTCAACCGAGTCCGTTCGCCGTTTGTTTCAATCGGGAGTTATGCAGAGTGGCCTCGCGCCGGTCGGCGTGCTTGCGGATTTTCTTGAGGTCGAACCCCGCTTCGAACGCGTGGTGGAAGATTTTCTGCGCGACGAATTGAACTACATCGTGGTCAAGTCGTGGGACGCTGCCGATGAAGGCCTGCGCCTGTTACGCAGCGACGTCGATGGCCGTGCCACCTTCCTGGTTCATCCGGAAGATTCACAGGCAAAGTTCTCTTTCATCCTCGACGAAGCTGCGCACTGCGCTCCGCCGACCGCATCCATCGTTCCGCTCAAACACACGATCCGCGTTCTCGACGGCTTCGGCAAATCGCTCGAGGTAATCCTTCCGAAGCTTCGCGACGGTTACATCGTTCCCGGTTCCGACACCGCGCGTGGCCTCGCCCTTGAGAATCCCGACGCGTTCTTCCTTTCGCAATCCGGCGAATGCTTTCACAACGTGACGGTCACGGGCGGCAAACAGCGCGCCGAAGGCCCGCTTTCGATGAAGCGTGAACTTCGAGAGGTTCTGCGCCAGCTCGACGATCTGGAGCGTGCGCTCGCCGAAGAAGAGATGCGGGTGCTTACGCTTGGCCGAGAGATTAAGGATTTCAGTTCCCTGGCGGAACGTCTTGAAGGTGAGAAGCGGGAGGCCGAGCATCAGTCGATGACATCGGGCCACATGCTGCAACAACTCGATGCGGAGATGACCCGGGTCGGTGAGCGCATCAGCATTTCGCAGGGAAGGTTGCAACGGCTTGCCGCTGAACGCGCCGAGCAGGAATCAATTATTGGCGCCCGCCACGCGGAGATCGCCGAAGTGGAAGAGACTCGTATCCAACTTGAGCGACAGATCGCGACGGCGCAGGAATCTCTAACCGTGCTTCGTCGGCGGCGCGAAGACGCGGCGCAAGCCAGCTCGCAGCGCATCGCCCGCGCGGCCGCCCTCGAAGAACGACATCTTTCCGCCGCGGCCGTTCTCGCGCGCATCGACTCTTTATTTGCCGAAATGAACGATCGCCTGCACGCTCTCCTCTCGCAGATCGATGCAGCTTCAGCCGAGAAACAGCGCCGCGAGGCTGAGAATCTGCAACTGGAGCAACAGACGGCCGATTTTGTGGCCGAGCGCAACGCGGGCCAGGCGCGAGAGGGACTGTTACAGTTCGAAAAAGATCAAGTCCGCGCTCGCCTCGCGGAAATTGATGAGCTTCTCCGTAGTTCCCGCCAACTCCTCGACCAGGCACGCGACCGCCGTGGCGAACTACAGGCAGCCGGCGCCAAGCTGCAATCCGACGCGATGTACATGGCGGAGACTTGCCTGAACGAGCTGGGAATCGAGCGCGCCGCGTTGCTGGCTGAGACAACGCTAGCCCTTGTTACCGGCGACGAACTTGCGGCCCGCGATCAGTCGTATCGCGAGATGCGCGCGAAACTTGAAGGTATGGGACCCGTGAACATGATGGCGCTCGAAGAATATCGCGAGACGGCGGAGCGGCATACTTTCCTGGACGCGCAGCGCAAGGACCTGATCTCATCGATTGAGAACACCACAGCCACCATCCGCGAGATCGACCAGGTTTCGCGCCAAAAGTTCCAGGAAGCCTTTACTAAAATCAACGAGAATTTTCAGGCCACCTTCAAGAAACTCTTCGGCGGCGGCCACGCCTTCATGAAGCTCACCGACGAAGAGAACTCCGCCGAGAGCGGCATCGACGTAGTTGCCTCGCCGCCGGGCAAACGCCTGCAAAGCGTGTTGCTGCTCTCTGGAGGCGAAAAGGCACTCACCGCCCTTGCCCTGCTCGTGGGCATCTTCCAGTACACGCCCAGTCCGTTCTGCATTCTCGACGAAGTCGACGCGCCGCTCGACGAGGCCAATATCGGCCGCTTCACCGAACTGGTGAAAGAGATGAGCCTCCAGACCCAGTTCGTGCTTATTACGCACAGCAAGAAGACGATGAGCATCGCGCCGGTGCTTTATGGCGTAACCATGCAGGAACCGGGAGTATCCAAGCTGGTCTCGGTGCGCTTTGGAGCGGCGTAGCAAGTTAAGACTAGATGTCAAGGCGGGGCTGATTTTTTCGTCCGGGTTACACGAACTCATCAGTAGGCTGGGCCTAGAAAACTGCCCCTGGTGGCTTGGCATATATGTTGCATGGTCACGACGGCATTTGCCACTTCCTTTCCTAGCCCTTCGGCCGAGATGACTATCACTACGGTTACAGCAACCAGGGACAGCAAGCCCGCCATCGTCAGCAACGAATAGGCCAGGTTCGCTGGACCATACGGGGCAAGTATGGTTTCGGCTTGAGTAGTATACGTGGACATGAATCAAATTGCGTTCTCACTCGCGCTGTTCCGACTGTAAGCCACGATATCCACGCCCATCCTCAGCTTTTCCACAAATGCCACGCTCGAAGTCTCCAGGGAGTCCGTGGTCTGATATCTTTGGCGACCGCCAATACATTCCTCCTCAATAGGATACGAGCGTCTTTGTCTTCGGCGATCTCTATCGTTGACAAAAATTTCTGAGGGTCTAAAATACGCCTCGCTCCTTGCCCTGTAAAATTTCAAACATGAACTCAAAACTTCTTGATCCCGTTGTTCTGCAAACTGACTTCCCCGAACTTCATCTTCACGCGAGCGGCAAAGTACGCGATGTTTATCAGCTCGATAACGAGCGGCTGCTGTTTGTGGCCACCGACCGCATCTCCGCATTCGACTATGTGCTCGCCACAGGCATTCCTCACAAAGGGCGCGTACTGACCCAAATTTCGCTCTTCTGGTTCGACTTTCTTTGCGATCTCGTTCCCAATCACGTGATCACAGCTGACGTCGATCGCTATCCGCAGGCCTTGCAGAAGTATGCCGATCAATTGCGCGGCCGTTCGATGATCGTACAGCGCGCCGAAATGTTTCCGGTGGAGTGCGTCGTGCGCGGCTATATCTCAGGGTCTGCCTGGAAGGAGTACAAATCAACGGGCACAGTCTGCGGCATAGAACTGCCGGCGGGATTGCGCGAATCCGAGGCCTTCCCCGAGCCCATCTTTACTCCGGCCACTAAAGCCGTGAGTGGCCACGATGAAAACATTTCATTTGCCCGCATGTGCGAAATCGTGGGCACCGAGACCGCGAGCCATCTGCGAGATCTTACCCTTCGGATCTATAAGAAAGCTGCTGCTTACGCCCGCCAGCGCGGAATCATCATCGCCGACACCAAGTTTGAGTTCGGGCGCACGGGAAAGGGAATCACACTGGCCGATGAGGTGCTGACGCCGGATTCTTCGCGCTTCTGGCCGGCCGACAAGTATGCTCCCGGAGGCGCGCAGGAGTCCTACGACAAACAATACGTTCGCGATTACCTGGAAGAAATTCGTTGGAACAAACAGCCGCCCGCGCCTGCTCTGCCGGCGGAGGTGGCGAACCGCACCAGCGAGAAATATCTGGACGCCTACTTTCAGATCACAGGACGCAGGCTGGATGCATAGGCGCCGGACCGTCCGCCTGAAAGCGGACAGGAGACCAGCAGCATGACCACGGCAGACTGGCTGATTGTCGTGCTCATCCTGCTGAATGTGGTTTCAGCGGCCGTCCAGGGCTTCTTTGCGGAAGCTTTGAGTATGGCCGGGCTCGTCGTCGGTTACATCGTCGCCGCCTGGCGCTACCAACGCCTGGCGGAGTGGTTTATGTCGTTCTTGAAGAACGAGTGGCTGGCAGAAATTTTCGCTTTCCTCATCATTTTTTTTGCGATTTTGATCCTGTTCAGCCTTGCCGGCAGGCTCGCGCGCAAATTGATGAAGGCAGCCGGCCTGAGCGGCTTTGACCGTTTCTTGGGTGCATTGTTGGGAGTAGTAAAGGGATGCCTGGTGGTGGCTGTGGTCCTGATGGGAATGACCGCGTTTACCCCCACTTCTAAGGTGCTGGAGAACTCAGAGCTGGCGCCGTATTTCCTGGTGGTCGGAAGGGCGGCTATTTGGGTTGCGCCGTCGGCTTTACGGGCGCGCTTCTACGAGGGACTGGATTTCTTGCATCGAGCCCCGAAAGAATTGTCCGGCGCTCCGCCTTCCAAATCGAAATAATTGCTTGTGCGGAGCAGGTGATGAGTTTCAAAACAGAGACATTAGACAAAGAGAGAGACGCCACGTGAAAGATCAGCTGGAAGCGTTGATTCTGCAGATGTATAAGAGCAACATCCTGTACTCCGAGGGTGTTCGCGAATTCAAGAAACGCTTTATTCTAACCGTCCTGCAAGAAAACAAGGGCAACCAGTGCCGCGCCGCCCGCGAGCTGGGGATGCATCGCAATACCCTCAGCCGGACGATCGATGAGCTCAAGATCGATGTCCGTCAACTGCGGGAGGGAGCGAAACGCCCGCCCCGCAGCGCTCGACCGGTGTTGGACAGAGATAAGAAAGCCGTCCGCTAACCACAGCCGATTTCGACGCTCACCCGGCATTTTTGGCGGCAACTAGAAAGCAAAAAGGCAGCCCCTTCGCGGGCTGCCTTTCCCTCAAATCATCCCGCATTAGTTATTAGAAGTAGGCTTGTGATGCACGGGTGGCTTCGGCGCAACCTTTGGTTTTGGAAGCAAGCCCTTTTCCATGGTCATCATGAATGGGTTTGATGTGTAGGAGGCTGGCACTCCCTGGAAGTCCTGACTGGCGCCTGCTTTTGGGATAAGCTTCAGCGGAACCTTTTCTTCAAAGGTGAGGGTGATATCGGCTTTCTTGGCGTCGATGTCATCCGAGCTGGCGGCGATATCAAACTCGGTTGCCGTGGCGTTGATGATGGTCCCGTTCATATACACAGCCTTGCCCTTGATGCCTTCGACAACCACCTTGCCGTCCTTGTCCTTGACGCCATTCCAGACAGCATCCTGGTCTTCCTGTTTTCCATTGGAGAGCACGAACTCCCAGGTCGCAAAGTCCATTTTGTCGGGCGCAGTAGCCACGACCATGTTGTGTGCCTGTTCGTCTGGAGTCGGCGCGGGCTTGATCGCAAATCCAGCTGGCTGGGTTGGGCTGGCCTTCGCTTGTGCCAGAACATCGGTCCAGCCGTCGTCTCCGCCGTGATATTTGATGTAAATATCTTTGGCGTATTTCTCGATCTGCTGCTGATACTGTGGTGTTGGCGCGACGATTGACGCGCGAGCGGCAAACCAGATTGAATCAATCGGATCCGGCGTAAGACTAGGGTTCGGCGGCCTTGGCCCCGCGTAGGCCAGAGCGAGCGGGTAAACCACGCTGAAATCCTTCTGCGACTCAGGGGTGGAATCGACTGCGGCGCGCAGGTACTTCCTGGCATCGTCATAATTCTTGTCGGTGAGGGCAGCAAGACCAAGAGCCGCGTTAAAAATACCCGACATCTGGTCTTTCAACTTCTGAAAATCCGCGTCAGACATACCCTGAGGCTTGGTGAACTTGGGCATATCGTCCAAGCCCATCTGTGAATACTTCTTCGCGTCCGCCAGATCCTGGGTCGCGTTGGCGTCGCCGCCTTGCGCCTTAAGTCGATCAAAGTAAGCCAGCAGAGCCATTGCGCGCTCGTTCGTCGGATCCGCCGCCACCAGTTTCGCGGCCGTCTCCATGGTCTTCGCCTGATTGTTGGTCTGCTGGTAATCTCCCATCAAGGTTTGCAGGGCATCGACCTTCATGATGCTGCTGGGATATTGCGTGAGAAACGCCTCAAGGCCGCTGATCCGGGCTGCTGGGTCCTTCTGGTTGATTGCGCCTACGTAAGCGTTATACTCGGCCGGATCCTTAATAACCGGCCCCTGCGTTGTCGACGCGGACGGTTGTGCTGCTTGTCCCTGTGATGGCTGCGCCGGTTGAGCGGCAGTCTGGGCCGCCGCTACTGCGGCAACCCCAAGCACAACCGTGACCAGAATCTTTTTCATCAGTGTGGCTCCTTGGCCTGTTTGGGAATCGATAATCTCGACAATCAAAATTCCACGCCTCTGCGGTCGCAATTCCACCGGAACAGCTTATCGCGCTCCATGCCCTCGAACGACGTCGCTACCTGGGCCGCTCGAAAAAACAGATGGCCTGCGAGACATAAGGCCGGATTATAAGTACCTCTTCTTCCGAAGGCAAGCGACTTCCCAGCTACCTTCGTCATTTATTGTATAAGATGCATTCGCGGCAACCGGCGGATGCCATTCACTCCGCCTCCCTGTGCCGCAAAGTTAAGGTGATCGAGGAGACTTTTCTAATGAACGCGCCCTCAAGCGACAAGGCTCATCCCTTGTCCAGCCAGGTGGCAGTGATCACGGGAGCAGGACGGGGTATCGGAGCAGCCATTGCGCACGAACTGTCGAGATTAGGAGCAGTCGCAGTCCTGTGCGGGCGCACACGCGCGGCTCTGGAATCAACGGCAAAGGCGATTGCCCAGGGCGGCGGCGTCGCCGAAGTGCTTCCCTGCGACGTGACAGACCTTCCATCGGTCGAGAACGCCGCCAGGCATGTTGAGAAAACCCTGGGGCGCGTGGACATTCTGGTGAACAACGCAGGAGTTCGCGGACTCGCCGGCCCTCTGCACGAACTTTCTCCCGATGGCTGGGAGCAGATATTAAACACGAACCTTCGCGCCGTCTATTACACAACTCGCGCTTTCGTGCCGATGATGATACGGGCACGTTCCGGCCACATCATCAATATTTCGTCACTCGCGGGGAAAAACGCGCTGCCGAATGGAGCAGCCTACGCTGCTTCCAAATGGGGGTTGAACGGACTGAGCTACTCCCTCGCCGAGGAACTGCGAGGTCATAACATCCGCGTGGCCGTGATTTGTCCCGGCTCGACGAACACGGAGCTGAGCCCGCACGCCGGCAAGGATCCCGCGAAAATGCTCCAACCGTCAGACGTGGCGAACGCTGTGGCGATGTTGGTCACGCAGAGTCCGCAGTCGTTTGTGAGTGAAATTCTGCTGAGGCCGACGCAGAAACCCTGAATCGAGCCGCTCTTCAGGCCCGGCTTTCATTTCTTGAAAAGATTCTCAAACGCCTGGCGCGCGTCGGCAGGCCGCAGGCTGGCGGGCGTGGATGTTTCTTTCTCCCTCGTGACTCGAACTTCGTAGAACGAGCAATCGTTGCGCGCATCCTTCTTGGCCACTCGCTCTTTGACCGGCTGCATGCACTCGAAGCGGCTTCCGGGATCGAAGTACATGCACTGCTTGCAGGAATGCAATTCGAAGCCGCACTTGGGACAGAGGCCCGTCGGCGGAATTGCCTGGAGCACCGTGCCGCAGTGCGCACAGCGGGATACCGCGCGCGTTCCCGGCATATTTACCGGTTTTGGCCCCATGCTGTAGTCGCGTCTTGCCGGCGGCGTTGGGGCTGGCTTTTCTCTGGAATCTTTTTCTCGGAGCCCCTGGCGCGGCTTTTCCTCGCGGTCGCGATCCTGATATCCATGCTGGCGGTATTTGGCTGCCACAAAACCTCCCGGCACGCTGGCGTATTGTCTCGCCGGCAGCGCCCGAACACAAGCCTGTCTGACCTTTACCCGGGACTCGGAATTCGGGACTCGCTACAATAAACTCATGATCCACGAAATCTTTCCCGTCGGCCCGCTGCAATGCAACTGCTCGATCATCGGCGACGAAACCACGCGGGAAGCCATGGTCATCGACCCTGGCGACGACATCGAAGAAGTGCTCGCGCTTATCCGCAAGCATAACCTGCAAGTCAAGCAAATCGTCATCACCCACGCCCACATCGACCACGTGGGAGGCGCAATGAAGTTGCGTGAAGCCACGGGAGCGCCCATCCTGCTCAACCAGAACGACCATGCCCTGCTCAAACTGCTCGATCAACAGGCCGCCTGGGTTGGCATGGCAGCGCCCGGCAAGGTCGAGATCGATCACAGCGTGAGCGCCGGCGACACGGTAAAAGCCGGTGAGCACGCAGCCAGCATTCTACACACGCCGGGTCATACAGAAGGGAGCATCTGCCTTTACTTCCCTGCCGAAAAGACTCTCATCGCCGGCGACACGCTTTTCGCCGGATCGATTGGCCGCACCGACCTGCCCGGCGGATCGATGCAGAAGATCATGCAATCGCTGCACGGCACCGTGCTCGCACTGCCCGATGACACCGTGGTTGTGCCTGGCCACGGGCCAATGACTACCATTGGAGAAGAGCGGGAGAGAAATCCGTTTCTGGTAAAACGATGATGTTCAGACTACCGCTCGAGGCGCCTCGGTGCCACGCTTGATGCACTAAGCGAACGTGCACCTGTGACTCATTGGGGCGCCCATTCGAAGGGAAATAACTGGCCAGCCTCAACTGGGTCGAGGTTCACTCCACCCAACTGAGCTGCCTTCGCAAGTACTGGATCCTTACCTGTCGCTAATTGCCCTGCGCTCGGTAACAGCAGGACGTCCGGTGTTACGCCAACCTTTTCGAGGCTTTTGCCGTCGGTCATGATCAGATCCGCATTCGTGATGAAGGCTCCGTAAAAAACGTTCACTCCGGAATAGTCGTCGAACGGATAGAGAACCGACTCCATGACGCTGCCCGAACTCCGGTCGCCGATGATCGTTCCTCGATGCTCCAGTTGCACCACCCGGGCGAACACCTCAGCAGCAGACGCAGACTTGCTATCCACCAGTACGATCAGGTTTCCCGTGAACAAGTTCTTGCCTCTGGATTTCGCGATCTCCGGCTTCTGGCCATTGCGCATCACCCGGGTCCCGATCGTCACGTCGTGATCCATAACGCCGCCAACCAAGTGCGAAAGAGTCGTCATGTAGCCGCCAGGATTGCCGCGCAGATCGAGTATGAGCGTCTTGTGCGTTCGCGCAATGCGAATCATCCGGTCTACCTCGCTCTCCTCAACCGCAAAGGCCGGCATCTTCCAGAACAGCACGTCCCCTTGCTCAACAAAGCGCTGGTGCATCAGATGCTGCTCTTTATCGCGCTCAACCTTCTGGCTCCAGAAATCAGATGCATCCTCACGCTTGATGTACTTAGTCGCGATCGCTACTTTTCGCGTCTCGCCTAACGGAGAGAGTACGGTCATCCCAGTCATGGGTTTCGGTGCAATCTGGTTGAGATAGTAGTCGAGCTGCGAAAGGTCGCGGCGACCGACCGCGTAACCATCCAAAGAAATAATCTGGTCTCCTGGGTGTATTTTCTGCTCAGCATCCGACCCGGGACGAACCTCGGTCACATAGCAGGCATCACCCACCATTTGCATCTGGTATCCGTAGTCCGCGATATAGCTGCGCAACGGCGGAACAAAAAAAGTATGGGAATCGTTCAGGCCCGAGAGATACGCTGCAACCACTCGGAGCGCATCGGCCAGAGTTTCAGCTTTTTTGATCCGTTGATCGTATTCCTTGTAACGGGCATCCACGTTCAGACCGTGAAACGATGAATCGTAATAATTCCTCTTGAGCGCCTCGTGAATATTCTTGAGCATTCCCTCGACCAGATCCCGTTGCTCACTCTTGATCTTCTCCTGCGCCGCCTGTTGTGCCCGTGCACTCACGCTCGCTGCGAAAAGCAAACTCAGCGCGAGGAGAACGGCATGCGTTGTTCGTCTCATAACATAGCACCTAGATAGGACTTTGCACGATCGCCGAGAATCTATCCCATACTAAACTTTGTTAATACCCCGGCAATCCCCTCCCCAAACGTCTTTTCGGCCGGAATCAGACTCACCACGAGATAGCCGTCAGTCGCAAAATCATAAAAGTGCCCCGGGTGCACCAGCACTCGCTTCTCTCGCACTAGTTCGATGGCCAACTGTTCATCCGACCGCGTCACCGGAACGCGCAGGACCACGTTCCATCCCCCTTCCACGTGTAACCGCTCGCAAGCCTTCTGCTCCGTTAGCTCCCGATCCAGTTCGTGTAAGTTCCGGCGCGCCCGCTCCATCAACTGCCGCTGAATATCCTTTCGCTGCTCCAATAGAACCGGCACCGCCCATTGGATGGGTGCATTCATCGAGAGATAGGTGTCGGCAGTTACTTCCAGCCGCGCCTCGGCTGTTTCGACCTCGGCTTCGGGCCCGCTGGTGACGATCCATGCCACCTTCATCTGCGGCAGCGCAGAGATCTTCGAAATTCCACTCAGGGTAAAGGTCAGAACGTCCTGGTTCGCCGCAAAGGTCCGATGTGCCAGCCCATCGTGCGCATAGTCAAGAAACACTTCGTCCGCAATCACCGCGAGTTCATGTTCGCGGCAAAAACCGTTGAGCCATTTCTGCTCCTGAGCATGCACATAGGACCCCGTGGGGTTATTCGGATGCACCACGACCACGCCCCGGCTTCGCTTCGTCACCACCTTCTCTAGCGAAGGAAAATCGATCTGCCAGCCGTGATCGTAGATCAAGGGATATGGAACGAGCTTGACGTCCTGCAGGTCGGCAAGAAACTCAAACAATGGATAGCTTGGTTTCGGCACCAGAAGCTCATCGCCCGGATTGCACAGCAAGCGGAAGACAAAAGAATAACCTTCGCTGGTGCTGGTGGTGAGAATCAGCCGTTCGGTGTCGAGGCTGATTCCGTGCTCCGTTTGGTAATACGCCGCAACCGCTGCTCGTGCGTCCGGCAAACCCTTGGGTTGCGGATCGTAATCCATAGCGTGCCGCGAGGCCAGCGATTGAAGGATCGCGCCCTCGTCGTAGCGCAGCCCGGCCCGGGTTGGATTCGACAGTGTCAGATCGAAGAGGCGCGCACCACTCGATCTCACTTCGTCGAGGGCTTCAGTCAGGCGATTGCGCGTGAGTTTCCAGTTGGTGCGGTCGGAAAACATGCTGGATGTGTTTCTCTTTGTCTGTGGTTTCCAGCCAAGGTGCGGATCTGATGCTTCATGCACTCTTTCGTTGGAACGGGGCCGCGGTGATGTCATCCTGCACGCCACGCCACTCCATACCGGGCCAGTCGCGAATCGAAAGCGCAGGACAGATCAGCTTCCCATCGTCCTTACGCAGCAATTGCCGCAGCGTCTGCACGCCCGAGAACAGACCCTGGCCGGTGTTCGCAGCCACAATTAAGTGCGTCTTGTCCGAGAACAGCAGGTACCCCTGCTCGCCGATGGAATCAGCGTTCAGGCCTTTCGATGCCAGAAAATCGCGCACACTTCGGTCCTGCAAACGCGCCAGCACGATGGCGCTTCGCACTTCTCTTGCCTTCTCTTTTGAGCCGGTGATGCTTACCTTCAACCCCGACTGGTCCTGGATTTCTTCCGCCAGCGTTTCGGCGGCGATGCGGTCTTCGGATAGATGTCCGAACTCCACTAGGATTCTTGTGTTCGCTCTTACGCGGAAGGGGCCCTGCTGAAGCCGGGCTTCCTTGGGGGCGGGAATCAGCTTTAGTTGGCCCACTGGGTCGGAAGTTTGAGCGAACAGCGCAGGAATCAGAAGCAGGAGAACAATGGGAAGAAAGAAGGGGTATTTTTTCATTCGTATGCCTGGGGCAAAATGATGGCCATTCCATTTTAGCCGGAACGAGCCCTTATTTTCCGAACGCTTCCTTGTTGACGACGTACGGCATTTTTGTGATGTCGCCGCCGTACTTGCCTTCGAGCACATCGATCAATCCCTGCACGCAGCGTCCGGCCATGCCTTTGTTGGGATCAGTCGACAACCGCGTGATGCGCGCCGCGCTGGCGAAGTGCGGAAAAAGCCGGCAACGGTCGGCAATCGTAGGGTCGCGAAGGGGCGAATCAGCGGGCAGCGGCTCTTTTTCGTAGACATCGAGGGCTGCGCCCGCGATCCAGTTTTCCCGGAGCGCCTTCACCAGTGCAGCTTCGTCGATCACCGGTCCGCGCGAGTCGTTGACCAGAAAGGCCGTCGGCTTCATCAGCCGCAACGTCTGCTCGTTGAAGAGATGATAAGTCGGCGTCGAGCTTTCTCCCGCGCGCAACAGCGGCACATGCACGCTCACAAAGTCAGCATCCCGCAAAGCCTCTTCGAATCCCACATACTTGATCCAGTTCTTCTCCTGCGAAATGCCGCGCGCGTGGCGCAAGTCCATGTTTTCCTGGATGGCGTTTATGTAATCGTGATTCTCGTACGCCGGGTCGTAGCACAACATATTCATGTCGAACCCGGCGCACTTCTTGATCATGGCCAGCCCGATGCGTCCCGTGCCAATGATGGCGATGGTCTTGCCTGTAACTTCGTCGCCCAGAAATGGCAGGTACGGATGCCAGTACCCCCATTTGTTGTCGCGAGTGAGATGCTCCGCCGGCCACATCTTGCGGGCCAGCATGCCCAGCATGAAGAAGGCGAATTCCGCGGTTGCTTCCGTGAGCACGTCCGCCGTGTTGGTAAAAGGAATTTTGTAGCGATTGGCATCGGCGCGATTGATGTTGTCGAACCCTACGGCATATTGCGCCACTACTTTGAGGGTGTTCTTCCCCGCCTCGAAAATTTCAGCATCGATGGGATCGCGGAGCGTCGTGATCAAACCGTCGATGCCGGACTTCACCTTGTCGATTATCAGTCGTTTCGCCGGAGCTTCCGGTTTGGGATATACCTCGACCTCGTACCCGCGGCTGCGCAGCAAGCTGATTGCTTCTCCGATGTCACAGGTAGCGAAGACGCGAAACTTCTTTTCCATTGTCTTTTGAGAAATGTCCAAATGAACCATGGTAGCTAGGTTACTCGAATTTCCAGCGCGTGGACTTTTCGACAAAGTGTTTTTCCCAGAAACCAAACACCACACGTGGACGCACGGCGAAGACCGGCTCCTTCATCGAGAGGATGTCCTGTTCCATCCCCTTCATGTCGAACTTGTATTTGCGCTCATACATGGAAAGGAACTTTCGACGCGCAGGCACGTCTGCAATATCGGCGGTGCCTTCAATAATAACGGCTTCCTGGGCGTGTTCCGTGCACACTACGCAGCGGGGGTTCAGCGCCAGGTTGCGCGCCTTGCGCGAATTGCTGCCAGTGCTGAACAGGAACCGGCCGTCCCGCCACAGTCCCCAGACCACCATCGTGTGAGGAGAATTATCCGGCTTTACCGTAGTAATCCAGTAGTTGTGCGATTTCTTCAGACGCTGCTCAGCCCAGCTCCATGGGAGAAGGGCTTTGTTGCTCTCTGGAAGTCCATATCCCGGCGCGTAGGGGCGGCTGGCTCGGGGTGCAGATCCCGGCTTCGATTTTTTCTTCTGGACCGTCAACGCGGTCGAGGCTACTGCGAAGTCCGCCGTCAAGTCAATCAGGAATGAAAAAAAACAAGCTTCGCTCTTGTTCGCTAGCTGCCGTTGCCCAGAAGCTCGATCACCTGGAGCTTGGTCGAGGCACTGTCGCTGATGGCGATCATGCCTTGCACCACACCTTGTTTCGTCGGAGAGAACGTTGCCGTAATCGTGCAGGCCGCGCCGGGCGCCACTCTCGCGCCGCAGGTTGAGGTCACGGAGAACCCGGTGCTGGCTTTCATCGCTTGAATTTTCAGCTCGGCCGTGCCGGTGTTGGTGAGGGTCACGGTTTGCGGCGAGCTGGTCGTGCCAACGGCTTGGGCTTTGAAGGTCAGCGGCGTCGTGGGCGAGAAGGTGACCACTCCGGTGTTCAACAGCGTGATGATTGCCTGGCCGTCTGAATTTACGTCCACAAGGTCTGGTTTGTGGTCGCCGTTGAAGTCGCCGGCGGCCACGTAGCTCCCGCCGGACCGGCGTCCCGCAGGATAAAATGCGCCAGCCTGGAAGGTGCCATCACCGTTGCCTTTGAATACGCTTACTCCAGCCGGAAACTCCTGCAAAAAGCCTGCTAAGCCGGCGTTGGAGGCGGCCAGGTCCACGTTCCCATCTCCCTCGAGATCCTCTGCAATTACCCAAGTGGGGTATGGTGTATCGTAATAAACCGAGGGCTGGAAAGTTCCATCGCCATTTCCCAGCAGGACGCTCAGGCTGGACCCAGCCTCGTTGGCTACCGCCAAGTCGAGCTTCGTTTTGTCCTGGGTGAAGTAGCCCGTTGCGATCGATTGGGGAGTGTCGCCAACGGCGTAGTAGCCATCCGCTGTGAAGGTACCGTCGCCGTTTCCGAGGAGTATATCCACCTGAGATGAAATGCCGAACCCGCCCGCTACAGCCACGTCGAGCTTGCCGTCGCTGTTGAAGTCTCCAGTGGCTATCGCGAAGCCGTGGATATTGGGCACCGGGGTGGTAATCGGCGCCCCAAAGCTCCCGTCATCGTTTCCGGGAAGCACCTCAATACAGTCGCAGACAACTCCCCCGGCGCTGGTCCATTCGAGGGCGATCAGGTCGGTGTTGCCGCCGCGGGTGAACTTTCCGACCCCCACCATAGAGGGTGAGGCGGTCGTCGGGTACGGTACCGGCGTCTGGAAGGTTCCGTCGCCATTGCCGAGCATGACATAGACGTCGTCCATGTTCCCGCCCGCGATTACGAGATCCAGTATTCCATTGCGCCTGAGGCTGGCTGTTGCGTTGTAAAAGGCCGAGCCGGCGAGGGGGTACGTGGCACCCAGCCGAAACGTGCCATTGCCGTTTCCCAGGAGGATTTCCACGCTGGCAGCCGGTGAAAAGCCAAACTCCGCCACGTCGAGGATGCCGTCTCTGTTGAAGTCGCCAACAACGAGCGAATATGGACCTGCGTCCCCACCGATGGGGAAGCTCGCTCGTGTTTCGAACTGCGCGACCGCAGGCAACGCGACCGCAATCGCCCATGTTGTCGCAAGCGCCACCAAGCGCGCAAATCCGAATGCCACGGAGCACCTCCTCCCAGCCACGGGCGAAGGCTATCACCGAAATCGGCGCTCTTCAACTGAACGCACAGTTCTGGAGGCAGGGGCGCCACCCCCGAGGATGGGTTCCCCACTCAAGCCTTCTTTGGCTTGGGTGGGGATCTTCGCTACAAATTCTTTTCCGCCCACTTTCCAACCCGCTCCAGAGCCTGCTCCAGGTTTTCCAGCGAGTTGGCAACGCTGAAGCGCAGGTAGCCTTCTCCGAAGGCACCGAAGGCGGTTCCCGAAAGAGCTGCGACTCCCGCTTGTTCCAGCAGAGCATCTGCCAGCGGCTTCGATTTCCACCCCGTCTTTGTGATGTTGGGGAAAACGTAGAATGCGCCTTTGGGCATGCGGCAGGAAAAACCCTTGATCTTATTCAAGCCAGCGACGAAAGCGTCACGCCGGCGCTTGAATTCGCTGCACATCCGATCCACAGAAGTCTGATCGCCGCGCAAGGCTTCGATTCCTGCGATCTGAGTAAAGCTCGCGGTACAGGAAGTTGAGTTCGTCGCCAGACGAGTGATGTGCGCAGCCAGGTCGGCGCGCATTACGCCGTAGCCCATGCGCCAGCCGGTCATAGCGTAGGTTTTCGAGAAGCCATCGAGCAGAATGGTGCGCTCTTGCATTCCCGGCACGGACATTATGGAGAAATGCTCGCCTTCGAAAAGCAGGCGGCTGTAGATTTCGTCCGACAAGACCAGAATATTGCGGTCGCCGATGACCTTGGCAACCTGCTCAACGTCCCTGCGCTCCATCACCCCGCCGGTGGGGTTATGCGGCGAATTCAGAATAATGAGTCTGGTGCGGTCGGTGACCAGGGCGGCAAGTTCGTCTACGTCGAGAGAAAAATCGCGATCCTCGCGCAGATGAATGGGCACAGCCCGGCCGCCGACGTAATGGATCATCGACTCGTAGATCGGGAAGCCGGGGTTGGGATAGATGACCTCGTCTCCTTCGTCAATTAAAGCCAGCATGGTGAAGAAAATGATTGGCTTACCGCCGGGCACAACGACCACATCTTCGGCGGCAACTTTCACGCCGCGCGTGCGGCTCACGTAGTCGGCAATGGTCTGGCGCAGTTCGGGCAAGCCGGCGGAAGGACCGTAGTGGGTCCAGCCATGATGCAGCGCGTCGACGCCAGCTTCGATCACGTTGGCGGGAGTATCGAAATCCGGCTCACCGATCTCAAGATGGATGATGCTTTTGCCTTGCCGCTCAAGCGCTCGCGCTTTATTCAGAACTTCGAAAGCGGTTTCGGTGCCCAGGCGCGACATGCGGCGGGCCAATTGCAACTCGTGCTGCGTGGTTTGTGCCATGATGACCGGCGCTCCTAAGAAGCTAAACGGCACATTATACGCCGGGCGCAGGGGCGCCTCAGGGAGTGCCAGATGACTTTGCTATGAGGCGACCTCTACTCCGAGACGCTGTGTTCTTCGTTCTGTGAACGAAGGACGCGGTCGACCGAGTAGGGAGCGCGGTGGCGGGGTTCGTGGTAGTGGCGGACCTGCATCTCGCCAAGCAGGCCGATGGCCAGCAGATTCAATCCCCCGAGCAGCAGGCCGAGCGACAACATCATCAGCGGGCCGTGAGAAGCCATCACTGGAACGTGGCGCAGAAACTTCTCCACTCCCAACCAGGCCACGACGGCGGTGCCGCCAAACAGGCTGAGCAAGCCGAAGGTTCCGAAGAAATGCAGCGGACGCGATAGATAACGCAGCAGAAAACGAATGGTGATGAGATCGAAGACAACCCGGAACGTCCGCGTGATTCCATAGTGCGAAGCGCCGCGCTCGCGGTTCACGTTGCGGATGGGCACTTCGCAAATGGAAGCTCCATACCACGACGCCAGCGCCGGGATAAAGCGGTGCAGTTCGCCGTAGAGCGGCACCTGCTCCAGGATCTCGCGGCGGTAGGCTTTGAAGGTGGTGCCGAAGTCGTGAATGTCGACGCCACTCAGCTTTGCCATCAGCCAGTTCGCCATGCGGGAGGGGATGCGGCGCATCCAGAAATTATCGACGCGCACCTTACGCCATCCGCTGACGATGTCGTAACCGGCGGAAATCTTTTCCAGGAATACGGGAATGTCGGCGGGATCGTGTTGCAGATCGCCATCCATGGCGATGATGTATTCACCCCGGGCGTGGTCGAAACCCGCGGCCAATCCTGCGGTCTGCCCGAAGTTGCGGCGCAGCTTCACGACTGTGACTCGACTGTCGACGGCCGCAATCTCCCGCAACATGGCGAAAGTGTGGTCGCTCGATCCGTCATCCACCAGTACGATTTCAAAAGTTTCGCCCGCCGTCTCCATCACCGCTTTGAGGCGATCATAAAGGTCGGTGACGTTCTCCTGCTCGTTGTGCAGAGGGACGACGATGGAGTATTTAGGCACAGGCCTTTTATTATAGCGCAAAGCGGGCGACGGACTTCAGACTTCGGACGTTGGACATCAGATTCCGGACTTAAGGTCACGCGGCTTGGTCCGGTGTCCGAGGTCCGGCGGGCCGAGGTCGACAGTCAGCCCTGCTCCTTGAGCTTCAGCCGCGACTTGTTCTCTTCCATGAATTTCTTGATATCCTCGGCGGCTCCGAGCAGCCGGTTCCATTGCTCGTAATAAAGCGTGACTGGGAAGCGACCCAACCCGTACACGCTGACGCCGCCTTTTTCGCCGACCTTGAAGATCAGGTCGCCGCTGCGCTTCTTGGTCTCGACCTCTTTTTCCAACTGGGACAACCGCGCTTTGAGCTCTTCGTAGGTTGGTTCCGTCATGCGCTTCCTCGAGAGTGAATTTTAAATGTGTCGGCCCGTCGTGTGGCGACCAGGATAACATTCCATCCCTATAGTAACTTGCCGAGCATTGCTTTGTGCGGGACAACCGTTGTAAGCTACTGGAAATCTTGCCCATTGCAGGAACTATGCGGTTTTCGTCTCGATGGTTGGCGTGGCTTTGTCTGTCCCTGATGTTGTGGACGGCGGTAGCCGAGTCTACCCACAACCATCCGAACCAAACCGAGTCTGCATCCTGCTCGATCTGCGTGGTAGCTCACAGCACCACGCCCACAGCCAGCTTCAATCAAACCCGGCCAGTTTTTGCTGCGGTCGGTGTGCTGCAAGACGAAGAAGTTATCCCCAAGGCCCGGCTCAGGGTGCGTGACCTGGGCATTCGCGGTCCTCCTGCCGTTTAGGGATTCTCGCAAATCAAAGCTCGAAGCTCCGGCACCAGATGCCGGTCGATCCCTATTCATTCACTTCTTTCTGGAGGATTCATGTTTCGTTCTTACAACTCGGCCGCTGTCGCTATTCTCGCGGTTTCGTTTTATCTGGCTGGCGCCGTTGTCGCCGCACAATCAGGCGGAAGTTCCGGATCGATCAACGGCGCCGTCTTAGACCCGACTGGCGCCGTCGTGCCCAATGCGACGGTGGAAATTCACAACCCGGTCAGTCACTTCGACCAAACAACTACAACAGACAATTCGGGCAGGTTCAACATCCCGAACGTGCCCTTCAATCCGTATCACATGACGGTGAGCGCTGCCGGATTCGCCAAGACTGCGCAAGACGTGGAGGTGCGATCAGTCGTGCCCGTCAGCATAAATATTACTTTGCAGGTGTCGGGTTCCACCACGACCGTGACGGTCGAAGCCGGAGGAGATCTAGTTGAGAACGATTCGAGTTTCCATTCCGACATCGACAGGAACTCCTTCCAAAAGATCCCCCTGGAAAGTGCCACCTCTAACGTGAGCGCATTAGTTACCGCATCTACGCCGGGAATCGCCGCCGATTCCAACGGTCTTTTCCACGGTCTTGGCGATCACGCCGAGAATTCGTTCTCCGTCGACGGCCAACCGATAACTGACCAGCAAAGCAAAGTGTTCTCGAACCAGATTCCGCTCGATTCCGTGCAGTCGTTGGAAGTGATCTCAGGCGCACCGCCCGCCGAATACGGAGGCAAGACCAGCGTGGTAATTGTGGCCACCACACGTTCGGGGCAGGGCGTGAAGCCGCCTCACGGCAGCGTGACTGCTTCCTATGGATCGTTCGGCACATCCAACCTCTCCGCCGAGCTGGCTTACGGCGGGAAGAACTGGGGGAACTTTATCTCAGCCGGCGCCTTGAACACCGGCCGGTTCCTCGATCCACCGGAATTCACGGTGCTGCACGACAAAGGCAACGAACAGAACCTGTTCGACCGCGTCGACTATCAACTCTCCACCGCCGACTCGATTCACCTGAACTTCGGCTACAGCCGGAGCTGGTTCCAGACACCCAATTCATTCGACGCTGAAAACGCGACTGCATGGAGCGGATTGAGTGGCGTGGACGCACAAGATGTGAACAACTATGGGGGCGTAGCGCCCAACGGAGTAATCGTCGGGGCGACGGACCAGCGCTCCAAGATCGGCACCTTCAATATTGCTCCATCCTGGACGCGGCTATTGAATGCGAACGCGGTATTTACTTTGGGAGCATTCGTGCGGCGTGATGATTACAACTATTACCCCAGCAGCGATCCGTTTGCCGACCTGGGACCGCCCAGTCTTCAGAGGCAGTCCGTGGGCCAGAACCGGACCCTCACCAATGCCGGAATTCGGTCCGATATTTCTTATGTTAAAGGAGTTAACAACATCAAGGCCGGGGTCACTTACGAACAAACGTTCCTTGACGAAAACGACACTCTGGGCATCGTGGATCCGACCTACAACGCACCATGCGTAACGCTGTCGGCAGATCAGGGTCAGTATGTTGCAGCGCCCGGACTCACCCCTTCGCAATGCCCCGGCAATACTGGCACCTACCAGCAAAACAGCGCTTTTAATCCAAACGCGCCGGGAACGCCGCTTTACCCTTATTTCAATCCCATCCTGCTTCCCTACGACCTCACCCGCGGCGGAGGTTTATACGATTTTATCGGGCACACCGATGTGAAGGAGCTGGCGGTATATGTGCGCGACAACGTCACCAAGGGCAACTGGTCTTTGAACCTCGGCCTGCGTGGTGATTTTTACAATGGCCTGTCGACGGCGCGGCAGGGCGAACCCCGAGTGGGGGCGGCTTACAATATCAAGAAGACCAACACGGTTCTTCGCGCTTCTTATGCGCGTACGCTGGAATCCCCTTTCAACGAGAATCTGATCCTTTCCAGCATCGGATGCGCCAACGCCGTTTTGAATCCGCTTTTGCTCTGTTCTTCTTTCAATCTGACCCCATTGAGCCCCGGGTTTCGCAATGAATTCCACGCCGGAATCGAGCAGGCTTTCGGCAAGTATCTCGTTTTTTCCGGCGAGTGGATCACGAAGTACACGCACAATGGCTACGATTTCAGCGTGCTCGGAAACACTCCGATCACTTTCCCCATTGAATGGCACAACTCCAAGATTCCGGGATACGCGGGCCGCGTAAGCGTGCCCGAGATTCATGGCTTTTCGGCGCTCATGGTTTTCTCCAGCGTGGCGGCGCGCTTCTTCACTCCGCAAATTGGCGGAGCGGGAGCCATACCCTCCGCGCCCAGTGGAGTGTTTCGAATCGATCACGACGAAAAGTTCAACCAGACGACTCACCTGCAATACCAGCCCTGGAAGCGAGGTCCTTGGCTTGGCTTCAACTGGCGGTATGACAGCGGACTGGTCGCAGGCGCGGCGCCATGCTTCGGGGTGAATGCCTCTAACGATTGCCCGGGATCGACGGTAATCGGCGGCGTGCCGAACGTCAGCATGATCGCCGCTAACGTTGGCGGCGTGCCTCTTTCAGCCGATCAGGAGTTCGAGGCCGGGTTCACCTGCAACGGCGTCCGTGCGACTCCAAGGACTCCCCTGCCCTACAATTGTCCCGCGTCGGAGTTTAGCTCTGCGCTCATCAAGGTGCCTGCGCCGAACACAGAAAACGACGACCACAATCCGCCGCGCATCGCGCACCGAAATCTGTTCGATCTTTCGGTGGGGCATGACAACTTGTTTCACGGAGACCGACTTAAGGTGAGCGCGCAATTAACCGCCATTAACCTGGCTAATAATTACGTCCTGTATAACTTTCTTTCCACATTCAGCGGCACCCACTACGTCACGCCGCGCTCGGTCACGGGCGAGATTGGATTCCACTTCTGAGGTGACCAATCGCAACCGGCGGCCATCGTCGTTCTCTGTCCGCTCTTTGTCAGGTGGTCGCCACATGCTGGTGAATGACCGAGATAGTTGAAGCTATCTTGTAGCGGAGCACTTAGCACCGAGCTGAGTAAGGCGTTAAACAGAACATATCAGCGTCCTGGGGGCGTATTACTGTTTCAAGGTGGATGACTTACTAAGGTGAAACTATATCTGATTAACTGCATGATAAAATCTCCCGGTTGCCGCAGGCCGCCGAGCTGCGGAAGACGAGGAGAACAACCATGGATATAGTGAGCCGGGCTAACCCCCGTCCATTACCCCCGGACTAAGGACGTTGTAACCATTATAGATGGATCCAGGGACGTCGAAGACGGCCTGCAGGTCCAAATCGTGGCCCATGCAAACGTCGCACAGTTACGGACCAAGGTGGGCGCCAATTGGCAGAATGTTCCGGGCGCAACCGTGAGTCTGGCGCAGGCTGCTGCATTTGAAGGCCTAATCGCTCTGCATTACCCGACGCACCGCGACGTGTTGACGCACAACGCCCAGTGGAGGGCGATTTACAATGTCGCTAACCGCGTTCTCAGCTATGTCGATCGAGCGAATGCGCCGGCGCCTCACGCGGCAGAAGAGACGGTCCCGTGCCACGACTGTAACCTGGTGTGCCGTCTGGACGCCAATATCACCATCGACCATCAGAGGCCGCAAGCGGGTAACGAAATGGAACCGGTCTGCAAAGTATTCCGGGCGATGGGGCTGACCCTGGACGGTCCCAGTGGACGCAAGGGCTTGAATGTTGTCGGCGCATGGCGGGCGTCGGTGGGCGGACTAGCGAACGCCGGTGTGGGCACGCTGAATGCCAAGTACACGCTTAACAATATTAGGGAAGATCTACTTCAACCTCCAATATTTCTAAAGATCGGGAGCGCAGCCTGCACCTTCATCTCAGTTGACGGCACAGAAGTGCGCACACACTGTCGACGACCTTTGCCCACGCGCAGGGTCCCGCTCGTTGTAAAGCAATGTAAAGCGGGGTAGCGGACCCGGCAAAGGGGGTCTGGCTGTTAGAATTACGACATCGCCTTTCCGTCTGCCAGCGGGATTCAGTTCCGGGAGAAATGCTTGTCGATAAAGTTGCTCACCAGTACACTCGTTGCCTTTGCACTCGTTACTTCATTCTGTTTTTCATCCGCAGCGCAGCAGTCGCCGCCGCCGTCAAATTCGACGTCTGCAGCTTCGCCACAATCTCCGGCAGACAAGGACAAGGGCAAAGAGCCGCAGGCCGCCGGCGACCAAGGAACAACCTCAGGTACTTCGAAGGACCGGCTTTTTCTCGCACTGCCTAACTTTTTGACCCTGGAGAATGCGGGGAAAGTTCCGCCGCTTACCGCTGGACAGAAGTTCAAAGTTGTGGCTCGGGGTTCATTCGACAAGATCGAATTTCCCTGGTACGGAGTGCTGTCGGGCATCAGCCAGGCGGAAAACAGCGAACCCGGCTATGGTCAGGGCGCGGAGGGTTACGCGAAACGCTATGGATCGGCCTTTGCGGACGGGACCATCGAAAACTTCATGGTGGCTGCGGTTTTTCCATCGCTTCTGCATCAGGATCCCAGATTTTTCCAGACCAGCGAGGGTAGTTTCGTGCACCGCGCTGATTACGCGGTCAGCCGAATCTTTATCACCCGCACGGATTCCGGCCGAAGACAATTCAATTTTTCCGAAATTCTTGGCAGCGCCTTGTCGGCCACAATTTCCACCAACACCTACCATCCCCGAGCCTTCATTACAACTCGCTACGACCCCGCGACAAACATGTTGACCTATGTCCACAATGCGTCCGACCGCACATTGCCGAATACGCTGAGCGTTTGGGGAACGCAGGTGGCGTATGACACCATTACGATCGTGATCAAAGAATTCTGGCCCGATGTTCATCGCAAGATGTCGCACAAGAAGAACGACGTTCCACGCCCCGTCGCTTCCAATCCCTGAGCTGAGCTCACAGGATTCTCTCGTGAGTGTAGCCGTTCGCGCCGAGGGCTGAGATCAGCTCCGCGATATGGTCCGGACCGCGCGTCTCCATGGTGATGTCGATGGCCGTGTCTCCCAGGTTCACGTTGTGATAGGCGCGGTCGTAGGAAGTCTCAACGATATTGGCCCGGTGCTGAGCGAGAATGCCAGTGAGGCGGTGCAAAGCGCCGGGGTAATCGGGAAGATGCACGCGCAGGCGGACCAAGCGACCATCCTTAACCAACCCGCGTTCGATGATACGAGCCAACAACGTTACATCGATATTGCCACCGCTCACGATGGCGACGATCTTCTTTCCGCTCTTTTCGCCGGCCTTCGAGTCACGAATCATTGGAATCCGCCGATTCACAAGCGCGGCCAGGGCAGCCGCGCCTGCCCCTTCGGCGAGAACTTTTTCTCTTTCCAGCAGTAGCAGAACGGCGTTGGCGATCTCCTCTTCCTCGACCGTAACAACGTCATCCACATACTTCTGAATCAACGGCAGCGTCAGCTCGCCGGCGCGCCGCACTGCGATGCCATCCGCGATGGTCACAGCCGAGGGCAACGTCACAGGCTTGCCCTCGGAGAGCGCAACTTTCACCGAAGGCAGCCGCGAAGGCTGAACTCCGATAACTTGAATTTTCGGATTCGTTTCTTTCAGGGCGCAACCAATACCACCGATCAGCCCACCGCCGCCGATGGGCACAATGACTACTTCAAGATCGGGATGCTGCTCCAGCAATTCAAGTCCCAGGGTTCCCTGCCCGGCAATGACGGCATTATCGTTGAAGGCGTGAACAAAGGTGAGATGGTCTTGCGCGCTGAGGCGCAACGCCTCTTCATAGGCCTCATCGTAATTCGCTCCATGCAGCACGACCTCGCCGCCATACCCGCGCGTGGCTGACACCTTGATCAGCGGAGTAGCCAGCGGCATGACGATTCTTGCCCGGATCCCAAGATTCGAAGCGTGGTAGGCGACGGCTTGCGCGTGGTTCCCTGCTGACGCCGCAATCACCCCTCGGGAGCGCTCTTCCGCAGTGAGACTTAGCAGCTTGTTCAGCGCGCCCCGTTCTTTGTAAGCGCCTGTCCGCTGCCGGTTCTCGAGCTTGAGATAGATGGCGTTGCCAGTAAGTTCGGAAAAAGTTTCCGAACGCGTGCAAGGCGAGACATAGATTGCTTTGCGAATCCGGCTCAGGGCCGATTGGATATCGGAGAGCGTGACCATAGAGAAAGCGCAACGGCCGGACGAATGACACACTATCTTAACCGCAGTTCAAGAGAGTATTGATCGTTTCACAATACAGGAAGCGCCAGAGGACGTTCCGAGACAGCCCCCTCGACCAATGCAGAAAAATCCATCCGTCACATCGAAATTGACGATTGTACTTTGAGTGGCGTTTCAGGTTAGACCAGTAACATGGGGGAAAGTCGCCTTACATTCTCGAACGATCACGATGCCTGTGGCGTGGGCTTTATCGCGCAGTTGGGCGGACCCGCGTCGCATGCCGTGGTCGAGCGTGGGCTTAGCGCTCTGAAGCGCCTGGCCCATCGCGGGGGAGTGGATGCGGATGGCCGCAGCGGCGATGGCGCGGGTGTGCTCGTGGGCATTCCGAAGGCCTTCTTCCATAAAGCTGCCCGCGCCGATGGAATCGAATTGCCTGACGAATTCGGTATTGCCATGGTGTTTCTTCAGCGTGGCCAGGAATGTCAGGCAGTGGATGCGATTCAAGAGGCAGCGCAAAGCTTTGATCTCTCAGTCCTCGGCTGGCGCACCGTGCCCACCAATCCTTCGATTCTTGGACCACGCTCGCGTGATTCTCTACCTCTTGTGCGGCAATGCTTCATTGCCCCCCGCGCTTCCCATCTAAAGAGCGGCAGTTGCGACTCGTGCGACTTCGAATTGCAACTTTTCCGGCTGCGCCAGAAGATCGAGGCCCTTAGCGATTGCGCTTACTTCTGCTCGCAGTCGGCGAGGACTATCGTCTATAAGGGACTGCTCACTCCGGAGCAACTTGCGCCTTTTTATCCCGATCTCAGCGATCCTGAGTTCGAGAGTACCTTTGTGGTCTTTCATCAGCGCTATTCCACGAATACCCAGCCCAGTTGGTCGCTTGCCCAGCCGTTTCGATTTGTGGCGCATAACGGCGAGATCAACACCATCAGCAGTAACCGCAGGTGGTTTCAGGCGCGGGCGGCGAATTTACGCGAGCAGCTTGGACTGGCGGAGGATTCGAAGCTTCTGCAGCCGGGAATGAGCGACTCCGCGAGCTTTGACAACGCCCTCGAAGCTTTGGTGCGCAGCGGAGCGAGCATTGCGGAGTCTGCGCTCCGCCTCGTGCCCCCGGCATGGGACGACGAGCGTCTGGACGCCGGGTTGCGCCAATTCCTCGCCAGCAGCGCACCCGAACAGGAGCCCTGGGATGGTCCCGCTGCTTTGATCTTCACCGACGGCCAGATGGTCGGCGCCAAGCTCGACCGCAACGGACTGCGTCCGCTGCGCTATACGCTGACCTTGGATGGGCTGCTCATTGTCGGCTCCGAGGTTGGCATCACGGATCTTTCGGATCGGCAGGTCGTGGAACGGCAGCGGCTTGGTCCTGGCGAAATGCTGATTGCCGATCCGGCGAGCGGAACATTCTTCCGGCCGGCCGAAATTGCAAGACTTGTGCATGTCGATGACGACCGGACTGCAGCAACGGTAATTCCAGCGGAGCACACTGCCGCGCCAATCAGTATTGACGCTAACCGCCTGATGGCCGCCTTCGGCTGGACGGAAGACCAATTCCGTATGCTCTTTCAGCCCCTCGTGGAAAAGGGACAGGAAGCGTTGTGGAGCATGGGTGATGACGCTCCTCCTGCTTTTCTATCGAACCTTCCTCGCCCTCTGTGGGACTACTGCAAGCAGCGCTTCGCCCAGGTGACCAACCCTCCCATCGACCCTCTGCGCGAAAGCCACGTCATGTCGCTCGACATTTATCTCGGCAGGAATTCAAAGCTGAATTCTCCCTTGCTCGATGCCGGACAAATGGATTCGATAGCCGCTGCGCTGTCGCCGATTCATGGCATCGATTTTAGTTTTGAGGCGGCGGGGGGCGTTGATGCCGCTCACCGGGTCTTGGCCAGAATCAGAGAAGAAGCGTTTGCCATGTCAGCATCCGGCCACGGAATCCTGTTGAGCGATCGCGCACAGCGGGTTCACGGAATGGATGATCACGGAGTCGACGAAAGGCGCGCCGCTTTGCCTGCTCTGCTGGCGGTCTCGGCGGCGTGGCGGGCGATGACCAACGCTGGCGCCTGGAATGTGCCTTTGATCGTCGAGACCGGCCAGGTCGTTGACACTCATCACGTCGCTCTCCTAATCGCAGCCGGGGCAAGTGCGGTGCATCCTTATCTGGCCATGAACCTGGCTACCCGCGCCGGACACCAGGGTCCTGAGCGCTACCGCGCCGCAATTGAAAAAGGTCTGCGCAAGGTGCTGGCGCGCATGGGCATCTCCACCATGAGCAGTTACCGGAACAGCCAGATATTTGAAACTATTGGCCTCGATCCGGAAGTGTGCAATGAGTTTTTCGAAGACGCCGGCCGCACGCTGAGCGGCAAGTCCCTGGACGATCTCTTGCAAGATTGCATTTCGCGTCACACCGCAGGCTTCGCGTCTTCCTCCGCGGAGTTCCGCGATGCCGGTTTGTATCGCTTCCGTCACAACGGGGAGCAACACGCGACTTCGCCTGAGCTAGTGAGGCGCATGCATCGTTACATCAAAGCTCCAACCGAACAGAATCGTGTGGCTTTGAGTGTGCTTTCAGAGGACAGAAAGAATGTCGCGGTGAGGGACCTGCTGGAGATTCGCCTCAGCCAGCCGCTATCTTTGGACGATGTGGAGAGTGAAGTTTCGCTGCTCAGCCGTTTCAGCACGCAAGCCATGTCGCTCGGCGCAATTTCGCCGGAAGCCCACCAGACTCTGGCCATCGCCATGAACCGGCTAGGAGGACGCAGCAACACTGGTGAGGGCGGTGAAGATCCCCGCATTTATTATGACCGGCCGGAGGCGAACAATAGGGTCAAACAGGTGGCATCGGCCCGATTTGGCGTGACCGCGGAGTATTTGGTGCACGCCGATGAAATCGAGATCAAGATGGCGCAGGGCTCCAAGCCTGGCGAAGGCGGCCAACTGCCTTCGGCCAAAGTCTCGTCTTACATCGCGCGATTGCGGCACGCAGTACCGGGAACCTCTCTCATCTCGCCGCCGCCGCACCATGACATCTACAGCATCGAAGACCTGGCCCAGTTGATCTACGATTTGCGCGCTGTGAATCCGAACGCGCGCATTGGAGTCAAGCTGGTTTCCAGCTCTGGAGTTGGCGTCATTGCCACGGGCGTAGCCAAAGCCGGGGCCGATGTGATTACCATCAGTGGCCACGACGGCGGCACCGGAGCATCTCCGCTCACTTCCATCAAGAACACAGGCCTGCCGTGGGAGATTGGTTTGCGGGATGCGCACACCGCTCTGGTGCAGGCGGGGCTTCGGGCGCGAGTGAGATTGCGCGTGGATGGCGGCTTGAAGTTTGCCCGCGACGTAGTAGTCGCCGCGCTGTTGGGTGCCGAGGAATTTGGCTTCGGAACCTCCGCTCTGCTGGCCATCGGCTGCGTGATGGCCCGGCAATGTCATTTGAATACCTGCCCTGTCGGCATCGCGACGCAGGATGAAACGCTGCGCGCGCGTTTTGCCGGAAGCCCGGAGATGGTGGAGACTTTCTTCCGCGCACTGGCTGCCGACGTCCGCCAATTGCTCGCCGGGATGGGCGCGGGATCAATCGACGAAATCCTGGGCGCGGTTCACCGGTTGCAGCCGCGCGACCCGAAGTCCGAAGAAAGCATCTCATCCCTCCTGCGGCCTATTCTCGGCCCACCTGCGCAATTTCCCTGTCCGCATGAGGATAGCGGTGCCCTGCACCTTGAACTGAGCCGCGTGGTGGACGATTTGGAATCGCTTTCCATGCGTACGTATCGCTTTCCCATCACCAACGAGGATCGAGCCGTGGGCGCGCACTTTAGCGGCGAAGTTTTGCGCCGGATCGGCCCGTCCGCTCTGGAAATGACTGGCGTCGATTGTGAGTTCTTCGGCACCGCGGGGCAGAGTTTTGGCGCCTTCCTCATCTCCGGGGCAAACTTCCGCCTGACCGGGGAAGCGAACGATTATGTCGGCAAGGGCCTCTGCGGCGGCAGCATTGCCATTACAGGGCAAGCCGAAGCGTCGAAACGCGGCGATGTTCTGGTGGGCAACACCGTGCTCTATGGTGCTACTTCGGGCGAGCTGTTTGTCGCAGGCCGGGCTGGCGAACGATTCGCTGTCCGCAACAGCGGAGCACTCGCCGTAGTTGAAGGCGTGGGCCGCCACGGCTGCGAATACATGACTGCCGGGGTAGTGGTCATTCTCGGTCCGGCGGGCGTGAATCTGGGAGCAGGGATGACGGGCGGGCTTGCTTACCTGCTGCGCACGGGTGAGACCGGGCGCGCGAATGATAATCAGACGAACCTGGGTCAGACGAACCAGGATCAGACAAACCAGGACTCCGTGCGCTTCTCGACCCTCGAACCTCAAGAAGAAAAATGGCTGCGCCGAATCCTTCGGCGACACGTGCACCTTACCGGCAGCCCACGCGCGGCCGATTTGCTATCGCGCCCGGCGCTACCGTTGCTTCGAGTTGAGCCCTTAATCCCGCCGTGTTCAATCGAAGAGACCTGGTCCTCGATTCTTTCGCGCCTCGCAACCGAGGAAGCACGGACTTATGATCACGACAAACTTCCTTCGTCGGAAAGACCTGTGGTGCAGTGAGCTGCGGTTGACCCCCGAACGCTGACCTCAAGAACGCGGATGATTCCCACGAGACCATTCTTCTTTAATCCGTTCCTCAACCGTACGAGGATGAAGTCCGCTATAATCTCCCACTAACCAATGGACTTCGATCAGCTCATCACTTTTCTAGAGGTTGCCCGGCAGGGCAGCTTCTCGCGTGCCGGAGAGAAAGTTTTTCGTTCGCAGTCGGCGGTCAGCGCACAAATTCGCCAACTGGAGCAGGAATACGGCGATCGCCTTCTCGACCGGTCGGGCAAAACCGTCAAGTTGACGCCCGCTGGCCAAGTCTTCCACGACTACGCCCTGCGGCTCAAAAAACTGCGCGACGAGTCTCTGGTGGCCGTTGCCGACCACGGCCACACGCCGCGCGGCACGCTCCATGTTGGAGCCAATGAAGCTACGTGCCTCCATGTTCTGCCCGAGGTTTTTGGAGAGTACTGCCGCCGCTATCCCGATGTGCAGATCAGCATCTACCGCAATTTCACCTACAAGATCGTCGAGAAGCTCGAAAACGGGTCTCTCGATGTGGGTGTTCTCATCTCCAAGTTTGAAAGTTCAGGCGATCTATCGCGACCGGTTGATGTTGATGGTGAGTCCCAAGAACCCGTTAGCCAAGGTGAAGTCTGCACACATCGGCGAGGTTGTGAAATACCCCCTCCTGCTTCCCAAGACCGGCCATACCCGCCGCCTGCTGGATAAGCTCTTCCGCGAGTACAACACCGAACTCAAAGTGAGGATGGAGTTGCCGAGCATCGGCATGATCAAGAGCTTTGTGGCTGCCGATCTTGGCATTTCCCTCATCAGTGCGTCCTTTGCGCAAGATGAAGTCGAGGCGGGCAAAGTGAAGCTGGTCGAACTGGAAGGCGCTGAATTGTGGCGTGAACTCGGCCTGGCTTACCGGCGTGACCGCACGCTCTCCGTAGCCACCAAGACTTTTATAAGCGTAGTGCGCCAGCTCTCCGACTACCTCAAGAAAACGGAGGCCGGGGCGCATCGATGAAGCTTCGCCGACGCAGAGGAGCTAATCCCTCCGAGACGCCGTCAGACTGCCTGGCGCGTTGAGTCTGCCACTTCGATCGACGGCTTCAGTTCCATGTTCCCTTTTGGCGTTGTGGTGATTACCACTACACTTACCAGAACCAGGAACGTCCCCAATATCGTCCTCGCACCGAGCGCTTCCCCGCCCAGAAAGTATCCTACGAGCACCGCGACCACGGGGTTCACATACGCGTAGGTTCCAACTTTCGTGGGCGACTCGTGGTGGATGAGCCATACGTAAGCCGTAAAGCCAACGATAGAGCCCGCGACGATCAGATAAGCGAGGGCCATCCAGGCATGGAAAGAAACTGCCTGCACACGGAAGCCTCGCAACTCTCCCAGCATCGCTGCCGTCAGGGTGAGCAGGATTCCACCGGCGAGCATCTGTGCTCCCGAACTCATCCCTTTCGATGCGGGTGCGGGCAGTTTGCGGTTGAGGACGGCCGCCAGCGACCAATTGATGGCGGCTACGAGCAGTGCGATCGCTCCGGAAGTGTTCACCGCGCCTTGGCCAAAACTCGCCGAATGGCTGACTAGCACCGCAACCCCGCCAATCCCGACTAAGAGCGCGAATCCCAGCCGGAGGGTAAGTTTCTGCGTTCGCAAAACAAGGATCTCCGCCAGCGCCATGAAGGCTGGGATGGTCGCCAACATGACAGCCGCGATTCCCGAAGGCACACGCTGCTCCGCCCAAAAAAGTAACCCGTAATCCCCCACAAAGATCAGCAGGGCAAGCACCGTCACCGCCAACCACTCGCGGCGAGTCGGTGAAGGCGTTCCGCTCATGCGCATCCAGGCGTAGAGCAGGATGCCGGCGGCGAAGAAACGCATCCCTGCCAGCAAGAACGGCGGTACCTCTCGCACTCCCACGCGGATTGCAAGAAATGTCGATCCCCACACAAAGTAGATAATGGCAAAAGCTAACAGGGTCTTCCATCGGGGTTGGCGCAGCGGTTGCATTGGGAGATCGTGGCCGGCCGTCAAAGGTAAAAGCCTGCCTGTGGGTTAGATCACCCGCGGAGAACTGCGGAAGCTGCTTTTGGCCATTAAAACTTCTTATGGGGTCAAAAAGTTTGGCGGCGCGCGCCCTCGTTCACCCCATGCAGGCTTACTTTTTCAGAAGACTGGTATGGCTTGCGACGCACTGCCAGCGGCCCTCGGTAAATACCCAGGTGTCGGTGAAGCGGCCGACGTGCTCGTAGGGTTTCGCCTGATAAGTGCCCTTGGTACGGTAACTGCCAACTACCACCGCGGAGTCGCCGTACATGCTGACCTTCAGGTCTTGAATGGTCAGGCTGCTGAGGTTGAAATGTGGGTCTTTTATGTCCGCGAGAAACTTGCTTTTGTCGCTGACTTCGCCATCGTATTCCGTATTGACGAAGGCCGCGCCGATCATGCCATCGAGGGCGCGGGAGTCGCGATTCACCTGGGCCTCGTTCCACAGGTGTTCCATCACCAGCAGCTTGGTTTCTTGCGAATCGTCCTTCCCCTGCTGAGCAGCAGCCTGCCCGATTGAAGCGAACGCCAGCAGAAGACAGCAGCCTATCGTCCGAAGCATGATCTTGCGCGTCCGCACCATCCCCACGTGGGGCGCACGCTGCGAAAAGATAGCAGTGAGTAGCTTCGTTTAGCTATCGGAATGCTGTGCTGGCGATTACGAACGTCACGAAGAACCAGCTCAGAAAGCCCAGCGTAGAAGCGCGGCTCCTACAGTGAGACCCGCACCTACAGAGGCCATTAGCACCAGACTGCCTTTCTTGAGCTTGCCCTCTTCGATGGCCGTGTTCATGGCCAGCGGGATCGTGCCCGCCGTCGTGTTGCCGAAGCGATCAATGTTGATGACGACGCTTTCCGGACGGAGACCCAGCCGATCGACCGTGGCGTTTATGATGCGCAGGTTGGCTTGATGGGGAATGAAGGCGTCGACGTCGGAGCCCTTGAGGCCGTTCCGTTCGAGCAACTTCAGGCAAGCTTCGGTTTGCTTGCGCACGGCAAATTTGAAGACCTGCTGGCCGTCCTGGTGAACATAGTGCATCTTCTTATCGACTGTCTCCCGCGTGGAGGGATGAAGGCTGCCGCCGCCGGGCATATAGAGCGTACATCCGCCGGAGCCGTCAATTTCGTGGATGAAGTCAATCAGACCAAGAGAATCGTCTTCGGCTGGCTCGAGGAGTACCGCACCCGCTCCGTCGCCAAAGAGGACACAGGTGGCGCGATCAGTGTAATCGATGATCGAGGACATTACGTCCGCGCCAATCACCAGAACTTTCTTATGAGAGCCGGTAGCGATGAATTGTGCTCCCGTCTGCACGGCATAGATGAAAGCGGAACAGGCAGCGGAAAGATCAAATCCCCAAACCCCCTCGGCTCCCAATTTGTACTGTACGAGGCAGGCCGTGGAAGGAAAGAACATGTCGGGAGTCACCGTGCCGACAATAATGGCATCGAGGTCGCTCGGACCTATTCCGCGCTGGGCAAGCGCTCGCTTAGCGGCCTCGACCGCAAGATCGCTGGTGGCTACACCTTTGTCGACGATATGACGTTCTCGGATGCCGACGCGGCTCATGATCCAATCATTGCTGGTATCGACCATTTTCTCGAGGTCGGCGTTGGTGAGAAGGCGGGGTGGCACGTAGGTGCCGAGGGCGCTGATTTTGGCGCGAATGAGCTTGGTCAATGATTGCTCCTGAGTATAAGACTCAGTATTTTGCAGGATTGGCGGAAGAATGTCTAACGGGTACTGACTCTCGGCAGTGGTGTTTCACTTGTATAGTAATATTCCACGCGTATGAAGAAGGTTGTTCCGCTCGTCGTGGTTCTCGTCGCAGTTGGCATCGCTCAGGCGCAGGACGACCACGCCGCCAGAACAGTTCGGCCCAGCGATGCCCTAATCGCCCAGATTCTTAATTCCCTTAGTCGTCCCACACCCGCAGAGGTTCAGACCAACGATATCAAGATTCCTGGTGCCGAATTCACACGATGCGATAGCTATACACAAGGAAACCATACCGAGTCCGACTGCTCTCCTCACAGACGCTTTCAGGAGGTACATCAACTAATCTTAATTTTCTCCGTCAATGGGCGGTCGGTTAAGGTAGTTGCCGGATGCTCCTCCCTGCTGGGTGATCGCCATTGCCAAGGGTTCGGGGAACTGGCGCGTACGGCCCTCCCCGATTGCCACGGCGACAATCCCTCTGTATGCACTGCTAAAGGGAGCGGGATCTTCCAGGTCGAAGGAAGGAAAAGGAAACATCAGTATTTTGTGTATCCTGTCGAGGGCGGCAAGCCAAATCATCGCTATGAAATTCCGGTAGCTACTGTGGACGACGAACGGCTAGTCGATTTCGACAGCGGCTCTTGGGAGCCAGCCGAAAAGGGTAAGTGATGGGCAAATCCAGTTGAATTTCAAAGGTTCAGCTTCGCGGAGCGAGCTGCCTTTGCAAATTCGTGGAGTTGCTCCAGCGAATCGCAGATTGTTGCCTGAACCCACCCCGCCGCCCGCGTCGCCTCAGCCAGCCTGCCTTCTGCCTCTTGTGGGGTGTCGGCGAAACTCATTATGCCGGGCTCTCCGCTCTCGGTATTGATTGCCGCAATGGCAAATTTTCTTAGCATTGATCGTCCCTCGTGCCGCGCCCTCGCACAACGTTTGGAGCTAGGTCGGAAGTGAAATAAGCCAGGCACCGGGGACCCACTGCACACGCAAGAGCCCGTTACCGTTGCTTCCTTCCGGACCTGGCGGGGTTGGCGAGAGTACGTCGCGTGGGACCGATGCCTGACCTGAACCATTCTAGCAAACGCGAGCATCGACTCAGAATGTTGGAAGGCAGCAATAACCGGTCGTCGGCAAAGGACGCGTGACTTTCGGTGCAAGAAAGACTTACGAAAGCCTTCCCTTCTTGATGGAACTTGTCGAACAATAGGATTGGGACCAGACCGAGTTGAGCAACACCGAGAATAATTTGACTATCGGGAGAGGTTTCGTTCTCATCCGGCACATGCCATGCCCCTGCCGATTCAACAATTCGACGTAATCCCCCTATCGCAGGCCATCAACGGATACTTCGAGCTCTCGATTTATCTGCTTGTCCTAATGGGATTTGGGACTCTGGCCAGCACCGGCGCGCTCGATCTCGCGACCATCCTCATGGTAGGGACGGCGCTGGCAGTCCGCGGATACCTTTTCGCCGAAAAGCGGCGCGTCGTAATTTCTGAGCGCTGGACCACGCCTCTGACCATCGCGTATTTCGTCTTCTACGCCGCCGACTACTTCGTGCTTTCGCGGAACTTTCTGGCAGCGACCGTACACCTGGTGCTGTTCGCCGTCGTGGTGCGCGCATTTTCTTTGCGGCGCGATCGCGACTACACCATGCTGGCTATCCTCGCGTTCTTGATGGTGCTCGCCTCGGCAGTCCTGACCGTGGACAGCGTTTTTCTTTTCTTCTTCGCCGGATTCATGCTCACCGTTGTGGCCACATTCATTTTGATGGAGATGCGGCGATCCGGGCGAGCCTCGCGATTTCAGGCGCGGCACTCGCGGGACTTGCAGGAGCACCGGCATCTGGCCTTCTCCCTGGCGCGAACGACCCCGGCTTTGGTGCTGATGATACTGGTGGGAGCTGCGGCGGTGTTTTTTCTTCTACCCCGCACTTCAACCGGCTACCTGGGCAGCTACTCCTTCGGTACGGACTTTTCCACCGGCTTCAGCGACCGAGTGCAACTCGGCCAGATCGGGCAGATTCAGCAGTCCGACGCCGTGGTGATGCACATCCAGATTGAGGGAGACCATGAAGGCCGGTATGCCCTGCATTGGCGTGGCGTCGCTTTAGCGAATTTTGACGGCAGGAACTGGTCCAACCCGCCCGAGCAAGTCGTGTTGGAGCGAGAACCGGACGGAAGCTTCGCCGTGCCCTCATTCAGTCAGGGAGTGGCGCCTGCGTCACTGAGCCGAATTCAAGCGGCCCTGGTACCGGCCGATCAACTGATTCACTACCGCGTGCTGATGGAGCCGATTGGCACCAATGTATTCTTTCTCGCTCCCTGGGCCCGCAGGGTCAAGGGAGCATATCGCACCTTGCAGGTCGATGAAGGTGGAGCGGTATCTGATCTGGATAGCCAGCGCAGCGTTAGCATTTACGAGGCGGAGTCGGACATCTCCACCCCCTCCCCCGCCCAACTTCGACGAGCAGAGGAGTATCTCCCGCCGTTCGCATTCACCTATCTGCAACTGCCCACGCTCGATCCCCGCATTCCGCAATTGGCGGCGCAGGTTTCAGGGTCTGCTTCCAACAATTACGACAGGGCAGTCGCCATTGAACGGTATCTGAAGTCCCACTACGGATACACGTTGCAGTTGCCACGCCGACCGGTCGCCGATCCTCTGGCCAACTTTCTTTTCGAGCGCAAGCAGGGGCATTGCGAATACTTCGCTTCTTCGATGGCAGTGATGCTGCGCACTTTACGGATTCCGGCCCGCGTGGTAAACGGCTTCCGCAGTGACGAATTCAACGACGTCACGGGCAACTACGTCGTGCGCGCGAAGGATGCGCACGCCTGGGTGGAAGCTTACTTCCCGAATTATGGATGGATCACGTTCGATCCCACGCCGGGGGGCGCAATCGGATTACCGCAAGGCTGGGGCCGCGCAATGCTCTATCTCGATGCGGCGTCTTCGTTCTGGCGCGAATGGGTGATCAGCTATGACTCGTCTCACCAGTACGTTCTGGGGCATTCGGTGCTGAACGGGACGCGCAGCTCCTTGGAGCGCGTACAGATGTGGGCTCGGCTGCGTTACGCGCGTCTGTTGAGAGCAGCGCGGGACAGCCAGCGAGGTCTGGAGCTTTCGCCGGGAAGGTGGGTCGGAACGGCTGCTGCGATTGCGATCCTGTTACTCCTGCTGGCTAACGCTGGGCGGATTGCACGGCTAATCCGCACACGAACGCTGCAGGCCCATCCAGAGCGCTCACCGGATCAGGCTGCCGCGATGTGGTATGAACGGATGGCCCGCCAGTTGGCGCGGCGGGGAATGCGAAAATCTAAAACGCAGACGGCGCAGGAGTTCGTGTGCATCATCGAAGATGAACGCTTGCGGTTGCGGGTCGAGGAGTTCACGAAGGCATATGAGTCGGCGCGCTTCGGCAATTCATCGCAGGACGCGCTACGGCTTTCGGAATTGTGTAAGGGAGTAGAACTGGCAAGCCGCAAATGACTGGACGACTTCTCTGCTGACCATTCTTGCGTTCCAGATCAATCGTCACTCACGAACTCGAATGGTCTGCCCTAGAAGTGCCAGATTACGCCGCCGCCGACGAAGTAGTTGTGCTGGCGAGTCTTGCCCGTGTCGGCTAGGGGCAGATCCGGCGTGCCGGACCAGAAGTCGCGGACCTGACCGCGAATGCTGAAGCGATGATAGACCCTGACATCCAGACCCAATCCACCTTGAAGCGCCCCTGAGTTCGTCGATGTACCTGGGTTAGAGCCGGCTTGGTAGATGAGTTGACTGTCCTCGCTGAAATGTGCGAATCCGCCGCCGATGCTTACCCAAGGAGACACCGCAGTTGCCGGGAACAGATTCACGCGCACCGACGGAGTGACGAAAATCTGCTTGTACCCTGTCGGGACGACGGCAGCACCGGAGCCAAGGTCTTCATCCAGGTTAAAAACGGCGGGCACCTCTCCGGACACGCCATAGACCGGGGTGCCGAAAAGCTGGCGAGAGTAGTTAACTTCGAAGGTGAGCCCTTTGCCGGAGCGAACAAAAGGATTGACCTGGGGCGCGTCCGGACCATGAATCCCCTGATCGCTGATGAAAATACGGCCAATAATACCGGTCAATTCGTTTTTCTCATCCTGAGCGCCTGCCACAGCACTCAAAATAGATATCGTCACTGCCAGCACTGCGATCACGGCCTGTTTCCCAGACATTTCCCCTCCAGGATGCGGGACTCACATTTTTCGGTAACGCCTAGGGTAGCATGAAGGATAAAGTTTTCATCCACAGGTGCTGATTTTTATGGTGCCTATGGTCACGCCGTAAACTCTAAGGCTCATCGGCGCAGCGCAACTTCTCTGCGTGATCTCCGCAGGCAATCCGGCTGGAGATGTTAAAATAACAAGATTGCATGTCCCAGAAGAACCTCACTATCTCCCGCACCAGTTCGACAACCACAAGCCCCGTACTTAGCGACCAGCCGCAAAGCGCTCGACCGCAAAAGGTGAGCTTTGTCAGCCTGGGATGCCCCAAGAACCTGGTCGACAGTGAAGTAATGATGGGCCTGCTGGCGCGTGCTGGTGCCGAACTTTCACCTCGGGCTGAGGACGCGGACGTGATCGTGGTGAATACCTGTTCGTTCATCGAGAGCGCACAACAGGAATCGGTGAATACGATTCTTGAGATGGCGGGGCACAAAAGCTCAGGGCGAGCGAAAAAGCTAGTGGTCGCTGGCTGCCTCGTCGAGCGCTTTCGCGATGAAATCCGCAAACGGATTCCTGAAGTCGACGCCGTCGTAGGCACCGGGGAGCTGCAGAACATCCTGTCGGCTACTGGCATTGCCTCGGCAAAGCCGCAGAGTGGTTCGCCGTTTGTAGTCCTACCTTCGCGGGCTGAGGGCGACGCGCGGGTTGCGCAGGGCCGCTTCTCGCGGGGGCAGTGGGATGGCGCGATCGCGGATCTCCCCAACTATCTATACGACGACGAAACACCACGCATCTTGGCGACTCCAAAATCGACGGCTTACATCAAAATCGCGGAGGGCTGCGACCATCCCTGCACGTTTTGCATTATTCCGCAGTTGCGCGGGCAGTTTCGGTCGCGGCGCTTCGAATCGGTGGTCGCCGAAGCCGAGCGATTGGCGCAGAGCGGCGTGCGCGAGATCACTCTGATTGGTCAGGATACGACCTGTTACGGAGAAGATTTCGGTCTAAAAGATGGTCTGGCGCTCCTGCTCGAGAAACTGGCAACCATTAAAGACCTGCGCTGGATACGGTTTCTCTATGCCTATCCCAACAAGATTACAGGTAAGCTGCTGGAGACGATCGCGTCCTCGGAAAAAATCTGCTCCTACATGGATGTGCCGCTGCAGCATGCCTCGCCCGCAGCCTTGAAGCGGATGAAGCGGGGCGGCGGAGCGGAGGTCTTCCTGCGCTCGATCGACAAGATGCGGCGCACAATTCCCGGTCTGACCCTGCGGACTTCGTTCATCGTAGGCTTCCCCGGCGAGACTGAAAAAGAATTTGAAGAGCTGTGCGCATTTGTGCGCGAAGCCGAGTTCGATTGGATGGGAACCTTCGCTTATTCGGACCAGGAGGGCGCGGATGCGTATGGATTGGACAAGAAGCTTTCCGTCCATGAAATCGAGCGGCGGCGCAAGCACTTGATGGGAATCCAAAAGCGGATCAGCAAAAGGAAAAAGAAGGCGCTCGTGGGACGCGAGTTCGATCTGCTGCTCGAGGGCACATCGGAAGAATCCGATCTGCTCATGGAAGGCCGCACTGTGATGCACGCTCCTGAAATTGACGGAAAAGTTTTTGTGAACGATTTTCCCGAAGAGGTGGAACCCAAGCCGGGTGAGTTTTATCGTTGCCAGATCACAGAAGCACACGACTATGATTTGGTGGCAAGAATATTGTAGGAAATTGTTCGCCCGGAATGCTGCGCCTTAAACTCGGTCCGAACCCTGGATATTTCCGACCATGCCTCGCAAGCGTACTCTCAAACTCCGCTGCCCCATCTGCAAGAAATCCGTGAAGAGCGGGGACCCGGAGTTTCCCTTCTGCAGCGACCACTGTCGCACGATCGATCTGGGCAAGTGGGCGAGTGGCGCGTACGTGATTCCATCGCCGGTTACGGATGCAGACGAGCAGATCCGGGAAAGCACTCCCGAAGATCCGGAAGAAGATTTGTGAAACATATTCCCGAGACCGCAGGTGCTGAAGCCGGGCGTGGCGGCGACATCCCACCGGCCATCCCTTCGACCCGCTCAAGGAAGGCCGCGGGGGCATCGCTCCGAACTCCTCGGTGGGCTACCCAGGTCGCGACTTTCCTGGGCATTGGGCGACTGCGCCCCGGACCCGGCACATGGGCATCGGCCGTAACCGTACTTTTGTGGGCAACGATCTGTGCCGCACTCTCACCTTCGTTGCGGACGCCGCTTGCAATGGGCTTAGCGGGCTTGGTCACTCTGATAGGAATTCCTGCCGCCACGCAGGTCGCGCGCGGTACGGGAATAAAAGATCCACAGTTTGTAGTCGTTGATGAAGTCGCCGGACAACTGGTAGCTCTTATCGCCGTACCCCTCGCGTGGAATTTTTTTTTGGCGGCCTTTATACTTTTTCGTGCCTTCGATATCGTCAAACCGCCGCCGGTGAGACAATTGGAGGCAATTCCGGACGGCGCCGGAATCGTGCTCGACGACTTGGCAGCGGGTCTCTACGCGCTCGGAGCAACGCAACTCTTGTTGTACTTTGGTCTTCTAAGATAGTGTTCTTCTGAAGCAGACTGAGTGTTTTCTCCATGGGATTCTCCGACCGCATCCTGGGCAAGAAAAACGTGAATGGCGGGCCACACATCGAGTCCGTATCGCCTGCGTGCGCGCTGGCTGGAGGCGAAATCCGCATCGCCGGCTCAGGGCTGCGTCCGCAACAATACCAGCGTCCCCACGTGCAGTTTGGCGAAGTCGAGGGCGGTGTCGTGGTCAGTGCGGATTCGTTCCTCGTCGCCCGCGTTCCCGCGGGCGCGACGTCGGGCTCGGTTGTCGTCGCCACCGATGGTCACATCAGCAACGCTCACACCGTTAAAGTGGCAGTCCCGCTCGCTGAGAATCTGCACCCTGTGACCAATCCGGCGCTCGATGCTCAGGGGAACATCTATGCGACCTTCTCCGGTTCGCGAGGCCAAAAGGTTCCAATCGCGATCTTCAAGATTGACACCAACTACACCGTAAAACCATTCGTGGCGGAGATGATGAACGCAACTTCCATCGCCTTCGATCGCGACGGACAAATGTATGTTTCGTCGCGTCACGACGGCGCAGTCTATCGCGTGGCGCCGAACGGAACCATGACCACTTATGCCGAAGGGATGGGAATCGCCACCGGAATCGCGTTCGACCGGAATCAGAATCTCTATGTCGGCGACCGCAGCGGCACCATCTTCAAGATCGGCCGAGACCAGCAGGTCTTCGTGTTCGCCACGTTGGAGCCCAGCGTTTCCGCGTACCACCTTGCCTTCGGTCCGCAGGGCGACCTGTTTGTAACCGGCCCGACTACGTCGAGCTTCGACTGCGTGCATCGAGTCGATCCGCAGGGAACGGTACATACGTTCTTCCGCGGCCTGGGACGCCCGCAGGGCCTGGCATTCGACTCAGTGGGCAACCTGTATGTAGCCGCTTCGCTTTCCGGCAAGCGCGGCATTGTGAAGATCACGCCCGACGGAAAAGCCAGCCTCGAAGTCGCGGGCCATGGCTTGGTGGGACTCGCTTTTGCGCCCGGACGGAGCGTGATCCTTGCCACAACGGATGCGGTGCATCATCTCTCCTGGAACATTCCGGGGTTGTCTGTGCTGCCGGATTAGCTAAATGCAGTTCTCAGTTCTCAGTTCTCAGAAAAACTCGGCCTGCATTGCTGAGAACTGAGTACTGGGAACTGGGAACTGCCTTTTCATTTACACTTCTACACGTGAACGCTGAGATCATTGCGGTTGGCTCCGAGCTGCTTACGCCCTTCCGCATGGATACCAACTCTCTTTATCTCACCGAGCAGATCAACCAACTCGGGGTTGAGGTAGTCTTCAAGGCCATCGTAGGCGACGATCTCAAGCGTCTGGTCGCGGCCGCACAGCACGCGTTGTTTCGTTCGGAAATCGTGATTTTCAGCGGCGGACTCGGCCCTACTGAAGACGATCTTACACGTGAAGCGGTCGCCGAAGCGCTCGGCATTCCCTTGCGGCGCGATGAAGACGTGCTCGCCAGCATCGAGCGCCGCTTCGCGACGCGGGGCTGGAAAATGTCTCCCAACAACGCCAAGCAGGCCGATGTGCTCGAGGGCGCATCTGTGCTGCCTAATCCCAACGGTACTGCACCCGGTCAGTGGCTGAGCGGCAAGTTTGATGGGCGTGAGCGCATCGTCATACTGCTGCCTGGACCTCCACATGAGCTGAGGGCACTGTTTGAAGCCGAGTGCCGGGAGCGGCTGCGCGCGAAGTTGCCACCAGCGTTCCTGGCAACTCGCGTCCTGAAGATTGCCATGTTAGGCGAATCTCTTGTCGATGCGCGTGTGGCGCCGATCTATAAGCGATATACCGATGTGCAGACCACCATTTTGGCAGGAGCGGGAGAAATCCAGCTGCATTTCAAGTCCCGCGCTGACACCGCGGAAGCAGCGCAAGCACGTGTTGATGAAGCCGCTGACGCCGTCGAGCAAGAGCTGGATGATGCAGTGTACTCACGAGACGGTCAGTCGCTCGAGCAAATCGTCGGCTATTGGCTACAGATGCGCAACGCTACGCTTTCGGTCGCGGAATCGTGCACTGGCGGTCTGTTGGGCGAGCGTATCACGTCGGTCAGCGGCAGCTCGCGCTACTTTGCCGGCGGTGCGATCGTCTATGCCGATGCCGTGAAAACTGAACTGGCGGGCGTACCCGCCGATATGATCGAGCGCCACGGCGCGGTCAGCCGCGAAGTCGCAGCGGCGCTGGCAGAAGGCATTCGCTATCGCTGCGAGTCGACACTAGGGGTCGGCATTACCGGCGTGGCGGGCCCCTCCGGAGGAACGCCGGAGAAGCCTGTGGGATTGGTCTTTCACGCCTTGGCCAGCGACAGCGGGACAGAAGTGATCGAGCGAAGCTTTCCCGGCGATCGCAAACGCATACGCTGGTTCGCGACCACGCTGGCGTTGGATATGGTGCGAAGGAAGTTGATGTGAAGTAGCAGTTGGCAATGGGCAGTTGGCAATTGGCAGTTAGCCGTTGGTGGTTCACATCCACATCAATCCTCCGCGAGAACTTGAAGGCCAAAAGCCAATTGCTAATTGCCAACTGCTAACGCCTAAATGCGAATCTTCATTGCCATCGACATTGACGATGCCATCCGCAGTAGAGTAGCCCGCTTCCTCGACAGTGTCGGCGGATTTGCGCCAGACGCGCGGTGGGTGCGGCCCGAGTCATTGCACGTCACGCTCAAATTTATCGGCGAGAAATCCGAGGAAGAGGTCGGGAAAATTAAGCGCACCCTTGAGACGATTCCTGCCGACACGTTCGACATAACTTTTCGCGGCTATGGGTTCTTTCCGAGTACGCGGGCACCGCGTGTGTTCTGGATCGGAATCGAAGGAGGGCCAAAGCTGGCCTCTCTTGCCGCAACAGTCGATGAAATGCTCGCCCGGCTCGATATTGCGAAGGAAGAACACGCTTACACTCCCCATTTGACGCTGGCTCGAGGCGTGGGAGGTTCTGGCTCGCCCCGCAGACTGAAGCATGACCATCCAAACCGCGGCTTTCAGCGCCTGCAGGAAAAACTCGCGGCGCTGCCTCGACCGGAGTTTGGTACGATGACGGCCCGCGAGTTTTTTCTGTACCGGAGCCAGCTTTCTCCCGGCGGCTCGAAGTACACGAAACTAGCGGGATTTCGATTGCGTTAGTCCAGTCAGCCGGAACTTATCTTGTTCACGCTCCTGATCATCGCCGCAATGAGCTACCTGCTTGGATCGATTCCCTTCGGCTATTTGCTGGTTCGTATCTTCCGAGGCGAAGATGTGCGCCAAAGCGGCAGCGGAAACATCGGCGCAACGAATGTCTCCCGCAAGTCCCCCGTACTGGGCGCGGTAACCCTTTTGCTCGATGCAGGAAAAGGAACGGCGGCGGTCGTACTGTCGTATATCGTGGCTGACTATGTGGTCGCAATTCCCACTTACCAACAACTGGCACTGGCGGCGCTGTTCGCCGTTGTCGGCCACATGTTTCCGCTATGGCTAAGATTTCGTGGCGGCAAGGGAGTCGCTACCGGGTTGGGCGCGTTCGCGCTGTTGGCTCCAAAAGCAGTTCTGATTGCGGTCGGCATTTTTATCGTCGTTATCTTTATCTCGCGCTATGTTTCTCTGGCTTCGATGGTTGCGGTCGCTGCTTTTCCCTTCGCAGTAGGAATTATCGGTCAGTTTTATCCGCCCCCTAGCGGGCTAGCCATGATTTCCCTCGCTTCTCTGCTCATTCTGGTTAAGCATCGTGACAATGCGCGCCGCATCTTTGCCGGCACCGAAAGTCGACTGGGAGCAAAACACGAATGAGCGAGATCGCGATCATCGGCGCCGGCGCCTGGGGTACGGCGCTGTCGATCATTCTGGGCCGCAAAGACGCCAACCGAATTCGGCTCTGGGCGCATGAGCCGGAAATTTGCGAAACGATCGCACGAAAGCGCGTAAACGAGAAGTTTCTTCCCGGCCAACCAATCCCGCCTTGTGTAACGGCGTGCCACGATCTTTCGCATGCTCTGGAGGGCGCAGCAATTCTGGTCAGTGCGGTGCCCTCGCAACATTGTCGCCGCATCTTTCAGCAGCTACACCCACACCTGCACCCCGAGACCATGATCGTGAGCGCGACCAAAGGATTGGAAGAAAACTCCACGCTTCGCATGAGCGAAGTAATCTTAGAGGTCCTGAAAAGCGACCGCATAAAAACGCCACGAATCGGGGCTTTGAGTGGTCCTTCGTTCGCAATCGAAGCGGCCCGCGGCGATCCCACCGCGATTGCCATCGCATCCTACGACAGCGAACTCGCCCGCTTTATCCAGCACGAGTTCAGTCATGCCAGTTTTCGCGTCTACACTAATGAAGACCCGATCGGGGTGGAACTGGGCGGCGCGCTGAAGAATACGATCGCCATTGCCGCCGGAATTTGCGTTGGCCTTGGCCTTGGACACAATTCCATTGCGGCGCTGATCACGCGCGGTCTGGCGGAAATGACGCGGTTGGTTGTGGCCAGCGGAGGCAAGGCAGAAACCATGGCGGGGCTCGCTGGGCTTGGCGACCTGGTGCTGACCTGCACCGGCGGCCTGTCGCGCAATCGCAGCGTCGGCGTCGGACTGGGACGCGGACAAAAGCTGCCGGAGATTTTGGCGGGAATGCATGGCTCCGTCGCCGAAGGAATTTTTACTACGACCGCGGCTGTGGGGCTGGCTCGTGCTCGCAAAGTCGAAATGCCGATTACCGAGCAGATGTACGCCATCCTCCACGAAGGCAAAGCTCCTCGCGAAGCCATTCACGAGCTGATGACCCGCAGCAGCAAGAGCGAAGCGCTTAGGACCTAAAGCCGCCCCCGAAATCCGTGGGTTTGCTTGCCAAACCCGCACGGGACGTGCCTTCCAACTGGTACTTTCGTAATGGCGGCACTTCACCGTTTTCACATCTCAGCACTCCTGCCACATTAGAATCTAGTGATACCCGTGAAACTCGCCGCCACTATCGACGGCGCTTCCGAACCGATTCAGGGGAGCGACCTGTCCTCCACGGCGCCCAATCCGGCGCGCATTCCGATTCTCTATGTGATCCTCGGCGTGCTTCTGGTGATCAGCATCGTCCCCATGTATTTTTATTCTGCGCAGGTGGAAGCCATTAACCGGGACCGTCTGAAAACCAACGAGATGCTGCTGCAAAATACGGTGACGCGGTCTCTGGCCGACGATCTCTCGCAACATGAACGTTCCCTGCGAATGATGCTGGCCAATCTTTCTTCCGCAATTCAGGTAGCGAGCGGAGGTGACATCGGCAACAAAAATATCGAGGCCCCGGAACTGCGCGCTCTTCTGGAAAACTTCGTTTCCTCCTCTGATGAAGTCGCATACGCCACTCTGCTCAACTCAGATGCTAAGGGAATTTCCGCCGGACGCATCGCACCCGACGCTTTTCTTCAGCGCGAGTTGCAACATGCCTTTGACGCGGCCCACGACGGCCGTGCTTACAACGGCCAGGCTCTGCAAGTGGGCGACGGCAAGTCATCGCGCACTGTCTTATTGGTAAGCAGTCCCGTCAGCTACGAAGGGCGCTTTCTGGGCATGGTCGGAGCAGTGGTAGATCTGCAATTTCTGATTCGCCGCTTGCAAGAGGTCAGCGGCGGCGGCCTCACTCCTTATGTCGTGGACGCTCAAGGCCGATTAGTGGCCGCCGGCAGCTCGCAGTACGTCACCGGCCAGGACATGAAGAGCCTGGAGATCGTTCGCAACTTTGTCGACCAGGGAAACAAGGCGCAGTTGGCCGCGACCAACGAATTCGCCGTTCGCGAAGGCCATAACAGCGTGGAAATGCTCGGCACGTACAGTCCAGTCACCGCGTTCGATTGGGCAGTCGTGGTGCAGAAGCCGCAGCTTGAGGCTTACCGCGGAGTCTACGAAATGCAGCGTACCGCACGTCTGCTGGCGCTCTTGGCAGTGCTCCTGAGTATTGGCGTGAGCATTTTCGCGGCCCGCAGAATTACCAATCCTTTGCAGGTCCTTACCCAGTCTGGGCGCGCGTTGGCAAGGGGCGATTTTTCGCAGCGCGTTCACTTGCGCAGCCGTACTGAGATCGGCGAACTGGCCGAGACGTTCAACACGATGTCCCAGGAACTGGAACAGTTCGTCGAAGACTTGAAACGGGCGGCGGAAGAAAATCGCGCTTTGTTTTTGGGCTCCATTCAGATGCTGGCAGGAGCGGTCGACGAGAAGGATCCCTACACTCGCGGCCACTCCGACCGCGTTACGCGCTACTCGCTGATGATTGGCAAGGAGATGAATTTAGACGCTGCCTTCATGGAAACGCTGCAGATCTCCGCGCAGCTCCACGACGTGGGCAAGATCGGCATCGAAGATCTCATCTTGAAAAAACCTGGCGCTCTAACCGCGGAAGAGTTCGAGGTCATGAAGACACACACCACCAAGGGCGCCAACATCCTGCGCCCGGTAACCCAGCTCGCCGAGATGCTTCCGGGCATTGAACTCCATCACGAAGCCCTCGACGGACGCGGTTATCCTTACGGCCTCAAAGGAGACCAGATTCCCCTGCTGGCGCGCGTGATCGCGGTGGCCGATACTTTTGACGCCTTGACCACCAACCGCCCCTACCAACACGCGCACACTTCGGAAGAGGCGTTGAAAATCATTCAGAATCTGGCAGGAAAACGCCTTCATCCTGACCCCGTGGCGGCGCTGCTCGCCGTTTACGGGCGTGGCGAGATTCGCATCCAGCGCTTATCGATCAAACGGCCGGTGGCCGCGGATGCTGCCCCGAACGTCCCTCCGCCCGCTTCCGCATTGCCTCCGGCGGAAGCTGCCAACCTCGAAAGAACTCGCGCTTAATTGTTATTGAGCGGCCGACCGAACGCCAACCTGCGGCGCGACTGCTTCTGACCGCTATAATCAAGTTTTGGGATTCTCATGATTCAAACTCTGTTCGGAAGCGTCGAAGAAAAGAAAACCGGTCTTTTCGAGCGCATGAAGCAGGCAGTCACCCGCACGCGGGAGAACCTTGCCGAGCGCATTGAAGAAGTGGTTGCCTTCGGCAAGGAAATCGACCGCACCACGCTCGACGATCTTGAGGCCACTTTGATCGGCGCGGACCTCGGCACCACGACAACTCACGAAGTCCTGGGAAAGCTTCGCGATAAGGCTGATCGCAAGCAGATTAAGGACGTTCAGGAATTGAAGCGACTTCTGAAGGAAGAGCTGCTCGCAATCCTGAACGCGGCTAATACAAGGCCGGCCAAGACCGTGCAAGGCACTCCCGAGGTGATTCTGGTTGTTGGTGTCAACGGTACCGGCAAGACCACTACTATCGGCAAGTTGTCACAAGTATTTCGGTCGAGTGGCAAAACCGTACTTCTTTGTGCAGCGGATACCTTTCGCGCGGCGGCAATCGATCAACTGGAAATCTGGGGCGAGCGTACGGGCACCGAAGTGATCAAGACCAAACCCGGCGGAGATCCCGCCGCAGTTTTGTTCGATGCGTTGCAGGCCGCAATGGCGCGGAAGACCGACTATGTGATCGTCGACACGGCCGGCCGCCTGCATACCAAAGCCAGCCTCATGTCCGAACTCGAGAAGATGCGGCGCACCGCGGACCGCCTCATTCCGGGCGCTCCACACGAGACTCTACTTGTCATGGATGCGACTACGGGTCAAAATGGCTTGCAGCAGGCGCGCCTGTTCACGCAGTCGGCGGGTGTCACTGGGATCGTGCTCACCAAACTCGACGGCACTGCCAAAGGTGGAGTAGTAGTAGCCATTTCGCGCGAGTTGGGACTGCCTGTGCGGTTTGTGGGCGTGGGCGAGAAAGTCGGCGATCTCCTGCCGTTCGATCCGAAAGAGTTTGTAGATTCCTTGTTCGAATAGGAGTGCATATGCCAGACCCTGGCAAGAAACGCTCGCGAGCCGGAGCCGTGCTCGATTTCCTTCGCCGGATGCTCGCCAAGAAACCGTTCGGCAAGAAGCCACCCCCGCAACCGGGCGACCCCTATGCTTACCAGATGGCGCCGGTGCGCCGTGGCCCGAAAGGTCGAAGCGGCGCAGCCGTTGCTGAACCAGAAGAAGACTCCTATCGTGCCTTTCCACCGCGGCGGTCATAGAGTCGTCTAAGATTCGCCTTTTTTCGAGCAAAGGACTGTCGTGGCGCATGAGAAGCGATGGCCGACCATCAGACTGACGAACAGTTCCTGCACCGCGCACTCGACTTGGCGCGCCAGGGCACCGGATTAGCCTCGCCCAATCCTTACGTCGGCGCAGTCATTGTCGATCCACGTGGCAACGTCGTGGGCACAGGATCATACACCTATGACGCTGTGAAGCATGCTGAAGTGCTTGCCCTCCACCAGGCTGGCGACAATGCGCGCGGCGCCACGCTCTACATCAATCTCGAACCACATGCGCACCAGGGCCGCACGCCTCCGTGCACCGACGCTTTGATTGCCGCTCGAATTCGTCGCGTGGTGGCATCGATGCCCGATCCCAATCCCAAAGTGAGCGGACGAGGCTTCGAGAAGTTGCGCGCGGCGGGTGTTCAGGTGGAAGTCGGCCGGCTCGAAGCTGAAGCGCGGCGGCTCAACGAGGCCTTCGCCCGCTACATTCGCCACGGCGTGCCCCTGGTGACGCTTAAGGCCGCAATGACGCTTGACGGCAAGATAGCCCCGCCGCCAACGGCGGTATCGAATCGCACCGCAGGAACTCCTCCGGGCGGATGGATCACCGGCGAGGCTGCGCGTGCGAACGTGCAGCAGCAGCGTCACCAGAGCGATGCCGTTCTGGTCGGCGTGGGAACAATCCTCGCCGACGATCCTTTGCTCACCGATCGCAGCGGGAAGGCGCGACGGCGTCCGTTGTTGCGCGTCATCCTGGACTCGAGCCTGCGATTGCCGCTGGAGTCGCGCCTGGTGCAGAGCATGGCAAGCGACGCGGCGCGCAAAGACGATGTGCTGGTTTTCTGTTCCTCCGGCGAAGAAAAGAAAAAACGCGAACTGGAAACGCTCGGCGTTCGGGTCGAGCAAGTTTCTTCCGCCTCATCAGATGGCCGTCCCGATATTCGCGCGGTTCTTCGCCGCCTGGGGCAACTTGAAATAACCAGCGTACTGATCGAAGGCGGGGCGGAGGTGAACGGCTCGGCGCTCGCCGCAGGCGTGGCCGACAAAATTTTCCTGTACTACGCTCCCAAGATTTTGGCGAGCGCTGGATCGATCCCGTTCGCTGCTGGTCGAAATTTTCACCAAATCAAGGAAGCCCCTACGGTGAGCGATCTCCACCTTCATCGATTTGAAGAAGACTTTGCTGTGGAGGGATACTTGCGCGATCCGTACGACGCTTTATGATATTCGGTTATCAGTTGAGGCATTCATGTTTACTGGAATCGTCGAAGAAGTAGGACGCATCGTTCTAATTGAACACTACGGCGAGAACCGGCGGGTCACCATTACGGCCGAGAAGACGCCGGAGGAATTGAAACCCGGCGACAGTATCGCCGTGAGCGGCGTCTGCCTGACGGCAGTCGACATCAAGCCGAATTCGTTCTGCGCCGACCTTGCTCCTGAGACCTGGGAACGCACGTCATTTTCACGCATTCACGAAGGCGCTTTAGTCAACCTGGAGTTGCCCATGAAAGCCGATGGCCGTTTCGGGGGCCACATCGTACAAGGCCACGTGGATGGCGTCGGCAAGCTCATCTCGCTCGAGCGCATTGCCGACTCGGACAACTGGTGGCTGCGCATCGGGCTACCCGGTGAGGTGGAGAAGTACACCGTCTTCAAAGGCTCGATCTCGATCGAGGGCATTAGCCTTACGGTGGCGAAGCTCGAGGGCCGGACTTGCACCATCGCGATCATTCCGCACACGGTTGAGATGACAAACCTTAACTCGCTCAAGCACGGCGATCCCGTCAATCTTGAAGCCGACCTGATCGCGAAGTATGTCGAGAAGATGATGTCCAGAGAATCGGCGAAAAGTACGCTCACCATAGAAGAACTGGTTCGGCAGGGATTTTGAGAAACAGTGGTCAGTGAACAGTGATTAGTGGAGTAATGTGATTGTTCCGAGCAATGCCGGCCTGTGCAGCGATTGCGTGCATGCGCGGATTGTCAGATCAGATCGGGGATCGACGTTCGTACAGTGCCAGCTTTCGTTTAGTGATCCGCGGTTTGCGAAATATCCTCAGCTTCCAGTTCTTCGTTGTGGCGGCTACAGGCAAGCGCACGAAGAATAAGCCGAGTGTGTGCACCCTCCGATTGGCTCGTCTGGCCGATCTGGATCAAGAAAAAAACGCAGATCTCTTCGGGATGACGCCGGAAAGATAGGGCTGCCATATCTCTCAAGCTGCACCACTACCGAATAATCGGAATTAGCGTCGGGCCTCGCCCGACCGGACGCCGAGGCAGCTGTCCGGTTTGACAACGCGGTGACGGGAACTTACGGGTTCAAATGTTCGTATGGTGGACTAGTCTCGGATCACGGAGGAACGTCGATTGGAGCTGACCATTGAGCGAGTGAGCAAACAATACCGCGGCGGCGCGTGGGCGCTACGCGACTTCAGCCTCAGGTTACGGCCGGGCGTGCTTGGTCTGCTTGGGCCGAACGGCGCGGGCAAGACGACGCTGATGAGCATCCTTGCAACCATCACCCGCGCGACACAAGGGAGCGTGCGATGGAATGATACCGATCTCGCGCGCGACCCCGATGCGATCCGCAGCGTGCTCGGATATTTGCCGCAGGATTTCGGCGTGTATCCAAACTTGAACGCGCTGGAGTTTCTGGAATACCTGGCTGCGGTAAAGGGACTCGACGCCGCCACGTCTCGCCGGCGAATCGAAGAATTGCTCAACCTGGTGAACCTGAGCGACGTGCGCAAGCGCCCCCTGGGCGCCTACTCGGGAGGAATGAAGCAACGCATCGGAATCGCACAGGCGCTGCTGAACGATCCGCAGATTCTGATTGTGGACGAGCCTACGGCCGGCCTTGATCCCGAAGAGCGGGTTCGCTTCCGCAACCTGCTTTCCGAGCTTTCAGGAGAGCGTGTCATCATCCTCTCTACGCACATTGTTTCCGATGTCGAGGCGACCGCGACCGACATTGCGCTGATTTCGGGCGGCAAACTGGTGGCGCATGCCACGCCCGAAGAACTGCTGCGGCGGGTGGAGGGCAAGGTCTGGGAAGACGTTGTGCCCAGCGGCGAGTTGCAGTCCGCCAAGCAACGGTATTTGATCAGCGGGACCGCGCGCCGCGCTGATGGAGTCCACATCCGCATGCTGTCGGCCACGGCCCCGAACGGCGCGCAGCCGCTCGCGCCGACGCTTGAAGACGCCTACCTCTATTGCCTCAATACGCATCGGGCGGGAGAAGCCGCATGAAAATGCGGCTGCTCTATCACCTGGTACGTGCCGACTTTCTCGAACGCTCGCGCCGCTACAGCTTTCTGGTCACGCTGGCCGCGGCAATGTATCTCGCATATTGCTGCGTCACGGGCAAGGTGGTCATCCGCCTCGACCAGTACCGCGGCGTCTACAACTCGGCATGGCTTGGCTGCCTGATGGCGCTGGTCTCAACCACGTTCCTGACTCTGATCGGCTTCTACATCGTAAAGAGCGCGGTTCAGCGCGACCAGGAAACGCGCGTCGGCCAAATCCTGGCGACCACGCCGATGACAAAGAGCTTCTACACGGTCGCCAAGACGATCAGTAATTTTGCGGTGCTCGCGGCCATGATCGGCGTGATGGCGCTGGCAGCCATATTGATGCAGTGGCTAAAAGCGGAAGATCCTCATGTGGATCTGTGGGCGCTGCTCTCGCCGTTTCTGCTCTTTGCTCTGCCTGCAATGGCATTCACGGCCGCGCTCGCTGTGCTGTTTGAAATACTTCCCATTCTGCGCGGGGGAGCAGGCAATGTTATTTACTTTTTCGTGTGGACGGCACTTCTGGCGATGCCTATCTCTTCGATGGATAAGGGCGGCCGTCCCACTGACGCGACTTATTTCACCGATCTAACGGGCGTGGTATCCGTGATGGGCAACATGCAAGCCGACCTGGGGAGCATTGATCAGGAATACAAGAGCGGCGCGTCGCTGTCGATCGGAGATACGGTAACGTCGAAGAAGTTTCTCTGGAAGGGATTGCACTTGGGCCCAGCGGCTTATTTGAGCCGGGCGACCTGCTTGCTGATGGCGCTTGGGGTCGCATTGGTAGCCGCGTTGTTTTTTCACCGCTTCGATCCGGCGCGGGAGTGGGGCCGGAAGCGAGCGCCGGCGGAAATTGTCGATCGGGCGAATGGCGAGGCTGCCGTCGCGGCGCTTCCGGTGCAGGCACCGGTCCGTTTGACGCCACTCGTGCGTGCGGCGATTGCCCCAAGTTTGCCGCGGCTGGTTCTTGCCGAACTCAAATTGATGCTGAAGGGTCACCGCTGGTGGTGGTACATAGTCGCGGGCGGCCTTTTCGTTGCGAGCATTACCGCGCCACTGAACGCTGTCCGCGGCGGAGTCGCTGTCGCCGTTTTGATCTGGCCTGTGCTGGTGTGGTCGCAGATGGGGACGCGCGAAGCGCGCTTCAATATGGCGTCACTTATTTTCTCTTCCGAGCGCTCGCTGCAGAGGCAATTGCCGGCGGTTTGGATCGCGGGCGTTGTAGTCGCCGTGTCGACCAATGCAGGGCTGGCAATTCGACTGCTGGTTGCGGGAGATCGTAGCGGTCTGCTGGCATGGCTTGCGTCCGCGCTTTTCGTGCCGTCGCTTGCGCTTGCGCTTGGCATCTGGAGTGGAACCAGCAAGGCGTTTGAAGCGATTTACACCGTCTGGTGGTACGTGGGGCCGGCGCATCACGTTCCTGGGCTGGATTTCCTGGGTGCGACGCCTGAGTCGGCACGACCGTACCTTTTTCTATCCCTGACAATGGCGCTGGTTGCCGCTGCCTATCTCGGGCGGCGCGCCAAGATGGCTTATGTATAGCGAAATTGCGCTCGCCGATTCAGGAGACTGAATACTATCTTCTTATAAACTGAACCGAACCCTCTGGGCGCGACGGCGACCGTGCAGTCTCAGCGTCTCGCAAGCCAACGGCACAGCTTTAACATTCCAGCTTCAGTTCGTCCAGTTCGAGGAACTCCTGAACGATTGGTTCGTTGGATTTTTCCATCTCCCCCGAAGTGCCGAAAAAAATTGCCTTGGCTTCGTATAGGAAGACGACACGGTCGGCCAGTTTCTTAGCCAGGCGCATGTCGTGAGTGACCACGATGCTGGTCAGGTTCAGTTGCAGCTTGAGGCGCTTGATGAGATCACCGAGCAACTGCGCCATCAGCGGATCAACCATCGTGGTGGGCTCGTCGTAGAGAATGCATTCCGGCCGGGCGGCGAGCGCGCGTGCAATGGCCACGGAGCGCTTCATCCCCGTCGAGAGATCGGAGGGCAGCAGGTCGCGCATCTCCTGCACGCCCACCATGCGCAGCAAACCGTCGACGATCTGGTAGAGCTGCTCCTCGGATAAGTCTCCGGTCTCGCGCAGGGGAAACGCCACATTCTCGCCAACAGTGAGGGAATCAAAGAGAGCTCCATTTTGAAAAACCATGGTGACTTTCTTGCGGATGGCTTCCATCTGCTCTTCAGAAAAATGTGTCACGTCCTCGCCGGCAACGATTACCCGTCCAGAGTCCGCCTTGAGAAAACCCATCAGCAGAGACAGAGAAACCGACTTGCCCACGCCGCTGCGCCCCAGGATGCAAACGGTTTCACCGGGCATGACGTTGAAGCTGACGCGATCAAGCACAAGTTTATCGCCGAAACCTTTCGAGATCTCGCGGAACTCGATGTAGGGCTGGGGCGGAGTGTCAGCCGTTGGCTGGCTGCCGGAGCTGTTCGGTGTAGCTGAGGTCACGCTCTTCGCCTTTCTGATTCCAACTCTTCGGGCGTATTCAGATTGCGGAAGATGCTTTCTGAGAATCCGGCGGCTTCCAACTCTTCTTGCCCGATCGCTCGGGTACGAACCTGACCGAACAATTGGTCGATCCGGTTTCGTCCGGCGCGCAATGCATTGTCTGCTGCGTCGGCAAAATCGCGGCGGTAAATAGCGCACAAGGGCTGCCAGCGTGCGTTGCTGCGCGGAGCAATAACAGTTGCGTCGGGCGCACTCTGCGCGGAGCGAATCAGATACTGCAAGAATGCAACCGGCACAAATGGCGTATCGACGGCCAGCATCAAGTTGAGCTCCGTGGGCGAAGCGCGCAAGGCAGCATGAATTCCGCCGAGCGGTCCGCAGTCGCGGAATATATCTTCCACCACTGGAGCGATTGGCGCAAACTTCTCCCGACTACCCACGATGCGCACGTCGGGCGTAATCAAGCGGCCAAGGTCGAGCGCCCGCGTCAGAAGCGTGCGGCCACCGTAGTCGATGAAGGCTTTGTCGGCGCCCATGCGCGTGCTCTTGCCACCGGCCAGGATGAAGGCGGTCAGCGGCGGAGATGCGTCCATGGGCCGATGATACATGGTTGTCTCTTAGGTTCTGATTGCATAAGCCTGTTGCAATCTGCAAAATGCGTTCAGCGATTTCTCATGCCGATTTGCCTGCCAGGTCCGCGGCCGTCGGCCATCTCTTCGATTATCCACAGCGTAACTGATTGCCCTTGCTAACCTTAACCTTTCAACTGCGCCAAACACTGCACGAAAGTAACCTACCCAAACATCCGATAGCGCGCGATGATAGCGCTGCGTCCGAGGTGCGATTTACCCGGAAGTAACCATCATGCCCCAGAAAATTATGGATGTTCTTATGCTTGGGCGTTGCTCCCACGAATTCTCCTGGCCACGGCGCGGCGCTGACGGAGACTACTACCAGGTTTGCATGCTGTGCGCCGCCGAGTATAAATACGACTGGAGCACCATGCGCCGCACGCAGCGCATGGAGCACAGCAAGCCGGATGCCGTGGTGCGGCGCAACCACACCCGCGAGAAGCGGCCCTCCTGGACGCCGCGCGCCCGCCGGCTAAAACTGGATCTCGCCCTGCGCTATCGGGTCAACAACACCAGCACCTGGCATGAAGGGACAATCGATAATTTGAGCCAGACCGGGCTGCTGTTTCGCGGGCCGCAGCAGTTGCCGGTGAATGCGCTGATCGAAATGGTATTTGAGATGCCGGAGGAAATCTCCGGCCAGAAGAACCGCAACGTGGTCTGCCAGGGCCGCGTGATCCGCTCCAAAAACAAGCAAGCCAAAGAGGCGCAGGAGCAGGATGCGGAAAACGGCACGGGCCTGCTGGCAGCTTCAATCGTCGATTACAAGTTCATCCACTAGAACAGAGTCAATTGGCGGATCGGCGGGCTCCTGGAGGCCGCCCCTCTCGGTTCGATCATTACTACGCCTTCTCAGCAAAATTACCATGCGTTTGGGCCCGCCAGCATCTAAACTGTAGGCGCCCGTCGAATACTCTTCCCGGTAGAATTCAGGAGTCTGGTGATGAATCGAATCTCTCCAGTTCTCGTAGTTCTTCTCGTGGCGGTCCTGGCTTCGAGCATCGGCTGCTCAAGGAAGCCGGATGACTCCAAGATTTCCGGCGACATTCAAAGCAGATTCAGCCAGGATTCCGGACTATCCAGCAAGCAACTCAGCGTACAGGCCAGCAACGGAGTTGTGACGCTGGCGGGATTCGTAGATAACGACGTGCAACGCGAGGCGGCAGCGCGGCAGGCAGCGTCGGTCGAAGGCGTCAGGGAAGTAGTCAACAACCTGCAAGTGGGCAGCCCTGTGGCGGCAGCGATCCCGCCGCTTGCGGCGGCCAAGAGCCCCCAAGGGAAAGCCACGGAAACAAAAGTTACCGAAACCAAGCCATCTCCGTGGAGGAAGTTCCGTCCCGCAGAGGAGGCGGCTTCGAAAAAACAAGATACCAGCGCGGCAGCCACCCCCAGCGACGACGCCGTCGCTGAAAATTCCGAGCCAGCAGATCCCCCGCCGGCCGATGCCCCAACTGCCGACCCGGTTTCATCCACTCCACCTACTCCACCACCTCCGCAACCACAGAAGGTGACGATCGAGCAAGGCACGTCGATCTCGATCCGCCTGATCGACAGCATCGACACCGGTAAGAACCAGATCGGCGACACGTTTCACGCTTCGCTGAACCTGCCGCTTTTGGCCGATGGCAGCGAAGCTATCCCGGCGGGAACCGATGTCGCCGGACACGTCGTTGACGTCCAGAACGCCAGCCAGTTCGAGGGGCAGTCGCTGATCGTGCTACAGCTCGATACCATCAACACCAAGGGCAAGAGCTACACTCTCCAGACCGATCAATATAGAAAAGAGGGCAGTTCGCGCAGCAAGAGCACGGCCGAGAAGGTCGGCGGCGGCGCCGTTCTGGGCGGCATCATCGGAGCGATTGCTGGCGGCGGTAAAGGCGCAGTCATCGGAACTGCTGCCGGTGCTGGCGCCGGCGGTGCCGTACAGGCAGGCAGCAAGAACCAGCAGATCAAGTTGCCCTCGGAAACGGTTCTAAACTTTACCCTGCAAGCGCCACTAACGGTCACGAGGACGCCGAATCCAGATGCTGACCGGCCGAAGCTGGGAGATTCGCAGTAAATCCGTTGGAACTTGGATGTACCTCCGAGTTCCGGCTTTCCGAACACGCAAGCTACTTGACCGCCTTCCGGCGCGATTGAAATTCTGCGTTGATGACCACGCTGTATCCGTAAGAAAAAACTAATGCATCTCTGTGCTTTCCTCGCTTGGTCTGTTCTGACTCCGTAACAAGCGAACGATTTGTTTTTCGCGAGAACGAATCTGCGTTACAAACCCCAACACTGATTTCGGACGCCCCTGCACCCGCATTGTCCGGACTCATTTGTGCAGTCCGTGCCATGTCAGTTCCTGGCCCGTAAGCAAGACAAGCAAGGTCAAGACAAGGAGGAGCCATGCTCCGCTCCATCAATTCCCCGTTCTCGGCGGGGAAGGCAACTTCCCATTCCCACCGTTTGCTCCCCAAGATCTCGTTCCCCGGCCATCCCAACCCATTTCCGCAAGGTGCGGCCCAGGACAAACCCAATAAGGAAGACTCGTTACAAGGAGGAGTCGTGATCAAGATAGCCAAATTCGCTTCAGTTCTAACCTTGGTCGTGCCCTTCCTCATCGGAATGGCATTTGCCCAGACCGATCCCGGCGTTCAAAGTGCTAGTCGCGGTACAGGCGCGGCGCTGTCTTCCGTGCTGGCCAACAGTCCCTCTGGGATACTGGCTTTTTTCACTGATGGTCAAAATCGCTTTCAGGAAGTGGAGGCGGTCTCCAACTCCGCGAACGTCGGGCTGGGGCCGCGATTTAACTCAAATCAGTGCAGTTCGTGTCACGCGCAACCGGCCATCGGCGGGACAGGACTTGCGAATAATCCGCAATTCGAGTTAACCACGAATGGGGTTGCACCCGGGAACACGATGCCGTCTTTCATCACGGCCACGGGACCAACGCGCGAAGCGCGTTTCCCGTTCTTCTTTAACAGCAATGGCTCGGTGAATACCAACGCTCCCAACGGTGGCGTGGAAGATCTGTTCACGGTTACCGGCCGCTCCGATGCCGGCACCTGCAACAGCGCCACGGCGTTGCCGCAACCCAGCTTCGCGACCGCTGTCTCCGAGAACAACATCATCTTCCGGATTCCCACGCCGGTCTTTGGCGCGGGCTTGATCGAGAACCTGGATGACTCGACCCTGTTGAAGAATCAGGCGGTCAATCTCAACAACAACTTTGGCATTTCCGGCACGTTCAATCACAATGGCAACGACGGCACCATCAGCCGCTTCGGTTGGAAGGCGCAGAACAAGTCGCTGCACATCTTTGCCGGAGAGGCCTACAACGTGGAGATGGGCATCAGCAACCTGCTGTTTCCCCAAGATCGTCCACTGCCTGGGGAAGATGGCGCTGGCGGTACTGGCGAAATCGGACTGGTATCGACTTGTTTGAACCTTGGCGGAGCCGGTTATCCGGAAGACACGTCCAACCCAGGGTCAACCGGTACTGCGATCCTCGATGACGTCTCGGCATTTGCCAATTTCATGCGCCTCCTGGCCCCGCCGCCAACGGGCGCGGTGGTGCTGAACGGATCGACTGTCAGCTCGTCGTCCATCTCTGCCGGCAGCTCTTTGTTCGTCTCGATCGGCTGCTCGGTCTGCCACAATCCGTCGCCCGGGACGACACAACCGTCGGGCTTCACTTCATCGTTGAGTAAAGCTGCTGTACCCGCGTACTCAGATATTGAGATCCATAGCATGGGCACGGGCCTGGCAGACAACGTTTCGCAGGGCTCCGCAGGCGGCGGCCAGTTCCGCACCGCTCCGTTGTGGGGCTTGGGACAAAGGATCTTCCTGCTGCACGATGGCCGCACTACGAACTTGATCACGGCGATCCAGGACCACGCAAGCAACGGCAGCGAAGCTACCTTCGTTGAAGAACAGTTCTTCGACCTCAGCACTACGCAGCAGCAGGAAATATTGGACTTCCTGCGTTCGCTGTAGCCCTTTGCAACAACCGTATGGCGAGACACACACAGTGTCTCGCCAGCGCCTTTTCCAAGTTAGACGCAGAATTTCGGCTGCGGACTACGTCGCGTTATCGGCCAAGCGGAGTAGGAGGGAGAAATATGCGATTCCGAGTTTTGAGCTCCATGGCTGTGCTCGCCTCGTTCTTGTCGTTATCGTTGCTGGCTTGGGGTCAAGGGGCCCAACCGCCGAACCCTCCCAGGAACGGTGGGGACTTTTCAGATAACGTGCAGCCCGGGTCGAAGGTACCGACCGGAGTCATCCTGGTAAAAGGCGCGTGGTCGAGCGCGAGTGATTCTGTAACACCCGTGCCGGAGGGCGGGAGCGTATCCAATCACCTTTTCAGCGACCCGTATTTTGGAATGAGCTACGCTTTGCCTGCGGATTGGGAAGAGAAATACAAAGGACCGCCTCCCTCCGACACCGGCCGTTACGTGCTGGCACAACTCAGGCCGGCAGACACATTCAAGGGACCGGCTCGCGGCAATATCTTAATCACCGCTCAGGATATGTTCTTCTCGCCGTTTCCTGCGGACAACGCGCTGCAGCTCGTAAATTACTCCAAAAATAATTTGCAGGCTGACTACAAAATGGAGATGCAACCTACGCCGACCAAGATCGCGGGCCGGTCATTTACGTTTTTTGCCTACTGGTCCCCGATCGCGCAACTGCATTGGTATGTGGTGGCCACTGATATCCGCTGCCACGCCGTGGAAATGGTGTTAGCCAGCCGCGATACCAAGCTGCTGGAGAGCTTAATTCTGGACCTCGACAAGATGAAGCTGCCGGCGGAAGCCAGTCCCACGGCTGGAACGGGCGGAGGCGACGTGCCGGTTTGCATCAAGGATTATGCCAGCGGCGACAACGTAACTGCGCGGGTCGAACCCGTCTTTACCGAACACAGATTCAACTCGGTTCCGGTAAGAATCATCATCGACCGGGAAGGCAAGATCAAGCATATTCACTTTCTCAGCGCATTTCCCGATCAGGCAAAAGCTATCACTGACGCCTTGGGGCAGTGGAAGTTTAAGCCGTACCGGAGGGACGGGAAGCCGGTGGAGGTGGAAACCGGCATTATGTTTGGCCGCGCACAACATCTGGCGGCACGACCAGCAGCGGACGCTCCTACCGACTGAGCCTTCAATTCGCCGCACTCTTGCTTTACCATCGGCCACCTGGACAGTGACTTCAGTACCTTAGTCCCGCATCGATGTTCGCCTTATAATTCAGTCAAGAATCAGAAATATCTACGTTCTTTCGCAAGGCGTGTGCGCAAGCTCCGCACTGGCCGCGAGAACGCCAAGAGACTGAGTGGACCCATTTTTCGCATCGTCGATTTTTGTCCTGGGGCTGGCCTTCGGCAGCTTTTTGAATGTGTGTATCTACCGCCTGCCTTTGGACTTGTCAGTGGTGACGCCGCGGTCCGCGTGCCCCGGCTGTAAGAAAGCAATCGCCTTCTACGACAACGTGCCCGTTGTTAGCTGGCTGCTGCTTCGGGGCCGTTGCCGTCACTGCCGGGCTAGGATCTCGTCGCGCTATTTGTTCGTGGAACTGCTTACCGCGTTTTTCTTTCTTGGTAGTTACGCATATTTTGGACTCACCCTGGCAACGCTCAAATACTGCGCCTTCGGATTTCTGCTGCTCGGTCTTATCTTCACTGACGCCGAAACCAAGCTGCTGCCTGACAAGCTGACGCTGCCCGGCCTCGCTCTTGGAGTGCTGTTCAGTTTATTGGTTCCGGTGCATGACCTGGCCTCGCAGTTCTTGCCGGGAGTGGTTGATCTGCCGCTCAACGCAGAGCTGGCGTCTCATTTGTTCTCGCTGCTGGATTCGCTGCTCGGTGCGGCCTTGGGAGCTTCGTTCATTTACGGCGCGGGAGCTGTCTATCTGCGCTGGCGCGGAGCCGAAGGCATGGGCTTCGGAGATGTGAAACTGATGGCGATGGTGGGGGCATTTCTTGGCATGAAGCTCACCATCCTCACCATTTTTGCGGCTTCCTTAGTGGGGTCGCTGTTTGGCATCGCCACGGTGCTGGTGGTGTGGATCAAGCGCACCCGCCGCTTCATGCGCCGTTTGGCCGACCTGCAGGCGGCTCGGCGCCGGGGATGGCAATCCGCGCAAATGGTCTATCGCCATTACCAGATGCCGTTTGGCGTTTTCCTGGGGAGCATGGCTCTGGTCGCGTTGTTCGTGGGAAACCAGTTCTTGAGCTGGTATGGGAGGTTCTGGTGGTAAAGGTGCTCTCTACTCCGGTGGTTTTGCACGGGGCGATCGTGCTGCTGCTCGCGGGCGGAGCGTTCGGACTTGCGATTTGGCTGATCCGCAGCCTGCGTCGAAGCATCGCCGCCGAGGCCGACTTCGAATCTACTCCCACTCCGACCTTGGAATCTCTGCCGTTCCATCTTTACAACACCGTTATTCAGCAACTGAAACAGCAGAAGCACGAGTTGCAGGTGCAGACGCTGGCCGAACAACGCCGGGCTCGGACGACGGAGAATTTCAGCCAGACTGTGCTTTCCAATCTCTCTTCCGGCGTTCTGGTGTTTGGCAGCAACGGATTGGTGAAGCAAGCCAATCCCGCCGCCAAAGAAATTCTTGGTTTCCATTCCCCTGCGGGCATGAGCGCAGAGGATATTTTCCGCGGCGCCGCGCTCTGCTCGCCCGAATCTTCCGCCGTGTACTCCGACGGTCTCCAAGACTCGCCTGTACGGCTTGCCGAAGAAGCCCTTGCCGTGCTGCGCGAGGGCAGCAAGTGCCGTCAACTCGAGGCCGACTACACCACTCCGGATGGCCAGAATCGTCGCATTGCAGTCACAATCTCGCCCGTGCCAGCTGCCGATGGCAGCCTGCTTGGGGCGGCTTGCCTGATCACCGATCGCAGCGAATTTGAACGACTGCGCAATCAGCAAGAGTTGCATGGCGAAATTTCCGCCGAGATGGCGCTGGAGCTGCGTACGTCTCTCACCACAATTTCGGGATACGCACAGCAGTTGGCGCGGAACCGCGATCCGGAACTGGCGCCGCAGTTGGCCGCCGACATCGCGAGTGAGGCTGCCCGCCTCGACCGCAACATCGGAGGATTCCTGGCTGCGAAGCGGCCAGTCGCCGGAACAGCGTCACGCGCTAGCGCAGCGGGCCGCGATATTTAGAACTCTCGGAAGTATTGAAGTTAATAGAAGTACGCAGAGGATGAAATCTATGACATGCATCAGGCATATGGCACTGGGATTTGCTTTCGCGTTGTGCACGGGCTTGCTGGCTTCTCCGGCAGGCGCACAGACCTCCGCACCGGCGCCGGATCAGGGGTCGCTCGGGGATTATGCCCGCAAAGTCGTCCACAAGGATCCGGCGGCCGCGCCCAAAGCCAGGCCCAAAGTCTATGACAACGACAACCTCCCCACCGACGATAAGCTTTCTGTCGTGGGCCCACCGCCGACCACCGTGGCCAGCACCGCCGCGACGACGGATGCCGCCAAAGATAAAGACAAAGATAAGGACGACGAACAGGCCAAGAAGCAGGCTGTTTGGAAAGATTGGCAATCCAAGCTGGGCGCGCAGAAGGATCAGATCGACCTGGCTGGCCGGGAGCTCGACGTGTTGCAGCGCGAATACCAGATCCGCGCCGCCGAAGAGTATGCCGACGCGGGCAACCGCCTGCGCAACTCCGCCGAGTGGGATAAGCAGGATGCGGATTACAAACAAAAAATCGCCGACAAGCAGAAGGCCGTCGAAGACGCCAAGCAAAAACTCGGAGATATGCAGGAACAAGCCCGCAAGGCTGGGGTTCCCTCGTCGATGATCGAGTAATACATGATCGAATAACGCGTCAGGACTTATATCCCGCGCTGGCGCGCAGCCGGAGAATCTGTTTCACATGGTGCAGGCCGTGCACGAGATGAAACTTTCTCCATTGCGCGCCGGTCAAAGGCCCAAGAATCGGGTGGTCGAGCACCGGCACACTGCGTCCGAAACGGTCTTCGCATTGGGCGATGATCGCATCCATCGCCGCAATCTTCGCCCCGAAATCACTCGCGACCTTATTCGCCGGCAGACCTTTCGGTCGCGCATTCACGGGTGCGACACGTCCGGACGGCATGTGAGAGAATCCCAGGACGACTAGTCTTCCCAGGCGTTGCTTCAGTGAGGTTCGCGTCGTCAGCGGCATCCCGGATTGCATTACCTTCTCGAGTCCTTTGATGGTTCCGGTATAGGTTAGGTATAGGTGTTCCAGGACTTCCTCCGCGCTCCACTTGTCCGCAGGACGCAAACTCAACTGCTCGCTCGACATCCCTGCCGTCGCCGACTCGAGAGCTTGCTTCAATTCCGCCAGGCGGGGATCCATTGCTATTCTCGCGTTTCAATGCACTTCAGGTAGAATGTTGCGCAACAATTAAAGCAATCCAGTTATAACAGGAAAGGTCGCCATGCAGATGCGGGACTTCGTGCCGCCGGAGATCCACGATATCGGCACAGCTGTTGAGGGGGTTGTTGAGGAAGCGAACGCCGATCGCATCATTGAAAGTAAGAAACGGAGAATACTTCTCCGCCTTCGAAGCGTCAATGCAGCGTTAGCTCTTGCCATTGTCCTGCTCTCGCTGCTTGCGGTCCTCGTGGGTTGCGACAACCCAAAGGCGCCGGAGGCCAAGCCCGAACCGAAGCCTACCGAGGCGATTACAGCGCGGGCGGCCTTTCAGAAGCTGTTTATCTCTGCGCGGAATTACGCCGCTGATGTGAAGCCATTCCGCATTCAATCAACTCCGACAACGGACGCGAACGGTCAAAGCGGCAAGTCCGCGATCTGGACCGCAAGCTTCGCCTCCACCATCCAACACGGTGTGAAGCCTTTCATCTGGTCCGGCAGCACCGCTCCGGATGCTCCCTCGCGAGGCGTTTCCCCGGGCAATGAGGACACTTATAATCCCAGCAACGCGTCCACGCAGATTTTCGATGTAGCCTTCCTCAAGGTTGACTCCGACCAGGCCTTTACCGAAGCGCAAAAGCATGGCGGCGACAAGGAACTGGAGAAAGATCCCACCACCTCTGTGGTCTACATCTGCGACTGGGACCACAACACCAACGAGCTCATCTGGCACGTCATCTACGGCGCTACCCGCGAAACGGCCAAGCTGACGGTTGCTGTCAACGCCACCACTGGCGCATTTATCCGCGTGGAGAAATAAGATTGCCATCGCTTAGTGCTGGAATGGCGCCGCAAAGGGAGGAACGTGCAAACTTCACTCCCGTGCTTCAGAGTGCTTCATCTGCTCCTCGATGGAAGCAAAGAAACGGCATAGGGCGCCGGCAGAGGCGATCGCGCCCTTTAGCGCCTGGCGCTCGCCATAGGAAACGATATCTGCGATGGTGTATTGAAGGCGAAGCCGGTCGGCGCTGCGCGCTCAACAGTTCTACTTTTGCGGAGCGCAGGTCGGAAGTTAGGCGGGCAATTCCCGCCTGCTTGTTCGATTCATCGTTTAACATCTACCGCTCCTCTATCTGGATTACATATCGGCTTGTGCCTGCCGGAGCCATCCTGATTGCGCAGGGCGGAAAGCGATTTAAGCCCCGACGGCCTCCGGCAGAACACAGCCTGCGGATTGATTAATGAAGTACTAAGTGTGGATACATTGTACGATGTTAGTTGTACGTAGTCAAAGAAACAACGCCAGCAACCAAGACTGGCAATGCGGAGGCGGGCGTTGCCCAGACAAGCGGACCCTGAACTCGAACAGCGGATCCTCGACGCGGCTTGCCGGCTCTGGTCGCGCGGCGGAGAACGAGCCCTCACTATGCGGGGCGTCGCCAAGGCGGCTGGCACCACCACACCTACGCTCTATGAGCGTTACCAGGACCGCGAGGATATTCTCCGCGCACTGCGCCTGCAGACGCGCAGCGAGCTTTTTTCATCGCTCAGCCGCACCCGGTCCCTTCCCCAGGCTTGCCAACGCTATCTCGAGTTCGCCTGGGAACACCGCCATGCGTACGAGGTGCTTTTCGACGGATTCGCCCAGCCGCCTTCACTGCACGAACCCTGGCCGTCGTTCAATTTTATGCGCGAGCGGCTGGCGCAGCGCCTGGGAGGATCTCCGCGCAAACACACGCGGCGTATGCTCTCGTTGTGGTCGTTATTGCACGGCACGGCGATGCTGATGATCCGTGGAGGAGTGGCCGGTCCTCTGCGCACCCAGATGGTTCACTCCTGCCTGGATGCAGTCGAGGCTATCGTAGTTCAGGCCGCCGCTTCGAAGGGTCAATACTCGGGTCCGAAGTGGCCCGCGAACCTGATTCTGGGCGAAGCTGATCAGAGCAAGGTAAATGCCGAGCCCGAGTCGAACGCGAAGTTCTCGAGTACAGGGCGGCGTACTCTTTCCAAGCAAAAGCGTGAGGGATGACTCCAAGCTCTTAGCTCCGGGGCCTGATTGTTGATTGCCCTCTGCTACGGCTGATCCATTCCCGCCGTCTTCGCCTTGAGCCGATTAATCGCCTTCTGCGCTTCCCCCGCTTGAGGACCGTGAGGCAGAATCCTCAGGTAGCTCTCGTATTCAGCCCGCGCATCGTCCAGGATTCCCAGTTTTTCGAGACACAGCGCCAGCCGGATCGTCGCCACGGCATCGTTATCCTTATAAAGGAGCGCCTCGCGGTAACGATCTTCGGCGGCGTGGTAGTTCTTTCGCTTGAAATAGAAATCGCCGACCTCAACGTCTTTTGCAGCCTTGTGCGGATCCCAGACCTTAACCTCAGTGATCCCGCCAGTGCCCAGGGCTTTTGCCTCCGCTTCAGCCACCGCTTCCGAGCTCTGCGGGTGTGCCTTGGCATCGTCCGGCGGAGGACTTAGATCACTCTGTGTGTCTTTGCTTGAACTATCTCCGACGCCCGGAGGCAAGTCGTTGACCTGCACACTATCCGAGCGGGGCGGCGTCATGCTCGGAACTTGCTTCTTCGCGGAATCATTCGCTGGCGGCGCGGGCGTATCCTCCGGGAAGGAAAGATCGCGGCTCAAACCGGAAGGGGCCTGATTGCCGGGGGAGGAAGGTGGCGCCGCCGGCGGCGCCGGATTCTGCTGCGCCCACACCATTCCACTTAGCCCCAGCAGCAAACACAAATACAGCCAACATCGCATGAGCCTATTTTACCGTTGTGGCCGCCCATTTGGAATTGCGACTTTCCTGAAACCAGCCTGTCAGCAAACAAAAAACAGGCCGCTCAGGGGGGAGGCATTGAGCGGCCTGTTTGGCGAAGTCCCTCCAGACAGAAGGGGGAATCAGCGCATCTCGACTACATCGACGAAGGATTGTTCTGCCCAGTCGTCGTTGGTGCCGCCGGTGTGTCGCCGACCGTGTTGGTCATGAGCCGGACGTCCACGCGGCGATTGTCAGCACGGCCTTCCTTCGTCTTGTTCGTTTCCAACGGCTTGTCCTTACCCAGCCCGATCACATAAATCTTGTGGGCGGGAACGTTGTATTTCGATGCCAGATACTGGATCACAGAGTTCGCGCGGCGCTGGCTCAGATCGTAGTTGTATTCGGCCGAGCCCACGGAATCCGTGCTGCCCTCGAGGGCGATGATGTATCCCTTCGTGCTCGAGATACTCCCCGCCAGCTGGTCAAGCGCTTCTTTGGCTTTGGGCGTGAGATTGTCTTTGTTGAAGCCGAACTTCACGGATGTCTCAGCCACAGGGCGATAGTTATCCAGGTTTGCTACCTCATTGGTCAGTACGCCCACCCGTGTGTTGGCTGCGTCCGCCGTCTGCTGCGCCGACGCCGCGTTCTGTCCAGCGGCCTGCGCTTTCTGTTCCACGTCCGCGGTCTTGGCGTTCACTGCCGCAATCCCGGCCTGTGCTCGGGCATCCACGTCCTTGATGTCTTTGCTGTTCTTCGCCGTCATGTCATCCAGTTCGTTGGTCTTGTTAATGAGCGGCGTAGTCTGTTGTTTTACGTAGTTCTTGGAGGTGCAGCCAACTGTCGCTGCCATGCTGACTGCCAGGAAAATCGATAACGAAGTGCGGGTCATATTGGAAAAGGCTCCTTGGTTTCTTGTCTCGGCGCGACCGGGTGCTCCCGCGCGCAAAAATCTTGTCTAGCTGGCCTTGGGAAATCTCTATGTCTCACAATTCCCGTCGCCTGTACTTCTGCACGGCACGTGCCAGTTCCCCGTGCCGGGAAGGCCGTCTGCAAGTATATACGTTTTCAACGGTTTGTGGGGCTTTTTAATGTGAGCCGCGGGAAAGGTATCGTCCTTGAGCAACGCAAACGCAACATTAGGAATGGAATTTTTATACGGTTGAGCCGCACTTCCGGCACCGCAGTATTGTCTTCACCCTGTAGCTAAAACAGACTCAGTTGGCATTGGCTTCCCCACATTTCGGAGGGATGAACAAAAAGCAAATTTCTTTCCGTGACTCCGGTAAAGGCACATTCGATCTAATAAAATGAAACTGTCTCCCAACCATGGATCTGCTTCAGAAAATCCGCACCATCCCCACCGAGCCCGGCGTGTATCTCTACAAGAACGCCGAGGGCGAAGTGATCTATGTGGGGAAGGCGAAAAACCTGCGCAGCCGCGTCGCCAGCTACTTTCATGAAGGCCGCTGGGAGGACTCGAAAACCGGCACTCTGGTGCGCGAGGCGGTCGATGTCGACTACATCGTCGTCGCCAACAACAAAGAAGCGCTGGCGCTCGAGAACAATCTGATCAAGCAGCGCAAGCCTCGTTTCAACATCCTGCTGCGCGACGACAAGACTTATCCTTACGTGAAGCTCACCTTGAGCGAGCGCTGGCCGCGGGTTTATGTGACGCGCCGACTGCGCAAGGATGGCAGCGCCTATTACGGTCCCTACTTCCCTGCTAATCTTGCGTACCGTATCGTCGATTTAATTCATCGCAACTTTCTGATTCCGTCTTGCAAGGTCGACCTCACACGCTTTCACCCGCGCCCTTGCCTGCAGTATTACATCAAGCGCTGCCTGGGCCCGTGCGTGAAGGATTTGACCACGCCCGAGGCTTATCAGGAAGCGGTCCGCGACGTGAAGCTGTTCCTGGAAGGACGTCCCACGGATCTGAGCAAATCGTTACATGAGCGCATGGAACAGGCAGCGGCGGCCGAAGAATATGAGCGCGCGGCAAGATACCGCGACTTAATCTCGACGGTCGAACAACTGCAGGAGCGCCAGCGCATTGCCGCCGCCGAGGGAGATGACGCCGACGTCTTTGGCTATCACTATGAAAATGGCATGTTGGCGGTGAACTTGTTTCACATGCGTGGCGGCCGCGTCGTCGATCGCCGGGAATTTTTCTGGGAAGATCTGCCGGAGTTCGGCACGGAAATCGATGCGGTTGCACCCAACTCAAACTCTTGTCATCCTGAGGCGCCGTCTTTTGGCGCCGAAGGACCTATGCATTTTGCCGGCAGCACCGAACATGTCGGCAGCGCAGACAGTGACAAAGCAATCGTTGACGCCTTCTTCCGCCCTGGCGAGTTCTTCTCCGCTCTCCTCAAGCAGCTCTACATCGGCCAGCCCTATGTGCCGCGCAATCTCTACGTGCCCGTAGATTTTGAAGACCGAGAAACTCTCGAGGACTTGCTCTCCGACCAACTCGCGAGTCAGCGTGCCCGCGCCGCGCGCGTATACATCCTGGTTCCGCTGCGCGGCGACAAGCGTTCCCTTCTCGATCTCGCCGGAACAAATGCCAAGCAGTCCTACGATCAGCGTTTTCGCGTGCTCAAGCCGAACGCTAAAGCGATTCAGGAAGAGTTGCAGGAGGCAATGGGCTTGCCCGACTTACCCAAACGTATCGAGTGCTTCGATATTTCACACATTCAAGGCGCGGAGACCGTGGCCTCCATGGTGGTCTGGGAAGACGGCAAGATGAAGAAATCCGATTATCGCAAGTTCATCATTCGTACGGTCGAGGGCGTTGACGATTTCGCGTCCATGCGCGAGGTAGTCACGCGCCGTTACAAGCGACTGCTGCAAGAACAAGAGAAAGAGAAGAAGCCCATGCCCAGCCTCGTGCTGATCGATGGCGGACTTGGCCAGCTGCACGCCGCAGCAGCAGCGCTGGAATCGCTTGAAATCATCAACCAACCGCTCGCTGCGATTGCCAAGCGCGAGGAAATTCTCTACGTCTACGGGCAGGAGAAAGACCCAATCGCGCTCGATCATCACTCGCCGGTGCTGCACCTGATTCAACTTATTCGCGACGAAGCCCACCGCTTCGCCGTAACCTTCCATCGCAAACGCCGCCAGATGCGTGACCGCTCCACGGAATTGTTAGAGATTCCGGGCGTCGGCGAGAACACGACTCGGCGCCTTCTGGAACACTTCGGCAGCTTACAAGCGGTTAAACAAGCGGACCCGGCAGCCCTCTCGGCAGTTGTTACTCGGGTGCAGGCGGAAGCGATCAGCAATCACTTTCGGAAGTAAAGTGCTCCCAAATCGGCTCAACACGGAGGCAAAGAGCGAAGATTCGTGGAATCCCTCCCTTGCCGCAAAAAGCGCGACAAGATGGGCCGCCGGCACGCGAGCTATAGGAGGTCTGAAAAAGGGACGCATACGCATCCTTCTTCCGCGAGCAGACGAACACGCTTGCAAAGGAAATCCGTCAGTTCGATTGTTTCACCGAGCACCATCATCAGATCGTGGCCGTTCATCACGAAGAACGATGGAGCCTTTCCTCGCGTTATCGCGTCTCGCGCCGGTCCGCTGATATCATTCAGAGCAATGAAAACGCCACGGGTAAAAGTGGATTTGCCTTCTATCTTGCCGCGAAAGATGAGCAAGTCGGACTCCGGGAGCGGGTACTTCTCCCATTTGGATTCGAGAAGATAGACCTGCCCTTGTAGCTCGAACGACCCGTCAATCTGCTCTCCCATGACCCGGAATGGCTGCCGAGGTCTGAGGTCGAAAATTTCAAACAGTTCGTTCAGTAGCTTTTCAAGCGCCAGTCCCGCCGCGTTTCTGTCGGATTCGAGAGCCAGAGCGAGGAAGTTGTCCTTTAGCCGCGCAAGCTGTTGGGATCGATGCCGCCGCTTACGCGACTCCTCGTCCTGCGTGGCGCGGTCGGGAGCGCTCGCCGTTGTCGGACGGCCGAGCAACCGAGCGACAATTAGACGGCACATTTCCTGCTGGGGTCCTGTAGCGCCGTGGTAATCGAGCATGTCGCCCATGAGCTTGCCGACGACGGAATTGTCTTCTTTCTGCCAAAAGGCGCGCAGACGGTTTGCCTTTGATCCGCTTGCATAGTTATAGCGTTCGTCGTAGATGTTGTGGCCGGTAGCGTCGCGAACGAACTCCGCAAAACTGCGATTGGAGAAATTCAGCACGTAGCCGGTTTCCATGCCGAGCAACTTCTCGAACTTGCTCTTCTCCATAAAGGTTAGATCGGACATTTTTCAAGCTCCGGCCGCACAAGCTAGGCCCGCCGCCTTGCGCTTCGGTACGCAGCAAGGATAAGCACCCAGCAAATCTGTTTTGTCGCTCAATTTTCCTGCTTGTTATCGACGGGCTTTCCGAAAAACGCCTGAACAATTTGGGCTTTCGCCGGATTTTCCTTCTTCACTAACTCAGTGACTGCCTTGTGGAGCCTGCGGTCCAAGATCGTCCAGGTCGGCAGTCCTCGGCTCTGCGGATTCCCCAGCGGGCGCTCGGATGTGCCGTTCCACCGAAAACCTATGCAGCGTTCGCTGTCCCACATTCCGATCGCGTAGGCGCACTTCCCTGTGCCCCTGTCCAGAATTACGTCTATCAGTCGCCAGTTGGTCTTCGGCGATATAACGTTCTCGGGTCGTATGTATTGCATTTCGTGGTCCTTAGATCAGCTTAGTTCTCTGTCTATTCCAACACTCATACGTATAACCGTTCGTCGTTCGTTTGTCAAGGCGGCGAGACGCTAGCTTCCCTCCGCTTGACGTCGCCCTACGCCCGCGGCAGCTGCGGCAGCGCGTCGAAATGTACATCGCGGGCACAGAGAACAAGCGAATGTTCCAGGACGAGGGCCGCGATCCACATATCGTTGGTCGGGATGGGAGTACCTTGCTTCCGCAGTTGCCGGTAAACATTGCCGTAATGGTGCGTGGTCTGTTCATCGGCATAAAGCACACCGACGCCGGACTTCAGCAGAAAACGGCGCAGGACAGCCTCGTTGCGCGGCCCTTGACTACCAACAGCAAAACCGGCGCGCAATTCTCCCAGCACGATGAAGGGCAGCCAGACTTCATCGGCAAGTTCGACCGTTTCGACAGCGGACGCATTGCCCCGGCAAAGGTCGGTATAGCGGTTCGTGTCGAGCGCCAGCCTCACCGCCACATCTCTTCATCAATGGTGTCCTGCGCGGCCAAAGCGCGATCGAAAGCGGGATCTTTGCGCCAGGTCCCTGCGATGTCGCTGAGATCGCGTTGCCGTCCTCGATCACCCGCGACGCCAGCGCCCCGGGCGAGGGCTTCAATCGCTACCTCATTCAGGCTCTTGCCCCGCTCACGGGCGGCCCTGCGAAGGGCTTCGTCCAAAGTTTCGGGCACTTTGCGGATGGTGTATTGCATGCATTGATTGTAGGCATAGCAGGCACTGAATGCAAGCATAGAACGAGAGGCTAACCCGCTACGGTGCCGGGCTCGCGTTCCCCATATCGAGCACAACCTTCCAGCTTCCATCCTTCTGCTTTTTCCAGATGCTAGTGTACTTGCCGTGTTCGACGGAAGGCTTGCCTTCTTTGTCTTTCGAGCGGAACTCGAAAGTGCCGTAGGTGTAACCCAAGTCTCCGGAGGCGGAAATATCGGCGCCCACGGGGGCCCATGTCAGATGATTGTCTTTCTGATCCAGAAACCCCATGCCCTTCGCGATGTTTATTTTTCCCTGAATGATTGGCCCGCCGTTCGGCAACTCGACCGAATCGTCGGCGTAGTAGGAGAGGTATCCCTGCGAGCCGCGCTCAGCCGCGGCTTTCATGAACTCCGCTTCGAGTTGGCGCAGCATGTCGGGAGTGGACTTCGCAGATGCCAAAGCCAGTGGACGCGTGTTAGGCGGTACCATAATTCCAATCAACACCGCGACGACAAAAACGACCGGAAACGATTTCATGTAACCTCCGAGAGGGCAGCGATATTCTACATCTATGTCAAACCAACCCGACTACGGCACGCTGATCGTGACCGGCGCCAGTCGCGGAATCGGCGCAGCGATCGCCCGACTCGCGAGTGAACGAGGATTTTCTGTGGCGATTAATTTTGCGACTGGCGAGGTCCAAGCGCGCACTATCGTTCAACAGATTGTTTCCGCAGGCCGGCGTGCCTGCGCAATTCAAGCCGATGTTGCTCGCGAAGAAGATATCATCCGGCTCTTTGAGACCGCCGAGCGCGAACTGGGACCGATCAAGGCTTTGGTCAATAACGCCGCCATCACCGGCGGATTTTCCCGAGTCGACTCGGTGAGCGCTAAGACCCTCGCGCAGGTCATGGCGGTAAACGTCACGGGGACGATCTTGTGCGCACGCGAAGCTGTGCGCCGCATGTCAACGCTACACGGTGGAACTGGCGGAGCGATCGTGAATATTTCATCGCGCGCGGCGCGAACTGGCTCGGCCGGAGAGTGGGTGCATTACGCCGCATCGAAAGGCGCGATCGATAGCTTCACCGTTGGCTTGGCGCG
>JBEKHS010000012.1:0-124248 GCA_050012155.1 Candidatus Sulfotelmatobacter sp. | reverse complement strand
CTGCCAGCTGGGATGGAAATCACACCCTATAATCATCATCGAAGGCTCCTTTCTCCCCAGCGTCTTTGGTCCTCAAATCAAGACTACCGGGTCAATCGAGCCTTCGCTCTTATCCAATCAGTTATTGTAGCAAGACACAGAGCCCGCCAGCGCATGCCCCGAGGGTAAAAACGCCCAAAACGAACAAAGGGTTCATCGTCTTCTCTCCGAAAAAGGGTGCAGGGGGTGAAGGATGGTTTAGCCGCCTGCCCTCATTCCCTGCGGTACATGAGCAAGCTAAGGATCAGTGAAGCAACCGGAGTGTACGCCAGTTTTGAAATGGAGTCTGTGACGGATGAACTTCGGGAGGGTTTGAATGAACAAATTGCAGGCCGGGACGCGAAACCGCTTGTGCCATCGGAAGTGTCCAGTTAGGACCACACCGAGATTGGTGTGGCTCTCAGGGTTCGTGCCTTCTGCCGGTTTTCGCAAAGTATTGCTATTTTGTGGTAGTGGCTACTTTGGGTTCCGCCGTATTCCTCGTTCCCCGGGAGAAGGCCAACGTATATCACGGAATCGGTCGAGATGAGACGGGGACATTTCCGCTGTCCCTGGCACGGTCGCGGGTGATTTCTGACAATTCCATCGCATGTCGTCGCATCTGTTCAGTCAGGCCGCGAAGTTCGGCGCAGAGTTGCCATGCGTGCTGCAACTCTGCTTTGAGGGTACGGCGGCGTAGCGGGCGAGCGTGATCCTTCATAGGTCGAAGCAGAACTAAACAAAAAAGCAGGGAACAGAGGGGAACCCAGTTCCCTGCGCTCTGCTAGGACTTAAACAAGCGTCGTACGCCGCCAATATGGTTCGGCTTTTCGCAAAACTGCTCGTCACCGTTTCTTATCTCATTCCCTGTGTGGTTGTATCTGTGCCGAATGAACCTCTGTGGGCTGTGGAAATGTCAAGCTTCCTCGCGCGGCCATGTTTGCCAGAGTCTCGAAAACGAAACTAGCCACCACCCAGAAGTCTGTGAAAATTATTCTCCTAGCGGAGAATGTGTCTACGTCGGCGAGCGCGGATCGCAACGGCTGACGACACGATTCACCCTGGAATGAACTGTAAACCGATATGTAACCTGCACGTCCCTCAGTGCGCCCAAAGCCGTTCACTTTTCCGCTTGACTCGTCTAGTCTGTTTCTTGAGCAGCACCTGGGGGGAGGGCTGATCAAAGCGAGCGTCCCACGACTCGAATCGAGTTCTGGGGCGCTTTCTTCTAGCAACAACATTGACCGTCCGCCGCCCCCCTATCAACTTCGCCAGCACCAACCAGGGCCTCGTAACGCAAGAGCTTCTCCTCACAATAACTTTGGGCGTCGGTTGGGAATTCCTGTATGTTGCCATCGACGACCACTCCCGCATAGCCTTCACCGCCATGCTTCCCGACTCAAAAGCTACTTCCTCCAACGCCTTCCTGCGCCGGGCCATCGCCTACTTCGCTCAGTTCAGCATCCGCGTTCGCCGCGTCACGACCGACAATGGCCCCTGCTTCTGTTCCCTCTTGTTCGCTCAGGCCTGCCGCGACTTGTCCTTCGCCACATTCGCACTTGCATCTACACTCCCCGCACCAATGGCGAGGCGGAACGTTTCATCCAGACCGCCATCCGCGAGTGAGCTTACGCCCGCGTCTCGGCCGGAGAATAAATTCGCGCTTCCGCACCGAAAAGGCTGCTCCATCCTCGCGTCTTTTGCGATCGTGGTTCGACGCCGCTCGGCAGCTTTCCGGTTTTGGCTCCGACTCATGAGAGTTAACATTTTCAACCGGTTCCTGAATATTTCATATCTTCCCGTGGTTGCTTGTTTCCTTGCCCTGGCGGGCTGCGGAGGCAGTGGCAGTTCCAGCTCTCAACCACCTCCGCCGCCTCCCGAAATCAACTCCGTAACCGTAACTTCCAATTCCGCTCCGGTCCTGAGCGGGGCGAGCCACCTGCTTACTGCGAGTCACGGGGAGCGGTGCGTTCAATCCGAGCGTAACCTGTCGGTAAATGGCGTCAGTGGAGGCAATAGTAGTTTCGGAACTATTGTTGGGGAACAGTACATGGCTCCGGCAGCTCTGCCCACTCCGAGTGGCATTACGATCACAGCCGGCAGGTGAAGGGCAAAATAGGAGGAGTAACGGCGCCATCCTCGGGTTTTGAATCCTTCGCCAGAGCGGTGAAAGCGTAGGGACGAGGGATAAGATCTTGCGTGCTGAATGCGGAGCCCTCGCAAACATTAATGAGAAGGAAATAATTTTTCACGGCTGTATCGATCTCTCGTTGAGGTTATCGGCACGGCCTGTTCCTCCTTTCGCAAGTTAGTAACACCTCATAAACGAAGTTTCTGGGATGCGTGAACTCGTTTAGCTTCTGCACTTGACGCCCCTGGTGGAAACCGGATTGGGGAGGCAACACGGGATCGATTGTGCGGCTGCTGGCACGACTCGTTCCCTTCCGGAAGAGCGCCAACAAAAATCACGTGCGCGAGTCTGACGGCGTGGTACCTTGAAGGCTGCTGTCGAGCAGGTGCACGGGGAGTTTGCCAAGGGCATTCGTGCGGATTAGTGCCTCGGTAAAAGAGGTGGTGTCCTGATTAGAATCTTTCGCCTGACGTGCTGCAAGATGCGATTTCGGCCATGGCTGTAGTCGACCTTCGGCAAGTTCTGCTCGGTCCATTCTTAGTATGCTAACATCGGGCGAATGGAAATGGCTTGGGCCAGTGAGGGATCCGCCAATAAGGCCGGCATTCCATTTAAACAAGAAATGGGCGGCATCTGCCTCGCTCTGGGCTAGCCAGTCGCAAAAACGGTCAAAGCTCATCTTCCCAGTGATTACGTGGCGGTCGAAAGGGTGCGCCAGAATTCCCGTGTACTGCAACCTTATCCGGCAATCCGGACAGCGGTAGCGGTTCTTCTGGCGCAGCCAGGGATAAATCGCCATCAACCGCTCGTAATCGTAACCGTCCTGCGGTTCGAGGCCATGCGCAAGCAGCGCCATGCCTACGGCGCAGGTCAGCGTGCTGCCTGCAGATGGATTCGGCATCAACAGACTTCCAAGACGCACGGCGTCGGCTAGTGAAAGTGGCATGCCCTCAAGACTCCGCTAGCCAAGGCTCGCAGACAAGGACTGAATCAGGAACAGCGCCTTTCGTGTGAGCGGCTTATTCCGAAGGGGGAGAGTCGGCAAATATGGGAAAATCGGTTACGGAATGGCATCAGATTGGGACTTCTGTAGAAACAATGATGCCATTTCGGCTCGACGCTTGAGCAAGCTTCTAAAGGTCCTTTATCAACGGGCCTTTCAAAAAGGTCCGTTCAAGCCTGAAACTCTTGTCCATTTGTGCTCCATCACTTTTCAGGCTTTACTAGTCAATGACTTGTAGTGTACGGCGGTTCACAAAACCGCTGGCTGATTGAAAATTGAAGGTGTCGAATGCTTAATTTGACCGATTAGAGCAGGAGAATGTCCAAATTGCGGCCACGTGGTATCCGCGAGTTTCCCATACTACAAGATAGAGACTCGATCCCGGCTTTCCTCTGACCAAATGGTGGACCCTGTCGTTGAACTCAAATTGACGCCTGGTTACTTTTTCAGATCGCCCGCAATAAGAACAAACTGATCCAACGCTGCCTGCAGATCCTCCGCTATCTCCGCGGCAATCACATCGGGATCGGGCAGATTGGCGGAATCCTCCAGACTCTCGTCTTTCAGCCAGAAAATGTCCAGGCTGACCTTGTCGCGCTTGAGCAAATCTTCGTATTCGAAGGACTTGAACCGCTCAGTCTCTTTCCGTTCGTGACGATTCTCGGCGTTGTAGCAGGAAACGAAGTCATCCAGATCCCCGCGCTTCAGCGGATTTGTTTTCAGCGTAAAGTGCTCATTCGTTCGGAAGTCATAAATCCATAGCGTTTTCGTCCACGGAGTCGCGCTGGCCGGCTTCCGGTCGAAGAATAGAACGTTCGCCTTCACGCCCTGAGCGTAGAAAATGCCCGTCGGCAGTCGCAACAGCGTATGAACGTCGGCCTGCTTCAATAGCACCCGCCGAATTGTTTCCCCGGCACCGCCCTCAAACAGCACGTTGTCGGGCACCACGATTGCCGCTCGCCCATGAATCTTCAGGCACGACTTCACGTGCTGTAGAAAGTTGAGCTGCTTGTTGCTGGTGGTCGCCCAGAAATCATCACGGACGTAGGTTAGAGCTTCTTTGCTCTCGTCTCCTTCTTCGTTGATCACTGTAATGCTCGACTTCTTCCCAAACGGCGGATTGGTCAGCACCATCTCGTAGGCGAGCGAAGGCTTCTCTGCCAGGCTGTCCACGCCGCCATCAATCGGGCAGTCGTTACCGCCGACACCGTGCAGGTAGAGGTTCATCACGCATAGGCGGGCCACGCTGTCGACCAGTTCGTTGCCCGAGAGTGCCTTTAGCTTGAGGTGCTTCTTCTGGTCACGGTCGAGTTCGTTGTGCTGGCTAACGTAGTCGTGCGCGATCAGCAAGAATCCGCCGGTACCGCAAGCTGGGTCGTGGATGGTCTGCCCTGGCGCCGGCCGCATCACGTCAACTATTGCCTGGATCAGCGGACGGGGCGTGAAGTACTGTCCCGCGCCGCCCTTCACATCGGCAGCGTTTTTCTCCAGCAGGCCCTCGTAGGCGTCTCCTTTCACGTCGGCATCGAGCGAGGTCCACTGTTCTTTATCAATCAGGTCGGCAATCAGGCGGCGCAGCTTGGCCGGGTCCTGAATCTTGTTCTGCGCCTTGCGGAAGATCACGCCCAGCATGCCGCGCTCTTTGGCCAGCGTCTCCAGGATGTGCCGGTAGTGGATTTCGAGTGCATCCCCTTCCACATCCAGCAGGCTGGGCCAGTCGTAGCCCTTGGGGATGGTCGAGGGCTTGTTGAACGGCGGCCGCGTCTGCTCATCGGCCATCTTGAGGAAGAGCAGGAACGTGAGCTGCTCGACGTAGTCTCCATACGAGAGCCCGTCGTCGCGCAGGACGTTGCAGTAGTTCCAGAGTTTTTGGACGATGCCGTTAGAAGTCATTCTTCGCTGCTACTCCTGTGACTTCAGCCAACCGACTAAGGCGTTACGTTTGAATTGAGATCCTGAAATCCAAGATAGAACCATCTTCCGCCCCCGCAGCGGCACTTGCAACGTTCCCCGCCCTCCCTTTCACCAGACGACTCAAAAGACGTGTCTGGGCGTCGTGCGTCATTGGAGCGCCATCCAAGACACGACGCCTAACTTGTTCGTCTAAGCCGACGAACAATTCAAGACGCGAACCTTGATTCATATATACGACAGAGGTTCCAACAAAGGCGCGTCCGTCGCGTTCAATTCGATCCAAGTCTGCCCGACCGGGCTCCGGCTGGTGTTCTGGTTCTCGGACCGTCTTCCTGACGACCTCGGGTTCAGCCGACAACGCGCCGGCCAGCTCCCAGTCTCCGGCAAGCACTGCTAATCGCAGGTAGTGCGAATCAGAGATCCTCATCTCATCCTCATTTACCAATGTATAGTCTTTCTCGCCACTGCTCACGGGATCGCCGATATACACTCGTGAACCGGCGGATTCATTTTCATAGTTCAGGGCGAGACCAACTACCGCCTCTTGCCGATGGAAAATGCCGTGCTAACCAACTTCACATTTTTAACCTGCTGACACCCTTTTGCGATCTGTGTGTTCTTGCAATAAACGTGAGAACTCTGGCTGCCTTGGCTTCCAGGAGAACCAAGTTGGAGCCACTTCCGACGGCCTGTCCCACAAAATCCGGGCGCTGACGCTTCTTCGCTGTCGTCTGGAGCCAATTGTTCGAAACTGCCGTTTCAAAATCCAGGAAGTACGTGGTTCCGAACAATTGCCGAGCAACCAGAAAGCTCATCCCGCAGCCGAACTCGTCAGACAGCACGGCCAGTTTGTGCGAGTCGGTTTTTTGGAGCCCGTCGTCAAGACGTAGTTGGCCGGCGGTCCGTGCGATCGCCCCCGCGTACTTAAAGAGCGCAAACAACTGGGCAGGATCAAAATTAAGCTGAGGCCGACTGCATGCCTGACCAATCGCCAAGAGAAGATCTAGCCCATTAAATGTGATGTTCTGCGGGATGGTCCCTAGCGCACTGCAGTTGCCGACTTTTTCAACCGGCACAGTGAAAGTGCTCGGCAGCGAAGTCCAGTACTGAACCAATCGATCAAAGGTGGACTTGTCGATTCTTATTCGTATGGGCACAGGTTTCTCACAACGCTCTAAGTGGAGTCATGCATGTACTTCATTGGATCCCGACGATGGAGGCACTCTGCCGTGGACTTCGCCGTCGGCCCAGGCTTTTATTGTCGTCATTTGCCAACCTCTCGGCACGGATGCGCTCCAGCAGTACCGATGCCGGCTCGTCGTTGGGATCTTGCGGCACCAACTTGCCTTCGAAAGCGCGCTTCAGGATGGATTGACGCAGACGGTCGGCCCTAGCTATCTCAGTCTCGACCGATTTCTCAATGTCGTCGATTTCGGACAGCCTCCGATCTACCTCGTCGACAATTCGTTGCTGTTCAGACAAAGGAGGCAACCCAAATTGGATCCAAACCATTCGTGTGAGTCCCAGGTCTTGATTTCCGACGCCGTGAGTAAATTTCTGAGATTGCGAATAACATGGCGGAGAGTTCAGTGCATGTTGAACATAGAAAGGAGCGACGCTGTTAACCAACTTCAACACAGACACGTGGACCCAAACACTGAATTCGATGTCGTAGGTGTTCACGCGGGCTATTCCCGTCGTACCACCCTTCGTGTAGAGGAGATCCCATTTTTCGGGGCGGCAGCGCTGTATCAACTCGCAGTGAAGCTCGTGAGAAATGTACTTTGCTGCAGCGAAATCGACACCAGAGGGCCTCACCTGTCCGCCAGTGATGAACGGTACGCCTGTATCGGAATACTTGGGACTGTAATGCGGGCCGTCCTTAACCGACCATGACAACTGGCCGAGATTCGTAAATGCCCATCCCTCGGGTAGTGCGAGGTGATCGGCTAGTTCAGGCGGTTTGGGCTCTCTATACTTCTTCTTCCAGTCATCATCTCTGGGCGGCTTGCCCGCGGCGTGCATCTTGGCGAGCTGGTCGGCTTCCCACTTGGCACGGCGCTCTTTAAGGATGCGGGCGAGGAGTTGCTCGCCGGTCTCGTAGCTGCGGCCCTCCTTGCGGGCGAGTTCGGCGTCGGTGGGGACGAGGCGTCCTTCGCAGGCGGCCTTCAGCACCGCCGCCCGATAGCGTTTCAGGTTGGCTTGCACCCGCTTGAGCGCCGCTACCGCCGCATCCAGCCGCGTCAACTGCTTCTCGATTTCGGCGACGATGCGCGATTGTTCGCCCGATGGCGCAAGTGGGAACGGTATCTGCTTCGCCTTCGCGCCTGAGATTTCGAGGAATGTCGTACCGCTCGCCAAAGCTACCGCGAGTTCCTTCGCGGCTTTCAGGTAGTAGTAGACGTAGTCAGGCAAAATACCGCCAGAAAGTACAAAATTCTTGAATCCCTGATTTGTCGAAGTCGGATTTGCTGCGATAGCAACATACCCAATCGGGGCCCTTGAACTGAAAAGGACTGTCCCTTTCGGCATCAACCGCGCCCCGGAAGTAGCCAATCCACGTTGCGTTATGTTCCTCGCACCGCGTTCGATCAATTTTCTTGTGTAGCCAGAAAGATCGGCGGGCGTAACCCAGGGCACTTCTCCGTTGTCGAAGTTTTCGGGTTCGCCAGTTCGAGGAGTGCCACCCCCCACTACATCTGCTACGTCGCCAGTGCTTGTCCAAACCCAAGAAGGCGGAATATCCCACGGATTCCCGGGTTCGCCATTGTTGCTACTCACTGCACCAGCACCTCATTCAACTCTTTCAAGATCGGCTCCAGATCCTTCCCGAAAACCTGATAAGCCTTGCCCAGGCCGCCGCGCTGAACGAATGGCTCGTACTCGAAGTCGTCGGATTCAATCGTCAGGCTGGCGGCGACGTGGTCGCGGATGGCTTCCAGCCACTGGCGCTGCTCAGCGGTGAACTTGCGGCCATTCGACTCCTGCTGGACCATCCACCGGGCGAAATTCTTGTGGACATCGTCGCGGAAGGGATGCAGGTCGCTCTGCTCGTGCATGGCGAAGCGCACCAGCGAAACCAGGTCGGCAAGCACGCGCCGCCCAGACCCGCGTACCTTGGAGCGATCGAGCGCCTGGTAAGCCTGCCAGAGGCGGTCGGCGGTCCAGGCGCGCGGCGGTCGCTCGATGGCCTTGGCCAGTTCGTCAATCTGCTTGAGCGTGAGCCGCTGCCGGTACGGGCGGCTGTAGAGAATTTGCAGCGCGGTGATCTCGTTCTTGTTTTCCCGGATGAATTTCTCAAACGACTGCACGATGCTCTGGGCCTTCTGTTTAGCTGCGGGATCGTGCCCCGCGGAGAGAAGCTGATCCTTGCTCACGGTGTCAATCGTCTGCTCGTAAGAACGGCGGATTTCGACGAGCTGGTTGCGCAAGTTGGGATTGGCTGCAATGGGCTGAGCCGCTTCCTGGATCAACTTAGCGGCGGCATGTTCGACCTGCTCGGGAGACGGCTCATCTGCGCCGGTCGCCGTCTTTGCCGCTTCAAGCTGGGCATCAGGATCGAGCGCCTCCACGATGCGGCTGGTGATCTGCGCCAAAGGCTGGCCGGCGGCTTCCGTGATCTGTTTGCGGTCGTCGTCGCTCAGTTCGCGGTCAAGGCGGGCAAAACGGGAGGCGAGAGAGCTGAGCACGTCCGGCTCCCGGTTGCCGAAAGAGACGGCTTCGAGCAGCTTCTCGAACGACACGGTTCGCTTCCGCTCCAGGGGGCGTGTGTCCGACATGTCTCCCTCGCACAGCCCGACAGCGTCGACAATGATGAAGATGGTCTTGAATCTGGCATCGGGCGTGACGGCCTGCAATTCGTCGGACTCAATCACCCGCGTACCGCGGCCTTTCATCTGCTCGAAAAAATTCCTGCTGCGCACAGAGCGCATGAAGAAGACGATCTCTAGCGGTTTGATGTCGGTCCCAGTGGCGATCATGTCAACTGTGACAGCGATGCGCGGATTGTAGCTGTTGCGAAACGAAGAAAGGAGGTGTTCCGGTTTGGCGCCGGTATTGACCCACGTCACCTCTTCTACTTCGCTACCATCTTCCGCCTTCGTTTTGTTGACTACACGCGCCGTGCCGGTCCGATACGTAATCTTTTGAGCGAAGTCGTTCCCCTTGCCAAACTCTTCGCGCACGATCTGCACGATGTCGTCGGCGTGGCTGTCGTCCTTGGCGAAGATCAGAGTTTTGGGCACCTCGGTACGGCCGGGAAAGATTTCTGTGAACAGACGATCGCGAAAGGTCTGAATAATCGTGCGGATCTGATCTTTCGCGACCACGCTGCGATCGAGTTCATTCGCTCCGTATTTGAAATCGTCATCCAGTTGCTGCCATCGTACCTTGCGCGTGAGCTTGTCGCGTTTGTCGACGTAAAAACCCGCATCCACTTGTGATCCGCGCTGGCTGATCAGAGTGCTGATGCGATAGACCTCGAAACCGACGTTCACGCTGTCAGCGACGGCCTGCTCGTGGCTGTACTCCATGACCAGGTTCTGATTGAAGAACCCGAGCGTTTGCTTTGACGGCGTGGCCGTTAGGCCGATAATGAATGAATCGAAATATTCAAGCACCTGCCGCCACAGATTGTAGATGGATCGGTGGCATTCATCGGTGACGATGAAGTCGAATGTCTCGATCGGAAGGCACGGGTTGTAGCTAACAGGGATAGGCTCATTCTGTAGCAGGGAGGTTTCAAAGCCGGACTGTTCCTCCAGCTGCGGATCGATCTCTTTTCCTTGCAGCATGGCGTAAAGACGCTGGATAGTGGTGATGCAGACCTTGCTGACATCATCCAGCTTGTTCGATTGCATGCGCTGAACGTTGTAAAGCTCGGTAAACAGACGATTTTCTTCCGGTGTACGGAACTTCTGGAATTCGGCCAGGGCTTGGCGTCCGAGGTTGCTGCGATCAACCAGGAACAGGATTCGCTTTGCCCCGGCATGCTTGATTAACCGATAGATGAAGTTGCAGGCAGTGAATGTCTTACCGCCACCACTGGCCATCTGGATGAGAGCACGGGGCCGGTCCGCGGCAAGCGATTTCTCAAGGTTGCGAATAGCCGTAATCTGCGCTGGCCGTAGCCCCTCGGTCATGAGCTCCGGCAAGCTGCGTAGTTTGGCCCGAAGTGTCGAGCCAGGATGCTGCAGCTCCTGGGTGAGCCATTGATCGAGAGTATCCGGTCGGTGAAAACTGAAAACGCGGCGGCTCCGGGCATTAGGCTCCAGGAGATTTGTGAAGCGAGTCTCTACACCTGTGCTCTGGTACTGGAAAGGCAGGGGCCGACGCGGTGTGGGAAGATTACCAGGGACGCCTTCGCTGTACTTGATGGTCTGCAACTCGACGCCCGTAAGCGTGTCGCCCTCCTTCTTGGCCTCAACAACTCCGATTGGCGCGGCGTCAACGAAAAGAAGGTAGTCAGCCTCACCGTAACCAGACTTCAAGGGAAATTCTCGCACAGCGACGCCACGCCCCGCCGACAAGTTTCCTGATCGCTTGTCCTGAACGATCCATCCAGCATCGGTCAGCAGCTTGTCGATGTTCTCCCGCGCCCGATCCTCGGGGGTGATAGGCATACGAAGGGCAAATTATATCGACCGTACAAACGGGGAAGGCGAATTATCGCATATTGGCTGTGACCGCACAGGTTAGTTCTCAGTGAGGACGAATCCCTGCAGTTCATACTCACGCACCATCAAAGCCGGAGCGGGTGGAATGATTTTATCCGCATTCGCTTGGCCTTGGGCCTGGAGCTTAACTTTCAGCAGAGGGCGGTCGACAACATGTGACGAGCTACACGGCGACTTCGGCGCTCAACGTAGGCACGGTCTACTACTGGGAAGTGCACGCGCTGACGCCTTCTTCCAACCCCGGCTATGGCACGTGGTCCAGCATCTTCAGCTTCACCACGAGCAGCGGCAGTTCCGGCCTGCCAGCGCCGACACTGCTCGCGCCGACGAATGGAGCGACGGGAGTCTCGACGCTGCCAGCCTTCAGTTGGAGCGCGGTGACGGGCAACGACGGATACCGCATCCTGGCGGCGCCGAGTGCGAGTGGGTTGCCGACTGACCCAAGTTCGGACTCCTGCCCCACCTGCGTCATCGATCAGACCACGTCGGGGACGAGCTACACGGCGACTTCGGCGCTCAACGTAGGCACGGTCTACTACTGGGAGGTGCACGCGCTGACGCCTTCTTCCAACCCCGGCTATGGCACGTGGTCCAGCATCTTCAGCTTCACCACGAACGCGAATGAGTTTTATACTGGCGAATTCGTGATCGTATCTGACCCACAAGGATTGAATCTTCACAGCTGCGCCGACATCACGCCGACATGCCCGGTGATCATCGCGATGCCAGACGGAACGGTGATGCAGGTGGTCGGTGGCCCTACAGTCGCAGATGGGTATACATGGTGGGAATTATCTGGCGATGTGGGCGGAGCTAACTACATGGGCTGGGCCGATCAAGAGTTCCTAATTCCGGACTAGGACAGCAGACAACGATGCTGGCATAGTTGGACGCTATACGCCGCAGTAGCACTGTCCGTCATTTGTCCGTGAAGGTGGGCCAAACCGATGCAAGACGAGACGAAAGTACCGCGAGTGGCTGCTGGTTTTCGTTGTACTTAGCTGGCTTGCTTCTTATGGAGTAGTATTCGGAATCTGGCTACGAACCAGAAGGTCGGGAGTTCGAATCTCTCAGGGCGCACCATTCTTGCTTGCCTATCTCGTCTCAGCGGCGTATTTCACTCTCGAATCATCGGGAAGCACCCACCACACAGCAAAAGCCAGCCCCACGATTACCAGCCCGATTATGAACAGAGTTTTCACCTTATCCGCGATGTACACAAACATTGCGACAACACCCTCTACTATGGTGAATCGCCGCGCGGGGTTCATCTTGACAGGCATGATACAACGCCAGTCAGGGCACGCGGTGACAGAATCAGGGCATCGCGCGCCGGGGCTAACTAACGTGGCCGCTTCAGGCGTGGGCTGAGGACGAAACCGAGTTCCGGCCCCGGCCCATCGTACTTTCCGATTCTTCTAACAACCCAATCGTCATAATCGGGATCACGATATCTTTCCCAAACACACCCACAATGCCGACAGTTGAATAGGAGCCCATTGCCGCGCAGGCGTGCAGCCGCAATATCCCCTTCGCTCATCCCAAGGTCTTTGGGTAATACAGAATCCTGTTTGGAAGCGATACCCCATGAACACTTGTCCGGGCACACTACTGGCGGGAACTTTCGCCGCACTTTGCGCTTGGGCTTTATGGCGCGTCCTCTACCTGATCCCCTAGATGATCCTCGCATGAAGGCATCCCCCATCTACAATTAGAATATGGCTGTCAAGCGAGGTTGGGGGCTAAATCTACCGCTTACGGAGAAAAACCAAAATGTCAGTTGGCGACGATGTACGCAGAAAGATCTCCCATATTGAGCTGGCTTTGAAAAATGCCGGTACTGCAAACGCCATAAACGCAATTGTAGACGCGCTCAAAGAGGTTGCAGATGCTTTGGACACAGTTGATAGCCGGGCACGTAGGGATTAAAGGTCGAGCGACAGGTAGGCCGGTAGCCCACGTAGCCCATTTAAGGGTAGATTTCAGGATGCGCACGCCCCTAAGCAACGGACGATAAGGCACTTAGATTTCCCACCCCTGCCACTACGAACCAGAAGGTCGGGAGTTCGAATCTCTCAGGGCGCACCATTTCTTGCCTATCTCGTTTTCTATCAGAGCTCTTTTCTTTTGAATTGTTCTCTCTTGCGTTGGGAGCGGGAACCCCCACTTCTCGCAAATGCGGCGAGAAGTGGGGCGCCCCCTTCAGAAACTCCATTCAGAACCCACGGCCTGGCTAACTTGGCAGCTTGAAGATCTTTTCCATCAACATCCATTTTTCGCCGGGGGCGGCTTGCGGCAGGGGCTGCTGAAATTTCCACATGAGATTCTCCCACTGCTGGACTTTGGGGTTCAGGCGGTCGGCGGCGGAGTTGGCTTCGAAGGAGAAGCTCTCGTCGACCTCGATGATCATGAACATTCGCGTGCCGAGAAGATAGATTTCCATATCGAGGATGCCGGAATCACGGATGCTTTGAATTATTTCCGGCCAGACTTTTTCGTGACGGCGTTTGTACTCGGCGATCAGAGCTGGGTCGTTCTTGAGATCGAGGGTGAGACAGAATCGGCGGGTCATGCGGGGCGGTTGCTCCTTGAATATCGCCTGGTTGGCCGGTGCATTTTGCATCACATTCTACTGCGGTTCGAGCTTTTGTATGGTGCAGTTCGGCTTACGCGTTAGGCCGCTTAAGTGGGAGATCCCTTCGGCTTCGCTCAGGGCAGGCTCTTCGCTACGCCTGAAAAACGGCTCCGCTCAGGATGACAGTCTCTAATAGTTAAACTGCACGACTACCCGAGCTTTGGAACATTAGGCAACGGCGCAGCTGCGAGCGCGGGTTTGTAACCGCGCAGGGCGAAATAAAGCACGTAGGCGTGACAGATCAGAGGGACCACGAAAGCTTCGCGGATGCTGCTGTGATCGGAAATAAATCCCATGGCGGCGGGACAGAGCGCTCCGCCGATGATCGAAGCCACCAGCAACGACGACCCGAGCTTGGTGTAAGGGCCGAGTTCCTTGATGCTGAGGGCGAAGATGGTCGGGAACATGATGGAATGGAAAAATCCGAGTAGGACGATTGCCCACAGCGGCGCGGCGCCGGAAATGTATAACACGATCACGAGGCACAGCACGGCGCAGAAAGCGTAGAGCGAAAGCATTTTGGGTGCGGCGATGCGCTTCATGAAATAGGCTCCGCTGAAGCGGCCGACCATGAAGCCGATCAGGTGCAGTTTCAAGTAGAACGCGGCGGCTTTTTGTGGCGTGCCGGGCATGCTGTGCTGCGCAAAGCGAATCACGAAGCTTGCAACTCCAACCTGTGCGCCTACATAAAAGAACTGGGCGATGACACCTTTTACGAGATGGCTGTAACGCAGGATTTCTCTCAGTTCCCTGCCGGTGGACTTGGTGCGAACGGCTTTCTGGTCGCCGATTTCGGGAAGATGGGCGAAGTAAATCATGGCGGCGACGGCGAGGAAAATTCCGGCGATTACGAGGTATGGAACCCTCACGGTGCTGACCACGGAAGAGCGATAGGCTGCGATTTGCGCGGGCGACATTGCCGCCAACTGTTCGCGGGAGTACTCCGCGGCCGAGAGAATGAAGGCAGCTCCGATGAAAGGCGTGACGACTGCGCCCACAGAATTAAAGGATTGCGCCAGGTTCAGGCGGCGCTCGGAACTCTCTGGCGCGCCGAGAAGAGTCACATAGGGGTTTGCAGCGACTTCGAGCACAGCCTGGCCGCAGGCCATCACAAACAAGGCGAACAGGAAGAAGCCGTAGAGCTGGATGGAAGCGGCGGGGATGAAGAGCAACGCTCCGGTGGCGCAGGTGAGCAGGCCGAAGACGATGCCTTTTCTGTAGCCGATCTTTTCCATGAGCCTTCCGGCGGGAAGAGCGGCAAGAAAATATCCGCCGAAGAATGCGCTTTGGATGAGGGAAGAGCGAAAGTCGGTGAGGTCGAAAACCTTCTTAAGGTGAGGGATGAGAATGTCGTTGAGGTTGACGCCGAGCGCCCAGAGGAAAAAGAGGCTGGTCACCAACGTCAAAGGCATTACATATTGGCGCTCGGTGATGGGAGCCGATTTTGACATGGAGCTAATCTGCGCGGTCAGGCGGTGTGAGAGCTAAGTGAGGGCGCGGTCGAGGTGAACGTATCCTCCGTCTACGAAAATGTGCTGGCCCGTGGTGTGACTGGATTTGCCGGAAATCAGAAAGACGACCGTGGCGGCGATTTCCTCGGCCGTGGTCATTCGCTTCTCCAAAGGAATTTTCGACAGGATGGTCTCGAGCTTCTCTTCGGGATTGGGAAATGTTGCGAGCCACTGGCGATAGAGTGGGGTCATGACCTCGGCGGGGATGACGGTATTCACGCGCACGCCGTAGGGTAACAGCTCCGCGGCCCACTCGCGGGTGAGGGCCATGATGGCGCCCTTTGCAGAGGCGTAGCCGGATGTGTCTCCCTGGCCGGTGACGGCGGTTTTCGACCCGATGTTAACGATTGCGCCTCGCGATTTCTTCAGGTGCGGCAGCGCATAGTGAGCCATGCTGTAGTAGTGCACGAGATTGCGGTTGAGCGAGGCGACGTATTCGGCGGGGCTTCCGCGCTCGAGGCCGACTTTGTCGTTGCGGCCGGCGTTGTTGACCAGCGCATCGATTTTATTTTTATTGCGACCGAAGGTCTTGAGCGTTTGATCGACGGCTTGCGAACAATTCTCGGGCGCTGTGAGATCGACTGTGATCAGGCCGCAGGAAGCGCCGGCGGCTTGCAACTCGGAGTGCAGTGCTTCTCCGGCCGGGGCGTCGCAGTCTACGATGACGGGCACGGCGCCTTCGGCGGCGCAGGCGCGCACGATGGCCGCGCCGATGCCTTTTGCGCCTCCGGTTACGACGATGATCTTCCCTTGCAGTTGCAAGTCCATATTTCTCCCCCAGACTTCGGCCCCCAGACTTCAGCCTCGGTCCATGATTCAGGCTTCGATCAGCCGTGCAGATTGAAGAAGCCGCCATCGAGCGGATAATCGACACCGGTAATAAACGATGCTTCGTCGGAACACAGGAATAACGCGAGCGATGCAACTTCTTCGGGCTCGGCCATCCTGCCGATCGGCTGCGCTTGCGAAAGTTTCTCGAACATTTCCTGCTCGCGGCCGGGATAAGTCTTGCGCAGATAATTATCCACGAACGGAGTATGCACGCGAGCCGGCGAGATGCAGTTGCAGCGGATGTTCGCGCTCAGGTAATCGCGCGCCACCGAATACGTCATTGCGACGACCGCGCCTTTGCTGGTGGAGTAGGCAAAACGATCGGCCAACCCGGCGGAAGCGGCGATGGAAGCCAAGTTCAGGATCACGCCTCCGCCTTTGGCCTTCATGTGCCCGACGCAGGCCTGCATGCAGTGATAGAAGCCTTTCACGTTCACGCGAAGAATACGGTCGAGATCTTCTTCGCTGGTGCTTTCGATCGTGCCGATGTGAGAGATGCCGGCGTTGTTGACGAGAATAGAAATCCGCTCGCGTTGGTAAAGTTGCTCGAAGAGCGCGTGGACTTGCTGCCGGTCGGTGACGTCACACAGGTAAGCGGCGGCGTTGCCGCCGGAGGAAGCGATCTGTTGGCAGGCGGCTTCCGCGTCGTCGAGATTGACATCGAGGATGCGGAGCGCGGCTCCGTGGGCGGCGAACTTGCGCGCGATCGCGCGACCAATGCCGCTGCCTCCGCCGGTGACTACGGCAACTCGGCCGTCGAGCCGGAAGGTGCTTGGATTGGTGGCTGATGGATTCAGAGAGAGACGCCTCGCTTCCGGGGCTGGATTCTGTTTTTCATCGAACGCTCACATGTGCGGCGAAGTGCGTTCCGCTGCAGGAAACGCGCCTAGCAAGCTGTTGAAGGACCCGGCGGCTAAACAGGTTACCGAAAAACTCAGACGCGCCCGCACAGCGCCTGAAGGCGCCACTGAAAGACGCAACGTTTGCGGTATGCCTGAAGGCATACCCTGATACGAATCGTGAGTTCTTCAGCAGTACGAATCGCGAGTTGTTCAGCAATCTATAAGGCCGCAATTGAAAAAACAAGCGAGTTATCGCAGCGCTGAAGCGCTGCGCCACCCAAAACCGGCTAGTATCCTAAATTCAGCACGCCGCCCAAAACCGATTATCGATTTCTTCAGCAGCCTAATCTCCAAAACCGCGCCGCGTTTCCGCCCAGGACTGCTTCGCGGACTTCGGGCGGATGCTGGCTCAGGTAGTTTCTCACGATATCGAGCGTCTTTGCATAGGAAGCGGCTACGGCGCAGACCGGCCAATCGGAGCCGATCATCAGACGCTCGGGGCCGAAAGATTCAAAGGCACAGTCGAGATACGGCGTGAAATGCTCGGGCTTCCAGTGGCGCCAGTCGGCCTCGGTTACCAGTCCGGAGAGTTTGCAGAAGACGTTGGGAAAGGCGGCCAAATTTCGCAGGCCCCGAGCCCAGGAATCAACTTCACCGCTCTTGATTGCCGGTTTGGCCAGGTGATCCAGAACGAAGCGCTGGCTGGGAAAGCGGCTCACGAACTCGGCTGCCACCGAGAGATGCCTGGGATAAATGAGGATGTCGTAGGCGAGATCGAACTCTGCCAGCGCCGAGATTCCGCGAAGAAAATCAGCGCGTAAGAGGAAGCGGTCGTCCGGCTCACTTTGGACGATGTGGCGGATGCCTACGAGTTTTTGATTTTGCGCGAACGCCTCTAGTTGCGAGCGAACTTCCGGAAATTGCAGATCGACCCAGCCCACGACCCCGCATATATAAGGTTCGCTCGCCGCCAATTCCAGAAGCCAGCGTGTTTCTTCCAGAGTCTGCCGTGCTTGCACGGCGATGGATCCCTCGAAACCGGTGCGTTCGAGTTCGGGTTTCAAGTCGGCGGGGAGAAAATCGCGGCGCAACGCGGCCATGGAGTCGTCGATCCAGCCGTAGTCGCGCGGATTGTAAATCCAGAAGTGTTGATGGGCGTCAATGCGCATGGTTCATGTGCGACTCCCAACTGACAACTTCCTGGCGCGATTCGCCGAGGCCCTCGACTCCGAGTTCTACGACGTCGCCGGGCTTAAGATACTGAGGCGGATTCATCCCAAGTGCAACTCCGGCCGGTGTGCCGGTGCTGACGACGTCTCCGGGAAGAAGAGTCATGAACTCGCTGACGTAGGAAACGAGCGCCGCGACGTCGAAGATCATGTTGGCGGTTGTGCTTTTCTGCCGCGTCTCACCGTTGACTTTGAGCCACATGGGCAGAGCGCTGGGATTAGGAATTTCATCCGGCGTCGCAAGAAAGGGACCGAGAGGAGCAAAGGTATCGGCGCTCTTGCCTTTCACCCACTGTCCTCCGCGCTCAAGTTGAAAGCTGCGTTCGGAATAGTCGTTGTGCAGAGCGTAGCCGGCAACGCAGTCGAGCGCTCGCTCACGGGGGACGTAGAGAGTTCGCTTTCCGATTACGAGCGCAAGTTCAACTTCCCAATCGACTTTCCTGGCGTTCTTGGGAATCACGAGCGGGTCGTTGGGGCCGACGAGAGAGCTCGTGGACTTAAAGAAGATGACGGGTTCTTTGGGGAGCTCCATTTTACTTTCGGTGGCGTGATCGCGAAAGTTGAGGCCGATGCAGACAATCTTGCTGGGCCGGCAAATGGGAGGTCCCAAGCGGACCGTAGGCGCGATACGGGGAGCGGATGCAGCGTGCGCCTCAAGCCAGGTGCGGAGCCGCTCCAAGCCGCCGCCCTCGAAGAACGCTTCATCGTAGTCAGAGCCGAAGCCGGAAGCATCCATGCGCGAACCATCTTTGAGGAGCACTCCTGGTTTTTCCTTGCCTGCTTCGCCAAATCGAATGAGTTTCATGCTTTGGTCTCCCAACGGCTAAGCTTGAAGAACCCGGACACGCCGGCGCAGCGCCTTCAAGGCGCGATTGAAATGCAGCGCTTGCGGTACGCCTGAAGGCGTACCCTGATACGAATCCCGATACGAATCGTGAGTTTTCAGCAGACTGTAAAGCCGCAATTGAAAAGCCACCGAGGCGAGGATATCTTAACGGCGGGCTAAGGCTCCAGTCTCGCTCGACCGGGGAATGGCCAGCGCCACCCGAGCCGGGGACGGAACCGCGGATTTCGGGTGCAGGTTGGGGTCCGTACCATTACGGCACCCTGGAATGCGTGGGTACTTCGGTGTTTGGAGGGGTGTTTGGATTAGCTACCATGGCGGGGCTTTCTGCTAGTCTGGGAGAACGCTGCTGCCTCCGGTTTGATTGGCTGGAGGATCGCCCCGGGCGGCGGGATCGGGCAAGGCATGCCGAAAGTTCTCGAGAACGAAGTTTCCGTCCTCTCGTCGTCGAAGCACGGCTTGGTTTACCTCACAGCCAACGACTGGAGCCTGCTCGCAGATAAGGCGGCACGGGTTCATTTCAAGAAGGGCGACGTTCTGGTTCACAGGGGCCGACGAGCCAATGGGGTTTATCTGCTGCTGAGAGGAACGGCGCGTGTGCAAATCCCGTTTCAAACCACGATACCGATGATCCAGCCGGGTGAGATCTGCGGAGAAATGTCGTTCCTCGAGGATGTGCCGGCCAGCGCCAGCGTGATTGCCGAACAAGAAGTTGAGGCCTACCACCTGGATCGACCGACGCTGCAGAGCCTGTTTGAACTTTTTCCGCACCTGGCCTCGCGCTTTTACCGGTCGTTGGCGACGAATCTGTCGCGGCGGCTGAGAGATCTGATCGGGCCGAACTCGTAAGGGCTCTTACGTCTAGCATCGGTTCCCTTTGGCTTGCCCCGGACCTCGCTCCAACAAGAGGAGCCAAACCCGTCAACCCATTTCCTGCTTGCATCCATACCCTCTCTGAATTAGACTTCGCTCCCGTGCGGAAAATGATGGCATCGACTGATCGCCCGGCGGCATCTGAGTTGCCAAGGTCTGCGGATTCGGGCTCGACCGGCGGCAGATCCATGGGTCTGAATTCCTGCTTTGGGACGCAAAAGGAATGTACTAGTGTGCATCGCTTTGCAGATCAAGGTCGGTTCGCATGTTGGGTGTGACGGCTATTTGATAGATAAATAAGTAGTTTGCTCTGGTTTGCGGTTTGGCACCTGGGATGCTTAAGTAGCTACGCGGCAGACCGTTGTAGGCCGCCCGGAAGGCTTCCGGGAGATGTGAAGAGTTTTTCGATAGGTCCAGGGAGGATCTAATCATGAAGCGGATAGTTTTTATGGCTTTGCTGGCTTTGGCTTTGCCGGTGGCGGCTCTGGCTAACGGAGTCGATTTCACCAATACCGGCGGTACCCTCACAGGTAGCACATCAGGTTTGACCCTTTCTGGTTCTGAACTTACGCAGGTCCAAGGTTTAGGTGGGCTCGGTCTGGTCCAGGGCGGATTGGGCAGTTTGAGCTTCACCACTGGCGGCTGGACGTCGGGGAGCTTTAGCAGCCCAACCGGTATCGTTTTCGCGGCCGGCGGAAGCTTTACGATCACGGGCAACGGCACGGGCGGGATTCCGAACGGCGTCATTTTCAGCGGCACGTTCAGCGGCCCGGTGACGTTTGTTCCGCAAGGAACCGTCGGAGTGGACGGCTCCATTTACTACACTCTGTTTGGCACCATCTCCGGCACCTGGTACAACGGGACGACCGTGAGTGGCGCAACCACACAACTTACGTTTAACACTGGCAAGAACGGGTTTATGGGCAGTGTAGGCCTGGGCAGCGGCGATACGGTTATCACGACCGTTCCCGAGCCCGGAACTCTGGGCTTGCTCGGCACTGGTTTAGTTGGACTGGCCGGACTTGTCCGCAAGAAACTCAAAGCCTAACAGCTATTGCTATCCGCTCAAGAGCCCCGCGGCATGCGGGGCTTTTGTTTTGCCCGATTCGACGAACAATTTCTGCGACGCCATCCTGAATCGCCGGCGATTACCGCAGTAACAGCCAAGAGGGGATTACCGTTGACCCTGTCGGTCTGCCTCCTTACATTCGCATAGGGGGTCGCTATGAAGGATATCCATGAGGTTTTACGGCAGAAGCAGACCAAGTACGCCCAACTCGGCAAGCAGATTGAAATGCTCCAACAGGCGGCAGAGAAGCTGCGCGAAGTGGCTCCCTTGCTGGCAGAGAATGACGACGAAGATAACGCGGTCTTGATGGAAGTGGACGAGCCGCAGGCGGATGCAGCCCGGGCGGGCGCGGGTGGTTCGGGCGCAGCGTCCAAGGCGGCGCGGCCCGCGGCGCCCCGTTGGCCGTAATCTCGCCGAAGCTAAGGCGTGGAATCTAGTTATGACCCTTCTGGCGTTGCTGGTCTCCACAGACGATTCAGCCTCTGAGGTCCTGGGCCGGGTTCTGCCGGCCTGCGGGATCGCGATGGAGCGTTTCAGCGATTTCGCCACCGCTGTCGACCGCCTGCGCCAGCAAAGATTCGACACCCTCATCGTCGATTTCGAAGATCCCAAGGCTGCAGCCGAGGTGTTTGAAGAAGCGCGCAAACTAAATTCGGGGATTATGCCCGTCAGCGTGGCTTTGGTGGAGGAACCAGCCAGAGCGCGAGAGATTCTGACCGGCGGCGCTCACTTCATCCTGTACAAGCCGCTTTCCGATGACAAGGCCAGGGCTAGCCTGCGAGCTGTGGCCGCCTTGCTGAACCGCGAACGCCGCTGCGCATTCCGGGTTCAGGTGCAGGCTCCCGTAGAAATTACATTGCCGGATGCCCGCAAGGCCGAGGGGATTCTGCTGGACCTGAGCTCTTCGGGGATGGACGTTCTGACGGCTGAGCCGCAGATCCCGGGCGCGCTGCTGAATTTTCGCTTTCAGCTGCCGGATGGGAGCCTTGAAGTGCAGGCTCACGGGCAGGTGGCGTGGGCCAATCCGAACGGGCAGACGGGAGTCCACTTTCTGGACCTGGACGAATCGATCAAGTCCCAGCTCGAGACATGGCTGAATGCTGCCGCGCAGACAAAAGGTGCGGGAGCAGATGAAACTGTGCCGCACTGCAAGCTCACCGACTTGAGCCTGGGCGGATGCTACCTGGAAAGCGATTCGCCGTTTCCCGAGCGGGCGCTGGTTGACCTGTGCTTGAAAACGCAAGAGATGTCGATTCACACCGAAGGCATGGTGCGGGTTACGCATCCGGGATACGGCATGGGCGTGGAGTTCCCTTCCCGCACCGCGGAACAGCGGGCGCAAGTCGGCAACCTGATCAGTTTTCTGCGCGGCTACCCTGAGTCCATGCTCGAACTGAGCGTATCTCCGCGAGCGCTGGAGGCCGACTTGAGCCAGTTCGAGCATGAGGCCGAGCCGGGCGTCGAGATCGCGGACGAGTTGGAAGATCCTTTGCTTGAACTGCTGCGACAAGGGTCCTCGTTGCAGCAGGATGACTTCCTTGAAGAACTTCGCAGGCAGCGCTCGCGCGAGAGCGTTGCGACCTAGCGAACGCATCGGCAATTCTGTTACCCGACGCTGACCATCCTATAACTTCTTCCTCAGTATTTCCCTTTCACACCTTCACGCAGACTGCCTCTCGCGGCAGGTGTCTTGTGGATTTTCTGGATTAGCGTGTGGGCAGAGACGCTTGGGCAGAGAGAAGACCGACAGCGGGCAGGGTTGCGCGAGAGGCACGAGGTGAAGTTTTCGGAGGGCGAAGAACCCGCGCCCCGTCTCTGGCGCGAGTTCTTCCACTCTCCTTGGTCTGTTCCACCCCAATGCGTGTACGGTAGCTCAGCGCTGTTGCGTGGCGGTTTCAGAAATATTAAATCTGGATTAAATCGACGGCGTCAATCACAGCCGGGGTGAGCGCAACCAGGCAAGGCTTTGCTGGATGATTTCCGCTGTGCGCATGACTGTGCACGGTTTTCGTCCTTGTGCGAATATGTACACGTTCCAAAGATCAAGCTTTCAAAGATCGAGATTTTAAAGATCAAAGACGAGCGTTCCGGCGACCGAATGGGAGCGAAGCTGGCGGCGATTCCACAACCCGGTGGGGGTGGGGGTGTAGCCTCACCTGGAGGCGCGCGCAGCGTACGGCTAGGCGGCTTGGCGTGGGCGCCGCTGCTCTCGATTGCGGCTGCGGCGTTTGCGGTTGAGATTCCGTTCTTTTTTCGCGGCTCACCTTCAGGACACGATTTCGAGTTCCATTTATATGCGTGGCTGGACGTTCTGGGGCAGTGGAAGCAGGGGATCGTTTATCCGCGCTGGGCGGCGCTGGCGCAATTCGGGTATGGCGAGCCGCGGTTTATTTTTTATCCTCCGGCGTCGTGGAGTCTGGGAGCTGCCCTGACTGCGATCTTTCCGTGGACCATTGTTCCAAGCATCTACATTTGGCTTGTGCTGGTGGCGGCGGGCACGTCGATGTTTTTGCTGGCGCGGCGATGGCTTGACCGGCGCGACGCCACTTTCGCTGCCGTTTTCTATGCCGTGAACCCTTATCATCTGGTGATCGTTTACTGGCGGAGCGCCTTCGCCGAACTGCTGGCGAGTTCGCTGCTGCCTCTGCTGTTGTTGCTGGTCTTGCGCGCGGACGAAAAAGGCCGGCGCGTTGCGGTTCTTCTGGCGCTGGTGCTGGCCGCAGCGTGGCTGGTGAATGCGCCGGCGGCGGTGATGATTCATTATTCACTGGCGTTGCTGGTCGTGGTGATCGCATGGCAGCGGCGCTCCTGGCGCGTATTGCTGACTGGGGGAATTGCCGTTGTTCTGGGCGCGGCGCTGGCGGCGTTTTACTTGCTGCCTGCCAGCTACGAGCAGAAGTGGATCAACATTGCCGGGGTGGTTGGGGCGGGCCTGCGCCCGGTGGATAGTTTTCTGTTTGCACACACTACGGATGCGGAGCACGATGCCTTCAACCGCGTTCCATCGTGCATCGCTGCTGCGGAAATTTTGCTGACGATTGCAGCGGCGTGGGCTGCGCGGCGTGGGCGCGGGCGCGACGGCGGGCTCTGGCTTGCGCTGGTGGCCTGGGCGGGAGCGTGCGCGCTGCTCATGCTGGCGATCACCAATCCTCTGTGGAATATTCTCCCGAAGCTGCGGTTCGTGCAATTTCCGTGGAGGTTTCTACTCTGTCTGGGCGTGCCGTTCACGCTGCTAATAGTGATGGGATTTCGGCGATGGACGGCGCGCGTGGCGATTTACCTCGCCATGTTGTGCGTGTTTGGTTTCGTCTGGCGACACTTTCAGGCGCCGTGGTGGGACCAGCCTGCCGATCTGCGCGAGATGCAGGACAACATGGCGACCGGTGTGGGGTACGAAGGCACAGATGAATATTTGCCTTTGGGCGCGGACCCCTACAACGTCGACAAGACCGCGCGCCCGGTGACGGTGGAGGGGCCGGCGCACGCGGCGATTCAGGTTTCTGAATGGAAGGCGGAGTCCAAGCTTTTCACGGCGGAGATGTCAGCTCCGGATAATCTTGCGTTGCGGCTGTTCAACTATCCCGCGTGGCGCGTGGAAGTGAATGGAAAGCTGGTAACGGCCGACTCGCGCGAGGGCACAGGGCAGATGCTGGTTCCGGTGGAGGCGGGCGCGAATCGCGTGCAGATTACTTTCGTTCGGACGTGGGACCGAAAGCTGGGCGCATGGATTTCACTGTTCGCCGCTCTCTTAGTGTTGATATTGCTGGGAAAGTTTCGGTCGTTACCTTCCGGGAGAGAATTGTCTTTGGATTCGTGAACTGCACCGCGATGCGAAGAATTCTGATTGCAACGTCCAATCCGGGTAAGCTGCGCGATTTCGCCGGAGCAGCTCTGCGTCACGGCGTGGAAGTGGAGAGTATTCCTGACTTCTCTTCCCTGCCCGCCGTCGTGGAAGACGGCGTTACCTTCGAGGAGAACGCACGCAAGAAGGCGGAAGCGTATAGCCAATATGCTCCGGGCGAAATTGTCATCGCCGACGACTCCGGGTTGGAGATCGACGCTTTGAATGGAGCGCCGGGGGTGCATTCTGCGCGCTACGCCGCGCCGGAGTTGCAGAATAAACAGCCGCACGAGGCTGATGCGAACACCGACGACGAGGCCAACAACGCACGAGTGCTGCGCGAGCTGAGCAATGTTCCGCCCGCGCAACGGACCGGAAGATTTGTATGCGTGCTGGCCGCTGCGCGGGATGGCAAGACGCTGGCAACGTTTCGCGGGACGGCGGAGGGAATCATACTCGATGCTCCGCGCGGGACCCATGGATTTGGATACGACCCGCTGTTTTATTTTCCTGCGATTGACAAGACGTTTGCGGAGTTAAGCGCTGAGGAGAAATCCAAGTACAGCCATCGCGGCGCGGCGTTTCGCGAGTTTCTGAGTTGGTGCGAGCGTCTCGCTGCCAACTGATCACTGGCCACTGATCACTGCTTTCTTGACTTCACTTCTCTCGCCGCCGGATAATAAAAAGTTCTTTTGCCCTCGTCGAACGAACAAGCAGGCCCTTAGTCGGAACGAGAGAAACTTACAAGGAGCGATTTGTGGCGTCAGCAGCCAGTTCTACTGCTCCGGCTGTAACGAAAGAAATAGCGAAAGGCGCGGCGCATGCGGTTGCGCCGTTGCGCGCGGGCCAGGGTATTTCATTTTTTCTCCGCAGGCTGCACTCGCTCACGGGCATCGTACCGGTGGGCGCGTTTTTGTTCGAGCACATTCTGGTTTCCAACTCCACCGCAATCAGCGGGCCCGACGCCTATGCCCGGCAGGTCAGCTTTCTGGCGAATCTTCCGCTGGTGTTTTTTCTTGAGCTGTTTGGGATCTGGCTACCGATCGCATTTCACGCGCTCTATGGTTTCTACATCTGGTACCGCGGCGAGGGGAATGTTGCGGAATATCCGTGGACGGGAAACTGGATGTACACGGCGCAGCGCTGGACCGGCGGCATCGCCTTCGCTTACATCGTTTGGCATACCTGGACGATGCGCTTCACCGGAATCGACCTGCACGCCTATCCCAACGCCTCCTTCGGCAAAGTGCAGGAGGAAGTATTTCAGACTCCGTTTTTTCTATTTTATGTTGTGGGCCTGATCGCTGCCTCGTGGCACTTCGCGTATGGCATCTGGCTATTTTGTGCGAAGTGGGGCATCGTTTCCGGAGAGAAGGCGCAGAAGCGGTTCTTGATCTTATGTCTGGCATTCTTCTTCGTACTCACCGGAGCCGGGTTGGCCAGCCTGACGGCATTCCGGTCGCTGCCGCAGCAGCCTTCTGAGCCGGGCATTGCAGCGATGAACAAACAAATCACGGGAAGCCGATAAGGGAAATAATGGCAGCAGCTCCGAAAATCATTGTGATCGGCGGCGGCCTAGCCGGGCTTTCCGCGGTCATCAAGATCGCCGAGATGGGCGCGAACGTCGATTTGTTTTCGATTGTTCCGGTGAAGCGCTCGCATTCGGTGTGCGCGCAGGGCGGCATCAACGCGGCCAAGAATCTGAAGGGTGAAGGCGACTCGACGTGGATCCATTTTGACGACACGGTCTACGGCGGAGATTTTCTGGCGAACCAGCCGCCGGTCAAAGATATGTGCGAGGCCGCGCCGGGTATCATCGATCTGCTCGACCGCATGGGCGTTCCCTTCAACCGCACGCCGGAAGGCTTGCTCGACTTTCGCCGTTTCGGAGGAACTTTATATAACCGCACGGCTTTCGCTGGAGCCACGACGGGCCAGCAACTTTTGTACGCTCTCGATGAGCAAGTGCGGCGATACGAATCCGAAGGCAAGGTAAAGAAGTACGAGCACTGGGAATTTCTCTCGGCTGTGCTCGATGGAAACCGCGTCTGCCGCGGCATCTGCGCGATGGATCTGCGCTCGATGGAAGTGCGCACCTTCCCTGCCGACGCGATCATCATCGCGACCGGCGGCATTGGCGCGATCTTTGGCAAGTCGACGAATTCGGTTGTTTGTACGGGTTCCGCGCAGTCGGCGCTCTATCAGCAGGGATGCTTTTACGCCAACGGCGAATTCATTCAGGTGCATCCCACCTGCATTCCCGGCGAGGACAAGCTGCGGCTGATGTCGGAATCGGCGCGCGGCGAGGGTGGACGCGTGTGGGTTCCGAAAACTGCGGGCGACAAGCGCGATCCGAAGTCGATTCCGGAGAAAGAGCGCTGGTATTTTCTCGAGACCGCAAGATTCTCGACCGCAAGCTGGAAGGCATTCTCGAAATCTACGAGAAGTTTGTGGGCGACGATCCGCGCGATACTCCCATGAAGATTTTCCCCGGCATGCATTACACCATGGGCGGCATGTGGGTCGATTTCAAACAGGCCACAAATATTCCTGGCATCTACGCCGCCGGTGAGTGTGAATATCAATATCATGGCGCGAACCGGCTGGGCGCGAACTCGCTGGTGTCGTGCATCTTTGGCGGAGGCATCGCCGGGCCGAACGCGGTGAAGTATGCGCGCGGCCTGCAGGCCTTGCCCGACGGCAACGGAGTTTTCGAGGCCGAGAAGAAGAAGCAGGAAGAGAGCAATGCCCAGCTGATGAATAATCAGGGGACGGAAAATCCCTTCCGCCTGTGGCGCGAGTTGGGCGAACTGATGACCAAGGATTGCACCGTCATCCGCTACAACAAGAATTTGCAGCAGACGGATGCGAAACTAGTGGAGATGCTGGAACGCTTCCGCAAAGTGAATTTGAGCGACCGCACGCAGTGGGCGAACACCAGCGTTGTCTTCACGCGGCAGCTTTACAACATGCTGCAGTTGTCGCGCGTGATCGCGCAGGGGGCGCGCCTTAGAGACGAATCGCGCGGGGCGCACTACAAGCCGGACTTCCCCGACCGCGACGATAAGAATTTCCTGAAGACAACGAAAGCATATTTCGCCCCGGATGCGGATGAGCCGAAGTTCGAGTACGAGCCAGTGGATACGTCGCTGATTCCGCCACGGCCGAGGAAGTATGACGCGGTGAAGTGATGAGTGAAATGAATGGCGGTCGATCAAAGACTGGATCAGTTATTGCGAAATGCAATTGAAAACAAGCAACTGATCCGGTTCGTATACAAGAACAACGAACGCATCGTTGAACCTCACGATTACGGCATCCAGAATGGAGTTGTCCGGTTGTTTTGCTGGCAAGTCGGCGGGCGAAGCAGCGGCCGTATTCCGGGATGGCGCATGATTGATGTAGCTGGAATGCAGAATTGCGAAATACTCGAACAGCATTTCGCCGGGAATCGAGAGGTTACCACGGGAAAGCATCATCGTTGGGAAGAGGTTTTTATTCGAGTGGCACCGCCCGAGAAGTCGAAGTGAACGATAAACGCGCATTGTTCAATGGATGCCTTGAAGAACTGGGAAGGGCACGAGTTTTACTCGTGCCAGCTAGGATGCCCTTAGGGTTTCGGCTTCAGCCGCTGAGGACCACGGATCAAGTTTGAATCCGGGGAATGCGGAGCAATAGCGATACTCGGAAGGATCGGTCGTGATTCCGCGCTCCACGGGATTTTGATGAATGTAATTTCGATGATGAACGAAATCCACTTCGTTCCGAATCCGGTGATCGGTGAACCCGCGCTGCCAGACTTCAGAGTTGCGCCCGATAATGCTCCCAATTTCGTGGGAGTAAGCTCCTTTGATCAATTGGACTGCCCGTTCAATTGTCACGTCGATCGCCGGAGTCAAGATCAGGTGAACGTGTTCTGGCATGACGACGAATGCGTGCAATTCGTAGCGGCCTTCGCGACGATAGCGATACAGCGTCTTCAAGAAGAGACGTGTGTAGACTTCAACGACAAACAATTTACGCCGATGGAAAGTCGAGAAAGTCACGAAGTAAGTTCCCGGCGGGGAGATGAGTCGTCCAGGCTTCAAGAGCGAACCTCAGCGGCTGGAAGCCGCGCGTCTTTGCAGAGCTTAAACTGGCACGAGTGGAACTCGTGCCCTTCCCGGTTGTTTTTCGCGCGGGAATTTTCTTTTTGGGAACGAACTCATGGCTAACAAATCCGTAATCCTAAAAATCAAGCGCCAGAACACTCCCACTTCCAAGCCGTACTGGGAGGAGTTCGAACTCGCGCACCATCCGGGAATGAACGTGATCTCCTCGCTGATGGAGATTGCCGCCAACCCGGTCACGCGCGAGGGCAAGGCCACGACGCCGATCACTTACGATTCGAATTGCCTGGAAGAAGTTTGCGGGTCGTGCGCCATGCTGGTCAACGGACGGGCACGCATGGCTTGCTCGGCGCTCATCGACAACCTCGAGCAACCCGTCAAACTTGAGCCGTTTTCCAAGTTCCCTATCGTTCGCGATCTGGCTACCGATCGCAGCGTAATTTTCGAAAATCTGAAGGCGGTTAAGGCGTGGGTTCCCATCGATGGCACTTACGACCTGGGCCCCGGGCCGCGCATCTCGCCCGAAGAGCAGGAAGAGGCCTATCCCATCTCCCGCTGCATTTCCTGCTGCTGCTGCATGGAGGCTTGCCCGCAGTTTAACGAGGACACGGGCTTCGTGGGCGCGGCCACGATCGCGCAGGTGCGGCTGTTCAATACGCATCCTACGGGCAAAGAACTGCAGCGCGAGCGCCTCGCTGCGCTGATGGGCGACGGCGGCATTCAGGAATGCGGCTACGCGCAGAACTGCGTGGAAGTTTGCCCGAAAGATATTCCTCTCACCAAGGCTATTTCCGAGGTTGGCGGCGAGGTCATAAAGCAGGCCATCGGCGATCTTTTCCGGCGTTGAGAAAATCCTAAACACCGTTCGACTCCGCTCAGGGCAGGCTCCGAACGCGGGGAGCACGGAGGATGAGGCGCGCGCGCTCAAGGATTCGGGAGCGTGAGAAGCCGCGCCCGGCAAAGGGTTCAGCGTGATTTTCCGCGTTCGTCTGCCGGTTTTTGTCACTTCTGCCGCAAACTGGCGTTTTTCTGGCTTTTCAAAAAAGGTAAGTGACTGCGTTCACAGTACATTAATTCGCGGCAATATTGCGCCCACTATGGCGTTTCGCGTGCTCCCATCCATGCTAGAGCGCGTCACTCGAAAAGGAAGTAACCAGTGGTAACCAGAGCCGGGACGCCCCCAACTGACACGCTCGTAACCACCCGGCATGGAATCAAGGGTTGGACGACTTGACACGATGGCTTACAATTGCCGGACGGTTGTGGGTTAAGCCGTACGGTTGTGGGTTAAGCCGTACGGAAGAATACGGAACTCACTTTTGACATTGAAACTACAGCGTTCACTGCGCCTAGTTCTTTCCCTGGCCTGCCTGTGCGGCCCGCTTTATGCGGCGACCTCGACGGCACTGCACAGGACAGTTCACCACGCGCGTCATCGCCGTTTGCACTGGGTGCTGTGGAATCCGATGTTCCGTCCATCGCACGAATCGCTTTTATTACAGAATGCGGAAGTCGACCGGCTGGAGTTGCCGCGCATTCAGGACGACGACGAATTGGAAGCGCTGAAGGCCAGCGGAGCGTTGCAGCCGATCATTCAGGGTGAGACGCTTCGTTTCGATCCGCGCCTCGATCCTTCGCGGCGCTATTGCCGCCCGTGGACGCGAGACTTTGTGCAGGACATCGCGCAGGCTTACTACCACCGCTTCCACGAACAGATTCAGGTGAACTCCGCGGTGCGCACGGTGAAGGTCCAGAAAAAACTTCGCCGGCACAATCGCAATGCGGCGCCTGCTGATGGCGACACCGCGTCGTCGCATCTGGCCGGCCTTACCGTCGACCTGCAACGCCGCGGCATGACCCAGGAACAGATTCAATGGATGGAGCACTACCTCTTCTACATGAAGTCACTCGGACTGGTTGAGCCTGAAGAAGAGCGCCATCAATGGGTTTTCCACATCATGGTTTCTTCCCGTTACGCCGACTGGCGCCAAACTCAGGATGTTATTCCGGTGGAGCGGCCGGAGCCGGCAACGGTCGCCGCCGACAGCCGCGCCGAATAGAGTCCTCGCATAATTTTCTTCGTCGCAATCCCGTTCCAGCCTTATACAATCATTGACTTGCCCGCACGCCTTTTGCGGGCTAGACACTATGATTCGCTCCTCGATTTTTCTTTTTTCATGCTTACTCGCGGCGGCTGCTTTGGTGCTCGGCCAGTCTGGCGGTTCATCGGACGTTGCGATTAGCGCCAAGGCTCGCGCAATCCAAGCCTCCGCCATCGTCATCGACACTCACGCGGACACGCCGCAGCGCTTTCTGGATGAAGGCTTCGACATCGGCTCAACCGATCCTAACGATGTGGGACACATCAGCCTGGAGAAAGTTCGTCGCGGCAATCTTGGTGCGGAGTTCTTTTCCATCTGGGTCGATCCCGAGACCAACCAAGGCCATTTCGCGCAACACACTTTCGATCTGATCGACTCGGTGTATGAGCAGGCGGCGAGGCATCCCGACCGGATGATGATGGCCTTTTCCGTCGCCGACATCGAGCGCGCGCACCGCGAGCATAAGCTGGCTGCGCTGATGGGCATTGAGGGCGGGCACTCGATTGAAAACGACATGCACCTGCTGCGCGATTACTACCGGCTCGGCGTGCGCTACATGACGCTCTCCTGGTCGAATACGAATGAATGGGCAGACTCTTCCGGCGACATCGACGACCCGAAAATTCAGCATCACAACGGGCTCACCGATTTTGGCAAGCAGGTCGTTCTCGAGATGAACCGGCTGGGAATGATGGTCGACATTTCCCACGTCGCCGACAAAACTTTCTGGGATGCGATTGCGACCACGAAGGCTCCGGTGATTGCGTCGCACTCCTCGGCGCGCGCGCTGGTGGATGCGCCGCGCAACATGACGGACGACATGCTGCGCGCGGTCGCGAAGAATGGCGGCGTGGTGGACGTTAATTTCTATTCCGGCTTTGTCGATGCGGATTTTCGCAAAGCCATGGAGGCGCAGGCCAAGGATCAGGCGGCGGCGATCAAGCAGTATGTCGACTCGTTGAAGGCGAAGGGCCAGCCGGTGAACTACATTGAGATCAACCGCATCGAGCGCGAGTGGATGGCGAAGATTCCGCGTCCGCCGTTTAAATCGCTGATCGACCACATCGATCACGTGGCGAAAGTTGCCGGGATCGATCACGTCGGCCTGGGATCTGACTTTGATGGTGTGAGCGGGGCTACGCCGCAGGGGATGGACTCCGCGGCGGATTTGCCCAGGATTACTCAGGCCCTGCTCGACCGCGGATACAGCGCCGACGATATCAAGAAAATTCTCGGCGGCAACGTGCTGCGCGTTTTTCGGCAGGTCGAAGCGGTGAGCCGCGAGATGCAGGCGCAGTCTCATTGATCGGCAGCATTGATTGGCAGCATTGACGCCGGCGCCGTCTGGCTTCTCTCTCGTGCTTTTCTTGTCGTGCCTTTCTTGTCGTACAATGCAAACTTGCCAATTCTGTATCTTCAACACAATGCCTGTTTGAGGAGCAATCATGCGTAATGCGTTTTTGGTTTCTTCGGCACTCTTCGTTTTTGCGGCTGCCATGTGGGCGCAGTCGAGTACACAGACCGCACCGGCTAAGCCGGCTGGAACGGCGAAACCGCCCGTGCACCACGCGGCGACCGGCCCTACCATCGCGATTATCGACACCACGGTGGGAAAGATGCACTGCACTCTGTTTCCCGACAAAGCTCCCATCGGCGTCGCCAACTTCATCGGTCTGGCTACCGGAACCAAAGACTGGAAAAATCCCGTGAGCGGGGCGACCATGCACAACAAGCCGCTCTACGACGGCACTATTTTTCATCGCGTGATCCCGAACTTCATGATTCAGGGTGGCGACGCGAAAGGCGATGGGACGGGCGATCCGGGGTACGCGTTCAAGAATGAAGTTTCTTCCGATCTGCTGTTCGATAAACCCGGGCGTTTGGCATACGCGAACGCCGGCCCGGGCACGAATGGCTCGCAGTTCTTTATTACCGAGGTACCCGAGCCGCACCTCGACGGGAACTACACCATCTTCGGTCAGTGCGATGAAGCGACGGTTACGCTGGTCAAACAGATTGCGCGCATGGCCACCGACCCGCAGAACGACCGCCCGTTTCGTCCGGTGAAGATTATTCACATCGCGATTACGCACGGGGCGGCCGCGCCGGCGACGACGATGAAGAAGCCGGCGGCTCCGACGAAACCAACCGCCACCAGCAACTAAGTTCAAAGCTACTGACCATTTTTTGCCAGAATCATCTTTACCAACGAAAATTCTGAAAGGACTTCATGACCCGTCAACCCGGACTCTACGCCACGATTGAAACCAGCGAAGGCAACATCGTATGCCGCCTCTTTGAGAAAGACGCGCCTAAAACCGTTGCCAACTTTGTAGAACTCGCCGAAGGCAAGCGCGAGTGGACGCATCCCTCGACGCGCAAGAAGTCGAAAGACCGGCTTTACGATGGAACGATTTTTCATCGCGTGATCCCGGACTTCATGATCCAGGGCGGAGATCCGCAAGGGACGGGCACGGGCGGGCCCGGCTACCAGTTCGAAGACGAGACCAAAGGCTCGCCGCACAAGCTCGACAAGCCGGGGATATTGGCGATGGCCAACGCCGGACCGAACACAAACGGCTCGCAATTTTTCATCACGGTCGCGCCCACAACGTGGCTGACGGGCAAGCACACAGTTTTCGGCGAGGTGGTGGAAGGGCAGGATGTGGTCAAGAAGATCTCCGAGGTGCCGCGCGGGCGGAGCGATAAGCCGAACAAGGATGTGGTGGTGAAGAAGGTGACGGTAGAAAAGGTCTAGAGATTTGTATGCGGGCGGGGATGGGCCCGGACGGAGAGGATCGGGAAGGGCACGACTTCAGTCGTGCCGTTAAGGCGTTGAAAATGTACCCGCGCTTTAGCGCCTGAGGTGGGCTTTCGACGTGCGTCGCCGCTTTTTCCGCGACTCCTTCGCGCCCGTTTCCTTCTCACCTGCTTCAACTGCATTCCAGTCTCTAAGGCCGCCAGTCGGACCGACGATATCTCCGATGATGCGCATTGTGCCAGCCATACCGCCGAGCCGCGTCGTTGTACTCTTCGCTGGCGACAGCGGTACAATCTCGGCCAGAGCTACGCCCAATCGCATCACCCGAATTGGTTGGCGTGTCTTCCGCACCTGCTCGATAATCGCCGAGCATCGAACCCTAAACTCAGAAAAGGCGATCTCTTTCATAGCGACTATATTTCTTACCATCGGCAAAAAGCCGCTCATGATTACACACCGAGCGGCCGATTCGTAATTGTCGCTACACCCCAATCACCCCGCACAACTCCATCACCGCTGCCGCGCTCTTGTCGAGCGCCGCTTTTTCTTCCGCGGTGAGTTTGATCTCGATGATCTGTTCGATCCCCTTCGCGCCCAGCTTTACCGGCACGCCGACGAAGAAGCCGCTGACTCCGTATTCGCCTTGCAGGTAAGCGGCGCAGGGGAGGATTTTTTTCTTGTCTTTCAGGATCGCTTCGACCATTTCCGTCGCTGCTGCGGACGGCGCGTAATATGCCGAGCCGGTTTTCAGATATTTGACGATTTCTGCGCCGCCGTCGCGGGTGCGCTGCACCAGCGCTTCGAGCTTCGTTTTCTCAATAAGTTCCGTGATCGGAATGCCTGCTACCGTGGAATAGCGCGGCAGAGGAACCATGGTATCGCCGTGGCCGCCGAGAACGAACGCGGTCACATTCTCCACGCTGACTTTCAGCTCGTCGGCAATGAAGGCGCGAAAGCGGGCCGAGTCGAGAACTCCGGCCATGCCGATGACGCGCTCGCGGGGAAATCCGCTGAGCTTGTAAGCGGCCTGGGCCATGGCATCGAGCGGGTTCGACACAATAATCAAAATACAGTTCGGCGAATGCTTCACCACTTCGCCGACGACTGCCTTCATGATGCCGTGATTGGTGTTGAGCAGGTCGTCACGGCTCATGCCGGGTTTGCGCGGAATGCCGGCGGTGATGACGACGATGTCAGAGTTGGCAGTGTCTTTGTAGTCGTTCGTGCCGAAGATGTAAGAGTCGCGCTTCTCAATCGGCATGGCTTCGAGCAGGTCGAGGCCTTTGCCCTGCGGGATGCCTTCAACGATGTCGATGAGGACAACGTCGGCGAGTTCTTTGGAGGCGATCCAGTGAGCCGCGGTCGCGCCTACGTTGCCGGAACCTACGATGGTTACTTTCTTACGCATGCATGAGTCCTTTCGGGAAGAATTTAGTGATTGCGCGATTTGGTGATTTTGCGATTGAAAATCAAAGACTGCACCGTAGCGAACGCACTGACAATCGCACAATGGCTCAATCGCCCAATCGCAAAATGTCTACACTAGCACCGGCGCGCCCATGTTCTCGATGATGCTGTCGGCGAACTGGCTGGTCTTTACTTTGGTTGCGCCTTCCATCAGGCGCTCGAAGTCGTAGGTCACTTTCTTTTGCAGAATGGTTTTTTCCATGCCGCCTTCAATCAGGTCGGCGGCTTCGTTCCAGCCGAGGTGGCGGAACATCATTACGCCGGAGAGCATGACCGAGCCGGGATTGATCACATCTTTGTCGGCGTACTTCGGGGCGGTGCCGTGCGTGGCCTCGAAGATGGCGTAGCCGTCGCCGATGTTCGCGCCGGGAGCTATGCCGAGGCCGCCGACCTGCGCGGCCGCAGCGTCCGAAATATAGTCGCCATTCAGGTTGGGCGTGGCCAGCACGGAATACTCCTCGGGGCGCGTAACGATCTGCTGGAAGATCGAATCGGCAATGCGGTCGTTGATCATGATCTTCTTTTTCCACTGGCCGTTGCCGTGCGTGGCGTAGATGCGGTCGAGCACGTCTTTCACCTCAGCCTCCACGGCCTGACGAAAGGCGGGCGGGGCGAATTCCATACCGGGCTCCACTAGCTCAGCATTCTGCGCGACCGTCAGGTTCGGATTCTTATCTTTGTTGTCGACGATCCAGCTCTCGCGTTCGGTAACTACCTTGTCGCGGAATTCTTCGGTGGCCAGCTCGTATCCCCATTTGCGGAACGCGCCTTCGGTGAACTTCTGGATGTTGCCTTTGTGGACCAGGGTTACGGTTTTGCGTCCGGTCTCGAGCGCGTGGCGAATGGCCATGCGAACCAGGCGTTTGGTTCCGGTGATCGAGATGGGCTTGATGCCGACACCAGAATCGAGGCGGATCTGCTTCTTGCCGCCCTTCAGCATGTCTTTGTTGAGAAACTCGATCAGCTTGGCGCACTCGGCAGTTCCCTCTTCCCACTCGATGCCGATGTAGACGTCTTCGGTGTTTTCGCGGAAGATGACGACGTCCATGCGCTCGGGATGCTTCACCGGCGAGGGTACGCCCTGGTAGTACTTCACCGGGCGCACGCAGGAATAGAGATCGAGAATTTGCCGCAGGGCGACGTTGAGAGAACGAATGCCGCCGCCGACGGGAGTTGTGAGCGGACCTTTGATGGCGACGCGGAATTCGCGAACCGCGGCCACGGTGTCGTCGGGCAGCCAAGTATCGAATTTCGCCTTGGCCTTTTCTCCGGCAAACACCTCATACCACGCGATACGGCGCTTGCCCTTGTAGGCTTTGTCGACCGCGGCGTCGAAGACGCGGCGCGAAGCTTTCCAGATGTCGCGTCCGGTTCCATCGCCTTCGATGAATGGAACGATGGGATTCGCCGGAACGTCGTACTTTCCATCTGCGTAGCCGATCTTTTTCCCGTCGGAGGGTATTGCCACACCGTTATAAAAGCCCGCCATCGCCAACCTCCCCCATAGAGTTCTTCGACTCAGTATAGAAAACCTTCAATTATAGAGAATTCGCAGCGACTGCACACTGATGTATCTCAATTTGGCGCAGGCGAACCATGCCACTGCTGAATGCCATTGCTCAACCATGCCGCTGCCACGGCCCTCAATTATTTCGCCTACAATTTCATCAAGATTCATCGTACACTTCGCACGTCCCCGGCTGTGGCCGCTGGGTTTCAGGTCGGCCGTGGAGCGTAGACGATTTAGTAGCCCTCTGGAAGCCTGAGAGCAACGGGGGGCGGAAAGAAGCGGCGTAAAGTATGAGCACATTGCCCGTGGCTATTTTCATTGGAAGTGCGATGATGCTGTTTGGAACGTCGAACATGCTTCCTAATGCAGATCCTGCAATGCACGGCCGTCTGAGACGGTTGATGATGCAAGCGGTAGTTTCCCTGGCTGTCCTGGGTGCAGCTCTCTTTATCATTTTGACGCGCGCGTTCAACCCGGACTGGGCCTACGGTTCCGTGGGAATGGTCGTCGGGTATTGGTTGAAGTCGAGGTAGCCGTCGAGCTGCGCTCGACTGGACCCTTCGGCTTCGCTCAGGGCAGGCTCGCGAGGGCGGCTGTCCCTACATGCTGCTGGGCCGCCGGTCACCAGCGTCTTGTGCCAAAGTATTTGCGCACGCCGACTGACATGTAGCGGCCCCACGGTCCGTTGTTGCCCTGATCGGCGGGGCCGAGATTGGTATCGCGAGCGCCCAGGCGATCAAAGAGGAAGTGCTGGGTGATGCGAAACTCGAAGCCCTTGCCGATGTAGATACCACCTCCCCACGAGTGCTCGATGCCAATTGCATCCGGCGACCAGGTGTAAAGCGTTTGCGGAATCGTTTTTCCAAACAGAAATGAGGGCGCGCCGAATATCATGACGCGGCGCAGCTCTCCCCGGCCGAAGGGACGGACCTCGAGCATTCCGGAGAGCATGTAGCGGGCGAACATGCTGCAGGGAGCGTTCACACCGCCGTACTGCCCTGCGTTACCGGCGCAGATTCCGGGGTCGATCTCGTTGTGCGGAGGCGCCAGGTCGAATTGCGCCCAACCCCAGAACATGTCGCGAGGAAAGAACATTCGTTGCTCCGTCCCCTCGGTCTCGACAGGTTGGGAAGTAGCTGGTGCAGGAGCGGTTTGCGCGTTGCCCACAATCGAAATCAGTAGTAGAAAAGCAAGAATCCACGACAAAGTTCTCATCCGGCCTCCAAGTTGTCCTACGCTGCATGGCATGGGAGCGCCACATTGTAACCTGCTGGCGGTGGGAGAGCGGAGCTGCGGCCCCAGAACTGACAACACGCGCGGTGCAGGCCGCAAACTAGGCGGCGAAGCTGTCAATTTGTGCTTCCAGAATTCATATCCAGATTTTCGATTTATTCCATTCGTAGGATTGCGGCAAGAGACGAAACAGCCGAAAGGACTTACGGTGCAAGCATCTAGAGTTTGGCTTGTAGATTGCTTATGAAACTTAGGAATTCCGGAAACCCAATGCCCCAGGAAGTGTCTGTCTCGTATCAGGCAGTCAAAAGCAAGGTCTACCGTCTGATTGATGCGCTGGTTGTTGGCGAGAAAACAGACGTTGAAGTGCAAGAATCCATCCGCCGCTGGTGGGACCTCATTCACCCCGCTGATCGTCCCATAGCCCAGAAATATCTCTTGCTGGTTCTGGAGCGTTCCTGCACGGCTCTCGATGCCATTGAGGGTGGCTTGGTGGAGGCGACGAACAACGAAGCGGCGCGTCCATCGGAATCAGCCAAGGCCCTAAAGCTGATGACGCGGGTGGTCAAGCAGGCAACTTTAACCAGCGCAATCTAGAACTGTACTGATCTCACGCTGCCACACCAGTGTCCTGAAAATGGACTTCTGCGGTTGAGAAAAGACACAAATTTTACAATTGCGGGATTGCACGCCGTGCCCGGCGACCGCTATCCTCGACTCTCTTTGCCAAGGCGGATAGTAGAAAGATATTACTCAGGAGAGCCAAAATGAATTCATCTTGCGTTCGGTTTGCCATCTCGATTCGGGGTTATCTTCTTTATGGAGCGTTACTGATCATGGCGGGATCGCTGTTTGCGGCATCGGGAATCTATACCTTCACTCTCAATTCCATCGACGGCAAGCCGGCGCCCATTGCTGACTACAAAGGCAAAGTGGTTCTGGTGGTCAACGTGGCGAGCCAGTGCGGGTTCACTCCGCAATACAGCGCACTGGAAGCGACGTACGAAAAATATAAGGATCAGGGCTTCGTCATCCTCGGCTTCCCGGCGAATAATTTCGGCGCGCAGGAGCCGGGAACGAACGAAGAAATCAAGACCTTCTGCACCCGCAAGTACAGCGTGACCTTTCCCATGTACGCGAAGATTTCGGTCAAAGGAGCGGACCAGGCTCCGCTCTACGCTTACCTAACTAAAGACACCGGCTCTGGCATTGCGGGCGAGATCAAGTGGAACTTCACGAAGTTTCTGGTGGATCGCAACGGCAACGTGGTTCAGCGCTTCGAACCAGCGGTCACACCGGATTCGAAGGACGTGATCGCGGCGATTGAGAAGCAGTTGAAGCAGTAGTTCCTTTGTCGCCGCGCCAGTCCGTATATCGTGAGTGGCGTAGACCCAGAAGCACTCCCGCAGGTCACCTGCGCAAACTCGAACGAATCTTCAGGTGCTGCAGACTCAGAGCAGCGTTGGAGCGGAATAACCGCGACTAGGCTACAGGTTCGCGCCGAAGGCAAGCAGTCGTCCGTCGCGATCCTTCACCACAAACTCACGCGAGTGCCATGGCATGTTGGCAAGTCCCCGCGCGAATTCCACGCCTCGATCCGCATACTCGGCGTAAAGCGCGTCCACATCTTCGACACGTACGTACGCGTCGAGCAGTTCGTCCGAATCCTTGTTGGGATTGGCTGTGGGAGGTTCGGCACAGCGGAAATGAATCGCCTGCTGGTCGCGCGCAACGATGGCGTAAACCGGCGGGTCCTGCCACGTGCCCAAACACTTGAAGCCAAGTTTAGCCTCGTAATAGGCAAGGGTGCCGGGGATGTCGAGGGTGAAGAACTGAGGCGCGATCTGACGAATCATGGCGCAAAGTCTACTATAGAAAATGCTGGGGTGGACATCCGGGCATTCGGCTGCACTCTCTGTGAATATCTCAGGACAAGTGAGAGTTGCCGACGATCCCACATTCCGGCGAAAAGTGGAACGTCCTCCTCTTGTTTCCTAATTTTTCCTCGCGCTGTTCGTTTCGCGTGCCTTTGCGACCAAGGCGTCAAATCGCGGGTCACTGTGAAGAGACTTCAATTCAGGATCAGCTGAAAGTTCTCCCGGCGAGATGAGGCTGTTTTCGATGGCACGGTTCAGGTCGGCGAAGGCTTCGTCCGTCCGACCTCTCGCAGCCTCCGCGCAGGCAAAGTTGTACCAAGCCTCGGCCACCGTTGCCGGCTGATTCGTCTTCCCCGCGATCTCGATTACATCGCGAAACATTTTCTCCGAGTCGGCATAACGTCCCTCGCGGTTGAGGCCCAACGCTTCCATCTCCATGCTCTGCAACGTGGAGGTGTGGGTTGGGCCGAGCACGCGGGTCTTGATCTCGATAACCTGACTCTGTAGTTTGTCCGCTTCGGAATAATGGCCTTCCTTCGCCATGGTGAGGCCGAGCATCGTCATCGCCCTAAGAGTTTGGGGATGTTCCGGCCCCAGTACGCGACGCTGAGCGGCAATCACGTCGGAATACAGCTTTTCAGCTTCTGGGAAGCGGCCCTCTTCCTCCAGATTCTCAGCCGCATGCGACATCGAAAGCAGGGTCGCGGGATGGTCCAGCCCGAGGGTTCGCTTCTGCGCCGCGATCAGTTCGCCATAGATCTGATCCGCTTCCGCATAGCGCCCCTGCGGCGTCAGAATTTCTGCGAGCTCGTTCAAAGTGCTCAGGGTTTGAGGATCGTCCGGGCCAAGCACTTTGCGCTCTGCGTTCAGCGTTTGGCGGAACAAGTTTTCGGCGTCGGCGTGACGTGCTTCGTTGGAATAAACATAACCGAGGCGATCCATGGACGCCAAAGTGTCGGGATCATTAGGCCCGAGAACCTGGCGCTGGGCCTCAATTGTGTTTTGCAGTAACTTTTCAGCCTCTGGCAAATGCCCTTGAGCCCGGAGGAGCTGAGCCAGATAACTTTCGCTTGCCAGGGTTTGCCGGTTTCGTTCTCCGAACAGTGAACTTTGAATTGCCCGCGCGTGTTCTACCAAATCCTGTGCGCGGCCATACAAGCCCAGCCCGGCATAGGTCTGCGCCATGGTTTCCATCAACTGGGCCTGCAGCTCCGGGTCCTTGCGCAGGCCGGTGTCGATATCTTTCGAGGATTTATCCAGAATCTCGCGCGCGGTGACTGCGTTGCCCCGCGCTTCACTGGGGTTCGACACCTTGAACATGCCGGTCATGAAGTGGGTGACGCGATCGGCGCGATCGCGCTCCCGCGTAATCCGCCGCAACTGCATCGTCTGCATCACCGCGAACGCGATCAGCAGCAGCGCCATGGCGGTCGCCGCAGCCACTCCGAATTTGTGGCGCTGAATGTATTTCTTCGTCCGGTATGCCGTGCTTGCCGGGCGTGCCACTACAGGCTCGTTCCGTAGATAGCGGCCAATATCGGCGCCCAGTTCCGAGGGCGTGCCATACCTGCGGGCGCGGTCTTTCTCCAAAGCCTTCAGCGCGATCCAGTCCAGGTCACCGCGCAGCAGGCTTTCCAGCTGTCGTGGATCCGTGTTCCGGCGTTGCGCCGCCGTCGTCGAGATAGAGTCTCCGCTGATTCTCGTGCTCGGACTCGGAGGATCCTCTTCGTGCAACTGGCGGAGAACTTCGTGCATGGGCCTGGTCTTCCACTGCTTCGCATCAAACGGCAACGCGCCCGTGAAAAGTTCATAAAGCACCACGCCGAGCGAATAAACGTCGGTGCGAGTATCGACATCGAGCACGGTGGGATCGGCTTGCTCCGGGCTCATATATCCCGGCGTGCCCACCATTCCTCCGGCACGCGTTACCAGCGTCTCGTCCTCGCTTTGCGAGATGGTCTTCGCGATGCCAAAGTCAATAATGCGCGGCGTCGGCTTGCCATCGACTTCCACCACCAAAATGTTGGAGGGCTTCAGGTCGCGATGCATGATCGCTTTCTGATGCGCATGTTGTACGCCCTCACAAACCTTGATGAATAGGGCGAGCCGCTCCTGGACCGGGAGGTGCTTGCTGTCGCAGTAGCCGGTGATGGGAAAACCCGGTACATACTCCATCACAAAGTAAGGCTGACCTTCCGGCGTCGAGCCCGCATCGAAAACCTTGGCGATGGCAGGATGATCCATGATCGCCAGCGTCTGCCGTTCCAGGTTGAAGCGCAGCAAAGCGGAATCGTCGTAGCGTCCCGCTTTGATGATTTTCAGCGCAACCTGCCGCTTGACGGGCGCCGACTGTTCGGCCAGCCATACCTGCCCCATCCCTCCTTCCCCGAGTTTTCGGATCAGCCGATAGGGCCCAATCGAGCCTAAATCGGGTGCAGGTACGCCCACGAGAGGACCGGCCGAGTCGAGAGTGGCTTCGGGATCGGTATTGCCGATTGAGTTGTGTGGGGTTAGCTTGATTGCCGGGTCGCTCACGCTTCCCTTTCTGAAAGGAAATGCAAATCGACGGTAAGTTTAGCACCCCAACGGAGCAGCATCACGAACTGGGTAGTGGTGCTTTAGCGTGCTATGACCCCACTACCCACGCCCTGGGCACAGCTCGCACGGCCCACTGCGTCTCCAACCGAATCGCGGATCGGGAGTCAGTAGATATAGACGAAAACCCAAAGCCCGGCCACCAGGCAGAAAGCCTGAGGCCATGGGAAGCCTCGGAATATGTTCCTGAAATGACCGTCGCGCTCCAGCATGGTGCGCATGCGGGTTGCCAGCATCATGAGGATGGCGCCGATCCAGGCCACGGAGATCCCCGAATAGATGTGCCGCGCATTCTGTTCGAAGAGGATTTCCAGCACAATCCCAAGGACGATCAGTCCTACTGCAGCGCGGATGGCATTTTGAAGCCACTGCGCCTCGACCGGCGCGCGGTCGTAGGGGGCGGAGACGTGGCAAGCGTTGGCGGCCGCGTACGCCAACAGGCGGACAATCTGGGGTAGGTCGCGGCGCAGTTTGGCCGAGCACCGGTACAGTGAGGCGGTGGGCGCTGCGTCGACTGCGCGGTTCGGCGATGAGATCGCGACCGTTTGCCAGCGCTGGCTAAGCACCGCCCTCAACAGTTCGCGATCGGTGGTCTCACTCACCAGAAAGACTGCCCGGTTCAGCGGAAAGCGGTCGATCAAAAATCCCAATTCGTACTGGCAGCCCTGGTGTTCCCGCGTGAAGGCGCGCAGATCCATCAGAACAACATCGGCCCACCCGGCCAGTTCGGTAAGCGCCGGCTTCCAAGTGTCGTCAAAGCAGAAAAGGGTGCTTTGTTTGTATTCGGCTGCCAGCGCGCCTTGCCGGCCAGATTCAAACGAAATACGCTCGCGGATAGCCTCGGCATTATGGGCGAATCGCTCGCGCAGGGTCCACCACTCGCGGGCGAAGTACACGGCAAGAAGAGGTACATAAATAGCCACGAAGACGGGCCCGCAGTGAGGGAGAAAGCTGGCGGCCATTTTAGGAGAGAAGGCAACCAGCGAAAAAATCAGGACCAGCGGCGCCAGGGCGGCGAGGAGCACGAGGAACCTGCCCTGGGCGAACTGCAGCCGGGCATAGCCGGGGTCAGCAATGGTCAGGACCGGCCCCGCGCATCGCCATCGCGCTGTCACCAGGCGGAAGAGAGATTGCGTATTGCCGAAGACTCCGAAGACGCGGAGCACCACCAGGCGATGGCGTCGCGCGGCCGCTCCATCCTCCCACCCTGCGGCACGGCGCACCGCCACTGCAAAGAAGGCGCATACGATTGCGAACATAAGCGTCGGCGGCACAAGCATAGCCCACCGTGCCCCCACGGCGAACATCACGCTCCACGGCAGCTTCCAGAGACTAGCCAGGGCGATGCACAGCGACACAGTCACCCAGCCGATTCGCCCACGTTCGTAAAACACCAGCGACGCCAGCACTAACGCCAGCAGAGTCGATGGGACCTGCATTAGAAAATAGAACTTCCAATCGGGAAACTCACCTAGATGAATATGCACACCCCCCCGGTCGAAAGCTTGGGCAGAAGGTTGACGCGAAAGCCAGTAAGAGAGGGGCGCGTTCATCAGGAGCCCCACCAGAAGGGCCACCATCAGCCCACGGTAAAAGAGGAGTGAAGAAGGATGCTGGAACCGATGGGCAATGCGGTCGCACTCGGCACTCCCCGGCAGCTCGGAGGCTGCGGTGTATTCGCAGAATTCGATGTCCGATGCTGGAGGCTTAGCCGCCGGCTCCGGTTCTGTGCCCTGCGAAACTTCGCCGGCTCTCCTTCCCATGACGCCGCGGGTCATGAGTTCATAAAGCCGGCCTGAGCCAATGTGAAGCACAGGAATCGACACAAACACGAATGCCGCGAGAGCCCAGCTTTTTTCTGTGCCCGCGACGATGCTTCCGACGATTCGCGCGAACACGGCGAGCACCCACGCTCCCCCAACAATCAGAATGAGAGTTGGAAAGAAGCAGCCGGAGAGGGCCTTGCCAAAGCCGCCGTCGCGTCTGGACACTTGAGCAAGGCGAATTGTGACCAGAGAAAGCAGGACTCCGAGCCAGCCGATGTAAAACCATCTCCTGTAAAATCCAACACCCGCCACGCTGACCGCGACCGGAATGAACAACGCTGGGTTCTTCAGGATGCGTGGAGCTTGCATAAATATGCCGTCCGGATTTTCACGAGCCAGTCATGCGCCATGCGGTCACGTGGTTTTGGATTTAGGCTCCTGCTGCACTGAGGCCCACTTCGCGTGTTCCTGCGAAACTAGCGACTCGATCCTCTCCGCCAACAGAGCGTGCGGATTTGCGGTGCCCGAATAAGGCGCGGCCTTTCCGAGGTAAACGTATTTCTCATGCTTAAGCGATTCACAGGTTGAACGGTAGGCAATCCAATTCTGCTGGTACTGGTTGAGGTGCAACATTCCTTCCAGCACCGTAATCAGAACGCCAAGTCCGCCGGTGAGCCACAGCACTCGGGGAAGATTGAACGTTGCCAAGAATGGGATTACTGCGGCAGATGCAATCTCCACCATCTTTATTCGCTTAAAATATCGCTGGTTGGTCATGCTCTTTCGGTCATACCAGGCAATCTGATCTTCTAGCCGCTCCATAATAGGGTCGATTTCACTCGCGGTTGTTTCATGGGTGCTCATAGGTTGCCGATTGTAAATCTTCTTGTGATTTATGCGGGAATAATACCGCGATTTGTTGTGGCGCTCATGATCGCGCGAAAGGCTCAATCACCTAAGTGGGCACGCTTAGGAATAACCCCCGCTCCTCCGGAGCGTCCCCGACGTACGTAAATAGCTAGCCGCCCTGCTACAATTCGGTCGCGACACAACCAGTGACGCGTGTTAGGCCGCTTTCAAGTTGTGGTCAGTTCTGAACTCGCAGCTGGCCACTGGCAACTGCCCCATGGACTTCGACCAACTGCAAACGTTTCTCGAAGTGGCGCGCCATGCCTCGTTCTCGCGCGCGGCGGAGAAGCGCTTCCGCACCCAGCCCGCCATCTCCTCGCAGATTCGTGCTTTGGAAGACGAAGTCGGAGCCAAGCTCTTTGATCGCTCCGGCGGCAAAGTCTCTCTCACCGCAGCGGGCAAGGCTTTTCTGAAGTACGTGGAGGAGACGCTCGATGCGCGCAAGGCCATGCTCACGTCTTTGGCTGAGATGGAGCACGTACCGCGCGGCGCCATCACCGTGGGTGCGAATGAGGGCACGTGCCTGCACATTCTTCCCGAAGTGTTTGCCGATTTTAAGAAGCAGTACCCCGATGTTTCGGTGAACATCAAGCGCGCCGACTACGCCAAGATTCTCGAATCGGTGACCGATAATTCAGTCGATTTCGGCGTGGTTTCCCTTCCGGTGAAAGACAACCGACTCACTGTGATCCTCATCCATCAGGATGAGCTGGTGATCATCGCCCCGCCGCAGCATCCGCTGGGCAAGATGAAATCGGCTCCTGTGGGGGACCTAGCGAAGTATCCGCTGGTTCTTCCGAAGGCCGGGCATACGCGGGACGCGCTCGATGAATTGTTTCGCGAGCACCGGTTGAAACCGAATTACAGCATGGAACTCGATTCCAGCGAACTGTTGAAGCGCTTTGTGGCGGCCGGTGTAGGCGTGGGCTTCATCGCCCGCTCCAATGTGCAGGAGGACGTGCGCGCCGGAGTGTTGGTTGCGATTCCCATGGCCGATGCGCAACTGCGGCGGGACCTGGCCCTGGTCTTCCGCAAGGATAAAGCCCTGAGCCGCGCCGCGACCGCCTTTATCGAGATTGCGAAGAAGCACCAATCCAGCGATTCGCGCGCGGCCGGATTGAAGTAGATGAAGACACTCCCGCCACGACTGCTTGCGCGCGCGCTTCTCGCTTCCCTGCTTCTCGGCGTGTTTTGCGTCGTCGCAGCTCAAGCGCAAACCGCGCCTAAGCCCACTTCCTATAAGCTCATCGCGGTGGACGTCACCGGCAGCAAGCGTTTCACTCCCCAGCAGGTCGCGGCTGCCAGCGGATTGCCGATGGGGACGGTCGCCCAGGAAGAAGATTTCAAGAAAGCGGCGCGGCAGTTGGGCGAGAGTGGAGCCTTCGGCAACGTCGCCTATACATATGCGTATTCGTCTGCGGGAACCAAGCTCACCTTTCAGGTGACAGACGCCGACAAATTTGTTCCGGCGCACTTTATTGACTTCGTCTGGTTCAAGGATCAGGAGCTCCTCCAGAGACTGCGCGAACGTATTCCGCTCTTCGGGGGCGAGTTGCCAATCTCCGGGCGATTGCCGGACCAGGTCTCGGACGTTCTTCAAGCTCTGCTGGTCGAGAACGGCATTCCGGGCAACGTTCAGTATTTGCGCACCAGTGACAAGAATGGGCAGCTCGAATCAATCGACTATTCCGTCTACGGCATCAGCATTCGCATCCACCAATTCGAGTTCGACGGCGCGGGCGCGGGCGAGTTGCCATTGCTGCAGGCTGCCGCGGAAAAATTGGATAATCGCGAATATTCCCACCCCTTGCTAAGTTCGTTCGTCGATCGCACGCTGTTGCCCGTCTACCATGAGCATGGCTATCTCAAGGCTTCGTGCGCTACGCCGCAGCCGAAAGTTGTCAAGCCAAGCGCGTCGGAGTCGAGCGATAACAAGCAGGCGCTAACGTTTGTGGACATCATCTTTCCGGTCACGCCGGGGATTCAGTACAAGCTCACGCGCTGGGATTGGTCGGGCAACAAAGAGATCCCTACCGAGACGTTGCAGCCGTTCATCAACGCCAAGGCGGGGCAAATGGCGAACACGGTTAAATTTGAGGAAAATCTGCGATCCATCCAGGAGCTGTATGGTTCTCGCGGATACATCCTGGCCAGCGTCAGGGTGAATGCGGAGTTCGACGACACCGAGGGGAGCGTGATTTTCCACATCAAGGTTGACGAAGGTTCGCTGTTCCACATGGGAGAACTGGAGTTCCGCGGCATCGACAACACTTTGACTGCCCGGCTGCGAGAGGCATGGAAGCTGCGCCCCGGCGATGTCTACGATTCCACCTACCTGAAACAGTTTTTGCCTCAGGCCAGAAAGCTGCTTCCAGCCAACCTCGACTGGGAGGTCACTCCTCACGTGACCGCGCTCGCCCGCGAAAAAACGGTGGACGTGGACCTGGAATACATGGCTAAGGCTCCGCAGTGATGCGCGAGTTTCGTCACTTTTTCGAGCTTCTGATCATCTATGGGAGATAGACTAGATTTGGCAAGACTATATAAGGAGAACGTGGGAATGAAGCGTGGCTCGTGGTGGATGGCAGCAGTGGCAGTCGTAATGTTTTCGGCGACTCTATTCTCGAATCCGGCGCTGGCTGCCGGCAAACAGACCTTTAAGGGCGAAGTGGGCGACTCCATGTGCGGCAGAAAGCATATGGAGGACGAGCCCGCCGCGGAGTGCACTCGGGCTTGCGTAGCGCATGGCTCCAGTTACGCGCTGATCGTGGGGGACAAGGTATACACTTTGCAAACCACCGACAAAGCGGCTCTGGACACTCTGGACAAGCAAGCCGGCAAGACCGCCACGGTAACCGGCACGCTGGACGGAGATACCATCCAGGTCAGTTCGGTGGCCGCGAAGTAACGGCTCAGCGCGGCCGCGGGGCTTCTGGTGCGGTTTTGAGGGCTGTGTTCGCGAAACCTGAACCGCGGCTTTTTCCTGTTGAATGCAGCCAGCGTTGTGGTACATTGAATCGGTTTTGCCCGGGGCCCTCCCCCCAAAAAGAGTCCGGGCATGGTGGCGGGAGCCGCGCCAGCGGTTTCCCGCCATTTTTCCCCCGGCGGCGCGAAATTCATATTTCCTTTACAAACCATTGTGTTAAATTGTGCATTCTCAACCTCAATAATTTTCGAGCCGGAGGCCAGCATTGGGCAAAGACATGGTTCCCAAGCGGATGTTCTTCACCAAGGGAGTAGGAAAACACCGCGAGCGGTTAACATCGTTCGAGTTGGCACTGCGCGACGCTGGCATCGCGGCCCAGAATCTGGTGCGCGTCTCTTCGATATTCCCTCCGAATTGCAAGATGCTGGCCCGCAAGGAAGGCGTGAAATATCTGAGCCCCGGCGAAGTCGTGTTTGCGGTGGTGGCTGAGAATTCGACTCACGAAGCTCACCGGTTGCTGGCTTCCTCGATCGGCGTGGCGATCCCGGCGGACAAGAACACGTACGGATACCTTAGCGAGCACCACTCTTTCGGCGAGACTGAAGATGCAGCAGGAGAATACGCCGAAGAACTCGCCGCCGAAATGCTCGCCACAACTTTGAACGTGGAGTTCGACCCCGACCGCTCCTGGGATGAAAAAAAGCAGATCTACCGGCTGTCGAACAAGATCGTGCGGACGGCGAATGTGACGCAATCTGCTGTCGGCGATAAGCGCGGGCTGTGGACGACCGTGATTGCCTCGGCGGTGCTGATTTTCGACTAACGCGTGTCGCACAACTATGTCCCAAGCAACAGCCTTGCCGTCCGCATGCTTTAGTCGGCCATCGCCTGCGTCAAAGACGGGCATCCCGACAAGCGCGTGCTCTGGCCCCCCGGTCAATCTCCATTATTTTTGCAAGTCGTAGGCACGCCGCGCTCCCCGGGCTTTCCGTCCACGTAGGTCGGCACACCCACGCCGTTCAGCGGAAAGCGCACGGTGGTCGCGTTCGGCGAGCCTTTCAGCCGCGCGATGCAATTGTCGGAGTTCGATGGCATCGGGTTCGTCTGCGTGAAGAGCGTGCTGGTATTCCCGCCACGTGTTGTTCCCGTGATCGTAATCGCCTGGATGTCCCAGTTATCATCCGTCTCGAACGCATGGTTGTGAGAGATCAATTGAATGTCCAGGAAGGAGAGCACTGGCGCCGGCGTCCCTACCATAAAAGTCTGCGGGCTGGGATCGGTCGTATTGTTCCCCCACCCCTGCCGTCCGTTCTGATCCCTCGCCGAGCCGCCATTCATACAGACAGAATCGCTGTTCGCATTGTTAGAAGGCTTGAGACACTGCGGCGTCTGGTTCTCAACGGTGATCCACAATTCGCTATCGGAGCGCGCGTCGTCATCACCGGTTGTGATGGTGACCCCAATCGTCGTAATGTCATTGGGATTGAGCCCCGATCCACCGATGGTAGCGATCGTCGTGTTCGAATTGCAGACTCCCGATGCCGCGTTGCATACCCAGACCACCAGATTGTCGCCCGACTGCATGGCCAGGTTCGATCCCGCGGCGGGGCTGAATCCCGAAATCCCAATCGTCGTATCGCTCCAGGACGAAACCGTCATGGGGAGCGTATCAGCGTTCAGCGAATTTCCCGCCTGCCAGCCCTGGGTGGTGTCTTGAATCCCGATGTAGGGCAGGTTTGCGCTGGTCGGTACCGCGAACGTTCCAGGCGCCGCACCAAATCCCGAGCCGCTGATCGCGATGGTCGCCGCCGGAAATGTACCGGACATGGTCACCGTAGGCATGGCAGGCGCGGCGGTCGAGGAGAATCCCGGTTTGCAAACCTGCCCCGCGTTTGACCAATACTGCGGCACCTGCAGCGACGCAAAAGTTCCCGGGCTGAGCGTAGCGTCCGCCGGCAGGGTCGATGTCGGCACCCAGCTTGGCGAGGGCTGGGCGGTCGGGGGAGGAAGGCATCCTGCGCACCCCGTCCCTTTGTCGTCGCAGAAATCCACGATTTCGCCGTTTCCCCCGCTGGTCAGCACGCTGAGCGGCGGGGTTGCGTCCGTCGCCGTCTCGACCACCTCATGCAACAGGTTATGCGTGTAGTTGCCGCAATCCAGCGGGGTCGTCGATGTGGAACTAATTGTCCAATATGGCCCGTCCTCCAGGTCCATCGCCAGCAGAAACCCCGCCACCGCTCCCACTGTGGCGCCGGTTGCGGCGCCGACATCAACGAGCAAGGGATTGATCGCCCATCCCACTATTCCGCCGAGGACTCCTCCGACCACGCCTCCTAGAACCCCTCCGATGTCGCTCGCGATGGAATACGGCGAACCATGAAAGTGCCAGGATACGGCCGACGATCCTGGACCGCTGCTGCATTCCGGAGACGAAAATCCGAGAAAATTCCCCAGCGAATCCGACTCCGTCGTCCCCTGCGGCATAATGATGTTGTAGACCACGCTGTCGCCTTGCGGGATGGCATTTTCGTTCTGCAATTCGCAGTTCAAAAAGCCCAAAAGCGAAGGATTCGCCGGATCGTAAAATCCAACTGTGGCTCCCGGCTTCTGCACGCAGGACGCGTTCGGCAAAAAGCTCCCGCCGAACCCACCCGATCCCACGCCATACTCCGATAAGCCTGCGAAATACGTGCTCCCGGTCACTCCCTGCATCACCGCATCCACCGATTGCTGCTTTAGCCCCATGCCCCCATTGTCCGCATCCCAGGTAGCATCCCAGTATAGGTTCACATAGAACGGCGACGCGATTGCGCCGGAGATGGCCCCGGTCAACGTCGCTTTCCTGATCACTCCCGGCGCCTCTGTTCCCACGATCACAGGACTGCCGTTTTCCGCCAGCAGCCGCGACCCCAGGAGTTCGTTCTTGTCCTTCACTGAGACGCTGGCCGGCAATTTATTCATTGCCGCGATCACGTCATCAATGAAGGCGCGGTATTCCGTGATCGTGGTAATAATTCCCGTCAACATTTCGGCATCCGTCTTTGCGTCAATGGTGCAGGCTCCGCCGCTCAAGTGGCACAGCTTGTCGGCCACGTGCTTCTTAAACACACGCATCCGTTCGGGGTGCTCCGCGGTCGCCCGGAAATTCTTTTTCAGTCGTTCGTCGCTCTGTAGTTGGTTCACCAGCTCTTGCGCTACCGCTTCTAGCGCAGGCCTTCCTCCGAGCCGAGAGTACAGTGTCCCCTGCGGTGCGCACTTCACCGCCGCCGCGAACGTCGGCTGCTTGGCCGTCAGTTCTGCAGCCGGGCCGCCCGCCGGCGTCGCTGTCGCGTTCACCAGAGCCGTTTGGTTTACGTTGTCAATCGAAAGTGCAGCCGTTAACGACTGCATCGTCCAGGACGTGCCGCCTTCGGTCGGGTTTGTCGGCGGCTGAAACGCAATCTCCACGCTCCCCACCTCGCAGTAGTCCATCTCGTGCGGTAGCGAAAAAATCCCGTAATGCGTGGTGCCATCCTTCCACGGTCCGTCCGTCGCGGTCTTTAGCACCATCTGCTTCAGCACATTCCCGTCGGGACCCTTCAGCGTGGCCGTAGCTGTGGCGCCGCGCACCAGGCTCGACTTACCGGTGAGCACCTCGAATTGCACGCGATTGAATTTCGGTTTCTCCTCGTGGCACCCCACCCCGGTCATCATCACCGCGATCACTGCGCACATGCCCGCCGCGCACACCCCTGCCGAGCGCCTTTTCATCGCACTTACCTCCGTCCTGAATCGACGTGCTCGCGCAACTTCTGTTCGGACGTCTTTGCGAGCACCGATCTACCTTGACAGTTTGTGACAAATCTCCCCAATTCGTTTCAAGAACTGGCTACTACCAAAGCTGAGACACGGGGCTTTCGTTTCGTCGCCTGCAGCGGCGTTTTTCCTAACTGGCCGTATCGGCAACTTCCCCCCTCATGTTATACTTATACTTTAGCAAGATTATTCCCTTGACGAAGTATTATGGTCATGATATTGTGTCCTTTCAATGGACGCAACCCTCAATCCTTCCGTAGCTTACCGAGTTTTAGATCAGGGTTGCGCTCCCGTATACCGCGCAATAATTGCTTCCTCAGCCCTGACGCTAACTTACGCATCGGTACCCGGTCCAGCGGGTGCTTCTCTTTCTTCGGAGGTTTACTAGCCATGACTCTCAAAGACCTCACACAGATGTTTTCGACCGACGATCAATGCCGCGCCTTGCTCAAGAAACTTCGCTGGCCTTACGGCGTCGAGTGCATTCGCTGCAAAAGCAAGAGCGTCAACGAACTTTCCGACTACGCGAAGTTTGAATGCCGCGAATGCGGGTACCAGTTTAGCGTGACCACGCAAACCATTTTCCACGATACGCACTTGGCTCTTGAGTTTTGGTTTATGGCTGTCTTGTTGCTCTGCGAAGCCAAGAAGAGCATGAGTGCTTTGCAATTGAAGCGCACACTCTGGGGCCTGAACAAAGGCTCTTACAAGACCGCGTGGTACTTGTGCCACAGAATCAGAAGAGCGATGGCTATGGCGGATCGCCCGATGCTCGACGGTACTGTCGAGATGGACGAAACCTATATCGGTGGGTTTATGAAAGGTCACGGCACAAAGGCAGCGAAAGCCGCCAAAGAAGTTGTCGTAGGAATCAGGCAGCGCGGCGGGGATGTGCGGTTCTTCCATGCTGAGGATGCGAGAACTGGCACGCTGGCAAAATACATTGAGGAAAATATCAGCACCGATGTGGATGTGATCGTCACCGATACGCTTCACGCATACAGAAAGGCAGTGGGCGACAAGCCACATAAAACCGTCAACCATCTTGCCGAAGAATACGTTCGGTACGAAGATGGCGAGTGCATCACAACGAACACCGTTGAATCCGCATTCTCCCTTTTGAAGCGCGGTATCATTGGAAGCTGGCATAAAATTAGCGCCAAGCATCTCCCTGCATACCTCGCGGAAATGGAGTTTCGCTTTAATCGCCGAAAGAATCCCGATCTGTTCATCGACACGCTGCGTCATATGGTTACTGCCGATCCGCTGACATTTGAAAGGCTGACTGCTTAAATGAGCCTTGAAGTTTTTACTGTGATCTACAATTTCATGTGTCCAGATTGCAAGCGTATCAACATTGGCAAGAAGCTGTATCGAGCTGCCAGTGCTGAGGCCGCATCGCATCGTATGTCCTCGTCTGTATTTCGCTGCATTGAATGCTCTCCAAAATCCGATCTGCGATCTGGGGCTAAGACCTATGTGTACCTAGCAGACGCAGCCGATTTGGCTAACTATCCCGTAGAACCAGACATCGCTTGAATTCGCACTATTTCCTCGCCCACGTACAACACTTGCTTGCCTTCTAGCAATTTGATCTGTTCTCTTGCTCCGTGAACGTTATTGGGATTGCTGTGAGCATCGCGGAGGTACTGCATTTTCTGTTCTAGCTCATCCTTGGATGGTTCTTTAATTTCTATAGTCCCATCCTTGATCGAAACGAGGCAGCCATCGAACGTTTTCCGATACGGCTCTCCCTTATAGTTTGGATCATTCTGTACCAAAAGGAGTTCCCGCATGACCGAATGTATTAAATAGGCATTCCTTAACTCGGTAATCTTGGACGACACTTTAGCGAGTTCGTCAGGAAATTTGCTAGGCGCGATCCCAATATCTACTGACAGAAGAAATAAACTGTCAGTCAGTCGAAGAAAATCGTCAACCCTTTTTTCCGCCGCAGCTATGTATAGTGGATCATCAATCCATGCTCCATTAGTTCTAACGACAACAATTCTCGGCTCTCCGCCAACTCCAACATCACGGGCCTTAGACTGGGATACCAAATAGATGGCTAGCATAACTGCCTGCTGCATAGGAAGATTGGGGCGGTACATGCGCTTAAGGAGAGCCTTGTTAGCAGGCGTGTCGTAGCCGATGATTACAGGTTCCTTTTTCCTAAACGAAACCCGTTTGCCAGTAGTCGTGAATATGGCGAATTCGTCTTGTTTCGGCTTCGCCGCAACGAGGCATTTTGTTGTGCGATACATTCCAGGCCATGCTGACAACTTGGCATCGCTGGCATGAACCTCTTCAATCGCGGCTTTAATCACGCACCGTAAGTCAGGAATAGTTGCTGGTTGTTGCTTTTCGACCTGCTCAAACAACTCTAAAGCAAAAGCCTCTATAGGTTCGTCAAGTCCGGCCCCCCCTACCGCAATAGGATAAGAACTATTTTCTGGCACAAATAGCTTCTCTACGTATTCTTTTTCATCCTTGTATCCAGTCCTAGCTTCATATGTTTCTTGCGTGTCGGCACACATTACAATTCCGTCTTCGCATTCAAATGCTGAAATGTATGTCATGCTCCTGTCTCCGGGAGGCCGCAGGAGTCGCTGTGGAATTGCTTGCGGCTTCGGGGGCATCTAGCATACCCCCGCTGCGGGAAGGATAACATGGTATACTTCGTGAAGGGAATAATCTTGTACTTTAGTAACCTATCGTGCTGCCGAATGTAACCTTCCGTTAACAGCCTTCCCGTACCATGGAACTGTAGGAAAAATACCTATTTAGGCAAGAGGAGTAGTTGTGGACAGCGATACCCGTAGACAAAAACAGCAAGCACTCATGACCGAGCTGCTGGAAAGGAAGATCCGGCTGCACGCGCAACATCTTTACGACCAGCGCGGTCAGGCGGAGGGTCTCGCCTTGCAGGACTGGGTGGAAGCCGAGTCGCGAGTGCTGGAAAATAACATTCTGGCGCCGCTCTACCGCAAGAGCCGGACGGAAAGCCGCCCCTCGGAAGAATTCGGCGCGTCAGACAACGCGCATGAGTGCGCGAACCCAACCTCGTCTGAGGCCGGCGCGTAGCCAGCCTCCTCCGCCACAAAGCCATTTACCTCCTCACCGCTGCCTGCTTCGTCTTTCCGGCCTTGCTTCCCTTCTTGTCCAGCCGCTCGAAAACCGCGGCGACAATCAGCGGTAAGCCGACGGTGGCATCTACAAAAACTTCCCCAAACTTGCCGCCTTCCGCCGGAGGCACGAACTTGCCCCACGACACCGCCTCGCTGTAGGGGCTGCCCGATAAACCTCCCCAATAAACGGGTTCGGGGCAAATGCGCAGGCCGTAGTGATAGCGCTTCAGCGGAACATTTTCGCCCAGGCGCCGGTGGCGCAATTCGCAGAACGGACCGAACTGCTGCGACCAGTTGCGCGGCACGCCTCCGCCGATGGTCAGAATGCCCAGCTTTTTCTGGCGCAGCAAAGTCGCCGCAAAGTGCTCGAGGTCTTCGAAGGGATCGAAGCGAATTTTGTGCCGCCCGGTCGACTCCCGCAGACGATTGTTCAGCGCGGTATCGAGGCCCATCTCCGAATCGCTGAACGCCGGAACGAACACGGGCACGCCCATGGCGTGCGCCGACTTCAGAATCCCACGCTGCTCCCCGGCATGCTTCGCCAGGTAGGCTCCGATGGCATGATTCAGCTTGTAGGAGCACATGGTTTCGTTGTGGTCCCAACCCTCGAGCACCGCCGACATCACCTCTTCCACATCGTCGAGATTCTGCTCGGGCTCGAGCGTGTCGTATACCCGGTTGTAGCCCTGCTCGTAGAGTTCCTCGTCTGAAACCTCAGGGTTGTAGCGGAAGTGCGCGCGGCCGGTCGCCTCCACCAGGCCGTGAGCCATGAGCGCCCCAGTTGAAACCACCGCATTGACGATGCCGCGATCGATCAGCTCGGTTACGATCAACCCCTGCTTGGCCACGGTCATCGCGCCCGAAAGCGTCATGACGACGAAACATTCTTCGTCGCGAGCCATCGCCTCGAGCACGTCGGCCGCTTCGCCGAGTTGCCGCCCGGTAAATGCGGTCTTCGACATCGCCCGCACCAGATCGTCGATCGACTTCACCTTGCTCAAATCGAGCGGCTCCAAAGGAATCAGCCGGTCTGCGATCGGATTGTGCAGATGACGGTCCTTACCCTCGCCCCCGTGGCCAGCGCTATTGTGAGGTTTTCCCGTCGAATGTCCGCCGCTATGATTGCCCTGTTTCAAGATGACGCCTCCAACTCGACTCGCTAGTCTCCCGACCAACTACTCTACAGGAACAGTGTAAACGCACGCCACGTAGCCGGTCGTTGGTACTGTCTCAGTCCGGGAGATGCTTCATGTGGGGACAGCCGCCCTCGGCTGTCCAATCGAGCGAAGCTCGATGGCCTCGCGCTGCATGCACACCTTCGCGTTACACTTCTCCCTATGCCCGGCAAGCGCAAGTTCGAAGACCAACTCGCCGCCCTGGACGCGCTTCGCCAGCTTCCCCCGGAAGAATGCGTCGAACCGCTGCGCAAGGCCCTGGCGCACCGCAATAATTTCGTCGTAGCCAAAACCGCTGATCTGATTTGCGGCTTCAATCTCAGCCAACTCACTCCCGAACTGCTCACCGCGTTCGACCGCTATTTCAAAGATCCCGTGAAGACCGATCCGCAGTGCTGGGCGAAGAACGCCATCAGCCGCGCCCTCGCGGCGTTTGAGCATCAGAATGCGGAGGTCTTCCTGCGCGGCATAAAGCACATCCAGCTCGAACCGGTTTGGGGAGGCAGTTCCGATTCCGCCGGCACCCTGCGCGCGACCTGCGCTCTCGCGCTGGTGCAATGCCGCGCCCTGATCGACGCTGACTTGCTGGCGCACCTGGTCGAATTGCTCGCCGATAAGGACAAAGCGGTGCGGGCAGAGGCCGTTCGCGCCATCGAGCAAGTCGGATCGCCGTCTTCCGCGCTGCTGCTCCGTCTGCGAGCCATTCTCGGCTCCGGGACAAATATTGATGAACCGGAAGTCCTTGGCGCTTGTTATGGCGGCATCCTGCGCATCGAAGGCCCCAGCGCAATTCCCTGGATCAGCCGCTTCCTCGCCGGGGCCGACGACGCGGCGGCCGAAGCGGCGCTTGCCATCGCCGGCACGCGTTCGGCACAGGGCTTTGAAGTCTTGCGCGACCGTCTCGCTCGAGAATCCGATCCATGGTTTTGTTCGGTTCTGCTTTCCGCCATCGCTCTCACCCGCCAGGACGCCGCGTTCGAATTTCTGCTCGATCTGGTTCGCGCCGAATCGCCACGGTCGGAAGCAGCCATTGAAGCCATTCAGCGCGCCGCGCCCCCAGCCGAAGTCACGAAGCGACTCGACGACATCGTCGCCGACAATCCCCGTCTGGCCCGAGCCTTAGCGATTCGTCGCTCCAACTCTTCGTAAAGGCCTGCTGGAAGGGTGTTTTGCTGATGGCTGATAGCTGACAGCTGAGAGCTCCCTCCCGAATGCTATATTGAACGCGAGAGGACGAACGTGCCCCCTGACAAATTTCGCGTGGCCCTTGTACAGATGTCCTGCGGCCCCGAGCCGGAACAGAATCTCGCCAAAGCTTTGGAGCGCGTGGCCGATGCCGCTGGACGCGGGGCGCACGTCGTCTGCCTGCCGGAACTGTTCCAGACGCAATACTTCTGCCAGCGCGAAGATCACTCGCTGTTCGACCTGGCAGAAACGATTCCCGGCCCCAGCAGCGAAAAGCTTGCAGCCGCGGCGCGGCAGCACGGTGTCGTGCTGATCGCGTCCTTATTTGAGAAGCGTGCACCCGGCATCTATCACAACACTGCCGCCATTTTCGATTCAGATGGCGCGCTCAGCGGCCTTTACCGCAAGATGCACATCCCCGATGATCCTCTTTATTACGAAAAGTTTTATTTCACTCCTGGCGATCTCGGCTTTCGCGCCCTCGATACGAGCGTCGGCCGCCTGGGCACGCTGGTTTGTTGGGACCAGTGGTTCCCGGAGGGGGCGCGGCTGACGGCGTTGCAGGGCGCGTCTGTGCTGTTTTACCCAACCGCGATCGGATGGCATCCCGCCGAAAAAGCCGAGTTCGGCGTGGCCCAGCACGACGCGTGGCGCACAATTCAGCGCGCCCACGCCATCGCCAACGGAGTTTACGTGGCGGTGGTGAATCGTGTCGGATTCGAAACCGGCAACATTCGGGGCAAGTCTGCGCCGGGCCAGGGACTGGAGTTCTGGGGCGCATCGTTCTTCTGCGATCCCTTTGGCCGCGTGCTCGCCGAAGCCTCGCACGATCGCGAAGAAATTCTGATGGGCGACGTGGATATGAAGGCCCTCGAAGACATCCGCCGCAACTGGCCGTTCCTGCGCGATCGCAGGATCGACGCCTACGCGCCGATCTCGAATCGTTTGCTGGACGGGCGCTAAGAGCCGACCGTGAAAGAATCTCCGAGCAATTATTCCGGCAATACACCTAACCAACCGTCGCCAGCACCCGTCGCAGTCAGCTTTCGCATGCCAGCCGAATGGGAGCCGCACGCCGCGACCTGGCTCGCTTGGCCCCACCATCACGGTGATTGGCCGGGCAAGTTAGAGCCGATCCCCTGGGTCTACGCCGAAATCATTCGCAATCTGGCCCGGCATGAGCGGATCGAATTGATTGTCAACGACGGCGCGGCAGAACTCCACGTCCGCAAATTGCTCGATCGCGCAAACGCACTTTCGGCGAATGTCCGCTTTCACAGTTGGGCGACGAATCGCGGCTGGATGCGCGACTCCGGCTGCATCTTCGTAAAAGGCAACTCCGAACTTCTAGCCACGAAGTTTCGCTTCAACGCCTGGGCAAAATATTCCAACTGGAGGCACGACGAAAAGATCGGCAGCCTGATGGCGAACGTCGCCGGTGTTCAAGAGATTCGTCCCCTGTATCGCGGCACGCGTGTGGTCCTCGAAGGCGGCTCCATCGACGTCAACGGATGCGGCGCCATCCTCACTACCGAGGAATGCCTGCTCAGCAAAATCCAGCAGCGCAACTCGAGCATGACCCGCAAAGACTACGAAAAGCTCTTCGCCGACCACCTCGGCGCCTCGCACACCATCTGGCTGGGCAAAGGCATCCACGGCGACGACACTCACGGCCACGTCGACGACCTCACGCGTTTTGTCGCCGCCGATACGGTGGTCACCATGGTCGAGAGCAATCCGAAAGACGTGAATCACAAGACGCTGCGCGACAATCTTCACCGCCTGCAAGCCGCGCGCGATCAGGCGGGCAAAGCGTTGAACATCGTCGAGCTCCCCATGCCCGGCCCGGTTGTCTTTGAGAAGCGGCGCTTGCCCGCGAGCTACGCCAATTTCTACATCGCGAACAGCGTCGTGCTGATGCCGGTGTTCAACGATGCCAACGACCGCATCGCGCTGAACACGCTGGCAGAGCTGTTCCCTACCCGCGAAGTCGTGCCGATTTATTCCGGCGATCTTGTGTGGGGACTCGGCACCATGCATTGCATGACGCAACAACAGCCGGAGGTTTGATTCGCAACTCTCTCGCGTTGTCATCCTGAGGCCCGCGGTTTTTGCGGGCCGAAGGACCTATGCAGCTTGCCTGCAGCGCCGATCGGTGCCGGCAAATTGCATAGGTCCCTTCGACAAGCTCAGGGCAGGCTCTTCGTCGGGAGTCGCCCGCTTCGCGTACGACTCCGCTTCCTCAGGATGACAAATCAGGGTGGGTTGCGCCGAAAAGCGAGGAGCTGGAGACCCCCTCCGCTTTTTTTTGCGTCAACCTTTTACGGAAAAGTGGAATCGTATTTGGCTGCATCATATTGCTGACACGACAGTGAGGACAATTGAATGAAGAAATTTACGCTTTTTGCGTTAGCTGCGGTTGCCGCAATTTGTTTCGCGGTCAATACTCCTAAAACGCAGGCTCAGGTTGCCGTGGATATCGGAGTTGCGCCGGTCTGCCCCTACGGCTATTACGACGTTCCGCCCTACGACTGCGCTCCCTACGGCTACTACGGCCCGGAGTGGTTTGTCGGCGGCGTCTTCATTGGAGCCGGCCCGTGGTTTCATGGCCCGGAAGGTTTCCACGGCCACGTAAATAACCACTTCCATCCGGACCACGGCTACGCCGGCCCGCGGCCAGCCCGCGGCGAGAAACCCGATCCGAATAGGCATCTCGATAAGATTGAGCACTTCAAAGGCAACGAAGTGCGCGATGGACACGGCCACGTGGTCGGCAAACGCTAGCGTCTTCTGAGGGCAGAGATTTTGACCAGGGGCGGGCGAGAGATATCCTCTCGCTCGCTCCGCTCTTTTTTCGCTTGTCATTCCGAGCGAAGTCCGAAGCCGAGCTACGCTCGGCGAGGCGAGCGAGGAATCCGCTTTTCTCTCCCCTCGCGCAGCGGGCAAACCGTGCATCGGACCCTCAATTCCTCACCCCGGCACCGAACGGGAATGTCCTGCCGACCTCGCGTCTTCCGCGGACAATCCAGCAGGCACCACCAACAGCCGACAGTGACGTGGAAGAGCGGCGCTTCAGCGCCGCGTAAAGCGGACAAAATCAGAGCGGGGCATTGCCTGCGGCGTCAGTGCCGCCGCCAAAATACATGGTCCTTCGTCGGGAGTCGCCCGCTTCGCGTACGACTCCGCTTCCTCAGGATGACAAATCAGGGTGGTTTGCGCCGAAAGGCAAGGTTTACTTCTTGTACTGCGTGGGCTCAGGGCCTTGTTCGAGGGTCTCGCGGTCCCAGATCCAGCCTTCGCGGGTGTAGCTGGCGAGTTCGAAGTCCTGGGTTAGTTCGAGGGCGTCGACGGGGCAGGCATCTTCGCAGAGGCCGCAGAACATGCAGCGGCTCAGGTCGTAGGTGAAGTTGGTGAGTTCTTTGCGGCGGGTGTGCTCGTTGCGCGCGCTGGAGACAACGATCAGATTCTCCGGACAGGCGAGGGCGCAGAGGTCGCAGGCGATGCACATGGTCTCGTCGGTATCAGGATTAACATTGAGCCGCGGCGCTCCGCGGTAGCGCTCGGCCACCTGCGGCCGCTCCATGGGATATTGCTCGGTGTAAATTTCTTTGGGATCCTGATAGCGGAAGGTGACCTTCAATCCCTGAAGAAGGTCGATGAGAAAAATCTTGCGGAGCAGGCTGGGCATCGCCATGACGAGGTCAGCATAACATTAGCAGCCGCCAGTTGCCAGTCGCCGGTTGCCGGGGCGCAGCTTCGAGGGTCCGAAGCCGAGGCGCGAAGGGAACCTTTTCGGCCCGCTTTTCGTAATTCAAAGCAGTGGGATTTTGAAAGATTGAGGATGTTATGCGAGCTTATCTCGCCAATTTGACGCCCAGGGCGCAGGTACTGCTGGCCGTGCCGATCGTCGTGATCGCGTATCCGCTGGTCACGTGCGTTCTGCCAGCAATCGCGCGCGCCCTGGTGCCGGATGTAGTGCGCTCGGTGCTGAGCCTGATCTGAAGCTGGCGCCGCGCGTCTACGCTGCCTTGGCCGGTACGGCCGTGATCCGCTGCGCTGAGGGCTTCACGAGTGCTGCGGCGATCAAGCCCACGATCAGGAATCCCACGATGTCCATGAACACGGCGACCTCGGTGTAATTCAGCGGGAAGCCGTACCAGTTCCAGTACTGCACGTTGGTCATGAGCCCCACCATCAGCCCGAGAAAGGTCACAAAACCAACGCGCGATGCGAAGCCGGTCAGCCCGGAAGCCAGAGAAAGCACGAACGCGGCGAACAACGCCATTACGATGTCGAGTGCACACTCGGTTAGCATCTGTCCGGTCATCGGCGCACCCGCCCCGGCAGCCTGATAGATCATGATGCCGTAAGGGCCTCCGACTTTGTCCGGAGCGACCTTGCCTGCGGCGTCGGCCGGCGGGAAGAAGTAAAAGCCAGATTGCTGCGTGGAAGCTTTCAACGCATCCATGACCGGCTGCGGTTGCGGCAGATTCTGAATACCCACCATGCCCAGGCCAAGAACCATGTGTGCCAGTCCGCCCCACATAAACAGCGCAATTCCGCCTAAAACTCCCGCCAACAGGATTCGTTTTGCCATAAAGTTCTCCTCTGGGCGCGCTATTATGCCCGAAAAGAGTGCGGTTGGGAAGCACGATTATGAATCGGGCCGCTACAATGAGATCCGCAGGAATCTTAATCAACGAAGCTAATCAGGAACGAGCCTACGCCCGACAACGACGCGCCTGACATATCGCCGGACATCTCCCCTGACGTACCTCCTGACATCGACGAACTGTGGATGGAGGAGGCGTTGCGTGCCGCCCAGCGCGCGCTCGAGGCCGGAGAAGTGCCTGTGGGAGCGGTGGTGGTATGCGATGGCCGCGTCGTAGGCCGCGGCTGGAACCGCAACGTCGGTGAGTCCGATCCCACGGCCCACGCCGAGATTGTGGCATTGCGCGAAGCTGGCGCAGCCGTTGGCAACCATCGTCTGGAGGAGTGCGATCTGTTTGCCACGATTGAACCCTGCGCGATGTGCGCCGGCGCGCTGGTCCATGCGCGGATCAGGCGCCTGGTTTACGGCGCGGACGATCCCAAGGCGGGCGCAGTGCAGTCAGTGATGCAAGTGGTGAACCATCCGCAGTTGAACCACCGCATGGAAGTTCACCGCGGCGTTCTGGCCGGCCGGGGCGCGGAACTGCTGCAAACATTCTTTAAGAGCCGTCGTTAGTTGTTGGCCGTTCCCGCCCAACGTAAACTTCAGTAATGGCCTCCCTCTTCTCAGCGAAAGCATCGTGTCGGTAATCTTTCTAATAGCCTGCATAAGCCGAGGAAACGTAAACTAGGAGGCATCGTGATCGAGCAAAAAATCAATCGATTCTTTGGCGATGCCGACTCGACTGGCTTTGGAACCGGTTGGTGGAGCGGGATATTATCGGCCTTTTTTGGATTTCTTTCATTCGGAGCGGTTCTGTGCCTGCATTTTCCTCAGCTGCTCAGCTCTCCTGAGCTGCGTGTACATTATCCAATGCACACCATGCGCGTTTTAATCGAATGCCTCATCGTGGGGGCAATCGTATTCGGAATCTTTTCTTCGATTAAGCGCAAGAAAAAGAATTTGGCATTGACGGGAATGTTACTTGCCATCGCGGCAACGGCTTTGGGCGGATCGAGCGTGCAGATCAACAACAATACCTTGCACAATGGGCCCGCCATTGGCCTGGACTGGTTTTTGCTTGATTTGCTTTTGATGGCGCTTATCTACGTGCCACTCGAAAGAGTCTGGCCGCAGTATCCGCAACAAGGAACATTTCGCAACGAGTGGACTTTGGACGTGGTTTATTTCATGTCCACTCATCTCCCAATCCAGATTTTGTCTTTTCTGGTTTTATTGCCCGCTACTCAGGCCGTCAAATATTTGGGCGTTCCGGTTCTTCAGCACCTGATCGCTCGACTGCCCTGGCTGTTGCAATTTTTCTTGGCGGTGGTGGTTGCAGACGTTGCTGAATACTTTATTCATTTGGCTTTGCATAAAGTGCCTTTCTTATGGCGCTTTCATGCCGTTCATCATTCTTCGAAGGCGCTGGATTGGATCGCCGGCTCACGCTCCCACTTTGTAGACGACACGCTCGTGCGCGGATTTATCCTTCTTCCTCTCATGTTCGGATTTTCGCAATCGATCATCCTCGCGTATTTGATTTTTGTTACCCTTCACGCTACCTGGACGCATTGCAACTTCGGCCCCAATGCAAAATGGATCGAAAAGTTCCTGGTCATGCCCCGCTACCATCACTGGCACCATACGTCCCAAAAAGAGGGCATCGATAAGAATTTTGCCATCCACTTTCCGTGGATCGATAGGATTTTCGGAACTTATTACTATCCCGAGGAGTGGCCGGAAAAGTATGGCCTGGACGGCGAAGAAATTGCGCCTAGCTTCCTTGGACAGACGATTGAGCCCTTTACTCCGAGAAGAAAAAGAACTTCCTAGAAATCGAGTGCGCCCAATGGAACGTCCGCGGGTATCTGTTCGCCCCTTGCCGTCGCCTTCACCAACCCAAGACCCTTCATGAATTTGACGGTCAAGAATCCAAAATCGTATTCGGATTCGTCGTGGCTGAGCCGCAAAAGAGTCTGATAGTGGTGATGATTATTCTGCAGGCAGGCGCTGAAGGTCGCAGTTACCGGAAGCCATTCGCCAATGTTCACCGCGTTGTCGCGTTCATCGTTGTAACGCCGGTATCCAAATTTTCGAGTGTGGGTCCAATAATTTTGAACCATATTTACCCACCAACCAAAAATTCGGACGCCAAGCCACATCACGAGCGCGAACGTCAGACTTCCAGCCAGCTTCCATAGAAGCAAGAAATTGGCGGTTGGCGCAACCACTGCAAACACCGGGCTCCCCACCACCCGGAAGGTTCGCGACTTTAAGATATCGTCGTGGGCAACATTCTCCTGACACCGGTAGGGCAAGAGACAGAGATATAAGGTCCGCCACAAACCATCGCTTGAAACTTTATTGGGGTCGCCATCATGGTCTGAATTTTTATGATGCAATCGATGGCGATTCACCCACGTGGTTGGATTTACATAGATCGCGAAGGTGTTATTCACGACCGTGACAGCTTTGATGAACCATTCCTTGTAGTCGAGTGCGCGATGAGCGATGCCCAGATGAAGAACATCGGCCAGATACAACCCACCCATAAACCAGCAAAAGAGAAAATAAACGCCGCCGATCGCCAGTCCCTTCCACGGTCCTAAATGAGCCGGCGCGAAAAACGTACAAGCCAGCATGTAGAGAACAATAATGAGATAGCCCGAGAGATTGTAAATTTTCATCGTGACTCCCCGTCGGGGTATTCAACCAGAAATCGGACCTTCTTTTCAAATAGCAAAGTTAAAGGTAGGCCGGGGAAAACCGAGGCGGGTGGAGTGAGGATAATCTGGTTTGTTCGCACTAAGTCCGTGACGTGTGAACATCCCCACTCAAGCCAAGACCGGGCTGAGTGGGCGGTTACGATCCTCCTGCGATTCGCAGTTTCATCACTTTTTACTCTTATGTACTTTCGTAGGCGCTTTCAGCTTCGATTTCTGATGATTGTAAACAATGGCATCACGGACGAGAGTTTTGAGAGCGCGCTCATTAATCTTATCGCCCTCGAACATATCGATCGCTCGCCACTGATTGCCTCCGAGGCCCGCGTTGAAAAGCTTGTCGGGGTCCGGGAGGTGTGCCCCGTGGGCAAAGGTAATCTTCACCTTATCCTTGTGGGCGTTGCCGACTGCGATGATTCCGTCGCGAGACCATACTGGGCTTCCCATCCACTTCCATTCCTCGATGATCTCGCGGTCGGCCTGAAGGATGCTTTTGCGGATGCTGGCTAGCGTTTTGCCACGCCAGTCCGTGAGTTTTGCGATCAGCTCGTCAATCCGTTCCGATGGATTCATGGGATTTCTGCCTCCTCGAATTCTTGTTTCGTTTTCATGCGGCTCGCTGCAGCCTGTTGTTAGGCCGACCACTTCGAAATAGTCGCCGAACTACATGGCCTTTCCACATCCAAAGCCCCGAAAGGAGCAGCACAGGAACAAAGACGAACCGAATACTGAAGGCGTAGTAGTGAGTATCCGAAGGCGAATCATAAATATACCCGAGTATCGGAATGCCACAGATGATGTGAACCCAGCGAAAAATTGAACGTTTGGTGGCTTCTGTCATAATTTTATCCTCCTTTATCGGTGATGCCGGGTCACTTACTCTGGCCTGGCCTTAGGCGGCCAGTCGAGCGTTTCAACACCGAACTGCTTCGCGTACTCAGCGTGCAATCGCTGCCAGCCGAACTTCATGGCCTCGGGGCCGACCATGCGTCCAAGCGGAGTTCCGCTGAGTAGATGATCGAGAACATCGAAACAAATGTGCCACCCCGCTGCGCCCATTGCAATGAAGCGGTGACCGATGTTGGTCCACAGGGTCAGGCGCGTGCCTTCAGCCAGGTCTTCGAGTTCCCACCGCATATCGAAGCCACCCCACTTGTACTCAAGCACCTCGGGAGCGTCGGCCCGCGTCACCGTCGTTTCGGTAATGCGTGGGGTGGGCGCTCCCACCGTGGTGAGCCTCACCTTGGTTCCGGCCGTACCCAGGTTCCCATCAGCGTCGAAGGGCGCCCACTGCCGCAGGTGCGCCGGGTCGGTTATCGCCTCCCAGACTTTCTCCGGCGAGTGGCGTAGTTCACGGACGAGAATGAGCGTCCACTTTTCTTCACCGTTTTGTCCCCGGTCCTTTTGTACCCGCGCTCCGCTGGCCGGACCCGGTGTGTACTGCTCACGTTCGGTCATCTGCTGTTCCCTGGTCGCAGGACGGTACGACGGCTGAAGCGGCGTTCGAGGTCGAAGGTCGTGGTGTTCATCATCGGCATTCCTTATACGTTGATTAAGTGAGGCCGCCTCAATCACCGATAGCGAGAGAGGAAGAAAGGTCGCGATGGGCGTCAGCTTGGGCACGCAGAGCGTCGGCCTTGGCCTCAAAGACTCCTACCGCATCCGCCCCGGCCGCGAAGCGCACCGGGGGCGCATCGCTCGCGGTCAGCGTCACGAGCGCAGCGGCGAGCTTCGCCGGGTCACCGCTCTGTTTGCCGTCCATGCCCGACCATGCGGTCACGGTCTCTTTCGTGCGCGCGGCGTAGTCGTCGATCGACGGCGCGGCATAGGTGGTCGATCCCCGGCTGAGCAGATCGGTGCGGAAGAAGCCCGGCTCGACCAGCATGGTGCGGATGCCGAACGGGGCAACCTCGGGCGCGAGCGATTCCATCCATCCCTCGATACCGAACTTCGCAGCCGCATAGGCGCTGCAGAACATGCCGCCCGTGATGCCCGCCGTCGAGGAGATGGTCACCAGAAGGCCCGAGCGCTGCTTACGCATCGCCGGCAGCACGGCCCGCGCTACATTCATCGGGCCGAACAACAAGGTTTCGATCTGGCTTCGCACCTGGTCAGGCGTCAGCTCCTCAAAGAAGCCGGCGAAGAAGTTTCCCGCGTTATTGACCAGAACATCGATCCGCCCAAATCGCGCGATTGCAGCGTCAACCGCAGCCTTCGCATCGGCGGGGCTTGTCACATCGAGCCGGACGGCCAACAGATTGTCATGGGGGCCAACGGCGGCCGTGACCTTCGCGGGGTCGCGTCCGGTCGCAACGACCGCGTGACCGGCGGACAAAGCCGCCTTGCCGATCTCGACACCGAGGCCGCGCGCCGCGCCCGTGACGAGCCAGACTTGTTTCATTGTCATATCCGTCTCCATTCATGTTTTGCGGCAAATAACAACGGTGCCGAACGGCGGCGCTGAACGGCGGCCCTACCAGCCTTTCAGCTGGGTGAGCTGAATGAGGTTGCCGCAACTGTCTTTCAGCATCGCAATGGTCGAGCCGGTCACGTCGGTCGGCGGCATCGTGAACTCGGCGCCGCGGGCCTTGATCCGCTCGTAGTCGCCCTTGACGTCGTCGGTAAAAAAGTTAGCCGCGGGCTGGCCCTGTTCAAAGATCGCTTGCTGATACGCTTTCGCCGCGGGGTTGTTATTCAGCGCCAGCTGCAGCTCCGTGCCCTCCGGCTCCTCGGCCGAGGCCACGGTCAGCCAGCGATATGGGCCGTTACTGAAATCGTTCTTCTTGGCAAAGCCCAGTACCTCCGTATAGAAGCGCAGGGCGGTGTCTTGGTTGTCGACGTAAACGCTGGTCACTTTGATTTTCATTTCGTTTCTCCTTTGTCGCGTCGCGGTTGGGGCCGCGTCGGTTTCTCTGTCGTCTTCCTTTTCGTTGGTGTTGACGGATCCCGTCTCGATTGCCCCATGCGGTCCTGATTCATACGATCGAGGTAGCGTTCGAGAGCATCCACGTGAGTGGACCAGAACCGGCGGAACTGAGACAGCCAGGCATCCATCTCCTGAAACGGTTCGGGTTTCAGCCGGTAGAGACGGCGCTGTGCGTCCACGGTGGATTCCACGAAGCCGGCCTCGCGCAGCACCCGCAGGTGCTTGGACACGGTCGGCTGCGACATACGAAGTTGACGCTCGATCTCTCCCACCGACTGTTGGGACGAGACCAGGACACTCAATATCGCGCGCCGGTTCGGCTCGGCAATGATTTCGAATACGGATTCCACGCTCCTTATATACTCCACATAGCATATACGTGTCAAGACATATATTCTCAGGATCGCAGGTTGCAGCGTTTCGCCATTTTTGCCCCCCTGACATTAGCGGAACAACAGCGTTGCTCACGGTGCGGTCTGCTCAAACAAGAATCGCAGTAGCTATAGCGGAGGGTCTCATGAACAGCGGAAGGGTGTGGAGAAACCAAAGGCCATTCAGCACTTATGGAAGGGGCGAAGCTTCAGGCGGGTTTTTTAGGAAAGTATGGCGGAGAGAGAGGGATTCGAACCCCCGATACCCGTAAAGGTATACACGCTTTCGAGGCGCGCGCCTTCAGCCACTCGGCCATCTCTCCGCGCCCTCAAGTTTCCTGTTCATTTTATCAGGGAAGCTGTTGACTTCCCGCCATCGTTCAGAAGATCAACGGAGAATAATCTGCGCCTTCCGGCAAACGCAACTACGAGGAAATTTTCGTAGGAACGGCGGAGCAGTTTAAGGATTCAGCGCGGCAGCTAGTGGAGCCAATCCACGAAATACTGGTAACAGTAGGGATTCTTGCTGGCGTTATCGTAGTCGATACCCACGTCGCCTTCCGCGAACATGATGACGACACCGCCGGGGTGGCCATCGCCGAAATTCGCCGGATAGATAAGGTGCACGGATTCATGAATCAATGTGAGAGCACGTTCGCGCTGCGCCAGCGAGAAATAACCATCGCGTAGAAATATGGAGTTCGCCTCCGAGTTCTTGGTGAACGCCAGGAACTCGATCGTATTTGAGGCGCCGGTCGGGGGGCTCGTATCGCGGCTCACGGTGAGCTGGTTGGCTCGGCTTGGAATCACGAGGAACGTATTCTTGATGGTCTGAACCTCGTCATCGAAATCGGAGTCGCCTGACGAGATATGAAAGGCCAGCCTGAGCAGCTCCTGAGGGCGCTGGTTGATCTGCATCTGCGGATTGACGATCAAGGAATTCACCGCCACCATGCAGAGTCGCCCGGCCTCCGTAAAATCGGACGTAAGCGTTCTGGTCTGGGATGGATTCAAGCCCACAAACTTGGTCGCCATAGGGCTCTACCTCAAGAAGAAATCAGGCAGCGATGAGGTTAACACCGAAGCAGGCCGGAGGGAATTTTTTTCTGGAAACGATCCAAGCGCAAGTCTTCCGGCGTTGCCCGCCCTTCGCAAAGCGCGAAGGGTCGCCACCTGCGCGAAGATCGCCCGTCGACAAGTGCCCGCCTCACCTCGCCGGACACACCACGCAGCGCACCGGGATCCCCTCGCATCGGCAGCGCTTCGGAATATCGCCCCGGCCCCGCGCCTTTGCCGAACAAGTCAGCAGGCACCAGGTCTCCCGGTAGATCTCAAACATTCCCTGGCTCAGCGGCCCATAGTTGAAGTGAACCGTTACCCTCGGAACAAACGCGTCCGCCGGAACCACATACCACAGATTCTTTCGAATCACGTATGCCGCCAGAAAATCAATGTCGTCCAGCGTATACAGTTTCCCGCTCCCGGAAGCCCGCGCCTCGCATCGCGTACCTCGAAAGCTGGTCGCGCACTTCACCTGTACCCGCCATAGCCGCCGCCCGCTCTCCACCGCAAAGTCATAAGGACGGCTGTCTCCCCAGGGCTTCAGCACCGGAAACCCCAGCATCGTAGCCTTCGCCAGGAACGCAGCCTCTACCGCCTCGCCCAGCCGCTTGTGCGGGAGCGCATCCATCTTCTGTAGCCCTGGAATCTCCCGCCGTCTCTCCCCATCCGGTTTTCGAGGCATAAAAAAAGCGCGGCCAACGCCGCGCTGTTCTCCTTTGCTAATCGTGGAAAATGCTGATCGTGGAAAAGATAGTCGTGGAAGAGCGGCGCTTTAGCGCCGCGTTAAGCAAACTACAATGAACGGCTTTAGCCCCTGTTGCTCGTTACTGCCCACAAACTCGCAGACCTGACTTCCGAACGTCATCAGACCCGCTAACTCCACCCGCACCCTAAACACAAACGGCGCAGACCCAAAGGCCTGCGCCGCTGTTTCGACTCTATGTATCCATTATATCATATTGCATAGGGCAAAAACGACATATTAGCCCAAACTATTTCGCCCATCGAATCAACAACTTGATCCGAAAACCTCGCCTCCAGGGTCTTGACAAGATTTCGCCGAAACGGGAAAAACCGCGGGCCGGGGTGCCCCATAGCCTGCCCTGAGCTTGTCGAAGGGTCTCGCTTCTTTTGCGAGACATGGGCTCAGCCACATCAGTCCTTGACGTTCACATGTCACAGACATTCCCCATCTACTTTCCTACCCTTCTACAATGACCGAGGGTCTGACCGTTTCTATGGAGGCAGGGACTTACACTTCCTGACGTTCAGCTGCTACCGGCGGCTGCCACTGTTCAACGAGGCTGCTCGCTGCGATTTATTCCTGGAAATCCTGGAACGAGTACGCCGCCGCTACCGGCTTGTAGTCTTGGGATATGTCGTCATGCCCGAACACGTTCATTTGGTCGTAAGTGAGCCGCAGCGAGAAACGCTTTCGACCGCCGTTCAGGCACTAAAGTTAGGTGTGGTCCGCAGTCTAAAAGGTTTCGATCGGACCGAAGATGCCGTGGTTCCCATGTCTCGCAAAAAAAGCGAGACATGGGGCACCCCAATTGTAAGCGTTCGCAAGAAATCGAATCGTTTTTGGCAGGCGCGGTTTTATGACTTCAATGTTTGGACTGAGAAAAAGCGAATCGAGAAACTGCGATATATCCATCGCAACCCGGTCGTGCGCGGGCTGGTGGCGTCGCCGGAGCAGTGGTGCTGGAGCAGTTTTCGTTGGTACTTGTGTCATGAGGTGGGCCCGGTGCGGATCAATGACACGGACATTCTCGTAATGAAAATCCGACCGCCAGCAGCGTGAGATGCTTCAATGCTATTTGAAATTGGGGTGCCCCATGTCTCGCTGGTTTTGCGAGACATGGGATTTCGAGACCTGGGCCCCTGCCCGCTTGGAGCGTCTGGAGTTGTGAGATAATTCGCGCGAGTTTCGCGAGGGAGGTGCACCATGGAAAAGGCTCCCACAAACCCGCTGCGGTCAATAGTAAGAGGAGCAGTGTTCGTATTTTTCCTGTTGGTCATCGGCTATGCGGCTGCGGCGTTTTGGGCCGCAACCAACCCGAACCAAGCTGCCCCCGGTGCACTCTTGGCCACGGTAATGAGCATTGGTCAGGCCGCCTGGCTGTTTGCCCGCCCCTTGCTTCAACTCGCCATTGTTCTGATGATAATCGACTGGATACTGCGACGCCTGGGTATTCAATTGGGAGCGGGCGCGCGGCATTTCGATTGGAACGTTCAGGCCATCATCGCCATCGTGGTCGTTGCCGCCTTCGCTGTCGCTGAACTCAGCGGAATCGGGAGCGGGTCTCTCAAAGACGTCGTGCTGGTGGTCGTCGGCTTCTACTTTGGCACCCAGCGTCGTACCTTGGAAGTGGACTCGCAGACTGGAAAAATTCGAGAGGTGGAAGAGCACACGAATCCTGTTCATGGAACCACGCCAGCGGAGAATTCCGCCACGAAACCCGAACAGGAACAGAACGTCGAAGGCTAAGCTCTCGTCTCGGCTATCCCACCCTTCGAAAGGCACGAAGGGTGGCCCACACGTCTGCCTTCTCCTTACCACGCACACGTTCCCTGGACGGTTACCGTCGCGCAGACCTGGCTTTTGCCGCTTATAACGGTGGGATTATAAGATGCCTTGATCTCGTACCCTCCGCTCTGGTCCGAGTATGTGAACTCATTCGCATCGGGGTCTGTCTTTCGCGGGCCAACATAAAGAGGGTTCGGCTGCTGCTCTCCGCGTAGATATGGGGTCAGCGTGATCCAAAATGTGCTGGCACCTGAGGCGCTCGAGTCCTTTGGTATGTCTGTGCACAACTTAGTCTCCGGAAAGCTCATAGGCTGGGGAGTCGTTGAACTCGAGGTCTCACTAGTGTTGGTATTGGGGCCGTCCGCCACTGGCGTGAGCGTCATGTTCCAGTGTGTATCGTGGAGCAGCGAATGTGAGAACGGCGTAATGATGCAGCTAGCGGTGTCGAGCCAGCCCGCCGCGGTGACGGATTTAGCCGTATTACTGATCCCTATGTTCGACTGATTTACCACGTCCGGCGCACTTTGTTGCACGCGAACGATGCGCCACCCTGCGGGTATTTCCGCGTCCCATGCCTCGGTGTGACTCACGTTGTGCCTGTCCTCGCAAGATGAGTTGCTGAATCCAAACCGACGTCCGCTCAGGCTTCGCTCGCCTTGCGCTGTGACAGAATAGGACAAATGCGCCTGCAGCGACAGGCTTTGATCGTATTCCTGCGGAATGCACATCGGCAGCGTCATTTCCCCCGTCTGCTGCTTCCCGGTCGTTATACCCAGAAAGGTATTCTTCTTGAATGTGGTGACGTCTAGATAGAGGCACTTGCCGCCCAAGCCCGCTATCAATGTCGACGGTATAGGAACTCTGAAGTCGTTCTCGCCAGTGGCATGCTCGGGCTGGGGCTGAGCAATTATCGTCCTGTCGGCAGTTTGCACTTTCACGGTGGGCGGATAGTCGGCGGCAGTCCATAGAAGCACGCCTTTCACAACGGCCTCTCCACCGGCCTTGGGGACGATATTCGGGGTTATCTGGCCGTCGAAAATGAAATCGATCAGGCGCGGCGAGTCGGCGCTGACCACATTGAAGCCTAGAACTTTGATCCCCGTAGCCACCGTTTGTACACCAGCGACAAACAGGTCCAGGTGCGCGAAGATGCATTCCCGCTGCTTGCTGACCAACGCATTGAACGAGCTTGTTACCTCTTGGAGATTGTTGATGGCCACTCGAACATTCGCGCTGAGATTGTTGATAGGGGTTGCGACCTCGTCCTTTGCGACGTCCTGAACTTGACTGATGAGGTCAGAGAATTGCTGTGTCGCGCCGCCGACTGCAATTTGGGCATCTCCCGTCAGGCCCACCAAAATATCGTTCAGCTTATCCAGAACAGACTTTGCCGCTAGCACTGCGGCCCCCGCGGTAGCAGGACCCTGTGCCTGCATCTTCGGGACATAGCCGACTCCGAAAACGACCACCAGGGCAAATGCGATGGTCCTACGCGTCCACTTCATGGCTCTCGCCTCCTTATAGAGCAAGATGTGGCAAAACAGGAGCAGATAGATGTGCACCGTCTCGTCCAAAGAGTTCATAGCACGGGTGCGCGCAAATGTCCAACGGAGTCAGCAGGAGGCAGACTTTCACCATCCACGCGTCTGTAGCATCTGCGCTTCATCCAGCCCGGCGACTGCCAGCCCTTTCATCGCTCCGACCAAATCTTCGCTGACTTCAAGTAATACTTTAGGGTCGTTGAAGTGCGTGGCGGCTTTGACGATGGCTCTCGCGCGCTTCTCTGCTTCTACGGGGTCGGCGAAGGTGGTGCTGTCTTTCATGAAGATGCCGCTGCCGACGAAGACGGCTTCGGCGCCGAGCTGCATGACGAGGCTGGCGTCGGCGGGGGTGGCGATGCCTCCGGCGCTGAAATTCGGCACCGGCAGCTTTCCTGTTTTCGCGACCAGCATGATCAGTTCGTAGGGCGCGCCGTGTTCTTTGGCTTTGGCGTAGAGTTCTTCTTCGCCGAGGACGGTGAGGATTTTCATCTCCTGCACGATCTGGCGGATGTGCTTGACGGCGTGGACTACGTCGCCGGTGCCGGCCTCACCTTTGGTGCGGATCATGGCCGCGCCTTCGGCGATGCGGCGAAGGGCTTCTCCGAGATTGCGCGCGCCGCAGACGAAGGGGACGGTGAAGGCGTGCTTGTCGACGTGGTGAGCTTCGTCGGCGGGGGTGAGCACTTCAGATTCGTCGATGTAGTCGACGCCGAGTTCCTGGAGAATTTGGGCTTCGGCAAAATGTCCGATGCGGCACTTGGCCATGACAGGAATCGACACGGTGGCCATGATCTCGCGAATCTTTTTCGGCGAGGCCATGCGCGCAACGCCGCCTTCCGCGCGGATCTGCGCGGGCACGCGCTCGAGGGCCATGACCGCGACAGCTCCGGCCTTTTCGGCGATGGCAGCCTGCTCGGCGTTGGTCACGTCCATGATGACGCCGCCTTTGAGCATTTCGGCGAGGCCGGTTTTGAGGCGGAGGCTGGTGTTGGTGTTGCCGTTGTTCTGGGACATGTTGTGGATACCTTTTTGCTTCGAGCTATCAGCTTTGACCGAAACCTTTTCGCAAGCGCGAAAGATTAGCTGGCGGCGCTGGGCTCCAGCTTCTGCTTTCTATTTTACAGGGGGCTCATCATTCGCGGAACCCCCTGATGCGCTGACCGCCTTGTCCTCGCGTTTGTGCGTTTCTGATTTCCGGACTTGTTTTGCGTTCTCGTTGGGTTGCTGCTGAAGCGTGGTATGATTCGCGGCACTCGGTGCTGGATACTGGGGCCGCCTTGCATTTTGGGTTCGAGCGGAGCTGGGTGGGCGGTTCTTTATCCCTTAATTCCATAGCTCGGTATTTCCATGCTTTCAGAAAAATTGCGGGGGATGGTTCGAGAACGGGATGTTTTTGAGCTTAGCCAGGGCGATGCCATCGATGTGAAGGCTAGCATTGCACTGGTGCTGATCACTTTTCTCGGAACCGTATCGGGCACGCTCGTAGACTCAGCGTCGCTGGGCTACTGCTGGCATATCACGCAACTGTTTTCCATCGCGGCGGTGATCATTGCGGGGACGTTGGTGATGCTATCGGTTTGGCCACGCAACTATTCCGGCGCCGATTTGCCGCAAGAATATATTGCCTGGGTAAACTCCCTCGAAGACGCTCTGCGGGATGATCCTGACAAGGAAACTACGCTGAATCAGGCGATTCAGGATGGTTTGGACAATGCTGCCTTAGCTCGAATTGAGGTGAATTACAAGATCAACGGCACGAAATCCATGCTGTTGGCCTGGGCCTTTTGGTTTATCCTCGCTGCGCTGGTCATCGACTCGCTCGCCCTTGCAACGATCGGGTTCTCTAAAGTCCCTTCTTGAGCGGAACGTTGGCCGGGGGCTCAGGGAGCCGAGATGGAGGTCTGGGTGCGCGAGAGTGGCGGGTTTGCAGATTGGTTATTGCCATATTCCCTCCGAAATACTATTTTACCACGGCGCGGCGGTGTTGAATAACTGCGGGCCGCAATCGGTAGTGGGCGGTTTTGGGATTTGGATGGGCGTAAGAAGATTTACGAGGCTCACGAATGCATTTTCCAAGAAATTCGAGAACCACTGCCACATGGTCGCTATTTACCACGCCTATTACAATTTCTGCCGCGTGCATCAAACGTTGCGCGTGACGCCTGCAATGGAAGCGGGGTTAACGGATCACGTTTGGACCTTGCAAGAACTGGTTTGCTTGCTCGAATACAAAGAACTCACAAATGCCTAATAATATCTAATCATCTAATCTTCTGCTGTTTCTAAAAAGTCCTGATGCGACCAACATTTTTTTACTATAATTTGTCGGTCGGCTGGGGGAACTATCCAGGCACAAGACCTCCATTCATGTGTACCTGCGCCATCGCTCCATTTGGTGTATCCGACGACATACATAAGCTTCCTTCCATCTTTTAGCTCGTCCACCTCCGACTGGGATAATTTGCGGGATAGATAGGCCGTACTGAATTCATGTTCGCCGGGGAGAAGTGTAGAGCGCGGCTTGAATCCAATCTCAGATTCTTTCTTGAATGCTTGGAAAACTTCATTCTCGATTTCTAAGGAAGATGGGTCTTGTTCCATATCGTCTAGGTTTTTGGGAAGCGGGAAAACCGGCGCATGGATTTCTAAACGTGCATCCATGTATTCCTTGTCAGCACGAAATGACCCGTCATTCTGGATTCCAAAGTTAACCCAAGGGTGGAATTCGGTCTGAAATAATGGTACCCGAGTAGCCGGACTGGCCTCAAAATTAATACGCACATAAGTTCGTTGGCCTTGTACTTTAGTATGCTCATCTCGCCAAGAGGCAAAAATTGACCAGAAAAATCCTAGGCCCAAAATCACCAAAAATAATTTCTTAGTGACTTTGAAATCCCATATCTTTTCCGCAATTTCCAACCCAAAAGCCAAAACGCCTCCACTCACCCATCCATGCCATTGTTCGATTACCGATCGAACCCATTCCACGATTTGTCCAGCAAGCTCCATTGCGCACACCTCCGCCGAGTCGGGAGCGAATCCGACTGTGGAAGCCTACGCTTTTAGCCGCGTTTTTGGGAAGATTTTCAAAACCGCCCACTACCCCGCAATCGCTTCTGTTCTCAGCACCCCACCCGGATTGGCGTCCGGGCTAAATTATGCTGCCGTAAGCTGTCGGGCTTTGCCTGGCGGACAACCCTTCGGCTCCGCCTCGGGGCGGGCCGGGCGGCTGTCCCCGCATGAGTCGCGCCAGCTGAAACGAAGATCAAAAATCAGAATCGAAGGCAAAGTCAAAGGCGTCGGACAGGGCCTGCCCCTTCGACAGGCTCAGGGCAAGCTCTGAGCTTGCCGAAGGGAGTGTCCGATCCACACGGGCCCACATGGCGCTACGGCATTACGGGCAGGACCAGATGGGACGGAAGGTCGTGCGAACAATAAATGCGCTGGGTGGCGGGGACGTAGTCCGAGGCGGCGGCTTTGTAGATGCTGGGGACGAATTTCTGCGGGTTGCGGTCGATGACGGGAAACCATGTGGATTGGATCTGCACCATGATGCGATGGCCTTTGAGAAAGACGTGATCGCGATCGCGCAGAGGGATCTGCCATTCAGTGGGTTTATTCGGAGTGAGGGGATGCGGGTGCTCGAAGCTGGTGAGGTAACGGCCGCGGCGGACTTCCATGGCGATGGGTAATTCGTAGCCGTTCAGCGATTGCGCGTACTGGGCGGGCTTGGGGCCGTCTTCATCTTTCCAAGCATTTTTCTGGGCGTCCTGCGGATAGACGTCGATCAACTTCACGATGAAATCGCTGTCGGTGCCGGAGGTGGAGGCGAAGAGATCGGCGGCGAGTGGACCGGTGACGGTAAGATCGTGATCGAGCGGCTCGCTGGTGAACGTGAGAACGTCGGGACGATTGTCGACGAAGCGCTGGTCGGCGACCTCCCAGGTACGCCAGTCGCCGGCGGGATAGGTGGGAGAGATGGGACGCTGGCGATAGGGCACGGGATTGGCGGGATCAGAAATATATTCGCGGTAGGGTTTTGAGTCGGCGGGATCCGGTGCGGTAAACGACAACGTGCCGTCGCTGTGCAGATAGAGGTTGGTTGGTTTGGATTCTTTGGGAGGCCAGGCGGCGTAGGTGTGCCACGTGTTCGATCCACTTTGAAATGTGCTGGCCTGCCAGGTTGGTTTCTCGCCTTCGCCGTGAAGGTAGTAGCGGAAGAACGGAGCTTCGACGTTCTCGCGGAACTCGCGAGCGGTTTCATGGCCACCGAACGGGATGAGGCCGATGCTGTCGCCTTTCGCCGATTGCCATTCGCCGTGATACCACGGGCCGGCGACGATGAAATTCGTATGATCGGGATCGTGCTCTTCTGCGTGACGGAAAATCTGCCATGGGCCCCAAGGGTCTTCCTGGTCCCAGAATCCGGCGACGTTGAGGTTGGGCACGCTTGAAGAGTGAAGTTGATCGACCCAGGCTTCTTTCTTCCAGAAGTCGTCGTAGTCAGGATGGTCGATGGTTTCATTCCAGTAAGGAATCGAACCGTGAAGATACTTCGCATTGATGTTGGAGAGCGGACCGAGATCGAGATACCACTCGAAGGTGTCGTAGGTTTCGAAATCGAAATGGGTGTTCTTGTTTTTGTCGGCCTGCTCGAGCACGGCATATTCGAAGTCGTAACTCTCGCGCAGCGCACCGTAGCGATGATCGTCGTCGTTCATCCATTGGTCGACGGGCGAGGCTTGCTCGCTGATGGCTTTGAGGGCGGGGTGGGGATGAAGAAGCACGAGCGCGGTGGTGAGTCCGTCGTAGGAGACGCCGTACATTCCTACTTTGCCATTGTTATTCGGAACATTCTTGACCAGCCAGTCGATGGAGTCATAGGCGTCGGTGGTTTCGTTGGTCGCGTTGGGATCGTTCAGGTCGACCTGGGAACTTAGTTTGAAAACGCCTTCGGATTTGAAGCGGCCACGAAGATTCTGAATGACGATAATGTAGCCGTCTTTGGCAAGCTCCTTCCACGCAAGCGGCATTTCGGTTGGCGCTTTCTCAGGAACGCCGTAGGGCGTGCGGCGAAACAGGATGGGCAATGGGCCTGGTTGATCGACAGGCGCGAGAATGACGGTTTGGAGGCGAATGCCATCGCGCACGGGAATCATGACTTCCTGGAAGGTGAAGAGAGGCTTTGGTGGAGGAGGGGTTTGTGGAGCGGTTTGTTGGGCGGTTTGGGCGGCGGCGGAGATTAAGAAAAGAAGCGGCACAAAAAAATGCGAAAGGGATCGGCGCAACGGAATCCTCCGGTTTTGCTTGGGCGGCATGAGGGCGCAGTATAGCAATAATCAGGAGAGGGGCGCTTTACAGATTCGAACACTACAAGTCATTGAGCGTTGGTGCGGCAGTGCTCTTCGGGCACAATCGGTTCCCTCCTCGCCACATCTACCCCGGACTTACGTCCGGCTATTATCTGCCGCCCCTACGGGGCTAGCGCTCCACGTATTTGGCGAACATTTTTTCGGGGTCGATGGCGATGAAGATGCCGCGGCTGCGGGCGAGGACCTCGTTGTTTTCGTTGAGGATTTCGGCGGCGTTGACGTGGGTGCGTCCGCGCTTCTCGATTTCGCGGCCTTCCACGCGGAGGGGCTGGTGCAGGGGAACGGGCTTGAGATATTCGACGGTCATCTCTCGCGTGAGCGCGACGACGTGGTGAAGCTTGTTGACTTTGCCCATGGCGTCGTCGAGGATGCTGGCGATGATTCCGCCGTGACAGTGGCCGGGCGGTCCGGTGTAGCGGTTGCCGAGGCGAAAGTTGCAGACGAAAGTTTGGCGGGCTTCATCGAGGATGAACTTGAGGCGCATGCCCTCGGGATTGTCCTGGCCGCAGACGAAGCAGTTGTTCTTCTGCAGGTTCATGTAGCGGGTGTCGTGGCCTTGGGGCTTGGAGGACATGGAGAGATTTTAACGGGTTCGCCGCTTTTCTATCATGGGATCGAGTGAAATCCCACCTTCGGCTCCGCTCAGGGCAGGCTTCTCACAAAGGAGGCGAGACGCGGGGCACTGAGGACCTCAGCGTTGTGCTGGTCGTGGCGGGTTGCATGGGTCCTTCGCCGGAAGACCTGCGCTTGCACCGCAGGTCTTCGCTTCCTCAGGATGACAAGGGTAGTAGTGACGCCGGAAAGATGGACCTGCTGGATTTCTCGAACTGCACCACTACCAATCAATGCCGGCAACGGGTCTATTTGATTTGCTTGATCGCCTCTCTCACCTTTCGAACCACATTGTCCGGCAAAGCGGCGTAGCTGAGTGCAGGCGCCATCTTCTCTCCGTCGGCCAGCATCCAACTCACAAAGTCGGCAAGAATCTTGCCTTTCGCTGGATCTTTCGATTGCTGCGGAATCAGCAGCCAAGTGAAGCTGGAAATGGGATAGGCGTCCTTACCCGGCGCATCGGTGATGGAGACGCGAAAGTCATCCGGCATTTTGGGAGCGGACGCGGCCGCCGCCGTTACGCCTTCAAGTGAAGCTTTCAGGAAGACGCCTGCGGCATTGCGGACGCTGCCGTAAGCGATGTTGTTTTGCACAGCATAAATCAGCTCGACGTAGCCAATCGCTCCCGCTAATTGTCGAATCGAACCGGCCACGCCCTCGTTGCCTTTTTGCCCCAGCCCAACTGGCCACTTGACGCTGGTGTTGCTGCCTACCTGGCTCTTCCAATCTGCGCTGACCTTCGACAGGTAGTCCGTCCAGATGAAAGTGGTTCCACTGCCATCGGAGCGGTGAACCACGATAATCGGTTTGTCGGGAAAATTGACGCCCGGATTTACGCTGGTGATCGCATTGTCATTCCACTTTGTAACCTTGCCCAGAAAGATCCCGGCGAGCGTGTCGGGGGTGAACTTCACTTCCCCGCTCACTCCGGGAACGTTGTAGGCGGGCACGACTGCGCCGAGCACGGTGGGAATGTTAAGAATTTTCGTCTTTAGTTTGGTTTCCGCTTCCGTAAGCTGGCCATCGGTCATGGGCATATCGCTGGCGCCGAAGTCGACCGTGCCCTCGGTCACTCCCCGGATTCCGGCGCCACTGCCGAGAGATTGATAGTTGATCTGGACGCCACTATGCGCCTTGTCATATTCGCTGAACCACTTCGAGTACATTGGATTGGGAAACGTTGCACCCGCGCCGTTCAGCGTGGTCTGAGCGACCAACGGCAGGGCCAGAAAAGCGCACAACAAGAGCACGGCGAGTCTGCGCATCACTCGATGGTTCCTCCTTAGATGGATATCCTCGGTTCTATCGGCGCAGTGTTACAGGACGGTTACAACCCAGTAAATTTCTGATGAATGGGCCGGAGAATCGCTGAAGAACCGATTTTAGCGCCCGTTCTGCAGCCGCGCAATTTCCTGTGGAAACAGAGTATTGGCGGGAAACTGAGTGCGCAGCGCAGTCAATATCTGGAGGGCGCTAGCTTTGTCTTTGTCGCGCACATAGGCGATGGCAAGCAGGATACGCGCGAACGGCTTCAGGTAGTGCCCATGTTGAGCGGTCGCCTGCAGGTCGGCGATGCCGGCCTGTTTGTCGCCGGGCAATCCACCCATGCGCAGCAGCCACCGCACCGGCGCGGTCATGCTGCCGATAATGTATTTGCTGAATCCTGTAGCCACCAGCGCATCAGAACAATCGTCGCAGATCGCGAGCAGTTGCTGGGCCCAGGTAGACGCTTCTTTCGTGTAGTGCAGAGAAGCCATATTCCGCTTCTCGATCAGCGCCGCATAGTCCGCTTGCAGCCCTGAGGAGAGCGTCATCGCGAAGAGCGCGTCACGATCCTTGGGATCCTTGGCCAGGCGGGCATGCGCCAGCGCTTGCGAGCGCTCGATCGCGTTTTGAAAATAGCTGTGCACCGTGGGATCAGGGCTGAGTTTCGCGCGTGCGTTAAAGGAGTTGTCATTCTCGTAAAACTGCGACTCGAGTATCCCCAGACGATTGAATTCGGAGAAGAGATATCCGGCAGCCGAACTAACCGGGCCCACCGGGTCGTCGGGATGCTCAGTTTGCCACGCGGAAAAATCCTTCTGAGCGTTGGCGAAATCGAGGTTGTAGAGGCCGAGGAAGCCATGGTCCAAAGCTGTAACCACGGGCGAATCGGGCAGCGTGGCGGCGTTCGCCGTTGCACATGAAGCCAACACCAGCCCCAGGGCTGCTAACATACTAAGGACTAAGGCAAATCTGGATTGGGTAATCGCTGACATGCGGATTAGATCGAATTCCCCCATTATCATGCGTTTCCCAAGGATTGCAAGGTTACTTTTTGCAATCTATCCTTCGATGCAACTAATTTGCGTTGCGTCTATCCCATTCTGGTGTCTTAAGTAGACTCGCATGGACTCGGTAAAGCAAGTTGCCATCGACGCGGTGCTGCCCCTGGTATGAATATTTCATGAGCGATGCCCCCACGCATTACGCCCCCGGCTGGCCCGGCATTCCGCCGCGCTGGACTTCGAGCGCGAAAACCGGCGTCGGCACGGCGTTGAACCGGCAAAGCAAAGTCTGGTTCACGCTGAGCCACGGGATTCTAAACGAAGTGTACTTTCCGCGTGTCGATCAAGCCTGCACCCGCGATCTCGGCTTCATGGTCAGCAATGGGCGCGACTTCTTTTCCGAGGAAAAGCGGCACTGCACCTTTGAGAACAAACCATTCGAGCCCGGCGTCCCGGCTTTTGAACTGACCAACACTGAGAACGGCGGCCGCTACCGGATTCATAAGGAAGTTCTCACCGATCCTTATCGCAACGTGGTGCTCCAAAAAGTCCGCTTCGAACCAATGCAAGGGCAGCTTGCCGACTATCACCTTTACGCCTTGCTCTCGCCCCACCTGGCCAACTGCGGTTACGCCAACACCGGTTGGGTGGGCGATTACAAAGGCCTGCCCATGTTCCTCGCCGAGCACGATGGCACGGCTTTGGCCATGGCATGCTCGGTGCCCTGGAAAAAGATGTCGGTGGGCTTCGTCGGCGTCTCCGATGGATGGCAGGATGTCTCGGCTCACTTCCAGATGGAGTGGGAGTACCAGCACGCGGAAAACGGCAACATCGCATGCACGGGAGAAATCGACCTCGCAGCCTGCAATGGGGAATTCGTATTGGTGCTGGGATTCGGCGCGAGATGGACTGAGGCCGGACAGCATGTGCGCTCCAGCCTGCTCGAGGATTACAACGAACTGCGCGAGCAATACGTCTTCCACTGGAAAAACTGGCAGAACACGCTGCTCAAGATCGATGAACCAGCGCGCAAGAACGATCTCTACCGCGCTTCCACCGGAGTCTTGCGCACGCACGAATCAAAAGATTTTCTCGGCGGCATCATCGCCAGCCTCTCCATTCCGTGGGGTTTCAACAAAGGCGACGAAGATCTTGGCGGTTACCACCTGGTCTGGCCGCGCGATCTGGTTGAGACCGCGGGAGCGCTTCTGGCCGCGGGCGCAGTGACTGATGCAGTAAGAGTACTTCGTTACCTTGAGGCCACGCAGGAAGCCGCCGGCAACTGGGCGCAGAATCTCTGGCTCGACGGGCGGCCTTATTGGAGCGGCATCCAGATGGATGAAACCGCTTTCCCCATCCTGCTGCTGGATCTGTTGCGCCGTCAAGCCGCGCCGAATCTCGGCAAGCTGGAACGCTGGTGGCCGATGGTGCGCAACGCCGCCAGCTTCATCCTGCGCAACGGCCCGGTGACGCAGCAGGATCGCTGGGAAGAAGAGGCGGGCTACTCTCCTTTTACGCTGGCGGCGGAAGTCTCTGCCCTGCTGGCTGCGGCTGACATCGCGGACCTCACCGGCCACAGCGACGCGGCCTCTACTCTGCGCGATACTGCCGACGCCTGGAATGACAACATCGAGCGCTGGGTCTACGCCACCGGGGGCGATCTTGCCAAGCAAGTCGGCGTTGAAGGCTACTACGTGCGCATCGCTCCACCAGACACCGATTCGGCCGCGTCGCCTACGCAAGGCTTCGTTCCCATCAAGAACCGCCCGCCCGGCGCAAATCCGGAACGGGCATTCCAAATCATCAGTCCGGACTCGCTCGCGCTGGTGCGCTTTGGACTACGCGCACCCGATGATCCGCGCATTCTGAATACGGTCCGTGCCATCGATGCTCTGTTGCGCGTGCAGTTGCCGCAGGGTCCGTGCTGGTACCGCTATAACGGCGACGGGTATGGGGAGCACGAGGACGGCTCGCCTTTCGATGGCACCGGAATCGGCCGCCCCTGGCCTCTTCTGGCCGGGGAACGCGCTCACTACGAACTTGCCGCCGGCCATCCCGCAAAAGCCGAAGTTTTGCTGACGATGATGGAAAATTGCACAGTCGGTCACAGCCGCTTGCTGCCCGAACAGGTATGGGATGCGGACGACCTTCCCGCATTGGAGCTGTTCCGCGGCAAACCCTCCGGCTCGGCTTGCCCGTTGGTGTGGGCGCATTCCGAGTATGTGAAGCTGCGCCGTTCGCTGCGCGACGGCAAGATTTTCGACCAGCCTCCGCAAACCGTGCAGCGGTACCTGGTGGAGAAACCCACGCGGCAAATCTTTGGCTGGAGATTGAACAACAAAACTCGTTCCGTACCTCGCCACAAGAAGCTGCGCGTCGTGCTGCTCAATCCCGCGCTGGTGCGCTGGAGCATCGATGGCTGGAAAAGTTCGCAAGACACCAACACGCGCGACACCGGCCTGGGCACCTATGTTTTGGACTTGCCGACGGCCTCGCTGCCCGGCGGCAGCCAGGTTGGATTTACGTTTTATTGGCCGCAGGAGGATCGCTGGGAGGGTGTGGACTATAAAGTGACCGTAGAATAACTGCACACGGAATCGGTGGGACTGTGTAAACCCGGGACATATTGCGGCTCGCCCATTGTGCGTCCCCTGGGTTTCGAGTTTCCTGCCCCCTTTTTGGAATTCAAATTCAGGTCAAGAGAGGGATGGCCGGGTCCAGCACGCGCAGCAGGAGCAGACTTTGATCATCCTGCTGCAGACCATATTGTCGAGCCTCGCGCATGATGAGATCCCAAATCTCCGGCAAGGCTCTGGTAGCGTGTTGCGTCAGCAGCTCTTGCAGGCGGGTCAGGCCAAATTCTTCATCTCTGGCATTGGCCACTTCCGTTATGCCGTCGGTAACCATCAAGAAGAGATCGCGCGGTGAATAGATGATGCGCTTACTGGCATAGGAACCGCCGGGGACCAGTCCTAGCGGAAGCTGCTCCATGGAGAGACGGGCCGTGTCCCTGCTGCCGTGCCGATAGTGGAGGATCGGCGGATGGCCGGCCAACGCGTATTCGGCTTCACTGGAGCCATCGAAGCGGAGCAGGGCCAAGGTGGCAAACATTTCACGTTCCTTGAGATCCGGCAGCACGCGGTCCACACTTTCGAGCGCTGCTACTGGCATTTGGTGGAATTGTACGGCGAGTCGCATGGCAGTCTTCAACATCCCCATGAGCTGGCCGGCGGGCAGGCCGTGGCCGGAGACATCAGCGACGTAGGCCACCAACCCACCGCCGCTCTCGATGACGTCGATCAGATCGCCGCCCATTTCTGTACTAGGGATCGATTTGCCGTATAGCTCGAAACTCGCATTCTGGAAAGAGACGGTCGGAACCAGGGTTGCCTGAATGCCGTGGGCCAAAGAAAGCTCTGTCTGCATACGCACGCTGGCCACGCCCTCCGTACCAGCGAAGAACAGCAGAAATCGAGCCCCGAAACCGATACCAACCAAGATCCCGATCGCATCGAATAGCACGCGCCGATATACAACGACTGGGACCGGGAGAGGCGTCGAAACGTGCGAGGCCCAGTAGCCCAGCCAGGCAGTCACGACAACCAGCAGAAATACAAAAGGGACAAGACGAACTCTTTTGATTGCGGCGGCCCTAGCCGCCATCGCTCCCGTGCCCACCAAGGCGGGCCAAAAGAAACCGCCGCCGACACGGGAAGCATTGAGCTGCAATAGATCGAACGCAAAACCGCCGGCGGCGCCGACGAAGAAGTACCCTGCCAGGAACATCTTCATCCGCCCCAGCGGCAGCACGCGCCAGTAGGGACTGAAGGCGGTGGGAAAGGCCGAGCGCACACCAGCCAACCACGTACGGAGCTTTTTTTTCATCGGTACTTCCCCGGCGTCCTGGATCGAAGCGAGACCGAGGCCTCTGGGAAGCGGGAATCATCCCAAGGGCAGCACCTCAAGTTAGCGCCTTTAGTCGTCCTTGAGCCCTACGCTTCGGCCGCGCTCGAGTAGACAATCTCCACCACCGTGCAATCGTCACTCAGGGGATTTCCCGCACAGAATTCCGACACAGCCGAAAAGATGCCTTCCAGAGTTGGATTCTTGGCTGCGGTCGCTTCCAGGCGCGAGTCTTCGAAGAAATCGCCCATGGCATTTTCCGCTTCAGTCACCCCGTCAGTTACAAGAATGAAGCGGTCGCCGGAATTGAGCTGGCAGCGCGCGCTTTCGAATGTAGCGTCGGCGAGCAGTCCTACCGGGACGTTGCCGTGCGGTGGACGCATCACTTCTCCTCCGCACACCAGCAAGGGCTGCACGTGGCCGCAATTCACATATTCCAGATCGCCGTCGCGCCGCAGGCGAGCCAGCAGCACGGTGGCATATTTTTCTCCCACCAGCTTTTCCGTGAAGAAGCGGTTCACGGCCGCGACCACGTCAAGAAGCGGCATGCCTGAACTCAAGTGCGAATAGATCATACCCTGGAGCGTGGAAGCCAGTAGCGCCGCCGAAACTCCTTTGCCGCTTACATCGGCGAGCACCACCGCAAGACCTTCCTTGGTATTTACCGCATCGAAAAAATCGCCGCCGATTTCCTTACAAGAAAGATTTTTCCCGCGCAGCTTGGCAAACGGCACTTCGGGAATCTTCACCTGCATCAGCCGCTGCTGGATGCTGGCGGCAATCGTCAACTCCTGCTGATAACGCCGCGATTCTTCCTCGGCCTGCACCAGGCGCGCGTTTTCGATCAGCGACGCGGCTTCAGTCGCGATCGCCCGTAGAATATCGTGGCCCACACCGGAAAATTCGCGCGAAGCGAAGCGCGAGTCTACGTAAAGAACTCCCGTGACCTCGGCCGATGCATTCGGCGACGGAGTCTGCTGATCGCGCGTGGCCTGCACCTGCCGCTTGCGCAGCGGAATGCAAATTACTGTGCGAAGATCGTAGGCCACAATGCTCTGCCGGGCGGCGAGGTCCATCGAGCTGCCGGTATCGGTGAGCAGAAATTCGGAATTCGAACGCAGCGATTCATCCAGCGCGGAGTGCGAGATGGTTTTGTCATCGAGCAACGGCTCGCCCTTGCTGTTGCGCCCCGCGGCCAGCCTCAAGTTGCCATCGTCATCTTTAAGAAAAACGTAGCCGCGTTCGGCGCGCGTCAAGCGCAGCGTGACCTCGAGCATGGTCATCAGAATTTCGTCGAGTACGCCGGCGGTGTTCAGCTTGCGCGCCGCTTCCAGAAACAACGTCAGCTTTTCGAGATCCGTCGCCTCCTGCGAGATCTGGATGCCGGAAATCTGGCTGAGAAACTCGCGCGCCGTGTTCGACGTCCCATGCGCGGGATTGAAGATGGCGTACGTCGAATCGCGCGCCCCGAATTCCACACGATCGTTGCGCTCGAGCTTCTGCCGCTGAATGCGCTCCCCGTTGACGAAGGTGCCGTGCTTGCTGCCCTGATCGACTAGGAAAAACCCGTCTTCTTCCAGCACGATGAGCGCGTGATCGCGCGAGACTCGCGGGTCGGCGATCACCAGATCTTTGTCGACTTTGCGGCCTACGCTGAAGGGTGTGCGGTTGAGGACAATGTTTTTCTGTTCGTTCCCTTGCACCAGCACCAGCGCGGGAAACACACCAGAGCCGGAGCTTTTCGGAGTTCGTATCGAATTCAGGACCATGGCAAGTGGCGCGAGTCCATGCTAAGCCTTTCTGGAAGCCGCGTCGATAAGCATAATGACAGGAATCAGGCCCGGACGGGAAGGGGCTTCGCCGGACTCCTTGTAAGGACCGCCGGTGGCGCTTCCGCGGCAGCTTCGATAGACTGCGTCGGCGTGCTCCCCTCCGATCCAGTTCGCCGGTCAGCGGTTGCCTCCGGTGTGAAGACCGTCATTCTTCTGATCTTCTTATCAGCCCTGGCGGCGACCATAGGCCCGCGCTTCCCGCTCTCTCTGCAAGCCACCGATTTTCCCGATTTCTATTGCGCCGCCCGCATGTTGGCCGAGGGCCATGGACACCAACTTTACGATGCTGGAGTTCAGCGCGAATGTCAGGCGCATTACGCCGCACGAGTCGGCACACTCTACATTCACCCGCCATTTGAAGCTGTGCTCTATCTATCGGTAGCATGGCTTCCACTGCGGCACGCTTATTGGCTTTGGTCGGTGATCAGCGTTGCATTTCTCGGGCTGGCCGCACGGCGTTTGACAAAGGAAGCACTGTTCCCCTGGGATTGGCGCTTGTTGCTCGTCGTCTGGCTCACTTTTGTTCCGCTGTTGCTGTGTCTGATTCAGGGTCAGGACTCGATTCTTCTGTTGCTGTTGGTCACTCTCGCGTGTGCAGCTCTGCGGCACGGCCGCGCGTTTGCTGCAGGATGCTGGCTCGGCCTCGGACTCTTCAAGTTTCAACTGGTTGTGCCGCTGGCACTGTTGATCGTTCTCATTTACGGCAAAGAATCCAGGGCCAGGCTTGCAGAGGGATTCGGCCTGGTTGCGCTCGCGCTCGCGGGATTGTCGGCAGCCATTTGCGGCTGGTCGGTTTTCACCATCTATCCTCAATTTCTGCTGCATCTGCAGGCACAGACATTCGCCGGCATTATCCCCGAGGCCATGGCTAACGTCCGCGGATTGACCTATCTCTTCTTTCACAGCGACCAATCGCTCTGGGCCATCGCCGCCGTGTCGATCCTCTCCGTTGGGGCGCTTGTGAAGACGCTGACCTACTGGAGACACGTACGGCTCACGGCTTATCGAGGCCCCACAGCCACGAGACAAGACGAATTCGACCGGGCGTTCGCTTATGCTGTGCTGTTTGCGCTGCTGGTCAGCTATCACCTCAACCCGCACGACCTCAGCCTTCTGCTGCTGCCGATTTCTGTGCTGCTGCATCAGACGTTGGCGGGAGCGCGTCGCCAGTTAAATCGGAGTGGCTGGATGGCCCTGGGTTTGCTTGGGGTTTTGTTTCTGCCTCCGCTGCATGTGTGGGCGCTACGAGCCGATGCTTACGCTCTTGTTGCCCTGCCTGTGCTTTTGTTGTTTCTAACCTCGGGCCCTCTCATTGCACGGGCAAGCTCGTCCTCTTCTACTGCCGAATGACGCGCGGCTAGACTCGCGGCTTTTGCCCACGTTGATAAGCATCTAAGAAGATCAGCACGAAGATGAACACCGGCAAAGTAAACGTGGCCAGGAACGGCCACTTCCAGCCGTTGAGCGCCAATGCCCGCGCTCCGAACAAATAGATGGCGCTCAAACTCAAGCTGGCAATCCACTGCCACGCGAGCGCGAAAGCCGCTGCCAGATACGCGAAGCGGACTGCACTCGACCGCGAAGTAAAGAACTTTCGATCGCGCACCAGCATCAGAATCGCGGGCAGAAGCAGCACCTGGTTATAGGGTGCGTACATGGGCACCACGAGCACGGTCAACGCCATCCCCAGCGCGATCGCGCGGGCGAAGTTCTCCTTGTCAGCAGATTCGCTACGCACTCGCCAAAGAGAAACCGCGCAGGCTAGAACGGCAACCGCCGCCAGAATTTTCCCTGCGAAAACCCATGGAAATAGCTGATCGAGCACCGACTGATTCTGCGTGTAGCGATGATATTGCCCGATCGCGTGCGCGAACATTCGCCACCAGCCGGGCAGGATAACTTCTGCACCGACCAACAAAATCGCCATCACCCCGGCGAATCCAAATACAAACCGCCGCCGCGCTCGCCAGTCGCTCAGCGCCCAGACCACGAGCCACGCCGCCAAAGGCCACGCCAGTTGCGGCTTAATAGTCGCCAGCGCCAGCAAGGCTCCGCCACAGAGCAAGAAATCGCTTGCAACGCAGGCCGCGGATGCAGCCAGCAACGCCGCCACAAGCAAGCTCAATTGCTGCAGCTTGATTCCCTGCACCGCAGGAAAGCTCCCCAACATCAGCGCAACGCAGCTGGCAACCGCCGGCGGCGGCAGGCGCCAGCGCAACGCGCGCAACCATAGACACACGCTCGCTCCGGTCACTACTATCAGCAGCCAGTAAAAAAATATCTGCACCTGGTGAAACGGCAGGCCGATCAACGGCGCCAGCAGAAACACCACATAGACGGGATACGCGAACCCCTGCCGATCCTTGGGGTCATCAGGCCGCGCCGGATCGAGCGCGCGCCCGTAATATCCTTTCTGAATTTCCAGCGTGATGTCGTCGCCGTAAGGATTGCGGTGATGAAGCAGAAGTTCGCGCGCCCCCAGCCAGCGTGGATAAAGATCGGAAAGATTGCCGCGCGGACGTTGGTGCGCCGCCGCGTCGGCGACTTGATAGCCCACCACAATGCGATCGACGTAAAACCACATGCTCGCCGCCGACAACGCGGCCAGCAGAAACATTCCGAGTTGAGCGCGTTTTCGCAAACTTACCTGCTGCATCTTTTGCAAATCAAATGTTGAACAGACCGCCTCATGTTACAACTGTGCGGTTGCAGGTATCGGACAAAAACTGGCATGCGCTTGCGAATCGTAATTTCGGCGGCCATCGGACTGGCCAGTGCAGCTTACTGTTTGTTTCTGCTGACCCATTTTCACCTGGGCGCCGCCGACTTCAACTGGGCCATCTGGGGAGCACAAGACCTTCTGGCCCACCGCAACCCCTACGACCGGCCCTGGCAGTTGTATCCCATCCCTTGCGCTATCTTTGGCCTGCCATTCGCCTGGATGCGGCCCGAGGTTGCCGGCGGCATATTCTATGGAATCAGTTCTGCGCTGATGGCCTTTGGCCTTTCGCGCCACGGTTACCATCGCTTGCTCGTGTTCCTGGCCTACCCCTACTGGGCTGGGTTGATCACGGCGCAGTGGACACCTCTCATTGTGGCCAGCGCTTTCCTTCCACCCTTGCTGCCGGTCGCGCTCGCCAAGCCTCAACTGGGACTCCCAGTGCTCCTTACACGAGCGACGCGGCGTGGCTTATTGGCTTGCGCTTTCCTCATCGCAATCAGCTTTCTGATTCTGCCCAGGTGGCCGTGGCTCTGGGTGGGCAATCTGCACAACTACGCCCGGTTCATCCCGCTTCTGGTCTGGCCCGGTCCGCTGCTTGCTCTGGCGCTGCTCCGCTATCGGGCGCGGGACGCCCGCCTTCTTCTTCTGATGGCAATCATGCCCCAGCGCTGGTTTTACGATGCGCTCATTCTTTGGCTGATCCCCAAGTCGCGCCGCGAACTGTGTGCGACTGTCTTCATCAGCTGGGCCGCGGGTATCTGGCGCTGGTACTACTTTCCGCACAGCTTCACCCAGGTCGGACGCTGTGCTGTCCTGGTTTTCTACCTGCCCATGCTCGCAGTCGTGTTGCTCAGGAAGAACTCCACCGACGACGCATTAGCCGCGTCAAACGGAATTGAGGGTTGAGCCCGCAGCGTGAGGCGGCGAACTAAGTTTCGTGGGCCGACCCAGCGCCAGAAATTTCTCTGCCAATTGCCCACGCCCACGACAGAAGCGGGATCGCCATCAAATTAACTTTTCCGTATTTTAGCCACAGTGCAATCCAGAATGGACTGATCAGAATGGGTAAGACCGGAAGCAGGAGCGACCATTTGCGGGCTGGTTCACGTGTCAGTGTGTGCAGGCAGTAGTCGGAGATCAACGCCAGCGGTAGAACGAGGAGGCTAAGGTCGTGCGCATTCGTATGCCAACCAACCAGCAGCGCCACCAAAGTCACCAGCGAAAACTGTAGATTAAACTGCTCGGCTCGCCGTGGTCTCGTCCTCCACGCCGCAAACGCGAGCAGAACCACGGAGCTCGTAATTAGAACGATCTGCAATACGCCGGGCCCGGGCGCAAACAACCAGCCTTCCAGGAGTCCTCGCAGGTTCGGCATAAGTGCGGCAGGAACCGCCCCCAAATTCTCTGCCGTGCCCATGCGCATGGCGAAAGCCCGATAACTGAGCGTCCCTTCCCATCCCACCAGTCCCACGGAGACAAGCACCAGCAGGATGGACATGGCCGCGAAGCCCAACGCAGCTCGTCTTCGCCTCCAGATGACGATGAGCAAGAGAAGCGGAACCACCAACTGAAATTTAAACAGGCCTAGAGCAAACCAGCAGCCAGCGAAAAGGTCCGCCTGTCGCTTCAGAGCGTTGAAGCCCAACGTGCACACTAACAACAGCAAAATAGAATCCTGGCCTTGCAGCAAGCAGACAAACACTGGAAAAAATGCAAGTGAGAGCCCCACGAACTCCCAAGGAGGAATCAGCCGGAGCGCGTTCACGGACCTGCGCAACAGAAAAGCGACTCCAAATAGCGCAACAACATTCAGCAGATCCCACACGGCAAAGGCCTGGGAATAAGGCAGGAAAGTAAGCGGCAAGAAAATCAGCGCTTCAAAAGGCGGATGGATGTAAGGCAAGGGGCCATGTCTCGACGGTAAGCGCCCGATAATCCTTTCCTGCACTTCATATTGCGCACGCTCGTCATAAAGTTGGTGTCCGAGGCCGGAGCGCAGCATGGTGGCCGCGGTGTAGAAAACCGTGAAATCCGGGTATCCTCGCTCGATGCGCTCCCGTAGGAGAGTGAAAAACAGCAGATGCAAGCACAGCATTCCCGCCGCAAAGAAGCGCACAAGGCGCCAGCGGGGCCGGATCGCGGCCGCCTGCACGGAGCGTTTTTCGTCGGAAGGCATTGTGGATCGCGATTGTACCTTGCGAACATACCTCGCGACAGAAGCAACGGGCTATGATGGAGCCCTCCATGAACAGGCTGCTCACCACGACCCACGTCTTTCTGGCAGTACTGTTCCTCGGCCTCTTCGCGATGGCGGCGCGCAATGTCACCGATCCGGATGTCTGGTGGCATCTCAAGACCGGGCAATATATCGCCCAATACAAAAGTGTGCCTCACGCCGATCCTTTTTCCTACACTCGCGCCGGGGAGCCTTGGGTAACGCACGAGTGGCTCACCGACCTTTCGCTCTACGAACTCGAACGCGGCGCCGGATGGGGCGGGCTGATCGTGACTTTTGCTGCGGTCTTATGCGGGGCCTTCTATCTGCTTTACCTGCGTTGCGGCCCTGCTCCCTACGTTGCGGGTGTGGCCACGCTGATTGCGGCATGGGCTACCACGCCGGTCTGGGGTGTGCGTCCGCAGGTTCTTTCGCTGCTGCTCACCAGTCTGTGGTTGTTGATTCTCGAGCGCTCGGAGCCCGATCCCAAGCTTCTGTGGCGGACGCTCCCGCTCACGCTTCTCTGGGTGAATCTGCATGCCGGATTCGCGCTGGGCCTCGCACTATTGGCGCTGTTCCTCGTAAGCGAAGCGATCGAGCGCGGGCTCGGGTACTCACACCACAACGCAGCGCGCTTACGGACAGCAGCCTTCGTGCTGCTGCTCGATCTGCTGATTGTGCCGCTCAACCCGAATGGCCTTCGCATGTTCTCTTACCCGATCGAGACTCTTCGTTCGGCCGCGATGCAGAACTACATCGCCGAGTGGGCCTCGCCGAATTTCCACCGCGCCGAATACTTCCCTTTCCTGCTGATCGTGCTGGCTGCGTTCGCCACTCTCAGTTGGTCAGGCAAGCGAGTGCGACCGCGGGACCTGCTTCTGTTGATCGTTAGCCTCTATGCCGGTGTGTGTTCGATCCGCATGATGCCGTTGTTTGTCTTGATTGCGACGCCGCTCATCGCAAGGCGTTTGGGAAACTGGCCGAGGAATGACTCGCGGCAGGGGCGTCCCCAGGCGACCTCTCGCAGCGTTTTCAACGGCGTGATTGTCCTTGCCATGGTTGCCTTTACCGGAATTCACATCGCCCAGGTGATCCAGCGGCAGCCGCAAGCGGAGGCGCGAGTTTTTCCTTCCGGTGCCGTAGCATATCTCCAGGCCCATCCGCCCTCTGGCGCTATTTTCAACCATTACGACTGGGGCGGATATCTGATCTGGAAGCTTTATCCTTCCACCCGCGTCTTCATCGACGGCCGTGCTGATCTCTACGGACAACAGTTCTTCGATCAGTTCGCCGACACCTATCAGTTGAAAAACGACTGGCAACAACCGCTGCAACACTGGAATATCGAGACGGTGATTGTTCCTCCCGATTCTGCACTCGCGACTGGTTTGCGGGGTTCTCCGGGTTGGGTGGTCTCGTATGAAGATTCGCAGGCCGTGATTCTGACTTCTCGTGCTCAGTCGATCCACGCCAGACGGAAGACTTCGGCGGATGCGAAACGTAAGCAAGTCGCAGGTCGCAAAACCGCATCGTAGTTACCATCGGAATGCAAGAAATTACACCCCGAGAGCATTTTGCGGGTTATTATGAGTGAGATTAAATCCCCGCAGAGCAGGACGAGTGAACGGGACGCGGGCCCTTTATGGGTCGGTGGCCTTTGATCGGCTTTTTGCAAGGCTGTTTCACCAGCTTGAGATTTCTAAGGAGGCGGGTAACTATGGATCATCTTTTGAGGCTGTGGCGTGAGGAAGAAGGACAGGATATCGCCGAATACGCCGTGATGCTGGCCGTGATTCTGGTGATTGTTGTCGGCACGATTCGCCTGATCGGCTCGAACGCGAATAATGTTTTCTCCAACGTTGCCAGTTCGATGCAGTAAGCAGTAGAGAGGGGGCTGCACCGCCCGGCACAACCGGAGCAAATTCCCGCTGGGTGACGGCGGGAATGATCGCGTTTGCACGTCTTGACGGAGCATTATGAATCGCACTCGTTTGTTGATGATCGGGGCTCTGGCTTTGGCCTTGGGAGCCTTTGTCAGCCTCTTCGTCTACAAAAATCTTCAAGGGAGAGGCCCTGCAATCAGTGCGCCGGGTGCGGACGTGGTCGTGGCTGCCGACGATATTCAGGTAGGGGCTCGAGTGGAAGATCACGACGTACGGATCGCTAAATTCCCTGCCTCCGGCCTGCCGGCCGGGTTTTACTCCAAGAAATCTCAGGTGCTCGACCGCGGCGTGATCATCCCGATTTCCAAAGGCGAATTCCTTTTGCCCAGCAAGCTGGCTCCTGAAAACGCCGGAGCTGGTTTGCCTTCATTGATTCCACCGGGAATGCGCGCCGTTTCCGTGCGCGTGAATGAAGTGGTTTCGAACGCCGGTTTCGTCGGGCCGGGAACCCGGGTCGACGTCCTCCTGACTGGAACTCCCAATGGTAGTACGGAGTCTCAGACGACAACGGTGCTGGAGAATGTGGCTGTGATCGCTTCCGGCCACAACCTGGAGCGCAACGCCGCCGGCGAAGCTCAGAACACCGCAGTGGTTACGCTTCTGGCTTCTCCCGAGGACGCCGAGCGTCTCACTCTGGCCAGTTCCGTGGGCAAAATTCAACTCTCCCTGCGCAACCCGCTTGACACGCATCAGGATCCCGTGGATGCAGCGAATGCCAGAGGTTTATACAAAGGCGGTACACCTCCAACGGCTCCGCCGCGGATGGCGGTTCATCCCGTAAAACAAAAGGCTGCGCCGCCTCCCGCTGCCTCGGTCCTCAGCATTGAGGTTTATCAAGGTGACAAGAAGCCAGATGTGGTCAAGTTTCCTGAGCAGAGCAGTGAAGATCCCAAGTAATTGGAGAGCAGCTTCGGCCTGCGCGTTCGAAACGCGGCACAACATGTTTCCTCATGTGGAGAGGAATCACAAGATGAAGGTTCGCACGACATTTTTCGTGACGACGGCACTATCGTTCCTATTCTCGAGTTTTGCCCTGCCCGCCGCGGGTCAGGCGCCGTCCCAGGAGACTGCGCCTGCGTCTAGCGCGGCTCAGCAGGAACCAATTCCCCCACCCGCGGCCCAGACCACGCTTCCGCCGCAGTCCGCCGAGCCGCAGGGTTCGGCTCCGCTGCGCGTCATGGTCGGCAAGTCTCTGCTCATCAACACCACCACCGGTCGTATCAGCCGGGTTTCGGTGACCGATGACACGGTGGCGTCCGTCAAGCCGCTCACTCCCACGCAGATTCTGATTAACGGTCGCTCGCCGGGCGAAGTCTCTCTGATCATCTGGGACGAACTCGAACGCTCGCGCAGCTTCGATCTGCGCGTGGATGTCGATGTCAGCGCTTGCGCCGAGGAAGAACATCGCGTCTTCCCCGAGGAACAGATTTCTGTCACTCCCTCGCGTGCCGCGATTGTTCTTTCCGGCCACGTTACGACCGAGGACGTTGCCAAGCGCGCTGGAGAACTGGCCACCGCGTATTCGAAGAATGTGATCAACGTGCTCACCTTCGGCCCCGTAGGCGCTCAGGAAGTTCTGCTGGAAGTGAAGTTCGCCGAGGTCGATCGCTCCGCCCTTACGCAGCTGGGGATTAACATTTTCTCCACCGGCGCGGCCAATTTGATTGGAACCTCCAGCACCGGCCAATACGGCGGCTTCGGTTCGCAACAGATCACGCAGACGCAAGGACAAAGCGCACCCGTCACAACCAACCAGACCATCAGCAATGTTCTCAACATGTTCCTCTTTCAGCCTAATATTCACCTGGGGGCTGTGATCGAGGCGCTCGAGACTAAGAACCTGCTTCAGATTTTGTCCGAGCCAACTCTCATCGCTGTCAACGGAAAGAAGGCCAGCTTTCTCGCCGGGGGCCAGTTTCCATTTCCCATCGTGCAGCCGGGAAACGGATTCACCGCCGTTACTATCTCCTTCAAGGAATTTGGCGTGAGACTCGAGTTCACCCCGGTGATCATGCCCAACGGCAATATTCACCTTACCGTGGCTCCTGAGGTGAGCACACTGGATTACGCCGATTCGCTCACCATTTCCGGCTTCACCGTCCCGGCCTTGAGTACGCGCAAGGCTGAAACCGAATTTGAGCTGCGAGATGGGCAGAGTTTCGTGATTGCAGGCTTGATCGACAACCGCGTCACCGATACCTGGAACAAGGTTCCCGGGCTGGGAGACATTCCGATCCTGGGCGCGTTCTTCAAGAGCAAGAGCATTTCGAAGAGCAATTCAGAGTTGATGGTGCTGTGCACGGTGCACCGAATTTCGCCCAACAACGAACCCCCTCCAGGCCCCAAGAATCCCAAGCCATTCATCGACAACGACAAGTTCGATGGCAAGAAGCCTTCAGGAAAATAGGTTCAGGGGCACACGTTGATGCAGTTGGAGCAAAAAGGTAAAGAGATTAAGCAGGCGGCCAGCTACCATTCACTGGCAACCGGCAACTGGACACTGGCTACTGGATTTTAGATTATGCCCGAGCTTTCTGTCGTCATCGTGGCCACCGACAATGAGCAGCGCACCGTGCTCCAGGTGTTGGTGGATGGAACCAGCGTAGCGCGCACGGTGCATAGCTGCGCCAGTTTCCCGGTGGCGGCCTCGGATCCAATTACGCGGCGCGTGCAAGCTGCCAATCCGGATGTGCTGCTAGTCGACATTCCAGCCGACAATCCCGCCACGGCCATGCGCGCGGTTGAACTTCTGCACCAGGAATTGCCCGATTCGGCTGTGTTTGCCATCGGAAGCCTCAGCCAGCCGCAGGTCATTGTGAATGCCATGCGCGCCGGCGCTCGCGAGTTTATCGAACGCCCCACCACCACCACCGATCTTCTTGAAGCCTTTGTCCGCCTCACTACGGCCCAGCGCCGCGTCCAGAAGGAGGGTCCACGCGGCAAGGTGTTTTGCGTGGTCAACGCCAAAGGCGGCAGCGGGGCGACCACCGTAGCCGTCAATCTCGCGCTCGCTCTGCAGTCGGCCCACGGCCACACCGCGCTGGTGGACCTTGCGCCGCTCGGGCATACGTCGTTGCATCTGAATCTGAAGCCTCTATTCACCGTCGCAGACGCGACGCGCAATCTTCACCGCATGGATAGTTCCCTGCTGGAAAGCTTCATGACCCGCCATGGTGGCGGATTGCAATTGCTGGCCGGAACCAATGCGCCTGCCGCGATCGAACCGTCGACGGCCGAATTCGTCCGTCTGTTCGACATGCTGGTGGCACACTATCGCTACGTCGTGGTCGATAATTCGTCGCGCCTCGATGCCGCCAGCCGCCTGGTGGCCAATTTGTCGGAGTGCGTATTGCTGGTCGCCTGCACGGACGTAGCTTCCCTGTGGAGCGCGGCTCGCGTCCAACAGTACCTAGGAGAAACCGGCAGCCGCGAACGCGTGCGGTTGGTCCTGAACCGTTTTCGAAAAGTCCCCGGATTCAGCGAGGCGGACGCCGAAAACGCTGCCGGCGTCAAGTTGCTGTGGCGCGTTCCCAATCAATACTTCGCGATCTCCTCAGCCATCGACCGGGGCACTCCCGTGATGGAGCAAAGTCACACGGAGATCGCGCGTTGTTTTTCCGGGCTGGCGCAGGAATTGACTCGTAACGACGTCGATGTGAAACGGGCCGCCTGGTCGCTGTTTAAGACGGTGTAGGTTAAATACAGTGTAGGATTTTATGGCGAATTTGCAGACCTTCGAGCGTAGCGAGTACCAGCAGGTAAAGGCGGACCTGCACCGCAAGATTCTCGACCGGCTCGACCTGGAAAAACTTGGCCGCACCACTGGAGACGCGGCCCGCGAAGAAGTTCTCGTCCTCATCCGCAACTCGGTGAACAGCGAAGTTGTTCCTCTCAGCTTCGCTGAGCGCGAACGTCTGTCGCGCGAAATCCTCGACGAAATCTTCGGTCTCGGTCCGCTGGAGCCGTTGCTCAAGGATTCTACGATCTCCGACATCCTGGTCAACCGCTACGACCGGGTTTATATCGAGCGTGCGGGCAAGCTGGAGTTGACCGGCTTGTCGTTCAAAGATAACGGGCATCTCATGCAGATCATCGAACGCATCGTCTCCCGCGTGGGGCGGCGCGTCGATGAATCTTCTCCCATGGTCGACGCTCGCCTGCCCGATGGCTCCCGCGTGAACGCCATTATTCCTCCGCTCGCACTCGACGGCGCTTGCCTCTCCATCCGGCGTTTCGGCCGCGACCCCGTCACGGCTCGCAACATGATCGAAAATCACACGCTGACCGAGCCCATGCTGGAGCTTCTCTCCACCATGGTGAAGGGACGCCTGAACATGCTGATCTCGGGCGGCACCGGCGCCGGCAAAACCACACTGCTGAACGTGCTTTCCGGCTATATCCCGAACGTGGAGCGCATCGTCACCATCGAAGACGCCGCCGAATTACAGCTTAAGCAGGAACACATCGTTCGCCTGGAGACGCGCGCCCCCAACATTGAAGGCAAAGGCGCCGTCCGGCAGCGGCAGCTAGTCATCAACAGCCTGCGTATGCGGCCCGACCGCATCATCGTCGGCGAGGTCCGCGGCGAGGAAGCCTTCGATATGTTGCAGGCCATGAATACGGGCCACGAAGGTTCCCTCACGACGGTCCACGCCAATTCGGTGCGCGATGCCCTGGCCCGCGTCGAGAACATGGTCTCGATGGCGAATCTCAATATTCCCGAGCGCGCCGTGCGCCATCAAATCGCCTCCGCCATTCACGCGGTCGTACAGATCGCACGCTTGTCCGACGGCACCCGCAAGGTCATTTCGATTTCGGAGGTCACCGGCATGGAGAACGAAACCATCATGATGCAGGATATTTTCGTCTTCGAACGCCGCGCCATCGACGAAAACGGAAAGGTGCGGGGAACCTTCCACGCCACTGGAATCCGCCCTCAGTTTGCCGACCGGCTGGCCACCTCGGGCGCTCGACTGCGTCCGGCGATCTTTGATTCGAAGACCGAGATCTAAAGTTTCGCCGAGGCCGTTCCGCGCAACCATTGCATTCGCGGTTAACTCCGGTTTGTTATTATCCGATGGTGCCGATTCTGCTTTCACTCCTGCTTCTTGCTTCTTGCCTCGCCGCCAGGTCAACAAACTTCGGTTCGCCAAATTCATGAGTGATCCGACCAACCGCCTTCGCGTGGCCACAGGCGTTGCCCTGCTCCTCGTTTCCCTGGCCTACCTGGTGCAGATTGCGAGCCCGCTGCGGTTGGTGGGCGACGGCGTCGACTACTTGATGCAAGCCAGTTCCGCGGTTGACGGAAGCGGCTTCCGATTTCACGGCCAGCGTTCGATGCGTCCACCGGGGTATCCTGCATTGATTTTCCTGTTGGCAAAGGCGGGCATCGGAACGTCGTGGGCCATGGTTGCTCTAAATTGCCTCCTGCTTGGAATAGGGTGCTGGGCGAGCTATTTCATACTGCGCACATCTTTCGGGTTTGAGTCCGGAACTGCTGAAGTCATATGCCTGCTGACTCTTCTCTCGTTTGTAACCGTGAAACACGTCACCCTACCGCTCAGCGATATCCCGTATTTTGGGTTTTCCATGCCGTGTCTGCTGCTGCTCCTTCGAGCGGAAGCGGAGGCGCGGACTCGCAGATACTGGCATCTGGCGGTCGCTGTTCCGTTAATCGCGTTCTGCATTGAGTTAAGAACGATCGGGGTTGCGCTGATTCCGGCTTTTGTCTGGGCGACGGTCGGAGGAGCGTCACGGGTGAGGCGATTGCCTCAATGGCTACGACAGCATCGAATCGCGTCGTTCGCGCTCTTGCTGGTCATGCTCGCAGCGATTGCGTGCGCGGGCAGCATATTCCTGCATTCCAGGTATCTGCAGTCCAGTTCGAAGACTCTGAGCAGAAGAGGGCTGGGCAATTTCGTGTCGGACCTCAAAGACCATACGATAGAATGGGGTGAATTAGCGACGAATGCGCCGGCTTCAAAGCTGCCGGGAGTGCTGGAGCTCCCGATGCGAATCGTGGGATTCTTTGCCCTGCTGTTGTGGGCCGTGGGAATCTGGGAAAAGCGCCGCAAGCTCGACGCCCAGGTCTGGTATGTGCTGGGGTATGCTTCCATTGTGCTTGCCTGGCCCTGGTCTGATGCGAGATTCTGGTTGCCCGTGCTGCCACTACTGATGGGACATGTCTTGGTCGGCGCCGGGCGTATAGGCTCGCCGCGTCTCCTGCGTCCTGCGATCCTGGCGTACTGCTTGTGCTTTTGCGTGCTTGGGATTGTCGCGCTTGGTTATAGTACACGCCTGACTTTCGCGGGCAGCCAGTTTCCGGAGCTCTATGGAGACGGGACGCTACGAGCCACATACCGGCTCGTGCTTCTCGGAGAACCGCCGCGGAATGCAGATGACATTAGCCCGGAGGCGTTATATCTGTTGCATCGCTACGAGTGGCGTCTGGCTCGGAAGTGATTCGCCGGAACGAAGTATTTCTCGGGCCCAAAGATTTGTGACCCTAAGATGAGACTTCAACTTCGACTGCTTCTGATCCCGCTCGGACTGCTTGGGTTTTGGGTCCTGTTTCTTGAACTGCAGCGGCGTCCCGGTTTGTTCGCCAATACGAAATACCTGGGCGCGATTCTCGCGGTCGAAGCCGTGCTTGCCTGTTTGTGGAGATTCGACAAAGTCTTCTTTCCGGTAACGATGGGCTGTTTTCTTCTGGCGGGCACTTCGTTACCGCTTGCAGGAGAAAGCACAACGGTCCGGTGGCTGTTTCTGGGGGTTGGGAGCGTGGTGGGGTTGGTGATCTGGATGAGGGTCAACCGCGCCCACCACTTTGGACTGTTTCACCTGGTGGCATTATTTTGTGTACTCGCGGCACTGGCCTCGGCCAGCGCCTCCAGCGTGCCTCAGACTGCCTTGCTGAAGGTTTTCAGCCTGTTCCTGCTTTTTCTGTACGCATCCACTGGCGGACGGGTTGCGCTGGGTGGGCAAGAAACATCCTTCCTTCACGGTCTGGTTCTCGCATGCGAGGTTTTGGTTTACATTTCGTCCGCTTGCTATCTTGCTCTGGGCTACGATCTTTTTGGAAACTACAACGCGCTAGGCGCCATCATCGGAGTGGCCGCTACACCCGTCCTGGTGTGGGCGGCTTTAGTCGCTGAGAGCCGCGGGGAACGCAAACGACGTTACATTGCTCTGGCGCTCTGCGGTGCTTTGCTCTATGTGTCGGTCTGCCGTGCCGCAATTTTGGCTGACACAGTCGTCATCGTTGGACTAACGATCGCCTTGCGTCGTCCGCGGCTGTTGTTGAAAGCCGCCTTTATCGGTGCGTTATTCCTGGAAGGCATGGCTGTCGCCAATCCCGCTCATATGGCCGCGTTTGTAGGATCGTTAACCGAGCGGCTTGTATTTAAGGGAGGAAGGGATCAATCTCATCCTGGCGTGTTCGGATCGCGCGAGACGCCATGGGAAGAGACCTTTTCCGCCGTCAAACATCATCCCTATTTTGGAACTGGCTTCGGAACCAGCGATCTCGGAAACGACCAACCTTACACGCAAGGGACGTCGGTCTCCGACGAAGGCACTAATCGCGAACATGGCGACAGCTATCTCGCGCTCGTCGAATACATGGGACTGCTGGGCATTCTACCTTTCCTGTTCCTGCTGCTTATGTTGATCCGGGCTTCGACTCGAGTGTTCGCGTGGATGCGACGCACCGGCAGTCCTTATCACTATGCCGTACCCTTTGCCTTAATCGTTGTGGCAGGTCTGGTGCACGCGGTTTTTGAAGATTGGCTTTTGGCTGTGGGTTCGTATCTGTGTGTATTTTTTTGGGTAGCGGCCTTTCTTCTCATAGACTGCGCTTCGGAAATCAACGCCGACCGGCGAGGCTTCGCCCCCAGGCCTTTCGTCGCATTCGCTCCGGCAACGGCTCCGGGGCGGCCAGCAGCATAGATTGCATCCCACTTCATGTTGCGATTCGTGCTGCAGAAATGTCGTCAAGGTCCAGGCTCCCGCGCGTAAAGAGCAATAAAACCTTAGTTTTGCGGGGCAAAGTTCAGGGGGTACTATTCTGTTGATTTCCCGCGCTTGTCCAGTCTAGAGTGATTGATAAGAACAGATAAGAAAGGCATAGCGGCGAGCAAGAAGGAGTTGCACTCTTGCGCGATTACTTTCTCTTTAGTTTTGGGGCTTCCCTCACCCGCACGAACACAGACGTCAGTCCAAGGATGTAGATGCCAGCTTTGATTGCCATACTCGTCTTTCTGGTGGTCGCGCTCGGGGCGTTTGCCGTTGGTTCCCTGGTCGACCAGCGCCGCGCCCAGGCTCGCCTCATCAAAGACCGTCTGGCGACGGTACAGAAGGCGCCAGAGCGTGAACCCGACGAAGAGCTCGCTTTGCTGCGCGACGAGCAACTCAGTAAGATTCCCGCCTTCGACAACCTGTTGCGCCGCTCCGCTCGAGTTTCAGCCGTGCAGGATTCGCTGTTGCAGGCGGGCATGAAGCTTCGTGCCGGCAATTTCCTGGTACTCTGCGTGATCTGCGGCGCCGGGGCCGGAATCGCGACCTTGCTGTGGAGCAAGAATCCCGCCATCGCCTGGGCGGCCCTGATCATCGGCGGATTCATTCCCTATGCAGTTGTCTCCTATCGCCGGCAAAAGCGCTTTGAAAAAATCGAGGAGTTGTTTCCAGAAGCGATTGACACGGTCGCCCGCGCCGTCCGCGCCGGTCACGCCTTCACCACCGCCCTGGAAATGATTTCCAATGAAGTCTCCGAACCTCTGGCCGGCGAGTTCCGCAAACTCTATGAAGAACAGAAGTTCGGCATGCCGGTGCGCGACGCTCTTATGAATCTCACCGAGCGCGTGCCCCTGGTGGACGTGAAGTTCTTCGTCACGGCGGTCATGTTGCAGCGCGAAACCGGCGGCAACCTCGCTGAGATCCTCGACAACTTGTCCTACGTAATTCGCGAACGGTTCAAGATTCAGCGGCAGGTGCGGGTTCATACCGCGCAGGGCCGTCTGACCATGGCCTTGCTCATGGCGATGCCGCCGGCGGTGGTCGCGATTCTGGCGGTGTTCAGTCCGGAATTTGTTCGGCCTCTTTTTTACGATCCCATCGGGCATACCCTGCTGGTGGTCAGTCTGGTCCTGCAAACGATTGGCTATTTCGTGATCCGCAGGATCATCAAGATTCAGGTATAGCAATGCCTTTGGTGCTTCTGACCATCGTCGTGTTCGTGACCGTCGTGCTGGCGGTCTTCGCCTTTGGTGCGGCCATGGTGACACCCACCTCCGTGCTGGGCGCCCGTCTGCGCGCCTTGGGCGGACATCCGGCCCAGGCTCCGGAACGACCGGCGGTCAAGGTGAGAGAGCGTCTCGAGCAGGCCCTCGATCCACTCAGCAAAGCCATCCCGCTTTCGCCCTCTGATGTCTCGCGCACTCGAGCGTGGCTCATTCAGGCCGGGCTGCGCGAGTCACGCCACGCCAGCTTCTACTTCGGCTCCCGCCTGTTACTGACATTCTTGGGTTTAGCCGGAGTAGTGTTGTTTGCCGGCTTCGACAACGTGAGCCTGCTGGTTTGCGTACCCGCACTGGGCTTCTTCATACCACGCTTCATTCTGAAGCGGATGATTAAAAACCGGCAGCAACGCATCCGCATCGGCCTGCCCGATGCACTCGACCTCACCGTAATTTGCGTGGAGGCCGGGTTGGCGCTGGATCAGGCCCTGATGCGCGTCGGCAGAGACCTTCACCACGCGCATCCCGACCTCAGCGACGAATTTCACCTCGTCAACCTGGAGATGCGCGCCGGCAAGCCCCGCGCCGAGGCCCTGCGAAATCTGGTCGACCGGACCGGCGTCGATGACATTCGGTCTCTGGTCGGCACTCTCATTCAGACCGACCGCTTTGGCACCAGCGTGGCCCAGGCGTTACGCGTGCACTCGGATTCTTTGCGTACGCAGCGCCGCCAGCGCGCCGAAGAACAGGCCGCCAAGACCACAATTAAAATGGTGCCTCCCCTGGTTATCTTCATTCTGGTGCCGTTCCTTTTCGTCACAATAGGTCCCGCCCTCATTCAGGCTTATCACTCTCTCGTTTCCAAGTAAGAAGTGAGAAACGCCTGGGGCGATGCAAGAGAGAGAAAATCAGGAGCCGGTATGCCGGGCTTCGTTACTCAAGGCCAGGCTTTCAACCAAACCCGCCAACTCTACCTCGCCACGAATCTCGCCGTGGCCCAGACGCATTGGTCGCGGCTGCGCGGCCTTCTGGGAGCCACCGAAAGTGACTTCCGTAATGGCGGTGGCCTCTGGATTCGACCCTGCCGGGGCGTTCATACTTTAGCTATGCGATTTCCCATTGATGTGGTTTACCTCGACCGCGCCGGCGCGGTGGTGCATTTGGAGCGCAGTCTGCGGCCCTGGCGGTTCGCGCCTGTCCGCCTGCAGGCGGCGTCAGTCTTAGAGCTGCCGCGTAACACGGTAACTGCAACGGGAACCGCAATAGGCGATAGAATTGAGATCAAGATAGGCGGGCAGGTCCAGCCGGTTCGACCACTCGCAGACCCAGAGCCAGCTTCGCGAAACTCCTAGTGCCCGAAACTCTCCAACTCGAAGATGTCGCGATCGTCGAACTTCACGATGCGCCCAAGCTGCTGGTCGAGTGGTCGCCGCGCTGGGAGGAGTTTGTCACCTCCGTTGGTCCGGCCTTCGCCCGCTCGGGCGCGCGCCTCGCCGGTGAAGCGCCTCATGGCATCTTTCCGTACCGCGGCTTGCTGGCTTCGTTGTTGTTTGAAGCTTTTTTGCTATTCGTCGTGATCGTAGTTCCGCGGCAGATCGCCCGGCTTCGTCCCTACTCCGCGCCGAAGATACAACCCTATGAAGTGATCTACTATTCTGGCGACGAACTTCCGCGCACCGAAGACCTCGGCGGCGCCCAGTCCGGCACGAGCGGCCGCGCCGGTGGGCAGGAAGCGCATCATCGCACTCAAACCATTCATGTCGCTCGCGGCGGTTCGCTTGCGCAGAAAATTGTCGACGCTCCCGACCTCAAACTTCCTTCCTCGGCCGACGCGGTGGCCAATCTGCTCGCATTCAGGTCGACCCCCGGTCCGCCTTCCGCCGAAGGTCTGCACTCTTCGCTCACGGCTCCCAGTCTTCCCGTAAACGTGATTGCTCCCGCTCCGACGAACATCGCTCGCGATCAAACCCGTACGGGACTTACCTTCGATGCCGTCATCGCCCCTGCACCCAACGTTTCTTCCAACAAATCTCGATCGGCTCCTGCTCTCAGCACGGCAGTTGTGCCCCCCGCACCCTCCGTCGGCTCCGATCGCGCGCTGGTCGCGCCATCTCTCGAAGCCAGGATCATCGCGCCGGCGCCCACTGTTTCACGAGACCAGGTTTCGCGGGACCGCACGTTGCTCGCGCCATCCCTAAACCCCAGCGTGATCGCACCGGCTTCCACGCGCATCTCCCCCGACCAGCAGCGTTCTGCGCCTGCTCTCAACGGAAGCGTGATTGCGCCCGCTCCCGCCGTCAGTGGCCGCGAAGTCTCGCCCTCGCGCGTGCAGGTAACGAATGTCGCAGTTGTGCCTCCGCCGGTTTCTGCGCCGGAGCGCGATACTCTGGGCCATGCGAAACTCAATCTACCCGCGCCCTCGGTCATCGCGCCTCCACCTTCCACCGATTCCACACGCGACCTCCGACGGCTGGAGAGTGGCAGTGTTGCCCCTTCGCCAAACGTAGTCCCTCCGCCCCCAACTCCCTCCGGTGGCGGATCGCTTGTGAGCAACATCATCGGCAAACTTTTCGGCACGCAGGATGTCGTTCCGCCTCCGCCCAGCGTATCCGCGGGAAGCGCGCGCAACGCGGCCAGCGAGCCCACGGCGAAAGTCGTTGCTCCTCCGCCATCGATGGGAGCGGCAAGCAATCCTGCCGGAAGCTCGATCTCAGCAAGATCTCATAGCCCGTCTCTCGCCGCATCGAACGTGATTCCACCACCTCCATCCGTCGCACCATCAAGCGCCGCTCACAACTCCTCGGAGAGCGCGAGAAATTCCGGCGCCGGCAATCCTGGTCCTCTTGCCACGAACGTAATACCACCCCCCCCCACTGTCGGCGCAGATGCCGCACTCTCAGCTTCCGGCCGAAGAGGTTCCGGGCCCGGCGCTGCGGGTGAGGTTGGCTCGGTGCTCGCTCCTCCGAAAGGCACAGGCGGAAACCCAGACAATTCCGGAATCGTAGTCTCGTCACAACCCGGCTCGAAGGTTGGAATGCCCAGCGGCGGCAAGGCCTCGCTGGCCATGTCGCCTTCTGGTGGAGACAAGCCCGGCCTCGGCGGCTCCGGTGGAGGCTCAAGCATCGGTCACGGTGACGCCTCGGGCAGCGGTTTGAAGGAAGAAAAGCCCGGAGAAAAACCAGGAGACAATCCGGGCGCGGGCAAGGCCGGGATCGGCCACGGTTCCGAAGTCGGTGCTCGGGCCGGAATCTCACCCACGCCGGGTCCGGGCGGCGCCGGCACCGCTCCCACTGGTTCTCCGGCGGTGCCGGGAGTCGACGTTCGCGGCGGCAGCAGCGTCATCACTCTGCCCAGCTTTGGATCGGACGTTGGCAGCGGCGGTCCCAATCTTCCTCCGCGTTCTTCCGTGAAGCAGCAGGATGGCCCTGGCATCACCATCGTCGCCACCTCGCGCTCCGGCGGGGCCTTCGATTTCTACGGCAAGCTTGCCGGCGACAACTACACCGTTTACGTTGATACTTCGATCGGCACCGTAGTGATGCAATTTGCCGAGGCGAATCCCGCAGCGCATGCTCAGCCCGGAAGCATGGTCGGACCGCAAGGCCTGCGTACCGATTTGCCCTCCGGACTTCCCCACGCCCGTGTCGTGATCAAATGCAAACTCGACACTTCCGGCAACCTTAGAAATCTGCAGGTCCTCGAACCCGGCCCCGCCGCCATGACCGCGAAAATCATGGCTGCCCTGCCCGGCTGGAAATTCCGTCCCGCCATGCGCGGCACTCAACCCGTCGAAGTCAACGCCATCCTCGGCTTCAACATCGACACCAACGACCGCTACTGATGGGGCGCGATCGCACGGTTTGGGGGCGACTGCTGCCTTAACCGCAACCCTGTAGTGATTGCAGATGTCAGGACGCTGAGTTAAACATGCGTGAGTCATGCCATTGCTGAGACCTACGGCCACTCCTGTTTCCATAGACTTTGTTTGGGAGATGGGAATGAGCAAGATAAGAGATCAAATCGAGATGTTCGACGCTCTGGATTCCAAAACCGGCGTCATCGTCGGTTTTGTGGTGGTCTCGATTGTTGAGATCCTTGGATTCCTGCTACTAGCTGCTGCGGAAGCCACAACCCCAGCGCAACTTGGCGGAACTCCGATATTCTCCTTGCCGGTTGTGATCTTTTTTGGGCTCGGTCTATTTTGTAGTTTCTTATCGACTGTTTTTGGCTTACTCGCGCTCCGTGTCCGAGAGTTCGCAATCGGCTTTGATTACGAGAAACTTGTTGGCGGAGCGGATCTCGACGTTAGGGAGTTGAAGACGCTTTTCCTCGACGACCTCGTCGCCTCGGTCCGCACCAATAAGCGGATTCTCGAAGAGAAGGTTATGTATGCGAAGACCGCTAGTTTGCTTGTTTTGGCGGGGCTTCTGTGCTATACAGTGGTTGTGGCTCAAGTATTCATGTGCTTTGTCCGCAGGGGCTGAAATGACAATTTCGACTGAAAATTCCGGCACTCAGACAGCTACTCAGCGGATCCAAGACACGGCCCAGCAGAATCGCGAGTCCCAGAGTTCTGTCCCTACTTACGTGCCTCCTCAAGGCCAAGGCCCAGATTATGTCCACAAGGGCGCGGGCAGCGGCAAATCCTAGAGTTTCGTAAGTGTCGCTCCTGTAGCAACCTGCAACGTCAAGGGTACGGAGCACGACTCTCGTTCGCTTCTTCGAGTACACGTGCCGAAGCTGGGTCTTGATCTACAGCCGCGTCCGGGCCAGCAGCGCGTAGGCTTTGCGGAACCAGGTGCGCTCGCGGCGGCGCTGGTAGGAGGGCATGGTTGGCCCTTTATCGAGGATTTTCTGCGCCCAGCGGCGCGCTTCCTCGTTGCGTCCCTGCAAGTGCAGAAAGAGCGCGTAGTTGTAATAGGTCTCTGAGCTCGTAGAAATCTTCGTAGCCTGCTGAAACAGCGCCTCGGCCTTTTCGGCCTGTCCGGTCTGGGCGTAGGCGTGAGCCAGCAGGCCTGCGGCGCGATGGAAATCATAGTTAGGATCGGAGGCAACTACGCGCTCCAGATCAGGCACTGCTGCTGCGGAATCTCCCATCTCGATTTCGGCGACGCCGCGGCGATAGAAAGGATCGATCGAGTCCGTTCGCGACGAGATAGCTTTGTCGTAACTGGCACGCGCGCGGGCAAAGTCGCCGTCGTCGAGGTAGAGCAATCCGAGTTCTTCGTAGTTTCCCGCCGAAGGATTATCGAGGATGGCGCGCTCGAGTTCGCGAATACGCCGTCGGCGCGGGAACGCCTGAAACCCGGTGCGGAGCAGACCGGCGTCAGGAATAACTTCAACGGCAATGTAAACCAGCGCGCCAATCCAGCCCAGAAAGAGGATGATGAAAATCCAATAGGTATCGGGGCGGCGGCGGATGAAATGCACAATGGCCACTGCCTGCAGAACGAATCCCCACCCGCCAAGGAAGAAGAGAAGTGATCCCATTAGCTGGGAAAATATAACATGGGCTTCGGGCTTCGGCTGTCGGGCTTCGCAAAACCCCTACGCTGCAGGCTTTCTGACCGCCTTGATGAGACCGGTTCAGCAAACGGCCGACTGTCGGCGTGTGTCACAATACAAATAGTGAATAGCCCGGAACCGACCAGCCGAAGCCCGATTTTGCCGAAGCCCGATTCGATCCGCCTGCTGGCATCCGACATCGACGGCACGCTGCTGAATCCCCAGTTTCAGATCTCCGACGATGACCTCGAAGCGCTGCGGCGGGCTCACGCTGCGGGCATCGAAATCGTGCTGGTAACCGGACGCCGGCATGCGTTTGCGCTGCCCATCGCGAAGCAGTTGGGTTTCGATCTGTGGCTGATCAGCTCGAATGGAGCGGTAACCCGTTCGCTCGGCGGAGAAACTTTTCATCGCGACCTGATGCCCCGCGAGCTCTGCCGCGAGTTGTGTAGCGCCATGCAAGACTTCCGCGGCAATACCGTTCTTACTTTTGATCAAGAAACAAAAGGCGCGATCGTGCTGGAACATTTGGACGATCTGAACGCAAGCATCCGGCGCTGGTTGGAAAAAAACATGGCGTACATCGAGTTCGTAGTCCCAATCGAAAATGCGTTGACCACAGATCCCGTGCAGGCTATGTTTTGCGGCTCGATGGTTCGAATGAGCGACGCTTTGCGAGTCCTTGAGGCCAGCGAGATGGGCAACCGAATCACCATCCTTCGCACCGAATATCCGGAGCGCGATCTTTCCATGATCGATGTGCTGAACACCGGCTGTTCCAAGGGCCACGCCCTCGAGCGATGGGCCGCCCACCGCGGCTTTCGGCGCGAGCAGGTCATGGCCATCGGTGACAACCACAACGATGTGGAAATGCTTGAGTTTGCCGGACATCCGGTTATCATGGGGAATGCCTGCGAGGAGCTGCGCGGGCGCGGCTGGAGTGTAACTCTCGGCAATGACCAGTGCGGCGTAGCCGCGGCGATCGCAGAAGCTGTGGGTAGCTAGGATAGACCTCGCACCTGGTAACGGTTCGGGGCTTCAGCCCCTGAGGGACGTCGCAACCTCTGACATGAAGAAGTCAATCCAGATCGGGCAATGGGCTGCGGTCATCACTCTACTCGCTGCGATAGCGCTTCCCTGCCCGGCAGCCGATACCGCCGTGCTGCGCAATGGATTTTCCATCCGTCACGAGCGCCGCCAAGTTATCGGCGCGATCACTCGCTTATATGTGGATGGCGACGACTCAAGTTTCGTCGATGTGCCGACATCGGAGATCGATCACTATGAGGCAGCGCCGGCTGAATCGGCACAAACGAATCCTGCCGCTCAGCCCAACTTACAGGCTTCAACAAAGAGCGCCCAACAGCCGTTGGATCTAAATCAAGTCGTCAATGCCGCGAGCGGAACCTACCGCCTCGACCCAGACCTAGTCAATAGCGTGATCCGCGCCGAGAGCGGCTTCAACGTGCGGGCTGTGTCTCCTAAAGGCGCGCAGGGACTCATGCAGTTGATGCCGCAAACCGCGTCGCAACTGGGAGTACAGAACCCCTTCGACCCGCAAGCGAATGTTGAAGGTGGAACACGCTATCTGCGCGAGCTGTTGGAGCGCTATGACTTTGACTTGGTCAAGGCGCTCGCCGCGTATAACGCCGGCCCGCAGCGCGTGGAAAAGTATGGCGGCGTGCCTCCATATTACGAAACCAAAGCCTACGTCGCACGCATTGTTCGCGACTTCAATAGGAAGAAACTCGCGGCAAAGGCCGCAGCCCAAGCCCCCGCGCAGCAGAGTGCAGCGAAGAAGCCAGCCCCAGCCCATGTCCCCGCGGCCAACCCTCACAAGCCCAGCCCACAGACCCAGGCGAAAGCAGATCCCCCGCACGCCAGCAATTAGCGATTACAAACTGTCATCCCGAGCGAAAGCGAGGGACCATGGTGTTTGCCCGCAGCCGGGACACGGGTAGGCGCAAGCAAGAACCAAGATCCCTCGCTTCGCTCGGGATGACAAACGATTCTTTTTGCGTGATTCTTCTTTGCGGTTTGACCCCCTACGCCCACTCATTTACCTTGGGAGTGCCGTTTCCGCTTCGCGACGCAAAGGTTGCGGCGCGAGCCTTCTCCCCTTCATGGATAAAAAGCGCATTGTGGCCAGCGTGGTGGTATTCCTCATCCTGGCCACTCTCTTCTATCTGCAATACCGGCATTGGCAGAGCTTTGATTGGGGAACGTTCTGGGCCCAGACCCATCGCATCAAGAAAGTCCACGTGTTGCATGGGATTGCGCTGATTTACATCGGGTACGTTTTGCGGGCGCTGCGGTGGAAGATTTTTCTCAAGCCGGTGCGGCCGAAAGCAAGAACGCTAGACCTGGTATCTCCCACGCTAATTGGTTTCACCGGGTTGGCGCTGCTGGGGCGCGCCGGAGAATTCATTCGCCCGTATCTGATTGCGCGCCGGACTGATCTTCCCTTTTCTTCCCAGTTGGCGGTCTGGGCTGTGGAGCGGATCTTCGATGTCGGCGCGTTCACGGTCCTGATGGTGCTGGCAATTTTTCTGCCCAGCGCTCTGCCCGCAATTCCTCATCCGGAGTACTACGTGCGCTTCCGCGAAGGCGGATTCCTGTTGATCGGATTGGTGCTGGCGCTGGCGGTCGGCGCGATTGTAGTCCGGCGTAGTGGAGAAGCAGTGGCACGCTGGGTCGAAGAACGGTTCGGGCATTTGTCCGCGAACCTGGGCCACAAGCTGGCGCAGAAGGTGCGAGAATTCGGCGCAGGCTTGGACACGATTCACGGTCCACTCTCGATGCTGTGGCTGACCCTGGTCTCGGTTGGTATGTGGTACATCATCGCGCTGGCTTATCAGGAGGTCACCCACTCTTATGGCGTGGCGGCGTTAGAGATTCCTGTGTCGCAACTTCTCATTCTGATGGGGGCCAGCATGCTGGGATCGATGCTGCAGTTGCCGGCGGTTGGCGGTGGATCGCAGATGGCAACGATAGCAGCGCTGTCGACCGTTTTCGACGTACCTCCCGAGTTGGCGGCAAGCTGCGGAATTCTGCTGTGGCTGGTCACGTTTGCAGCGGTCGTGCCACTCGGACTGGCCCTGGCGCATCACGAGAGGTTGTCGTTACGTAAGTTGTCGAAGGAAAGCCACGAGGCGGAAGAGGCCGAGATCAGCGGTCCACCCGCGTGATTCAATAAGTTCTTGTCTATTACGTAGGTACAGGTTGCGGGGTGCGGCCTTGCTTGCCTGTTACAATTTCTGTGTTAACCGCGAACATCCGATTTAATAGCAGATTCCTTTTCGGCCCAACATCAGCGCCATGAAATGTCCTTTTTGCGGTTTTGCGAACGACAAAGTTGTTGACTCGCGCGAGAGCAAAGAGGCGGAGTCGATCCGCCGACGCCGCGAGTGCCTCAAGTGCGGCAAGCGCTTCACCACCTACGAGCGCATCGACGAAATCCCGTACATGGTGGTGAAGAAAGATGGCCGGCGCGAGAAGTTCGACCGCCAGAAAGTTCTGAACGGCCTGCTGCGGGCATGCGAGAAGCGCCCGGTGCCGATCAGTAAGCTGGAGCAAATTGTGAACGAGGCCGAGTCGTTCGTCATCGAGTCGCAGGAGCGCGAGCGCAAGACCAGCGAACTGGGCGAGCTCATCATGAACCGCCTCCGCCGCTATGACAAAGTGGCGTATGTGCGGTTTGCCTCCGTCTACCTGGATTTTAAGGACGTGAAAGAGTTCATGAATGAGTTACGGGATTTGGTGAAAACGAAAGAAATAGTGGAAGTTAAAGCGAAGAAAACTGGCCAGTGACCAGTGGTCAGTGGCCAGTTAAAGCGATCCCTCTCCATGTTTTGCTGGCCACTGATCACTAACCACTGGCCACTGAGGTATGCATGAGCCATAGAGTAACGCTGATCCCCGGCGACGGCATCGGCCCCGAAGTTACCCAGGCGACGGTGCGCATTCTCGAAGCCACCGGAGTGAAGTTCGACTGGGAGTCGTTTGCGGTAGGCGCAGATGCTTTTGAGAAACACGGCGAATACATTCCGAAAGAAGTGATTGAGTCAATCGAACGCACTCGCGTGGCCCTCAAGGGACCAGTGACCACGCCCGTCGGTGGCGGCTTCTCCAGCATCAATGTTGCACTGCGCCAGAAATTCGAGCTGTACGCAAACTTCCGGCCGATTCGCAACCTGCCGCATATTCCCACGCGCTATCCCGATGTCGACCTCATCATCGTGCGCGAGAACACGGAAAGTTTGTATTCCGGACTGGAACACGAGGTCGTCCCCGGCGTAGTTGAGAGCTTGAAGATCATCACGGAAAAAGCCTCGACGCGCATCGCGAAATTTGCCTTTGAGTATGCGCGCAAGAATAACCGCAAGAAAATTCATGCCATTCACAAAGCCAACATCATGAAATTGTCCGATGGGCTATTCCTGCGCTGTTGCCGCACCGTGGCCAAAGGCTTTCCGGAAATCACCTACGGCGAGCACATCGTCGACAATACCTGCATGCAGTTGGTGATGAATCCTTATCAATACGACATGCTGGTGATGGAGAACCTGTACGGCGATATTATTTCCGACCTGTGCGCGGCATTTGTCGGGGGCCTCGGATTCGTGCCCAGCGCGAACCTGGGCGATAATTGTGCGATCTTCGAGGCGGTGCACGGATCGGCACCCGATATCGCGGGGAAAAATCTGGCGAACCCAACCGCGCTGTTGCGTTCTGCGCTGCTCATGCTCAGGCATCTCGGCGAGGCGGACGCTTCAATGCAGATTCGGAATGCGCTGGAGAAAGTCTATCGTCATCCCGAAAAGCTGACCAAAGATGTTGGCGGTCAGGCGGGCACCTCGCAATTCGCGGATTCGGTGATAGAAGAGATGGAGAACGCAAAGACCGCGCCCGCACAAGTGTAGCCTCGCAATAGCGAATTCCACGGCTCGCAAGCGAGTTTACTCTTCCGTTAGTCTGCAAAATTCTGCATCTTGCGCCCTCTCGATTGGCAGCCGTACACTGCTCACCTCGTTTCCTGGTAAGTCCCGCCGCATTCCGAGCGGGCCGATTAACCCTCTATTCCTCTCAGGAGAAAACCGCATGGCACGCAGACAGAGTAGTCTTGGTCTCATCGTTCGACTGGGCGTAATCCTGATCGCGGGTGCGGTCAGCGTTGGGCAACTAGCCGCCAGCGATCCGATTTTCCAAACGCTAACGCTCTTCACCGGCGTAAGCAATGGCGGGCAACCGTGGTCGCCCCCTATTACTGACGCGTCGGGAAATCTTTTTGGCGTGACTTCCGAAGGCGGTAATGGGCTCTGCACATACGAACCGGTGACGGCTGGTTGCGGAACCGTTTACGAGCTCTCCCCGCCAGTTACGGGAACGCAGTGGACCGAGACTCTGCTCTACCAGTTCCAGGACAACGCCGACGGCACCTACCCTGTAGGCAGTCTGGTTTTCGATAAGGCGGGCAACCTCTATGGCACAACCGATAACGGCGGTTCGGGCGGCGGCGGCACGGTTTTCGAGCTGACTCCTCCTGCCTCGGGTAGCGGCCCGTGGACCAAGACAATCCTCTACAACTTTCCGGGATCTCAGGGATCTCATCCGGAAGCCGGATTGGTATTCGACAAACTCGGCAACCTCTACGGCACAGCAACGGACGGCGGCAACTGCGACCTGAACACCGGTTGTGGCGGTGTGGTTTTTGAGCTGAGTCCGCCAGCGGTGAGCGGAGCCGCTTGGACCTACAGCACGATCTACGTTTTCCAGGGCTCCCCGGACGGAGCTGTGCCCGAATCCACGCTCGTCATCGACGGCACCGGCAAACTCTATGGGACGACGATGGTCGGTGGCTTGTCCACGCAGGGCCCGAATGGCGGTGGCACCATCTTCGAGCTCACACCTCCATCTTCGCCGGAAAGCCAATGGACCGAGAGAGTGCTGTATACATTTGGAACCAACAACGACGATGGATATACGTCGCGTTCCGGCGTAGTCTTCGGCAAATCGGGAATCCTTTATGGCGATACCGAGTTGGGTGGCGACCTCGGTTACGGCGCAGTCTATCAGTTCGTGCCACCGGCTGAGGCCGGAGGCAATTGGACGGAAAGCGTTATCTACAGCTTCACCGGCAGCGATGGACTTTCACCTTTCGGGAGCCTCGCAGTGGGCAGCGACGGGTCGATCTACGGCACAACAATTTTTGGAGGGCCACTGGAAAGGGGAAACGTCTTCGAACTTACGCCGCCGTCGGCGCCGGGAAATCCCTGGACTGAAACTTCGCTCACCAACTTCAGCGGTCTCGCTTACCCACTTGCCGGCGTGACCTTTGGCAAGGGCGGATGGTTATATGGCGCGACCCTCGGCGGCATCGTGGCCGAAACCTGCGGGACCACTTCGCAACGCCAGCGGCTTGGGTGCGGGCAGGTGTTTCGCTTTAAGCCCTGAAGTTGTCCGCAGTATCCGCGATGTGGTGAGCGTTACCGCGGACCTGTTTTCATTTTCGGACGCGCCCTGGCTGCGAACAAGGAAAGAGCCTAGACAAGCGAACTCTTTCCCCGTTAGTCGTGATCAATCTCGCTCTCGGGCTTCGGTGGAGAGTCTGTTATCTTCGCCCTCCAGCGCAGTATTTCCGAAACCTGAAGCCCGAATGCCGCGCAATCTTCAACTGCGCCATTGACTCTCGTCGCAGATGGGAGTAAATTCGCCCGTTCTGGGGAATCAGGGGAGATGACGCGCACAACACGGCGTTTGGGGGTAGTTCTGTTTCAGCTTGGCGGACCCGATACGCTGGCTGCGATTGAGCCTTTCCTTTTTAATCTTTTCTGCGATCCCGATATCATCGACTTTCCCTTTGCGCGCATCGGGCGCAAACCTCTCGCCAAGTTAATCTCCACCACGCGCGCGCGCAAAGTGCAGCACCACTACGCGACGATCGGCGGAGGTTCGCCGATCCGGCGCTTCACCGAAAGCCAGGCGCTGGCGCTCGAAACGGAGTTAACCAAACACGGAATCGATGCGCGCTGCTTTGTAGCTATGCGCTACTGGCATCCTTTCACCAGCGAAGCCATTGCCGAACTGGAAGCTGCGCAATGTGACGAGGTAGTGCTCCTGCCGTTGTACCCGCAGTATTCATCGACCACGACCGGCAGCAGCCTCAACGAGTGGCAACGCCTGTTCCACGGCGACGTTCCCGTACACAACGTGGGACCGTTCTATCGGCATCCGATGTATTTAGATGCGGTAGTGGAAAAGGTTGACGATGCCTTGTCGCGCTTTCCGCGCTCCGAGCGGCCTGAGATTGTTTTCAGCGCACACAGCGTGCCCCTGTCGGTGATAGCGAAGGGCGACCCGTACCAACAGCAGATTGAAGAAACCACGCAGCTTCTGATGGAGCGCGGCGGCTGGCCGAATCGTCACCGGCTCTGCTACCAGAGCAAAGTGGGAGCGAGTAAATGGCTGCAGCCTTCCGTGCACCGCACACTCCACGACCTGGCGAGAGAGAAAGTGCGCGAAGTTTGCATTGTGCCGGTCGCGTTCGTTTCCGACCACGTGGAAACGCTCGGCGAGATTGATCACGAAGCCCGTGAAGAAGCGCGGCGGCTGGGCATAACGCAGTTTGAAATGAGTTCCGGGTTGAATGATTCTCCAAAGTTTATTTCCGCCCTGGGCCAGTTGGTGCTACAGGCGATGGGCGATGCGGCTTACTCAAGCACCACGATTCATACGAAGCTGTCACAGACAGCTTCTCCGGAGCTGTTGTTGGCCGCCGGGGATTGACGAGTTTATAGAGCAGGAGGGTAACCCATGACGGTTCCCGGAAGTGAACCACCGAAACCCAGTCCGAACCCAGAGGCCGCAAAGCCTGCTGCCACAACTGGCGTAGATGCCACGAAATACGTCGGCACGCCGGCGGTGGGAACCTCGAAGGCCGCAGCGTCGGCTGGACTCTCCTCGTCGGGTCCGTCGAACACCGAAATCGACCAGCGGCGTCGGCGATTGGTGTGGGTCGCGGTGACCGCGTTCCTGACCGCATGGTTCCTTGCCTTCTTCCGCTTCTTTCTTCCCCGCACTCTTTTCGAACCCAATACTGTTTTCAAGATCGGGTATCCCTCAGAATTCGCGCTGGGAGTCGACACCAAGTTTCAGCAGAGGTTCCGCATCTGGGTCGATCGCACACCGGACCGTGTATTTGTGATCTACGCCCGCTGTACGCACCTGGGCTGCACCCCGGATTGGAAGCCCAGCGAAAATAAATTCAAGTGCCCCTGCCACGGCAGCGGTTACGACAGCGAAGGCATTAACTTCGAAGGTCCGGCCCCGCGCCCGATGGATCGCGCCCATGTGGAACTGGCGCCCGATGGGCAGATCATCGTCGATACCTCCCGCCTCTACCAATGGCCGAAGGGACAACCGACGCATTTCAACGATCCGGGAGCGTTCTTGACCGGAGTGTAGGCAACAAGAAAAACAGATTCCTCGCGCCAAGACACGCGCTCGGAATGACAGGACCTGTAAGAGGTTTTATCGAGACTGCAATTATGGCTGACGAAAATAACGGCAAGAACGGCAAAGTGGGACTGGTCGAGCGGGTGAAAGACGACATTCAGGCGATGAAGGTCGATATCCCCGCCAAGGCGAAGGAGCAGATCGAGGGGCTGAAAGATCCGACCAAGACGCAGGTCTACACCTCGATCTTTCGGCACAAGCACGACGACACGCCGCGCAACCGGGCTCTGGGCGTTCTCTCCAACGTGTTTCTGCATCTGCATCCCGCCAAAATCAATCGAGACGCGGTGCGGTACAGCTACACCTGGGGCATGGGCGGAATCACTTTTTTTCTCTTCATCATCCTCACCTACACCGGCGTGTTGCTGATGTTTTATTACCACCCCAGCAAAGTGCAGGCGTTTCGCGACGTGCTCTACCTTGAGCATGATGTGCCGTTCGGGAAAATTCTGCGCAACATGCACCGCTGGGCCGCGCACTTGATGGTGATTGGCGTGTGGCTGCATATGTTCCGGGTGTTTCTCACCGGTTCCTATAAGAAGCCCCGCGAATTTAATTGGAACATCGGAGTGTTGCTGCTGGTGTTTACACTGCTGCTTTCGTTCACGGGTTATCTTCTGCCCGACGATCAACTGGGATTCTGGGCCGTCACGGTGGGAACGAACATGGCGCGAGCCACGCCGCTGCTCGGACACGAAGGTCCGTTCGGGTCGATGCTGGGTATGACTCCCTACAACGATGTGCGCTTCGGACTGCTCGGCGGGTCGATCGTGGATGCGAACGCGCTGCTGCGCTCCTACATCTGGCACTGCATCGGAATTCCGATCGTGGCTTCGGTCCTTATGATCGTTCATTTCTGGCGCGTACGAAAAGACGGCGGAATCTCCGGACCGGCACCTGTGATGCTAGAAGCGGAAGCGGATAAACCGCGCAGAGGCCCGAAAGCTGCAGGAGAGTGAACGCTATAACAGAAAGCAGGTTCCTCACCGGGCTTTCAGCCCAGTTCGGAATGACAAAAGTTTGATTAACCTGACGCGAGAATAATCATGGACTGGCGACAACTTTGGGAGATTTGTTCGGCTCCGGACAACGTGCCGATCGTGGGCTTAATTCCGTTGTTGTGCTTCTACATTTATCTGGCATGGAAGCAGGCGCACGCCAACGATCAACTGATCGCGCAGCTCGAGGCCGATCCGGCCATGGCCAAGACGCATCACCGCAAAACCTGGCCGTTCAAATCCGGTTGGCAAAAAGAAGTTCACGTCTGGCCGTTTCTGCTCCGCATCGAATTCCTCGCGGCCATCATCGTCACCATTATTCTGATGGTGTGGTCGATCACGTTGAACGCTCCGCTCGAAGAACCCGCTAATCCCAACTTGACGATGAATCCCGCGAAGGCCCCGTGGTACTTCCTGGGACTCCAGGAGATGCTCGTCTATTTCGATCCGTGGATCGCGGGGGTGGTCATGCCCACCATGATCATCATCGGCCTCATGGTCATTCCCTACATCGACACCAACCCGCTGGGCAGCGGCTATTACACGTGGAAGCAGCGCAAATTTTCGATTTCTACATTTCTATTCGGCTTCATCATTCTGTGGGTCTCAATGATCCTCATCGGAACGTTTATTCGAGGGCCCGGCTGGCAATGGTTCTGGCCGGGGCAAACCTGGGATCACAACCGGCTGATCTATGAGGTGAACCGCGACCTGCCCGATATTTTTGGCATCACGTCGAACATGGCAAAAGCACTGTTCGGCGCGATTGTGGTTGGGGGCTATTACCTGCTCGGCGGATTCATCGTCTATTCGCTTTTCCGTCGATACATGGGAAAAGATTTCAAGCGCATGAGCCTGCTGCAATTTGGCATCACGCAATTTCTTTTGCTGACCATGGTGGCGTTGCCCTTGAAGATGGGGCTGCGGCTCCTGTGGCACATCAAGTATGTGTGGATTACGCCCTGGTTCAATATTTAGGTTGTCATCGTATCGTATTTGTCATCGATAGCTGAGTGCAGAGCTGGGAATAGAGATTCCTGGCTCCGCTCGGAATGACAAGCGTTTTCGGACTCGTGAACATTTTCGGAGGAAGCGGTGCCTGAACAACCCAACCTCGAGCAAGACCCGATCACGACTAAATCGTACGCCGCCTATTACCTGGTCGCGATGGTGATTCTGATGGCAACGTTGTTCTGGGCTTTGTGGGATGAGGCATGGGTGCAGAGGCCTTGGAAGGCCTTCCAGGAGCAATGGAAGGACCGCTACAGCGCCTTTCTGAATACCGCGCGCTCGAAGTCGGCTACATCGGAGAAGGACGTCGAGCAGAATCCGGATTATGCCGCTCTCAAGCAGGCCTATGACAAAACTTATCAGGACTCGAAGGCACAGGCGGCTCAAGCGCGCGAGGCAGTCGACGAAGTAACAGCGCGGCTGCTCGCGGTGCAGAGCGTCTTCACTGACCGGCGCGCCTATGTGAACGCTTTGAGTTATGAGATTGAGACGAGCACAAGCGCGTCGTCGAAGGCCAGCAAACAGAAGGAATTGGCGGACTACAAGAAGGAAAAGGCAACAGTCGAATTTCCCGACGGTAGCAAGAAACAATTCGATTTCCCGCAGCTCGAGGAGACGTACAACGAGATTCGGGACGAACGCACGAAGAAAAGTCTGGAACTGGGCGATGTATTGAAGCCTGTGACTGCGGCCAAGGCGAAGATGGATGAATACATCTCCGACCACATGGTAGATCTTACGCCGCAACAGATCGATGGACTGAAACGACGCGCCACCGAATGGGATCCGGCGATTGTGCAGATTAATGTTGCCGAGGCCAACATCGTCGACCGCTGCGAGTCCTGCCACATGAACGCGCGCGAGCCGCTGAGAATCAGCGCCGTCTCAATGGTGGCGAAGGGCGAGAAGAAGCCCGACGAATATGCCGACGCCTTCGTCAGCCATCCCCAGCCGGAGCTGTTGTCGATCCACGATCCCGAAAAGTTTGGCTGCTCGCCCTGCCATCAAGGCAACGGCCGCGCCACTACCAGCGTCGAGAAAGCGCATGGCAATTACGAGCATTGGTTGTGGCCGCTGTTTCCCAAGGAGAACTCTCAGGCCGGTTGCCAGAACTGCCACGCCGCCGACATGGTGCTGGTCAGCGGCGACATGCAGTGGCAGACCATCAACGATGGCAAAGATCTCTTCCGGCAAAAGGGCTGCATGGGTTGCCATCGCTACGAAGGCTACGATAAAGAGCCCGAGGATCTGAACGCGATCAGCCAACAGATCAAACAAATGGAAGGCCAGAAGATAGACAATCTGAAGCAGACCGCCTATCTCATGAAGCAGGCCGATGCCTCCGCGTCGAACGAAGAAGCCAACAAGCTGAACACGCAGGCAGTCGACTTGAGAGTGGCCAACAGCAAGCTGGACGGGCGTTTGCAGCAGCTCGACTTTCAATCGCACAACCTGATGCAGGACCAGAAAAAAGTTGGTCCGAACCTGAAGGATGTGCGACTTAAGCTCAACAAGGACTGGATTCCGGTATGGCTGAAGAAGCCAACGGATTTTCGTCCCACGACGAAAATGCCGAACTTCCGCCTGACCGATCGCCAGATCCAGGCGATCTCGGCCTACATCTGGCAGTCGGCGCTGACCGACCCTCTTCCCAAACACAAGCCCGGAAACGCCGGGCATGGAAAAGAATTATTTGAGGAGCGCGGATGCCTGGCCTGCCACTCGATCGGCGAAGGCGCCCAGATGCATGGCGGCGTGTTTGCCGCGAACTTGAGCCGCGTCGGCGAGAAAGACAATTACGATTACCTGGTGCGCTGGATTCACAACGCACGCGAGCGCACACGTCCCTATTGCCCGTTCGAGAAAAAAGACATCGGCCCCGAGGATTACGCCAAGAAGGGCCTTCCCTATCAGTTTGATCTCGAGCACAGCCGCTGCCCCAACGATGGCCACGAGCTGCAAGTGCAGAACATGACCGTAATGCCCAGCCTGCGGCTGACTCCCGAGGATGCGGAAGACATCGCGACCTATCTGATGACGCAGAAGAAGCAGGAGCCGTCATCTTATCCAGCCGCGGCGTTCATGGACGATCCCAATCTGAAAGCTGAAGGCAAGAAGTGGATCAGCCACTTTGGCTGCGCCGGCTGCCACGAGATTGCGGGCATGGAAGAGGAAGGCCGCATCGGCACGGAGCTCACTTTCGAAGGCAGCAAACCCATCGAGCGTCTCGACTTTGCACTGTTCACCACGGTGGCGCAACGCGGCGGCAAGGATGCCGAACCGATTACCGACAAGGAAGATCTGGCGCGCCTTCCCGACGGCCCGGCGACGGAGCCCTGGTACGACCAGAAAGGATTCTTCGAGCACAAACTGGCCGAGCCCAACGTTTACGACAAGGGCAAAATCAAGGGCGAACTCGAAGCTTCCCGCATGCCCAACCTGCACCTCACCAAAGAGCAGGTGCTCGACCTCACGACTTTCCTGATGGGTAGCGAAGAGACTTCCCTGCCCGCGAGTTACCAATACAGGCCGGGCGATGCGCGTCACGACATTCAAGAAGGCTGGTGGATTGTTAAGAAATACAACTGCATGGGTTGCCACCAGTTCATCCCCGGCCAGCAAACCATCCTCATGGGATTACCGCAATATCAAGATGCGCAGGAGCAATTGCCTCCTAAGCTTTTGACCGAAGGCGCGCGCGTCGATCCCGAGTGGCTGCGCAAGTTCTTGTCGAATCCGTCGCTGAGCACAACCGACACGAATCGCAATGGTGTGCGTCCGTATTTGAAAGTACGCATGCCGACGTTCTCGTTCTCCGACAACGAACTGCGCAAACTCGTGCGCTTCTTCCAGGCGCTATCGCAGCAACCGATGCCCTACATTCCGGAGGAAGTGCCGGTTCTCACCACGAAGGAAACGGACATGGCGCGGAGCCTGTTCTCCAGCTCCGCGGCTCCATGCCTGAAGTGCCACGCCACGGGCGATCCCTCGCACGACAAGATCGCGACGGCGCCGAATTTCCTGCTGGCAAAAGAGCGCTTGAAACCGGATTGGGTTGAGCGCTGGATCACCGACCCGCAGGCTGTCAGCCCCGGAACATCGATGCCGTCAGGTCTTTTCAAGCAGCAGAACAATCAGTGGGTGTTCGCCGGACCCACGCCGCCTTCGTTTCAGGGCTATGAAGGCGATCACCGCAAGCTGTTAACCGACTATATCTTCCAGCTAACGCCGGAAGAACAAAGGAAGGTCGCAGCGTCCATGCCGCACGCGAAAGCAGCGGTGCAACGCAAATCGAATGGCAAGCAGGCTTCGACCGAGACGCATCCGGCAGCGAGCGGCGGTTCGCGATAGAATGACAGGTTCGATCAAGAATATCGTGGGCCAACAAGGGCCCAGCAGAGTTTCTAAATTCTAAGGAAAGGCGACATCATGAATAAGAAAAAGACTTCGAGAATGACATTGGTCATGCTGGCGGTGTGCGGCTTGCTGCTGCTCGCGGCATGCAGCAAGAAAGAGGAGCAGCCAGCTAACACCATGGCCGAGCAGCCGGCGATGGCTCCAGCAGCCACGCCAATCGATCCCGCAACGGTTGCGACCGTAAACGGCACAGTCAAGTTTGACGGTATGGCCCCCAAAGCTTCGAAGATCGACATGAGCCAGGATCCCGCCTGCAAGGGCATGAACGAAGCGGAAAATGTCGTGGTCGATGGCGGCAATCTCGCGAATGTATTCGTGTACGTAAAGGATGGTTTGGGCAGCCGCACTTTCGACGTGCCCAAGGACGCAGTCGTCCTCGACCAAAGTGGCTGCAAATATCATCCTCACGTCCTGGGCGTGATGGCGGGGCAGACCGTCGAAATCAAGAATGACGACCAGACCACGCACAACATTCACCCCACGCCGAAAGATAACCGCGAGTGGAACGAGTCGCAGCCGCCGTCCTCCGCACCGCTGGAGAAGAATTTTGCGCGTGAAGAAATCATGCTGCCTGTGAAATGCAACCAGCACCCGTGGATGAAGATGTACATCAACGTCGTCAAGAGCCCGTTCTACGCGGTAACCGATAAGTCCGGAAAATATGAGATCAAGGGTCTTCCTCCCGGCGACTATACGATCGCGTTCGTGCAGGAAAAACTGGGCGAGCAGGATCAGAAGGTCACGGTCGGACCAAAAGAAGCCAAGACGGTGGATCAGAGCTTCAAACCGGCGGCCGACTAAGGGAAACTGGAACTCTCGGGTGCGCGTTTAGTCCTGTCGTGTGCATAAGATCGTCTGTTAAAATCAGCACCGTGGCTGGAACAGGCTGTGTAAAGCTGCACAGCCTGTTCCAGCCAAATCCGGGAATCTCTAATCCCGTACCGGCCTCACCGAAGGGGAAATACTCTGAAAGCCATCCCGGCAACTTACAACCGCGCCCACCACGCTTTCGCCGTGTTCACCGCGTGTGCGACGCTGGTGGTCATTACGGCTGGCGCCTTGGTTACGAGCAACGATGCGGGGTTGTCAGTTCCGGATTGGCCAACATCATTCGGCTATCTGGTGAAGGTGCCACATTTTGTGGGCGGGGTGCGCTACGAGTGGACCCACCGGATGGTGGCGGGCTCCCTCATTTTCCTGACGCTCTCGATCGCCGTCTGGACTCTGCTGGTGGAGCGCAGGCGCTGGTTGCGCTGGCTGGCGGTTGGCGCGTTCTGCACGGTCATTGCGCAAGCCATTCTCGGGGGGCTGACGGTTTTGCTCTTCCAGCCGCCGTGGATTTCCACCGCGCACGCCACTGTCGCACAAACTTTTTTCTGCATCGCGACGTCGATCGCGCTGTTTACCGGACGAAAATGGGTTGAGGAGCAGCCACAGATCGAGCTCGACTCATGCCATCCCAGCCTGTTCACGTTGACCACACTCTGCATCGTTGTGCTGTACGTGCAACTCATCTTGGGCGGGATGTTTCGTCATCACGGCATGAGCTGGTGGCCGCATGTGGCGAATGCAGTGATTGTTGCGCTCGTCCTGACCTGGACGGCGGTTCGCGCGATCTCGGTCTATTCAAATATTGATGCTGTGCGGCGGCCGGCAATCGTGATGCTGTCGCTCTTGATCGCCCAGCTCTGCCTGGGCTTCGCCGCTTTCCTCACGCGCGTGGCCTGGGGCAGAAGCGCGGCGCAACCGGAACTTCCCATGGTGGCGTCCACTGTAGCGCATGTGGCCGTGGGAGCGCTGCTGCTCGCCACTACAGTCGTGCTGACGATTCAAGTGTGGCGGCATGTTCCAGTCGCAGTCGCGGCCGCCACTGAAAAACGCTTGCCCCAGGCGCAACGGGACGCTTCCGCCGCATGAGCATCGCCAGCCAACCTTTGGCCTTC
>JBEKHS010000011.1:0-105466 GCA_050012155.1 Candidatus Sulfotelmatobacter sp. | reverse complement strand
CGGAACGTCGCCTGCCGCCCCCTCCGCCGCCTCCGCCCGGGGTTATTCCCCCTCCGGCCACGGAGCTCGATCTGCAGCGTGTGGCGAATCGAGTTGTACCTTCGATGTTCGGAGGATTCGCCGGCGAAAATAATCTGCCGACCGCGGAAGAAGCCGTGGTGCGTGAACCGAGAAAGCGCACGAACTATATTGTCCTCGGCGCGCTGCTGGGAGCTTTCGGAGCCCATAACTTCTATGCGGGTTATTACAAAAAGGCGGGTATCCAGCTCGGGATTACGCTGCTGACTTTGGGTTTCGGTTCCCCGATGAGCTGGTTGTGGGCGGTGATCGACATTGTGCAGTTCGAAGCGTGAGACTGGAGAGCCTTCATGGAATACTTCGTGAAACGCGGTGATCAACGTTTTGGCCCCTATAGTCTTTCCGATCTGCAGCAGTACGTTCAGTCCGGCAACGTAACGCTCGAGGACTGGACGCAAAGTGAGGGCATGGCCGATTGGGTGCCCGTCTCCCATGTGCTGGGAAACATTCCGGCGATAGCCCTGGCTGGCAGAGGAACTGCGGTCGCCGTAGCCCCTGAAACTCAGTTGGTTCCGCTGCCTCCCAATCTGCACTGGTCCATCGTGCTGATTCTGGGACTCATCACGCGCCAACTCTTCAACCTCGTTTGGGCTTTGCTGCAGGGCAACTGGGCGCGGAAGCTCTCCGGGGAGAACAAGCCGCTCGTTCTGGTTGCCATGTATCCTGCCGCCATGGTCGCCGGCTTCCTGACGATCGTTCTGTTTCGAATCCCCGCGCTGGGCGGGCTTTTCATCATCGCCGGAGCGATCATCTATTTAGTAGGAATCTTCAGCATCAAGGCTGCAATGGAGGAGTATTACAACTCCACCGAAAACATTGGATTGCAAATGAGCGGTGTAATGACATTCTTCTTCAGCACGGTTTATATCCAATATCAAATCAACAGCATTGCCCGCTGGAAGAAGACGGGCGTGTTTAAGTAGCGGTCGCGAGCGTAAAGCATGCCTTCTCCGCGCACTCGACGTCTTATGCTCGATGAAGAGACCCTGCAGGGCTTGCTGCAGGGCTGGCCATTGATCCAGATCACGGGCAAGGCGGGAATTCCGCCCGAGATTTATCGGTTTACTTACAACTTGCGCGGACTCTACGTCTCCGGGTCGGGCGAGATTCTGGAGCGCGACTCTCATATCCTTGAAGTGAATCTGACTCTCGGGTATCCGAGGCGCGCGCCGCAATGCCGCATGCTGACGCCAGTTTTCCATCCCAACTTCGATGATTCGATGGTGTGCATCGGTGATTTCTGGGCTGCATCCGAGGGCCTCGATCAGTTGATCGTTCGCATCGGCCGGATGATCGCCTACCAGGAATACAACACAAGAAGCCCATTGAACGGACTGGCCGCGAAGTGGGCCGCACAGAACTCTGACCTGTTACCAATTGATGCCAGACCGGTGGCACCGCCACTCAATGGTGCATCTAAGGTGCCAGCCCCGGAAGAGGATGAGAAACCTGCTCCAGTGCGCCTTACGGCAGACCTACCCGCGGCAGTGGACGATCAGTGGAGTAGCAGGATCGTAATCGCTCCGGAGAACTCCGCACTTTCAAGCCAGACATTTTTTGACCCGACAGCTTCCAACTCCACAACATCCAACCCTGCCGTTTCAAGACCTGTCTTTTCAAGCAACGAAGAGTTGAAAACAGAACCTGTAACAGAAACGCACGATGACAGTACTCTACGCTGGAGGATGATTCTGTTCTTGACTATGGTGACCATACTAGCCGGATGCCTAGTCTGGTATGGTCTTCGACGCCAGTCACGACTCCGGACCGGAGGTGCGACTCACCCATCCCAACATTCCAATCGATCTCCAGCAACTGATGCGCGGCGGCCTGCCGGGCGTGGAAATCAGTTGCGCGAGAGTGTCCTGCAACTTCCGGATAGTTCCAGCCCCGAGGCGCTACGGGCCGAGCAGAATGCTCGGGAGTCAATGCAGGCAAAAGATACTGCTTCCGCGATCACGGCTCTCAATCACGCAGTTTCGCTGGACCCTACGTTTTCCCGCGCCTGGATTGAGTTAGGCTGGATGTATTCGGCAACCGTGGACAAAAGCTCGGCGCTTAATGCATTTCAAAAAGCTGTCGATGCCGACCCCAAACAGATTGTGCCTTACAAGATCCTCGCCTATGACTACGGATTTCTCGGTAACCGGGACGAGGCCATCGCCACCTGGGAGAGACTGAAAAACATCGCTTCCGACGATCCCGACATCGCGCCAAATCTCGGTGGACTTTATATGGCCCAGAAGCGTTATCCGGAGGCTCAGGTTCTCTTAGAAGCGGCCGCCAAGGCGAATCCCTCCGATGCGTTCGCGCAACTCAGGCTTGGGACGGTCCTTCTGCGTTCCCACCAAACGGATCAGGGGATGGAGGCGATGCACAAAGCTCTGCAAATCGACCCCAGGGCGGAAATGCTTAATGACGTCGCCTACGAGATGGCGGAAGCGAAGACGAATCTAGCGGAAGCTCTCGATTACTCGCGGCGATCGATCGAGGAAGTGGAAGAGCAATCACAAAAAGTTGATTTCCAGAACATCCAGAAAGCGGACCTGCAGCTACCTCTGGCGATCACTGCGGACTGGGACACCCTCGGTTGGATCTACTTCAAGATGGGCGATCTGGCGCGGGCAGAAGATTATCTGGCCCCAGCCTGGCAGCTCCGGCAGGAAGGAGTGGTGGGCGATCACCTTGGCCAGGTTTATGAGAGGCAGAAGAAATTGTCCGCAGCTCTGCACATGTACAATCTGGCGCTGGAAGCGGATCCCCGACTGGAAGAAACTCCGTCGCGCATGCGCAACCTGGCCAACGTACCACTTCCAGAGAAGCGGATGGGCGCCCGTGAAGAATTGGCCTTAATGCGAACGGTCAGCCTTCCCGCGATCACTAAGACAGATGCGAGTGCCGACTTCGATGTACTTCTCGCGGCCAGCGGCAAAATAGAAAAGGCGCATTTTCTCCGCGGTTCCGACGTCCTGCGCAGTGCCGGAAAGACCCTCGAAAACGCCCCGTTCGGGGAGCCATTTCCGCCAGCTTCGACCGTGCGCCTGATCAGAAAAGGAATCCTTTCGTGCTCTTCTTATACGGGTTGCAGCTTCGTGTTTTATCCACTCTCAGTGGTTGCGGGCACAAACTGATTCTCTTGAAAACACCGCTCCATTTCCGTACGGCCTTTTGCACCTTTTCCGCGGTGCTTGCCATACAGGAAGAGGAAGCAACCACATGGTTTCCGGCGTGGGCCCCACCGAAGTCGTGCAATTCCCGAACTTCTGGGTTTTCCGCAAGCTGTCAGGCCAGGAATTTCTTCAGCGGATCCCAATATCTCAGTTTCCATCCAGGATTGAGGTGATCGAACTCACCCTCCGGAAAACCGCAGTGGTCCAGCACAAGCGTCGTCTCAGAACCCTGCCCTTTCAGTTCAAACCTGACGATCGAGTAGACCCCAGAATCCCAATGGGCGGGACGCCAGGCCTGCACTATGCGCTGGTTGGAAATTAATTCGACGTTTCGGCCACCGACCAAGGTGCCGAATATGGTGAATGCACCGCCGGGTTTGGGGTCGATCTCGGCGGACATGCCTGTGAAGCCAGCAAACTGCTTCGAATCCAAGATGGCGCCGTAAATGCGCTCCGGGCTTGCCTTAAAATCGACCTCCTGGTGAAGAGACGTGCGCAACCGGTTGGCATCCGTGCTCGGTATCTCCTTCATCGTGGGCTGCTGCGCCTTTGCCCGGACCACGGAACCCGCGGCCAGACTCCCTAAAGTTATGCCCAGACCAGCTATTACTTGCCGTCGCGTCGAACTACCTGCCAGAGGGACCGAGTTCTGTCTTTCGTTCATTGTTGTCCTCCACTCTGCCTTCCTCAACGTCCCGCATTTAAGCATGGTAGTAAACTATGTTCAAGATAATATTTTCGTGCCACGGAAGTAGGCCGAAACGTGTTTTTATCCAAAGGTGAGGACAACCTATGCCCTATCCCACCGGTTATCGCGCCGAGATGAAAGTCAAGATCATTGATAGCGCACGCAGATTGTTCAACCGCTACGGCTTTGACAATGTATCGCTCGATCAGATTATGGCCGGCGTTGGCCTCACACATGGCGCGTTTTACGGCTACTTTCGGAGCAAGGGCGACCTATATACAGAAGTATTAGGCTGCTTCTTTACCGACCCTGACTGGAAGGACTGCTGGGAGGGGGTGGAAGTAGACCTGACATCCGGGGAAGTAGGTTCTCAGATTATTCGAGCCTATTTATCCCGTCAGCACTACGAAGACGTGGAGAAGTCTTGCCCCATGGTTGCCTTGCCGAGTGATGTTGCGCGCAGCGGCAAGAGCGCAAAGCGGGTGTTTGAAGCCGTATTCCGGGCGATGGTTAGCGTCCTGGAGCGAAGTTTGGCCGAGAATGCGCAGCCACGCCGCACGGTCGCGCAGGCCATGGCCGCCCTGTGCGTGGGAGGCATGGTCGTGGCCCGGGCGATGGCTCACCCGGGTCTGGCCGACGAATTGCGCGATGCGTGCATGGCCATCGCTCTTGATCTGGGCGGGTGGAACAGACAGAATAAAGTCAGAACCGGCAACTCCAGTCGAGTCCAGCCGATCCGTATCGCAAGACCTTAGCTGTCAAAGTTTGCGATGGCAGCCTTGGAGGTACGCCCCTCCAGGCGAACATTTCGCAGTTGATAACCTCGCAAACCTCAGAGACAGCACTGTCTAACACAAATGTAGGGCCACCTTACTATTTCCTCGACGTCATATCCGGAGCTGTGCCGAGGCAGAGATATGGCCCGGGCTCTCGAGCGTAGGTTGCGCATTTCCTCCGCTAAGGCCAGGTCGCGAGCGATGACGAATCCAGCAGACTCAGCTCTCTCAGGCGATGAAGTCGCCGCCGACATTGTCGGAAGGCGGCGCATTTCCCATTGGTTCGAAGTAACACAGAAACAGATAGACGCCTTTTCCGAGGCAACGCACGACCATCAATGGATTCACCAAGCCACCGTGGACGAGGAACATAGTCATTTCGGCGGCCCTATTGCCCACGGATTATTACTGGTGTCGATCGCCCTCAATCTGGCTCAGGAAGGCAGCGCTTTGCCAGAGGGCGCCTGGGTGCTCTACGGCTTTGACAAGCTCCGATTCCGCGCCCCGGTGCGCAGCGGTACGCATATCCGCTGCCTGACCATAATTCTTGGTTCGCAAGAGTTTGGGGGCCGTCTTCTGCTAAATGTGCGGCTGGCCGTCGAGACAGAAGAGCGAAGTGCTCCGGCCTTGACCGCCGACTGTTCGTTAATGTGTTTGAGCAAACTTGATCGCGCGCGTGGGATAAATACGAATTCATTCGTGACACTAAGTTCCTGAAAATGGTTCCCACCTTGCGTCCTTACGCCTTATGACCAGCTTGATTTTGTTTCCAACCTCTCGAAGGCACTCTCTTTCAACTACATACGCTAGCGCCGCAAAAAGCCAGTGCTGACTTGTCCTATTGCCATACACCAACAGCTTTTTTCTTGTCTACGAAAGAAAGGGTCCGATTTTGGTGACCGCTAATTTGATGCGCATCCCCATTGCAGGTTCGATTTTCAAGTCGATCGACCGCGAAGGTGAACAGTTTTTCCAGTCTGGGCGGGCCCTGGTAACGTTCCTCGATCAGATGGCTCGGTCGCTGCGCCAACACAATTCTGCTGCAATCGGACATCTGTATGCCGAGTCGTTTTGCGGTCAGAAGTTGGGACTGACCGATCCGTCGCCAATTTCCGAGCGTGATGGAGTTCGGCGAGCCGCATTTCACGCGGGCCGCCACGCAGTTGGCAGGCATGATGTGATCGCAGAATGGCTCACTTACATTGACGGGTTCGATCGGATAGAAGAACTGTCACTCCACGTGCACCGCATCGAAGGGTGGCGCAAGCCGGGGCAACTTGCGGCTAGCGTGCGCATGGAGTTAATCGGCACTCCAATCCAGGGGCGAGCACCGGGGATAGACCGGGCTTACTTTCGAATCGGCTGGCATGTTCGGGGTGAAATCCTCGAGATACGCGATCAATCGCTGATAGAAGGTGAACGCATTGTGTGCGGCGAAGCTCACTTCCAAGATGAGAGCCAGGCCGCGGGCATTGATTTTGTCAACCGGTATTACCCCCCTTTCCTGACGCAGCCCTTGAAGTTTGGGATGATTCGTTACGGCCCAGGCGGGATTTCCGCGGTCGACTACGACAATGACGGGTTTTACGACCTGTTCATTCCAGACGGAGTTTCGTCGAGACTGTTTCGCAATCGCCGGGACGGCACATTCGAGGACGTAACGGACAAGGCCGGCCTAGGCGGACTCGACGGTGTGAGCGTTGCCACCTTCGCGGATTACGACAACGACGGCTACAAAGATCTATTCGTAAGTCGTACCTTTCAGCCTAACCAGTTGTTTCGTAACAATCGTGACGGCACTTTCACCGATGTTACGCGGGAGTCGGGGCTTGGTGAAGACTGCTGCACAACGGTGGCAGGGTGGGGTGACTACGATAACGACGGATTCCTCGATTTGTATTTAGGCCGGTATCTTGACCCGAGAAAAGATATTCCCACCACCTTTTACGCCCGCAACGGCGAGCCCAACCAGCTCTATCACAATAACGGGGACGGTACTTTTACCAACGTAACCGAACGGGCCGGCGTGGGCGACCGGGGCCTTTGCCTGGGTGTGGTCTGGGGCGATTACAACGACGACGGGTTCCCGGACCTTTATGTGGTCAACGATTTTGGCCGGAAAACTTTGTACCAGAATCAAGGGGATGGAACATTCCGCGATGTGACCGTGAAGAGCAACACTTTGGCTTACGGCGCGGGCATGAGCGCCTCGTTCGTCGACTATGACAATGACGGCAAGTTTGATTACTACGTCACCCACATTCGCTCCGAGCACGCGTGGTTTGCCGAATCGCCAACGGTCAAGCGCTACATGCTGAAATGTATGACGCAGGGAACATGGAAGACGGATATGCCGTTGTATTGGCAGATTTTCCGGCAGTCCGGCCGCGACTTTGTCCGCGTCTTCCAGCAGATGGCGTCGGGAAATACTTTGCTGCGAAACCAGGGCAACGGGACCTTCGACAATGTTACGGAAAAAACTGGGGCGAACCCCCCGGGCTGGTTCTGGGGAGCTTCGTTCGCCGATTTCGACAATGACGGCTGGCAGGATCTCTACATCGCCAACGGATGGGTCTACAACGAAAAGGGCAAAGAAATAGAGCTCGAGTTTCTCAACAACGTGGTTACTAACCAGGATATCTACAAAACCGGACTCTATTTTGATCCGGATTACTTCGGCAGCCGTTCCTGGCACGGATGGGAACGCAATCGCTACCTGAGGAATAACGGCGATGGAACATTCGTGGAACTGGGCCGTGCCACCGGCACAGATCTGTTGCTCAACAGCCGCGGCGTGGCTGTGGCCGATTTTTGGAACCGGGGAGTAATGGATATAGCAGTGTCGGCGTCCGCCGACCGCCACGCTCTGCTCAAAAACAATGTGGGCACAACGCGCAATTGGCTTCAGGTTGAGTTAGTCGGTCAGCGCTCGAACCGGGACGCGGTCGGAGCAAGAATCACGCTTCATACTGGGTCCACGCAACAATCACGAGAAGTTGTTCTGGGTGATGGTTACGGCTCGCAGAACTCGCTGCGCCAGCATTTTGGCCTCGATCATCATCCCGTGGTCGATAAGTTGGTCGTACGCTGGCCAGCCTCCGATACGACACAAACCTTCGAACGCATCCCGGCGAACCAGATTCTTGAGATCACGGAGGGCGACCAAAGATTCGTAACGAAAACCTATCCGGCCATTGACGATGGAGCTTATGCCACGCTCCCAGTGTAGTTTTCTGATCTTGCTGGTGGCCGTTTTGGGCGCGAGCCCAACGATTGCCCAGACAACGGACTCCGGCTCGGACGGCCGCCCGTGGTTTGAGGACGTTACTCACAAAGCGGGTATTTTGTATCGACATCATCCTCGGCAGTTTGACAACCCTTACGCGACAATTATGCAGGGCTACGCCCGGCTGGGTGCGGCGGTTGCGGTCGCAGACTATGACGGCGACGGCTTCGAAGATATTTTCGTCACCGACTCGTGTTCGACGTGCAAGAACCACCTCTACCACAACAACGGAAACTTCACATTCACCGATGTCGCAGAAGAGGCCGGCGTGGCGGACGGTAACGACGACGACAACGCTTCCACGGCCGCACTTTGGTTTGACTTCAACAATGATGGGAAACCCGATTTATTGGTGGTTCGCTTTGGACACAGCATCCTGTACGAGAACCTAGGGAACGGCAGGTTCCGCGATGTCACGAAAAGCGCCGGCCTGGGCCGTTACATGAATGCGATCAAAGCGATAGCGTTTGACTATGACAACGATGGTTACCCGGATTTGTTCTTCGGCTCCTACTTTCAGCCGATCAATATTTTTCACCCAACCACACCCCGGTTTTTTCCGGAGAGCTTCGAAACGGCCAACAATGGCGGTGGCGTCACCGTCTTTCACAACAATCGAGATGGGACCTTCACCGAAGTAACCGTTCGCGTAGGCATCCGCACCACCGGATGGACTCTTGACCTGGGCCATGGTGACGCTAATAACGACGGCTTTGAAGATCTGTATGTGGCGAACGACTTCGGGACCGACCGGTTCTTTCTGAACAACGGGGACGGCACCTTCACTGACAAGACGGCGACGGCTATCGGCTTTGATACCAAGAAGGGGATGAACGTCGATTGGGGCGACTACAACAACGACGGGTGGCTCGACATTTATGTGACCAATATCTATGACGACTACATGAAAGAGTGCGCCATGTTGTGGCAGAACATGGGCGACGGCACCTTTGTAGATGTGTCCAACGAAGTTGGAACTTGCGATACCGGGTGGGGATGGGGAGCCAAGTTTGTCGACTACGATAACGACGGCTGGCTTGACTTGTACGTCATGAACGGCTGGGTATCGGCGGGGAAGGAAGATTACGTTCCAGACATCTTCGCCATGGTGACGCGGCCAGGCGTTGATCTGACGGACGCCCGGAGCTGGCCGCCGATCGGCAATAAGTCGCTCAGCGGCTATGAACGAAAGCGGCTCTTTCACAATGTGGGCGGGGTATTCAAGGAAGAAGCGTCTCGGCATGGGCTGGATTCGTTGAAGGATGGCCGTGGTATCGCAGTAGCGGATTTCGATAATGACGGACGCCTTGATCTGTTTGTTACCAACGCCGATGACGAAGCCAACCTCTACCGCAACGTCCTGCCGTCCGGAGCGCATTGGGTGACGTTTTTGCTGGAGGGGACCAAGTCGAACCACTTTGCGATCGGGGCTCAAGTCCGCCTGACGGCGGGAGGAAAAACCTACCTGCAGTATGTGAATGGCGGAAACGGCTTTGCCGCGCAGTCCACCACTCGAGTGCACTTCGGGCTTGCCACCCTCGCCAAGATAGATTCCATCGAAGTGCGCTGGCCCTCGAGATTAAAGCAGACATTCGCAGGGCCGGAAGTTGACCACCTGTACAAAATCGTGGAAGGCCAAACGGCAAACGCTTTGTCTATTTGGAGACCGCAATCATGACCAAGAGGCTACCGCCACTGCTAATTGGGTTTTTCTTGGCTGCCGGTGGGCTGAGTGTAGCCGCAGCCACGGCCGACGCCGAATTTCGCCAAGGCATGGCCGCAGTGCAAGCAAACGATTTTGCAACCGGCTTGCACTATTTAGAGTTGGCGATCGCTGACGACCCCGACAACCTGCGTTACGCAAGTGAATACCGCCAGGCCGTCATCCGGCACAAGGAATTCGATCGTTCGATTGATTTTTTTGGGAAATTGCTTGTAAGCCATCCGGCATCGGCCAACCTTCATCTCAACTATGGATTCGCTTATGTGGACAAAATTCCTGTCGCGGGCTCCATCACGCAGGTGATTCTGGCGAACACTGCCCTCGGCGAATTTATCAAGGCCGTCGATTTACAGCCCAGCTGGATCACTTACTACACCCGGGGCGCAAGCTATTTGTTCTGGCCCAAGATCTTCGGCAAAGCTTCGCTGGGAGTCGCCGATCTGGAAAAGGCGCTCTCGCTCCAGAAAAATCCCGCGAAGCCTTACTATGTGCGGACCTATGTGGCCCTTGGAGATGGTTACTGCAAGCTCGATCTATTAGATAGAGCCCGAGCCACCTGGCAGGAAGGCCTGCGTCAGTTTCCCAACAACGCGCAGCTAAAGGATCGCCTGTCTTTGCACGGCGATGAGTTGGTTAAGTACATCGAGAACGGCTTCGATCCGAATAAGAGAGTAGACACAGATCTGAGGGTTATATGGTCCGAAGGACGATGATAGGGTTTTGTGCTGCGCTGGGTCTGTGTTTCGTGAGTTTGGCGCCTGCGGCGCTGGGCGGGTCCGGGACAAACATACGTTTCGAGGACATCACGGCCAAGGCCGGCATTCACATCCGGCACCACATTCGTACCTATCACGGCAAGAACGCTGACGTGCTGCGCATGTTTACCGGAGGTGGCGCGGCCGTCGCCGTAGGCGACTACGATAACGATGGGTACGAAGACCTGTTCATCACGGACTCGGAGGAAGGCCAACCCAATCACTTATTCCGCAACAACCACGACGGGACGTTCACGGATGTTGCGCAGGAAGCCGGCGTCGCGGGCGGAAACGATGCCTCAAACATCGTCTCCGATGCCCTCTGGTTCGACTACGACAACGACGGGCTGCTCGATCTGCTCGTCGCCCGCTTCGGCACGCCGATTCTTTATCACAATGAAGGCCACGGCAGATTCAGGGACGTAACTGCCGGCTCGGGTCTGAACAAGTTCGGAAATACCATTGCGGTAATTACGTTCGACTATGACAACGATGGTTATCTGGACTTGCTGTTCGGAAACTACTTTCAGCCCGCCAATCTGCTGGACCTAAAGGATCCACATGTGCTCCCCAACAATCTCGACGGAGCTACAAACGGTGGAGGAGTGACTCTCTGGCACAACATGGGAAACGGCACTTTTGAGGATGTGACCCTCAAGGCCGGGCTAGGCAAGGTGACGGGATGGACCCTCGATGTAGGACACGGCGACTTCAATAATGACGGACTCCAAGATATCTACCTGGCATGTGATTTCGGTACAGATCACATGTTTCTGAATAATGGCGATGGTACTTTTCGTGAGGTGACGGAAAAAGCGACGGGATGGGACACGAAAAAAGGGATGAACGTAGACGTCGCGGATTACAACAACGATGGCTGGCTCGATATCTATGTAACCAACATCTACGATGACTACATGAAAGAGTGTGCCATGCTATGGCAGAACATGGGGGATGGAACGTTTACCGATGTTTCCCAGGAAGTCGGAGTGTGCGACACGGGCTGGGGATGGGCCGCTAAGTTTGGGGATTTCGACAACGATGGCTGGCAGGATCTTTTTGTGGTAAATGGCCTACGATCCGCCGGTCCGGAGAACTACCTGACAATCTTGCTTCCGATGATCACTAAGCCGGGAGTGGACTTCAGCGATGTCAATAGCTGGCCAAACATTGGGAATCGCAGTTGGAGCGGCTTTCAGAAGAAGCGCCTTTTTCACAACCTGGGAGACGGGACCTTTCGAGAGATCGGCGCGGACGCAGGAGTAGACAACGACAGGGACGGGCGGGGCATAGGAGTCATTGACCTCGATAATGATGGCCTGCTCGACTTGGTTCAGACCAACGCTGATCAATCACCCATTGTGTATCACAATGTTTCACAAAACACCGGTAACTGGATCGAGCTTAAGCTGATCGGCACGAAGTCCAACCGCGATGGCATTGGTGCGCGCGTCAAGGTGCAGGCGGGTGGGCTGACACAAATAAGAGAACTGGACGGTGGTAACGGCTATGCTGGCGAGAGCAGCCGGCGGGTCCACTTCGGAATTGGAAGCGCTCCGAAGATTGATCGCCTGCAGATTCATTGGCCCAGCGGACGCCTCGAGCAGCTCGACGTGCCCATCAATCGCATAAGCTATGTCGAGGAGGGCCGCGGACTACTGAAGTAACATAGGATCGGGTAGAAAGTAAGACGCACAGAAGTTAGATGGAGAGCGATGCACTGTTCGCAACCAGGATTAGGGTTGGAACTTGTGTCCAAAAGACTATCGCAAGGTACCCTTGCCTGCCGTGGTCTTACTCGTTGATCCTACCCATGGCAGACTTGTGCGCGAATCAACTGGGATCCCTGGTAGAGCTGGACGACGAATACCTGCCCATGGAAAAAGCGAATTCGCTTTTCTCCCGGTAACCTTCTAATCCACGACAGGGAAAGAGCCTCACCGAAGCTGGCCACTTGGGCGGCCCGCAATTCCGACGCGGGGCGGTGAGAAAAAAGCAAAAACGGAACGCATTCTTTCACCGTCAGCATTACAGCCCCATTGGTGGATCGCAGGTCGTTCCCGACACAAGCTTGCCGAGCACGCTCAGTAGGACACTCGGGTTGATGTTATTTGCACAAATCGCTGGAGCGCAAATTCGCCGTGATTGGCTGTCCATAATAGGTAGTCCTTCGCTCTATTCCAGGAATTGTCTACAAGCCCGCAACCGCCAAAGACGGCGATTTGTCTGAGGACCATCATGACGCGTGACTTACTCGACAAGTGGGATCGTCAGCTCTATGAACTGACGAAGACGAGAGCGGTTGCAGTCGCTTTCAGTGACGTGAGGCCGACCCAACTGCTCCGCAAAGTCAGCCCACAGCCTTCAGGATGCTCGTTTTGGAAGTTAGCGGCGGAGGGAAGTGTTTTTTATGCCGACGCGCCTGACCACTACGGCTGTTTGGTAGGCGCTTACGCGCTGGGGGCAGAGCTGTCGCAGAGCCAGACCGCAGAACTGGTGGAACTCACCTCCGCCATGGTGAAGCTATCTTATGTAAAGGCGCAAGAGGTCGCGGAACTTCCGCACCGTTCTGACCGGTTGCGTTTCGTGATTTATGGACCTTTGAAGCTTAGTCCATCTCTTCCAGACTTAGTATTAGTTCGGGGAAACGTGCGGCAATTAATGCTGCTCACCGAGGCGGCGCGGGCGGCGGGCTTTCTCAAGAGCGCTCCGGCCATGGGCAGACCCGCATGCGCAATCATTCCAGAGAGTTTGGCTTCGGGGCAGGCGGTGCTTAGTCTAGCGTGCATCGGAAACCGCGTCTACACCGGTCTTGGAGATCACGAAGGCTATTGCGCCATCCCCGGGAAAGCGATCGAGTCCGTTTGCGCCTGTCTGTCGACCGTCCTTGAAGCCAACGAAATTCTGGGGCAATTCCACCGCGAGAAACAAGGCCAGTTATCGCGACAGCTTAATTGCTGAAGAGTGTTTGTTGGGCGTCGATCCAACATTGGCGGCTCAAGCTGGAATTGAAAACAAGTAGGTCATCGCTGCGCCGCGCTGCCTCACCAGAAATCGAGCGCGTAATCGATTCGAGGTATTGTTCCGCCAGGAACGGCGGGATAGCTTCGTGACCGAGAGGAACCATGCCACAGGAAATGGTAGCGCCAGACACGCAAGAGATCGGTGGCACAGTAGACGACTTCCGCCTGACTGCGATCGGTGGCGGCGTCGTCGGCCTGCAAACGCTCCTGGAAGGCAAAAACGGTGCAGTCGTCGTGTTCTGGTCCAGCGTCTGTTCTCATTGCACGCGTTACGACAACTATTTGAGCGGGTTCGCCTCGCTCCATCCGGATCTTGGGTTGGCGGCGATCGCCTCGCGTCAGGAAGAAACAGCGGCCGCGCTGCGCGCGGCCGCGGCGGCGCGAGCGCTTCTCTTTCCGATTCTTCACGATCCCACAGGCAGCGTGGCCAAGAAATGGTTCACGCACCAGACGCCTCGTGTGTTTCTGATCGACTCCAATCGTGTTCTACGATATCGCGGCGCCATCGACAACTACAGGTACCCCAACGACCTTGAATATATGGCGTATCTCGAACCGGCAATCGCACAGTTTCTTGCAGGCAAGCCATTAACCAGAACCGAGGCGGCAAGTTTTGGCTGTGCTATCCGGTCCATTTATTACGACCTCCCCAAGGCGCTATGACATTCGGCTTCCAACCTCTGTTTAAGACCTCCGACAGAGTCATTGGCGCCGGGGTATTTCCCCTCGACGCGGCGCATGCGGCAACACAATCAAAGGGTACACCAGCTATAGACTCTCTTCTCGCGTCTGCGCCCACTCTCATCGAAACCGGATTGATGACCATGAACTCGGTACTGCAAACCATGCAGAACACAGTCGGAGCGCTCACGGGGCAAAAGAGTTACGAACCGCTGAGTACCCCTCCCGTGAACGGTCCGGCAGATATCGACGTGGCTGTCTCCGAGTTTGCCAATCGCTTGGCCCGGGTTGCGCGATTCACTCCCTTTGAGGTTGCGGAACTCGGCTCCGTTTTCAAAAAGGTGCTCTCGGCGGCTCGCGTCTCTTTTGACAATGTAGAAGGCGCGAGCCCGCTCAACCTGGCTTTTCCGATGCAACTGGCGTTGTCCTGCGGGACACTATTCATTCAGCAGGCGTTGCGAGTGCTGGTCACCTACGAAATGGTGGGTCGTCGTAACTATCCCCGTTTCCTGGCCGACTTCTTCGAGTCGTTTACCGACACTCCGGTGTTCGTAGGATTGGAATATCGGACGCTCATCGAAGACTATGAGGCCCGCTTGACGCGACAGCCGCATGACGACGCCACTCGCGTTGAACTCGGACGCATGCAGATCAAGTGCGGCCTTTATGAAGCTGCTGCCGGCAATCTTCTCAAGGCCGCCAGTAATCCGTCGGTGCGGCCGCTGGCTTTACATGAGGCGGCTGTGGCGCTCCATCGCGCAGGGAAGCTGGAAGAGTCGGCGCAAGTAAGCCGCGATGCATTGACCGCCAGTCCCAATGACGAACGAGCCCGCGTCTGGCTGTGGCTTACTGCAACCAAGATGGGCGGCTATCCGGAATACATTCCCTGCACCCAGCGCATGGAGATGAAGGTCGGCTTCGAGAAGGCTAGCGTGGAGTTTGAAGACATCGCTCCTAAGATAGGACTGGATAAGACGAGCGGCGGGCGCGGCGTAGCCGTTTTCGATTACAACAATGACGGACTCCTGGATGTGGCGATTGCGTGCGCACACGGTGGATGCAATCTCTACCGCAACAATGGAGACGGAACCTTCACCGACGTGTCTGTAAGTTCGGGGCTTGACACCGCGGTCAATTCTTTCGTTATTACCATTGGAGACTATAACAACGACGGCCATGCCGATCTTTTCATCACGCGCCTGGGCTTCTACGCGGGGGAGGCGCAGTTATTTCGGAACAACGGCGACGGAACTTTCACCGATGTCACACTGGATGCGGGACTGAAGATGTGGGGCCCGGGTTTTAGCGCCTCCTGGGTGGACTACGACCTTGACGGCAACCTCGACCTGTTCGTCGCCAATAACATTGGCGGGATGTTCGACCGCAAGACGCCCAATCGTTTGTTTCATAACAACGGCGACGGCACCTTCATGGAAGTTACGACCGACGCAGGGCTTTCGACCACATGGCCCACAATTGGCTCGGCCTGGGGCGATTGCAACGATGACGGTTACCCTGACCTATTTCTCTCGAACGGGCTGGGTAAGTCGCAGTTATACAGAAACAACGGCGACGGCACTTTCTCGGACGTAAGTGCCGAGGCCGGTATCGACGACAATTGTTTTGGGAGCATCTGTCTATGGTGCGATTACGACAACGATGGCCGGCTCGACATCGTTCAATTCACCTGGTCCGACCATGAGGCTGTAATCCACACCATGCGCCACGGGGACGGCCCGCCCGATGGCAAACCTCTCCGGATCTATCACAACAATGGGGATGGCACCTTCACCATGCACGGGCGGGACATTGGTCTCACTGGGTGCTGGGGCACCATGAGCGGAAATGCGGGCGACTTCAACAACGATGGCTATCTGGATCTGGTGCTGGGCAATGGCAGTCCCCGCATGGATCGCCTGGAACCGCCGATTCTGCTGGAGAGCGATGGCAAGCGGTTTCACAATATTACCTTCGCCGCTGGACTACCCTTCGGTGGCAAGGGTCACGGCTCGAACATGGCCGATCTTTTTGGCGACGGGCGTCTGTCGGTGCTTTTAGCCGCCGGAGGCGCCTATCCCGGCGATCTCCTAACCACTCGCGTTTTCTGTCCGAAGCGATTACCGGGTAACTATCTAAATGTTCGGCTAGCCGGCGTAACGAGCAATCGCTCCGCAATTGGAGCGCGTGTGTGCTTAGAGGAGGGTGGCCGCAAACAGTATCGCGAAGTGTCGGGCGGCACCAACTTCGGCTGCCTCCCTTTTGAGCAACACTTTGGACTGGCGGCTGGCACCAAGGTCGACGCGATTCAGATTTGGTGGCCGAGCGGCCTCATCCAACGCTTTACTGGCTTGCCGATCAATGACACTGTGCTTTTTACAGAAGGCAAGTCTGAGTGGCAGAGGCCTTATCGGCGATGAAGCTCTCGGTATGGTTACGCCCCGTCGCATTCGTCGCGGCTTTGCTTGTACTGTGGCATATCGCCATCGCGCGACAAACTGTCCATCTCTTGCCGGGGCCTGTCGCTGTGGCCGCGGGTATTGTAGAACTCGCGCGGCGCGGCTTGTTGTTGAAGTACGTGACGGCTTCGCTATTCCGTGTTACCTGGGGTTTTACGGCGGCAGCGGTATTTGGAATACCACTTGGATTGGCGATCGGGTGGTACCGGCGATCGGAAATGGCGTTGAATCCGTTAATCCAAATCTTCCGTCCGATTTCTCCGCTGGCCTGGATCCCCATCTCGATTCTGTGGTTCGGTGTGGGCGACATGGCCGCCATATTTTTGATCTTCCTCGCATCCTTCCTGCCACTTACGGTTACGGCCATGAATGCCGTCGCCAGTATTCCGCCGGTCCATATTAATGCAGGACGCAATTTTGGTTTGAGCCAGGCGCAGTTGATTGCCCGGGTTCTTTACCCGGCCGTGGCGCCGCAGTTGATCATCGGACTACGGATTACGCTGGGCATTGCCTGGCTGGTCGTGGTGGCCGCGGAGATGATCGCGGTGAATTCCGGATTAGGCTTTCTGATTGTAGATGCCCGCAATGCCGGGACGCGTTACGACCTGGTTGTGGCCGGCATGGTCTTGATCGGGCTGATTGGATTGCTGCTCGATATAGGTATGAGATCCCTCGAGGGAGTCAAGTCATTACGTTGGGGTTATTCCGAGGACTAAATGGAAGCAACGACGGTTGTCGGCGTGCGACCTATAGTTTCGCACGGGCTCAAGGTAGAGCGAGCGCTTCGGGTGAAGCTGAGGGCGGAGGGGGTCAGCATGATCTTCACCCGTGACAGCGATCAAGTGCGAGTGCTTGATAACATCAGCCTTGAGGTAGGCGAAGGAGAGTTTGTGTGCCTGCTGGGCCCTTCGGGTTGTGGTAAGTCTACTTTGTTGAATGTTGTCGCTGGGTTTATTTCGCCGACGCAGGGGCAGGTGCGGATTGGCGGAGAATCTGTGCACGGTCCTGACCCGCGCCGGATTTTTGTCTTCCAGGAGCGTGGTGTTTTCCCGTGGCTCACGGTAGAGGGAAATATCGGGTTCGGATTATCTAAACTTCCGAAGGCAGAGCGCGCGCATCGCATCGCGCACTACATAACGATGGTCGGGTTATTGGGGTTCGAGAAGGCCTATCCGCAGGAGCTTTCCGGGGGCATGAAGCAGCGCCTGGAAGTGGCCAGGGCGCTAGCGGTCAATCCCGACATGCTCTTTCTGGACGAACCCTTCGGCGCGCTCGACTCTATCACGCGCCTGATCATGCGCGGCGAGTTGCTGCGGATTTGGGAGGCGGAACGCAAGACGATCCTTTTCGTCACTCACGATATCGAAGAGGCGGTTCAGTTGGCGGACCGCGTGGTGGTGATGAGCGCCCGTCCGGCGAGAATTCAGGGCGTTGTCAATATCGATATCGACCACCCGCGCGATATCAGCTCGCGCCGCTATTTGGAACTGCGCGATGGCATCTTCGAGCAGATCGGCCTGGCCCACAAAGTATGAACTCTCTTGCCCAGCCCATGAAGTGGGAGAAATATTTCTGGCCGATTTTTGCCGCGTTGCTGTTTCTCGGGTTGTGGCATTTCTCCGTAAAGTGGAGCGCCACAAAAGTATTCCCGTCGCCCCTCGACGTCGAGCGGGGCACGGCAGAACTGGTGAGCAAAGGGCTTCTGGCCCGTTATGTTAGCGATTCGTTGCAGCGCGTAGCCTGGGGTTATCTCACTGCAGCAGGTCTCGGGATTCCGCTCGGATTGCTGCTCGGTTGGTATCCCGAGGCGGCAGCAGTGGTCAATCCAACCATCCAGATGTTGCGGCCGATCAGTCCGATTGCGTGGATCCCGGTTTCCATCGTATGGTTTGGCGTCGGTAACCTAGCGGCAATCTACCTGATCTTTCTTGCATCTTTCTTCCCCATCGTCGTCGCTTCCATGAATGCTGTGCGTAACGTTCCTTCCATGTACCGACGCGCCGGGCGGAACTTCGGGCTCTCCCCGGCGAAGCTCATCGCGATGGTAGTTTTTCCGGCATCGCTGCCCCAGATCATTGTTGGACTGCGCATTGCGCTGGGCATCGCATGGCTCGTGGTAGTTGCCGCGGAGATGACCGCGATCGATTCCGGCCTCGGCTACTTGATCATCGATTCGCGCAACTCGGGGAAGAGGTATGACCTGGTGGTCGCTGCCATGATTTTGATTGGCCTGACCGGCCTCGCGCTCGACACGATATTCCGCCGGGTCGAGAAATTGAAATCCGTCCGCTGGGGCTTTCGCCACGAGTTTTAGAAGATGAGTTCTAGGAATCGAGTGCTGACGCTGATCTTCGGATGGTTAGTATTGATCTCCGGACTGCATGCCTATCTCAACGTCAACTGGGCCTCCATCGTGAACGATTATCTGCCACCGGAAAAGCGAAAGTTCACTGTGGCCTATATTCCGGTGACTTGCCACCTGGCGTGCCCGGTTACCGACTACATCTCCAAGTTCTCGCTCGCCGGCGAAATTTTTCTTCCCAAAATGTTTCAGGGATTTCCTGAGATCAAAGAGGCTTTGATCTCTAATAAAGTGCAGGCCGCATTTATTGTAGCTCCGCTGGCGATTGCGCTGAAGTCGCAAGGGGTACCTATCAAGGTCGTCTACCTCGGCCATCGCTACGGAAGCGCGGTTGTGGTGCGGAAAGATGGCCCGATTAAGACGTTCGCGGATATGCGGGGCCGCGTCATCGCTATCCCGAGCCGCTTCTCAGACGAGCGGTTGATCGTATTTCGCGCCATGAAGGCTTTTGGCATCAAGCCAAATGAAATCAAAATGGTGGAGATGGCGCCTCCCGACGTGGCGGGTGCGCTGGCGGCGAAGGCGATCGACGCATTCTCCATGGGGGAACCTTTTCCTTCCCAGGCGGAGATGGCCGGCTTCGGGCGCGTGCTGTTTAACGCCCGCGAATATTGGCCCGATTATATGTCATGCGTGCTGGTGGTGCGGCAGGACATGATCGACCAGCGCCCGGATGCGGTGCAGGTGCTTGTCGATGGCATAGCGCGCTCGGGGTTGTGGCTGGAAAAAGGAAAACCTTATCGCGAAAATGCGGCCGATTTTGTCGGCCGCTTCTACTACAACCAAAATCCGGCGCTGCTGCGCTGGGCGCTCACCAACCCGCTGAACCGGGTTACATATAGCCCGCTTGCCCCGCGAAAGGCGGACTTCGACCTGGTGCGCGACCTCATGATCGAAACCGGCGTGCTCAAGAAGAAGATTGAATTTGAGGAATACGTGGATCTCCGCTTCGCCGATCGGGCGAGCATCAAAACCGCGTGGCGCTATGAACCCGGAAGCGCAACCGCGCAATAGGAGAAGACTGCAAATGGATCGGCGTAAGTTTCTTTACAGCGTAACCGCCGGCGTAGCAGGCACAACCACTGCAATCGCCCTCACCGAAGCAAGCTTCAGCGGGGACACGCGAACGGCCAGGGAAAACCGGGGCGTAACCTACCACGTAAAAAAATTCACCTGCATAACCTGTGCAGTTGGACTGGAAACGATGCTTCTTCAACAAAAGGGCGTAAGCCGAGTCAGCGCTAGTTATTCCGAAGCCAAAGTAGTGATTGGGTTTGATCGAAACCTGACGTCCGAAAAAAATCTCCGGGAGTTTATCGCTGCCTGTGGGTTTTCCGTAATCTAAATCTGCGACTTACTGGCTCTCTCGTCGACTTAGTTTCTCTCATGATCGAACCATTGCGCCGGATCGATAGGAAGATCGAAAATAGACCGATCATGCATCTCCCAGCTGATCAGAAACGAGACCCCTCCCGCGATGACTCCAGGTAGCAATAGTTGGTGGTAACAGCCGCTCATGTCGGCAACCATGAGAAGACCGCTCCAGTAACCTTTGGCGATGGATCCGAACATCACGACCATTCCTAAGAGGACAAATAGCTCGGGCTGTGGTACTGCGGCCGGCAGAAGGCGATGCAGGCCGAATCCGAAGGCACCGCCGTACATGGCTCCGATCATGAGCGTAGGAGCAAAGAGCCCGCCGACAGCGCCGGAACCAATCGTGATCGAAGTAGCCAACATTTTAAGCCCCAGCAAGATCACAAAGAGATTGAATCCGAGTCCCCCGCTCAAGCTGTGCTCAATCACCGGGTATCCCGCCGACAGCACTTGAGGAAACCAAATCGCGATCACGCCCACCATAAAGCCACCCAATGACACGCGCAACGTCAGCGGCCATCGAAAGGGCAGCAGGGTCTGGAATCGGTTGAACAGCCGGATGAAGAGATGGCCCGTGGGTGCAGCCAAAAGACCCATCAATGGTGCGATCAGAAACGACGTGGCCAGAGGCAGCGACTGCATCACAACCGGCGGCCGAAACGGATAGGCATCGCCCAAGATTGCGCTTCTCGCCGCGTAACCGACGACCGCGGCGACTCCGATCGCCGCCAATCCGCGGTTGAATCGCGCGCCGAACAACTCCAGCACAAGCAGCACGCCGCCGGCAGGAGAACGAAATGCGGCGGCGATTCCCGCGGCAGCGCCGGCTTGTACCATAAGAGCCAGGTGACGTTTAGCGATTCCGACTCGCTGTCCGATCTGGCTGCCGATAAGGGCACCCATCTGAATCATAGGACCCTCGGGTCCCACGGAACCGCCAAACGCCAAAACCAGTCCACTCAGAATTACATTCAACATCCTGCGAAGGGGCACAACGGCACACGACCGCTCCAGCGCCTCAAAGACTTCCTTTACCCCGCCAAAGCGGCTCTCCGGGATCAATTGAAGCACCATGCCAATCAAGCAAAGGCCAACGGTGGGAACGCCGAGAACGACGGGAAGACGAGAAGCAATACCGCGCGATTCACACCACGTGAACAGAAAGTTACCGTCTGCTACATAGTGAAACGCCACGGAGCCGACGCCCGCCAGCAGCCCCGTAGATAAGGTGGCGAAAACAAGTTTTGTTGTGCCTCCCAGTCGCCAGGAGAGAACCCGGTCCTTCCCCCAGTCGTAGAGGGAGGGAGCGCTCAGCATTGGAGTGGTTTCCCACTCGGGAGATCCCGCATGCTTCTGCTCAGGTTGAAGGCGACGAAGCAGGCCGATTTTGCGGAAGAAACCAGCGGTCTGAGAGTGGTCTCCGCGTCGTCCTCGAGCAGAGCGTTCTGACGTCCGTTGATGCACTTCATAACGCAATCCAGGACCATCGTGTCAGGTTCCAGTTCGCGCCAACATACCTTGAACCAACTAAGTGCTCACGAACGTTCGAGATGATGCCGGCCGCGATGGTACATCCAGTAGAAGACGGCGCCGGCGGAGACCATGGCAATGGCCACAAACGTCCATTCCGCGAGTGTTCGTTCGAGCCGGTCGAGAGTCCATGCAAACTGCGCGACGCACAAGATCGAGATGACATAAAGAGTCCTGAGACGGGGAATCACGCTGACAATGTAGGTTCCAATCGGAGCCCCAAAGATGACAAGGGGGCCCGCGGCCAAGAACTTCATTATCACGTCGCTGGAAATACTCCCCACGTAAAGGCGCGCCCCAACTCCGATCGCGGAGGTTACTGCCATCGCCGAAACAGCCGTGGGCACCGCAATTTTCAAGTCGCAACGATACAGCAGCACCAGTGCGACATAGAGAATCATTTCGACGCCGTTCCCAATGACAGATGCGATGACTCCACCTATGATCCCTGTCACGAGGCCGACAGACATGGCTGCCTTGCGGCTAACGGTTCGCGCGCCCGTCATCGAGCAAAACTCGCGGTTTTTTACGATTGTCAGGACGGCAAAGCTCATCCACATGCAGGCAAAGGTGAGCTTTACGAAATTGGACGCGACATGTGGAGCAATGACAATTGTCCCCAGAAGCATTCCTCCCGCGGCGCCCACCATTGTCCAACCCAATAAACGGCCCTGAACGGGAACACGCCTGCAGAAAATGAAGATCATGGCCGACGTCATGCCCAGGGCCTGGATCGCCAAAGCAAAATTTCTCGCGCTGTCCGGAGTAACACCCAGCGCAAGCACAAGAACAGGGAAAGAAACCGCACCCCCACCCATCGGTGTAGATCCGGCAACCAACGATCCCGCAATCATGACCAGGGCCATGGGCCATTGCCGCAGGACCGCGGGAAGAAGGCCGAAACCGAAGACCAAGACAGCCCACACAACCAGAAATGCACAAACATACGCGTACCACCACCGGATCGGGGGGAAGCGCGCACATTTTCTGGCGATGGCGAGAGTCATGAAAGTGGTTGGTACTCTATGTTTCTTTTTTGTCCGCTGGTTGCAGCGTTGTCCTCGGAGTGAACCGTGTCCTCAATCGCTCACGAACTTCGCCCTGTCACGACCCATCGAGGCAGCGCGGCAGAGTCCAGCCAGTCCGGTATCTGCCGCCAGGTAAACAGGGCGCCGGCCAGGGTCTCGTAATGCTGTAGGAAGTGCTGAAGCAGAAAGCGCTTGTCGAGTTGCGCTTTCGATATGCAGAGTTTTTCCTCAGAAAGGCCGTCTGTAAGCAGCTTCATGAGACCAATGTAGGAGTAGACCGGATCGAAAGTACCAAGCCGTAGAGGCAAACGTGACACAGCAGCCCGCAGTGGATCTAGCAACGAAGACGCCATCCCCAAAGACAAGAGGTTCGCCAACCGAAGCGACCAATCCACCGGATCCAAGGTGAGGTTGGCAATCGCCTCCGGCCGGTTTACGACGAACACTATGTGTACATGGATATCTCCAGACTCGGCCATCTGAAACTCAATGAGTTCGATGGCCATGGCAAACTCACCAGGTCCGAAGGCGAGAAACTTCGTCTTTGGACTTTTGATGAAGGCGTAGCCCACTCCGTACTCTGCCAAAGTGCCTGGAGCCGGTCGATCCCGATCGAGAATAAATTCCCGGCTCACAACCAAATAGCTTTCCTCGTTTAGGTTGAACGGTAATTCCGGGCCTGCCGTACCAAAGGGCCGCACCGGGACGGTGAGATTAAAAATTCGCACCTTCAGGACAATCCATTCGTACTTCTCGCCAATCTCGCGCATGTCGACGATCGCCGAAGTATCGGAGAACTTCCCTACTTCTCCAGCAACACTTTTGTAATAGAGCTGCGAGAACCCAAAGCCTTCGCGAACGACATCCGGAGCGGGACACCAGCTGATCCCGCTCAACCAGGAGGAGACTGCAGATCCGTCGTCATCCACCGCGGCTTCTGGAGCACGAAACGAACTCACACGCATGAAGTAACGCAGAACAAATTCCCGTAACTGCCGCCGCGTCCACTCTGTATCTTGCTTAACCATGTGAGGCGGTCTTTTGGCGCGGTCGAACAGCATGTCCTGGACATTACCCATAATCGCCACGGTCCGGTCTTGCACCTGCGCCTGGCTGAAGAAGCCATAACTATTGGTGGCCCGGTTGAACGAGCGCTCCAACGTAAAGGTTTGTTCTTTTTGGCCGCGAAGCCCGGCATCTTTCCACCAGTTTTTCAGAGCAAGCCCTGCAGCCAGGTACTGCTCTACGGTGTCCAAAATAGCTCGATCCTCGCCGGTCAAGGAACTGGCGCTTTTTGGATCTGGCTGTATAGCCGACGCTTGTGTCACGGCGCTGTACTCTCCTGACATCATTCGCAACATCCAGAGGCGGTCGACGTTGAAGAGCCTTCGAAAGCGGGCTCAGATTGCGCGTGCAGGCGTTCGACCAACTCGCCCAGATTTTGATAACGAAATACTTGGTCCAGAGCCGAATGCCGACACAGTACCGGGTAGTAGTCGCGCACAGCGGTGCTCGCCGGCTTGGAAATCCGGCGCTCCCACTCCGACGCCAATTCCGAAGGCCGATGCTCATAGAACGCCGGCACGAATGGCTCATCGGGTGTTGTGTCCGTTCTCATGACGATGCAGGAGCAGACTCCGTTCGAGAATGCTTTTCCGAGCGAGGAGTCGATGTCGTGAGAGCGCAATGCAGTCTCAGCGATCGCAGGCTGCCGCATGTTCACGAGCGTGAAAGCCCAGGTTAGGCCAGCCATAACATCCTGCCGGTCCGGTTCAGCCGCGGCCTCGTGGCTCACGTCACTCCACATGGAGAAAAGGCGTGGGATGAAAAACTTCCTGGAGAAATAAATGGCGCGGCCTATTCCGTGCCAATAGAACCCGGTGAATTCGGGCGCCACGAAGCGGAATTGCTGGGTGACAGGCTTGAGCAAGTCCGGGTAAAAGTCCCGCGTAACAATCCCCAGCGATTCGATCGCCGCTCCAAGATATCCCTGACGTGAATTTTCTCTACAGAGCGCGACAAATTGCTCCAGGGCGTCACGCACTTCCACCGGCGTCGACTCCGTGGTCAGGTCGCCAACGAGGCGATCAGCAAAGCAGAGTCCCATGCCCGCATGGAGCATGAGCAGACTCTTTGCCGGGACGGGAAGATTCGCGTCTGCCAGCAAACGGCTGGGTGGGCCCTGCCGCTTCCAGTATTCGTCCGCATAGTAGTGGCCTACACCTTCCACCGCCCACAAGGCTTCAAAGGGGGAACGCGCGTAAGCTTTTTGCACCAGGTCTGCCAGGGGAAAGAATTTTCCCTCGGGCAGATTCAAGATCGAAGAGAGATTTCGCACCAGCGCAAAGACCTCAGCCTTGTTGGTGAGCTCTTGCCACGCGAATCGCGCCTGCGTTGGAGCCAGCAATCGCGATAGTCGCGCCGATTGATTGACCAGCTGGGAGCCCAGTCGCGACAGATTCCCGGGACTCCAGGTTTGGGGCAGAAGCGTATCGAAGAGTGAATCGGTCAAGGCTCTTTGCAGGCCATCGCCGATGAAAAATGCCGTTTGGCCGCCGCTTCCCAACTGGCCTTGGATTCGATGGGAGAGCATCTGCATGGCTGCAGTGAGGTCGTGCGCGCGCGCTGGGACTTCCCTGTAAGCAAGAACAGTCGAATTGTGCGAAACATTCGTCATCGTTCTCTCTGCAGGTCGCTTTATGTGCTCCAGAATCTCGTTACGAGTGTGTTCGGCGACTTTCCCAGCGACTCTGGCCTTCAGTGATCCAGACCTTTTGATTGGCCGATAAGTCCGCAAAGCGCTGCTTGAGCCCACTCGGCCACCAGATCTCCAGCAGTTCAGCGTGCATCAGGTTCGCCATGCCGAAGTGCTGATCCGGTGGCAAGCAACCGAAATTGCTGCCGCCGTTCACTACGCGATGCTGCTCCTTCCCGCCTGCGATTAATTTCAGCCGCGCTCCCAGGGCGCTGCGGTTGCTGAAGGTGCCTGTAAGGTGGACGGATAGATAATTGCCGGGACGCATAACCGGGCAGAAAACGGCACTGGTCATCAAATCAGCCGGGTAGTTCCCGCCGGCTCCCACAAGGATGCTGAGCCGCCCATCGTTGAAAAGATCGGCACAATTCAAGCCGTGACTCTTGCCCACGCGTGGCAACCCGGCTGCGAAGGTTACATTGCGGAATTTCTGCCCATCGTTTTCCAGAAGCACTACGGGCTCCACGCGATCCATAAGAGCGCCTCCATTCCCCAGCGCGATATCAAGGTGGCCGTCGTTGTTCAGATCGGCGGCGTTTCCACTCATGCTGCCCCAGCATTCCTGGATCCCGATGTCGTGTCCGATTTCGCTAAACGTGCCATCGCGGTTGTTGCGATAAATCCGAGTGGGGTTTCCATAAGGAGGCGTTTCGCCCGTGCGCATCGAGTACACGACATCTTCATGGATCGACCACGAGTACTGGATGACATCGAGCCAGCCATCGTCGTCGATGTCGCACCATTGCGCGCCAAAAGCCAGGTTGGGATGGTTCAGGTTCGCCTGGTTTGTGACATTCGTGAATGTGCCGTCGCCGTTATTGCGGAATAACTCGGGCGGGCCGATGGCGTTGGATAGAAATAGATCGGGATATCCGTCGTTGTCGTAATCGCCCCAGGAGTGGCCGATGGTCGGCCACCTTGACGTGATGCCCACGTCTCGCGCAACATCCGTGAAGGTCCCATCGCCATTGTTATGAAACAGCCGATTGGGTGTTTTGCGGTCAAATAGGCCGCCGATGTTTGTGGCCACAAACAAATCGAGTAAGCCATCGCAATCGTAGTCAGCCCAGGAAACGCTAAAACTAGGCGCCCAGGAGCTGACGCCGGATGTTTGACTTACATTAGTGAAAGTGCCATCCCCGTTGTTACGCCATAACTCGCACTCACCGCCGTAAAAGCCCATGCGGCACACGCAAAGGTCAACAAATCCATCGTTGTTATAGTCTCCGGCGCTGACCCCGAAGCCATTGGTCGATCGGTACAAACCCGATTCGACGCTCACGTCGGTGAAGGTGCCATCGCCGTTGTTCCGGTAGAGCGTGATGCCTGCGTGAGCGGCGACCACCACGACATCAAGAAAACCGTCGTTGTTGTAGTCGAAAACTGCGATTCCTCTGGCGCCGCTGGTTTTATCCAATCCGCAGGCCGCAGAAATCTCCTCGTAGCGAACCGTCGGTTTCGCCCATCCGCCTTGCGGTTTTATGCGGAACTTTGCGGGCACTTGCTCGGGATAGCCACCCAGCCGCTCCGAGGCCAGCCACAACCAGTGACGCGCTGGCTCGTTCTCAGGATTCGCTTCAAGCGCTGCGCAGCCGGCTTGGGCCGCTTCCCTAAAGGCGCCGGAGCGGTAATACGTTAAGCCCGCCTCGTGCATCGCGGTGGACCGGACATCCGGCCGAACATCCGAATTCTGCGCCGCTCTTTCCAACTCCTCGCGAGCTTCTTCGAAGCGGCCCACCTTCACCAAACTGCGGCCCAGTTCCGTTCGCGTGACTGCATCGTTCGGATGCCCTGCCAACCGCGTCTGCTGCCGTTCGATGACCGCTTCGTATTCCAGCCCTACATAGACGGGGAATTCGGCAAAGATCTGAACACAGAACTTAATAAACTCCAGATACCGCGGAAGGCCAATTGCCTCAAGTGTCGCCAGCCCGCGCAGTCCGGACTGTGTGCCAAGCGTCGCCAGGGACAGCGGCGCGAGTAGCGTCAACGCCAAGTTCTGCGGATTTTTCCAATCCACGAACTCGAATGAAAACCTGGAGGCCCGCAGCCAGTCTTTGAGAGCTGCTGGAATCGCCGCCCAGTCCTGAGGGCTGAAGTAGACAATGCGCAGTGTACGGTTGGCGAATTCAGAGGTGGCATGATCCAGATCACGCGGTCCCTTAAAGGGAGGCAGCTTGCCTGGATCGGCTTCCATCCCGATCGCTCGCTCCAATGTGCTTTGTGCGGCGCTCAGCACAGTTTCCGTCATCACCAAACCGGCTTGCGCCAACTTCGAAGAGAGAGTGACGACGGTATTCAATACATTCATCTGCACACCGTTGCGGACTTATAGCTGTCTGGGAAGGTGGTAATACGCTGTCTCTATGGCGCAACCGAAACTGGCGGTTTCCACCTTTGTAATGGGTTGGCCGGCAAGATAGGAGCGGATCGCCGGCTCCAGAAAAGCAATGTATCCTTCGTCGGCCGGAAGCTTAAAATTATCGATCGCTCCGCGGTATACCAGCCGCCCGTCGGGAGCCATGAGATAGCTGCGTGGCGTTTGCTGCGCATGCCACCGGCGAGCTACCTCCCCTGACTGATCGAGCAGAACCGGGAATACCAGCCGACGTTGCCTTGCAGCACTTTGCATTTGCGATGGGGTTTCTCCGCTGCGCGAGGCGATCACCGCAAATCCCAGCTGTGAATGTAGCGTTGCAAACGAATTGAAGTACTCATCGTAGCGGCGGCAGTGGGCGCACACCGCAGACCAAAAGATGATCACCGCTCCCATTTTGTGCGTTAGATAGTCTTGCAAGGTCCGCGGGTCACGGCCATTCAGCAAGAGAAGCGAGAAACCGGGCAGCGGCTGGCCAAATTCCTGCGTTGCTCCGGCATTGAACTTGTCTGCTGTCATGGCGAGGTTGTCTCGATAATCGCAGGAGAGACTACTCGCTTAGACCAGTCAGCCAGACCATTTTGCACAAGCGTCGGATCGGTTTTTGCATGGTCGGAGCCGCCCGCTTCGTTAGGCTTGTGCAAACTGCGCCGATTTCACTGTCTTACCTAGAAAGCTAAAGCTGAAAACGGCGCAGGTGTCGATGACTTTTTCTACCGGGCTCCGCTCAGCGTAGAGAGGCATTCATACCCTTCCGCAGGCTACACACAAATCTGAGCGTTAGACACCTATGTTCCTATGTTGTTTAGCTGGCGCAATAGCCTCGATGATCATCGTGCTCTCTGCGACGGTGCGGAAGAAGCTGAAAGATGGGTGTATTCGGCTCCGCTCAAAACTTCGCCGGCAGCCTGAATGATGATGAAACCTGCGGGTTTCGCAACTGCCGCACGCGCTCCCTCCGCGATAGAAAAGCTACTCTCGAGTTGCATACAGTGCATTTACTGACCGCGCAAAATGACTACCTGCTTCTTGTCTATAAGTGACAGCAAGCGAACCTAGCATGAAGAAAACAAATGCGCCAAACCACCTAGGCGGCTTTTCGTGCGCGGTTCAGCTCTGGTGATTGCCCCTTCCGAGACCTTCCCTCTCACAAGCGCAATCACCAGAGTTTGTCTCAAGCAGTGCGACTTCCTCAAGGAGGACTAACCATTGACCGCCGGATACAGCTGCATCGTCGAGGTGACGGACGAGGAGCAACGGGATCAGGAAGTGATGGCCCTGCTCAGTCCAGAGAGCACGCCGGAGATCATTCGTCCGATTCGTGGCTTTGTGGATGGGATCGTGCTAATCGTCGAGAGTTCAGGATCCTTCTCGGCGATTAGTTTCTCCCGATCCCGTGCAGTTCACTTTTGGATGTCTACGAGCGAAGGCGGCTCGCTCGGCCAAAATTGAAATAAGGAAAAGATCCACACTCGCGGTTTCGTCAGCACGGTATCGTGATCGCCCGCCAAATATGTACACAGCCTTCACATGCCAGACAGGTGGCGCATGATTCAGCAACTATCATTGCCGGTCGGCCCGACATTTACGGGGCTAACAGAAACCGCCAGTACAGCCAAGGGGCCAGACCCGGAAACAAGGGCGATCAAAGACCCCTCAGACCGTCTTAGCCAGATCGTTGCTCAGGATCGAGCCGAAGAAGAACTGCGGCTTTCAATCTACCAGAATGCCTGGGAAGAGTCCCATGACGCCCAAATCGTATTCGATAAGTCAGGCAATATATTCCGCGCCAACCGGAAAGCACGCATGATGCTGCGCTGCGGCCAAAAACAATTGCGCGGCAAGTCTGTACAGGAACTAATTCCGGACCGCTTTCGGGCGGCGCATCAAATTCATGTTGAAAGTTATGTAAAAGATCCCTCCCCTCGACTAATGGGAGAAACTCTTGACCTTTGGCTGCTTGCGGCGGATGGAGACGAACTTCCGGTAGAAATCAGCTTGAGTCCGCTGGACACTGACAGCGGCCTGTTCATCAACGCCGTAATACGACGCAAGCGAGGCGTGTAGCCGTGACCACAGCGGATGGGTCGGGAGATTTCAAAGACGAAGTACTACGCCAGTTCGCGATGGTGCGCCGCGATATCGAAAGGCTGTCCACCCAATTCGACGGGCACAAAGACAGGGTGAATGCCGAAGTAAGTTCCTTGAAAGTCGAAGTAGCCACTCTAAAAATGAAGCTAAGCTTCATGGCCGGCTTTTACGGAGTATTGGGGGGCGCAATCGCGGCATTCATTACAATCCTATCGACCGTGATCTCCGGGCATTTTGGCAAGCCGTAGACAAAACGAAGGCTTACGTACCTCACGACATGGTGACTCCGCCGTCGGATGCTGGTGAGAGCAACACTCACGCACTCCGGCCGCTGACGACTCCTAAAGCGAGAACAGTCTCTTACTCAGAAGCTCGATTTTCTCCCCGGCGAAACTGTCCAATGAAATCGGCGCCTATCTTCGTCAGCTTGGCCTCGCGTGTTTTATCCAGCACAGGAGCTACCTGCCGCATTGTGTCGGGATCGAATTCCAGATTGCAAAGATCGATATTGTCCACGAAATTCTTTGCAGCAAGGGCACTGTCGTCGTCGAGGACGACAGAATAGATGTAGGCAACGATGAAACCGGCCATTTGTTCTATGTTGGCCATCTGCCGCTTTAGGGTCCGGATGCATTCCTGAGGCGTCAACCCCACCTGGTAGAACAGTTCCTGCGCTTTCTTAAGCGGTTCGAACGAAGAAAAGTCGAAGAAAACAGGTTCCTGACAACGCTCGGGCTGGCTTTTCTTCCAGCGATAGAACCCCGTGATGAAAGACTGGAGGCTCTTGTTGATTGCGCCAAGCCGGGCGAATATGTCGAGAAATGAAAGGATGAACGCAGTGTCGGTGAATACCTGGTTGACAAATGGAAACACGTAGAATGTGAAGTACACCATCAATTCCCAACCGTACTTCATGGCGAAGCATTCTTGATCGCCCAATACTTCGTAACTAACCGAGTAACTCGGGACGTATGCTTCATAACATGCCCACATTAAGAGTTCATAAAGTCGCGACTTAACGGACAGCAAGTCCTGATTTTCAGTACAGATCGCGTCCGCGATAAGAGTATTGTACAAAGCGATGAGATCACTCCCTGGACTGTAGAGCGGATCCGTAAATCGGCCAGCCTCTCCGGCAATGGCCCAATGATCGGCGCTGATGGTCTGCGCGCAGTCGTAGGAAACGTCGCGGCAAAGGCCGTAGTTCACGACTTTTCTATCGGCAAGCTCCTTGGTCAACAGGGGAAACCTTTTGCCCACCCACGCGATCACTTTCTCCGGGGACGACACTTCATCGGCAGAAACAGTGGAGCAGTCATAGACCAGGCCCAGGCTTGTCTTTCCGTGCAGAGGAATCGTCCAAAACCAATAACCCTCCCCCACAAAATGATTGGTTGCGAGCCATGCCGGCAAGTGTCCCAGCTTTTGCCGGCTGGGATGGGCAATTCTCTGCAAGTGCGGGAGTGCCGTGAGCTTCTCGATATTGATGAGCCCCTCGACCCATAAGAAACTGGCGCCATGGTGTATCGGACTGGGTTTGGTGAGCCCCAACTTTCGCGCGAGAAATTTTGCCCGTCCGGTAGTGTCGATCATCCAGTCAGCCTGCACCTCGACTCGGCGGTCCCCGATGTCATAGCTAATCCCGTGGGGCGCGCCCGATCGGCCCAAAACCGCATCGAGATTGGCAATACCGGGCTGAAATGTGAAGGGGGCGTACTCTTGGTTGAGCCGGAGTAATTCTTTCTCGAGCTTGTTCCGATCCAACTGGAAGGTCGGAATGTTCGACAAGTCGCGGATGTAAGACTGGCTATACTCTTCGTAGGAGATATTCGCACGGGCCGGGCTAGGCCAATAAAAGCGCAGATTGTATTTCAGGAAATGTTCCTGAAAAAGGTGCTCTTCCAAGTCCAGTATTTTTGAGAAATAGTAGCTCCCCAACTGGACGGTGGCCTCTCCAACCTTCTGGCGCGGCGAGGGAACTTCGGCACGCTTTTCGAGGAGAAGGATCGTTTTGGACGTATTCATCAGAAGATGACGGGCGAGAGATAGGCCTGCAAGTCCGGCGCCTAGAATGACCACCTCGTAATGGCGAGCTTCCGTGGGCACTGACATGTGCAAAACACTCAACCAATCGGCGCCCTCAGTTGCGGAGCAGAGCCGAAAGCGGTTGTGGAGGCGGGACGAATACTCGAAGAACAACACATTGAGCGGGTCGGGCTAGCGCAAGATCTTTGCGCGCCATCGCCATTGCAGTCCGCCGAGCACTAACAGGGCTGCCGAAAAGCTAACTCAAGCCGTTCCCGCAGCCCTGCTTTTTAGCAAACGATATGATTTCCGTTAACCTTCGTTGATTCGTAGGTTATAGACAGGCTGCGGCAAGGTATTTGCGCCTCCGAACTTACGACGCACTCGGAAGCCGCACTCTTCCCAACGGGACCGCAAAGCGGGTTCTCGGCGGTGTGTTACCAGACTGTATTCACACTGGCTAGTCAGGCTGGAAAAACGCAACGATTTGCTGTGCAATCATGATAGATGGCATCCTCCCGGCCGCGGCGAATAAGGCGCCCTATGCTATCGCGCTCGAAATTGAGCCATCCCACGTTCAATCCGCCGGCCGGATAGTACAGATGCATGGTGAGCAGCCGACGTGCCAGCGTTGTTTTCGGATTCATTGTTTGCCTCAGCGCTTCGAGCAACAGATGGCCGCTGCGGAGCGTCACGCTCGACAGGGGCTGGCGTTCGTTCAAGACGGCAATGGCGTGGTTCACCTGAGTGGCGTACTCGATATCTTGCACCATAGCGGTTCTAAAATTGATTTCGAGGGACCTGGAAAAAACCGTGGAGGCTCCTGGCATTCGGGACAGAGGAACGCGAGACATATCCGGGTCCATGCAAATGATGTGGAGCGTGTCGGCTCCCGCTTGGATCGCGGGTTTCAGCGGAGTATTCATGACTAGGCCGCCATCGACATGGGGATCGCCATCAATTTCAACTGGCGGGAACAATCCCGGCAAAGCGCTTGATGCGAGGAGAATTTGATAACCGATCGTATCCGTCATTTCCTGCTTGTCGAAGATTCTGACCTCGCCCGTGCGCCAGTTCGTGGCCGCAACCCTCAAGGTACGGGTTGATCGCCGAATTTCATCGAGACGAATTCTCTTGTGAATCAGATTCACAAACGGCTCGATCGAAATCAGTGCACTGAGATCCACCAAGTCCAAGGCCTTCTGTTCAACTGGTCCGCCGGACATCACAAAATTGATGCCGCGTGTCACTACGGTGCGGGCAATGACACCGCTGTCGGCGGCGATGCCAGCCAGCGACCGCAAGGGATGGGCGAGCAGGCGAGCAGCATTCAAGGGGTTGGTCCGAAGACGGTACACGCCTCCGCCGTACTTTCCCGGAGCCGTCGCCATGTCCTCAGTCCACACTGCCTCCATGTATTCTGTGGCATCGAGGGATCCCGCACCCGCCGACGATAAGAACAGAGCTGCATTAATCGAACCAGCGGACGTGCCAATCAGAATGGCAGGATCCAATGGGCTATAGTCGGTCGCGGGGGATTGGCCGGTGAGCAAAGCGCTCATCACGCCGACCTCGTAGGCCGCCTGTGCACCTCCTCCAGACAGGATTAACGCCTGGGTGCCGACCATTTTGGCGGGAACACTCAAATGGTCCGATCCTTTGCTGGTTCAGCTCCAGCACGCGTATCGCGGATGATTCTTGCAGAGGAACGAGCTTGCGCACCGCTGCGGCTCAGAATGTGGATGGTGCGGCTCATCATGGCATCGATCTTCATCGCGATCGGGACATCTTCCAAAAGCATTTGCAGACTCGACACCGCGGCAGCCGCTGGCCTTCCAAAGAGGAAATCAATCATGCACCGCATCGGAACCTCGCATCCTCGATTATGAATCCAGATCGATTGCTCCGACCAAGGGCTGGTGCCGGAACAATAATCCCACGTGGCTTTCGTCCCAGGAATGTTCGCGCTGTGTCCGTGCCCATGGCCGCTGCACATAGGTTGCCCAAAGCCGGGACGAACCCTCCGGCGAACCCGTTCGGTAATCCACGAACTCAGCAACCCGTCGCTGATCGGGCTGTGCATCGCTCCAGATGATGAGAGCTGAGCATAGGCCGTTGACGAATGTCTGCGGCTCAGGCAGACGCGCCACATTGCGATTTAGAAACTCAGCCACGACTTCCGGATGGCGAAGGTTGACCAGTGTGAGCGCCCAGATGTATCCCGCTACTGCGTTCCGCCTCCCGGTTTTGTGCGACGGTTCCTGGAGGGACATATCGAAACCCTGCCAGGGCCTGGAGCAAAGCGGCAGGAACTGAGTGGGAGAAAAATACAGGGCTCGACCCACTCCATGCCAGAAATAGCCGAGAAGATCCGGATAATGGTTCGATAAGAGCGCGTCTATGGAAGATATTAAGTGAGGATGCAGGCTGCGTGCGGCAAGACCGAGCGCTTCGAAGCCGACCTCTTCGTAACCGGGGCTGCAGTTATGCTGACACAGTTCAGCGAAAGTATCTATTGTACGCCTATCCATGGGTTGTTTACGGTTTACGGCGTCCAGACACCATTCCGCGAGTGCTAACCCAAGACCTGCATTAAGAGGCACGAGGCTTGCCCGAGGAACCCCTAGTAAGTCTAGGCAGGACATCAGGCCATCGGGGTAGTTGTGGTGGGCCAGGTAGTGATCAGCGAAATAATGGCCGACTCCTTCGGTGGCCCAAACCGAACTGGAAGGGTCCAGCCTAGCAACGCGGGCAACCAACTGCGATAGGGAAAGTGAGCTCGAAGGGCCCAGGCTCAACGCATAATCGACATGCTCAAACAGAGAAAATGCCTCCACCTTATTTTGCAACTCCTGCAAAACAAGACTGTCCGTTCCGGAAGAAATCTGTTGGGCAAATTCTGCGGAGTGCCAAGCCACGCCCATAAGTCCACGCATTACCCGTCGCGGAGTAAACATATCTGATAAAAGGAAGCCCCGATCAGGTTGGGTACGAATCGCTTGAGTCGTCCGGTTTGAGGATAGTATGCGGTCCAGTTGTTGAACCCCTAGGAGCGAGATTGCTGACGTGAGGGCGCCGGCGGATTTCATCATCTCGTCGATGGGCAATCTGCTCTTCGACATACCCGTACGAGTGCCTCGCCTTAAACCGATGGCCTGCTTCTACCCAAGCGGGAACCATGTGAATAGCCGCGCGGGACTCAGTGCGAACAGCCGCAATCCGCGTCCTGCTGGCTGTGAGTGGGACTCGCTCCGTTGGATTGCGAGCCTGCGCTCGCTGCAGGGGATTCGTTTCCAGCCGGAGCGGGATCCGCAGGGGTTGCCGGTTGACCACAATTCGCGGTCGACCAGCCATTTTTCCAGCGTCGCGGATTCACCCATCGTATGGGGTTCGGAAAAGAGAATGCCATATCGACTACATAGGACTCCATATTAGTGGCACAACGATGGACTCTTTTCATTGAGTCATCCAGTTGATCGACGGTAGCCTGGGTGATGGAAGCAAACACATCTCCGTCGCGTACCGGGTCGTTCGCCACAAAACCATATGCTTGTTTTACGCCGAGCAATGAAAGGGCCCAGCCCAGACTGATTGCGGATTTGGCAAAGTCGCGCATAGTGTGGCCTCTCCTGGAGAATTACCGTCTTACAACCTAGACAAGAGAGCGCATGCGATTTGCATCATTTCACGGCCTCCAATAATCGGTTGTCATTGGACTCCTATTCCGCCACAAGTGCGACGAATCCTTTATATCCCCATCCCTTTCCTGACTGGAAAAAGCTCTTTAATACTTCTCCTGCAAATCACATTAGATTTGTCGAGGCCGACTTCACCTTTCAAGAAGCACAAATTGGTTGACGCTCGCGCCGACGCAATCACGCGGGGAAGAGGTTACGCAAATTTGACCTACTCCTGCGTCTGAGTACATGTCGATTCGTTAGAGAGTGCCGACGATGGATTTTTCACGTTGATGGCATAACTCTTTAGCAACGTGCAACACCCAGAGCCAAAGACAGTGGATTATCCAAGACACTTTCGATGGAGGTGTTAACTGCGTGAAAACGCAATAAACACGAAGCCATCGGCCAACGGGCGATGCGCTAATGCTGTTAGTTTCCCGGGCGGCCAATAGGGAAAACCGTACAGTCACCTTTCACTCCCCGGCCGTGGAGCCCTCAAGAAGCTATCTTCGTAGATAGGTTCGTGATGACCGCAAGCTGCCGGACATTCACACCGCGTCGAGACGCGGACAAGGAGATAAGAAATGCCAGATTCAGGACTTCTACAAGAGTGGGGCCAGCTCATGGCTGGGAAATGGAAAATCCAGAGCGCTCAGCCTGGCGATGGCGGAGCCTTAGCGGTTTCCAATGGAAACCATACGATTAGCTGGATGGAGGGAGGTGGCGCGCTCGAGGCTGTCTGCATCCCGCCCGATAACGGCAGTACAGCGGCTGCCAGTCGCGGATCGCGCTGGCTTGCCGTGTACGACAGCGCAAGCGGACAGATCAAGCAAACCACGGTCAATGCCGACGGAACCACCGACGTGGCATTTATCGGAAAGAAAAACGGACAATGGGGCTGGAATCAAACTCGAACCTTCCCCAACGGCGCGACGGAAACGAATTGTGCCGAATTCACGGTTTCCGACGGTGGGAAAACTATCACCCAACACGTTTCGCAGCGAGTGCTGAACCATCCCCAGGCTCAAGGTGGTCCGCTGGGGCTGGCGGAAATTTGCAACGTGTTGACTAAGGTGGGTTAAGTGGCCACTCCATCCCAGGGGGCATGAGGAAAATAAGCTTCGTGCCCTTCCAATCTTTCTGCTGACTGCGGGAGTGCCGCTGAGCGGGACTCCCGTGGTCCGCAGAAAGTTGGGTTGGAAGAAATGAATCGCGCAGAGAAAAGGCTCTAATTCATGGCCGCGGCTCCGCGACGGCGGGAAGCTGCGCCGCTTCAAAACGGAGTCGCGGCCGAGTTTTTCAGCAGCATGTCAAAGTCCTCTCCTCAAGCAAAGCATTGCGGCGATAGAACGCTTATAGGTCACAGTGGGGAGTTTTGAACCTTTGCCAATACTTTGCGGAGTGAAGCGTTTTCTTCGGGTATAGGTGTGGACATCGCGATCGCGCAGAATCTTACCTCCACCGACGAAGCGCACGTTCGCGCCGCCGTTCTTGCACCCCACCCAACGATGCCCAGAGACGATAGACCACCGAAAAAGGAGATCACCCCATGTACAGTCACATCATCGAGCTCACCGCCAAGGCAGGCCAAGCAGGCTTGTTGATCGCCGCCATCCGCGATCACGCTATACCGGAAATCATCCAACGTGCAGAGGGATTTGTCGACCAGATTGTCTTGCAGTCGGATTCCGAACCGGATCGCGTTACATCCATCAGCTTCTGGGAGTCCAAAGAGTGCGGCGGCCTTTTCTTCAAGAATGGATTTCGCCAAGTGGGCGCGCTTACGGCGCCGTTCATAAGCGCCAAGCCTGAGAGCTACCAATTGAGCGTAGAAGTCTCCACCATCGATCGCATTCGGCCGGCGACTGACCGGGAGTCCGAACCATGCGGCGATTGCGACTAATTGCCTTGCCGTCTTCCCTGCCCGCAAATTTCAACCCAAGGCTTGTCTTTCCAATTGAACTTTGGTTCAACGCAGAGTTGCCAGCACGACTCCGCGACACATCCGAAACGAGGAGCTGCAAATGCCCGATGAACAGAGGACTATCGTCGATGCCCTGGACAGAATTCGCGACATCATCGCGTCTTTCGGCGGTGGCTACGAATACCCGCAGCTCGCAAACGGTCCGGTGGAGGAAGTTCTGGCCTTCAACAACAATGAGTTCATTGTGTTGAAGGATCCCACGGGAAGCCCTTATTTCTCTTCTCACGGTCCCCTCACCGATCTTAACCACAAGATTCTGCCGGGAACGCGAGTCGCGACTACGTTCCCCATTGATCCCACCAGTCTCGGCGAGTCGTTCCTGTGGCCTCCGGTCCAGGTCGCTCCCTTCGATCAACCGCCAGTCGACAAAACGCATGCCACCAACCAGGGATATTCCAAGCAAGCCTACTATTTCGATTCGGATGCCACTTCTTTAATAACGGTCGGGCCCTCCACTCCCAAGATTGCGCCGCTCAAGAATGGCGGCGCCCAGTTCTGGGTCTGTAGTGGCGCCATGGTTACCCAATCCACGGGACGATATGAAGGTGTGCGGGGAGCATCCGTCTATCTTGGCAGCGGTTACCTGCCCGTCTGGTCTAACGATATCGACGAGCAAATCAAGATCCTGGCGGCTGGCTTCACTGCGTTAGTGACAACATATTTCAAATTGGTACCCCGGGACCAACGCGCCAGTTGAACTGGCAGCCACACCGATCAAGGGCGGGAAGTTCACAACAACGTGGTTAGGGTTGCACCACTTACTTTTGCTGCGCAGAATATCGCGCCGAAGTGTCCGCCGAACACATGCCGCGAGGAGAGTTCAGAACATGTGTACCAAGCTGAGCGAAACGCAAAGTATCGTCCTTCGCGAGTTGTGCGATACCTTCGTTCCGTCCGTCAAGGTCGAGGAGGATCCTCTCGGCTTCTGGGCCCGCACGGCGTCGGACATCGGTTCCGATCATGCCATCGCAAAGTCATTATTCAACGACGTGCCCGAGCCTTTGCGCAATGCGTTGATCGGCCTGTTAGACGATTTGGGCACACGAGGCTTCTCCAAAGCGTCCCAGCAAGAACGCGAAGAGATGCTGGCGAAGCTTTCCAGTTCTTCTCCGCAGTTAGAGGGTCTGATTACATATTTTCAAAAGCAGACCTTAGTGCTCACCTACGGTCTTCCTGAAGAGCCGGGAGAAAATTCGACCGGGGTCACGTATGGATCTCCTCTGGGACAGAATCCGAACTGGGAAGCGATGGGATACCCGGGGCCAGTGAGTATCCCGCACCCGAAACCAAAACAGATTCGCACTGTGACCCCGCAGGGCGACAACCTGACAATGGATGCCGACGTTTGCATCGTCGGATCTGGCGCAGGTGGCGCAGCCATTGCCGCCAGGCTATCTGCCCGCGGGCAGCGCGTCGTCATCCTCGAGGCGGGCGGGCATTATAACTCGGCCGACTTCCACCAGTTAGAGCTCTGGGGATACAGGCACTTGTGGTATCGCGGCGGCGCGACACCCACGGCTAATGGCACCGTCGCCCTTCTGGCTGGGGGATCGCTGGGCGGAGGCACCGAGATCAACTGGATGAACTGCGTTCGGACCCCCACGTTGGTGCGCGAGGACTGGGCTCAGCAGTACGGACTGGAGGGTTTGGATCAGAAGGAATTTGACTGCTACCTGGATGATGTGGAACGCCGCATTATGTCCTCCACGGAAACGTCATACTACAACGCGCAGAATCTGCGGATGAAAGAAGGATGCGAGAAGCTCAACTACCTTCACAAACAAACTCACATCAATTGGGATCCGAACCTGTTTAACCCGCTCATGGCCGGATACACGGGCTTCGGCGACCAAACTGGAGGCAAGCAAACGGCAAGGCGAACCTTCTTGCTGGATGCTTTCCGCAACGGAGCGCAGTTTGTGGTTCACTGCCGCGCCAATCGCATTTTGATCGAGAATGGTCGTGCGGCTGGAGTTGAGGCTACCTATTCTAACGAAGGGAAGACGGCTAAGGTAACCGTGAATGCGCCGCAAGTGGTGGTGGCCTGTGGATCGCTGGAGTCGCCGGCTTTGCTGCTGCGAACCGGCATCGGCGGAGCGGCCGTGGGGAAGTATCTTCGCCTGCAGCCAGGCGGCGCAGTCTACGGCGTTTACCCGGAGAAACAAAAAGGGTGGTGGGGATCGCCGATGACCACGAACTGCGAGCAGTTCGTCAACATGGGTGAAGGTTTTGGTTTTTACATGGAGATTCCAGCCTTCGGACCTGGCTTCGTGGCATCGGTCATTCCCTGGGCGTCGGGACGCCAACATAAGGAATTGATGACGAAGGTTCCGTTCATCAGCACTTTCATCTGGTTTCTCCGTGATCGAGGCTATGGGCAGGTCACGATCGATGGAAGCGGTAACGCCGTGCCCACGTACTCGCTGGACAATGAAACTGACCAGAAGAACTTTCGGCGAGCTGCATCTGAAGCGATCCGTATCCACCATGCGGCGGGGGCGCAGGAGATCATCATCAGTCTGGCGCACGGGCACGTTTCGTGGAAACGCGGCGAGAACCTCGAGGGCTTCATTCAATCCGTAACCGGCCTGCCCATCCTGAACGGCGCGCAGCCCATGATCAGCGCCCATCAACTCTGCACCTGCCGGATGGGCAAGGACCCTGCGATCAGCGTCGCCAACACAAGCGGCGAACTCTATGACGTAAAAGGCGTATGGATCGGTGACGCCAGTGCATGCCCTACGGCCTTGGGAGCCAACCCGATGGTGACCATCATGGCCCTCGCCCAACGCACTGCCGACAGGATGACTGCGGCCGTGAAGGATTCGCGGCCTGCTTCCGCCACATGCGCATAGCTGCGGTCAACGATGAGCAAGACTTGGCCCGGGCGAGCCTCCAGTGCAAATGCGCCGCGCTCAACTGTATATAAATCCTGTGAAGGGAACCAGGCGTCTCACGATGCTGGTTCTACCTGAAAGCGTTACAGAATATCCGTGCCCGGCAGAGCAAGCACTCGGCCCAGCTCGCAATTATGGTCGGCATCGAGCCACGCCAATCTTGCATAAGCCGGATTCGGATGCAATTTCAATCGCCCGCTGAGAAATGCAGCCTTCCGCTGCGTCAACGAAACTGAAATCTGGACCCCAAGGAGCGGAACATGCCTGCGACGCCAGCCAACTATAAGCCGTTGAGCAAAACAGAGAGGCGCGCTGTACGCGGCTCCCGCCGCACCGGACCGGCTAACCCACAAGAAACCTTTTTGGTAAGTATCCGGTTGCGCCGCCGCGCCGATGCGCCGCCGCTCTTCAACGCCCAGCAAACGGGAGCGTCTCTGGCGCGGAGCGGTGCCGCGCTTTCGCGCGAAGAATTCGCCGCACGTTATGGCGCTGACCCCGCGGACATCGAGCGCATCAGTCAATTCGCCCGCAAGAACGGACTCCAGATTGTGGAGGTTAGCATTCCCCGGCGCACCGTCGTAGTCTCCGGCAACGTCGCGCAGATGAACCGCGCCTTCGGCGTGGATTTGGGCAACTACGAATCGCCTCACGGGGTTTACCGCGGCCGCGAAGGACACGTGCAACTGCCTGTCGACCTCAACGGTGTGGTAGCGGGTGTGTTCGGACTCGACAACCGAAAGATGGCGGAGCCGTTCCATGTGCTGGGCGCCGCCGCGGCGAACACACCGCTCACCCCGCAACAAGTGGGCCTTCTCTATGACTTTCCCGCTGCTTCTCCGGCTTTAAGCGGCCAAACCATCGGCATTCTGGAATTCGGCGGCGGTTTCAAACAAAGCGATATCGACGCATTTTTCCAGCAGTACAAACTTTCCAGCCCCGCAATCACCGTCGTAGGGATCGACGGCGCCACGAACGCTCCGGGGGGGCAGGATGACCTTGAGGTCGTACTGGATATCGATGTTGCAGGCATGATCGCGCCAAACGCGCAGATCGCTGTCTACTTCACTCCTTGGACGGAGCAAGGTTGGGTAGACGCCGTGACCACCGCAGTCCATGACACCAAGAACAAGCCATCTGTGCTTTCCATAAGTTGGGGCTGGCCGGAGAACGAGACTATCGGCGGACTGACTTGGACTCAAGCAGCTGTCGATGCGGTGAGCGCCACCTTCCAGGAGGCTGCTCTATTAGGGATCACCGTTCTCGTGGCTTCGGGCGACAACGGCTCGAGTTGTGGGTTAGCGGTGGGTAAGGCTCTGGTTCTGTACCCTGCCTCCGATCCTTGGGTCACCACTTGCGGCGGTACGTCGATTAAGAACATTTCCGGAGCTTCATTCGCCGAAGCAACCTGGAACGGCAACGGCGCCACCGGAGGCGGCATCAGCGCTATCTTTCCACCACCGTCCTGGCAGAATTGGGCCAAAGTCCCGCATTCTGCCAATCCCGGCGGACATGTGGGCCGCGGCGTTCCCGATGTTGCCGGGAATGCGGATCCAGACAGTGGCTACATGCTCTTCCTGAATGGCGCGTTAGGTGGCCCCGTGGGAGGCACCAGCGCCGTGGCTCCGTTATACGCGGGCTTGATTGCGAGGTTGAATGCGAATCTCGGCAAGCCTGCTGGTTACCTGAACCAGGATCTCTACGCCCTGGCCGCTAGCGACGTATATCGCGATATCGCCGACGGCCAAAGCAACGCCACCAACGGAGCTCCGGGATACATTTCACGGCCGGGCTGGGACGCCTGCACCGGTTTCGGCAGCCTTGACGGTACGGCGTTGATGCTTGCACTGCAAGGCGGTGTCCCCGTAGCAGTCACGGAATTCAACAACCATCTGTACATCGCTTGGAAACAGGAAGAGCAGGTTTTCTGGAGCAGCTTTGACAACGCCACCTGGGCGCCTCCGCAGCAGGTTCCGGGAGCGGAAACCAGTGCCGGGGTGTCGCTGGCCGCGTTCGGAGGCAAGCTCTATATGGCCTGGCAGGGCGGAAGCGACGACTCCGGTATCTACTACACCGCCTTTGATGGGGCAAACTGGACTCCTAAGCAGCAGGTGAAAGGCATGGGCAGCAGTACTGGACCGCGGCTCGCCGTGTTGGCGGACGCTCTGTACATGGTGTGCAAGAGCCCCGAAAGCGATCAGCGAATCTTCTGGACCCGCTTCGACGGCTCAAACTGGAAGGCTCAGCAACAAATCCGCGGCGCCGCTACCAGCGCCGCACCCGCCCTGGCTGTTCTCAATAACCTCCTTTATGCTTCGTGGAAAGGCACCTACGGCGACCCTAGCGTTTGGTACTCGCGCTTCAACGGCACCAACTGGACCGCGCAGACGCAGGTACCGGGAGTTGTCGCCAATGAAGGGCCGTCTCTGGCCACGTTCGATAACCATCTTTTTGCAATTTGGAAAAGCAAGTTTAAGGACCAGAACCTTTCTTATTCGAGCTTCGACGGAAAAACCTGGAGTGCGCAAAAACAAGGACCGGCAGTCGACAGCAGCGTTGGTGCTGGGCTTGGCGGCTTCGGCACGTCTCTTTACGCAGTATGGCGGGGGATAAGCGGCGATAGCTCGATATGGTGTTCCGTATTCGATGGCTCGGCCTGGAGTGCCCAGAAACAGATCGTGGGAAAAGGTTGACCCTCTCCGAATTCATCGCTTTGGTCAGGGACTCTGACAGGACATAGGTATTTCACCCGCGAGGGCTGTCGAAAGCCCTCGCGTTATCTAGTATCCGCCGGCCACGTAGTCCCAAACTGCGCCCCGCCCGTTATACTCAGTTGTGCCGCTCCGATCAGGTTGGCAAATCTCCACGACTTAGCCCTTGACTGGAGCGCTCGCTTAGAATCAGTTAACGGTTATGACCTTCGCCGCAGGGGTTCGCTTCGGCCCGTTCGAAATCCTCTCCCTTCTGGGCAAGGGCGGAATGGGCGAGGTCTACAAAGCGCGCGACACCCGTCTTCAACGTGTGGTTGCCTTGAAAATTCTCCCCGCGGAGAACGTCGCCGACGCGGATCGGAGAGCGCGGTTGCTGCTGGAAGCCCAGGCTGCTTCCCGGCTGAATCATCCCAACATCGTTACCATCCACGACATCGCGGAAGAGCAGGGCATTTGCTACATTGCGATGGAATACATCGCGGGTACACCGCTGGACCAAACCATTCGTGGCGGTGGCTTGCCCTTGAAAGATGCGCTGAAGTATGCCGCCGAAATCGCCGATGCGCTGGCTGCCGCCCACTCTGCCGGAATTGTGCACCGCGATTTGAAGCCAGCCAACATCGTCATCACTGAGGATGGCCGCGCAAAGCTTTTGGATTTTGGCCTGGCGAAATTGAAGGAGCCAGGGGTGCCCGCCTCCGAGGCCGAGACCGCAACCCTGCGAACGCTCTCGGGAGCGATTGTGGGGACCGCTGCATACATGTCCCCGGAGCAGGCGGAAGGACGAGATCTCGATGCGCGCTCCGACATTTTCTCTTTCGGTTTGGTTTTGTACGAGATGCTCTGTGGCCAGCGCGCCTTCTCGGGCGAATCTTGGATTTCGACTCTCGTAGCGATCCTGCACCAGGAAGCCCGGCCGTTACGAGATCTCAATGCGGCGATTCCCTTGGCGCTCGATCAGCTCGTGGCCCGCTGCCTGCGCAAAGACCCCAACCAGCGCTTTCAGAGCATGGCGGAGGTCAAGCAGGCGCTGGCGGATGCAGCCTCATCGGGCCAAACAAAGCAAGAGGCGCCATCGATCGCTGTGCTCCCCTTCGCGAACTTGAGCGCTGACAAGGAAAACGAGTACTTCAGCGACGGCCTGGCGGAAGAGATTATCAACGTACTGACCCGGGTGCCGGAGTTGAAGGTGATCGCTCGCACCTCGGCGTTCGCCTTCCGCGGCAAAGATCAAGACTTGCGTACCATCGGTCAGAAGCTCGGCGTGGGAACTATTCTCGAAGGCAGCGTTCGCAGGGCGGGCAACCGAATCCGAGTCACGGCTCAGCTTATTAAAGTCGCCGACCAATCACACCTCTGGTCGGAGCGGTACGACCGCGAGATGACCGATGTCTTCGCCATCCAAGATGACATCGCACAAGCTATCACCAGCGCTCTGAAGGTCAAGTTCGCCGGCCCACAACGCCCCGCCCGGAACATCGAAGCTTTCCAGTGTTACCTGAAAGGACTTTACTTCTACCAGCGCTATAACCCGGAAAGTCTCGCCAAAGCGAAGGAGTCATTCGAGGAGGCGCTGGCGCACGATCCGGGTTATGCTCCCGCCTATGCGGGGTTGGCGGTCTTTTACTACGGTCTCGGGGCTCTCAGTATCAAGCGGATGAAAGAGATGGCGCCGCTGGCCAAGTCGTGTGCACAGAAAGCGCTGGACCTCGATCCCACGTTGAGCGAAGCCTATAGCGTGCTTGGACTGGTCGCCGGATCGGTGGAATACGATTGGGAGTTGGCCGACCGTCATTTTCAAGCGGCGATGGCAATCGACCCTGTTCCTCCGCTGGTTCGGGTGCGCTATGGACTCTATTTCCTGACGCCGCTGCGGCGCTTCCCAGAGGCGGCGACGCAGTTCCAGCGGGCGCTTGAAACTGATCCGCTCGCCATGATGGTCCACTTCGGCCTCGCTTTCACCCCTTATTGCGAGCGCCGGTATGACCGCGCGATCGAACATGCCACGAGAGCGCTGTACCTGTCTGCCGACTACTGGCTCGTACACTTCGCGATGGGTATGGCTTTATCGCAAAAGGAGTGCCTGCAGCAGTCGATCGCCAGTCTGGAGGTGGCCCTGCGGCTCTCGCCTTCTTTTAGTCTAGCGACCGGATTCCTGGCGGCTTCGTATGCGCGGCTGGGCAATTCAAGTCACGCAGAAAAGCTGATGGTTGAAGCGAAGGAGCGGAGCGTAAACCACTTCGTCTCGCCGGCATGCTTTGGCGTCTATTATGCCGCTATCGGGCAAGCGGACAAAATGTTCGAGTTTCTCGAGGCTGCTTTGGCCGAACGCGATCCTTACCTCACACGCATAAATGCCGAGCCGTATTTCGATCCCTTTCGCTCCCACCCGCGCTATCGCAAATTGCTCGCCGAGATGAAACTAGCCTGAACGCGCAGATTGAATGATTTCTCAGTCTGATTTCTCAGTCTGTTGCAAGTCGAACGGCAAGACCTTCGACTTATCCTCGTAATACGAGTAGCACTTAGTACCGCGGGTAGAACACCGCATGAAATCCACAGTAAAGCAATTGCCCCGCGGCAATCCGCGCGATCGGACCTCGCTTGACAGCTTTCGCATCGAAGAGCAGGAAGTAGCTGGTTCGCTCGGTAACATCGACTTCCTGGCATAGCACAACCGCTTCGTCCGAGCCGGAAGCGCCGATCAGAACCGGCTCTCCGCTCAAGTAATGTTTGTGCGGAGCCTGGTAGATATCGTAACTTGCGCCACTCCAATTGCCATGCACTAACTGATCGAAGAATTTACGACCTGACTTTCCCGAGGACGAGATACCGAGCATCCAAAAGTCTTCATAAGGCTGCATAGCTCGCCTGGAATCGATGGCCGGGAAGTCCGGAGAATAAGAACAATCGATCACACTGCGACCTATTAGTTCCTGATTTCGTAGATCGATCGCGTACCGTACCGGACCACCTTGGGATACGCTCTGAAACATGTCTGGGACAGGCTGGTACTCGCCGTAAATTGGCGCGTCAAATTCCAACAAGTCAACCGTCAAAATATCGCCGCTCTCGAACGAGTTCATCAGATGCAGACAGTACCGTTGACCCGCTCGGATTGAGGCGACCATTTTCCCGCTGCTCCGATCGAGTACTACTAATAAGGCACCACGCTCGGGCATCCATTGCAGCGATTCCAGCACAGTTTGCCCGCGGTAAAGAAGACCCTGGGTATTGAAGATGTATGGACTTAGATAGAAGATTGCATAACGCTTACTCAAGGAAAAGTCGTGCACCGAACACGTATACGGCAAAGGCACTGCCACGCGATACCGCAATCCTTCTGCAGCGAAACAATACAGGTAGAGCCGGGGTGCATGTTCCGAGAAGAAAATGCCAAAATTAAACATCTCTTGCGTATCGGCATCAAATTTGGGATGGGCTGCAAAAGGACTGGCTTCATTGAGGCGCCCGTTGAAGGTAAATTGCCCTTGGGTTTCCAGCGTCTTAGGATCCAATGCCCAAGGCAATCCTTGCTCACCGAATGCCAGCAACCGATTTCCGAATCGGTAGACGCTCACATTCACTGGAGACTCCGTACCGTTGCGTACTCGATTCAGTTGACTGCCGGAAAACGCTGTCCCGAAGGTCCGGAATAACGGACGCCCGGCTTGTTTCTCATCTTCATGTTTTCTACTGCGAACGTAGCTGCGCGTAAGCCGCATTTCCTCATTTGCGAAACGTAATGCGCACACCATGCCATCTCCGTCCAACCAATGCTTATACGAAAGGTCACCGATACCGAACCGAGCGGGACCGTTGAGGTAATACGTCCCGCGGACAAACTTTGGGATCTCGCCCTCCACACAATGCACAACCCGGCAGCCCTCTCGAAACTCGCGGGGGAAAGCAGCTTCAATCCCAGGGGCCAGGTCGATCTGGCCAAGAGCCGGCACGTCCTTCCCGTTTATAACCGGCATGGAGAAAGACCGATTTTTTGTTAACAGAATCGATTCCTTTGATGGAAGATGTTCGTTCGCTGGCACATTCCCTCCTGAAGCTGCCTGCACCTTATTCTTTCAACTAAATCAGTCCTCCCCCACCCCAAGGGTGAGCAAGCCCGCAATCAATAGGACAATAACTATGCTTTTCTCCGACCATGTATTAACATCTCCGTGGAGAATAAAGGTAGTTACGGCGGCCATAAGCGCAATGCGAGCCAAAGGGGAACGCCGCTTCCGAGAGGAACGTTCAGATGTGGGCTCCGACCAATCATCGAGGTTAGGCCGGGAGGCCCGGTTAAGCGCTTCATCCAATGCGCGCGGATAATTGATCATCGCCATGGCATACTTGTCCGAATTCTGGAACCAATAGCTGACCGCCGCAAGGTCCTTGAACTGGCCAAGAGTCATGGTGGCGTCCAATTCTTCCAACCCGTCTCGCAACGGATCCTCCGTCGGAGCAAGTTTCCTGGCAACCCTGGCAATGGAAAACAGTCCACGATAGAAGCAGAGCAGATAAGGTGCCGGCGTGTATCCAAAATCGAGAGCTGTCTTCCAGTGTTGAAAGATGAGTTGCGCCAGCGCATTCGTGTCTGTCCCCAAAATTGGTTCAAGCGCGCCAAAATAGGCCGCCTGCCTGAATCGGCTGCGGAACTCACCTGGATTGTTCACACCGCGCTTTGGCGGGATCATCTCTTGCAGCAAATAGCGAGCGGCACAATCGGGATCGTCTTCTAACGTTGCCATTAAATACAATCGCAGATTGTCTTTCGTACGCCGCGGCAGTTCGCTAAACTCATTGCCATCAAATCTGATCGCCTGCGGCTCGATCAATGTCATGTTTCCGGCGCGTGGGTCTATGGGACAAAACCGGCCGTTAAGGGACTCCCACAGCCATTGTCGACAAACTGCACGCGCCATAACCTGCCGATCGTGCAGACCGGCAGATAGCGACGCTTCCAGATACTTGTCTTCGCAGTACGACAATGTAAGTACCCGTACTCCCGAAAGTTCCGCATAGAATTTGCGGGACCAGCCGGCACCGGCCGACTCTGCGCCTGAAGCTATCGACGCCAGGGTTTGGCTCCTTAAGCGCCAGTCCGTCGAGCGTCGCAACGCCTCCAGGAAATCCGCAATCACTTCGTCTTTGCAACAATCGGGACAGAGATCGCGAACCCCGGTGCGGCCAAGTTCTTCGGTAATTTGAGGGGCACGATTCGCATCGCTATACTCCGGGCGCACAACGAAAACCGCAACGCTGTCACCGTTGGCCAGCGTTGCTCGATGCGTCTGACCAATCAAGTTAGACTTGAAGGGAATGAAAGCAAATTCTTTAAATAACCTGTGAAAGCTCGCGCCCAGTTCTCCGCTCATGATCTGCTCGACTCTGGAAGGCGATAGTGCGAGAGCGACGTCGGGGATAAGCTCCAGCTCTCGACAATACGCAGCCGGCAGCAGATCAATTCTCGAGGAGAGATACAGTGCGAAAGTAGAGTACACGGGACCGGAGTGTTGCAGCCATTTGCGCACTTTGACGGCACGTTCTTCGATCGAGTCACGATCGTGCCGACCTGGAGCCGGCCATGAGTGGAGACCCCGACGGCTGGTAGCATGAATAACTTGTGCGTACTTCCTGATTCGATCGTTCATAGCTGGCGCTCTTACTAGCTCGTGACGTTGGGTATAAACCTCCATCAGGTATGCGGTCTAGGTGCCCCGAACATGTCTTAGCGCCTGCCACACGATGATCGACATCGCGAATGCCAGTAACAGGCTTGACCAATGCAATATATATTCGTGGAAGCTCTTGCGGCCGAATGTTGCAGGTAAAGTAAGACAGAACATAGTCCAGCCAAACTGCAGAACTATGTTTATCGTTCTAGATAAATTGCTTCTCGCGCGGAAGTGCGGCTGGGGAGCAGAGCTACTCTTCTCCGGGCGGCCCAAGGCCACAAGAGCGCGAAGAAATCCGTCGCGCATAAGGCCCGTCAGTCCTCCCAACAAACCAATCCATAAATTGGAGGAGGTTAGCATTCTGAACGAATCCCACCTGATGTGCCGCTCGCAAGCTTGCTCGAGATGACGGCCCACATCCACGTCTGGACTGAAATTCTTGATCAGGCCGTCCAAGGCTATCGCCGAACGGATGTACTTAATCACGTCCCTTTGCGGCCAGACTCCGTTGTCTTTGGAAATGAGCAGCAGATCCAGCATGATCGACGTGATGCTCTTGCGCAGGCGCCGCTCGTCGGCGCGATCTCCGTACCATCCATCGGCGGCGCTTTGGACTCCCGTGCGAAAACCGCGCGGATTGGCGTCGCCGGAGAAAGTCGAGATGCGGAAAAAGGACTCGCACATTGCATCCAGGTCGCCACGCGCATAGGCAAGGGTCATCGCGATCAAGTGACGCCGCGAGTAGCGGCTAAGAACTCCTGATATGCCGAAGTCCACATAGCCAACCACATTGTCCTTCAGGATCATCAAGTTTCCAGGATGCAGGTCGGCGTGAAACATGCCGTGACGGAAGGCGTCGCCCAGGAAGTTGTCGATAAGTCTGCTGGCAAACACGTTAGCGTCGAACTCCGGGCCGAGCTGGAGAGAAGTAGGGTCTTCCGTTCGCAGGTACTCCGAGAGTGTGATTCCATCCAGAAATTCGGCCGTGAGAATGCGGGCGGTGGTGCAACTCCAAAAGACTCTCGGGACCTTCTCGAATCGGTTGTCTTTGGCGTTGCGGCCCAATTCGTCCATGTAATGGGCCTCGCGCCGAAAATCGAGCTCTTCCTGGGTCCAGAATAAGAATTCTTCCGTCGGCGCGATGATCCAATAGAGCCACTTAATCCGAAGCAGCTTCACCGTTCCGACGGCTATCTTCATCGATGCGATGTCGGCGCCAAAATCGTTCAAAATCGTCGGGCGCCGTATTTTCACCGCTACAGTCTGGTTTCCCAGGGTTGCAGTGTGCACCTGGCCAATGGACCCGGTTGCGATCGGCGTCCGGTCAAAAGAGCTGAATATCTGAAGGGGAGTTTGCTGCAAGTCTTCCAGGAATGTTTGTTCTACTTCCGCGTAGCTAAACGCCGGCACTTGGTCGAATAAGGTGGATAGGATTCTGCAATACTCCAAAGGGAGCAGGTCTGATTGCATGGCGAGCATCTGACCGAACTTGATGAATGTCCCACCAATTTCTTCAATTGCAAGCCGCAGCCGCTCCGGGCCCGGAATGTTACGTGCCGGAAGCCTTGCGGCCAGAATCGGCCATCGACCAAGAAAACCATGCAGTGCGTGAACAAGCAGATGGCGAACCGCCAGACGAAAGACATAAACAGCCCGCCGTATGCTGCTAGTGACCTTCACGGGCGTTCTCCGATTCGAACAGCGATCCAAAAAATACTGAACGCCGGCGCGATAGCATCTCATCGATGGCTTGCTGCATCTTCCATTGCACTTCACGGCTTATGGCTTTTACTACGGAGCGATCGTTGGCCGCGTCCGGCGGGTATGCTCTCTCTACATGTATTGGTGGCAGAAAGCGAGTGTGCCACTTTGAGGGCAGCGGTATGGGCAAGAGAGGGAAAGTTGGAGTCACGGGAATACAGGGCCAGTCCGCGTAACGATTCCACATCTTCGACCGAATTTTCGCCAGGATCGGAAAGATCTCCGCGCTGCCAACGGTGACAAAAGGCACGATCGGAGCACGGTGTTGAAGAGCAATTTTGACGAAGGAATCCCGGCCAAAACTCTGCAGCCTGTACGCGTCGCGATAGCGAGTAAACGCGCCGTGGATGCCCTCAGGAAACACTCCCAATAGTTCGCCGCTGGAGAGGATGCGCTCGGCGCTCTGCTGGCAGGCAATGACGCCGCCCAACTTGATCATAAAGTTCGCCAGAAACGGAAACTTCAGCAAGCCGGGATGAACCAGAAACCTGGGATATCTTCCGATTTTTCGCACCAAAAGGTGTAAAGCCATCACCCCGTCCCACGGCATAAAGCCGCGGTGCATTCCGACGAGCAATCCTCGCCCACTCTTCGGAACATTTTCGAGCCCTATTTCCTCGGTGCGCCAGTAGTAGTCCGAAAGAAATTTGAACAAAGTCTTGCTGTACAACTGAATGTAGCTTCGGTCCATGCCAAATTCGTCGAAGTCAGGTTCCGCTGTGGCCGGGTTGATAGTGCAGTTGCGCGCCTCGAGCAAGGCCATCAGGCTTGTCTTGGCCGGCAAAAAGCCAAGCTCTTGTTTGATCTTTCGATTGGAAACTGTCCATGGATAGCGCAAGTAATCAAGCGTGTCCGCCCGCTTAGCCAGGCGCAGCAAGGTGCGCGGGATGGAAAGCCGATTGCTTCCGGCAATCCGGATGGCAGAATGCATCGGGACCACACGGTCGGGAGACACATTGAATATGCCCGGTCGATTGCAGGCAAGCACACAGCGGATCGCCTGGGCAAGGTCACTCACGCTAAGCAGTTGTAGATTCACGTCATGTCCGGGGAGGGTCAACACGAAGCGGCGGCACAACAGTCTGCTTAGCCACGCTTCGGAGGGAACTACGGTTACGGGGCGAAGGATTGTGACTTCAGTGTGCCCGTCAAAATACTGAGCCGCAAGGTTTTCCAAAGCTTGCCACGCATGGCTAATTGAGTGAGCGCGCTGCCGCGGAACGCTGTCCTCTTCGCTCACCAATGCCTGCCGGCCTGGTCCGGTCCCATAAATCAGGGCGCTGGACAACACCACAAGCTTAGAGCATTTATTCTGGGCGAGGTGCTGAAACCTGTATGCGGCGTCCGATAAGTCAGGAATCATTCCGTCGCCGCCTGTGAGAGACGGGATATATAAGTAAGTTATCGAGTAAGTATCTTGGCCACAATTACCTTGCGCGGTAGCACTGCCAGGCTGCTGCTCGCTTTGAGGCCACAGCTCCCTTATCAAGGCGCCCGCTAGTCCGTTGACGTTCGAATTGCGCGTAGCTATCCGGAGCATTCGATTACACTCACTCCTACCCTAGCGATAACACTGACGGACTGTTCCTACGAGATGAGTTATGGCTGCTTCACGAGGAACCTGGCGATGATGAGTCGGGATCTATGGCGACGGCTCTTGGGCTGTGCCTGCGATACCTTCGAACCTTAGGTTAGGCTCAGTCTGCGTCGCCGTATTCCCAGTAATCAGCCGTGCAACCTGTATGGCGGAGATCATCACGGGAGTAATTCCACCTCCGGGACGAGTCCAATGCCCAGTGAAAAAAAGATTTCGAAACGGACCGCGCACGCTTGGGCGTCCTTCGCCAAGTTGATCGGGTGACATTTCCCAGCCCAGCATGGCGCCGTGGTGATTCAGCGTATAGCGATGCGAGGTGTGCGCCGAAGCACTTAGCTTCACCACAATATGCGCCGAAAAACCGGGCAGGCATTTCTCCAGGGCGGCGATCACGTAGTGTTCAATTGCCGCTTTGTGGGTCGGCCAATCCTGAATCGACTCATAATCGATATCGGTAAGCTTTTGAACGATCACGATTTGACCGCCAGGTGGGGCAAGTTGTGGGTCGAAAGCGGTCGGCAAGAATACTTTGAATGCGCTCGTGGACACGTCTTCTGCGTTCCATGAACTCCAGTGGTATCCCTCCGCTTTACGCAATTCCTCCAGAGTTATGTTTTTCAGCCCGATGTGAACCAGAAAGCATGCATGGGTGTGACGAAGATGCCGGACGCTCATCAAGTAGTCGGCATTGACGAGGTCAGGACCAATCATCGATTCGAGTGTCTGCCGCAGATCGGCATTGGAAACCACCGCACCCGCCGACACGAATTTTCGGTTCTTGGTTCTTAGGCTGCCGATCTCGACTTCAACTCCGCACACCGCTTTATTGCGGACGACGATTCGCCGTACGGTGGAACCCATAAGTATGTGCCCGCCGATGTCTTCGAACTTCTGCGCCAGTTCATCGACGAACACCTGAGACCCACCGCGGGGATAGTAGTTTCCCAAGAAATAGGCAAGTCGCAGCATGGAGTCAAAAACAAACGAAGTCCGCGAGGGTGGTGACCCCCAATGACCAATGTCCCCTGTAAGCAGTAACTTTAGCTTCTCGCTGCGGAAATATCTGTTCAGCGCGTCTCGAAGAGTAAGGCTTTGATAAGGAACGATGCGGTTGGTGGGAATGTCGCGAAAATAGCGGATAAGCCCGATCAGGTACGCCTTTCTGACAAAAGAAAAGAATTTGTCAACTTGCTGGGACTCTGCTGGAAACTCGCGCTTGACCTTGCCAAGATAGGATTCTAGGTTTGCTGGCACCGTAAACTGTGAACCGTCGGGGAAATGAAACGAATCTACGGGATCCATCTTTACCCAGTGTGTGCTCAGGCCCAATTCAGCCAGCAGGCCGCCGGTGATGGTGGCCGGGTTGCCCAGGAGTGGATAGAAGTGCGTTGCAGCGTCGAATGTGTATCCATTTCTGCGAAAGGTGCTGCAATAACCTCCCACCAGAAAGTGCTGTTCAATAAGCAGGACCGTTAGCCCCGCGCGCGCCAGTAGATTGGCGCACACGAGGCCGCCTACGCCAGCCCCCACAACGATGCAGTCGTAAGAATCAGACGGCTCCTGACGGAGACCGCGGAAGCGCCTGGACACTGGGGACTAACTCCTGGCGGCGCGTGGATCGGCGTGGCAATCGGACTGCACAATACCCACGCACCGGTACGAGATCACAACTACGCAGTTAGACAAATCGAACGGAGGTATTTGCACGCCGAGGGAAGTTAACGGCGGCTGAACTCGATCAGGCGGGGGGGTCGTTGACGAAAGACTGGCTGATGGCAGTCTCGCTTACTGCTTTTCTGCACTCCGCGCAGTCTGCAAGATGCTTAACTACTTTTCTACTGCGTGCCGGAGAAATTGTCCGATCCACAAACGCGGCGATATCCTCAGCACTGACGTGCCCGACAGTTCCTGTTTCTCCCTGCAAGCTCGTATCCCCACCCTTCGGCTTCCGCAGTGTCAGCTGAAGCAGGCCCTGAAAGCGCATTCGAGCGACTTCACTATTGCCAAGTAAAGGGGAACTACGTCTGAGGTTCGGGCGTCCTAGCCATCGCACTTCGTTAAACTCACCCGCACGATAGCATAATGGGTTTTATAGTTTAGAAGCAATTGAATGACGCTGGAGTTTCAACGATTGTTCCCAAAATGGGAATGCAGGTAATTCTCGATTGCCGGATCCTACTTCAGCGTTGGCCAACGACAGGAGACGGTTTGGGGTTACAAAGCGGTCACCGTGACCCCTGACGGCGTCGCGTTGCAGTACGGGCATCCTTCTGTTTCATCTCGCCGCTCTCGGACACCGGTGGTTTGGCCGGCGGAGTATGCAGGGAGGGATCACCCGTTTGTATCGGCGCCGACCCCGGTTGATGGCGATAACCGGGCTGCTCATTTTTGATAAATGTCAGGATGGCTACAGTTTGTGGGTGTTCGACAATGTCATTCAGGCACTCCTCGATGGCGGCAAGACTCAAACCATGCTGTGCGGATAGGATGGACACGACCTGATCGCGGACCTTGCTTTGCAGCCGATCCAACTGCCGCGTCACATTCGACTGGTGGATACCCAGCAGTTGTGCAATTTGTCCAAGCTGCAAATCGTCCTCATAGCGCCACAACAGGATCAGGCGCTCCCGCGATGTCAGGCCGCGGCACACTGCGTTCAGAGTGCCTTCGAGAGGCGAGTGGTAACGCTGGCCTCGCAGTCCGGAATCGATGTTCTCCAGGGCCGGTTCGTCGGGGATGTCGGTTAAGAGTTCCACGCTCTGGGTTGAACCGCTGCTGCGCTGCGCATTAATAGCCCGATTGGAAATCACCACCCGCAACCACGTGCTCAGGGAACTTCTTCCGTCGTAGGACATGATGCGACTGTTTCCGGAACGATCCGGCAGGAACAGATCGGCGAGGATGTTATCGGCAAGGTCACGAGCGACAAATCCCTTGCGGAAAAAAAACCGGGAGAGATCACGAATGAAGCCTTTGTAAGTCGCCTCAAGAATCGTCCAGGCCCGGCCGGCGTTTTCAAGCAAGCTGGCTTGTCCCGGTTCTCCTTCCGGCTGGAAGCTGTGTTGAGCGCAAGCCGTCGCAAGATAAAGATCGCGGCAGTGCAAGGCTTTGACGAACCGGAGCGCCTCCTCGGGCGGAGGGTCGACGCCAAGGTGCTTTTCAACGATGGCATGAATCCGCAGGGCGTAAATATGTGGATCCAGACCGAAGTCGCCAAATCGCTCACGGCCTTCAGTGTATCCGCTTGCGATGACCGTATCTAACTCGGGATTTGGGAGCATGCGAACTACCTTCTTGGCAAAGGGCTTGTTGTCCGGGTGGATTCTGCACTGAAACCGGAGTGGGGAGATCAGGGTGGCGGCCGATTTCGTCCGTATTTATCGTGAGCCCGCGAGAACTCCCCGCTGGCAATAGCGGCGGCCATGGAAAGCTCGCCCGCGAGCAGCGTGGCGGCGGCAATTTCCGCCAGTTTGGGCGCGTTCCCCTTGCCGGCGGACCCCAAGAGCTGCAAGCATTCAAGGCTGGTACCAAGCCCCGTTCCGCCGCCGACCGTACCCACCGTCAACGAAGGAAGGGTCACGCTGACATAAGCGTCGCCATCATCTCGCAATTCGAAGTTGGTGATTCCAATGGCGCAATTCACAATGTTGGCCACATCCTGCCCGCAGGCGAGGAATAGAGCGGCGAGTCCATTGGCGTAGTGGGCGTTGTACCCTATCGCGTTTCCCTGCATATGCCCCACGACGGTGTGGTGCCACAAGTCCACCAGTTGCGCCGGACTGACGTGCAGGTAGATTTTCGTGAGCGCTGCAGGAAGAACCGCCCCTGCAACAACTTTTTTTCCCTTTCCACCGCCCAGCAAAGCGCCACTTGCATGCTTCTCAGAACTGAGGCCGCTGAAAAGATAGAACCTGTGGGCCCGACTGTTGCGCATAATCCATTGGCAGGCATGCTCCGTTGCCTTGACGATCATGTTCATGCCATGCGCATCCGCAGTGAAGTAGCTAAAGGTTACGATCACTTCGCGCCCGACCGGATGGCACTCCAGGCGCAGCAACTTACCATGCGTGGTCGTCAATTCGGCTTCCTTCTGGATGCTGGGGAAATCTCGCGTTATCTGATCTGCGAACTCATGCGCGCAAGCGACATCATCCAAGAAGAAAACCGGCGACACTCGATTCTCGTCCTGGTACACGCGAGTCGTAACTCCGCCAGCTCTCGTCAGCGTCACCATTCCTCGTTCATACGAGCGGACAAGCGCGCCCTCCGTGGTGGCCAGGGGCACGTAGAAAATACCGTTGGCGTGGTTGCCCCGAATTGCGAGCGGCCCGGCAATGCCCACGGGCACCTGGATTGCTCCCACCGGATTCTCGATGTTGCCGCGCATCTGCTCGCTTGCGGTCGAATAGGACCCGATGTGAAAAAGGCTCGTTGACGATTTCCTTTCCAACCACTCTCGCCGCTTTGTAACTGCTTCTCGCCCGTACCCCTCCGGTCCCAGCCGGGGCACCAGCTGTGGCGTAGCCGCAAGCGATTCGACCGACGTTAATTCATCCAGCTCGAGCAAGTGGCCCTCCCGCTATCTGAATTCACCCTTGTGCCTGCGGTTTTGAGATTATGAGTGAGCAGGCATGACCATCAAAACCAACAGAACTAATCAGGCCTGAGTTAACATCTACGCATGTCGGCTCAAAACAGAGGTTAAGGTCGGCAAACTCCGCATCAACCTGGTCCAATCCGGCAATTCCAGGAAGCCTGCCACTACACATCGTTTCCAGCAAATCAATTGCTTGTAGTGCTCCCGCCGCACCCAGAGTCTCTCCGATCCCTGACTTGATCGCAGTAATTGGTACCTTAGCGCTGCACCCATTGAATACCGTCTTGATCGCAAGCCCCTCATTCCGATCGCCAGCAACACTTCCGTTGGCGCCCGCACTGATGCAATCAATCTCCCGCGGAGACAAGCGGGCATCTTTCAAGGCGCCTCCCATCGTGCGGATGATCCCACCGGCACCGTGACCTGGCCGGTTCCATTTAGGGTCGTAAGCATTCGCGTGACCTCGAATTTCCCCTAGAACTGTAGCCCCGCGATGCAGCGCTGAATCCCCATCTTCCAGAACCAGCAAAGCGCCGGCCTCTGCCAGCCTGATTCCACTTCGTTGCGAATCAAAAGGAGTAAAGCACTCCTCTTCGGGCCCCGCCTTACACGAGAGCCCTGCTCTTTCCAACCCATAAGACGCTTCAAAACAAAATTCATCCGCGCCGCCCGCCAGAACTGCGGTTTGCCAGCCACATCGAATTAAATCAGCCGCGTAACCGATCGCCACAAGCCCTGAAGTCGCACCGGTAGACGTAGTGGAGTTCATTCCCCGGAGATTGTGCCAAATGGCGGTTTGGCTGGCTGCGGAATTAATGACCGTATTGGCAAAGTTCATCGGACTGACACAGGCGGGGCCGTCGACCAGGCACCGTCGGTCAAACTCCGAAATCGTGTGCATACTGCCAAACATTGTTCCCAGCACCAGCCCGACATCGTTACGCGTCAATGCCTCCGCCGTCCATCCGCTATTCTCAAGCGCCATCCGCGCCGCCGATGCCAAGAGTTGCCCGGTTCGATCTATCTGTCTTAGCGATCTTCCTTTGAGATAGAGTTCCGGCTCGAAACAAGAAATCCTTCCCGGCAACGGGGTGCGCGCGGCCTGCGGGTCATGCTCCTCGGTTCGACCTGCACTATCTGTTGCTTCGCACAATTGGCGATGGAAGAGAGCGGACGATGTTCCCAAACAAGAAACCAATCCCACTCCGGTAATCACGACTCTTTTCTTCATGGCGTCTTCACGCAGCCGAGCAGGCGCACGTAGTGAGTATCAAAGAAGAATTATTTCCGCCAAAAGCGTACGCATTATTCATTGCCACCCTGACTTCATGATTGCGAGCGGTATTGGCGACGTAGTCGAGATCGCATTCACTGTCTCTGTCTCGCCAGTGCATGGTTGGCGGGATGCGGCCATAAGCGATCGCCAACGCACAGACTGCTGCCTCAATCGCGGAAGCGGCTCCCATCGTATGCCCCAGCATCGATTTGACCGAACTGATGGGCACGTTGTACGCATGGCTTCCCAGCGCCTTCTTTACCGCGATGGTCTCCAGCCGGTCATTCGTAAGCGTGCCGGTGCCGTGGGCGCTGATGTAATCGACATCGCTGGCTTCGAGGCCACTCCGTTGCAGGGCCAGCCTAATGGCTCGCGCCGCGCCCTCGCCTGCCGGATGCGCTGCCGTCATGTGATGTGCATCGCACGATAGTCCGTAGCCGGCAATCTCGCAATAAATACGGGCGCCACGCGCGACCGCTTGTGTAGTGGGTTCTAACAGCAGGATGGCTGCACCTTCGCCCGGAATCATGCCCTTACGATTACGATCAAAAGGCTGGCAGAGTTCCGGCGCGATCGCTCCCAGGCGCGCAAACCCGGTATAGGTGATCCGCGAGAAAGAATCGGCTCCTCCGGCAAGCATATAGTCGGCTTTCCCATGGCCGAGCAGGTCGCAGGCATGGGCAATCGCATAATTGCCGGCGGCGCAGGCGGTAGGAATCATCATCGCTTCTCCGGCAAGATCCAATTCGTGGGCGATGTGAAACGGAACCACATGACAGGGGTACCCGTTCAGAAATTCTGCGCCCACCTCGTCCATCCGCCCCTGAACGTATCGTTCGTCAAAACGCTCGATGCAGTGGGGCTCCCCGGAAGTAGTCCCCACGTAAACTCCGACCCGACTTCGATCGACCGAGGACAGATCGAGGAAGCCATCTTGCAACGCCAGGCGTGAAGCCGCGATCGCCAGTTGAGAGGTCCGTCCGATCGATGCCGACTGCAGCTCCAGAACGTAGTCGTCGGCGCAGAAGTCGGATATCTCCGCCCCGACGTGCACTCTGTAATCACCGGTATCGAAACTCTTCACAGGGCCGAAGCCGCAGCGCCCATCCAGGACGGCGTCCCAGAATTTCTGCCGCCCCGTACCGATCGACGTCACCACACCTAGTCCGGTAACCGCTACTGCGGAAGAGTTCGTCATCCGACCTCCGCACTCAGCCTCTTCTCAACCAGACTCACTGCGTCCGCAACGGTACGAATCGAGGACAATTCCTCATCCGACGCCTGGAACTTGAATTGAGTCTCCACGTCAACAACAATCTCAAGAATCGAGAGCGAATCCAGACCGAGATCGGCGTCGTAGGATGCGGTATCGGAAATGGTCGCGGCTTCGATGCCAGTTACGCGATTGATTGACTGCTTGACCTTGGTTCTAATAGCTTCAGCATCCATTCTGCTTTCCTCTTTGTCCGCCTCTCACGGTGTCACGTTAGTACCGCATCGGTCGACCACATGCCCGGTCCATCACGCAAGTGGTAAAAGGAAGATGCTGTTATGGCCATCTCCCGGAACACCGCCGCAGCTTCGCAAGCGTAAGCGTTTGTGAGCCCAAGTCGGCCACACTCTTCTCAGTCCATTTGGTACAGATTTGGTTGTTTGGTACATCTGCACTAACACTCGCTGACCGACGAAGTCTCTTCTCTCTCCTTTGTTCCCCTTCCAGCAACGAAGATAATCGCACCGTTTCCTCCGATAGAACCTGCCTTTGCCACCGCAGATGACTCGGACACCTATGCTGCTTCCAGCACAAGTCGTTTGATTTCATCGGTGAGTAGTTAATTGACACTAGTAGTGACACGCACCCGTTGTGAAATTTGCAACGTTGCTCAGCGACCACTAATTTGTTTCGGATAGCGTTACACTGTGACTGGTTCTATGTATAGACTAGCTTGCCAAAGCCGAAAAAAAAGATGATTTGCAGAGTGCCGAGATTACTGAAGGCCGTAATACGATCGACTAAACTCGATGGCTGATCCAGCACTGTCGATACTCGACTAGAGTAGACTTTCGGTACGGTCGTGCGCAGAGTGCCCTATTGGTGCGGGTTTCGGGGGGCAGGCAAAAGATCGATATGACATTCGTGCAGCGGCCGTGCCCCAATGCCGCGAGGTGAGTGCCGCTGCCGGACTAGCGAGAGAGCGCTTGCTCACACTAGTCCCGCGATTCTTTTGCAACAATCTATTTAGGAGTGAAGCACACCCGAGTACATCATCTGCGCACGGGATCATAAGTGTCAGTGAGACGAATGACGAAGGAAAAGTAGTTTTGTTACGAAAACGGAACAGAGGCGGCTTAGAGGATATTCATCAAGCCATTACGGACAGCGTAGGCAGCGAGTTCGGCAGCGTTATGGATGTTGAGCACCTGCATGATATTGGAGCGGTGAACCCCGACCGTGTTGACGCTGATGTTGAGATGGCTCGCGATTTCTTTATTTGATCTTCCCGCAACTATGTGTTTCAGCACCTGCAATTCGCGAATGGTCAGCCCGTGAGAACGCTCACCTTTCAAGCATTCGCGGCGGGAGAGTTGAGGATCGAGCACGATTTCTCCGGAGGCGACGCGCAGCACGACAAGTGCCAAGTCCAGATGCACCGCATTCTTTACGATATAGCCTCGTGCACCGAACTCAAGCGCCTTGTGGACCCACGTACTGTCAGCATACATGCTCAGCATCAGCACGTGCGTACGGGGCAGGGTTTCGCTGATTGCCTTTGTTGCCATCAGTCCGCTCAATGAAGGTAGAGCGCAGTCCATGATTACGATTTGGGGCTTTAGTTCGTGGGCCATCCTGACTGCGGCCCTTCCATCACTTGCCTCCCCTACGACATAAATATTTGGATTGTCTTCCAGAAGACGCCGCAGCCCGCGTCGCACGAGAGCATGGTCATCCACAAGCAGAACGGAAATTCGCTCTACGGTTTCGCCGGTCTCATGGTCATCAAATTGGACTTTTAAATCGCTCAGTGCCATGTGGTATTCACCGTCGTACTGAGTTGACATTGGTCGGGCGCTTGCGCCGTGCCCCGGAAGGTTAGACACGCGTCGGGGTCTCCGTTTGCGGTCAGGTCAGTTTCAGTGCAAAGGCAAAGTCGGAGTGGCTTTGTGTCTATCTCTATAAGCTGTCAGATGTGCGGAGGAGCCCGCATGTCCGACTAAGAATGTGTGTGTTTAGCGAGGACTAGAGTGCAACACAAAACCGAGCGGTGATATCTGATTGCTTCTGTACTTGGCAAGTGTGGTCGCTCGAGTCAAACATAGCCCAGGCTCGGAGGGCCGTGTGGTTTCAGGCGGATCTCGATAAGAAGGGGCAATCGTCAGTATGGTGCACCCGAAGATCTGCGTTATGTTCTTGCTGTGTGCTCTGTTGGCCGGAAGTTGCTTATCCGCCTCGGATCAACATGCGGCAGCGACGGCCTTCGATGTTGTTGTTCCGAAAAGCGGTCATCCGCTTTTCGGCGCGTTTCAGGGCGCTACGGGCGACGGTATTTCGTTCGCGCTTGATTCGGGTTCGAACTTAAGCATCCCCTGGGAGGAGATTAAAGAGTTACAGCTGAATCATGAGGTGATGCTCCAGGCCGCAAAGCCCGCCGGCAAAAGTAAGGTGACGACGGAGTTTGACTGCGCCCTGATCAAGGTGGTTGAGCACAACCTGGTGATCGTCAGCGCGGGCAGCGATATGACGATCGCGCGGGAGGACGTGGCCTCGATTTCGAATCCATCGGCAGCGTCAGTACAGGACCGGACAACATGGAGAGGAGTGCTTGCTCCAACAGCCAGTCTGGTTACCGGAACGCAGGGCCAGCAGACGTTGGGAGGATCACTTGAGATCAAACGAACGGCGCATCCCGCAAGACAAGATTGGCATCAGCAATCCACGGAGCTGGAATTGGGTGCGAGCAGCTTGCTGGTAACCCAGGTTGGAAGTGCTCCCATTCGCGCCCATGAGTACGACGGCAAACTCAACCACGAGGCGAAGGCGTCGCAACATTTATACGCCAACGTCTTTAGCAGCGCTTACCACAACAGCTCCTTCACACTTTATCTTGAGCAGACCTACGGTGGTGGGCTCGGAGGAAGGATCAGCGGCGGCAAACACTCTTTGGAGCTGACGGGGGACCTGCTCTTCATCGGAGAACATTTTTACGGAAGCACAAAAAGCCTGGGTTTTGCAGCCGCCGATATCACCGAGATTTACACAATTGTGCTGGCTCACTTGAAGGGAGGCGAGCTTATCTTTGCTGAGACTGGGGCCTATCTGCCGGCCTTCAATCAGCAAAAGGCCTGGCAGGTACGGGGAAATGCGGATCTCAGCATTCCCCTTTTCAAAAACTTCGTTTGGAACTGTCAATACCGCGACGACTACATGGAGAACGCCCCGAACCTCAGGAAAAACTGGTCGACCACCAGTACCGGCATAACCTATACATTTTCGTCGCCAAGAAAGTAAGTGGAAACTGAGAAGAGAAGAGCCTGTAGTTTGAGCTTCATGTTGACAGGTGAGAAAAATGGTTGAAGTTTGGTTCAAAACGATCGAAGAAAAGCTAGCGAACTCGCGAGCCGCGGGTGCGTCGTTCGGCGCATGTATGCTACCGAATCCCAACGGAGGGCAGCCCATATGTGAACAGCTTGACCAGATGACTTGCGCGAACCTGGGAGGAACATACCTTGGAGGAGACTGTGGATCCGCGCAAGAAGAGGGGCCTCGCACGCCCCCGAAGGGCGGAAGTAGCTAGTGGCAAGGCGTCCCCAGAAGTGCGCCTTGGCATAGGGGAGGAAAGCGTTTTCTGTGACTCAAGCCTAGCCCCCGAAGGAGATGCGGCGCTATGGTAAGATGCCGGTCGCACCGGTTTTCTTGCCTCCATGGATATCCGTGAAATAGCGCGGAGAGCGAAGGTTTCTACCGCTACCGTATCTCGAGCAATTAATCGTATACCCACGGTCGACCCTCAACTGGCCAAGCGAGTGTGGAAGGTAGTAGACGAACTGGGGTACTATCCCAACACTCAGGCCCGTGCCCTGGTATTGGGACGAAGTCGCATTTTTGGCCTGATCGTCTCTGAAATCACTAATCCATTTTTCCCCGAGATCGTGCAGACCTTCGAGAATCTCGCGGTCGAAAACAACTACGAGATCTTGCTTACTTCGACTGTACACGACCCAAAGCGGATGGAATCGTCGGTCCGCCGCATGATCGAACGCCGAGTGGACGGTGTGGCGATCCTGACCTTCGGCATGGAAGAAGCGCTAATCGAACACCTCCGATTCCGTAAGGTTCCGCTGGTATTCGTCGATGTCGGACCTGATGTCCCGGGAATCGCCAATATCCGGATTCACTATCAAGATGGAATCCGTCAGGCTGTACAACACCTGGCGGCATTCCGCCACACGCGGATCGCGTTTGTGACTGGCCCTTTGCATTTGAAGTCGGCCCTGGCGAGGCGCGACGCTTTCAAGACATCCATGACGGAAATCGGGCTTTCTCCTGATTTGATCGTGGTTGGAGATCACCGGATGGAGGGCGGGATGCGAGCGCTTCTGGAACTCAATGGGTTGAGTAACCCGCCAACCGCAGTGCTGTGCTCGAACGACATGACCGCCATTGGAGTCATGCGGGAAGCATACGACCATAATATAAAGATACCGGATGACCTTTCTGTAGTCGGGTTCGACGATATCCATCTGGCCGAGTTCACAATCCCGCCCCTTACGACGGTCCAGATGTCCCAACACGAGTTGGCCAAGATTGCCTTTCGAGCTTTATTGAACGAAGTTGAGTGCGAGCCTCCGTCGCATCAGCACCACAAGTATGAACTGACGACCACTTTGGTGCTCCGGCGCTCAACCGCTCTTGCCCCATCTCGAAGCCCTACGACTCGCGGCAAAGCAAAACAGGCCAGCGGGCCGCGCCAGGGCCCTGCCGTCGGCTTGCCGTAGAACAGCTTTCCGCGTTCTGGCCTTCTGCAAGCCGCCGGGCAAGACCATGATTCCAAGGAGATTCCTCACGCGAGACAAGGACGCTGCGATCGTAAGGACTTGAGAATATTTCGTTTGCGCTATTTTGAGTAAACGATTACTGTATTACGGGATCGTGGCGGGACCTTGCGTTCGCCGACCCTTGGAGAAGGCGCACAATAAAGCTATGCTGGAGCGTTTGCGGGAGCAGGTCTTAGAGGCGAACCTGGAACTGGTGCGGAGGAATCTGGTTCTGTACACGTTTGGCAATGCCAGCGGCATCTCGCGGGATGAAGGACTCGTGGTAATCAAGCCGAGCGGCGTCCCCTACGAGCAGATGAAACCGGAACATCTGGTGGTGACGGACCTGAAGGGCAATATCGTGGAGGGAAAACTGCGGCCTTCCTCCGATCTGGCCACTCATCTGGTGCTGTATAACGAGTTCGCCGAGATCGGCGGAGTCGCCCACACCCACTCAGAATATGCCACCGCCTGGGCGCAGGCCCGCAGGCCGATTCCGTGCTTCGGCACGACTCATGCGGATTATTTCCATGGTCCGGTTCCGGTGACTTCGGAGATGACTGACGAGGAGATTGCCGAAGAGTACGAGAAGAACACCGGGCATGCCATTGTTCGCGGTTTGCAGCATACGAATCCGTCGGCCACTCCGGGCGTGTTGGTTGCCAACCATGGTCCCTTCGCGTGGGGTGAGGATGCCGCAGCGGCTGCTCATAACGCCGTCATATTGGAAGCCATTGCGCGCATGGCATACTTCACTCTTGGCATCGATGCCGCGGCGCAGCCGATTGCGAGCGCGCTGCATAACAAGCATCACCTCAGAAAACATGGCAAGAACGCATATTACGGTCAAAAAGGAAAAGCGGACGAAGAGCGATGATGAGGCCGCTCTCCAGTGCGAATAATTGCGCTCGTCTCCGGTGCAAGCGAGGGAAGTGATATGTCGGCTAATTCGAAAAAGATGACGATGGGGGTAATTGTTGGCAACCGTGGATTTTTTCCCGACCATTTAGCCAAGAGCGGACGGGAAGAAATTCTGCGCGCCCTGGAATCGGCGGGAATGGACGTGGTAGCTCTCGATCCTACGGAGAGCAAGTATGGTGCAGTGGAGACGCGGGAAGAATCGCGGCGCTGCGCCGAACTGTTCAAGCGGAATCGCGAGCGCATTGACGGAGTGATCGTCACCCTCCCTAACTTCGGCGAAGAGCGCGCGATTGCCGACACGCTACGTCTGGCGGATCTGCGCGTGCCCGTTTTGATTCAAGCCACGCCCGACGATCCGAAGAAGATGACCATCGCTTTTCGCCGCGACAGCTTCTGCGGCAAGATGTCGGCCTGCAACAACCTTCGGCAATATGGCATTCCTTATTCCATCACGACCCTGCATACGGAGAGTCCAGACTCGCCCGAGTTCGTGAAAGACCTGGAGTGGTTCGCTGGAGTATGCCGGGTGGTCAAGGGATTTCGCAACCTGCGCGTGGGCGCTATAGGCGCGCGCCCGGCTGCATTCAACACCGTGCGCTATAGCGAAAAGATATTGGAATCGCAGGGCATCTCCATCGAGACACTCGATCTTTCCGAAGTGCTGGGGCGCATCGAACGCATGAAGGACAACGACGATCATGCGCAGGCCAAGCTGGCCGCCATTCACAAATATGTCGACGCCAGCAGCGTACCGGCTCCGGCGCTGTTGAAGATGGCGAAGCTGGGAGCGGTGGTCGACCAGTGGATGGCGGCGACCGAGGTCACCATCAGCGCAGTGCAGTGCTGGACTTCGATCGAAGAGAATCTGGGCGTGGTTCCCTGCACTGTCATGAGCATGATGAGCAACGAGCTTCTCTCCAGCGCGTGCGAAGTGGATATTTGCGGCGTGCTCGGAATGCACGCACTACAGCTCGCTTCTGGAACGCCCTCTGCGCTTCTCGATTGGAACAATAACTACGGATCGGACCCGAACAAGGCAGTCTGCTTCCACTGCTCGAACCTGCCCAAGCATTTCTTCCGCTCGGTGAAGATGGATTTTCAGGAGATAATCGCCGGCACCGTGGGCAAGGAAAATACATTCGGAACCTGCGTCGGCCTCATCAAGCCGGAGAAGATGAGCTTCGCCCGCTTTTCCACCGACGATACTTCCGGCAAGATGCGCGGCTACGTGGGTGAAGGACGATTCACCGATGATTTACTGAACACTTTTGGCGGCGCAGGCGTGGTCGAAATCCAGCAGATGCAGAAGTTGCTCCACTTCATCTGCGAGAGGGGTTTCGAGCACCACGTCGCTGCCAATCTTTCTACTGTCGCCTCTGCCGTACAGGAAGCCACCACGCGCTATCTGGGCTGGGATATGTATTATCACGGCTGCGATAACGGAGCGTGCTGATGGCGATCGTGGCGGGAGTTGACTTTGGAACCCTGAGCGTTCGCGTTTCTCTGGTCGACAGCGAACTGGGCCTGATCGAATCTGCCATCGCCGAATATCCGCTGCACCGCAAGCGCGAAGATCCGGAATACGCCACGCAATCCCACGACGATCACATGCGGGCGCTGGCTTCGGCCACGCGTGAAGCTCTGAAGAAGTCCGGCGTCGCCGGGGATCAGGTGCAGGCCATTGCGCTCGATACTACGGGCTCGTCGGTGATTCCGGTCGGCAAAGATCTTCAACCGCTCGGCGAGTACTACCTGTGGTGCGACCACCGCGCCAAAGGCGAAGCAGCCGAGATCACGGAAGCGGCTCACCGCGACGGCTTGGAAGCCATTCAGTGGTGCGGTGGAGTTTACTCCTCAGAGTGGGGATTTTCCAAGCTGCTGCACTGGCTCCGGCATAATCCCGATAAACGATCTCAGTTTGTCTCCGCCTTCGAGCACTGCGACATGGTTGCGGCCACGCTCTGCGGTATCGCCGATTCGAGAAAAGTGAAGCGCAGCGTTTGCGCCATGGGACACAAGTGGATGTGGAACGCGCAGTTGGGCGGCCTTCCTCCTGAGAGCTTCCTGACAAAGGTTGATCCGCTGTTGAAAGGGATTCGCGAGAAGCTGGATGGAGAATACGCAACCTCCGATCAGATCGCCGGTACGCTCTCGGCATTCTGGGCTGAAAAACTCGGGCTTAAGCCAGGCATCCCCATTCCTGTAGGAGCCTTTGACGCACATTGGGATGCGATTGGCGCCGGCTGCCGCACCGATGACATGGTGAATGTCATCGGCACGTCGACCTGCATGATTGGCATCACTCCTTCGGTGAACCTGGTGCCGGGGGTTTGCGGCGTGGTCCAGGGCAGCGTGCACCCTCTGCGCACCGGAATTGAAGCCGGGCTCTCAGCCGTGGGCGATATATTCAGCGCGATCGCCGCCCGCGCCGGAACGGATGTAAAGACTCTGAGCGCTGGCCTGGAAAGCTACCGCGCTGGGCAAACCGGCTTACTGCGCATGACTTGGGATAACGGCGATCGCACCGTGCTGGTAAACCCCAACCTGCGCGGCGTCACGCTGGGATGGAACCTGCAGAGCACGGCCCAGGATGAACTCTTCGCGGCGATTGAAGGGACCGCGTTTCATACTCGCGTCATCCTTGACCGAATGGCCGAGCATGGCGTACACATCAAACGTGTGATCAATGCCGGCGGAATTCCGCAGAAGAATGATGTGCTCAATCAGGTGTATGCGAATGTGCTCGGACGTCCGGTGCTGGTTCCCAGCGCAAGCGTGGTCAGCCTGGGATCGGCCATCTTTGCCTTTCTCGCAGCCGGAACCTTCAAGACGATCGAGGAAGCCCAGGACAAAGTGTGCTCTGATCACAAGACGTTTCTACCGAATGACTCGGCGAAAAACACTTACGACGAGATGTATCCTTTATATTGCAAGTTGTACTTTACTTTGGGCCAGCGCGGCAGCGACGGCCTGGGAGACATTCTGCCGAAATTAATTGCGGTGGCGGAGAATGCCGGCGGTGAGCTACGCCATAATGGCAAGAACTGAGGAGCGGCAATGAACGTTCGGATGGTCCTGCGTACAATCGTAATCAGTGGATTGTGGTTCGCGCTGTTTTCCACGACCGTTTCCATCACTGCGGAGGCTAAGACGAAGGTGACAAGCCAGCCTTTTGGGAAGATGCCGGATGGAACTCCGGTGGAAATATACACGCTGAGCGACGGAGCATACGAAGCGCGCATCGCCACTTACGGCGGCATTCTGGTTTCATTCAAAGCTCCGGATCGCAACGGCAAAACCGGAGACGTGGTTCTGGGCTTCGACAATCTCGATGGCTATGTGGCCAACTTTAACGGGCCATCGAACGCGTTCTTTGGCGCCATCATCGGCCGCTATGCCAATCGCATCGCGCATGGCAGCTTCACGCTGGATGGAAACAAATATTCTCTGCCAAAGAACAATGGCGAAAACACTTTGCATGGCGGACCGCACGGTTTCAACAATGTTGTGTGGAAAGCCAAGCCGGTGGAGAACGGAGTGGAGCTGACTTATTTGAGCAAAGATGGCGAGGAGGGATTTCCGGGCAATCTCACGGCGGTCGTTCGGTACACTTTGCTGAGAGGCGACTTACGAGTCGATTATTCGGCCACGACAGACAAAGACACAGTGGTGAATTTAACGAATCATTCGTATTTCAATCTTGCCGGAGAAGGCAACATTCTCAAGAATGAATTGACCCTGCACGCTTCCCGGTTTACGCCGGTGGATGCCGGGCTGATTCCGACTGGCGAGTTGAAATCCGTGGCAGGAACTCCTTTTGATTTTCGTAAAGCGAATGCCGTTGGAGCGCGAATCAACGCCGACGACGAACAAATCCATCTTGGTCACGGTTACGACCACAACTGGGTGCTGGATAGCGGCGGCGGAAAGTTGACGGAAGCTGCGGAAGTCTACGACGCCACAAGCGGACGCGTGCTGAAAGTTTTGACCGATCAGCCGGGCATCCAGTTTTACACGGGAAACTTTCTCGACGGTTCGGTCAAAGGCAAAGGCGGAAAACCGTATGAGCTTCGCTCCGCATTATGCCTGGAGACGCAACACTTTCCGGACTCGCCAAATCACCCGGCTTTTCCAACCGCAGAATTGAAACCCGGCGAGCGTTATCACACCGTCACCGTTTACAGCTTGTCTGCTCGCTGAGTGATGTCGAAATCCGGGCTGGGACCGGGTGCACGTGAACGACAATTCTCCGTTCAGAGAACCGTTCGAATGCCCAATCGAAACTTCGTTGAAGGGCGGATGCGTCTACTCCTCTCTGTTGTTTTTTTTCTGATCAGTCAGCTGTGCTCTTCTCAGGAATCGCAGAGCGTGAGCATTCAGGTGCAGTTTGATCAGTCCGAGGGGCCGATCTCCCCAATATGGAACTACTTCGGATACGACGAACCCAACTACACGTACGCTCCGAACGGAAAGAAGCTCCTAAGCGAATTAGCTGCGCTCGACAGCGCGCCGGTGTACGTACGGGTTCACAATCTGTTGACCACCGGCGATGGATCGCCATCCCTGAAATGGGGTTCAACCAACGTCTACTCGGAAGATGCATCCGGGCATCCGGTTTACAGTTGGGTAATTCTGGACCGGATTTTCGATGCGTTCCGCGCAACCGGTATCAAGCCGCTGGTCGAACTTGGTTTTATGCCGGAGGCACTTTCCACGCATCCTCAGCCTTATCGTCATGATTTTCCGCAGGTCGGCGACATCTTCACGGGATGGGCTTATCCGCCGAAGGATTACGAGAAGTGGTCCGAACTTGTTTTCCAATTCGTCCACCATCTTCGCGAACGTTATGGCGATGCCGAGGTTCAGACCTGGTTGTGGGAAGTGTGGAATGAGCCCGATATCTCTTACTGGAAGGGCACGCGCGAAGAATATTTCAAGCTTTATGACTTTAGCGTCGAAGCGGTCCTGCGGGCTCTGCCTGGGGCGCGGATCGGTGGACCTGACAGCACTGGACCGGGCAATCCGAAGGCGGCAGAGTTTCTCCGGGCATTCCTCGACCACTGCGCACACCAGAAGAATTATGCGAACGGCAAGGTGGGATCGCATCTCGACTTCATCAGTTTTCATCCCAAGGGATCGCCGACGTGGCAGGGCGACCATGTGCAGATGGGGATTAACCATCAACTAGCCGCGATCGAACAGGGATTTAAGATCACGGCTTCGTTTCCGGAGTGGCGGCAGACTCCGATCATCCTTGGAGAGTCAGACCCGGAGGGGTGCGCTGCCTGTTCCGCCAAGGACAACCCGCAGAACCTGTATCGCAACGGAACGTTGTACGGCGCTTACACCGTTGAGGTCCTGAACAATATCCTGGCGTTGACCCGTCAAGAACACGTCAATTTTCTTGGCGCGGTGACCTGGGCCTTTGAATTCGAGGACCAGCCACCCTTCGCAGGCTTTCGGGAACTGGCGACCGACGGCGTGGACAAACCCGTCCTGAACGCCTTTCGCGTGCTCGGTCTCATGGGCCATGAGCGCGTGAAGGTAACCAGTTCAGGGAGCCTGGCGGCTGAGGAGGTTGTGCGCAGCGGTGTTCGCTCACTGCCTGACATTAATGCAATCGCCACTCGCAAGGACCGAGAGATCGAAATTCTGGTCTGGAACTACCACGACGACGACGTTCCCTTCCCGGCTGCGCCAATCGATCTGATTGTGAGTGGTCTGCCTGCAAACGCAAAGCGCGTACTGGTCGAGCATTTTCGCGTAGACTCCGACCACAGCAACGCGTTCGCGGCGTGGAAGGAAATGGGATCACCACAATCACCTTCAGAAAACGAGTACAAGCGTCTGGAGAGCGCCAGCCAACTGCAACTTCTGACTTCGCCTGCGTGGATAGAAATGCAGCAGGGCAAAATGCGATTGCAGTTCGTCTTGCCTCGACAAGGCCTTTCCCTGGTGCGCCTCGAGTGGTAGGTCTTCGGCCTCAGGAGCGGTTGCAGCAGCAGATTCCACACTGCGTTTCTATAGCGACCACTGAATAACAGTGTAGGAGCGCGGTGGAACTGCAAACTTGCTCCTGCCTCCGGAGGTGCCGGGCGATTGAAACGATTGAGGCACAACTCGCTGCGGCGCGGCAAAGCTGTTCGAAGCCTTCAAGTCATCCCCCGTCAATACGAAGGATGAAAGCGCACGAGCAGGAGCCGCATCTTCCCACACCACGTCAATTTCATGGGCCTTGGTCAGATCCCGGTTCAAAATAAAGAGGGAAAGTTTTCCGTCGTCGTGATCGAGCGAACCCGCCACATCCACGTTGCCGACAGGATCCAATCCGGATACCTCATAGGTGGAAGACTCAACCAACAGGTCAAGCACCGCATCCTTGGCATATTGCAGGGCCCAACTGTAGGGATAATAAATTGTCTGCCGGAAAAGCCCGTTCGGGTCCGTCATAATCGGAGCGATTACGTTGACCAACTGGGCGAGGCATGCGATTTTTATCCGATCGGCATTACGCAGCAAAGAATTGATGAGTCCCCCAACCAGCAGCGCGTCCTCCAGGTTGTAAACTTCTTCCAGCAAATGGGCCGCTTCTTGCCGGTGGCCATCGACGGCATCTCCGGTTCGAGCGCGATACCAGACGTTCCATTCATCGAAAGACAGCCACAGCTTCTTAGGTGAGCGCTTGTGCCCGCGCACCAGATCGCAAACCGCGACCGTCTCGGCAATCTGACGCTCCATGCTCAAATTCATAGCCAGATATTTCGAGGAGTCGCCGCCTGTATCGCGTTCATTGTTGCCAAAATAGCGGTGCAGCGACAGTCCATCGACATAGTCGTAGCATTGCTCCAGCACCTCGCGATCCCATTCGAGATAGGTGGGCATGGCGGGACCGCTGGAGCCGCAAGCGATGAGCTTCAGAGAGGAGTCGACGTAGCGCATCTGCCGGGCGGCATCCGCGGCCTTCAGGCCGTACTCTGTCGCCGACATGTGGCCGATCTGCCAGGGGCCGTCCATCTCGTTGCCCAGGCACCAGTGTTTCACCTTGTAGGCGTCGGCAATCCCATTCTGGCGCCGCAGATCGCTCCATTTCGTACCCTTGTCGACATTGCAGTATTCCACCAGGGCCGCCGCCTCCTCCGGGGTACCCGTGCCCAGGTTCAATCCCATCAAAGGCAGGGTTCCCGCAGCCTTGCACCAAGCCATAAATTCATCGGTGCCAAACCGATTGGACTCGAGCGAATCCCATGCCTTGTCGAGCACAACGGGACGGTTCTGCCTGGGTCCAACGCCATCGAGCCAGTTGTAGCCGGAGACAAAGTTGCCGCCGGGATAGCGAATGATCGGAACTCCCAGTTGGCGGATTTCAGCGATGACGTCCTTGCGAAATCCGTTTGCATCTGAGAGCTTCGATCCCGGATCGTAGATGCCCTCATAAATAGCGCGCCCCAGGTGCTCGAGGAAAGAGCCGAACAGATTACGATCGAGAGGCGCAATCGTTCGTCTGGTATCGACGTAGACCCGGATTGCAGCTGCTGTACCGGCTGAGTGAGCGGCCTGGGCAGCACCTCTGGCCGCAAGCCCATGCGCGAAGTTGCCGAAAAGCGCCGATGCGGAACAGGCCACTCCTACGTTGGAAGCCTGCTTCAAAAACCGCCGTCTAGCGGAAGAAAATCGCTTCATGGACACTCCTCTCACTTGCAGCAGATGTGCAGATTCTGTGGCAAGGTACCGCGCGCAGTCAGCAACAGAATCCCCAAGGAGAGTTAGACCGCGTATCTCGAAGGACCAGCGGCTTGAATGTGCCGGCCATTCGTTTCCGACCCTCCGAGACTTTTTGGGTAAACGATTCCCCGCTTGCCGGACTCAGCTTATACGCGTGCCCGTCGGCGCCTGTCAAGATGTTTTCGCGGGTCGCCATGGCGTGTTTAAGGAGTAGTACTTTAGAAAGTCGTTGACAAACGGGCGGGCGCCGGCTGAAGGTAACCTAGCAATCGTTTGCTACCCTTACTCCGTTCGTAGCAGGAGACACGACACTGGATCACCGCCTCAGCCGCCGAACCTTTCTCAAGACCGCCACGGCCGCCACCGCAGCTACGTATGCGGCCCGCGCGCTTCCCGCTTGGGCCACCGTGGATCGAGGCGCCATCGCCGTCAACACTCCGCTCAACACCTTTGCCTATTCCGATGTGGAGTTGCTCGACGGTCCGATGAAGCTTCAGTTCGAGCAGAACCACTCCCGCTTTCTCAACCTCGACGACGATCGCCTGCTCAAGGTCTTCCGGCAGGTCGCGGGTCTGCCCGCACCGGGTGAAGATATGGGAGGCTGGTACGACCTTACGGGCTTCAGCCTGGAGCGCGGTGACTTTCACGGCTTCATCGCGGGCCACAGCTTTGGACAATATCTTTCGGGTCTCGCGCGAGCGTACGCAGTAACTGGATCGGAGCCAACCCGAGCAAAAGTCAATCGCCTGGTCAAGGGATATGCGGAGACGCTCGATCCCAAGGCCAGGTTCTTCGTGGATTATCGCCTGCCGGCTTACACCTACGACAAGCTTTCCTGCGGACTGATTGATGCTCACGAGTTCGCCCGTGATCCGCTGGCGATGGATGTTCATGCCAAGCTCACCCACGCCATCGTCGCCTATCTGCCGGAGAAGGCTCTGTCTCGCCAGGAACAGCGTTCCCGCCCGCATAAGGATACGTCCTATACCTGGGACGAAACTTATACCTTGCCGGAGAATCTGTTTCTCGCCTACCAGCGCAGCGGCGATACCTTCTATCGCGACATGGCTACGCGATTCCTTGAGGACGACACCTACTTCGACCCGCTCGCCCGAGGCAACAACGTCCTGCCTTACGAACATGCCTACAGCCATGTCAACGCATTCAGTTCCGCCATGCAGGCCTACATCACGCTGGGGAGCGAAAAGCATCTCCGGGCTGCCCGGAACGGATTCGAAATGCTGTTGAACACACAAAGCTTCGCCACGGGAGGCTGGGGTCCCAATGAAGGATTTGGAGAGCCCGGGACAGGACAGTTGGGAGACAGCCTGCGGTCCACTCACGCCAGCTTTGAAACGCCCTGTGGCGCCTACGGTCATTTCAAGATCACTCGCTATTTGCTGCGCGTCACCAGGAACTCACAATACGGCGACAGCATGGAGCGAGTGCTCTACAACACGATCCTCGGAGCCTGGCCCATTCAGGCCGATGGCACATCGTTTTACTATTCCGATTACGCGCTCAGTGGCAAGAAAGTCTGGTATGGACAAAAATGGCCGTGCTGCTCGGGAACATTCCCGCAACTCGCAGCGGACTACCACATCAGCACCTATCTGCGTTCAGGGGATGGCGTGTATGTAAATCTCTTCACTCCATCCACAGTGCGATGGAACGATGCCAGTGGACGCTACGGACTGAAGCAGGAAACCAAGTATCCGTTCGACAACAAGATCCATATCCAGCTGTCCGGCTCACAGCCCAGCGAGTACACGCTCTACGTCCGCATTCCCAACTGGGCTGCGCCCGACCCCGTACTCTCGGTCAATGGCAAGCGAGTTTCCGATCCGCTGCAGCCCGGTACTTTTGCCGGAATCCGGCGTACGTGGAAAGACGGCGACCGCGTCGAGCTCGAGCTCCCCATGCCGCTGCGGTTGGAACCTGTGGATGCGAACCATCCGAATCTCGCAGCTCTTACGCAGGGCCCTCTGGTGCTATTCGCGGTGGCTGATTCTCAGCCCAGCTTCGATCGGAAGACATTATTGCAAGCTAAGCCGGCAAATAATGCGATGGGGGACTGGGTGGCGAACTCGGCTGCCGGCAGCAGCGTGACCATGCGACCGTTCATGAACATCGACAAGGAGAGCTACAGCACGTACGTGTTGCTCAAGTCTTGAAGCGGGAATCCGCAGGACGCATGCAGTTGTCGTCTACACCAGAGTCAAAGTCAGTTTCGTAACCGACGCTTGCGGGAAAGTGTAGTTGAGTGCCGGCCCCTTGATTTCGACCGCCTTTGTCTGTGGCACGACAACTTGTCTCTGCTCGAATGTGTTGTGGGCGTGAATATCGGCGTTCGTAAGCACCGTAGCCGACCCTGACTTCAGCGTAGCGCCCCGGACAAGAATTTCCGCAACGCGTGAGTCGGTGACATGCGGGTTGACGACGGTTAACGTTAGTTCCTTGTCGTGCAGAGAAGCCGACCCTTTCAAACCCCAAAAAGAAGCCGGTTTGCCGTCGCGATCATAGTCCACCGTTGGCGCGGAGAAGATCGTGCGCAGAGCCTGGCCGCCCTGGTGCGCCGCGTACATAGCAAAAACGTGCCCCACCGGCGTAACCACGAATCTGTCTTCGTGCGCCAGATACAGGCTGTTCAGGCAGTTGATCAACTGCGCGCAATTCGCCATCGCGATCTTTTCCGGATGTCGATTGAACGTGTCCAGCGTCATTCCGCTGAACACAGCGTCACGTAGCGTGGGCATTTGTTCCAATTGATCTCCCGGAGTCGCCTCGCTTCCCGGACGGTACCATGGGCCCCACTCATCAACCACCAACTTGACCGAATGCTCCGGATCCTCCTCGCTCATCACCTGCCAATGACCGTCGATCAGGCCTTCCATGCGATCGCCTTCCCGCATCAACTCGTACCAATCCACACTATCGAACTTGAGAGCGTCGCCTTTTCCTTGAACCCAATCACGGGTGCGGCCCCGGCTCAGGTTCCATGCGTAATGATGAAGCGCCCAGCCATAGACTTCACGCAGTTGACCTCGCCCTTTGCGAACGATTTCCTCGAAGAAACCTCTTGTCCATGCCCAGTCGTCCACATTGGGCCCCGAACCGATGAATGAAACTTCCTGTCCAAAACGCGGAACCCACGTTGCAAAACGTCGGAACTCCACCGCGTATTCCTGCGCCGTAAAGTTTCCACCGCAGCCCCATGCTTCGTTGCCCACTCCCCAGAAACGAACATTGAAGGGATCTTTGAAACCAGCGGCGGCGCGGGAGTCCGCAAGCGTCGTGCTCCCCGCTGGAGAATTGCAGTACTCGATCCAGCGATAAAACTCTTCGGCGGGAAGGCTGCGCAGATTCGCCGCCAGGTAAGGCTCGGCGCCAATTAGTTTGCAGAAGCGTACGAACTCGTTCGTGCCGAACTCATTGGGATCGTAGCGATGGCTGGCGGGAGCCGCGCTGGTCTCGCCGCCGTTCCAGAAGTTAGTCCGCCGAGGCCGTTTGTCGGCCGGGCCGATCCCGTCGCGCCAGTCATAGCTGTCCGCAAAACAACCGCCGGGAAAGCGCACCACCGGAGCCTTAATCTTGCGCATTTCGTCGATCAGCTCTTTGCGGATGCCATCGATATTTGGAACCTTCGAGTTTGTACCCACCCAAACGCCGTCGTAGATGACGCCGCTCAGGTTCTCGGTGAAGTGCCCGTACAGGTTGGGCGAAATAATTCCGAGGGGCTCACCGGAAAGAACTTCGATGCGCGAGTCGAAGGACCCGGAATCAGCACAGACAAAGGGGGAGAAAGCTCTGGCGGCAAGAAACGCTGCCGTACCAGCCAGACTCTTGCGTAGGAACTCCCGGCGTCCAACCATGGTCTAACCCCCGGCAAAAATGCCCAATGTGTGGAAGACGTTTGCTCTGGAGTCTCGAACCCGCGCTGAGCAAACGAGTTCTGGTATCGTAACATGGGCCAACGAACTCAATTGAATGCTCCGTTTCCTGCCGAAGGCATATGCCATGCGCATCAAAACTGCACGCTGCCTCAGGACTTGTAAACCCGTTCGCGGTGTTTCTTGTCTTAATGTCTGATTCCCGCGGGGATGGGACAACAGCGATCCCGTCTCGCGGAACCAACAGCCACGCGGCACAAAGGCGGGACGCAATCGGCGGAGAAAGCTGTCGACGAAGCGGGGGACCTATTCTCAGTTGAGTGAGGTGATCAGCGGCAGCAGCTACCTGTCGCAGAAACACCTTCGCATCCATTTTGGCCTGGGCGAACATGAACGGGTGGATAAGGCACCAGTTACTGGCCAGATGGGACAGCGGACACGCTGACCAATCTGCCGGCCGACCGTTTCTATGCCGTCCGCGAAGGCGTGGGCGTGGTGTCATCCAGGGCACCTGAATCACTTGGCGCGAACCGGCGCTAGACGGGCGGTTTCGGGCTAGCTTACGCCAAAATCGATTTTTGCCGTTCCCGGCTGAAATATCCAGCTCGACAAACCTAGCCGAAAAAGACTACAACCTTTTGCGTTGGAGAAAACGATTACTGCGACCGTTGAAGCAAACGATTACCCAAGAATTACCGGGGTCCGGTTCCGGTTCGCGGTAGCGGGTTTCACTCAATATTCGCGTCAACCAGGAATCGATTGCGACACCAACACGCCGCGAACAACATCAGCCAGGCAGGAAGGCGGAGGCAAGTTATGAATTATGTCACGACCCAGATTCGCCGCATTGCAGCAATCTCCGTAGCAAAAAGATCATCGGGACTTCTGACGGTATTATTCGCATTGATTGTCATGCTTCTAATGTTAACGACCGGGGCTTGGGCGCAGGATAACGCCACCATAACCGGAACCGTGGTGGATGCCAGCGTCGGGTTGGGAGTGCCCTACAGTACGACCTGGAGTTCCAGCGACTTCCCGTGCAAGAACTCCTACTTCGGCTTGGTTGCACGACCCCAAGGAACCAGCAACTACAGGCCAATACCCAGATCAAGGATGATCTCTCCTGGACTAGGGGGCGGCACCAGTTCAAGTTCGGCTTCAATTGCCACGGACGATGGTATCAGGGCTAGGCGGGAGACGCCTCCAGCTTTCATGCGGACTTCCGGCGCCGGTGACAAAACCACGAAAGGTAGGGCAGCCTCTGTCGTGGTGCCGCAAAGATGGGCCAGTTCCCTGGTTGAGCTTCGCATTCGCGCGGATGTGGCCTCCAACGCGAAATAGTGTGTCGCAATGAATTTGGTATCGGTCTTTGGATTTCTGGAAAAGATTTAAAGATAATGTGAACAGGACCTTCTGCTAGACCGCGAAAATTTCGGCGACGTAACTTTCGCGGCCCGATACAGAAGGTGCAGCACAGTTGTTTTGTATCCGTAGTTTTGATCAGCCTACCCGCTTCAACACATGACCTTTGTCCGGCAGGGCGTTGCCAGCAGCAGAACGATTTGTAACATTGTGGAGTAGAGTGTTTCCGCCATTGGTCAAAGTAAATGTGGCTGTATTGGTCTCTTGCGTGCCATCCGAAGCAGTGCTCGTTTGCCGCCATGCCCATTGGCCGTTCGGCAATTTTGAAATATAGGTGGTTTCTATTTTTCCATCGGAATAGACTTCCGTTTGTTTGATCTGTCCTGATGCGGCATCAGCCACCGTAACCGCCCTCCCGGCGGCTGCGCTTGGAGACGACGCGTTGTCGCTTATCAGAGCGGTGCCGCCCGGCATCCAGGAAACTGCCAAGCTTCGCTGGTCCTCCGGTCCGGGCCCCGTAAGTGTCCACTGGCCGACCAACAATTTACCCCATTCCTGTAACAGCGCTGATGCCGTTGCCGATGCTAGTGCCTCTGCTTGTGCCATTGGTATCTCCTAATATATCCGCGTTCTTTCACGAGGATAATGACTTTGTGGCAGCGTGCGGACGCCCGCCGGTTCCGTTTGAGGTGACTGTTATTTTCCTGCTGGCCGCCAGGAAATACATATCGCCCAGAAAGGTTGCCATGACTCCCGATCTAGCAAGGATGCTCGGAATTCCAAATGCTTCCCGCATCACGACATCAAAGACATGCGAATAGGCAGGATTTGCGAAAAGACTAAGCGCATTATCACAAGCCCCACCAGGCCTTACCATTTCGACGAATGCGCTCACGGCGAGGAAAACGGGGGGAGGAGGAAAACGGGGGACAGACGGGACGTTCACCAATTTCCATTCGTCGGGAAATTGGGGGACGTTCCATCGGTTCCCAGTTTCCCCAACACTCCATTACTGGACCGAGAGTTTCGCGACCAGTAATGCCATGGAGTTACTCATTGAATCTGCGATCAAGGACATCGTAGTGTCATCCTGCGTCACAGATCCCTTATGCGCATAATCGCAGCGCAGGCTATATAGACGGTCGAACCACGGCAAGAGATGCGGCGCAATCGCGTTTAGGCCCCCGACAATGTATTTCTTGTTCTCGCTTTTTGCATTCTTGGGAACGAAGAAATGTTCGAGGCAGCAGTAGATCAACAGAATTTTTGCACCGACATCGGGGAGTTGTGTGGCCGAGCTAAGGATGTCTAGTGCAGGCGCTATGTCGCGGGTAACTCTGTCGTTCCAAGGATTCTTGAGGCAATCGAAGATCTTCTTGTGTTTGGCTAGGCAGCGCTCGATATGTGGAAGTGTTCTATTGTCAAGCCACGCTTTCGAGAGTCCGCGATAGCCAAAGGATCGAAAAAGAGAGCCGTCGGGGATTTTGGCCCAGGATTGCCACTTATACTCATCCCATTTATAAAAACCCTTCGAGTGTTCGCCCACAAAAACGGGGTATGTTGGAGGGATCATCTGGACGTCGGGCCACCCGAAGTCGCGTTGTCCGGGATGGATAAAACCTGCAATTCGAAGAAGGTTGAGGAATGTTCGTAGCCATGCTGTGGCATACCAGAGACAATAGTTTCTCGACCCAGAAACCTTAAACCCTATCGATGGAGCACAGAAGAAATCTTTCGCGCTATCTAGGGAACTCGATCCGGGTTCGAGCTGTTCGTGCTTTTCAATCAAGGAATCATCCTCGAAGTAACATACAAATGGTGCGTTAATCTCGTTGAACATTTTCTCGAAAGAGCTGCGCGGACTTTGGCCGGCCGAGGTCGAAAAGGAGTTGATCGGCGAAATAGCGATCCGAGGCTTCGCGGAGGCTTCTAATTGGGCAAGGTGTCTATTTACAATGGTTTCTAGCCCGTCGATCTTTTCGGGATATTGCACCGCCAGTGCAGCATCCTGAAGAATACGAAAAGATCCTCCGCATCTTTGATTGAACTCTTGTTCATTCTTGGTCGCAAAGAGAAGCTTGCACCTGAAGAGCAAGCTCGTCAGATCTATGGGTGAGATTCGCAGTCCCCTGGTTTCGAACAATTCGAGCTCTGTCAGCAATTCAGCCAAGAGGAATCTTGGGTAGTAATACTTTGCTTGCAGAGCCTCGTCGCGCAAAGGCATCTGCATGGCCAGAGCCACTTCCTTCTCGGCTTCCCTCTCGATGTGAAGGTGTGCTTCGTTTCCTATCTTGGCTTTGAGGGAATCGAGTGCTGACATGTGAGGGCGGGGGCCAAGCATTTCCGAAGTATATCCCTGCCGGGGGGCGGCCCGCTCAGTTCCCCCCAACATCCGCATCGGCTTCTGACGAGTCTTTATTTATTTCAACTGCTGAATTCGCTCTTGCAGGAACTGCCGCTCTGGTTCCTGTTGGGTCTGTGGGGAACCAACTGGTATGATGACCTTCATCAAAAAGCGGATGATTCTCTCTGAAATTGAGTTTGAGGCCAACCAAGGAGAGTCATCTTCATTCGGCCCATGGGGGACGCATTGACTGACTCGAGCCATAACGCTTTCAATCGTCGCGATTTCATCCACGGCGCGCTCGCCGGAGCCGCCTTCGCCGCCTTGCCAATCTCTGCTTTCGCTTCGGACGATGCAGGCATCCAATCGGTGCTGAGCCAGATCCCGAAGATGCACGATGAGAACGTAAAGCGGCTGCAGGACTGGATCGCTTTGCCCTCGATCGCGGCCGAGAACCGCAACTATCCGCAGGGCCCTGACTATATGGCGCAACTGGCTCGCGATGCAGGATTCGCGAACGTTGAAATTGTGCCAACGTCGGGCAAGCCTGGAGTCTTCGGCATTCTGGATGCAGGTGCGGCGACCACCGTCGCCATTTATTTTATGTACGACGTGAAACAGTTTGATCCTTCGGAGTGGTCTTTGCCGCCGCTCGAAGGGCGGATCGTGGACAAGGAAGGATTGGGCAGGATCTGTGTCGGTCGGGGCGCCGTGAACCAGAAGGGTCCTGAGACGGCATTCCTCGGCGCCCTTCACGCTTTCAAAGCAGCGGGGACAAAGCTGCCGGTAAATCTCGTGCTCGTCTGTGAAGGTGAAGAAGAGATTGGTTCGACCCACTTTCCGGAGGTTGTCCGCCAACCCAGGATCACCGATGCGTTGAAGAAATGCATGGGTGTGTTCATGCCAGAAGCGGGCCAGGATGCGGATGGGGGTATACAGATATCGCTGGGCGCGAAGGGAGTAGTTGAACTCGAATTGGTTTCCAGTGGAGAGCGATGGGGACGAGGGCCCAAACACGATGTTCACTCGAGCCTTGAGGCACAGGTGGAGAGCCCGGCGTGGCACTTGGTGCAGAGGGAGGCATTGTATCCGCCGCTGGAAGCTGCGGCTGATCCGGCCTCAATCAGTTCGCCCGTCGCGGGGTCGAAGTTGGACTGGTGGTTGCTGGCTTCGCTCGGCCAGGTGAGAAGGTCGTAACGCAGGCCGAGGTTTAGCGTCAGCCTAGGGGTGACGCGCCAGTCATCCTGCCCAAAGAAGCCGTTCTCCCAGCTACGGGTCTGAAAGTACCCGCTAAATGCGCCCACCGCGTAGGCGCCCATGAACCCGGCAAGCAATTCGGAAGTCTCGTATCCGGTAAACGTTCCGTGTCCGGACGTTGGGGCTGGATGCTTGCTGAAACGAAGGTTGCCGCTGCGGATCGCGGAGGCACTTTCCCCTCTCACGGACACTCGGCGCTTCCTAGCGTTTGGAACACAAAGGTGTGGTAGATCGTATCCTCAAAAAGACTCACCTGCTCCTCGCACGAGATTGTGTTGGTTTGTAGATTGAGGCTCATCGAGTTCGCAGAGCCGGTGGTGGTCCCCGTACTCTCGAAGTTGGTGAATGTCATGGTGTCTGTTTGTTTGAGGGAGAAGAAGCCGAGGGAAAAGCCGTTAACCTCGCTCGAGCTCTGGCTTTCGCTTTCGCCACCCGTCAATGTGGAGGTGTTCGAGTCCGTGACTGTATGATTATAGGGCTCGCCCTCTTGTAACTTCGCCTGAAAGGGGGCAGTAGACCCGGGGTCTGCGGGGACCATAACGTAGCGGCAGTCGGAACCCTTCGGGATCGGATTGTCCTCACACGTTTCCTTGCCGGAGCCATCCAGCGTCGTGGGATCGGTTGCCTGGGAATAGGGGCTGGCGGTGCAGCTTGTAATGACGCCCTTTGAGTTTTCCGTGCAGGTGTAGCCTATCAGCGCGTCCTGCTGCACAATGGGGGCAAAATCGGCGAAAGAGCACCCACACTGATTCGACTGCGTGCAGTACGCACCCGTACCCGAAGTCGGGTTGGCCTTAGTGGGATTCGCGATGTCGTATGCCAGTTGCTCCTGGTAGAGAGCTTGGTTCGCGCACATTGCGGCGAGCCCTGGCATGAAGGTTGGCGTGTCGCCGTTACCCTCTATCTCCTGCGGGTCGAGGACGGCGAGATCCACCGTAGTGACTCCCACGGCGCCGGTCGGATTACGGGATGTTACAGTGTCAGTCGTTGTTGGTTCCATGTCTTGGGCGGCCACGCCAATAACGTCCTCTATAGGGGCGGAATAATCGGGAATCGGTGCTTGCAGGAGGGAGAAAGTGCTCGGCACGCCGTTGGTGCCATTAACAAAAGTCTCGACATTCAGCCAAACTACAATTTCGTCTAAGTTGTGGTTCGCAATATTTGAACCGTTGGGATTGTAATACGACAGAGCATCGTTATTGTTCTCGTAAGTGCTAGCGTCGGTGACAGTTTGCGTCTCAGCGCTGCTGAACGTACTACTATACGAAAATCCAGTGCTGCCTCCGCCGCTTAATCCTATGCCGGAATCCGTCTCACTGACTCCGATATCGAGGTTCGACGACTCCGTGAAGGTTGAGCCAACAGTCGTCGTCGTACCATTGGTCGTGGAATCGCCGTAGCCTTGCCAACTCTGGTTCCCTGGCGGCGCATAGAGAATCGAAACCACCTTGTACGAAGGGAAGAATTCCTCCGCAGTCGAAACCAAAAGTTCGTCGTTAGGTGTTGGGGTTAAGATCACTACGTCGATGATATTTGTCCCGGCGAAGGAGACCTGCGCGGTACCGGTGGGACCATTAGTTCCGCATTGGCTACTGCCATAAACCGCATAGGCCGCTCCGGTGGGAGCAGTAGCCGTAACGCCATTAACCGTTACCTCGATATTGGAATATGTGTATAACGTTGTCGGTGGGGCTCCGGCGACCCCACAGGGCACCTGCTCAACGACATAAGTGAAACTGTCGATTTTTGGGGTGACCTGAGAGAGAAGAGTCTGAACGAAAGGGAAGGAAAGAGAGAACAACAGAAACACTGACCATTGCCTTGGAGTTGACATCGGTTTAGTTCCTCCTTTTTGACCCGTCTTTGGGTCCGCCTTGCTGCCCGCAATCCGAGTGTGTGGTGGGTCTGCCGCTGTAAGTGAGCGGCGGGAGAGTTAGAGAATTTAGATTGGACCGGCAGGAACTCAGAGTCCGCCTCTCTTTTGGGCGCATCTCCTCGCCACAACGCCACACACTAAGCCCGTGTTATGGGGGCCGTCGACGAAAAATAGGTTTTGTTACGAAATCCGAACAGGAGGGAACTTGCCTTCGGTTTTGTTTCTGCCTCCGGGCGCGTCACTTCTCGCGGCCGTTGCGAGAGACGTTGTGGCCGGACTCAGCGTTGGCGCGCCTAAGCCAAGCCCGGGCACTCGAACTCATCATTCAATCTCCAACACTTCGCCCCGTCCGTCGTCGGGGACGGTAATAGCGACTTTGTCCGGCGACAAATTCAAATTCGCATCGATGTTACGTCCGTTAAGGCGTACCGCGCGTTTACGGGGTGACCAACCACGGGGTGACCAACCGAAGATCTCAACGCGTATCTCTCGCCACCACGCCGGGTAAGAGCCTTTATGCTCTCCAAGGCGAAGGAGCAAGCGATCCGCATTTACCTCGCAGCGGAAATCCATTCGCAGATTCACTCCCGTCTTGTAGGCATAAGTCTTGCCATCGTCCAGGTAGAGGTGACCCGCGCATCCGTCGCCAGAATAAACGCGCAGGGTGAGCGGTCCCTGTGGAATTTCATTGGTGCTTTGCATCAACGGAGCAATCGGCAGAATCGCGCCCGCACGGACAAAAACCGGCAGGGATGCGAGTTCAGGGTGTATCCAGGTCGTGAGCGGCACCTGATCGGTGGGGCTTGCTGGGGCATTGGGATCTGGAGCACTGGAATCCCGATCATCTCGGGGCGCGGGCTTAGAAACGGGCTGCCCCGTCCAATAGTCGTACCACGTAGCCGAAGGAAACTCGACGACGTAGTTATCTATCCTAATCGGGATAAGGCGCCGCTGCGATCAATATATCCGGGCCAAGCAGAAATTCGCCCGCTGCCTGAAGATCGATATCGATGGGATGATGATCGTTGGTGGCGTCGGGAAACTCGAGAAAGAGTGGCCGCTCCATCGGGATACCCGTGCGTGAAGCCTCTTCCGCGACCGTGTAGAGGTAAGGCATCAGGCGATAGCGCTCTTCAATAAACCGCCTGCGGATCGATTCAGCCTCCGGGCCCCCGACCCACGGTTCCTGGTCCCCGCTCTCCTTGTCGGTGTGATCGCGATCGATGGGCTGGAACGAAGCGATCTCGATCCATTTTGTAAGCAGCTCGGGTTGTGGCGTTCCAGCATATCCGCCCACATCGGCTCCACTCAAGACAAAGCCGCTGAGACCCAGGTTCTCAAGCATCGGAGTTGTAAGGCGAAGGTGATTCCACGTGCTGCTATTGTCCCCCGTCCAGGTAGCGGCATAACGCTGGCCACCAGCGTAGCTGGCGCGCGTGAGTACAAAGGGGCGCACATCGGGATTGAGATGCTGCAATCCTTCGAACGTAGCGCGGGAGTTCTCCATCCCATACACGTTATGAATCTCCGCGTGCGTCGCGGAACGCTTCATGAACCCCGGTTCGTCGATGCGGTGGATTACGTCTACGGGCATCGTCTTGGTCGGTGAGCTGAAAACCGACGGCTCATTCATATCATTCCAGAAGCCTGCGATGCCCATCTTGTAAAAGTCCCGATACAGGCCACCCCACCAGTCGCGAGTCTGGGCGCGCGTGAAATCCGGAAACACGCTGGGCCCCGGCCACACGACTCCGGAATAGACGCTGCCGTCGGGATTTTTTACGAAGTGGTCGCCGGCAATCCCCGTGTCGTACGGTGCATAGCCATGATCGGGATAGTTGGCAATGTGCAGATCGGTAATGGCGACGACGTGAAAGTTCTCGGCAGCAAGCTGCGAGATCATTCCAGGAAAATCGGGAAAGCGGTTGTGATCCACCGTGAACGGACGGTTATGTTGCTGGTAATCGATGTCGAGGTAGATGGCATCTGCGGGAATGTGGTCTGTTCTGAATCGGCGTGCTACTTCAAGCACTCGCGCTTGCGGCGTGTAGCTGTAACGCGACTGTTGAGAACCGAGCGCCCAGATAGGGGGCAGGGGCGTGGTGCCGGTAAGCCAGGCATACGTTTCCACGACCTGCTTCGGAGTGGGTCCGTAGAAAAAATAATAATCCAGGGGCCCGCCTGCCGCGCCAAACGAATACGTTTCCGGGATCTCCTTGCCAAAGTCAAAGCTGCTTCGGCAGGTGTTGTCGAGGAATAGTCCAAAGGCACGCCCAGAACGGAAGCCCATGAAATAAGGAATGCTTTTATAGATGGGATCGGTGGACTCCTGGAAAGCGTACGCATCCGTGTTCCACAACGCGAATGCCTGCCCGCGCCGATCCAAGGGACCAGCTTTGTCCCCCAGGCCGAAGTAGTGTTCATCGAGAGGCATCGCTCTGTAAACGCGAAAGGAGTCGCCGTGAAATTCAATCGGTCGTACGTCCTTTTGAAGAACGCTTCCGCTGTGGTCGGAGATCGTCAACGCGAAGGTCTGCCGGTCGATGGAAACGCGGAGAACCGGGGTCCGGAAGCCAACGGCATCCGACGTGTTTTCGGGTGTCACGGCAACTCTACTTTGCCGCGCTTCCTTGAGCACAGCCCACGAGGCGTCCTCTGCAAATTCTGTGGAACGCGACACGCGTATACGCACGACGTCGTCACGCAGGGCGATAATTTCCATGTGCGCATCGCCGTCCCGCAAGTCGATCCCATGCGGCAGTGCGGAAAAAGAGGTGAGGTGATTCAGTTGGATCACCGATGCGCCCGTAGAACCGCTTTGCCCACAGAGGAGAATTGGTGCAGCATTCAGTAAAAAAACAACAATAAGCAAAAGAAAAACAGAAGAGCGGGCATAGCGTGTATTTGCGATCATTTTGAGGACAGCGGTCGTGGCAGTCTCGGTGATCGCGCGGCGATCCCGGATTAATGTAGCATTCACTGGCGGCTTTTCCCACTTCAGCTCCGAATCTTGAAAATGAGGATGTTTTTCGGCATCAACCAGGGGCGCGTCAACCAAGGGGCATTAACCCCGAAGGCCTGTATCGCCCTCCAACTCATATGCGCGCTCGCAATCTGTGTGGTAGCCTCTGAGTCCCTAGCTCAAACTTCTGCTCCCGTCAGCATGTCCATGTCCACCGCATCACGGGTTCAATCGCCCGGCTGGTGGCCCACCAAAGGGGACGCCACACGAGATAGTTACGTAGGCACGGCAACATGCGCAAGATGTCACGCTTCCAAGGTAGCAACCCAGCAAAAACACGCCATGCCCGCGCCGCCGTTCGCGCCGCCGATGCGGAGATACTTCGCCAGCATGACCATCTCTCCTTTCGCGTTGGTCCCTACCGTGAGGAGATCGTAACCAAAGGCGGGAAAAGCGTTCTAACGGTCACGGCCAGCGATGGTTTGGCTAGCGATAGCCCGGCGTCCTTCTCCGCTGACCTGCTCTGGGCATTTGGCGTCGGTCACCTGGGCCAGACTTATGTCTACGAGAAAAACGGCAGCTACTACGAAAGCCATCTGACTTTTTTTGCGTCTTCCCACGATCTGAATATCACTCCGGGGCAATCTCTTGCTCCGCCCCGCAGCCCTGAAAACGCCGCGGGACGCCGCATGCCGCCGGCAGAGAGCCGCGCCTGTTTTGCCTGTCACACAACCGCTTCGGTGACCAACAATCAATTGGATTTAAATGGCGCTGTGCCAGGCGTCACCTGCGAAGCCTGTCACGGACCAGGCGCCAGCCATGCAGCCGCCATGAATTTGGGACAGCCGGGGCAGGGCGCGGACCTGATCATGAATCCCAGTCGACTGAATCCGGTCGAGTCCGTGGATTTCTGCGGCGCGTGCCACCGCACCTGGGAAGATGTTGTGACCAACATTGGACTTGGCGCATTGAACCTCCGCTTTGCGCCTTACCGCCTCGAAAACAGCAAGTGTTGGAGCAAACCAGATGCTCGACTCACCTGCGTCGCCTGCCACGATCCCCATCAGCCTCTCGATCATGATCCCGCGGCCTACGATTCACGCTGTCTGCAATGTCATGCCAATCAGCCAGGCGTAAAAACAACCGCCGATCACCGAGACTCGGATCACCCAGACTCAGATCATCCGGATCCAGATCACCCAGGCGCGGCCTGCCCCGTGAGCACGAAGAACTGTACCACCTGCCACATGCCAAAAGTCGAGTCTTCCATCCAACACTCGACCTTCACCGACCACTGGATCAGCAAACCCCTCAGATAACAGCAGACAGCGTTTCAAAGCGGGGTCGCGGACGTCGGCTGCCGTTGACAACAGCCGGACTTCGTCTCGCTCAATTTTCGAGCGGTCGCCAACCCGGTTTCACATCCACGACTCGAATGAAATTTAGAGTGCAAGCTGTAGCGCAACAATTGCCGAATGAGAAGCCTTGAGTCCGACTCAGAGGCAACGAGCCCGACCTTAAGTGGTTAAAAACGAGTGAGGGCGGCTACATCGGCAAAGATGGCAATATCTACGTGAACTTTCAAGACATGAACGGCAACTGGGGTTGGTATGGACCGCTTCCATGATTTCAGAGTGATTGGCTCTGGTGCGGGTTTACCGGACGTTTCGGAGTCGGCTGTGCTGCAGGTGTGGGGCAGGCCGCCGTAGCCCGACTGGGACAACATCCGTAATCACCTTGCCCAGGGTGCGCTTCCGCCGTCCGAAGGACGACTTGCGGGAAACATTTGGAATCCACTAACGATGCCCAGGTCGAGCAGCATGTTACCCAATGATACTGGGAGCATTTGATTCCCGGTATTGATACCCAGATTTTGAAGGCACCTCTGAACAGGGCTCCCGCAGTTGTTCTTAGTAGCGCTGTATTTTCCCTGCGGCTTTGCCAAGCACAACATAAGCGCGGCCTCCTGCTGCAGGGTGAGGTTAAGCATCGCCGCAACGCCATCTCGGAATGCGTTTCTCGAAAGGTAATCCGAGGTCAACATAATACTCATACCGCCAGGGCCAAACGAAAACGTTATCCCGTCTATATCCACGGAGACATGTCCGAACGAAGACTCCCCCCAGCCAACAGGCTGCCAAATCGTCACGCTAGTTGCGAGGCCGTCGGGATCCGTTAAGGAAGCCGGGTTGCCCAAGGCATATCCGTACAGATTCGTGTCACCACCGGTAAACAGGATCGGATCCTTCGCCGTCCACCTGCCGATGGCCGGGTTATAGTCGCGCGCGCCAAAACGAACTAGCTTCGTATCCTGGTCATACAAGCCGCCGGCGAATCCGAATGGCTGAAAGCCAGGATTCGTGTCATTAATTACGTTACCGAATTCGTCGTAGTCGATTTGCTCCGTGACTGCGCCGGTGGAAGTGTTAACCACAAGGCGCGGGCTGCCTAATTGATCGGTGAAGATACGATAAGTGACACCGCCGTTCAGCATGTAGTCTGGAGCGGTAGCCCGGCTGGCATAGATGAACTGACTTACGATCGCATTGCTACTATCCAACTGCGCCACGATCCGATTTCCGTCGTATAGAAACCCAGCTTGCAGGACGCCGTTCGCTTGCTTTCCGACGCGATGATTTTCTGCGTCGACGAGGTAGGTGATTTTCGTGCCGTTGGGCAAGGTGGCGGCGAGCAAGTTACCGAGCACGTCGTACTGGTACGTCGTGGCTTGCGAGCCCACGGACTGACTCGCCAATTCGCCATTTGCTGTGTATGCGTAAGTAGCGGTCGCGTAAGTGAGTAAACGGTCTTGCGCGTCGTAGGTGCCGCTTACGGTTCCCGATGCAGTGGTCGCCGTCAGACGGTTGGAGTTGCTGTCATAGGTGTAGGCGGAGAGGGCGGCCCCGTTCTCCGTAACTGTAGTCAGACGGCCCGCTGCATCGTATCCGTAGGTAAAAGAATTCGTCTTACCGCCGATGGTTTCCGTTTTGCTGGTGATCCTTCCATCGGCATCGCGCGTGAAGGTGACGTTATAGAGCGCAGAGGCTTGATAGGTCGCGTTGTAACCAGTCAGTTCCCCAAATGTGTCGTACGTGCGGGTGTCGGTTGCGTTGCCCAGAGCCGTTGCCGTGATCAGTCCGTCGGTCGGATCAAGCGTAAGGGCGAGCGATCCGGCATTGGTGAGCAGGCCGTCGTTGTCGTAGGTGAAATTCACCGTGTTGGCACCGTTGATGCCCTCGGAAGCGACCCAGAAGTTGTTGTTATAGGTGCGGCTGACGCTTCCGGCAACCGTTCCCGTCCAGGTAGACGAGATGGGGAGCGAACCGTTGTCGGCGTATGCGATTGCTTCTCCGCCAGTGATGGAAGCGGCGTTCCGACTGCCTGTGGTTGTGTCGTAGGAATAGGTAACGACTTCTGTTGGTACAGTGACCGAGCTCAACCGTCCTGCGCTGTCGTAACCGTACGCGAGTGTCTGGCCGTCGGGGCGAGTGACGGTCGCAAGATTGCGGTCGGCGTTGTATGTGGAGGTCGTCGAACCGGTTCCTGTCACCGCAGGAGGCGTATAAGCGGAGAGCAGGTTCACCGGCGTGAAAGAGAAATTGTGAGCCAGCTTGCCGGGGGGCGTCACGGAAATAAGATTTCCGTTGCTATCGTAGGCATACGCGGTCACTCTTCCGTCGGGCAGCGTTTTCGTTGTCAGCCGCCCAGCGGCGTCATGAGTGAAACTGGTGGTCAGTTGCATTGGATCCGAGACGCTGGCGAGGAAACCGTTCGGGTCGTACGCCAGAGTCGTCACGCGGGTGCCTTGCGTGATGGTTGACAGTCGCCCACGGCTGTCATAGGCGAACACGGCGGGTAACAGAGCACCCAACTGCATGCTGCTGACCCGCTCGAGCGAATCAAAGACGGTGGTCGCGGTCCGGTTCGCCGGAGATGTATTTACGTAGGTCTTAGTAGCACCGGTAAAGAGCGAAGTGTAAGTGCGTCCATTCACGGTTTGGCTGTCGGTCTGTGTGGTCAGACTGAAGGGATTGGCGGGCGTGCCGAGAGTGGCGGTGCGGCTGCCACTCGTCGTTGTTGTCAGGGTTCCACGGGTCAGAGTTTCGTTCGCTGTTACGGGATCAGCCAGTCCCCAACGCGGATCGGCACTCATAGTGGTGCTGGTGGAAGTGCCGTCAGGCAGAGTGCTGCTCTCAGTGAGCTGGCCATTCTGCTGCGTTTTGTTGGTTGTCGATTGCAGACCATTCGGCCATGTATTCGTCAATTGCTCGCCCGGAACGCCCGTAGTGACTTGGAACGTGCTCGTTCTTCCCAGGGCCGTAGTGCTTGTCACGCTGTAGCCGGAACTCGAACTGGTACGAGCTAACGTCGTGGAACCAGCGGCCGGGCCAGAGTCCAAGATTAAGTTGCCTTGGCCGTCGTAGGCGTAGTTGGAAATATTTCCGTTCGAGTCGGTGTGGGATGTCATCAGACCCCCACTCGTGTTGATGAACTTAGCGGTGTGGCCAGCGGGGTCAGTCACCTGGCTGAGAAAGCCACTGCTGTCCAGGGTCAGGACCGTCGTCTGCGACAGCGGAGAAACAATAGCGGTGGCGTGCTCAGAGCCATCGCGCTGGATGGTGGTCACGTTGCCGCTGCCGTCAGTTACTGAACTCAGGTTCCCGGCTGGGTCGTACGCAAACTGATACTTGAGCGCTCCGGTAAGGGGCTTAAGGGTTTGGAGATGCTGTCCGGAAGCATTGAAGACATAGACTTCACTTCCGTCTTCTGATGGAATCACGGTGTTCCCGTTGTAGGTCACAGCAGTGCCTAATTGCCATGAGCTCCGCTGGCTGCCGTCGCCCAAGAACAGCGTTTTGCCAGCCGGGTCATAGGTATGGTGGACACTCAAAGTCCAGCCACCAATCATCGCCGCGTCCTTGATAGCTACTGCAGAAGCACCATTCCGACCGGGAACGCGGTCGCTTTCGTACTGCAGAAGGAATCCCGTTCCGACTATAGAAACATGCTCACCCAGGCGTTGGTTTTGGCACCCAATGCTGGAGCCTCCTGCCTGCTGCTGCTCGCAATCGACAGGCGGGGGAGTCCCAATCGGATAGCAGATTCCAGTGAAGCAGGCGAGCGATACGTGACAGTCAGTTACGCATTCGGTTGCGTTATCGTAGATTGTGCTGTTGCAACTGCAGGAAAATTGTTGCTGTGGCGGAGTAGCCTCGGGGGCATCGAAAGTTGTTTCGCGCGATGAGGCATCGTCGCTCGCGAGCAGGAGCGGCTGCGTGCGCCCGAATGTATTGAGGCTTAAACTGCTGTCAATTTTGTAAGAGCCTTGCCAAGGCTGAGGGGCAACGGTCGGCGAGGAATCGCGCAGTATCTGGGCCGACGAGCCGATACAAAGGACACACACCAACCCTAGAATGTTGGTTTGTCCGATGAGCATTAATAGGAGCGATACCGGACTTGGGCGGACTTGACCAATCTTCATGACTTATGCCCTCCACTCCGATGCGGAAGAAGTATAACCTAAGCGCAGAGAGTACAAAGAGCAGCAAAGTGGACAAGGCGTAATACCCAAACCTCGATCTCAAAGGAGGCAAATGTCACCTGAATGTCAGCCGGGGCTTCGTGAACAACGCCTCATTGGAATCGTTGAGCAACCAGCGGATAAAGAAACAGTTCGCTACAAGAATTTCTGAAAACCCTCCAATACATCGCACTTGCCGAGCGGGCTTTGCGGAGATACTTTCTATTCGGACTGCGCGCCCAAATAAGTAGTCATTGCGCACCCAATGTCGGCGCTTTCCCCTTTTACACAACGATTCAGCCTTGCCATGACATATGCACTATGATACATATGTATTGCAATGCATGTAGAGGCGCTCCAAACCCTGGGAGATCCGACCCGGCTCCGCATCGTGGAAATCTTGCGGGGCGGTGAGCATTCGGTCAACGACATTGTCGAGAACGTCGAGATTGACCAGTCCGGCGTATCGCGGCACCTCGGCATCCTGCAGGAGGCTGGGTTCGTGCGCGTCCGCCCCGAGGGACAGAGGCGCTTCTACTCACTTTGCCCCGAGCCCTTCAGAGATCTCGATGCCTGGGTAAGCCAGTACCGGCAACTGTGGGAAGGTCGTCTCGACAAGTTCGTCGAAGCCCTCGCGCGCAAACGCAACGCCAAAAAGTCCGGCCTTGAAACCAGAAAATCATCAAGGAGAACATCATGAGCGGCAAGGCGAATAACCGGCCCGATCACAAGATCGTTATCGAGCGCACCTACGAGGCATCGATCGAGGATGTCTGGGAGCTTTGGACGACTAGTGCGGGAATCGAATCGTGGTGGGGTCCGGAAGGGTTCTCGGTACAGGTTCACGATCTCGATCTGAGGGCCGGTGGCCAGATGGTATATGCAATGACGGCGGTCGATCCGCCGCAGGTTCAGTTCATGAAGCAGGCGGGGATGCCTCTGACGACCGAAGCGAGGCTGACCTACACCGAGATCGTTCCCGGCAAGACGATCGCCTACACTCACCGGGCCGATTTCATTCCCGGTGTCGAACCATACAACCTGGGCAACAAGGTGGACTTCTTTGTGGTAGGAGGCAACGTGCGCATGGTCCTGACGCTTGACCCGATGCATAGCGATGAGTGGACGCAGCGGGCAGTGATGGGCATGGAGAGCCAACTTGGAAAGCTCGCCAGGGTCATTGCTAGCCGAGGCGGGAAATAGACCGTCTCCGTCCATTCCCGACGGGGGTAAGGGCGCAACGTAAGCGCAGATCCTCGAAAGCAGAAAGTGGAGCGACGATGAGAACGGAATTGCTGCGATTCAACGGCGCTATCGAGCGCGATCCAGCCATTGATGCGTGGATGAAAAAGCATGCAGGTGAATTGGGGGCCATCGCGCATCACTGGTTTGAGGTGATGCGAAAATGCGGGGACGAAGTCCGGGAGCTTTTGCATGACGGCTGTCCGGTTGCATGCTTGGGAGATGCGCCGTTCGGCTATGTCAATGTATTCACTTCGCACGTCAACGTGGGGTTCTTTCACGGCGCAACGCTGCCTGATCCGGCACGCTTGCTGCAAGGCGCCGGCAAGTTCATGCGCCATGTGAAGCTGAGACCTGGAACGGCCACAAACACCGCAGCGTTAAGCAGGCTGATCGATGCAGCGTACGCGGATATAAAGGCGCGCGTCGAACACGGCTAGCTCAGGGAAACCGGGCCAGAAGTTTGCTCCTGGGAGATCACCCTCGATCCCTTGATCTCCTACAAGCCCGCTTCTGCATAGTTGCGCATGCCATGACTCGAGATCCCGCACGGATAGTAAGACCGATAACAGCTCCTACTCGGCAAGAAAACCCTCCATCCCGATCCACAGCTGCGCCAGGAGTTGCAGATTCCTTTTGTAAGTACGGGTGACCGTGAACTCCCTTCCTCCCCGCAGGCGGAGCACGTACTCGCCCGTGGACCACGGATGAATCTCTTCAACCATTGCCGCGTTTACCAGCGCAGATCGATGAATTCGCACGAACCCATGCAGATTGAGCTTTTCCTCCATGGTCGAGATAGACTCTCGCAGCATGTGCGAACTTGAAGTATGCAATAACAAGACATGTTTTCCTTTAGCTTCCACCGCGATAACGTCCGCCGCATTGATGAAGAAAATTCTCCCCTTGGCTTTGATCGCGATCCGCGCAGACTTCCCTATCGCAAGCGTACGTGTTTGAGGAAGAACTTTGCTGGGTCTTGTTGATCCCCCTGCCACCGGTTGCCGGAACCCGACGGCGCGAGGGTCGCGAATGCGCTCGTTCGCGGGTTCGACCGCCGGATCAAACTCCTTTTTCCCGAGAATCGCACCCGAGTGCTCACGGTTTGCCCTGGCGGGAACGACGGGCAGGTTTAATAGCGGCGGTTCTTCATGCGCGGCTTTTGCGACTTCACGAATATGTAGATCACCGTTATCCAAGAGACCTCCACTACGGGTTTCGTTACTACTCCTATGCTCGAACCATCGTGACCTGCGCGGCCATCAATCGGCGTCTAGCAGCGCATCCCTTTCTTCTCGAACGTTTTGATGCCGCCGAGGATCTGAGTCTTGGAGAGTCCACCCAATATCATTCTCCCTATTTCACTTCGCCTCCGTCACTTGCTCCCGCGCTTCGTTGTATGTCCCGAACTTCTTCGCCACTACCTTCAGCGTGGGATAGAACTGCACAAACGTGTGCTCGACCGCGGCATGAGCGTCGTGGCACGACCAGCAGGCATTGCCCTTGGGCATGGCCTCGCCCGTTTTTCCGTCAGCGCTGAAAACGTAGTACGCCCATTTATCCGGATTCCGCGACGAATCTTTCACCTCGACAACCAGCCCCATCAGATCGGTCTGATAATGGCCCTTTTGGTTGATGGAACTTCGGCTTGCCGCATCCCGTTCGTCGATCACGAACATGCTCTGCTCCGGCCACTTCCCAGAGTTCGCAAATTCGTTGTAAGCCCAGCGCGGCACGAAGACGTTAGTGAACATCTCGTGGCCGCCGGGCGCGGGACTGTAGTTCATGCCGTATCCGGCAGACAGAAAGATCCATTCGCGGTAGTCGGCAGGCCGGATAAGGTTGCCTTTTTCGTCATATTGCGCCTTAGGCGTTTTTTCGTCAGGTGCCGCGGCCAGCAGCGCAAGGCAAGTAACCAGAACAAGGATCGAACACAACACTTTTCTAGAGATCAACATGTGGTTTCGACTTTCAAAACGAAGAACGCCGCTGTTGCCGCCAGCCCCGGTGTCCCTATCTGACCCTGACTGGATCCGCCGTTCCATCCGACCACCAGCCCGCGGGAACCATGAATACATCGATGGGTTCGGGAGCGCCACTGAACTGTGGATTTAACATGACGGGAGACTTGGGCTGATCCGCACCCCAAACGGCACCGTCCATAAGTGGCGTGTAAAACATCAGGTGAGCCATCCAGTTGTGGTGGTCGTTGTCGGTAAGGTACTGCTCCTTCGACATCATGTAAGACATGGCTCCAGGCTCCAGGGGCGGCAGCTCTTGCTTTATGAATACCTTAATGCCGTCGATGATCTGAGCCTTGGATTGACCGGCCAATACCATCTCCGTTCTTTTGTATGTCATCGGCAGGATGGAGCGAGCGGCGGGCGGATTGAAGCAGACCGGACCTCGAATTTTAGGGTTCCAAAAATTAGCAGACAATTCACCATCGAATGGACCCATCCACCCTCGCTCCACCACGCACACGAAACCATTCTTGCCTTTGACTGCGGTCTCGTAGCCATGCCGCCCAAGGACAAGGACTTCGGCATCGCGTGAGACGGCCTCCGGCGCCGCACTCCGCGCCATGGCAATCTCGGCGTTGCGATCCGCGATTAAATATTGATCGAGTGGAGCCATGCTCGGATACGGGGTTTGGGATTGTGCTTGCATTTGCCAGCTCGCACCCAGCGCGACAACAAGCACGGAGCTCGCTAATCCGATTACCTTGCATGCCCTTCGGCCCATTCATTCCCCTTTTCGGCGCGGATTTTGGGACGATCCGACTACTATGATGCGGCCATTCCACTTGCGTGTTGCATCGATCATACCAATGAGTATGTATGTTAAAACTACAAGTCTCAAGCTCGAGGACTTCACGGGCTCAAGCAAAGGGCGGCTATGCGCGGAGTGCCACTCGCGTCCGGCGCCGTGCTGGGCGTAGCGACTCGATCTGGCCGCTGACTCTTCTTTGGCCAGATGCCATCATCCGCGGATCCTGCGAGTTTTTTCCCAAAACAACGTACCCCTCCCACGCTGCCATCAGGAACGTAGCCGTTTCATTCGCGTTTATATCGCTCCGCACTACTCCGCGTTTTTGTCCTTCGCGCAGTGCCTCCGTCATGGCGTCGTGCCATTCCCCATAAACTCTTGCCGTCCTTCTGCGGAATCCCTCATCAAGACCTGACATCTCCTGAGACAAGTTGAGCAAGGGGCAGCCACGCTGAACGTCTTCCCTTCTCAACGATTCGGACTGAATAATGCGGACCAGAACGTCGAGGGGGTCCTTGGCGTTCCGTAAAGGCTGCACCCACTTCTGGCGAAGATTACTAGCGATGATTTCGTCCACCACCGCATACCCGAGGGCCTCCTTGTTGTCAAAGTGGTAGTAGAGGGCGCCTTTGGTGACGCCCGCTGCCGCCAGGATGGCATCCAGGTCGGCGCTCCGATAGCCAGAGCGGTATATCTCCTGAAAAGCGGCCTGCAACAGGAGTTCTCGCGTGCGCTCCGGATCCCGCGAGATCGCGCGCCTTCGTCGTGATCGTTTCCTAGCAACTAACATACCAACCAGTATGCATCTTTAGAATCAACACAGTCAAACTTGGAATCTCCGGAAATCGGGACTTTTGTAAATTCATCTCCTGTTTGAGGTAGCCCTACAAGCCGCAGTCACAGTCTTACAGACACGCGACCCCACGCGCAGGTCAAACGCCGTGAGGCTGTCCAGTTGGCATCCGGCATTTCATAACTTCAGATCCGACCCTCGATGTAACCGATTGAAAACTCGACGACTACAGTCTGGTTCGCTGATTGCAAACACTCAACGCGATGGAAGTGGTTAGTGGCTCATCCATTTTTGCTGGTCAGTCGCGACACTCTCAATCTTTTGGTCGGAGGATGCAATGCAAATCCGCAGCGCGAAGTTGTCCCTGGTTCTGCTTCTAGTGGTTTGTGCGGGAGGTGTCCTTTCCGCGTGGGCGCAATCAACCTCGACCGGTACAGTCGCCGGCTCCGTGACTGATCCGACGGGCGCGGTGGTGGCAGGTGCGACAATCACGCTGACCGACGTCGGGACCAATACCGCACGCAGCGCAACCAGCAATGCATCTGGGCGGTACATCTTTGTAGACGTTAACCCGGGTATCTACAGCATTGCAGTCAGCAAAGCGGGATTTGCAACTACCAAGTCCGAGAACCAGGAGGTGAAAGTCGGGGCCAGTCTCACGCTCAATTTGTCTCTGCAGGTGGGCAGCACGAATGTGGTGGTGGAGGTGACTACTGCTGGCACTGAACTGCAGTCCATGAATGCCACCGTGGGCAACACCATCACGAGTCTCACGATTGACAACCTGCCGAGCCTGGGCCGCGACGTCAGCACGTTCGTCGAGTTGCAGCCCGGCGTGAGTCCCGATGGCAGCGTGGCGGGAGCGGTGGTCGACCAAAGCTACTTCTCGCTCGATGGCGGCAACAATAGCAGCGATATGGACGGCAGCCAGAATGTTTACTTCAGCAGTATGGCAGGCGACCCGACCGGAGGTGTGGCTACGCAAAATAACCTGGGAGCAGGGGTGGGCGGGCCCACGGGCGTGTTGCCCACGCCGCAGGATAGCGTCGAGGAGTTCAAGACAAACACGGCGGGCCAGACCGCCGATTTCAACAGTTCCGCGGGCGCCGAAGTAAAGGTTGTCACCAAGCGCGGAACCAATGCCTGGCACGGCACGGCATACGAATACTATAAAGATAACAACTGGTCGTCTCAAAGTTGGGAGAATGACTACGCCAACCTCCTGCAGCCCGGCTCCGCGCCGCTTCCCAGTTTCCATTACAGTCGTTTCGGCGGAGCGATAGGCGGGCCGCTCATCCCGAAAGAGATTCTTGGGGGCAAGACTTATTTCTTCGCCAATTACGAAGGTTTTCGCTTCCCCAACTCCGAGACAATTTTTAGGGACGTTCCCTCGCCGGCCCTGATAGCGGGAAACATCACGGACCCAGTCACGGGCCAGGTTTTCAGCCTGCTGAGCGCCGATCCGCGTGGAATTGGCATCAACCCCCTGGTTCAGCAGATATGGAAGACCTACGAACCCCAGTCGAACGCGCCCTGCTCGCAGAACGAGTGCGACGGGGCCAACGAACTGGGCTTCACGGCCAACGTTGCGCTGCCCACCACCAGCAACTTCGCCGTGGGGCGCGTGGACCACGATTTTGGGGCCAAGTGGCACTTCATGTCGAGCTATCGTTGGAACAAGCTGACCACGAACAACGATAATCAGATCGATATCGGCGGTTTCTTCTCCGGCGACACGTTAGGTGTCCCGGCTTCCATATCCAAGGGTCCGCTGCAGTCGCATATTTTGGTGGCGGGGCTGACCACCAACGTCACTACTAACACCACCAACGATTTCCACTACAGTTTTCTGCGTAACTGGTGGGCGTACGCCCGGCAAGGAGATACCCCACAGACCGCTACGCTGGGCGGAGCCCTCGAAATTTATAGCGGCCAAACCGCCGGCGAAGACCAGGATTTGGGGCCTTACAACGTAAACACTCAGAACACCCGCAACCGAATCTGGGACGGGCACGATCAGATGGTTCGCGACGACATTTCCATGTTGAAAGGCAACCACCTGTTCCAGTTTGGAGGCACCTACCAGCACAACTGGGACTACCATCAACGCACCGATAATGGCGGCGGCATCAACTACCAACCGGTATATGAGTTGGGCAACGGGGACCCCGGATCGGAACTCGCGTCCAATGTATCGATTTGCAGTGATCCTAATATCCCTAGGTGCCCCTCCCTTACTGCGGCGGCGCTGGGCATCGTTTCCATCGCCCAAACCGTCTACACGCGGAGTGGCCCAAATCTGACCTTGAATCCTCCGCTGACACCGGCATTCGACAAAAGCACCATCCCCTACTACAACGTCTATTTCAGTGACACCTGGCACCTGAAGCCGACGTTCACTCTGACTTACGGCTTGGGCTGGACGCTGGAGATGCCGCCCGTGGAAGCGAATGGCAAGCAGGTTGAATTGGTCGATCAATCCGACCAGCCCATTTCGGCTGTATCCTACCTGGCGAATCGGCAGCGGGCGGCGCTGCAGGGCCAGGTATACAATCCCGAGATCGGTTTCGCTTTGGTGGGCAATACCGAGAATGGGCTGAAGTATCCTTACAACCCATTTTACGGCTCGTTCAGCCCACGCATCGCCGCGGCTTGGAACCCACACTTCGATGGCAATTCCCTGGTCGGCAAGATGTTCGGCCATGAAGATACGGTCATTCGCGGCGGCTATGGCCGAGTCTACGGCCGCTTGAACGGTGTGGATCTGGTGCTGGTGCCCCTGCTGGGCACGGGTCTGATGCAGCCGGTTCAGTGCGTCGGTAGTGCCTTCAGTAACGGCACCTGCGGCGCGTCAGAACACACAGCCACGCCGATGACGGCTTTCCGCATTGGCGTGGATGGCCTGACTGCCCCAATACCTCAGCCCAGTGCGACGCTGCCCCAGCCGGATTTCCCCGGCTACAATGCCGTTTCGGCCGCCACCGCCGAGACTCTCGATCCGAACTTCCGGCCCAACCAGGTGGACTCGTTTGACTTAACCATCCAGCGCCAGTTGTCCCGCAAGGTTACGCTTGAACTTGGCTACATCGGGCGCAGAATCACTCACGAGTACCAACCCATCAACCTGAACGCAGTACCTCACATGATGACGCTGGGCGGGCAGAAGTTCTCCCAAGCTTACGCCAACACAGTACTGCAATACTGCGGCGGCGTAACTGGACTCGCCGGGGGTGGTTGCGCGGCAAACTACCAGGCCGTCACACCCCAACCGTTCTTCGAAACCGCGCTCGGTGGACCTACCTCTACCTACTGCAGTACCCCGGTCGTGGTCTCAGGAACGCCAATCACTCCGGCAAACTGCACCCAGGCCGTGGCCCTGAATGAAGGTGCCAGCGGCACCAATAACCTTAACAATGCTCAAGTATGGAGTCTGTGGAGCGATTTGGACAGCGGCCCGTTCACCTTCCCTCACAGCATGATGAACACAACCACGGGGCCTTTTGGACCTCAGATGACGTCGGGCGTTGGTGTTAATGCCAGCACCGGCTTCGGAAACTACAACGGTGGTTTCGCCTCCGTTAAGATGGCCAACTGGAGGGGATTGACGATGCAGTCGAACTTCACCTGGTCCAAGGCCCTGGGAACAGCGGCGCTGATCCAAGCCACCAGTGAATTCACTGAGGACGATCCCTTCAATCCCTATACGATGTACGGGCAACAGACCTTTAACCGCAAGTTCGTCTACAACACGTTCTTTGTGTACCAGCCGCCTTTCTATAAGGGGCAACATGGACTCAGGGGACGAGCGCTGGGCGGATGGACGTTCTCGTCAATCTTCGCTGCGGGCAGCGGCTCTCCGATCGAGATGCTGACCACGACCGGGGGCGGCCAGGAATACGGCGCCGGGGATAACAGCAACTTCTTTGGCGAAGAAAATGCCGTGCCGGTTGGACCTTTCAAATGCTGTCATGCCTACTACAACCAGCCCGCGAGCGGCGGGTTGCCGGTGAATATCTTCGCAAACGGCACGGCAGCGATTAACAGCTTCCGTAATCCGATTCTGGGGTTGGATAACCGGGACGGCGGCACGGGCATTCTCAGTGGTCTGCCCTACTGGAATATGGACTTCAGCATCAAGAAGAACTTCCGAGTGACGGAGGGCATCAGCCTGGAATTCCAAGGCGTGTTCGCTAACGTTTTCAACCACAATCAGTGGCTGGATCCAATTGGCAACTCCGCGGTGGCTCTCTTCGAAGGCCCGTCCAGTTTCGGCGCTCTGGGTGGCGGCTCAGCGCAGGAGCAACCCGGCGGCGACCGGCAGATCGAGCTGGGCGCTCGCGTTCGCTTCTAACCTAAAGAAATTCGAGGCGCCACGCGGCGTGGCGCCTCGAACTAATAGCGGCACACGGTATGTTTGTGTGTGATAAGAATGGCTTCGGGCAAGCCACGTTATACCATGGGGTGTGGACCTTCCAGTAAATCCGCCGATCCTGCCGATGCTCGCGAAACGAGTGGATGAATTGCCCGCAGAGGGCGATTGGCTTTTCGAGCCGAAGTGGGACGGTTTTCGTGCCCTGGTGTTTCGCGATGGAGATGAGATTTTCATCCAAAGCCGCGACGAAAAACCACTCAATCGTTACTTTCCTGAGTTACTGGAACCACTGCGCGCAGCGCTGCCTGCACGTTGTGTGCTCGACGGAGAGATGGTCATCGTCAAGAATGATGGACTTGATTTTGATGCGCTGCAATTACGTTTGCATCCCGCTGCATCGCGGGTAAAGCTTTTATCCGGGCAGATTCCCGCGTCATTCGTATTCTTCGACCTGCTTTGCCTTGGAGATCGCGATCTCCGCCGCGAGGCGTTTCAAAAGCGGCGGCGCGAACTGGAATCTTTGTTATCTTCGGCGAAACCTCCGATTCATCTGACACCCGCAACCAGCGATCGGAGTATTGCCGCCGATTGGTTTCGCCGCTTTGAAGGCGCAGGCTTGGATGGGGTGATGGCCAAGGATCCTGCGGGAACTTACGAGCCGAACAAGCGAGCGATGCTTAAAGTGAAACACGAGCGCGACTGCGACTGCGTCGTGGCGGGATTCCGCTGGCATAAAAAAGGCGAGCACACAATGGTTGGCTCGCTGCTGCTCGGTTTGCTCGACGATGCCGGCGCTCTGCAACACGTCGGAGTCTGTGCGAGTTTCAGCACGGCAAAACGAAAAGAGCTGGTGGAGTTTCTCAAGCCTTATCGAAAAGATGCGCTGGTGAACCATCCGTGGAAGGCTTGGGCTGAGCACGCGGCCGAGGATGATGACGGTGTCAAGCGAATGCCCGGCGGACAGAGCCGCTGGAGCCAAGGCAAAGATTTGTCGTGGGAACCATTGCGGCCTGAATTAATTATAGAAGTTGCTTATGATCACATGCAGGGAGATCGCTTCCGGCACACGGCGCAATTCCGCAGATGGCGAACCGACAAAAAGCCCAGCGATTGTACCTATGCCCAGCTTGAAGTCGTTCCTCCGCAGGAACTGGCGGCAATTTTTCCGCAGGGAAGGTGATCCTTACTCGTTTGCCTTTTTCGTCTTCCAACGCTCCCGCCACTCACGTGTGGGATCATCGTCTGGCTCTGGAGTTTCCTGCAGTGGCCGTTGTTCTTCGGGGACATGACGCAGGTTGATGCGGATGCGTGTCCATGTGGATGATCTCCCGCGCATCGAGTCGACCAGCACGTCGTCCACGGCAAGCAGACCTGCGATATCCGCATGTTTGGCCTTCCATCGCTCAAGACCCGCCAGCGCAGCCGCTTTATCGCGCGAATTCGCGACTGTAATCAATGGCATCTTCACGCGCGTTATAGCTGTCTTCTTCGCGGCAGATTTTGCGCGGGAAGGCATCACGCGCGCAGCCTCGCCTTCCATCTTGCGGAAGTGCGGAGGCCAGGGTGCATCGGCGATACCTGCCGCTTCGTCTTTATCGGCCAGTTCCAGTAACTTTTCCAGCGAGCCGGACGATGCATCCATCTCGGCATGCGGATCGCCGATTTTCGCGAAGCGCTCGGGAACCGTGAAAATGGTAAAATCCGCCGGATCGCATTCGGGCACTTCTTCCCAAGAAAGAGGAGTCGAAACGCGAGCATCCGGGAGCGGGCGCACCGAATAGGCAGAGCATGTCGTGCGATCCTTCGCGTTCTGGTTGTAGTCAAGAAAGACGCCATGACGCTCTTCCTTCCACCATTTCGAACTGGCCAGGGTTGGGGCCCGGCGCTCGACCGCTCGCGATAAGGCAACCGCAGCACGTCGAACTTGCGTGAAGGTCCATCGCGGTTCGATGCGCACATTCACGTGCATGCCGCGAGAACCGCTGGTTTTCGGCCAGCCGCGAAGGCCGACTCCATCGAGAAAGCCCTGCACTTCAAGTGCGACGCGGCGAACATCGTCCCAACTGACGCCGGGAATCGGATCCAGATCGATGCGTAACTCATCCGGATGATCGAGATCGCTGGAGCGCACCGGATGAGGGTGCAATTCGATGCAGCCAAGGTTCACAATCCAGGCAAGCCCGGCTGCATCATCGACCACAATTTCTTCGGCGGTTCGGCCGGATGGGAACGACAAAGTGACTGTACGCAACCAGGCTGGCCGCTTCTCTGGCGCACGCTTTTGATAGAATGCCTCCGCCTCGGCGCCGTTGACGAAACGTTTTAGAACGATCGGTCGATTTTGAATTCCCGCCAGCGCACCCGGAGCGACGGACAGATAATACTGAACAAGTTCGAGCTTGGTGACTTTTATTTGCGAAGAGAAGTACAACTTCTTAGGGTTTGTGATCTGGACTTCCCGCCCGTCGATCGACAGAACTTTGTTGTCTGATTCCTTTGCCACAAGACAAGGCTACCACCGATAATCATTATCGTAGCAGGATGCTGAAAAACTCACGGTTCGTATCAGGGCATCGCTTCAGCGATGCCGCAAGCGCCGCAGAATCAGTGGCGGCTTCAGCCGCTGCGGGCTATTTATAAGAAAATTATTTTTTCAGCAAACTGTTTAGGCGACACAAATCTCTGGCCATGAATCAATCATCATTCAGTCCCACCATAGACGAATATCTTCGCAAGCGCCTGATGCCGGTTGAAGGTGCGATCCCGCAATTGGCGGGCATCGATATGTATGGCAACTCCATTCCCGCGAGCACCGTTGGCGGCGACCTCTTCGAGTACATCAACTTTCAGCAGCGCTACAACATCGACGGGCGCATCGCCCGGGCGCTCAAACTTGCAAAGCTTTATCTCGATCCTTTGCCGGCTGGGCAACCGGCGCGCAATATGGTGGATGACCAGGTGAGCTGGCTGGAAAATCGGCTGAACCACGCGCCATCAACGCCGCTTGAATACAGAAAAGCGAAAAGCTCCGAGCAGTTGCGTATCGCGGAAGATCTTCCCGAGTTGAAGACCACGGCCGGCGTGCTGCTGGTGGATGCGCAAGGGCACGGCCTCATCTCGGCCAAAATTGCTTCAACCGTCCACGATACCTTTCATGCACTAATGCTGGTGGAACTTGATCGCTATGGAAAAACTACGCCGGGATTTTTCGAAAAGATCAATCTCCGGCTGGCGCAATCGGTCACCGCGCGCAACGCACTCGGCCGCAATCGCACAGACAGTGCGCGCGAAATCGCGACTATGCTCTATGGCGAAATGCGTCCCGAGGGACTTTTTCGTTTCGTTAATTTTGGCCATCCGCCGCCGCTGGTTTTCTCAAACGAGTTCGGCAAGTTTATGGAGATCGGCCAGGCGCGAATGGTGCAGTTTCCTCCGCTTGGCCTGGAAATTCCCGAAGATCATCCAGACCGGAACAAATATTTCTCGATCAGCCTGCGAAAGCGGCAGGTGAACTCCTCCGATGTGGCGGAAATCACGCTGATGAGTCCCGGCGACATACTCTTCCTCTATACCGACGGAGTCTACGATGGCACCGACGACGAGGAACGATCCCAGCTCGAGCGCGTGATGCGCGACCATAAAGACCAGCCGGCGCGCGAAATTTGTAACGCGTTGCTGGATTATGCCGTCAAGCGCGATGAACACTTACAACAAATCGGTGAAGGCGATGTCATTGACGACAAGACGGTATTCATCATCAAGCGCAGGTAGCGAAGCGCCGCGATTTTGTTGCGAGAATCGAGTGAGACTGTCAGGAGCCAGATTTCGGAGCCTCTATTTGCCGACGAAATCCCGCGGCTCGACGGCGCGTACAAGTGCCTTCAGACCGGGTGCGCGTTGCCGCAGGCCCGGAGCTGAGTGGAAATAGTAGATGGAGTGGGCTTTAATTAGTGCGGACCTCGATTCCCATGACGACGGGTTGGTTGGCGGCACCGTCGGTGAAGGCGATGACGATTTGGCCGCTGCTGTTGGCCGTAGTATTGAAG
>JBEKHS010000010.1:0-149596 GCA_050012155.1 Candidatus Sulfotelmatobacter sp. | reverse complement strand
CCGCGAGCCACAGCCGCAAGCGATCAAGCAATAGATAAACCACCGGGGTGGTATAGAGCGTGAGCATCTGGCTCACGATCAACCCCCCGACAATTGTGATCCCCAATGGCCTTCGCAGCTCCGAACCCGTTCCGGTGCCAAAAGCCAGCGGCAGGGCCCCAAACAAGGCCGCCATGGTCGTCATCAGGATGGGACGGAAGCGCAACATGCAGGCTTCGAAGATCGACTCCGACGGGCTCTTACCTTCCTGCCGTTCGGCGACCAGCGCGAAGTCGATCATCATGATGGCGTTTTTCTTTACGATGCCGATCAGCAGCACAATTCCGATGATGGAAATCACATTCAAGTCAATCTTAAATAACATCAGAGCCAGCATCGCGCCCACGCTGGCCGAGGGTAGAGTTGAGATGATAGTTATCGGGTGTACAAGACTCTCATAAAGGATGCCTAGCACGATGTAAACGGCTAACAGGGCCGTGGCTATTAACATGGGCTCGGTGCTCAGCGATTGCTGGTAAGCCTGCGCCGTACCTGCGAAGAAGCCCCGAATGGTCGAAGGCGTTCCCAGCCTCTGCTGCATTTGAGCAATGCGGAGTGTGGCATCGCTCAAAGAAATGCCGTTCGCCAGGTTGAAAGATACGGTTACCGAAGGAAATAAGCTGGTGTGGTTCACTGCCAGCGGCGTGGTGCTCGATTCGGAGCGTGCGACCGTGACCAGAGGCACGTTGCCACTTCCAGGCAGGTTGCCGCTGCTACTGGCGCTGCTTCCGGTACGCAGGTAGATGTCTTTCAGGCCTTGCGGGCTCTGCCAGTATTGCGGGGCGACCTCGAGAACCACGTAGTACTGATTGAGTTGCGTATAGATAATCGAGACCTCAGACTGGCCAAAGGCGTCGTAGAGCGAAGAATCAAGCGACTGCGCAGTCATTCCCAGTCTGGCCGCGGTAGTGCGGTCGTAGGTCATCAGTTCTTCCAGTCCGCCATTCTGCTGGTCGGAGTTGACATCCTGCAGGCCGGGAATCTTCTTCATCTCGGCCAACAGGATAGGGCCCCATTTCGACAAATCCTGAACGTTGTCGCACTGGATGGTGTACTGGTAAAGGGCGTTGCTCGATCTGCCCCCGATGCGCAGATCCTGCGCCGCCTGCAAAAACGCCGAAGCCACCGGCAAGCGGTTCAATTTGGGGCGCAGCCGGTTAATGATATCGGCGGCGCCAATCTTGCGCTCATTGAGCGGCTTGAGGGCAATATAGATGAATCCCCCATTGGTGGCGCCATTGCCGCCGGTGTAGGCATTCACATTGGCCACTGCTGGATCGCTCTTGATCACGCCCACCAACTGCCGGATCGAATTGTCCATCGCAGGAAAAGACGAGTCCTGCGGACCCTGCACCCCGCCGACAATGGCCCCGGTATCCTGTTGCGGAAAGAAGCCCTTGGGGATCTTATAGATAAGCACAACATTCAGCACGATGGTGAGCAGCAGCACGACCAAAGTCGGCCATGGATGATCGAGAACCCAGACCAATGTGCGACGATAGGTTTCGAGCATCCAGGTGAAAAACTTTTCGCTGGCCTGATAGATTCGGCCATGCTTCTCCTGTTTTGCTTCCTTCAGCAGGTAGGCGCACATCGTGGGCGTGGTGGTCAGTGAAACGACCATCGACACGGCGATGGCGGTCGAAAGCGTGATCGCGAACTCGCGGAAGAGGCGGCCGACGATACCTCCCATCATAAGGATCGGGATGAAAACCGCGATTAAGGAAACGCTGATGGAAAAAACGGTGAATCCGATCTCTTGAGCGCCCTTCAGCGCCGCGGCAAAGGGTTTCATTCCCTGTTCGAGGTGCCGCGAGATGTTTTCCATCACCACGATGGCGTCGTCCACGACGAATCCCGTCGAGATGGTAAGCGCCATCAGCGACAGGTTGTCGAGGCTGTACCCCAGCAGATACATTACGGCGAAGGTGCCGATCAGAGACACAGGAACGGCAACGCTTGGAATCAACGTCGCACGCGCGTTTCGCAAGAAGACGAAGACCACCAGAATGACCAAGCCAACCGAGATCACCAGAGTGCGCTCCACATCGTCAACCGAGGCGCGGATCGTGGTGGTACGGTCGAGAACGATGGTGGTCTCAATGCCCTGCGGAATTGAAGCTTTCAGAAAAGGCAGCTGACTGCGTATATTGTCGACGGTCTGGATGATATTCGCGCCCGGCTGCCGGAAGATGATTACTGTGACCGAAGGTATGCCGTTCAGATAGCCGGCGGAACGAATGTTCTGGACCGAGTCGATGACATTGGCCACATCTTGCAAACGGACTGCTGCGCCGTTGTGGTAGCCGATGATTAACGGTTTGTAGTCATCGGCTTTTGAGATCTGATCATTGGCAATGATGTCGGCCGTCACCGAACCATCGGCGAACTGACCTTTCGCAAGGTCGGCATTCTGAGTGCTTAAAACAGCTTGAACGCCGGCCAGGGTCAGACCGTAATTGTTCAACTGCGTGGGGTTAACGTCGACGCGCACGGAAGGCAGCGAACTCCCACCCACCGCTACCTGTCCCACGCCCTGGATCTGAGAAAGCTTCTGCTCCATCACAGTGGAAGCTTCGTCATACAACTTGCCGGTATCGTATTTGGTGGAGGTCAGGCCGATAATCATGATCGGCGCGTCGGCGGGATTCACTTTGCGATAAGTAGGATTCGCGGGAAGATTCGCCGGCAGATAAGTGCGGGCGGCGCTGATGGCCGCCTCCACGTCGCGGGCCGCGCCGTCAATATTGCGGCTCAGGTCGAACTGAATCGTGATCGATGTACTCCCGAGAGAACTCGCGGAAGTCATTTCCGACACGCCCGCGATGTGGCCGAATTGCCGCTCCAGCGGCGTGGCCACGGAAGACGCCATGATTTGTGCGCTTGCACCCGGCAACGAGGCCGAAACGGAGACGGTGGGAAAGTCGACCTGCGGCAGCGGTGAAACCGGAAGCACCGTGTAGGCAACCCCTCCAGCGATGGCAATGGCGATAGTCAACAACGTCGTTGCCACCGGCCGCCGGATAAAGAGTTCGGAGGGATTCATGGCTGTTCCGCCGGTTGCGGCGTTCCGCTCGACGTTTCTCCAGAACGTTTGCGAGAGAATCGTTTTCCGAGGTTGTCGAAGAAGATATAAATCACCGGAGTGGTGTATAGGGTGAGAGCCTGACTCAACAAAAGCCCTCCCACCATGGCGATTCCCAGGGGGCGGCGAATTTCAGAGCCGATGCCGGTTCCCAAAGCCAGCGGGATGCCGGCGAGCAACGCGGCCATGGTGGTCATCATGATGGGACGGAAGCGGAGCAGGCAGGCTTCATAGATCGCGTCAGTCGCATTCTTGCCGTGCTGCCGTTCTCCTTCAAGCGCGAAGTCCACCATCATAATTCCGTTTTTTTTCACGATCCCGATCAGCAGGATTATTCCGATGATGGCAACCACGCTCAGATCCTGATGGAACAGCATGAGCGCGAGCAGCGCACCCACTCCGGCGGAGGGCAGGGTGGAAAGAATGGTGACAGGGTGGATGAAGCTCTCATACAACACGCCGAGTACGATGTACACGGTTACGAGCGCGGCGAGAATCAGCAAAGGCTCGTTCGACAGAGAGTTCTCAAACGATGCCGCGGTGCCCTGGAAGCCAGCCTGCAGGCTGGCGGGCATGTGCATGTCGCGCTGCACTTTGTTGATTGCCGTAATGGCGCTTCCGAGGGCGGCATTGGGCGCAAGATTGAACGAAACGGTGACGGAGGGGAACTGTCCCTGGTGGTTGATAGAAAGCGCTTCAGCCGTGCTTTGGAAGTGCGCAAATGCGCTCAGGGGCACGGCGTTGCTCATCGTAGAAGATGACGCGGTGTTTGCGGAGGAGCCGCCTGCCGAACTGCCGCTCGGAGACAGCGCGTTTGCAGGAGGGGTAAGCACGCTGGAAGAAGCGGTCGGCGTGTAGAGCACTGAGGTAGTCGTCGCATTCGAGCCGGCGGAGGAAGATCCCGAGGCGGAAAAGGAGTTGGAAGATCCGGGGCCCGAAGTTCCGGACGACGCATTGGCCTGAATGTACAAATCTTGCAGCGCGCTGGGACTCTGCTGGAATTGCGGCTGGGCCTCCAGGATCACGTGATACTGGTTGAGTTGCGTATACATCGTGTTGATCTGGCGCTGGCCCAGGGCGTCATACAACGTGTTGTCGATGGTGGCCGGAGCGATGCCAAGCCGCGATGCCGTCACGCGATCGATGACCAGCGACACGGCCAGCCCTCCTGTCTGCTGATCGGTGGCGACGTCCTCTAGTTCGGACAATGCTTTCAGTTTGACGACAAAGCGATTGGTCCAATCATTCAGTTCGTTGGCATCGGGATCTTCGAGCGTGTACTGGTACTGGGTGCGGCTCACTCGGTCATCTACTGTGATGTTTTGCACCGGCTGCATGTAGAGCGAGATTCCCTGCACCTTCTGCAGACTCGACTGAAGCCTGCGGACGAGATCCGCTGCGCTGAGGTCGCGATCCTCAAGCGGCCTCAGGTTGATCGACATGCGGCCACTGTTGAGAGTTGTGTTGGTCCCGTCAGCCCCGATAAAAGAAGAAAGACTCTCAACCGCCGGGTCTGCGAGGATAACTTTGGCCAGCTCCTGTTGCTTCTCTTCCATCGCCGGGAAGGAGATGGTTTCGGGAGCCTGCGAAATGCCCTGAATGACTCCGGTATCCTGCACCGGAAAAAATCCCTTGGGAATCAGGATGTAGAGAAATATCGTAAGCAGCAAGGTTCCGAGAGCCACCAGAAGAGTAATAGTTTGATAACGCAGCACGAATTTCAAGGTCCGGCCGTAGAAAGCGATCATGCTTTCAAAAGCACGCTCGGAAGCCTTGTAGAAACGTCCCTGCTGCTCTTTCGGCTGATGCCGTAAAATGCGTGCCGACATCATCGGAGTCAGGGTCAGTGACACTACGGCTGAGATCACGATAGTGACTGCGAGAGTTACAGCAAACTCGCGGAAGAGCCGCCCTACCACGTCGCCCATGAATAGTAGAGGGATGAGCACGGCGATCAGCGAAACGGTCAGCGACACGATGGTGAAGCCGATCTGCTCGGCGCCCTTGAGAGCCGCCTCCATCGGCGGGTCGCCCTCCTCGATGAAGCGGGATATGTTTTCAATCATCACGATAGCGTCATCCACCACAAACCCGGTGGAGATGGTGAGCGCCATCAGGGATAAATTATCGAGGCTGTAGCCAAGGGCGTACATGGCAGCGAAGGTCCCAACCAGCGACAGCGGGACGGCCACACTGGGGATGATGGTGGCATAGAGACTTCGCAAGAAGAGAAAGATGACCAACACTACGAGCACGATCGTCAGCATCAGTTCGAATTCAACGTCGGACACCGAGGCCTGAATCGCGGTGGTCAGGTCGGTGAGTGTTGTAATTTGAACGGAGGCGGGAAGGTTCACTTCGAGCTGCGGCAACAACCGCTTAATGCTCTTCACCACATTGATGGTGTTGGCGCCCGGCTGGCGCTGGATGTTCAGGATGACGGCGGGCGTTTGATTCATCCATGCCGCTTGCTTATTGTTCTCGACGCCATCGATGACTTCCGCCACGTCGGTGAGCATGACGGGTGCGCCGTTGCGGTAGGCAATAACGATGCTGCGATAGTCGTCGCTGCTGACGAGCTGGTCGTTGGCATCAATCTGATAGTCCTGCCGCGGCCCGTCGAAGTTGCCCTTTGCCGCGTTCACGCTCGCCTGAACGAGAGCCGTGCGCAGGTCCTCGAGATTGATCCCGTAGGAGGAAAGCGCGACCGGGTTGGCACGAATTCTTACCGCCGGCTTCTGGCCGCCGCTGATGCTGACCAGGCCGACTCCACTCAATTGCGAAAGCTTCGGAGCCAGCCGCGTATCCACCAGGTCCTCCACTTGCGACAGCGGAACGGAATCGGAAGTGATGGCGAGTGTAAGCACGGGAGCGTCGGCGGGATTGGTTTTGCTGTACACCGGTGGCGCGGGCAGGTTCGAGGGCAGGTAACTCTGTGACGCATTGATCGCCGACTGCACTTCTTCTTCCGCCACGTCGATGTTCAGGCTCAAAGTGAACTGAAGCACGATCACAGAATTGCCTCCCGAGCTGGTGGAGGTCATCTGGCTGAGCCCTTGCAGTTCACCGAACTGGCGTTCGAGAGGCGCAGTCACCGTAGTAGCCATCACGTCGGGACTGGCGCCGGGATAAAAGGTGAGGACTTGAATGGTGGGGTAATCGACTTCAGGCAGGGCAGAGACTGGCAGTTGCGTGTAGGCAACGATGCCGACGAGCAAAATGGCCGCCATCAATAGAGACGTCGCGACCGGACGCAGGATGAATGGACGCGACGGGCTCACGGGGCTTGGCTCTCGCTGGACGCGGCGGGAAGAGGCTGCTTGGAAACCACGATCTTCGAGTTATTTTGCAGCTTGTCGAAGCTGCTGTCAGCCACCACTTCGCCGGGGTTGATACCCGTCACAGCGGTCATGTCCCCATCGGCAACGCCCGGCTTGATATTGCGAATCTGCGCCGTGTCGTTCTGGATAACGTATACAAACGCCGTCTGGCCGTTGTGTTGAATGGCGGAGGTCGGAATCAGCGTGACTCCCTGCAACGTGTTCACCAGCAGCCTGGTGTTTACGAACTCATTGGGAAAGAGAGTGTCTTTCTTGTTCTCGAAGAGCGCCCGCATCTTGATCGTGCCTGTGGTGGTATCGGCCTGGTTATCGAAGGTCAGCAGCTTTCCGGTGGCGATTTTGGTTTGCTGGGTCCGATCGAAGGCGTCGACACTCAGGCGTTTGCCATGCCGCATCTGTGCCTGCACCTGAGCGAGGTTGTCTTCCGCGACGGTGAAGATCACAGTGATCGGCTGCAGTTGGGTGATCACGGCCAGGGTTGTGGTGCCGTTTGCCTGAACGACGTTGCCGGGATCCACCAGCCGCAGGCCTACGCGGCCGCTGATCGGAGACGTAATATGGCAGAAGCCAACCTGGACTTCGTCGTACTTCACTGTACCCTGATCGTTCTTCACCGTGCCCTGATCCTGCAGCACGAGCTTTTCCTGGTCATCGAGCGTCTGCTTGGGAATGCCGTTCCGCGCCCATGCATCGCGGTAACGCTCGAGATCCATTTGCGCCTGGGCGAGCACATTGGTATCGCGTTCGAGTGCGCCCTGCGCCTGCAGGAGCTGCGCTTCGTAGGGGCGGGGGTCGATATCGATTAAAGGCTGCCCCTTGCGAACCAGTTGGCCTTCCGTGTAATGCACTGCGCTCACTAGTCCGGTGACCTCGCTGGTGATCGAGTCGGTGTAGACCGGAGTAACGGTACCAATCGCCTCCAGGTAAACGCCGATGTTTCCCTTTTTTGCGGTGGCCGTGGTGATCGTGACCGGGCCGGTCACACCTCGGCGGGATGATGCGGCGCTTTGGCCGGCGTCGTGATGACGCAATACCAGCCAAAAGATGATCGCAAAAGCCACCAGGAGCGCGAGCCAAATCAGAAGCCGTTGCCATTTGGACCGGTGCTCCGCGGGAGGCAGTTGATGCTGCGGGTCTATGGACGAAGCGGGTTTATTTTCCATCCGGATCTTCTTGCGCCAGGATTTGTTGCACTCTAGCCTGCCTCAGGCGGCATTATTTTGTAAAGTTCGGCTAGTATTCGATTCCTTTGTTCCGAGGTGCGTTGCTATTCCTGTCAACAGCACTAACGCGTCCCCGTGGCGGGATTCACGTGCCTAATTTTGAGAATCGTATGCGGCGAAATTTCCTCGTTTTACAAAACTTCAAAGAATCCTCCTTGGCATGGGAACACTGTTTTTCCTCTTCTGCGGTAAAGAATTCGTCACACATCGTAAATGTTCGTAATCGGTGGAGAGTCTCCGGGCCACGGGTCAACGCCCTGCGAATCGCCTCGACTGCCTGCAAGACCCAGCAAAATCATGGCCTTCTGAGGAAATCCTAATTTGGAACCATTGGCCTACTGGACAGGGGGTTCCTGTACCGCCGGAATCTAGTTTGCCTAAGTCAATGCTCTCAAACTGGATGTATGCGACTCCCCCAGTCCATCCTCCAGCGTCTCTCCGTCCGCACAGTCAATTCTCTAACGATCGCGATGGCGACCCTTGTCCTCGCCGTGGTGTGTGTACCTGTCGCCGCAGCTACGCCACAGCTCTCTTGCACACCCGGCCACCTTGCATTTGGCGCTACTCCCATGGGTCAGAGCGAAACCCTGCTGGTCACCGTAGCCAATGTCGGGCAGTCGACTGTGACGATCTCTGCTGTCGCAGGAAACAACGCCGCATTCACCATGTCCCAGTTGAGTTTGCCGCTTGTCCTGGCGGCGGGACAGGGCTTCGATGTGAGCGTGACTTTCACTCCCACGGCGCTGGGATGGACGGGAGGAACAATTACATTCACAAGCAATGCGACCAATAAGACGCTTGTGCTTGAGCTTGGAGGGGATGGGGTGGACAGCGACGGAATAACCGCCAGCCCTTCGACGGTATCGTTTGGTCAGGTAAGCCTGGGGAACGCCTCGACGAAGCCTGTGGTACTCACGAACGATCGCACCTGGAAGGTAACTATTTCGAAAATCCTGACCACGGGCAGCGCCTTCTCGATGAGTACAGGGACGCTCCCTGTGACTCTGGACCCGGGACAGAGCATTACGTTGGAGGTTTCATTCACGCCACAGTCGACAGCTACGATCGGAGGCAGCCTTTTTGTTGAGGGACCTGCGCTGTCCATTCCTCTCACGGGCACCGGCGCCACCATCGGCCAGTTGACCTTAACGCCCGCGCTACTAAGCTTTGGCAACGTGGCCGACGGCACCACGCAGACCTTGCCCGTCAGCATTGGGGCCTCCGGGGCCAGCGTGACCATATCTTCCGCCAGCAGCAGCAGCGCACAGTTTGTCCTGACTGGCACTTCTTTCCCGCTGACGATTGCCGCGGGACAGACTATGTCGTTCAACGTTGCGTTTAGTCCAACCAGCAGCGGCACTGTATCGGGCGCTTTTTCTTTTGCCAGCAATGCATCGAACTCGCCGGCGCTCGAATCTCTCACCGGAGTCGGAACTGCAATACCGTACAGCGTTAGCCTTTCTTGGAGCCCCAGTTCGAACGTGCAGGGTTATAACGTATATCGCAGCGCCGTCGCAAATGGCACCTATTCCAAAATCAATTCCACTTTGGATCCGAGCACCGTGTACACCGACAGCACTGTCGTCAGCGGCCAGACGTATTACTACGCCGCCACATCCGTGAACTCCACCGGGCAGGAGAGTTCACTGTCAACACCTCCAGTGCAGGCGGTAGTTCCGTAAACCTGTCGGAAGGAAAATGCGGGAAGGTTGCGAAGAGAGGACAATTCAAGGAAACGGAATCACCGCCTTGATCTCTGACGAGAAGGCGCTCGGCTTACCCCCTTCTGTAACACTCTTGACAACGTAATAATAGGTTTTTCGAGGCTCGACGGCGGTATCGACACACTGGGTTTCACGCAGAGGTGATTCGCTCATTCGATTACCCTCCGTGTAGGTCTGCGACGCAAGGCTGCGATAAACGTAGTAGCCCCGGATCGCATCGCGCGGCAAATTGGACGCAGCCACGGCCGCCTTCCACGACAGTGTCACAGAGTGCGGATGGAGCTTGCCCTGCACGGACGCAAGGCTGACCTTCGATGAGACTCCACTGCAGGGCGGGATTTCGGTTGGCTGCGGTGCGCCCCTGGCGCCGGGCGTGCCAGTTTCTTGTGCGGCTTGGTTCCTGACTCGCCCCACGCCGCCTACAATCACCAGTACGAGTATTCCCAGAACTATGGGCAGAACCTTAACCGGCATCGGTAGGCTTCTCATCTCAATTGATGTTCGTGCCGCACCTGGTGCAAGAGCGTAGGAGTTTCCCGTCGAGTCTAAGCCCCTTGGGCCGATTATTTGCGGATTCCGACCCGATCCATCTGATCGTTACGACCTCAAGCTCATTGACTTGCCTGCCTCTTCGCGTGTGCAATCGATTGCACACTTGAAGTCACCTTAGTGACCCGCCCCGAGCCCAAAGTAATCATTTTAAACGTCTTAATGGCACCGAGGGGCCATTCTCCCTGGCCAGGTACTTGCGATAGTACTAGTACAGATGGCCAACCTTCAGGCCCTAAAGTTTCCGCAGAAAGCCCGTTTAGGGGCGATTTTCTGCTACACCACGGCGATTCTGCTGGCAGCTCTGGCCTTATGCCCGCCAGCGGCTTCGCAGGAAGTCTCCGCAGCCCTCCTTCCGCCTGCGGCCGCAGCGCTGGAGCCGGTGACCACGGTGAGGGTTCCGCAGTACACAACGCTGCCTGAAGCCTCCAGCCATCGATTTTGGGACCGTGAGAATAGCATTTTGTTCGCCACCAGCGCAGCTTTCAGCGCTGCCGATTTCGTTGTGACCAAAGATAACCTGCACAATGGCGGCCAGGAACTGAATCCAGTAACACGCATGTTTACGGGCAGCACCACGGCGCTCGCGATGAACTTCGCGGGTGAGACTGCCGGCGTCGTTGGGCTCAGCTACTTCTTCCACAAGACCGGCCATCACAAGCTGGAGCGGGCGGTTTCCCTGCTGAATATTGGCGCCTCAGGGGCCGCAGTGACGTTCGATTTAGCTCATCGGTAAGCCAGCCAGATTAGAAACCCTTCGCTGACTTTTCTTCAAGGTGTTCGCTCCTCGTCGGGCAGTTGTGCTGACCTTCTCCGCGACGCAGAATCCAAAGCAGGAAAAATATCGCCGCCAGAGCGACGGCAAAGAAAATGATGCCGCCCTGGCGATGGAGTCTGCCGGTCAGGAAACTCGGATCCACATACGTGGCGAGCACCCCCAGCGTGAATATCCGAAGACCGTTCTTGGCGATCGAAAGAGGGATCGCCACCGTAATCACCAACAACCTTCGCCATGGTGAGCGCAAAAGCATTTGTGCAAGCACCATGATTGTAACAATCAGCATCAAGCTGGAACGGATGCTGCTGCACTCCGGGGCAACCTCGAGCGTCAGACCCGGGATATGCAAAAGCATTCCGCGTTGCGCCACGGGAACTCCTGCCGCAGCAAAAAGCCAGTGCGCGGAAGCGGCCGATCCTCGTTGCAGCAGGGTGACGATTGGATTCAGGACGAAGTCAGGGAACGGAACCAGCCAGAGCAAGAAACAAAGAGGAAAAAGAGCTTTCCGGAAAGCGTGAGCACCGAAACAGACAACAAAGCTTGCGTTCCACCAAACCACCAATGCAAGCATATTCAACGCAAGCCGCGCATCGGCAGGCAAAAGAGCCGATTGCCATCTCACAATCACGGCGAATACTAATAGGACTGAACCGATCACCAAACTAAGACCGGAAGAGCGCTCCGGCGGTTTCCAGTCGACGAGAATCAAGGCCCCGCTGATCGGAAGAATCAGAAGCAGATGCGTGTATTGCTCGTTGCGCAGCGCCAAAGCGAACGAAGCCGTCAGCGGACCCCACCAGATTGCGAGAGAAATTGCCACGAGTATGGCAAAGCCTGAACGCCGCCACGCAAAGAGCGATTCCCACCTTGACGTACTCGGCACAATATCCTTCCTTGTTCGACGAGGCCGTCGATGTAACCCACCAGGCAGACGAACGCTGGCATCTCGGTTACATCAAAATTCTATCGATTGTGAGCTGCAAAATGGGGCCGTCCCAGGCTCTATCGGCAAACTTTAGTGACCCCTCCCCGGAGCAAACTGTGACGTTCTTCTGCTCAAAATCGCGTTAGCATAGAGGGTTAAGAGAACCAAAAAACTAAAGACGAAGTGAGGATGGCCGGACCTCTGCAAGTCATTGACTCCATAAAATCGGCGGGCGTAGCGTACGATCACAGAAGTTGGGAGTAAAGAAATGGTACCTGGAACCGACTGTTCCAAGACTTGGACCTTCTTTGAGGGCGATTGGCACGAAGGCAACGTGCCCATCATGGGTCCGCGGACGCATGCCGCCTGGCTTTGCTCCGTGGTATTCGACGGCGCTCGGGCGTTCGAAGGAGTCACGCCCGATCTTGACCTCCACTGCGCACGCATCAACGATTCCGCAAGGAAGCTGTTTCTCAAGCCTACGGTTTCGGCGGAAGAATGGGTAAGGCTGGCGCGGGAAGGGATAAAACGATTCGATAAGGATGCCGCCCTTTATATTCGGCCAATGTATTGGGCGGAAAAGGAAGGACTGTGGGTTCAGGCGCACGACCCCGAGTCGACGCGCTGGTGTCTCTCGATCTACGAAGCGGCGATGCGCGTTCCCAAGGGTTTTTCGATCACACTGTCGCCCTATCGCCGGCCCACGATTGAAACCATGCCGGTCGACGCCAAAGCCGGATGTCTTTATCCCAACAACTCGCGCGCGCTTTTTGAGGCGCACGACCGCGGCTTCGACAACGCAATTGTGTGCGACATGTTGGGCAATGTCGCCGAGCTTGCTACCTCGAATGTTTTCATGGCAAAGGACGGCGTAGTACTGACACCGATCCCCAATGGAACATTTCTTGCAGGGATTACTCGGCAAAGGGTGATTGGATTATTGCGAGCGGCCGGCGTGACCGTGATCGAGAAGACACTCACCTACCAGGACTTCGAGAAGGCGGATGAGATTTTCGCGACCGGGAACTACTCGAAGGTCGTTCCGGTAACCCGGATGGGCGAGCGCCCGCTACAATTCGGTCCGCTCTATGCAAAAGCCCGAGAACTTTACTGGACGTTCGCACATTCATGATTGGCGTACTCTTTGCAGAAATGCATCCCAGGCTGATTTCTTCTTCGCCGAAGAACGGTAGGCGTGTGCCGTGGCTGGTGCCATTGTGAGTAATTTACGTTCTCCTCTGACGATCGGCGTGCTCACTCAGATGTGGCAGCGGGTGCTGCAACGGGTTCCCATCGGACCCGAGGACAATTTTTTTGACCTCGGCGGCAACGACATGCGGGCAGACGCTCTCTTCGCCGAAATCGCGAAGATTGACGGGCGCGTGCTGCCGACCGCCACAATCTGGCGCGCCCCGACGATTCATGCGCTCAGTACTTTGTTGGCGGCGCCCACCCTTCCTCGCTTCTCACCATTTGTCCCGCTGAAGACAGGTAGTGAAGAGCCAGCGATTATCATTGCACACGGCTTAGGTGGGCGTGCAAGCTTCGCCCAGCTCGCGAAACACATTGGCACGCGCAATCCGGTCTATGGCATCCAGGCAAAAGGTGTTGACGGACTGCAAGAACCGCTCGATCGCATTGAAGACATGAGCGGGTTTTATCTTGATGCTCTCAAGCAGCTACAGCCCCAAGGCCCTTACATTCTGATCGGATACTCATTCGGCGGGCTCGTGGCTTTAGAAATGGCGCAACAACTGATCGAGGAGGGCGAGACCATCGCTTTGCTCATGCTGGTGGATACTTACCCTCATCCCCGCCATCTCGCGCCGGGCCAGCGTCTCAAGCTCTTTGTCAAACGATTCGCCGGCCACATTTCCAGCATGAAGCAGGCGCCACTGCGTCGCTCGTTGTGGCGCTTCGTGAACGCGCTTCAACGTCGTTTGCCCACTGCAAAATCTGACAGTCGCCCCCCTGCTCCTGGAATTTCTCCCCTGTCGCTCGTCCTGACGACTACGCGAGTCAAAAAAAGCGATCTTGTGGCGATGCGGCGCTATCAGCCCCGGTTTTATCGAGGCAAGATAACTTACGTGAGACCCGAAACTAATTCTTACCTGCCCGCCGATCCAACAGCGATTTGGGAAAAACTGGCGGCAGAATTTGAGATTGAGACGGTGCCCGGAGATCACTTGGGGATGATCGGCACGCACTTCGAAAGTCTGGCCGCGGTGCTGACGCGTCATGTGGAGAAAGCAGTCGCCGCTTTTCCAGCGGCTGAGTCGAATCGTCTCGCACGCAAAATGAGTCTTTGAACGCTCTGGAAAACTCTCATGGCCGACCCACGTGCCGCTTCTGTCTGGAAGGTCTTGTTCGGCGAAGGGTTCATGCAAGACCCATATCCGATTGATCGGCTCTTGCCTGGAGAAGGACCGCTAAGGTGAAAGGATGAGACATCGTCGACGATGAACGGAGCAGAAAGCCTTCTTCGCACGCTGGCCGCCGGAGGGGTGGAAACATGCTTCACGAATCCCGGAACCTCGGAAATTCACCTGGTCGCCGAGTTGGACCGGATGCCGGAAATACGCTGTGTGCTTGGTCTTTTCGAAGGCGTTGTCACCGGCGCCGCTGACGGATACGCGCGCATGGCGGAAAAGCCTGCATGCACCCTTCTGCATCTCGGACCCGGTCTCGGGAACGGCCTCGCGAATCTGCACAATGCAAGCCGAGCGCGTGTGCCGATTATCAATCTGGTAGGCCAGCATGCAACCTATCATCTTCGTCACGACACTCCGCTCAACTCCGACATCGAAGCGATTGCGCGCCCCTTTTCCAAGTGGTTGCGGACGTCCGCTTCTGCATCAAGCGTTGGCCGCGATGCAGCCGAGGCGATCATGGCGGCGCGCACCGCGCCGGGCCAGATCGCAACCCTTATTGTGCCCGCTGATGTCGCCTGGAGCGATGGCGGAACGGTTGCAGCGATCTCCGCCTCACCGAAGCCTCCCGTGCCACCGACAGCAACCATAGACAACGCAGCCGCCATGCTTCGGTCGGGCTTGCGCACTGCGCTTGTGCTCTCTGGAAATGCGCTTTACGGCAGAGGATTAGCTCTAGCAGGTCGCGTGGCTGCCGCAACGAATTCGAAATTGTTTGCTCCCTACCCTCTGACTCGCCTGGAGCGCGGTGCGGGTATCGCCCCCGTAGAGCGAATCCAATACGTGCGAGAGATGGGCGTAGAACAGTTGAAGGAGTTTCGTCAGCTGATCCTCGTAGGCGCTTCTGAACCGATGGCATATTTCGCTTCTCCGGGAAAGGACGCCGCTTTCGCGCCGCCGGAATGCACCATCTACACGCTGGCTCATCCCGGCGAGGATTATGTGGGCGCGCTTGAGGCGCTGGAGACCGCGCTGTCACCGCGCCAGGCAGGTCTGACCGAGGATAAGTCAGAGCGGCCTTCATTGCCGCGCGGCGAGATCACACTGCCCGGCCTTGCGGCTGTCGTTGGAGCACTCTTGCCCGGGAACGCCATCGTGGTGGACGAGTCCATGACCTCAGGCCGAGGCATGATGGCCGCCACCAACGGCGCTCCGCCTCACGACTGGTTGGGAAATACAGGCGGGTCGATAGGAATCGCATTGCCGTTGGCGGTGGGTGCGGCAGTGGCTTGTCCCGATCGGAAAGTCTTATGCCTCACCGCCGACGGCAGCGGCATGTATACGCTTCAGGCGCTGTGGACCATGGCGCGCGAAGGCCTCAAAGTCACAACTGTGGTATTCGCCAATCGTGACTATGCGGTGTTGAAGCGTGAGTTTTCTTATCTGGGAATCGGTAAGCCGGGGCCACGCGCGCTGGATATGTTCGAGATCGGTCGTCCGGATCTCGACTGGGTGCAGCTCGCCAAGGGCATGGGAGTGCCCGGCACGCGCGTGAGTTCGTTGGAAGGTTTTGCGAAGCTGTTGCGGGAAGGATTTGAAAGCGAGGGGCCGAGCCTGATTGAGGTGCCTCTGTAGGCGGAAAGCTTAGCGGGTCAGTGCGGCGGGAGCCGGTTCCAATTGTCTGGCGAGTTCGGCTTTGACAACTTTCCCCGTCGGAGTCAGCGGCATGGCGCGAACGAGGAACACCTGCGACGGGCGTTTGTAGGAGGCAAGATGGTCGGCAGCATATTGCGCGAAGTCGCCGGCCGTCAGAAACGAATCCGGCGCCTGCTGGATGAAGGCTATAACTTCCTCGTCTGAGTGAACCACCGCGGGATGAGCATTCAGCACTGCTTCAACCTCCGCGGGATAAACGTTGAACCCACGGTGAACGATCAAGTCTTTGGTTCTACCGACAATGAAAAGATTTCCATCTTCCGAGCGCGCCAGATCGCGCGTATTGAACCATCCTTCTGCATTGATCGCTGCCGCAGTTTCTTCCGGGGCGCGATAGTAACCCTTCATCACGTTGGGTCCGCGCACCCAGAGTTCACCCGCATCTCCGTGGGCTACGGGTTTACGATCTGGTCCAACCAACTTGATTTCAACGCCAGGAAACGGCGGTCCAATCGAAGTGTCGCTTCGAGGAGCTTCGACGCGGGTTTGAGCGATGGTAGGGGAGCACTCCGTCACTCCATAACCGTTGTGCAGAGGCATGCCAAAAAGCTTTTCTACCGCTGCCTTGGTGGCGAGGTGCAGCTGAGCACCGGAAGAAGAGATGATTCGAAGTGCGGGAAACTCTAGCGATTCGATGCCTCTTAACTTCGCATATTGCAGGAGCTGCGTGTAAATCGTCGGGGCTCCTAGCAGAACTGTCAGGCGTTCCTTGTCCAGGGTCACGCGTGCGGCGACAGGGTCGAAGCGTGGGGACAGGTAAAGCGAGGCGCCACTCAGCAGCGAGCCTAACAGAACAACTGAAAGACCGACCGCATGGGACATCGGCAGAATGCCGTAGAGACGGTCTTCGGGAGTCAACGATCGTATCGTGGCGGAGCCGGCAGCAAGAAATAAAAGGTTGCTGTGGCTCAACATCACACCCTTGGGAAGCCCCGTGGTACCGGATGTGTAAATTAAGGCGGCGACGCGGGCAGCGACGTTGGCATCGATTGATTCGGGCTCGACTTCCTCATTCAGAGGGCTGATTCCAACCGAACCGAAATCCCGTTCTTCGATTGCCGCTCCGTGCCGTGCGGCATGGTCTGCGGCCTGGGTCGAGACGCTTGTAGTGTAGAAGACGCGGCGGGCGCCGCAATGAATTCGTATCTCGTCGAGTTCGCGCGGCGAGAGGCGTGCGTTGACTAAAACGGGCCAGGCATCGAGACCGGCGGATGCCAGGAGAATCGCCACGAAGGCGCGCGAGTTCTCTCCAACGATCATGACGCGATCGCCGGGACGTACACTCAATTGACGCAGCCACGTTTGAGTCTCTGAAACTGCTGACGCGAGTTGCCGATAGGTCCAACTGCCGGTGGCCTCCACGAGAGCCGGGCGATCTAGGAATCGCTGAGCCCATATCCCCGCAAGGTCGCTAATGCGTGAGGGCAGGGCGACCGGATTGTCGGGTTCGTGATGTTTCGTCATGGGGATGGATAGGGGTTTGAAGCCCGAATTGCAAAGACAATCTAACGCTTCGTGAGCAGGCAAACGCCGGTCCAGGGAAAATTCCCGGGAGCGCCATTCGGATCCACGTGCAACGGACGCAATCCCTTCGGCGAACGATTGAACTCGGCTGCCGTCTTCAGCAGGCCTTGAACATCTTTCGGCTCCCAACCGTGTTGTACGAAAAACTTCGGGCCTTCGGACGGCCCGAACTTGAACGCGGCACCCGCCTCGCTAAGCTGCTGCCCGGTGGTGCGCTGCATTAATTTCAGTTGGCCGGGCGATGCAAGATCGATGATCCAGCTCTGGAAATGCGCACCGGCCGCAAGGTCTCTCGCGAAGCAGCCAACTTCATCTTCGGTGAAATAGATTAAGAGGCCTTCGGTCGAGACAACGATCTTCTTGGCTCTGCGGTCCAAGTCAGCGAAGAGTTTCCGGCGGCCAGGCAAATCCGACAAATCCAAGGGGATTCGTTCCAGCCGGCATCTAGGTTTCTCGTTTGCCAGAACTTCTTCCTTATAAGAAACGATTTCTGGCAAATCCACTTCCACCCATTGAAGCGTGCTGGGCAGCTCCATACGGTAGGGGCGCGCATCCAGGCCCGCGGCGAGGTTAACGACCAGGTCCGCGCCGTTTTGAATCTCTTGCAACAAGAACTTGTCAAAGAGATAGGTTCGCGCCACCCATGCCCATTCATGTTTGTTTCCTTCGGGCAACGTGTTGGCAATGTGAAACCCAAGGTCACCGGCCAGACGCTGGGCATAGGGGTCGCGAAACAGCGCGTCAGGGCGCTCAGTTTCGCGGGCTCGAAAATAAGCCACCCAGCGAGCAGTGTCGGAAATATTGCGTACTGACAAACCAGTATCATTCATGGTTGCGATGCCCGAATCTTGGGAAAATACTTTGAGTGTCCGGCGAGGCTTTAGACTGTGGTCCCAAGCTTCCGTGCGACGTAGGCGACCAAGTTGTTCACGCTATCGAGATTGCCCGGAATTACATCGGCATCTTCCACGCTAATGGCGAACTGTTCCTGGAGATAGGTGACCAGTTCGAGGACCCCAACGGAATCGATCACGTCCCCCAGCAGCGATCCGTCATCGCGCAGTTTATCGGCGCGTCCAGCGAGGAAGTGCTTTACCAGAAAACTCCGGATCTCTTGCTCGATAGCCACTGTTTGCATTGATCGAATATCTCCTGCGCGCGTTTCGTAAATATTGCCCAGAGAGGGAGATTGCGTCGCCCGGCCCGCTCGAAGGTGTCAAGATGCCTGGGTTCGTGCGCGCTTCAGAACCTGCGGAACGACTTTCACCTCGTCAGCTGCCATTCGCATTCCCGAATCGCTGCGCAAGACGGAGCGGGAATAAGAAGGTCGTATCAGGGTGGCATCGCCGTCGAACGGACAGGCATACCATGCGCTGGCATCTGAGAGCGTCTGGTTAAATGTTGAATCCGCAGCTTTGTAGAAAAAAGGGCAAGCAGGAAGTTTCCGGCGATACGGATTCCACTGCTCGCACACACTTCGAATGCCGGGCGGAAAGCCTACCACTTCAAGAACGTGACTGCCCAGGACTTTGGCACAATCATACGCCGCAGCACAAAGAGCCCTCATCACATCGGGATCATCGTGCCGCGCTATTATGTCGGCAATCATCGATTTGTTCAGTCCGCTCTGCTCGTCTGTATCGCTGCGAACCACCGCGTAGCCGGCAAGTTCTCCATTCTGATGGCAACAGAGCACGCGCACAGACCCACGATCGCCCGGTATCTCGTAGTGCCAGCGCAGCGCGGCGGGAGTGCGGTCGGTAAGCAGGCGGGGACTTTCATTCAACTTTTGCACCCACAGAGTCTGGAACTCATCTCCGATCTCGCCGGCGCTGATTTCGCTTATCGCAAAAGCAGTTGACGGCCGCGGGAGTCTTCGCCCTCCGATAATCCGGTCAGTTTCTATCGCGGCCGAGGCGAGTGTTCGCGCAATCCCAGAAACGACTGGCTTCAGCTCCAGCTTTTTCATCAGTGCCTGAGCGAAAGGGTGGGGCCGCAAGACCCAGAAAAGAACGGTGCCGTAGTCCGGCTGCGGCACTGGAGAACACTTGAATGCGAGCGCCATCCTGCCAACTGCTTCGATCGAGCTCGTGGAGAGGAAGAGGTCGGCGGATTTCTGACGGAAGAAAGCCGCGACCAGGCTCACGCCAACGGCGCGGTAAGGCGGATCTACCACCAGCGCGTGCGACGCAACGGCGGTCAGAGTCTTGTTGCCGTAGCGGCAAAGCAGCGAGATGTTTCCCAGATATCCAACTACGGCCCCGTCCGCTTCCAAAACCCAACCGATGGGACGGTCGCAGTTCTGCTCCATAAGCGCGGGATTATGCCGCCACAGCCTTTCCCAGTTTTCGATGGAATCAGCGGCCAAGCCCCAGCGTTGCTTGAGTGCCGCCACACCGTCGAAGTCCGAAAAAGAGGCTTCCCTGATCGATGCCGGCGCCAAGCCACCGGCCGAGTGAACCGGCTGATCCCCGCGCAGCGCGGAGGCTGACTCGCGCCGCGCCCGGATCGCGCTCAGGATCGAACCGCTGATCTTTTCTCGGATGGGGCTCATTTTAAGTTAAAGGAAAGAACGAGTTTGAATCTGATGCGCCCTATTACAAATCTGGAGAGCTTCCTCTTCGCTATGCCCGCTCACCGCTGGCCACGGTCGATCGTACGCGTCCAGCCCGTGCCATCGCAGCAAAAGAGAAAGTTTCCGCTTTTTTCGAAGTTACATACTCCAGCCAATTGCGATACACGGTCGTAGCCGCAGGTCTCCACGTATTCTGTAACCCTTGCACGAGAGCGGCTTCCGGGAACAGCGTGAGAGTTTCTTCTCGACGGTTCGATAGCCCGGCCTCTTGAAAATCCTTCAAGAGCTTTGTCGCCGCAGGGTCAAAGTATCCCGCTGGCATCGTCGGGAAACTTTCTCTCTCCCGCCCCAGAAATCTCTTAATGTCTCTGCGGTATTCCTTCAGCAGCGTGAGGGCTCCGTATTCCGGATGTCCCTGGAAGTGCACAAACAGACTCTTTTTTTTCTTTTTCACGAATAAATCGACGCCGGCTTCTGCCGACTCAGTAAGAACCGTATAGCCACAAGAGGCCAATTCGTTGGCCCGCACTTCGTTCCATCGAGAGTGTGGGAATCTGATTCGGCCCGCGATGCGGCTGGTTAGCGGGTGGTCGCAGGCCCGAGCCGAATCAAAAACGCCGAACTGCTTATCCGGCAGCGGGCAGCGATTGATTCCGTCACTGTATAGGACGCTCGCATGTGCGGCCAGGCACGACAATACTGCAGAGATGGTGTTGCGTTCCGCCCAATCGAGAACGTTGGTGAGCGAAGACCAGTATGGCTCGTCCTTCAAGCTGGGCTGGCGCGGCTCGGTGCCGGTGACGATGATCCCGTCCACTGGGCTGTTCCAGAGTTCGTCCAGCCCGAAGTAGAAACCGTTCAGGTGCTGATATCCGCGATCGGTACGTGGGATTCCGGTCAGCGAGTACAGCTTGAGCCGGACGACGGCGTCGCCGGAGGCAATGTCCAAAAGATCGAAAAACTGCAACTCAGTGTCTTCGAGGGCAGCGTCCGGCATATTGTTGATGAACGCAAGCCTGACACACTCCTCCCCTCGGGCGGCGTCGGGCGAAATCAGCGGCCGCGAATTTCGTTCCTGCAGCCAGCGAGTGGGAACTCGTCCACCTTCGATGATCAATGGCATATCGAACCTCCACGCCAATGCGCCTTGCTTGTTCGAAACATCACTTCTTCGCCTCTTCCAACGCCTGAGCCAGATCCTCAAGAATGTCGTCGATGTGCTCGATACCCACACTGAGCCGAATCATCTCGGGAGTGACGCCAACCTTCGCCTGTTCCTCGGGCGTGAGCTGCCGGTGCGTAGTCGACGCCGGATGGCACGACAACGATTTGGCATCGCCCATGTTCACCATCCGCTTGAACAGATGGAAGGCGTTGAAACACTTTCTTCCGCCTTCGTAACCGCCTTTCACGCCAAAAGTCAGCAGCGAACAGAAGTTGGAGCCCAAATACCGGTGCGCCATGGGATAGAGCGGACTATCAGGAAATCCGGCGTAATTAACCCACGCGACCATGGGATGGCTGCGCAGGAACTCGGCCACCTTCCGTGCGTTCTCCACGTGGCGTTCCACGCGGAGGGAAAGGGTTTGTATACCCTGCAAGAACAGAAAGCCGTTAAAGGGAGAAAGCGTGGCGCCAGTGTTGCGCTGGCACACGGTGCGGCATCGCGCGACAAAAGCCGCATCCCCGAAGTGGTCCACATAGATGACTCCGTGATAGGCAATCTCCGGCCGATTGAACATGTAAAATTTTTCCGGATATTTTCGCCATGGGAACTTGCCCCCATCCACAATCATCCCGCCGATGCTGGTGCCGCCCCCGCCAATGAATTTGGTCATCGAGTGCACCACCACGTCGGCGCCGTACTCGATGGGCCGCAGCAGAATCGGCGTGGCCACGGTGTTGTCGACGACCAGGGGCACGCCGTGTTTGTGTGCGACCCGGGCCAGACCCTCTATATCAGCAACGTTGCCGGCAGGATTGCCCACGCTCTCGCAGTAGACCGCCCGGGTATCCTTGTCGATCAGCTTTTCAACGTCTTCGGGACGATCACTTTCCGCAAACCGCGAACAGATTCCGCGCTTGGGAAAGATGTGCGCCAAAAGCGTGTAGGTCGCTCCATAGAGCTGCGGAAGTGAAACGATGTTGTTGCCTGATTCGGCAATGTTGATCAGAGAATATTCGATTGCCGCCATTCCGGAACTGACGCTGAGCCCATCCACTCCGCCTTCGAGCGCCGCAACCCGTTTCTCGAGAACCGTGTTGGTCGGGTTGCCGATTCGGGTGTAGATGTTCCCCTGAACTTCCAGGTTGAACAAAGCTGCGCCATGTTCGGCGCTGTCGAATTCAAACGCGACGGTCTGATAGATCGGCACGGCAACAGCTTTGGTCGTGGGATCGCCGTCGTAGCCGGCGTGAATTGCGATCGTCTCTCGCTTCATGCTTATGGAAACGAAAAAACTGTGGTCAGTCTCCGGCGGAGGATGCCAGAGCTTTCCCGTCTTCTTTTTTGGTTGCTCTCACCACGCCGGGGATGGAAGCCCGCACCGGTTCCCGGACGCCGGACTTTGCCAAAGCTCGCGAAACGGTTCGGGCAGCGAAGTCGGCGCCGAAAGCAAAGCGCATGACTGGGCCGAAGCTGTTGGCCGCGGCGACTCCCACGAAGTAAAGCCCCGGTACCGAGGACTCATACCCCGAGGAGAGAACTGGCGTGCTGGCAACGGATTTCAGCTTCGATCGAATCTCTGAACTGAGGAAGGTCAGGCGTTCGAGATCAACCTTGTAGCCGGTGGCGGAGATGATGTGGTCGGCAACAACCTCGCGCTGTGTGCCGTCCTGTCCGCGCAGGTGGAGATGCACCTTGCCATCCCGAACCTCAGCTCCCTGCGGGGTATATCCAAGCATTAGAGGTACGTTGTTCATCACCGTATCCCGGATGAACCACCCGCCGGAGGGGCCCAGAGTTCGGCGAACAATTTCCAGGCGGAGATTCTCGGGAAGATAATGAAACGCGCCCGGTGCGTTGGCATAGAACCTGGCCCGCCATCCCGGACCAATCCCGCTTTGCGGACGTTGCATACGCTCCCACAAAGAGCGCTTCTTACCGCTCGGCCGGCCATGGAACTTCAATGCCGTTTGCCGTGCCACCAACTGCACCGGTACTCCTGCTTCGTGCAATAGCCCCGCCCAGTCGAGCGCCGAAGCGCCCCCACCAACCACCACAACATTGCGTCCGCGAAACTGCTCGACTTCGTGATACCGCCCGCTGTGCGACAGGAATTCTGCCGGTAGATGGGCCAAGCTCTCGGGAACATGTTCAAAATGGGTAATGCCAACCGCGAGCACAACAGCGCCGGCAAGAACTCTCTCCCCGTCGTCGAGGAGCAGTTGATATCCCTCTGACGAGCGCTCGATGCTCACCACCATTTTTTCTTCCAGCTCGGGCACCATCCGCTCCCGGAAGGTGAGTCCGTAACTGGAGAAGGTATCCAACCGGACCGGTATTCCCGTATCGGCATACGGAATTCCCCGTTCGGCGCAGTACTTTTTCAAAGTGAGTTGACCCTCTGGATCGGAGATGTTGCTGGCGAAACCGTCTGATTTGAGCAACATGCCCTTTGGCATGTGCGCCAGCCAGCTGTCCATGGGGCGCCCAAAAATGCGGAAAGACAGACCGAGCTTCCGAAGATGGGCAGCAATGGATAATCCGTACGGACCCGTACCGACGATGACAATGTCTGACATAGCCTGTAAAAGGCCTTTCTGGGGGATTTAAGATTAATTGGAATGCTGGAACTGCAAAAACGTGCAACAGAGGGGAAGGCTTATAATACCACGCCGTGCGTCACATCTCCAGCAGGATGTCGGCGATGCGATCTCCCGCATGACCGTCCCACAAGGGAGGCCTAACACCTTTCTTTTGTTTACCTTCCAGTATCTTCGCCAGCTCCGTGATCAGGCTTCCCCGGTCGTCGCCGACCAGGACATTTGTCCCCAAGGTCACTGTGATCGGCCGCTCGGTGTTGGGCCGCAATGTCAAACAAGGCACGCCCAAGTAGGTTGTTTCTTCCTGAATCCCACCCGAGTCGGTGATCACAACCGCAGCGCGGCTTTGCAGAGAAAGGAACTCGATGTAAGGCACTGGATCGAGGAGATGCAGGTTCTGTGAATCGAGGCCGAACTCGGAAATGCGCTGGCGCGTCCGCGGGTGCACCGGGAAAACAATCTCCAGTTCTCTGCTCACTTTCGTGAGGGAGTCCAAAATCTCCCGTAGCGTGCTGCTGTCGTCGACGTTCGAAGGCCGGTGCAGAGTAACCAGAGCAAAGCGCTCGGGAAACCCGTTCTTCGGACAGTTCCGTGCAGCCGGCAAAAGCTGAATGAGCGAGTCGATCATCACGTTGCCGACCAGGCGAATCTTTTCTTTGGGCACGCCTTCGCGCAAGAGATTGGTGTCGCCGTCTTCCGAGGGAGTAAACAACACATCGGAAAGGCGATCGGTCACCATGCGGTTGATCTCCTCCGGCATGGTTCGATCGAAAGAGCGAAGTCCGGCTTCCACATGCGCCACCGGGAAGAGCAGCTTGGAACAAACCAGCGCCGCGGCAACGGTCGAATTCACATCGCCATAAACTAAAGTCATATCCGGCTTGCTGTTCAGGACGACCGGTTCGAACCTTTTCATGATCTCAGCCGTCTGCACGGCATGACTGCCCGATCCCACCTCCAGGTTAAAATCCGGCTCCGGAATTTCAAGCTGGGTGAAGAATACGTCCGACATATTTCGGTCATAGTGCTGCCCTGTGTGAACCAGGGTCTGCCGCATGCCGCGCTTTCGAATGGCACGCAGAACTGGCGCCGCCTTAACAAAATTCGGGCGCGCACCGACGACGTGGAGAACGTGGTTCAATTAGTCAGCCTTGCGAAACATGAAACGACGAAACATGAAGCGCTAAATTTGCGTGCCGCCATGTGTGCTCCCGCCGGGCACCGGCACCACACGAACCGGCGAGACTCGCTTTAGCGTCGAAGACAATCGCTCCCGCTGTTCTTTCCGCAGAAACGAAGCAAATTCCTCCGGCACTTCCCGAGGCTCACCGCAGAGATAAGGCCAGATGAAGCCGGCCAGACGAGCGAATGTGATCAGAAAGTAAGGCCAGTCTTGCACCCGGTGCAGGCACTTCATAAATTCGAAAGCAGGATCGCTTCCGAAAGAATAATCCAGTCTCCCCAGCCGGAAGGCGTTTTTGATCGCGCTGCTGCTGGCGCCGGTATGCCGATGGTGGAATATCTTCAATTGCGGAAGCGCCTCCACCTGCCATCCTCTCATCCTTGCGCTCGTCTGCGCATACCAATCCTCGCCACCGTATTTTAGAACCGCGTACCCTCCGATCGCTTCGTAGCATTCGCGCCGCACCAGTTGAGCTGCGTGAGCCACATTGCGAACATCGTTGACTCGGCGGTTGCGATATCCGCTCCCCGAGTCTTCGTACACGAAGCCTCCGACAATACCCAATCGCGGATTGCCGTGAAAATGATCGAGCAGTTGTTCGAAATACGAAGCTTCCAGCGAGATATCGGCGTCGAGATTGCCGATGAAATCGTACTCGGAACCTTCGAGTAACGGCGCGCCCTTGCGGAGCGCAATCACCTTGGCGCCGAAACTGCGCCCGGGTGTCCGGCTTATGCGCAGGAAATGGATGAAGTTATGCTCCCGGGCATAGCGTTCGATGATGGCGTCCGTCCCATCGCTGGAGTTGTCGCTGACGATCACCCACTTCCTCGGCAGACGCGTCTGCGCCAGCACACTCCGGATGGTTCCTTCAATGAAGGCTTCCTCGTTGTGCGCGGCCGTCATCAGGACATAAGTCCCGGTTTGTGAATTTGAAGGCGTGGACATGGTCAGAACGCGGGAGAGTGTTGCGACGCTGAATCTGATTCGAAAATGTCGTCGTCGTTGCCGACAGCGAGCTCCGCCGCAGGATCGGCCCAGTTGAGCGCCTTTGAACGAACTTTATTGGTTACGCGGGATTCCGGGCGCACTAATACGGCCGCGGAAATCGCGGCCAGCAGGCCATACCAAACCACCTGGGTTTGATCCCAATAAGAAATACCAACGAAGGCCACCACGTGTGCAAAAAGCGCGGATCCCAATGCCCACAGGAAGAGCTTCATTTTTCTGTCAGGCGCAACCCTTCGAGCCTTTCCGAGATACTTAAAGCCGTAGACAATGGTGGCTAGAAACAAAAGGAAAGGCAGAAGCCCGGAAGAATCGCAAACGCTGACATACTGGTTAGCCGTGTCCCACATGTCCCAGCCCCAGTCCGAGGTTGACTTCACCCCGATCAGCCACCAGTCTCCGAAGTGGCGAATGCACTGATCGATCAGCATGTAGCGGTGGTAGGACGAAGATCCTCCCGAGATATCGATTCTCGAGATCAGGTGCCAGACCGGCGCTTTCATGACTATGTGAAGGCCCACGATGGTGATCACAATACCCCAGCGGATGATTCGCATTGAATTCCGCAGTGGCCACATCAACAAAGCCAGAACGCCTGCGGCGTAGGCCATCACGGGAGTGCTGGAGTTCGAAGTCAGAGTGATCACCGTGGCCGCGACGATTCCCGCGACGGCGAGCGACCTATACTTCTTGCCCTCGCGCCAAAGCAGTACGAACAGCGGAACCATGGTTGCCCCGAACGTCCCTGCCAGGATGGGGTGGCCGAAGCAGCCGAGGGCGCGGAAGCGGTCATCACGCTCCATGAGCCGCGCGTAAAACGATGACCGCGCTCCTCCCAGGAGCGCATAGGGATTGTGACCCGTCACGATTTCCCAAGTCATGACTACGGCGACCACCGCCGCGACATAGGCAAGTGTCCGCACCATCAAGACAACGTCTTCACGGCTGCGAAGCAGGAAGCGCAGCAGAAAATAGACGCCGAAAATGGTGTAGATATTTCCCAGCTGAAAGATCAGCGCTCCCGATTCCCGAAACAACAGAATTCCGGCCATGGCAGTAAATACTGAAAACAAAACTACGGTCACATCGATCTTGTTGATCCCGCCGCTGAAGATCTGGCGGCGTAGGAGCATTTTCTCCCGCAACAGCCTGACAATTCCGAAGAGGACCAGAACGCGCAGCATCGGGAAATGCATGCCTGCGATCACGAGCACCTGATCAATCGGGATGAGAATTGCGGCCGTGATAAAAACGGCGAGCGCCCTTCTCCGCGGCGAAACCACGATAAGCACGCCCGCGACAAGAACGACCAACAGAACGAGGGGGTTGACGACCGTCTGTGCTACGCCCCCTCCGAATCTTAGATGTTCCGGTTCCACGAGTTAAACCTTCTCCCAATCGATAATGTTCCAACCGATAACGTTCCCAGCGATAACGCTCGAATCGAAAACACAAACGTCGCGGTTCATCATCTCACTTGGCCTCGAGAGCGTACGCTTGTAGATCGACAGAACTCGCGGGCTGCAGGGCGGAAACTGCCATCTTCGGAAACCAGGGAGTGCGCCGGTAGGCAGCGGCGCGGTAGCGCTCGATTTGCCCCAGGAACGAGCCCAGGGCCGAGGCTCCGATGAGTTTGCTTTCCTTGAGTTCAATTGCCCGCAACTTCCGCCGTGATCGCCTCAGTTCCGTTTGCAGCTGGGCTCGCAAACCAGCGAGCCGTGGCTTCGACTCGATAATGCGCAGAACCCCTTGTTGGATTCTTACCATGTTCTCGGCAACGATTCTGTCGGTCGCTTCGTGCGATAACGTGCGGCTAAGTTTTGCCTGGCGGGTTGCGAGCGGCTCCCGAATGAACGCCCAGGGGCCCTCCAGCGAAAGCCGCAGCGCCAGCTCCACATCTTCCATGAGCCGGAAGGACTCATCGAAGCCTCCGATGCGCGTCAGAACATCCCGTCGAATGGCCGCCGCCTGATTGAACAGAATGCAGCGTGTAGCCAGCACTTCGGTGACGTTCAGCCAAATCCCCTCTTCGATGCTCGGATAAACCGGGGCGTTTTCGAAGGAACGCACGACGCGATCGGCAAGCTCGATGTTGGTGTTGCACAGACAGCAAACCACAGAATCGCCGCCGCGTTGCAGCAGGGAAACCTGGCGGGCGAGTTTTGTCGGATGCCAGGCGTCGTCGGAATCCTGAAAGGCGACGATTTCGCCCTTCGCCATTGCGCTGCCGCGATTGCGAGCCGCCGCCGGCCCGGTATTTTCCTGAACAAACCAACGAATCCGGTTGCCGTAAGACTTCAGCACAGACTGGGTATCATCGGTCGAACCGTCATCGACCACGATGATTTCGACGTTCGCGTAAGTCTGGCGCAAAACGTTGTCAATGGTCTCGCCGATCAATCCCGCCCGGTTGTAGGTGGGAATAATGACGCTGACCAGCGGTCCCTCGCTCACTTCGCTCCCCCTGTTTGAGAGACAACGCTCGAGAACGGAGTTACATAGTGATAGAACACCATGTCATAGAGCCAGCCGGGCAAAGGAACGTGCGTGTCGCATAGCGGCCTCAGCAGCGGCATTGCCCAGCCTTTTAGCGGCCTCAATACTCTCTTCAGCTTCCCGTCCGAGGGCCGGCTCTGACTCTGTACAAGCTTGAGAAATTGCTGCCCCGCTTCGGTCTCCGAAAAAACCGGCCAGCCGGAATACAATTTGTTGATCCGCCTCACCGTATCTTCGAACTTTTCATACTTGTAGTGGTATCCCACGGCGTCGGGATTGTATAAAAGCCGATAGCCCTTCTGGCACAGCCGGTATCCCAGCTCCAAATCTTCGTTGCCGTAGGCGCGAAATCTCTCGTCGAACACGCCATTTCGCTTCAGGAAAGATAGTTTCAAGCTGGTGTTACAGAAGTAGGCGTATCTGAAGTCCAGCTGCATGCCGGGCTTGAAGAACCCAAAATTGAACTGCGGCCCGTAGAGCCCCGACCATACCATGAATGGCGTCGGTTTGAGCTCCTGCGCCCACGCTACATATCCCAGCACGCCGGTTTCTGGCTCGGGATGCTTGTCGTGCCAGGCCACATGTTCGGCGACCATGTTGCTCGCGGGAATAATGTCATCATCCCCAAACAGGATCAGTTCGCCGCGCGCCTCCCGAATGGCATGATTGCGCGCCGACGAAAGCCCGCCGTTCTCTTGATGAAGATAGCGGATCGAGGCGCAAGCGCGGCTGCATTCCTTCACCACGGCGGCTGTGTCGTCCTTTGACCCATCATCGACCACCAGCACTTCGAGAATTCGATGATCCCCGGACTGGGCGGAATAAGCCTCCAAAGTCTTTCGAAGAGTGCTTGCGCGGTTATAAGTTGGGATGACGACGCTGACTCGCATAATATTGGGCAAACTTGGTTCTCTATATGCTGATTCTCTATATGCTCGAGGAGGCCGGAACGAGGCGGCGCACCAGCCGCGCGAAGGGGATGTGGCTTTCCGCCTTGGAGAAATCGAAGGCGTCAAAGAATCGCGTCACCACCAGGCCCAGAATATAGACAATCGCGAAAATTGCGCCACCCGACAGAATCTCCAGCCAAAGATGCCTTGCCTGCACATTGGCAATCGACATCACCGCGGCGGCTGCTGAAGCACACAAGATCGGCTTCAGATACGCCCGTTGCAGCACCTCATACAGGGTGCCTTCGAAATACGGCCGCGCCATGATAAAGAAGCACACATTGCTGACGATCATGGGTATGACCGAGCCCCATACTGCTCCCGCAAACCCCCATCGCCAGATAAAGACAAGACTGAGAACGACGTTCAGCACGCTCGCAATCACAGCGGCGTAAACGCTGGGCCGCAAAATCCCGCGCCCGACGAGAACAAAATAGGTTGGCGCCCCCACCTGAGGAAACAGGTTCCCGATCAGCAGGAGCGCGAAGGGAAAAGCAATGATGCTCATCTTCGGCCCCAGCCAGAGAACCACCAGAGCTCGGGCTGACACAATCGCGAACACCACCAGTGGAATCGTCGTAACCGCAAGATACTTGTGAGCTCGAAAGTGAAGCTCGGAGATCTTGCGCCAACTCCTGGTCGCATCCAGCTCCGAAGTAGCCGCCATGACGGGGCCAAGCAGCAGATCGGGCATTCTGCGCACCTTCGAAGCAGCCTCGCTGGCCATGTTGTACCAGCCCACCGGGACCACACCGAGGAAGCGGGCCAGATAGATTTTTTCCGCCTGTCCCTGGATCGTGGTCATGATCGAACCGGCGTAAAGACCAAGGCTGAAAGCGCACAGTCCTCTGACGGTGGCGAAATCGCAGGCCAAAGGATTGGGTATGACCGAAGGCAGAAGATGTCGAGCCACTCCGATGCTTAGCAACAGCGTCAGCAGAGTGCTGAGCAGCGTAGCCCACATCAATCCGCGCAGGTTTCCGCCGAAGCTGAGAAAAATTACCGTCAACAGCACATTGCTGGCGTTGGCCGAAAAGAGCAGAAGGTTGCTCAAGTCGAATCTCTGACAGCCGTTGATCGCCGACATGAACGGCTTCGTCAGCAGATCGATCCCGACGATTGCCAGCAACAATGGCCAAAGCGAAAGAATCGCGGGCAGAGACGGGGCATCCGGTCCGCGGAACAGCCCCGCGATGATGGCCCTGGAGAAAAGCCACAGCAGAAACAACGCAACCGTGGTCAGCACCAGATACACCGCGGAGCTGGCATTCGCAAATCGGCGCAATTGAGAAAGATCGCCGCTTCCTCTGTGCTCCGCGATATGTTTCGTAACGCTGTCGCTCAGCCCCAGGTCGAGAAACCAGCTGAGGCCGATGATGGCCCCAATGATCGACCATGTTCCGTACCCGGCGGCTCCGACCCGGTGCAGAATAAAGGGCACGACCAGCAGGAAGATGGGGCCGCTCAGCAGTTTTCGCACGAGGGAAAACACCACCCCCCGGACGATCTGCATGCTCAAGGGCCTCTGGCTGGGAGTTACGACGGCTGACGCAAACTCCGGCGCCGGATTACCTGGTTCCGCTGGGTTCATTGTTCTTTACGATCTCTGGCTGATTCTAGCTCTGGCTGATCTAGTTGGGAACGCTGTGAAGGCGAATTGGCCAATCGGGGATGGCTAAAGTTTTTCTGCGACGAAAAGATCAACTCACGAGCGCCGAAACCAATTGTCGTCCGGCACCGCCGTTTTCTTACTGAACTTTCTCACTGAACAACGGCTGACAATCCAGTCGGGGCGATGGGCAGGCTCGAAATCCCCCACTGGAAAGCGCCCGCGTCCCAGTTCGAAGAGCGCAGGTTGGTCGAAGGCCGCGTGGGACAAACCGCCTGCAATACGCCGTCCAGAGTCTGCTCCTGACAGGAGTAATTCGTGTCATTGGTAGTGAAAGTGCCGCCACTGGGACTGGTGCCGCTCGGCCAATGAGACGTCAGATCGGTTCCCGCTCCCAGCGTGGAACAGCTTCCTGTGGTGCAGGTCGAGAGCGGCGAAAACATATACGTCTCGATACTGGTGTAACCCTGTGTCGTAGCCGTCGCCGGCGTCATCCCCACATTGTTGCTGACGGTGAGCGTGCCTGCGGTGAAGGTTCCATCGGTGATCGCGGAATTCGAGTTGATGCAATGGTTGTTCGATGCCCAGAAGGTTCCGGTGAATGCGCTGCCGTGCCCGGCGTTCTTAATGCAGTAGGGCCAGCCTCCGGCAACAGTGTTGTTCCAGAAATACATCGAGCCCGATGGCGAAGCCTGCGGCACCTGCGGACCGTTGTTGCCGCCGCCGGCCGAGTTCCAGATGTTATTCCACACGTAGTCGATTTCTCCGCCGTTCCCCACCTGCAAGCCTTCGCATTCCGTGTTGCCGGTGATCAGGTTGTCGTGGATGTAATAGGTATTGTTGCCTTGCGCCTGGATGGTCTCGATGCAGTTCTCGTGGGTCACGCCGTCAAAGCTGTAGGTGATCCCGGTAATCAGGTTTCCGCCGATCTCGCCATTGCTATACGGTTTGATCGCGTTCGTCATTGCCTTATAGATGGAGTACATCGAGTTGAACGACATCGTTCCGCCACCCGAATTCCCGTCGCCATCCGAGTTATCGAACACTCCGTATTGCCACGTGCAGTTCGTCACCGAGAGCGAACCGCATGCCCCTGACCCGCCCAGGTAGGTTACGAAGCCCTGAATATCTATGGCCGTCGAATGGTCGGCAGACCAGCCGTGCATGTAGAAGTGATCAAAAGTGTGATTTTGCCCGGACTGAATCGTGATCAGCCCGCCATCGGAGCAGGTCCCGGCCCAATAGAGGCCTTTCGCTTCGATCCACGCCCAATAGGTATTCGAGGCCGAAATGTTGAGGAAGAAGTTGTGATAATTGTTCGACCCGTCCGGACATTCGGTCCCGCCCATCACGGTTCCGCCCGCGTTGAAGACGGCTCGATTCCAGGAGCTGCAGCTTGCCGTGTTGTACCAGGTGGTGTCGCGGTCGATGGTGATCGGGTTCCCGGTCGCTCCGCTCCAGGTCCACAGAATGGGGAAGTTCGCATTTCCCCAAACGTCGCAACCGCGCAGAATGAACGTGTCGCCGGCTATCGGGCTGTGGCTGCCTGTCCAGGTTGCCATGCCGGGCAAATGCGCCCAGGGTGTCGATTCCGAGGTGCCGCTGTTGGAATCGAGGCCGTTGGCTGCAATGTAATAGGTGGCGCCGGAGGTCGCGGCGAATGTAGGTCCAGTCATCCCAACACTGAAAATGAGTGCGAGCAGAGCGAGGGGGAATATTCGGCTCATTGGGCTCCCATGTCGGAAATTCAGAAGCCGCGTCCAAGGCTGGCTTCAGGAGACATGGTATTTGCGGCATCTCCGCCCGCGAAGGTGTCAGAAGGGCATGAACCCTGAGACATCCGCCGCAGTGAACTTTGGATAAGCCAATATACCCCCGAAAGTAGTCAGTCTGCGATTTCATGGAGTGATCCCGTAAGCCGTTGCAGGCAATCGCCTAACCGGCCGCGGTTAAGGCGGAAATGTCAGCCTCTTCGGCCTCCGCCCTGGCGGGTCCCAATTTGACCTCCGCCACCGCCTGTTGCACGGTCAAAATTCGACTCCCGCTGCGCAGCGCGGCAGAAACGGCGAATTCGAGGAGCACAGATGTGCAGCCATAGGGAGAAGGATTAGGACCCACATCGTGGGTGTAGAAGATGAGCCAAGTCCCCTGCTTCACGTTCTGCAAGATTAAATCTTCGACCCCGTGCGAGGCTGAAAGGTCACCGTAGAGTCGGTTCCCCCGAAGCAGGTTCAGATCGATCTCCGGCCCGTTCAGCCCCGGGATACCGCTTCTGGAAGTGGCAAGAAGCGGACCAAGGGTCCGCTTGACCCGCAGGCTCACGTGGCCGAAGGGATAGGCAAAATTCCCGGAGTCGGCGCCACACGCGGACTCGATCGCTCGCCTGCCCTTTTCCACGTCGTTTCGAAACTCGCTCAGTGGGACGGAGCGGCAGGACAGATGACCGAAGGTGTGACTCGCTATCTCGTGCCCCTTACCGAGCAACAAAGCAAGATCCTCGGAACGGAATTGCTCGCCCAGTTCGTTCGAGGTGTCTATCAGCCCCATGGCGGCGTAGTAGGTCCCGCGCACTCCGAGATGCTCCAAAACCGCCGCGCCCGTGGAAGCAGCGGAGCGGGGAAAGTCGTCGAAGGTAAACGATACGATGGGTCCGCGATTTTCTAGTGAAACGCTGCGCCGGTGCAGCGAACAAAGAAGTTCCCGCCGCACCGCACTCAGCCCGGATCGTAGACTCACGCCGGCTGCTCCATCGAGCTTTCGAGAACCGACACTCCGATCACGCCGTCATTCGGGACTTCTTTTTCCCGGGGAAACCGGAGCGACAAAATTCCCTCCCTGGTTTCGATCTCTTCCATGCCCAGGTCGGCAAACACCTGGCCCGACATGGCATTCCGCGGAGTCTTCCGGTAATCGGCATAGAAATCCCGGCCCGTTTCCTCGATATACCGGCCGATCACCCAACTTAGGAATGCGTGTTCGACTCGCTTGGATTGCACGCGGCAGCTGAACATCAGATCGGTCATTCTCGGTTCGCGGCGATCCACAATGGAAAACCCGATTACGCCGTAGGCGCCAAAGCGGTCCTGGCAACTCAATACAAAAGTGTCCAGGTGCGGGTTGGACAGCAACTTCCGCAGCACCTCGCGGTCGTAGCGGTTCCCGGAAAAGTTCATCTGGTTGGTGCGTTGGGTCAGCTCGTGCACGCGCTCCAGATTCTCCTCGCTCATCGGGCGCACCGTCAGTTGAATCTCGCAATGCCGCAGAAATGCCATATAGTCATGGCTGAAACTTTGCGCTAGATTCTGCCGGTTGGCCTCAACCTGATAAAGCCTGCGCCGCTCCTGGCTTTCCGCAGTGATGGGGACTTGGCATTCGTCCCGCTCCGGCAGGCTGCGGTAGTGCTCGGAGTTGAGCACCCGCACCTCGGGGCAGACGGCCTTCACTTCCTGAAGCTCGAATTCGGAGTCATCCACAAACAGAATCGTATCCATGCCAATATTCAGTTGTTGGCCAATGGATTGAATTCCCTTGCTCTTGGGCTGCCATGAGATCTGCGGACAAAGAAAGTATTCGGCGAGCCCGAACTTCCGCAGCAGCTGAAGCGCGTCTTCGGGATTGTTCTTGCTCGCGATCGAGTGCAGGATTCCGCGCTGATCGAGCGCCCGGATCACTTCGGCGATGCCGGGTTTAAGCTGCAAGCGCTCCGCGCCATCCTCGACTAGGACGCCGTCCCATAGGGTGTGGTCGAGATCCCACACTACACATTTGATTTTCTTGCCCGGGCCATCGCTCACGGCATGGCGAGCCTCCGCCTGCTCGGTTACAAACTCCATCAGCCCGAAATAAAGCGTAGTCTCGTTTTCTTCCTCATTCGGGGTGAGGTCGATCACAAACGGGCGTTTCACGTCGATGAACGCGGTGATTTCCTCGAGAGGAACGCGGATGCGGTGAAATCCCGGCGTCAAAGGAATCAGCTTTTGAAACGGCATCCGGGAGTTCCCGTCGGTGGTTCGCATGGTCAGCGTCAGACGCACGTCGTGCGCCTCGGGGTTGTAGCACTCAAGCAAAAAGCATGCCGGCATCTCTTGCCCGCTCGGTGCCGTGCTCGCCATCCTCTTCTTGAAGGAGTAGCGCTTGGTCGTGGCCGTGATCTGTACGAAGGAGGGCAACGGCAACCGCTGCAGTGCGCTTCCGATGCGGTAATCGCGCCTTTCGAGCTTTTCCGCCTTTTCCGCCGGGCGCAGATGAACGTTGCCGGGCGTTTCCAGTTTTCCCCAGCGCTTGAAGCGGATCTTCAAAATGTAGGAGTTGGCCGCGGACGGGGATTCCACCCGCACCATTCCGTCGGCAAATCTGCGGCATCGTCCATCCTTGCGGGGGCTATACAGATCGCAGGTGGTGTAGCAACTGGGCCACACGCACTCGGTGCAGTGTTCACTCCAGGGCAGAACCGTGCGCGACAGTATAGTTTCTCCCAGGCTCGCGAACGCGCGGATCGCCTCCGGGGGAAGCTGGCCCGCGCTTTCGACGCCGTGATTTGCTTCGGTCTCGTACATGGATGGATGTATGTATCTTGCGGCCGCGAATCGCGAGTCGCTGCGGCTAGCTGCTCGAACAGTCGTCGGGTTGGGACGCGATCGGGGTTCGCCCGAACTGCAGCCGGCTGGCCACAATCTGACTCACCCACTGCAGGCAGGCAAGGCTTCGGCTCAGCTTGAAGCGCGCCTGGGATCGGTTCGATGGCGCAAGCAACCAGGCGCCGGCAGCTCCCGCTACCCGGAGGGAATTATTGATAACCACCGAAAGGAGAAAAGCGATTTGCGAGAGCCGGCCGTTGTGCTTTTGCCAATACTGCCAGTTGGCCCGGCACATCTCGAGGTAGAAATGGACGGGCGCATTCGCCGAGCTCGCTCCGCCGTAGTGAATAGCCTCGGCTCCGGCAAAGAATACGACGTCCTCGCCCGCTTGCCGGAAGCGATAGCACCAGTCAACATCTTCTCCGTACATGAAGAAGCGTGGATCGAGCGGGCCTACGCGATCCAATGCGGTGCGCCGAACCAAAACAAACCAGCCGTTCAGCACCTCAACCGGGGCGGTGGTGAGATGATCGAAGTCAAACATCAGCAGCCCGCCGAACAGTCGAGACTTTTTGAAGGCGACATCGAGACCCAAAGCGCGGCAGAACTGGTTCCAAACCGTGGGGTAACGCATGGTGGAGCGCCACACCGCGCCATCTGGCGACAACATCTTCGGCCCCAGAATCCCAATGCCGGGATGCTCCGTCATGTGGCGGAGCATCGGCGCAATGCAGTCGCTGGTGAACTTGACGTCAGAATTCACCAGGCAGAGATAGTCCCCAGAGCTGCGCGCCAAGCCAATGTTGTTGGCTTTGGCAAATCCCAGATTTTCCGAGTTGCGGATGAGGACGAAATCGGGAAACATCTCCGCAATCAGCTCGGGAGTTCCATCGCTCGAGGCATTATCGACCACGATCACTTCGTCACAAGAATTCCGGCAGTACTCGCGCAGCGATTCGAGACATTCGATCACATACTTCTTGGCGTTCCACACCACGATGACCACGGAGACGCTGGGTCGCGCGGGCTGGGACTCGGCCGATAACGCGGGGAATGGGGAAAGCATTGTACTCATATTTTTCAAAATCCTGTTGACGCGTTCTGTTTCTGCCGGCTTTGCAGCGGCAATCTTATTTCTGAAGGCTTGCACTCACGGCAAGAGCCTCGTAACCCGGTGCAGCGGAAAAATTCGAGAGTCGCTTCCCCGTCCGGCCGGCAAAAGCGTACAGCAACCACCCCAGTTCATAAGGACGGCATTCGAACAATACTTCGAGGTCTTTTCTTGCTTCGAAAGGCGTGCTCAGGCTGCGCCGGTCGAACGCCGCCTTCAAATAGGTTTTGATCTGGGAGGTTCTCCTGTATTGGCACCGCCAGATCACTTGCGCCGAATCGTCCTCCATATTGAAACTCAGTTCGTTTTCGGCGTTGATCCATTTCAAGCCCCGGTGGATCCACGGGCTGAAATCGCATCCCGCAGCTTCACCCAGGGCGAATAGAGTCATCGGGCCCATGGCATGCTGGTGAACCGAAAACACGGGATAGCCCTCCAGCACGCGGCCACTTAAGGAGTCGTAGTGCCACCACCACTGTCCCAACTGCCCTTGCGCCTCGCACAGGCCGCGTCCGCATTGCAACGCCATCTGCAATGCGCTTTCATCCTGGTAGGCCTGGGAAAACCTGGTCATCGCGTAGATGGGATACACCTGGTCGGCAAAGCTGCCAATCCTGCCTCGCGCCATGCCCATTGCGCTTCCGCCGCGTGCCAGATGACCGAAGAACCCTTGATCTCCACGATTCTTTTTCAGCAAGCCAAGTGTCTGGTATGCCAGGTCTCGCAGTCGGGGCAGCTTTCCCGGACACGCCAGAGCCCAGTTCGACAGCCCGGTAAGAAACCAGGCCAACTCCATGGTCACGCCCCGCTTTGCGCTGCGATAGCGGACGAGGGCTGTTTCCAGATCGATCTTCTCTTCCAGCTTGGCCAGGCGTTCCGGCGCCACCAGCGCACACATCCACAGCAATACCCCGAGATCGCCAATATCCTTCACCCAATCGAGGTTCGCCAGCAGACGCTCGACAACCGGATCGACGGCGATGGGCGACGCGCCCCCCGATTCCTCAAGACGGTGCAGGCCCATCACAGTCATCATGGTGTAGCGCGGTGACAATCCTTGCGGGACCATGCCTCGTTCCGTTCGCTTCAGGCTGTAGCAAAACAACTGTTGCTGCTCGTCAAACATCGGCAGCAAGCCGCGGGTGGCGAGCGCAATAAAACGCTGCACGATTGCGTCCACTTGCTCCGTTCGCCGTGACGGCGAGCCTTTCGTGTCGGTCATTTCCCCAATGCTCCTAGAGATGAAATCCATATCTTTAAATCTTTAGATCTTTAGATCTCTGGTCAGGCCCACACTACGGCAGGCGCTCCTAGGCAATATGCTGGTACAAAATCTGGCCAATCATAGGGAGGATGCGGGGCGAAACGTGCTTCAACACGCTCTTCACTGCCTTTGATTTCCACTTCGAGCCGTACAAATCGAACAGGTGCGTCGAGCTCTCTGAAGCCCCGTATCTCGAGTAAGCCAGAACGGACTGGGTGGCGCCCCAACGGTTCTTGAAGGTGATGAGACCGGACTGATCCGCGTTGCAGCGCCCGAAATCGAGAATCCGCAGCCCGGAAGACTTGGCTTCCTGGATGGCGTTCCAGAAGAGCAGGTGCATGCAACCCAGGTGGTTGAAAGCCGAGTCCGAGCACCCGTACTTATAAGTCAGGGTGTCCTTGTAGCGGATCGTGATCATCGCCGCGATGGCTTGTTCGCCGCGAAACGCGGCCCGGATCTTCAGCGCGTCGCCAAAGCACTCCATCAGATTGGCAAACCATCGCTTCGATTGCGGCGCCAGGCCCTGCCGCTTCCGGGTGAGAGTAAAAAGCCGGAAGAAATCCTCCAGCAGATCCTTGGTGTTGCCCTCGCGATACCGGAGGCCCTCGCGCTCCGCCCGCCGAATTTTTCTTTGAGTTGAACTCCTATGGAAATTGCGGAAGATTGTATCGAGGCTAGGCCCAAGGTCCAGTTGATGAAAGGCATAGGTCGCGGTCGCGTGGCAAAGCGGAGTGACCATCTCGAGAGCCTCGAGCGGCCGAATTTCCAAATAGCGATAGCCTCCACGGCCGAGCTCACGCTCCAGAGCCGCAGTCAGAATATCCTGATCCTCCACGCTGTCTACGAGCGGCTCGCAGTGATCGGAGAATGGCAGCGACACCAGCCGCCGTCCCGTCACCCAGCTGTCGACCCGGCAAAATACAATCGCGTTCCGCAGATCTTCGCCGAATGGCGATGTGGTGTAGGCAAATGGCTGGTAGCCGTAAGTCCGCGACAGCGCCTGCAGCCAGGGTGAGGAATGAAACATGGAGGCGCGCGGATGTTGTTGCACAAAACCGTCCCAGCGCGGGTCGTTTAGCGGCTCGATGCCATGAGCCACCTTTGAATCCCAAGTCGGCTCTGTGATCTCGTGGTAGTCCAGGTATGCGACGGAAGATGTCATGATTCAGTTAAGTTCCTCGGACGATACGAAGCACGATGCAATTGCTGGAATTCGGCGAGAACTCTATTGGGATCCCCGGCGCGATTCACCATCTCACCGGCGCGGCGGACTCGGCCTGGTCCGAATTTGGAATCTGACGCTTTGGCAGTTTTGATGGCGTGCTGCGTCCCCGGTCGTTCGATGCGAGTACGGAAAGCACATTGTCCACAATGCACTGGAGGACAGGGCAATCGCGATCTTCGGGCTGGACTGGGCGGTCCCAGCGGACCAGTTTGATCTTGCTGTGGACCTCGCTGGTGTTCTCAATCAGGATGAGCCGGCCGGTTTCCGCCAGATAGCGGTCGACGGCGCCAATCTTGCCGCGAAAGATGCTGTAAACCGGTACGCCCAGCGCCGCCGCCTCGCGATTCATGGTGCCGCCGCCGCTAATCACCAGGTCGGAAAACCAGATCAGATTCAATCCATCAAGCGGCGCACTCGGCACCAGCATCTGGCCGGAAGAAATCAGCTCGCTCCACTCTGCCCGGAGTTGCTCGCCCTGTCTGGCATTGCGCGGCAGGGTCACAGCCCGCACGTTAGGATGGGAGGAAAGCAGTCGCAAGGTTTCCGCAAACAGGGTTTCGCTCTCCGGATTGTGGTAGTGCGCCTCGGTGGCGGGGGGTCGCACCGTCACCACCAGATGATCCGGGGAAATCCCCAATTTAGACAAAATCGAGCGGTCGGGACGAAAACGCGGCACGTAGACGTCTTCCTTCAGGCCGGGATACCTTAATACCCGGTCTGTTTTCCTGGCCATCGCTCGGTCCGGAATTACATCCGGCATCATGACCCAGTCGGGCTCGAGAAAACCGGTCTTGGTGGAGTGCTCGTAGTCGTGCATCATCATGGTCGGGATCCCCAGCAGCTTCGAGATCAGCAGCTGCGCGCGGGAGCCATGCGAAATTGCGATATCGGGACGCATTCGTGCGGCGATCGGCGCCAACTGCAACGTTCTGATGAAGGTCCCCAGCACTTTCAGAAATTTGTTCTTGCCGTAGTGGCGGCCAATCATCTTGCACGGCAGGTGGAAAAATTCCAGCAGTTCTCGCACCTGATAGATGTTGCGAGCCGTCAGCAGCAATTCCACGCCTTGACTTTCCAGCTCTTTCACGATGGGCAGGAAGAAGGGCACGTGCGGCGAGTTGTCGATGTCAATCCAGACTTTTTTCTTTCGCCCGGACGCTGGCTGCGGTGCGTTGATCCCGGTGGCCGACGGTCTGCCGCTGTGCCGCTCGACTTGCTGCGTGATCGTGGTCATGAAATATCCCTGCTTTCCTGATGGTGAGCGCCAGAGGGGGGTAAGGCGGGAGGTTGATGCGGTTCGCTTCTAAAACGCGTCGTCGCTGAACAGGGCTCGCGGAGTCTGAGCCAGGATTTGCAAATCGAGCCAGAGCGACCAAGTACGTACATACTGCAGGTCGAGGCGGACCATATCGTCAAAGCGCACGCGGCTGCGCCCCCGCACCTGCCAGAGGCCGGTAATTCCCGGCTTAACCTCGAGCACGCGGCGGCGATGCCAGATGTCGTATTCGTGGCACTCGTAGGCGATCGGAGGTCTGGGGCCGACCAGCGACATATCTCCGCGCAGCACGTTGATGAACTGCGGCAGTTCGTCGAGGCTCGTCTTGCGGAGAATCGCGCCAATCCGCGTGATGCGCGGGTCGTTGGTCATCTTGTAAACCGGCTTCGTTCCGCCTTCCGCGCGGCCATCGTGATCGCCCTTGATGACGCGCTTCATGAACTCCTGATGAATCTTGCGGTCATTGTTCTCATACATCGAGCGGAATTTCAGGAAGGTGAAAGTCTTGCCGAATTGGCCGAGGCGGTCCTGCTTGAAGAGAATCGGCCCCTTGGAGCTGAGCTTGACCAGAAGCGCGACTGCAAAGAAGAGCGGCGACAACAGCAGCAGCGCCGCCGCGCTGCCCACGATGTCGATTCCGCGCTTGGCGATGCGGCTGAATCTCTGCGCCTGGTTGCGGTTTACGAAATCGGGATACAGAGTCGGATTGCCGTGGGTGCTCTCCTGATTCCACTCCTCGGGAAATACGTGCATCGAAATGCTGATCTGGCTGAATTTCTCCAGGCTGAGATTGTGGCGCAGGGTTTCGCTCACCCGGCTCATCATGGTTCCCAGGATGGATTCGCGGTCTTCGGCGCTGATATCGGTAAACATCACGCCAACGATCGAGTGGCTCTTGTACCAGCCAGTCACGTCCGTTTCCCGCGTGGCCAGCGATAAGGCGGAGAGGATCTTGCTCAGAACCTTTCCGCTTTTATCGGTGGGCAGACAGGTTCCCCCATCGAGAAGCATGAGCAGGAACGGACTCCCCGAGCGCTCCGTCCGCTTCCGCTCCAGCGCGATCATGCGATGGAAGGGCTCTTCCCCCAGCACGCTGAAGGTTTGACCCGCCACGGAGGTCATCCGTGGAGGCGTCAGAAATGTAGTGGATCGACTCAACTTCACAACTTTCACACTTCTCTCCCTAGGTTTTGCTGCAGACGCGCTCGATGCAGAGACGAGCGAGACGGCGGTTCGCTTTGACGTTTGGCTAGCTTCGATAATTAAAAGACGAGGCGTCCAGGGAGAGGGACGGTTCTGCACAATCCTCGATGGGACGGTTAAGGTCTGGACCGCTGAGGTCCGGGTTTGGCTGCACTTCCGGCTCGAAGTGGCGGGATTGCGCCGGGACGCTTGAGCAACTGCGGTTCCAATGCTGGGCCTTCTGATCATCAGCTTTAGCTTTGCTTTCGCTCGAAATGCCGCCAAGCTCAAACTCCCGATGGATGCTGGCCAGCGCGGTCTTCATGTCTTCCCTGGCCACCACGAAAGTAAGGGAACACTCCGAGGAGCCTTGACTGATGGCCACGATATTCACTTGCTCGCGGCCCAGGGCGGCGAAACTGCGGCCGGCGATTCCCGGAATGGATTTCATCTTCTGACCGACGACCGTGACGATGCCGACATTTTCGTCGACAGCAAGATGTTCGCCAGACGCGGGCGCGAGGTCATGGGCAAATTCCTGGCGCAGGGCATCCGCTGTTTTCCGGGCGACCGCCGACGGTATGACCAGGCACAAGCCGTTCTGCGAGGAGGCTTGCGAGATCAGGAGCACATCGGCGCGAACCGAGGCTGCGGCTCGCAAGGTGCGTAACAGAACATCCTGCACTCCGGCCAGGCCCGCTCCGCCCAGAGTGAGCAATGCCACATCGCCGATCGCGCTGAGCGCAATCACTCCCGCAGGGTTGCGGACTGCAACGCTACGCGGGCCCTCCGCCGTGATCTTGGTTCCCGGCCGTTGCGGCTCAAAGGTGTTGCGAATCCAGAGGGGAATGCCGCGCTGCGTGATGGCGCGCAGGGTTTTCGGATGCAGCACTTTGGCGCCGAAATAAGCCAGCTCAGCCGCCTCGCCATAGGAAACTTCGGCGATGGTGCGGGCTCCCGGCACCAGGCGCGGGTCAGCCGTCTGCAGCCCGTCCACATCGGTCCAAATGATGACTTCGTCGGCTCGGAGAGCCGCACCCAGAATCGTCGCGGAATAATCGGAACCACCGCGGCCCAGGGTGGTAAGGACGCCGTCTGCAGTAGCGCCGATGAAACCGGTGACTACCGGAACGACACCCCGCTGCAAAAGCGGACGCAGACCTTCTTCGCAGCGCCGCCGCGTCAGTTCCATGCAGGGATCGGCATTGCCGTGGCAACCGTCGGTGACCACAAGTTCCGTGGCCTCGATTGCCACGCCGGCCACGCCGCATTCGGCAAGCGCGGCCGCGACCAGCAGAATGGAAAGGCGTTCACCCAGGCTCGAGATCGCGTCCCGGCTTCGCGGCGTCAGTTCCCGCAAAAGGGCGGTGCCCTGACACAAGCGATCGCCTTCCGCAAAAAGCGCATCGATTTTAGCGCCGATCCGGCTCCGCTCCGCCTCCGAGTGAATCAACCGATCGGCGGCGCGATGGTGCTGCCGGCGCAGCCCTTCGAAGATTGCCGAAACCTGTTGGCGGTCTCCCGCTTCCGCGCGGCCGGCGGCCGCGACCAACTGGTTGGTCACGCCGCTCATGGCGGAGACGACCACGACTACATCGCTCCCCTCTGCGGCGCTGCGGATGATCGCCACCACGCGCTCCACACAGGAGGCATCGCCCACCGACGTGCCGCCGAATTTCATGATCACCAGCGGCTTCTTCGCCGCGCCGCGGGAGTGGCTGTGCAGCGCACGATGCGGATGAGGGTGCTCAGAAAAAAACTCCGAGGCCTTGCCCGGCAATCCAGCCCGCTGCGCCAGATTCTTTGCTGAAGTGGTCATAGGCGTGGCAGGCGCACCGGCGAGAAAGTCTGAACCGGCTCCGGTTGCGAACGGCCAACCCTCGGTTTGCGGCGGAGGCGGAGGCAGGCTTGCAGCAGTTCCGGCTCTTCCCAGGGAACATCGTGGAAGGCCGACTTTAAGAATGGACTCTCCGGATCCCGCATCCACTCCTGGGGGAAGAGCGCAATGGTGTCGTTCTCGGTGACCCTTGGAGCAGCCTGCACGGCGTCTCCGGATACGGCCGCATACAACGCTGCGGGAAGGTCGCGTCCGGGGCCGAGCGTCAGGTGCCCAACCTGAGTCGCGCGCGGATTGATTTCAATCAGGTACGCGCTTCCCGTGTGCGACTCCACCATGAAGTCGAAGCCGTGCAGACCGGAAAGGCCGAGCCTGCCGACCATCTCCTCGCTGGCGGCTGACATTTCGGCGTTCTCGATCACTCGCACCACGCTCGAGGGCCCGGCGGAGTCGCGCTTGTGGACCACTTCGAAATGAAGGCTGGCCAGCACGCGTCCCTTCCAGCACGCAACCGCGCTGGTGGCTTCGCGGCCGGCCACAAATTCCTGGGCGTTTACCACCGAACGCCGGCGCAGCAGCCAGGGCCACAGCAGCGTCCTGTCCCGGTCGACTACGGCCCGCTTCAGCACCCGCCTTAAAAGCGGAGGAGCCGCGAGCGAGCGGAAGGCCCGTTCCGCCTCCTCCAAGGTCCGGACGATCCTTACACCGTCTCCACCGGAGGTGCCGTTCGCCTTCAAGACCGTCGGAAGCCCTACGCGCGCCACCCATTTCTTCAGGCCAGCGGAGTTCCCGATCACCTCGGTCTTCGGAACGCGGACGCCCGCCGTCTCCGCAAGTTCCATAAACGCCGTACGCTCATATAGCGTGGGAAAGCTTTCCGCCATGCCCAGCGAACGCTCAATCAATTTGCCTAGCTCGCTTTGGTTTCCTTCCCGCTGATGAAGGCGTTGCAGGTGAAGGGTCGCCAGGTCGTCCCCGGGGACGATTACGTCCGGCTCCGCAGCGGCGATGGCGTGCGCAAAACTGCTTAGCGGCGTCAACCCACGGTAGGCGTACGCCTGCCGCAAAGCTCTAATCTTGCCGAGCGGATGCCGGGCGGGACAGACCGCATCCACGAGGAAACCGGCCTGGGACAGGCCCATCGCCAGGCGAGCGGTTGGAACCCAGCGCGACGTCGTCGCGATCAAAGCCTTAGGCTTCACCTTTATACCAACCTCCCCGCCACGTCGCGCTCGGCGACCTCTGAGTACGCCGGCGGATTGTTCGAGAGCGCCGCGATCCGTTCCTCGCCGTCTTCCGGAAAAAGATGGAAGGAGATGCTGACCTGGTTGAACTGCCGCGAATTCAGACGGCGCCTCAGGGCGTCGCTGACGCGCTCCATGACGGTGGTCACCACCGAAGTTCCTTCCTCGACCGCGATCTCCGTGAACAGCACGCCGACTACGCAATCGTCCTTGTACCAACCCGTCACATCGGTCTCCCGGGTGGTGGCGGCCATGGCGGACACGATCTTTCCCAGCGCTTCGCTGTTTCTTGCTGTGGGAAACGGAGTTTCCATCTCGATCAGCATCAGCAGCGCGGGTTTGCGCGAGCGTTCCGCCCGCTTGCGCTCGTGCCAGATCAGCCGCAGAAAGCTCTCTTCCCGCAAGGCCGTGCGCGCCGGTACAGGCACCGGTCCCGCAGGACGCGGGCTCAAATGCAAACTCTTATGGGAGCGACGTATGTTCATGATTCCCTCCCCCTGCTCCGCGCCGATGGGGGCGCTCACAGGGAATAGCGAACTACCGGGTAAAGTGTGGGGGATATGCTGAACCAAAAGGCGTCAGCCCGCCTGTCTACGATCGCTTACTTTTTTCGTGCGGGGGACTCAGGGGAGGATGCAGCGGGACCGTACCTTTGATAATAATCGCTGTGAGCCGCGTCTGTCGAGCCATTTACCAGCGCTCCCAGCAGCTTCGAAGTCTCCAGCGCCTCCAGCCCGCGCCGGAGCTGCTCTTTCTCAGTCACGCTTTTTCGCGTCACCAGCAGGATTCCATCGGCCAGCCGGGCCCAGATGCTGGTGTCGGCCAGCGGCAGCACCGGCGGAGAATCGATGACGATCCATTCGAACCAGGCACTTAACTGGTCCATCAGCGGCGAAAGTTTCCCCGACTGCATCAATTCCAACGGATTTTCGGGCGCGTTGCCCGCCGGCAACACCCAAAGACCCAGAGCGTCCAGCCGGTATATGTTCATGCTCTCGGTCTCGCCGCGAAGCCATTCGCTCAGCCCCGGAACTTTGCCCAAGCCGAACTTGTCGCTGACCGTCGGGCGGCGCAGATCGCCTTCGAGCAGCAGAGTCTTTTGCTGCTTCCTTCTGGCCAGGGTGCATGCCAGGTTCGCCGCAACCGTGCTTTTCCCTTCCTGAGGGATGGTGCTGGTGATCAGAACTTTCTTCAGCGGCCGGGTTTGCCGGAGTTGCCGCAGGCGCACCGCCAGGAAACGGAACTTCTCCGCCCCGAGGCTTTCCTCTTCCCCAACCGACACCAACCGGCTATTCGGAAGTATGGAAACCGGCACCGAAGGAAACCGTTCCAAGGCATTCGAGTCTTCCGGGGGATCGACAACGGGAACGCCCGCCCCGCGCCTTTTGCGCTCCGCAACCTGGAGTTCCGCAACCTGGAGCAGTTCGGTCGCGAGGGAGTAGGTGGATGGCTCCGCAAGGGAGGTGTCGCTTCCCGCGCGTTCCGCTTGTGATCTTTGCAGTGCGTCAAATATTTGGCTCATAAGAAGTGGCTCATAACACGTGGCTCAGTCGGCAGCTCGGATTCAGTCGCTTGAACTGTGCGCGGCCAGCGCCTCCTCGCGCGCCTGTTCGCCTTGCAGCCGGGTATAGATTTCAAGCAGCGTCTGCGCTGCCTTTCGCACATCCAGCTCGCCGGGCAAATCCTTTTTTTCCAGCGGCGAGGTCTGCACCCCAAGACGGAAGTCGCTCGCGATGCCATCGATGATGTCCGGGGTTACGCTGCTGGCCTGCCGCGCGTACGCTGCAATTAATGCGTTCTCGCAGATGGTGTTGATCAGCCGCGGCGTTCCCCGCGAATGGCGGTGAACCGCGGCCACCGTCTCCGGCGGAAACAATGCGGACGGCGCGGGACTCCCTGCCAGCTCCAGCCGGCGCTCGATATAGCCCTTGGTCTCGGTCAGATCGAGCGACGCCAGATGAGAGCGCAAAGCGATTCTCTGTTTCAGCTGACGCAAATCGACCGAGTCGAGTTTCTCGTCCAGTTCGGGCTGCCCGACCAGAAGAATCTGCAACAGCTTCTCGTCGGCCGTTTCCAGATTCGTCAGCAGGCGGATTTCTTCGAGAATGTCAGTCGATAAATGGTGGGCCTCGTCGACCACCAGCACCGTCGTCAGTTTTCTCTCGCCGCGCGAGACCACGTAGCTTGCAAGCTGCAGCAGGAGTTCGCTCTTGTTCTTGCCCGCGGCCGGCAGTCCCAGATCACCGGCGATATATTGCAGGAACTCCACCGGCGTAAGCCGTCCGTTGAAGACGTAGGCGTACTTGACGTCATCGCTCTGCTTCAAGGATTGCAGCAGGCACCGCAGCAGGAGAGTCTTGCCCGTTCCCACTTCCCCGGTGAGGACCACGAAACCCTTGTGCCGCCGCACGCCGTAATAAAGAGCGGCCAGAGCTTCGTTGTGCCTCCGCGTCGGAAACAGAAACGACGGATCGGGGGTAATCTCGAAGGGATTTCGCTGCAACTTGTAAAAAGCTTTGTACATAAAAAAATCGCTAGCCGCGCAAGAAGCTGAAAGCCGACCCCAGCAGAATGGCGACTGACACAAAAACCGCCGCCGCCCAGCCCAGCCACAGACGCCGCTTCTCCGCCTGCTCGTCGGCGGCCGCGGTCAGGGCCGGAATCTCCGAGATTACCGCAACCGGCAGCAGCTTCTGCAGTTCTTTTTCATCGTAAATCCGGTCATCCAGCACCTCGAACGCTCCGGCCACCACCACGCCCAGAGCCAATCCCAGGGCCAGCCCTATGCCGCAGAACTTCAGGTGGTTGGGGAAGTCCGGCTTCAGGGGCAGGCTGGGGGGATCGATGATGCGGAAACGCTCACCCTGCTGCAGCAGTTCCATGCTGGTCGCCATGGCCGACTCGTTCTTCTTTTTCAAAAGGTCGTCGTAGTTGGCTTTCGATTGATCGTAGCCCCGGGTCAGATCGGAGAGCTGCTGTTCGCGCACCGGCTCCTGGTTCAACCGCGCCTGGTAGTCGGCAACTTTTGCCTGCAGCGCCGCGATCCCGCGCTCGCGGTTAGCGATCTCGGCGCGGTTGGCCTGAATCTGGCCCTGCAACTGCACCATGGGCGAGGATGGATCCATGTCCGCGTCAGCGGTCGCGTTTGCCGCATCGGGGTCGGCCTGGGCAGCGGAGGCTTTGGCCTTCAGGCTCGCCACCATCTGGTCCCTCATCTTTTCCGTCTTGGCAATCTGCTCCTTCATATTGCGCACGTCCGGGTAGCGGTCGGTGTAGTGCGAACTCAGATCGGCCAGCTGGGCTCGGAGCTTGCTCAGTTCTTCGTCGAGCGCAGGCAAACCGGCCGGCGCTCCACCCTCGGTCTTGGGTGAGGATTGCAGCGAGCGATATTGGCTTATCAGCGTTTCCAGATACACGCGCTGCTGCTTCGCCGTGTTGAGCGCATCTTCTTCGGTTTGCAGCTGGGATTGCATTCCAGCCAGAATCTGCAGGTTGCTCGCTACCTGGGTGGGAAGTTCCCCCACATGTTGCCCCTTGAACTCACGAATCTTCTCTTCCTGCTCCGACAGAGCCTTGCGGGCGGTCTCCAATTGGCCTTCGAGAAAGTTCGTGGTGTCCTGCGACTGCTGCTGGCGCACTTCCAGGTTCTCGCTGATGAACAGGTTGGTAAGCTCGCTGGTCACCTGCTGCGCCAGGCGGGGATCCTGCGAGGAGTAGGAAACGTTGAAGGAACTGACCCGGCCCTCGCCGTCGCGCACCAGTTCGATGTCGCCGATGTCCTTGCGCATGTGTTCCACTTTATCGTCGGCGGTCAGGCGGCCGTGCGAATCCGCGTACAAGTTGAGCTGATCGATGATGTGCAACAGGCGCGTACGGCTGAGGATCTGCTGCGTGATGCTGCGCAGCCGGTCCTGCAGATCGTCATTCACGTTGGGGGTGACGTAATCCTTCGGCATGGTGGGCTGCTCCACCAGAATCAGCGTGCTCGAGCGATAGCGCGAGGGCAGAAACCAGCTGGCGCCCCACACGGCAAGCCACCCCAGAAGCAGCGGCATGAGGAACTGCATGTGGCGGCGGCGCACGATCCCCAGGTAGTGCGAGAGATCGAAGCTGCCCGGATTATTTTGCTCTAGATCTTCGGTCATGATGATTCCCTAAAAAACCCTTTTCGTTTATCTTCCCAACGGTCTGGCAAACTGATAAGTGATGGAGACCCACTCCCGGTTCGTATCCGGATCCGCCGCGAAGAAGCTGTAATCCTGGTGCAGACGGGTGTATCCAGCCTGCAGTTTTACGTGTTCCCCCACCTGCCGCTGCAGTCCGGCACTGCCGGAAATGGAGTGGCCACCCAGCGAGGCCACGGAGAGAACGCCGTTATTGGCGTAGCCTCCGGTCAGCGCCGCGCTGAACCGGCGGGTGATCTGCTGCCGCAGGGACGCCGTGGCGCTGTCGAGCTCAACCGCCCCAATCAGCCCGCCGCCACTGCTTACAACGTGCGAATAACTGATTGCGATGCTCGTATGCTGAGCCTGCCAACTCAAACTTGCGCCCGCTGCCGGGGACCAGGCCTGCGAACCGGCCAGAGAAGGTGTGGTTGCTCCCGTGTATTGCGGACCCTCGCTGTAGTATTGCGGACCGCCAAACAAAGAAAACGAAAATCTGAGCGAGGGATAGAACGTATAAAAGAGAAAAGCGCCATTGGTCTGGGTCTGGTTGGTAGTTGCCGCCGGATAAGAGAGCAGCTCCTGATATTGATAGATCACGCCGACATAGTGCTGCTGCGAGATGCGGTAGCTGTAGAAGGCCGAGCCTCCACGCGCAGCCGCGTCATAAAGCCCCGGCACCTCGGCGGGGTCGGGGTAATGCAGATTGCTGAAAGTTCCACTCGCTCCAAGCATCGAATTCGCGCTGAACTGATAGGTAATTCCCGCGCTGCCGGTATTGTTGAGCCGGTCCGCCAGGGGCGCAATCACAGAATCGTTGCCCCCCGCAGCAGATCCGGAGACGGCGCCGGCAAGGCCCTGCTCGGGCTGGTTGAAGATGTCGGACGATTTTTGAAACGAATCGTGCAGGCTGACGGTCACATGCGGGCTCAGCCGGTAGTCGAAGGCCAGAGAGAGATTCTGGTCGGCCTCGTTGAATACGCTGTTGCGCTGGTAGAAGGTGAATCCCGGAGCGTAGGTCAATACGGTGTGCGCGCGTGAGGTGGTTTCATCGAGCGCGATCGTGGGCCACACCGAATAGCTTATGTCGCTCACCGGAGTGGCGCTTGCTCCGGGCAGCACGTTATCGGAGTAGGCGGTGTTGAAGGTCACGCCGCCGCGCAGATAGTTGGCGCGCTCCTCCGAGCCTAGAGACAGCGGATACGTCTGTCCGCTCACCGGAGGAGGAGTCAGCATCCGGTCCGCGTCGTCCTTGACGGGGATGTCGCTCATCGGTCCGGCCACGGCCGGAGCCGGTTCGGCGGCCTGCGTGCCATCCTGCGACCAGACCGGCGCTCCAGCCAGCAGGAGCGCTCCCAAAGAGAATGTAGCGAAGACTCTCATATTGACCAAATCACTATTACAAAATCACGGTTACGAAATCACTCTCCCAACCAAATACTGCTTACGGGACGATAATCGTGTCGCCGGGTTGCAGCTTGACGTTCTGCGCCATGTTCTTGCCTTGAATCACATCTTTATAGTTGAACAGGATGCGGGCTTCTCCACTCGACCCCTGGCGGAGAACGTATACCGATTTCTTTTTCGCGAAGTCGCGAAAGCCCCCGGCCAGAGCAATGGCATCGAGCACGGTAGGGGAATTGGCGATGACGTACGACCCCGGCCGCGCAACCTGTCCCAGAATATTGAATTTCTGGCTGTTGACCTGCTGCACGATCACCGTAACTTCCGGCTCCGAGATGTAATTCTTCAGCCGGCTGGCAATGTCCGATTCCAGGCGCAACGGAGTCAGGCCCGCCGCCTGTAGTTCCCCGACCAGCGGCAGCGAGATCTTCCCATCCGAGCGGACTGGAATCGAGCGCGAAATATCCGGCTCCTTCCACACGTTGATGGCCAAGACGTCGTCATTGCCAATCACGAAGCTGTTGTCATGCGGCTTCGCGGCCGCGATGTCAGCTGCGTGGGTCGAAGTTGGGCCGGTCAACGCATTCGCGCCGGCGCCGTTGCGCGCCACGGTTTGGGCGTACAGCGAACTGGAAAAAAGTGTTGCCGCCAAAAGCGCCGCCAGTCTTCCGGTCTTTGAGCTCCGAAGAGTCTCTAAGCTGCGAGAAATCATTACGCTGCGAGAAATCCTTGTCATAACTGCTCCTTCGCGATGGCCTCCGGATTCATTCCGGGCAATCGCTTTCAACTTGCCTTTCCGTTGTTCTTGACCTCGTTGCCAAACACTGCAAAATCGTCGTCCATCGGCAGCGGAGACAGCAAAGGCTCGGGGGCGCGCATACGGTATTGCTCGATCTTGTACAGCAAGGTTCGATAACTGACGCGAAGCAGGCGCGCCGCTGCCTTGCGGTTCCAGCCAGTTCTCTTCAGAGCGGCTGCGATGGCGTTCTGTTCCGCCTCCGACTTGATGCCCTGGATCAAGGACCGCAGCGATTCGGGATTGGCGCCATTCTGCGCCAGTTCCCTCTCGTCTTTTTCCCACGGAACCGCCGCCAATCGCGGCGGCACGCCGCCGTGGCCAGCCATGGTTTCCGGCGAATCGAAGCTCATTTCTCCGATGGTCGTCGCCTGGCCTCCTGCAACCAGGTAGCGCTTCACAAACGTTTCCATCTCCTTTAAATTTCCCGGCCAGGAATAATGCTGGCAGGAATCGAGCATCGCGGGCGAGAATCCCCGCGGAGCCAGGCCGTAGTGCTTGGCCAGCTTGTGCATGAAGTAGCGCAGCAGGATGGCGATCTCGTCCTTGCGCTGCCGCAGCGGAGGCACCTGCACCGTGAAAGCGCTCAGGCGGTAATACAAGTCCTCGCGCAACTGCTTTTCTGCGATGGCCCGCTCCAGGCTGACGCTGCTGGAGGCGATGATACGCACCTCGGCGGCGACGGCATCGACGGCAGCGGGACTGCGAAACTCGTGGCTGGGGTGATGCGTGCCCGGATGATGCGCGCTGAGATGATGCGAACCGGAGTGATGCGAGCCGTGATTCTGCGGGGCGTAGCTCTGCAACACCTGCAGAAGCCTCGATTGCAGCCCCAACGGTATGGCCGCAATCTCGTTCAGGTAAATCGTGCCCTTTTCGCCCGCCGCGAAACGTCCCAAGCTGGTGCGGCCATTCCCCGAGGAAGTGCGCTCGTCGCCAAACAATTCGCTCGCGAGCAAAGCTTCCGGCGTCTCCGCACAATTCACTCGCAGCAGTTTGAAACCGGAGCGGACCGAGAGCTTGTGAATCAGGCTGGCGACGGCGCATTTGCCGCTTCCACTCTCTCCCAGAACGAGCACTGGCACGTCGGTCTGCGCCAGCAGCTCCGCCTGGGCCCGCAGCTTCTGCATAATCAGACTGGCACTGACAAAGAATGCGTCCGGGCCCAGTTGTTCGACGTTGTCGCTTACCATATCGCGAATCATCTCCGCCCCGCCCGCCGCCACCCCAACCTGCCGGCGGATCACAGACTTGAGTTGCAGTTCATCGAATGGCCGGATTAGTATCTCCCCGGCGCCAAGGCGGGTCGCTTCCTTTCCCGTGGCGGCATCGTCCGGGTGGCAAAGCACAACCACGGGAAGATCGGCGCGAAGCCGGCGAAGCCAGCGCAGCAGGTGCAAGCTGTCGGTGTCGCCCTGAGGAATGTCCAGTAAGAGCAGATCGGGCGCCGCGCCGGATTGCACCCGCTCCATGGCGTCCCAGCCGCTGCCCGCGGTCTCCAGACTCCAGAACCGGGATTCATCCATCGACCAGAGCAGACGAAGAACGGCTGGTTCCCGGCTGACGACCAGCAAGCGAATTGTTTGGTTTCGGTTTTCCGTCAAGGTTGATCTTTCTTGACTTGATCGTTCCTGACCGAGACAAGTCCCAGATCCCGGGACGCCTCGAACAGCTTCAGACTGGCTCGACTTCGTATCCTTCCACGCGAACCGCCAGCGATCGCTGAATCGCATCCACGGAGATCACCAGGGTGCGGTCTCCATTGCGCGAGACCAGTATGCCTTCCACCCCGTCGAGGGCTCCGCTGCGGATCCGCACCCGTTGGCCGATCTTGAGGAACGGATGACAAGCCCACGGCATCTGCCCTTCGACCACATTGCGGACCGCGGCGATCTGCTCCTCCGGGATGGGCGCGCCCTCGCCTTTGGAACCGACGAGTCCAAACACTCCATCCACGCGGAGGACGCGCAACCGGTCCGACCGGTTCGGCACAAACTTGGCGAAGACATAACAGCTGAATAACGGCACCTGCACCGACTTTTTGCGATCACTCCAGCGGTGCACCTCGGTGACGAGAGGTAGAAAGGTGGTTACGCCTTTCTCTTCCAATCTTTGCGCCACAATCTTCTCGTGACGCGCGCGCGTCTGCAGCCCGTACCAGCTTTCAACGTCCGGTGCAAGCGCGGGAGCAGACTCTGCAATCTCCCAGGACACACTGCTTACGGCCATAGCTTCGCCCTCTAAGTCACTGGTTGAAGTGACCCCAAAATCAGTTCAAGTATGGTTGTCGAGATCTCAACGTTGAGATCCAGGGGGAATCACCGCATTGGGCAGGAAACCGGGGGGATTAGAGATGTCCTGCTTAACTCGATTGCACTTTACCGAAGCGTCCCGTTATTCAATTCATTCAATACTCAACTGCATCTTCCGTTCCGGGTCACTGCATTCGATGAAAGCAAATTGAGGGCCAAAAAGTGTGTGGCATCAATCACCACCAAACTGGTAGAGATCGTGATATTTCGCACTGATCTCTTCGGAGGTCTAGCGCCTCCACATTCTTGCGCCTGGACTGCAACAAAAGCTACCTTGGAACCATCGGGCGGGGGGAGAACCGCTGTCAGCTCGAACTGCCGACATGCCCTGATAGACATGATCCTACATGGGATTGCAGCTCTTTGCAAGGGGGGTCCATCCAAAGTGAGAATCAACTTCAACTGCGAGCAGATTTTTGATGCCCTTCACAGGGCGTTGATTCTTCTCTGCGACATTTCGTCGACCTACGTGGAAAAGGGGAAAAGGCCTCTTGCAGTTCAAGGAATAAGTTCAAGCTATTGATAATAATGCTATTTGCAGTCGCTTGCGGGAACCATAATAGATACGGCCTGGCCCACCCGATTCGTAAACCAGGAATCCGAGGCTCGTGTGCAAGGGTTTGCACTTAATGTCTATAAGTTGCTACTTTGGGACCGAACCCGAGCAACTAAACAACGCTGGGCTATGCAGCCCGCCTCATCCGAGCTCCGTAGGGACTTTTCAATTTCAACCTCAACCACTCGAAATCTGGAATGGCCTGAAGATGAAAGGCTGCCGGCAAAGAAAAAAGCGTGCCGGAATTCGGCACGCCATAAGAGATTATTAAGACCGATCTGGGCCTCTGGCCTTCCCAGATAGAGACTTGCCCTACGCGCTAATTTGTGCCGACAGGCGCGTCCTGCCGCTGCGACCGGAGAAGCAAACCACTGGCGCAACAAAAGCCGGCCAGGAGCAGGTACATCCACGCAGATCCCCCCTCGGGCACTGATGTGGTGCAGCCGCCGCCCCCCCCGCCATTCCAGCCGCCGTTCTCCCACCCTTTCGGGCCGCCCTGATTACTACAGCCGTTGCCGCCGCTGCCATTATTGCCACCGTTGTTGCTACCGTGTCCATAGTTGCTTGGAGGCGCGATAGCCGTGATCAGGAAACCTGCTGGCGCCTGATTAAAAAGGCTGACTCCAGCGCTGGGAATCCTCTTATTAATCGTGCTTTGACCCAAAGCGCAAGGCGCACAACATAAAACCGCGGCAAAAACCATCCACGCCGAAACTCGGGCTACCGATTTCATCGTTACTTCTCCTTATGATTCTGGATAACAGGATGGGGGGAGGGCTGACCGAAGCTTTTGTGCGCGCCCGTCAGAAATGACGACGCGATACGTCTATAGCACCTAGTCTAGCGCGAAGCCCAGAACTGTCAAGACTGATAATTCTTGCGACCCCATTGCAGCCAATTGCAATGATCGACAAGCGCCTTTATTACCGGTGAGATACGGCGATGAAGCCGGAATCCGTCTTGCCGGAAGCCCGGCAAGCAAGTCGTAGTCACAACCCGGGGGACCACCCCAGCGGAGCCGATCCGAGAGCGAATCAGCTTATCGAAACAGCATCAGATAATCCTGATTTAGGGAGCAGGTATCACAGCCGAGACCGGGGTGGTTGGTTCGCTCTCTTCGTTGGTCGAATTCACGGCGGTGGTCTCGTAGTAGTAGGTCTGCCCGTCCGCGACGGAGGTGTCGACGTAGGTGGTCGTGGCGATTAGGCCGCTGTTGATTTGAGTGAAGCTCCCGGTCGTGCCTGTCCGGCGATAAATGTTATAACCGACGATGTTCGGAGACGTGCTCGCGGTCCACGAGAGACTTACAGTGTGAACGGGTGCCGCCACTCCCGTGCCAGTCACCGTTGCGGACGCAGGTGAATTCGAAGCGTTGCTGGTAAATGACGCACCCACCGAAGCAGCACCGCTTGCCTGGGGTGTGAATGTTACCGTAAAGTTCGCACTCTGCCCCGCAGGAATGGTTACAGGCAGGCCGCTGATCACGAATTCCGCGCTGCCCACACTGACCGAGGAGACGGTGACGCTTGCCCCGGTCGCGTTCAGCGTGCCGGTTTGAGTTCCACTGGTACCGACCGTGACGTTCCCCACATTGATGGTTGTGGGACTAACGCTCAACTGCCCTTGAGTCTGCCCCGTAGCCGTTCCGCTCAACGCAACGCTCAGGTTCGCATTGGAGGCGTTCGAACTAATCGCCACGTTTCCGCTAAAACTACCGGCCGATTGCGGCGCAAACGTTACGCTGAAAGACGCGCTCTGCCCCGGCGTCACGGTCACCGGCAGGCTTGGTCCCGTCAGGCTGAAGCCCGTGCCCGTAGCCGTCGCCTGAGAAATCGTCGCGTTCACTCCTCCGTTGTTCTTCACACTTACGGTCTGCATCTGGTTCTGGCCGACCTGAACGCTCGTAAATGTGACGCTCGCAGGCGTTGCGGACAAAGCGGCCGGCGCAACTCCAGTTCCAGAGAGCGCAAAGTTCACTACTGTGCTCGACCCGCTGATGGTAATCGAGAGGGTTCCGCTGCCCGTTCCAGCGGATGTTGGAGCGAAAACAACACCAAATGTTGTGCTTTGGTTCGGCGCCAGCGTAAGCGGCAAGCTCAGCCCTGTGTAGCTGAAAGCGGCGCCGGTGACCGCCGCCTGGGAGATCGTGATACTCTCGCTCCCTGTGTTCTTCAAAGTCTCGGTCTCACTTTGGCTCGTACCCACTGGCACGTTGCCGAAGCTAAGACTGGTCGGATTTCCGCTGAGACTTCCCGCAGCGACTGCCGTTCCAGTTATGGCAATGTCTAACGATGCGCTCGATCCATCGTTGGTGAGTGCGAGGGTGCCGCTAACGCTGCCAATCGATTGAGGACTGAAGACGACATTGAAGGTCGCGCTCTGTCCCGCCTCAAGGATCAGGGGAAGGCTTAATCCGGTCGTGCTAATGCCGTCACCTGTAACCACTGCGTCTGAGATGGTGAGACTCGATCCGCCCGTATTGGTCAATGTGTCGACGAGCGTTTGACTGGTGCCGACCTCAACATTGCCAAAGCTCAGAGTAGTGGGCGCGGCGGTCAGAACTCCCGAGTTTTGCGAACCTTGATTTTGAGAACTGGATTTGCCCGTACTCAATCCCTGGCAGCCGAGCATCGTGCCCAGAGCCAGCGCGACGGCGAGCGCATTCCAACGAGCGGGGAGGTGGCGCATAAGTAATTGAAATTACGCCTGCTTTTATCTGCTCCTGGTGACCGGGTTAGTGTGCCCTTAGGAGGACATCCCATGAAGGTCTCGAAAGGACATGTTGGGTAGAGGCAAAAGGCCCTAAAGGTGGGTGGTCGGTAGCGTATACGGTAAAGGCTCGACTCGGGATGCCGAACCCGAATATCACTCGATCCGGCAACTTCTTAATCTGAAAATCTAGAACCTGACGTGTGTGGCTTCTTGATCGAGCCAGGTCACTTCAGTCCTTTTCCTGCGCTGGTGACAAACTTCCCGCCCTACGGACACCGCATTTTTCGCCGTAGTGTCGAATGGCCCGCCAACCAGGCTCTTTGTCTTAGACTGAGTCGTTCAACTCGGCGCGAAATTTGCGTTCTAGAAGCAACTCTGAGAGAGTCACTTGCATTCGCCTGTCGAAATCGTGCGGGCTACAAACTCGCAGCGAAAATCCGAGGCCAGCTTGAATGGTATTGTCAGCGTGAAATCACAACCGAAGGTCAACGCTCTGTTCAACGATGCTGCCGGCAACCTTCGCGGCCGGATCGTCGGAATCTACGGCATCTTGCTGGTTTTCAATATCGGCGCGTGGATCTGGGCCAGCATTGCCTTCCGTCATTACCCTGTACTCCTCGGAACGGCTCTTCTCGCATATAGCTTTGGCCTGCGTCACGCAGTCGATGCGGATCACATTGCTGCCATCGACAATGTAACTCGCAAACTAATGCAAGACGGCAAGCGCCCGGTCGCGGTTGGATTCATGTTCTCGCTCGGACACTCGACCGTGGTCGTTCTGGGCTCGGCGGCGATTGCTGGAGCTGCGCTGACGCTGCAACATCGCATGGACGCTTTCAGAAACATAGCAGGCGTAATCGGCACCCTGGTCTCGGCTTTTTTTCTGTTTGCAATTGCCCTCGTGAATCTGATCGTTCTGCGGTCGATTTACCGTACGTTCGTCCGTGTCCGTCGCGGCGAGCCGTATGTGGATGAAGATCTCGACTTGCTGCTCAGCGGTCGGGGCATTCTCGCGCGAATATTTCGCCCCATGTTCCGCATGATCACGCGCAGTTGGCACATGTATCCGCTGGGCGTGTTGTTCGGTCTGGGATTCGACACTGCCACCGAGATCGGCGTGCTCGGCATTTCCGCCGCCGAGGCGTCCAAAGGCCTGTCGTTTGGGGCGATCCTCGTCTTCCCCGTACTCTTCGCCGCGGGAATGTCGCTGATCGATACTACGGACAACATCCTTATGTTAGGCGCCTACGGATGGGCCTTCGTCAAACCCATACGCAAGCTCTATTACAACATCACGATCACCTCGGTCTCGGTCGTCGTCGCGCTTGTAATTGGAGGTATCGAGGCTCTCGGTTTGCTCGCCGGTCACTTTCATTTCAGAGGATGGTTCTGGGATGGAGTGGCCAGGCTCAACGACAATTTCGGCACTCTCGGTTATTTCATCGTGGGCCTGTTCGCATTGAGCTGGATTGTGTCGGTTGCCGTCTACAAATGGCGCCGCTTTGACCATCTCGAACCGAACGCCTGAAGAAACCTTGCATTGGTCTGCGTATCTAGGTTTCTTGCGGCCCGTGATCGAGCTACAGTTAAGGAGCAGCAGTTCTAAACCACCAGCCTGGCATCTCACGGCTTTGCCCCGCCCAGCACAAGTTCACACAGACGGTCGACGAACTTGGGTGTCAACTTGTCATGGCGTATCAGGAATCGCATGTAGATGGGTCCGTACAGTGAATCGAGAAGCAAGTCCAGATCTATACTCTTGCGAAGTTCGCCACGTGCAATCCCTCGGCGGAGAGTCGTATAAGCCTCCCGGCGGCGCGGCCAGAGGAAACGTTCGCGAAAAGCTGCGATGAGATCCTTGTCGCTCTGCCCTCCACCGAGAATCGCAGCGACGATCCGTCCCCGCCGGCCGCGAAAGATCTTGATGAGCTGGCGCATTTGCTGGCTCATATCCGTGCAAACTGAGCCGGTATCGGGGAAGTGAAGTTTCCGGGTCGTGCTGCTGGCGAAGGCATCCGCGATGAGAGCTGCCTTGTTGGGCCACCAGCGGTAAACAGTCGCCTTGCCAACTCCGGCTTGAGCCGCCACATCTTCGATGGTCAGCTCTGGAAAGCCATTCTTACTTAAGAGTTTCAAAGCGCTGCGCAAGATGGCCAATCGGGCCTCTTCACTGCGCGGCCGCCCCGGAGGCCGCCCCGACCTCCCTCCGCCGCGCTTGTCGTGAGCGGAAGACTTCTGGCGCATGGCCTACGGTATCATATAATCCGCGCCATGGTTTAGAATCCAATACGACTAGTATCGAATCTAAAATCCCAGTCCGCCGGGTGCGCTTTGTATCAGAGTCATGCACCCTCTTTACCCGAGCGTTGGAGTAGCGCCTAGCCGATGTGGATCGTTGCATTAGCTCTCAGACGTCCCTACACATTCGTTGTGATGGCGATCGTCATCATTATTTTGTTTTTCGTTACGATTGCCCGCACTCCCGTCGACATCTTTCCTAATATCGACATTCCGGTGGTTTCGGTGGTTTGGTCCTATACGGGCATGGCGCCGCTGGATATGGCCGACCGCATCGTGGCTCCTTCGGAGCGCGGCATCACCACCACGGTCAACGACATCGAGCACACGGAGTCCCAATCGGTAAACGGTTTGGGCGTCATCAAGATTTTTTTCCGCCCGGGGACGAACGTACAGGGCTCCGTTGCGGAAGTTACTGCAATCGCTCAGACCACACTGCGCGGTCTTCCCCCCGGTACGGTACCGCCCCTGGTCATCTCCTATAGCGCATCCACTACCCCCATCGTCCAGCTCGGACTGAGCAGCAAGACTCTGCCTGAGCAGCAACTGTTCGACCTCGGCCAGAACTTCCTGCGCAACTTTCTAGCTACGGTGCCCGGAGCGGCGACGCCCTATCCTTACGGCGGCAAGATTCGCCAGATTCAGGTGGATCTGGACTTGCCAAAGCTCCAGGCGTACGGACTCTCTCCCAACGACATTGTCAACGCCGTCAACGCGCAGAACATAGTCCTTCCAACGGGCACGATCAAACTCGGCCCAACGGAATACAACGTCGAGATGAACGGAACGCCGCAGACCATCGCGCAATTGAACGACCTGCCGGTCAAGACCACCAACGGTTCCACGCTCTACATGCGCGATGTGGCCCACATCCGCGACGGTTTCTCACCGCAGACCAATATCGTGCGTCAGGATGGAAACCGCGGCGCGCTGATGTCGATCTACAAGAATGGCAACGCCTCCACTCTGGAAATCGTCGCTGGGATCAAGAATATTGTTACGCTGGCGGCACAGTCCCTGCCGCCGGAGCTGAAGGTCACCGCGTTGTTTGACCAGTCTCTGTTTGTGCGGGCGTCGATCTGGGGCGTGGTGCGCGAAGCGGCGATCGCCGCCCTTCTTACCGCTGTCATGATCCTCATCTTCCTTGGCGACTGGCGTCCGACGATTGTCATCTCCATTTCCATCCCGCTCTCCATCTTTTGCTCGATCATCCTGCTGGGCGCCCTCGGCGAAACCATCAACATCATGACCCTCGGCGGATTGGCGCTCGCCGTCGGCATCCTCGTCGATGACGCGACGGTGGAAATCGAGAACATCGAGCGGAACCTCGCCATGGGCAAGGAGATGAGGCAGGCCATCCTTGATGGCGCGCAGCAAATCGCCGTGCCTGCATTCGTCTCCACGCTCAGCATCTGTATCGTGTTTGTGCCTATGTTCTTTCTGGCGGGAGTGGCGAAGTTTCTGTTCGTGCCCCTGGCGGAGGCCGTAAGCTTCGCCATGCTCGCGAGCTACTTGCTCTCACGAACCCTCATTCCTACGCTGGTCATGTTCATCATGCGCGGCCACGAACATCGTGCGCAAGCGCCCAAATCGTTCCTGGGGCGCTTCCAGCGCGGCTTCGAGCGCAAGTTTGAAGACTTCCGCCGCGGCTACGAAGCTCTGCTGGAGACAACCCTTGAGCATCGCGGCGTTTTCGTGCTTTTGTTCCTGGCCTTTTGTCTGCTATCGCTCGGATTATTCTTTTTCCTGGGACAAGACTTTTTTCCGCAAGTGGATGCCGGACAGCTGCGCCTGCATGTGCGCGCCCGTCCCGGCCTGCGCGTGGAAGAGACGGCAAAGCTCTGCGACGAAATTGAAGCCACGTTGCGGCAGGAGATTCCAAAAGGTCAATTGCAGACCGTTCTAGACAACATCGGACTGCCTAACTCCGGTATCAACCAATCCTACAGTTCCAACGGGACAATCGGCACCAGCGACGCCGAGATCCTGATCGCGCTTGATCCCGAGCATCACCCTCCCACCGCGCGGCTTATGCGCCATCTCCGCGAGGTATTGCCGCAGCGTTTTCCCGGGGTGGAATTTTTCTTCCAGCCGGCCGATATCGTTACCCAGATATTGAACTTCGGTCTGCCCGCGCCCATCGATGTGCAGATTATCGGCACGGATATGGGAAGCAGTTATCTTATCGCGCAGCAGATCGCCAATAAGATGCGGCATATTCCCGGCGCCGCAGACGTACACGTGCAGCAGTTGCTTTCCTTTCCCACGCTCTACATGGACATTGATCGCACGCGTGTCACGCAGGTTGGGCTTACGGCACGCGATGTGGCTCAGAGCGTGCTGGTTTCGTTGAGCGGCAGCTTCCAGACAGCCCCCAATTTCTGGCTCAACCCACGCAACGAAGTTACTTATCAGGTGGCTGTGCAGTCGCCGCAATATCGCATGACGAGTATGCAAGACCTGATGACGATACCGGTAAGCTCACCGCAGGGCGCTCAGTTGATGGGAAACCTGGTGCAGTTGTCTCCGATCGTGCGGCCTGCTACGGTGAACCACTACAACGTGCAGTCGGTCATCGACGTCTACGCCAGCACTCAGGATCGGGATCTGGGCGCGGTCGCGGCGGAAACCAACAAGGTACTAAAGACGTTCGACGGACATTTGCCGCGCGGCACGCGCATTGTGGTGCGCGGCCAAGTGGTTACCATGCGGTCGTCGTTCATCGGGCTGGGCGTAGGACTGATTGGCGCCATTCTGCTGGTCTATTTACTCATCGTCATCAACTTCCAGTCGTGGCTTGATCCGTTCATCATCATAGCTGCGCTTCCTGGAGCATTAGCCGGAATCTGCTGGTTCCTGCTGCTGACGCGCACCACCTTGAGCGTGCCGTCGCTGACAGGCGCGGTGATGTGTATGGGCGTGGCCACTGCAAATTCGATTCTGATGGTCAGCTTCGCGCGCGAGCAGATAGATGAGGGCGTTCCCGCCGTAAGAGCCGCCGTTGCAGCCGGATACACGCGCATGCGCCCCGTGATCATGACCGCGCTGGCGATGATCATCGGAATGGTTCCCATGGCGCTGGGTCTTGGTGAGGGTGGCGAGCAGAATGCGCCTCTAGGCCGCGCCGTGATCGGCGGACTGCTGTTCGCCACGGTTGCCACTCTATTTTTTGTGCCCAGCGTATTTGCCATGTTCCATAGCCGCAGGGAGGCTAAACGGGCCCGCCAGCAGCAAGCATGATTCGAAGTTTTCGCAGAATCGGAGTCGAGCATGAGTGAAGAGAACCAGTCCAAACCAGCGCCGGGTCAAAACGAAGAGCCCCATGTCCGCGGTGCTCAGGCCCAGCGTGACGAGGAGATCGAGGCGATCCAACAGCATTCCAAGCACCAGCCTCCGGGCATTCAGAAGCCGCCCGACCTTCCGCCTGCGCCCCCGGGCAAGGCTCTGACGATCGTCGCCGTGTTGCTGCTGGTGCTGCTGATTGCCGGTGGGCTCACACTCTGGGGCCACGCAAGCCACGAGCGCGCTCTGGCCAAAGAGACGGAGATCGAAACCGTGCCTACGGTCGCCGTAGTTAACCCCCTGTCGGAAAAGCCGGACGAAGATTTGGTGCTTCCCGGCTCCCTGCTGGCCTACGAGGAGTCTCCAATTTACGCTCGCACGAGCGGTTATCTTGTGCGCTGGTACAAGGACATTGGGAGCCGAGTCACGAAAGGCGAGTTGCTGGCGAAGATCGACACTCCTGAGGTTGATCAGGAACTGAACCAGACTCGTGCCGCTCGTCTCCAAATCCTGGCGCAGATGGATCTGGCCAAAATCAGTGCTGACCGCTGGGAGAATCTGCGCAAGACCGATTCCGTCTCCGCGCAGGAAGCGGATCAGTACGATAGCGGATACAAGCAGAGCCAAGCCAACCTGGCGGCCGCCGACGCCAATGTCCGCCGCCTCGAACAGTTGGAGGGCTTCAAGGACGTCTACGCGCCTTTCACTGGCGTGCTCACCAAGCGCAACGTCGATCCCGGCGCGCTCATCAATGCTGGCGCCGGAGCCGCTGGCCGTGAGCTATTCGACCTTGCACGAGTCGATCCCCTACGGGTTTACACCAGCGTGCCCCAGGCCTACGCGCCCAATATAAAGGTAGGCGCTAAGGCAGTCGTAATTCTGCAAGAGTTTCCCGGCCAGAAATTCTTGGGAAAAGTAGTACGCACGGCGGAGGCCATTGATCCTGCGACGCGCACGCTGCTCACGGAAGTTGACGTACCTAACAAAGACGGACGTTTATTGCCCGGTTCGTTTGGGGAAGTGCACTTTGCCGTCGGCTATGGCGTCGACAAGGTTACGGTTCCCGTGAACGCGATGTTATTTCGCGCACAAGGCCCGCAAGTCGCCGTCATCGGTCCGGACAACAAGGTGCAGTTGCGGCACATTAGCATTGGTCGCGACTACGGCACCGCACTTGAGATCCTCGGCGGCATCTCAACCAGCGACCAGATCGTCATCAACCCCTCAGATTCGCTGGAAGAGGGACAGCAGGTAACCGTGGCGCAGCCTGCGCCGAGCCAGCCGCAGCCCGGTCAATCTTCCCAGCAGAAAGGCAGCGCGCAGTGAAGCCGGCCGCAATCTTGGCAGCCCTTGCGCTGCTCGGTCTCGCGACCGGATGCACCGTCGGCCCGCGTTACAGCCGGCCCTCAGCTCCGGCGCCGGCGCCGGATGCGTGGAAGACGCAACCGCCGTGGCAGCAAGCTGCGCCCAGGGATGCCATCCCGAAGGGCGCGTGGTGGCAGGTGTTTCAGGATCCTGCGCTCGACGCCTACGAACAGCAATTGCTCCAGGCGAACCAGTCTCTGATAGCAGCGCGCGATCGTTTGGACCAGGCGCGCTCTTTGGCGCGCGTAGCCACGGCAGACATGTTCCCCCAGCTTTCGGCGGATCCTAGCGCGCTTCGTGAGCGAGGCTCGGGCAATCGTCCTCTGAATGGCGAGGCCCCGACCATCGTGAACGGGGTGGTGCAGCCCGTCCCTCCGTACACTCAGAGTGTCTACACGATCCCGTTCTCTGTGAGCTATGAGGCCGATCTTTTCGGACGCGTGCGGCGCAACGTGGAAGCGGCAAATGCATCTTTGCAATCCACGGCCGCGGACCTCGAGAACGTGCGCCTGGTGCTGACCGCCGAACTGGCCGCCGACTACTTCACCCTCCGCGAGTTGGATGCCGAGTTTCAGGTAGTGCAGGAATCTGTCGGCTACCAGCGTAAGGGATTGGACTTGGTAAACAGCCGCCACAACGGTGGCATTGCCAGCGGGCTGGAAGTCGCGCAGCAGGCCGCGCTGCTCGATTCCACCCTGTCGCAGCTCGCGTTAGTCCAGCAGTCACGGGCGCAGTATGAACATGCTATCGCCGTGCTGCTGGGTCAGGCCGCCTCAAACGTCAGTGTGCCGGTGGCGCCTTTGCAGGCCACGCCGCCTCCAGTCCCGCTTGGATTACCTTCTGACATGTTGGAACGGCGGCCAGATGTTTCCACTGCCGAGCGGATGATGGCATATCAAAATGCGCAGGTTGGGATCGCGCGCTCGGCCTTCTATCCGCACATTACTCTAAGCGGCTCCGGCGGATGGCAAAGCACAGACATTACGTCGCTGTTGAATGCCCCTAGTCTTTTCTGGTCGCTCGGCGCCGACGCCCTGGAGCCCATTCTTCAGGGCGGACGAAACCGCGCCAACCTCGAAGCCGCGCGCGCCGCCTACGACCAGTCCGTGGCCAATTACCGCCAGGCTGTGCTCACCGCCTTCCAGCAGGTGGAAGACGGGATCAGCAATCTCAGCACGCTGTCGCAAGCTTTGGCCACGCAGGGTGCGGCGGTCGACGATGCGCGCCGCGAGCTGACGATCGCCAACAATCGTTATATCGGCGGAGTTACCAGCTATCTCGACGTAATTACCGCACAGACGACGCTTCTTACCAGCGAACGCCTGGAGACGCAGTTGCTCGGGCAGCAAATGGTCAGCTCCGTTTATCTAGTGAAAGCTCTCGGCGGCGGCTGGGATGCGAGCCAGCTAAAAGACCAGCAGATCCATCCGCGGGCAAGTCAGATTGTGCAGCCCTGAGCGCAGCACAGTTTCTAAACTTGCAGAGAGCGCGAAAAGGGCTTACTTCCAGAGCATCGTAAGCCCATTCGGGTTGACAACAGTGACTAACGAGCCTAGGATTATAGCTGGGAGAAATATCACTCCTTACTGTTTCGGGTCTTCGGAACCAATTCAGCCCATCTAAGGGTTTTTCCGTTTTTTGTGCTTCTGAAAAGAGTAATCGCGCCACGACACTACAAACTGGTGCGCAAGTTTAGTGTCGGTTCCACGCTGTTTGACGTATCTATCGCCTATCCTGGGGGGGAGAAAATATGAAGAATACCAAGTTCCTTGTGAAAGTGAACCGTAGTGGCACGCGCGCTCCCGAATATGTGCAGCGCATCGACCGGAGTCCTATCCAAACGACGACGAACCGCAAGTTGGCCCTGGCTATGGGAAGATTTACGGCGGAAGATGCCGTGAAGTCCATCCAGAATTCGCGCTGCACCCCTGAGTTGGTTTCCATCCAGGTTTAGCGGGCACTCCTCGCAGCCGATCCACTCTTTAATTCATCTCGCTTGTTATCTCTAGTTCCCTGCGTTTTGCCTCTACGGCGGCGGTGTGCCGCTGTAGAGCCGACCCATTTCGTAGTTCCGATTCCTCAATAACCTCGGTCCGCTAACAGATTCATCAGCCCTAACTAAATCCGTTCTATCCCGATCGACATCCGCGCTTCGAATTTCCTATCAGATTACGATCGAACCCACAAGGAGGAAGCGCAGCTTCTCCTCGCAGGCTGGAAAGTCTGAGCCGAATTCATTCGCCGTAGTATCCTCGCAAGGAATATATTTCTGCTTTTTCCGATTCGGCGAAAGGAACTGGCACCTTGGCGAATGACCAAAAGGCGAATTACAACCGCTTCCTCTTGCTGGTAGCGGGTCTCGGCGGCTTACTGTACGGCGTCGATGTTGGCATCATTGCGGGCGCTTATCCCTACTTGGAAGCCACTTCCAAGTTGAATGCGGGCCAGCTTTCGAGCGTGGTCGCAGCCGTGCTGCTGGGCAGTGTCATCTCCACTCTGTTTGCGGGTCTGCTGGCCGACTGGATGGGCCGCAAGCTCCTCATGACCCTCAGCGGCGTGATGTTTGTCATCAGCATTCCGGTGATTGCCCTCTCGCACGGTTACGAACCGCTGATACTTGGCCGGCTTTTGCAGGGGATCAGCGCCGGCCTGATCGGAGTCGTTGTCCCGCTCTATCTGGCGGAGTGCCTCGCGGCCTCGAGTCGCGGCAAGGGTACGGGCATTTTTCAGTGGCTGCTGACACTCGGCATCGTAACGGCTGCCATCGTTGGCATGTTTTTCAGCTTTCGCGTCGAAGAAGTGGCAAGACTCGGCGATCCCGCCAGGCTTTTCGCGTTTAAAGATGCAGCCTGGCGCAGCATCTTCTGGGTTTCTCTGCCGCCCGGCTTACTGTTCGTCATCGGCAGCTTCATGGTGGCGGAGTCGCCTCGTTGGCTGTTTCTGCGTGGACGACGGGACGCCGCCTACGCAGCGCTCCTGCGCTCGCGCACGAAGGAGCAGGCGGATCTTGAACTCGCGGAAATGGAACAGGCCGCCGCCGCGGAGAAGGTGCGTACTTCGACCGGCGCGAAAGTAAAGGAATCTCTTCTGCGCCGGAAATACGTAATCCCGTTTGTCCTGGCCTGCGTAATTCTCGCCTGCAACCAGGCCACCGGCATCAACTCCATCATCGGCTATAACACCAACATTCTTTTGCAGAGTGGCCTCTCCGACCTTCAGGCCCATTGGGGCTACGTCATTTTCACGATCATAAACTTCCTGGTGACCATTGGCGGCGTGATGCTGGTCGATCGCAAAGGGAGAAGGTTCTTGCTGTCGCTGGGAACCGCCGGAATCATTCTGTCCCTCGTTTGCACCAGCGTGCTCTTCCGCCAGACAGAACGTTTGCGCGTGGATTCTAAAGGCGCCGTTCAGTCCATGGTAGGGTCGGATCAAAAAATCACGCTCACCTACGACAAGAACCTCGCCGAGACGCTGCTGAGCGCGGCCGGAAATGCAGCTCAGCGAATCGTCAGCCGTCCTACCTCTTTAGTCGTTATCTATTCCTGCGGAGACTTCCACGCCGCGACCAAGGCTGCTCGATCCGACGACACTGCCGCGACTCCAATCGAAATCACGCTCGAAAGCTGCGTACCCGGAAACAAAGTGGTGGCGTTCTTTTCGAATCCGTTCGGCGATCTCAATGCCGCGCGCCGCGCGCCGTTGAAAATCGATAACGCACTGATCACTCCGCTTCCCAGCGAGAACACCGGATGGCAGGTCGCCCTTACCCTCTTCGTGTTTATGGCCTTCTACGCCGTCGGCCCGGGAGTGTGCGTGTGGCTGGCGCTCTCCGAGCTGATGCCGACGCGCATTCGTTCAAACGGAATGAGCGTCGCACTGCTGCTCAACCAGGCGGTCTCCACCGGCATCGCCGCCATATTTCTGCCCACGGTCGGCAAGTACGGCTACTCCACTATGTTCTGGGGATTCGCGGCCTGCACCGTAATCTACTTCATCACAGCCGCGGTGTTTCTGCCGGAAACCAAAGGGAAGACACTCGAAGAGATCGAAGCGCACTTCGAGGGCGCAGATAAGGCCAGCCTTGCAACTTCGTGAAGGCCGCCAAGTTTATGAAGGTCGCACGTAGCGCTCGCTGTTCGGTTTAGAACCGCTTAGCGCAAAATACAAAATATAGAGATAGCAGACTACCGGCAGAAAGAAGGCGTGATGAATCCCAATCCTGTCGGCGATTGCGCCCTGCGCAAGTGGGATAAGGGCTCCGCCAACGATCGCCATGATCATGATTCCGGAGCCGTCCCCTGTAAGCGGGCCAAGTTCCGCGACACCCAGAGTGAAAATACTCGGGAACATGATGGAATTGAAAAAGCCGACCAGGATGATGCTCCACATGGCAAGATGCCCGTCAGTGAGCATCGAGATTGCTACGAGCGCACTCGTCGAGATGGCGCAAATTCCCAGCAATACCCCCGTATTTGCGGTGGCCGTGCCTCCGCGCAGCATCGCCACCAACGCGATTGTGGCCGCCGTGATCGCAACCAAAGTGAACAACGGACGCCCTGCAACCACCAGCCACGCAAGCCAGGTTAAATTCGGCACCCCCGGCTGATATCCTGGCGGCATATGGGATTCAATTGGATAGGAGAGCAAGATTAACGCGATGCTGATGGCTGTTACCAGGCCCATGTATTTAGCCTTCGCGCCTCCCAAGAAATTCGATCCAATGAATCGTCCCAGCATCGCTCCGCCCCAGTAGAACGACACGAAGCTCGCCGCCAACTTTTCGGTAAGGCCGCCAATCTCGGGCTGGCTGAAATAGTTAACCAGAAAGCTTCCAATAGAAACCTCTGCGCCGACGTATACAAAAATGGCGATCGCGCCGAAGATCAAGTTCGGGTGACGCCAGATCGAGTCGTTCACCTTTTCGCCGATCTGGCGCTGAGCCTGGGGGATTTTCGGCAACTTGAAACTCCCGATCGCCGCCGCCAGTACCACCAGAGCGATGCCTAATCCTACATACGGCGTCTTGACTGTTGCCGCCTCTTGCAGGCGATAGGCCTGCAGCGCGCTCGGAGCCAGCGCTCGTATCTCCTCCATTGTTTTCGGTGCTGCACTCAGAATCAGAATGCCGCCAAAGAAAGGAGCCAGAAACGTTCCCAGGGAATTAAATGCCTGTGTGAGGTTGAGGCGGCTTGACGCGGTTTCGGGCCTACCCAGCACCGTCACATACGGATTCGCTGCCACCTGGAGGCAGGTGATGCCGGCAGCCAGGACAATCAGCGCAACCAGAAACAGCGGGAACGACGGTACGCTGGCGGCGGGCACGAACAAAAAGGCGCCCGCACCCATGGTGAGCAAGCCCACCACCATCGAGCGCTGATAGCCAATCCAGTCAACAATCTTCGCCGAAGGTATGGAAAAAAGAAAATATGCTCCAAAGAAGGCAAACTGAATGAGCATGACCTCTTTGTAATTCAGGTCGAAGATGGGCTTCAGGTGGGGGACGAGAATGTCATTCAGGCAAGTGAGGAATCCCCACATGAAAAACAGTGTAGTTACTACCGCCAGCGGTCCCGTATAAGATGACGACGCATCGGAGGAAACTGCGGCAGTACGATTCGGTGTCGCGATCGACATAGGTGTGGGCTCCGCCCTCGGCATTCTAGCATTGCAAAGCGAGGACGGTGGGAAGAGCCAGCGATCTTCGGAAGACGTTGTCTTCTTCTATTGCGTTTGCAACTTCACCAGCCAGTTCGCGGGCTCGGGAAGGATGGCGAACGTCGGGAGTTTGCCTCGCACCATGGCGACTTCGTCGCAGTTGTGAAACCTTGGGCAGACATGGCAGTCCTTGTAGATTTTGTCAGGAAGGTCTTCCCGCCGCGCCATCTCGAATCCCTGTCGGGCAAAGAATTCAGGAGCCCGCGTGAACAGGCAAATGCAATCCACGCGATGCCGCTTCGCTTCGGCCATCAAAGCCTTCATCAACCGGCTGCCTCCTCCTTGACCCTGCGTTCGAGGGCCCACGGTGATCGAACGGATCTCAGCCAGGTGAGTGCCATACAGATGCAGCGCGCCGCAGCCAACGATGCGGCCTTCGTCTTCCAGAACGACAAAGTCTCGCACGTTTTCGCAAATCTCGGCCAACGTGCGCGGCAGCAAAGTCCCGTCGCCCGAATAGGTGGATATCAGCTCGTGGATGTGCTTCGCATCCGGCAAAATGGCTTTACGCGTGCGCATGGACCTCCTGGCGCAGGGATTCGATTTTCTTTCTCGCCGCCACGATTCCCTGCCTCACTCGCGCCGGCGCGGTACCACCGATAACATCGTGAATCGCCAACACCGAAGCCGGCTTTAGGCACTCGTAAAAGCTCTCATCGAATATAGGGTTCAGAGCCTGCAATTCATTCAGAGTCAAATCCTGAAGCTCACAATTCTTCTCCAGGCACAGCTTCACAGCCTTGCCGATCTGCTCGTGTGCGAGTCGCGAAGGAACGCCGCGCTGCACCAGATAAGTCGCGGCCGCCCATGCGCTCATGAATCCCGACTGCGCGGCCTCGTTCATGCGCGTGTGATCGAACTCGACCGCCCTCATCCAACCCGAAACCAGTGGCAACAAAGCGAGCGCCGTATCCGCGGCATCAAACAGAGGCGCCTGTGTCTCCTGCAAATCTTTGTTGTAAGCGAGTGGCAAGCCCTTTAGAGCAATCATCAGAGCCGTTGCGCTTCCGATCACGCGTCCAGTCTTGCCGCGCACTAACTCCAGGAGATCGGGATTTTTCTTCTGCGGCATCGCGCTGCTACCCGTGGAATAAGCCTCAGGCAACTGCACATATCCAAATTCCTGCGAGGAAAAAATAATCATCTCCTCCGCCCACCGGCTCAAGTGCAGACTCAGCAGTGAAAGCACACTAACGAACTCGATAACGAAATCGCGGTCACTCGTGGCATCGATGCTATTTGCAGTGGGGCCGTCGAAGTTGAGCTGGCCAGCCATGAAAGCCCGATCGAGCGGCAAAGTAGCGCCGGCTACAGCACCCGATCCCAGCGGGCAAACATTCAAGCGCTTACGGCAATCGGCAAGCCGATCGGCATCGCGCAAGAACATTTCCACATAGGCGAGCAACCAATGCGCCACCAGCACGGGCTCGGCATGCTGCAAATGCGTGTAAGCCGGCATAGCCGCGCTGCCCGCCTGTTCAGCGCGGTCGGTAAAAGCCACGCAGACCTCAGCAAGTTCTTTCCGCAGTTCATCAATCGCCGCCCGCACATAAAGTCGCAGGTCGGTCGCGATTTGCTCGTTGCGGCTGCGCCCGCTGTGTAACTTGTAACCCAGCTCGCCGATCCGCGCTACCAGTTGCTTCTCAACGAAGTGATGCACGTCTTCGGCATCATCGTCCTCAACCAACCCCTTGGACGCCGCAGCCATTTCACCAATCTGCTGCAGTCCTTCCAGAATGCTGATGAGTTCGTCGGCAGACAAAATCCCAGCATTCTTCAGGGCACGGGCATGCGCCGCGCTCGCCGCCAGTTCGTATTTCAACAGCCGGCGGTCGAAGTCAAACGACCGCTGCCAGCGCTCGAATTGCGGATCCAGCGGCTGCCGGAAGCGGCCCGACCACATCTTCATCGCGAAATCTCCACGCGACCGCGCGCACGCACGCGAGATGGCAGTCCAAGAATTCGAATGAAGCCCGCCGCATCCTTTTGGTCGTAACTATCTCCCATGGTGAACGAGGAAAGATCAGTCCGATAGAGCGAGTGCTCGGATTCGCGGCTGACGACGGAGACGTTTCCTTTGTAGAGAGACAGCGTGACACTGCCGGTCATCTCCGTCTGCGTGCTGGCGACAAACGCGTCGAGCGCCTCGCGCAGCGGCGTGAACCACAATCCGAAGTAGACGAGCTCCGCGTATTTCAGCGCCACGTGCTGTTTGAAGTGCGCGACCTCGCGCTCCAGGCACAGCGCCTCCAGTTCGCGATGCGCTGCGATCAGCAAGGTTCCTCCCGGAGTTTCGTAACACCCGCGCGACTTGATTCCCACGAAACGATTCTCCACTAGGTCTACGCGGCCGATGGCATTCCGAGCTCCAATTTCGTTCAGCAACTCAACCAACGACACGGGATCGAGCTTCATGCCGTCGACGGTGACCGGAACTCCTTTCTCAAATCCAATCGCCACCTGCTCGTTCTTGTCCGGCGCTTCCTCGGGCGAGCGCGTCATCTGCCAGGTAGCCGGCAGCGGTGCATTCGCGGCGTCTTCAAGTTCTCCGCCTTCGTGGCTGAGGTGCCATAGGTTGCGGTCGCGGCTGTGAATCTTCTCCCGGCTCGCCGCTACTGGAATGCCGTGCTGCTCCGCGTAATCGAGGCAGTCTTCGCGGGATTTCAGCGACCACTCCCGCCACGGTGCGATCACTTTCAACTCCGGTGCGAGCGCCTGGTAGGTCAACTCAAAGCGAACCTGATCGTTTCCCTTTCCTGTGCAGCCGTGTGCGACAGCCGTCGCCCCTTCACGCAGCGCCACTTCGACCTGATGCTTCGCAATCACGGGACGCGCCAGCGAAGTACCCAGCAGGTACTTATGTTCATAAACCGCACCCGCCCGCAGTGCGGGAAAAACGTATCCGGTCAGAAATTCCTCGCGCAGGTCCTCCACGACAACCTTGCTTGCGCCGGTGGCATAAGCCTTTTCGACCACGGCTTCAATGTCGTCGCCCTGACCCACATCGCCAACCATCGCGATCACGTTGTACGCGTAATTCTCCTTGAGCCACGGAATAATGATGGAAGTATCGAGTCCTCCCGAGTAGGCAAGCACAATTTTTTCAGGCATGAGCACTCCTTGCGGGCAGCCGATCGCCGCCGCCCATCAGCAAATACAGTATCGCTTTTTGCGCGTGCAGGCGATTTTCTGCCTGCTCGAAAATCACAGACTGCTCCGAATCCATCACCGCGTCCGTCACTTCCAGGCCGCGATGCGCCGGCAGGCAGTGCATAAACACCGCGTGAGGTGCGGCTGCCGCCATGAGCGCCTCATTTACCTGGTAGGGAGGAAAAATCCGCGCCCGCTCGCTTTCCTGCCGTTCCTGCCCCATGCTGGTCCAGGCATCGGTGTAGACTGCATCCGCTCCCGCCACCGCCTCGTAGGGATCGGTCAGCAACTGAATCTCCGCGCCAGTCTCCTTGGCGATTTCCCGCGCATCGGCGACGATCCGCGGATTAGGGGCGTAACCCGCCGGAGTCGCTACGCGAATTGACGAACCCAGGCACGCGCAAGTGAGCAGTAACGAGTGCGCGACATTGTTGCCATCGCCCACATAGGCGAGACAGCGGTTCTTGACATCGCCAAACCGTTCGATCAGCGTCAGGTAATCAGCCAGCGCCTGGCAGGGATGCTCTACATCGCTGAGCGCGTTAATCACCGGGACCGAGGCGTGCTCCGCCATGCCTTCTATGGTCTGCTGCGAATAAGTTCGCAACACAATCAGATCTACCCAGCGCTCCAGATTATGCGCCACGTCGCTCAGCCGTTCGCGCGCGTCGAGCCGCTCGTGAGTTTGATCGACGAACATCGCCGAGCCGCCCAGACTCACCATTCCCGCCTCGAATGTCAGCCGGGTCCGCAACGAGGGCTTCTCGAAAAACATTACGATCTGCCGCCCCGTGAGCGTCTTGCGAAAATCCGTAGGGCGCGACTTCATAATTGCTGCCAGCCGCAAAACTGCATCCACGCCGGCTGGGCCGAGGTCGCGGGTCGAGACCAGGTCAGGACACCAGAATACTTGAGGCGCTCTCTCGACGCCGGCCGCCGCTGCGCCGTGCGTGCGATCATTCAATTTCGAGTCCTTGTTCTGGGCCTGCCTGTCTGCCGATTTATAACGAGCCACGCTGGGCGAACTCATGAATAGATAACCTCCGTACCACAAGACAGTTTGGTGAAATAAAATTGGGGCAAAACCTCCGCCTCTGTCGCCGGCAGAATTCGTACTCGCCCAACGCCTTGTTTCAGCGCCTCGCCGCAAGCTCGCAGCTTGGGCAACATCCCGCCACTGATGACCGAACCGGCTGCGAGTTCCGCGGCCTGCTTCGTGCTAAGCCACGGCATCACGCTGCCCGCGGCATCTCGCACTCCGGGCACGTCCGTGAGAAAAATCAGCGTATTAGCGTGGCAGGCCGCGGCACACGCAGCCGCCATTTCATCGGCATTGACGTTGTAGTATTCGCCGTCGGCGCCTAGCGCCAGCGAAGCCAGAACCGGAATGCCCCCCTGTTGCCACAAAGCTTCAATCCAGCACGGTTCAGCGAAACAAATCTCGCCCACAAATCCCAGGTCGCGCCCATGAACGAATTTCTTCCGCGCACGGAACGTCATACCGTCGCCGCCGCAAAATCCAATGGCCGGCATGCCCGCCGACTGGATTGCCGCCACAAGTTTCTTATTGATGATCCCGCCCAGCACCATCAGCGCTGCATCGCGCGTTTCCGCGTCGGTCACGCGCAGCCCGTCCACAAATTCACTTTTCTTCCCCAGGCGCTCGAGCAGGCGCGTCAGCGCGCTGCCGCCTCCGTGAACCACGGCTACGCGGTGTCCGTCCCGCGCCAACTCCGCAATCGACCGGGCGCATTTGCTCAGGGTCGCAGCATCCTCGATCGCCGTTCCGCCAATCTTCACCACAATCGTCACTGCAAACCCTCCCGCTCATCCCACTGATACATCAGGTTCATGTTCTGCACAGCTTGCCCCGCCGCGCCTTTCAGCAGATTGTCCACGCAGGAAACCAGCACCAGTCTTCGGCCATCCTCCGCCAGGCAAAATCCAAGATCGCAATAGTTCGTGTGCAAAGAAAACTGCAACTCCGGCAGCTTCGGCGTCGCGAAAACTCTCATCCATGGTCGCCCGGAATAAAAATTCCGCAGGCAGGATTCCACTTCCGCCGGCTTCATCGCTTGCTTCAGATGCACATAGATCGTCGACAAAATCCCCCGCGGAATTGGCAGCAGATGAGGCGTGAAGGTCAGCTCCGTATCCGCCAGCCCCAACTGCTCGACCATCTCTCCCAGATGCCGGTGATTGAATACCGAGTACGCCGAAAGATTGTCGGCCACCGAAACGAAATGAGTGCGCGACGTGGGCGTCTTCCCTGCTCCCGACACTCCCGACTTTGAATCGGAGATAATTCCCAATTCGCGATCGATCAGCTCCGCGTGTAGCAGAGGGGCCAAAGCCAGGATCACTGAAGTCGCGTAGCATCCCGGATTCGCAACCAATTGCGCCGATGCGATGCGGTTGCTGTTCAACTCCGGGAGCCCATAAACCGCCTTCGCCGTCAGCTCCGCCGCCGTGACCGAGTCCGCATCGTGAAACCCATAGATAGCTCGATGCTGCTCTTGTTTCAGCCGCCACGCGCCACTCAAGTCGATCACCCGCAATCCCTGCGCAACGGCCTCAGGCACAAGAAACCGCGACGCTTCATGCGGCGTAGCCAGGAATAGCAACTGCACGCCCTCGCGCTTCAGTTCCGTCCACGAAAGCGGCCGCAGGGGATAACCTCCGTTGCCCGACAGCTCCGGAAAAATCTGCGCCAGATCGGTCGCGCCATCGCTGCCGCCCTCACGCCGCACCAGCAAGGGCTTCTCCAGCCGCGGATGGCGCCCGAGAATGCGTGTCAGCTCCAGCCCGGAATAGCCGCTGGCCCCCAGCACCGCAGTCTTTAGCTTTGCCGACATCAGCCCAGCATCTCCTCGATCCGAAGCGCAACTTTTCTTGCAGCGTCCTTGTCGGGACAAACGATCAGGATCGTATCGTCACCCCCGATTGTTCCCACCACGCCTTCCCACTCCTGCTCGTCGAGCGCGGCCGCCACCGGCTGCGCGCTGCCAATAATCGTTTTCACCACCAGCAGGTTCCCCGCAGGCCGAACCTCAAGCACAAACTCCCGAACCAGCCGCTGCACCGGCGGTAAAGCCAAACCCGAGGCGCCTTCACCCTGGGGCAGAACGTAACCGGCAGCCGTCTTGCTCAGGTTCAGGTCGCGAATGTCCCGCGACAAAGTTGCCTGCCCCACCTTGAAGCCCCGCTTGCGCAGCGCCCGCTGCAAATCTTCCTGGCTGGCCACGGGGCCCTGCGTCAAAGCTTCCAAAACCGCTCTCTGGCGCAGGACTTTATTCATTATGAATATTTATTCATACATTTGAATAAATATTCTTCTATCTTACAGGCCGCACCCCGGCTGTCAAGATAAAAACATGGCTGGCTCTTACACTTTTGAAACCGCGACGCCAGGCTTTGACCGTGGCCGGAATCGATCGGTACAAATCGAAAGCCGGCTCGCGCCCTCAAAACCTTGCTAGACTACTTCCGGTCCAATAGTCGCTTGTGACTCCACTGAGGAGCGCCGCATGAATCAGAAGCCCACTTTGGTCGCCGAGATGATCGCAGAGTTCCTCGGAACCTTCGTCCTGATGCTCTTCGGCACCGGCGTGGTGGCGATGGTGGTTTTATTTCCCGCGGAGAATTCCGGGGCGACAGTACACGGCGGCTATACCAACATCACGCTAGGCTGGGGACTGGCGGTGACCATGGGGATTTACATCGCCGGAAAAGTCTCAGGCGGCCATCTCAACCCGGCGGTCACGCTTACTCTTGCGGTGTTCCGCGGCTTTCCCTGGCGCAAGGTCCTGCCTTATTCGATCGCGCAGACTGCCGGGGCGTTTCTTGCCGCCGCTCTGGTTTACCAGAATTATCTGCCAGCCTTTCACCAGTTCGATCCGGGCCTGGAAAAGACCGCCGGAGTGTTCACAACCTTCCCCGCCTTCCCGACCTTCCCCGCATGGCCTCAGGCCGGATTTCTGGATCAGGTCATTGGCACGGCTCTCCTGCTGCTTCTGGTACTGGCCATTACCGACGAGCTCAACGTTCCTCCCGGAGCCAACCTCGCGCCCGCAATGATCGGACTCGTGGTCGTAGCCATCGGCATGAGCTTCGGGGGCATGCACGGATACGCGATCAATCCCGCGCGTGATTTCGGTCCTCGGCTGTTCGCGGCGGTTGCCGGATTCAGGAATAACGGTCTCACCAACGGCTCCCGCGTGTGGTGGGTGCCGGTCGTTGCGCCTCTGTTGGGCGGGTTGGTCGGCGCTGCGGTCTACGATTTCGGCGTTCGCCAATTCCTGCGCGCGCTTCGGCCTGAGCCTTAAACTTTGTTTGGAAACTGCGCAGAAAACAGGAGGCCTCTTTGCGCTACATCCTCTCGCTTGATCAGGGTACGACGAGCTCTAGAGCTCTCTTGTTTGACGACCGTGGCAAGGTCCACTCAGTAGCCCAGCGCGAGTTCACGCAGATTTTTCCCGAACCCGGTTGGGTCGAGCACGATCCCGAAGAGATTGCGGCATCGCAGATCGCCGTTGCCCTCGAAGCTTTGGCGCAAGCCCGAGTGCAGCCAAGCGATGTGGCTGCCATCGGAATCACCAACCAGCGCGAAACTACAATCGTGTGGGATCGCGCAACCGGCCAGCCCCTCTTCAACGCCATTGTCTGGCAGGATCGCCGCACTGCCGCCTTTTGCCAGCAACTGAAGGCGCAAGGCCACGAAAATCTGATTCAGCAAAAAACAGGCTTGTTGATCGACGCTTATTTTTCCGCCAGCAAAATTTCCTGGATTCTCGAACATGTGCCGAACGCCCGCCAACTCGCGGACGCAGGTCGTCTCGCCTTCGGCACCGTCGACACATGGCTCGTTTGGAAACTGACCGGGGGCCGCGTGCACGTCACCGACGCCAGCAATGCTTCGCGCACCATGCTTTTCAATTTGCACTCTGGCAATTGGGACGCGGACCTTCTCGATCTCTTCCGCATTCCCGGGTCGATGCTGCCCGCAGTCCGGCCTTCCAGCGAAGTTTATGCAGAAGTAAGCGCAGTCCCCGGTTTGAACGGAATTCCAATCGCAGGAATCGCCGGCGATCAACAAGCCGCGCTTTTCGGGCAACGATGCATCAGCCCGGGCCTCACCAAGAACACCTACGGCACAGGCTGCTTCATGTTGCAGAGCACCGGCAATCGCGCTGTCGCATCCTCAAATCGACTGCTGACAACCGTCGCCTGGAAGATTGCCGATAGTACGTCCTACGCACTCGAAGGCAGCGTGTTTGTTGGCGGCGCGGTCGTTCAGTGGTTGCGCGATGGTTTGGGAATCATTGCTGGCTCATCGGAGGTGGAAGCGCTGGCGAACTCCGTTCCCGACAACGGCGGAGTATGTTTCGTTCCCGCCTTCGTGGGCCTCGGCGCTCCGCACTGGGATTCGAACGCCCGCGGCGCAATCCTCGGCCTCACCAGAGGCAGCAATGCCGGCCACATCGCCCGCGCGGCCGTGGAAAGCATCGCGTATCAAGTCGCCGATCTGATGGATGCCGTACAAACCGACACCGGCACACCTCTTCAGGAATTGCGTGTTGATGGAGGTGCATCGGCGAACGACACGCTGATGCAATTTCAGGCGGACCTTCTCGGAGTTCCCGTCGTGCGCCCTTCGATCACAGAATCCACCGCCCTTGGCGCCGCATTTCTCGCCGGCTTGGGTGTTGGCTTCTGGAAAGACTCAAAGTCAATCTCTGAACTGCCGCGGGAAGAACGCCGTTTCGAACCGCAAATGCCGCGCTCCCAAGTACACGCCATGCGCCAGCGCTGGGATGAAGCCATCTCGCGCGCGAAGTCATGGGAGCAGGAACCAGTGAAATGAACTCAAGCTTTGAATAACCAAATACGGATTTATTTCGTCAGCTCGCCGATGAAAACTCCATAGGGTTCCAGCGAGACTTCATTCCCCTTAGAGGCTGATTTCCCGGTGGCCAGCAACGCTTTTGCCGACGCGAAGCCTTTGCCCTTCAACTCCAGCTTTACCGTGCGCGGCCTGTCGGACATATTCAAAGCCACCACTACGCCCTGATCTTTGTAGACACGCAGGTAGGAAAGCACGTTCGCATTGTTCTCATTCAGCGCAGTGTAGTTTCCCTCCAGCAGCGCCCGGTTCGTGTGCCGCAGCTTGAGCACTGCCTTATAGAACTCCAGAACCGAATTCGGATCCTGCGATTCCTCCGCCACGTTGTGAGTCGCATAGGTCGCGGGCACCGGAAGCCAGGGCGTCCCTTTCGTGAAGCCGGCGTTCTCGCTGCCATCCCACTGCATTGGAGTTCGCTCGCCGTCCCGTCCTTTCTCTTCCGGCCAGCCTCTGCGCCCGATCGGATCTTTCACATCCTCTTTGCGCGTTGGCGGCGTGGTTTTCATTCCAATCTCTTCCCCGTAATACATGATGGGAGTCCCGCGCAACGTGAGATAAAGCGCGGCCATCACCTTGGCAATCTGGTCGTTGTGCTTGCCATCGCCGTATCGGTCATAGGAGCGCTCAATGTCGTGGTTGCTGATTACGAACGTCGGCCAACCCGAGGCCGCATTCACCGCGGCGATCTGCTTGCGGAATTCCGCCGGTGAGAGCTTGTTGACCATGGCAAAAAGAAAGTCCATCGGCAACTGCAATTCGTTATTGCCTTCGCCGTAGTACTGATTGAGCTCGGCAACGTCCGCCGTCCAAGTCTCGCCGATCAGTACCGCATTGCTCTCGTCCGCCACCTTGCGCAGTCCGCGCAACACGTCATGCAGTTCGGGCAACTTCGTGTTGTACTCGTTCTTCTCGATCGGATCCCCGTAAGCATTCTTGCCGGTGCGGATGATCGGGTTATCGTGCAGGTCGGGGTCTTCAAACAATGTTTCGACTGCGTCCAGGCGGAAACCGGCCACGCCGCGTTTGTACCACCAGCGTGACACATCGAACATGGCGTCCTTAACCGCCGGATTGCGCCAGTTCAGATCCGGTTGCTCGGGATAGAAAAAGTGGTAGTAGTACTGATTCGTAGCCGGATCGAACTTCCAAGCCGATCCTCCAAAAAGCGAGACCCAGTTGTCCGGAGGTTTGCCCGGCCCTTTTCCGTCACGCCAGATATACCAATCTCGATAGGCGGACGTGCGCGACGACTTCGAATCCAGAAACCATTTGTGCTGATCGGACGTGTGATTCACGACAAAATCGAGGATTATATGGATGCCTCGCTTCTTTGCCTCGCTAACCAGCACATCGAAATCCGCCAGCGTTCCATACATCGGATCGATGTTCTCGTAATCCGAAACGTCGTAGCCGAAATCCACCTGCGGCGAAGGAAAGCATGGAGTGATCCAGATCGCGTCGACTCCCAGGTCTTGCAGGTAATCCAGCTTCGACGTAATCCCGTTCAGATCGCCGATTCCGTCATTGTTGCTGTCGGCGAAGCTGCGGGGATAAATCTCATAAAATACCGCGTGCTGCCACCATTGGTGACCTTCCACATCCCCCGCGCGCGCCATTGTCTGCGCGGTGCCAATCGATCCCGCTACACACACGCAAAGCAGAAACACGACTAACGCCGACGCAATTCTCCTCATTCTATGTACCTCCATCCAAACCAAGCATAGCTCCATATGGGATTGAGCGCGAACACTTCCGTGGAGAGTCTCCTCCATGGCGCATTTTGTAGCGCCGCGAAAGCGGCATTCGCAGGCTTGCAAACGGATGGTTCACTGCATATAAGAGGTAGGGGCAAATTCCAGCACGAGCCGAACAGCCTAGGTACCGAACTCTTGTTCCCTTCACGCCGATCATTCTTGCAGTCTCTGAGTCGGTCGGCGCTGGTCTTGTCGCTCGAGAGCATCTTTGAATTGGCCCGGCCCCCTTGGCTTAGCGCTTCCCGCGCGCCCGGTCAGAAAGTCGATCGGGCACAATCCTCCACATCGCCATCCGATCTCGGAGTAAGCTTCACCAACGTCGCCCGCGAATCCGGATTGAACGTCAAAACCATTTTCGGTGGTGAGCACAAAAACAAATACCTGCTCGAAACCACCGGCTGCGGGATTGCGTTTTACGACTACGACCACGACGGCTGGCTCGACATTTTTATCGTGAACGGCTGGCGTCTTGAGGGTTTCCCCGCGGGCTCTGAGCCTACGTCGCATCTTTTTCGCAACAATCGCGACGGCACCTTCACCGACGTAACCTCGAAGGCTGGTCTCATCCACTCCGGCTGGGGGCAAGGCGTTTGTGTCGGGGACTACGACAATGATGGCTGGGACGATCTCTTCGTAACCTACTACGGCAAGAACGTTCTCTATCACAACAACGGTGACGGAACCTTCTCGGATGTCAGCCAGAAAGCCGGCGTAACCGGCAAAGGCACGCGTTGGAATACAGGCTGCGCCTTCGTGGATTACGACCGCGACGGCCACCTCGATCTCTTCGTCGCCAACTACATCGATATGGATTTATCGACCGCGCCTGTCCCCGAATCCGGCCCATGTCTCTATAAAGGCGTGATGGTGGCCTGCGGCCCGCCCGGACTGAAAGGCGGCAAGAACATCCTCTACCACAACAACGGCGACGGCACTTTCACCGATGTCTCCGAAGCCGCCGGAATATTCCGCACGAGCAGCACCTACGGCTTGGGCGTGCTCACCGCGGACTTCGACAACGACGGCTGGCCCGACATTTACGTCGCCAACGATTCCTCCGCGAGCGCGCTCTACCACAATAAGAAGAATGGAACTTTCGAAGACATCGCGATCGAGGCCGGCTGCGCTTTCAGTCCAGACGGCAAACCGCAGGCTGGCATGGGCGTCTCCGCCGCCGACTACGATCTCGACGGCAACCTGGATCTCCTCAAGTCGAACTTCGCTGGCGAAACTCCTTCGCTCTACCACAATCTTGGCGGCGGCAACTTTGAAGATGTGACCTTCACATCGGGTCTGGGCGGGCACACCCAATTTCTCGGCTGGGGCTGCGGCTTTTTCGATTTCGACAATGACGGCTGGCCTGACATCCTGATCTGCAACGGCCACGTCTACCCGGAAGTCGAGCAGTTGAAGTCTGAATCCGGCTATGCGCAGCGGAAGTTGCTCTATCGCAATCTGCGCAACGGTCGTTTCGCCGATGTTTCTTTGCAAGCCGGCCCCGGCATCACCAACCCCGTACCCGCGCGCGGCTGTGCTTTCGGCGACTTCGACAATGACGGCAATCTCGACGTCGTGGTAAACACCGTCAATGACTATCCCCAGCTCTTGCGCTGCACATCGACCTCCAACAATAACTGGATCAAGATTCGCACCATCGGCACCAAGTCCAACCGAAGCGGCATTGGCGCGCGGATCACCTGCATCACTCGTCCCGTCGGAGAATCGAAGCCTCACCGGCAGATCGATGAAGTGCGCAGCGGCGGTAGTTACTGTTCGCAGAATGACCTGCGCATCCACTTTGGCTTGGGACGTTCTGAGACCGTCGACCTGCTCGAAATCCTCTGGCCCAGCGGCCACGTCGACATCCTCAAGGGCGTAAAGGCGAATCAGCTGATCTTCGTGAAGGAGGGCGAGGGCGTTATACGCACCATGCAGTTCCCGGCAAACCCTGAGTCTGCGAAATGATGAGTCGGGAAATGTGTCGCAATCAGTGTTGTCGGAGCGGTGCTTCCGCGATGCCAACGCGCGTATCCGCTCCTCCGTAGTAGAACAAGTACCGCTCCCCTTGGCGCACCATGCCTTCCACGAACACCACGTTCGGAACCTGGCCAACTTTCTCCCATGGTTCCTCGGGGGCAAACACGGGAGCATCCGTTCGCGAGACCAGTACGCGCGGGTCGTTTCTATCGAACATCGCCACGCCGGTGCGGTACACCAGTTTGTCGTCGGCGCCGTTATAGATAAGAACAATTCCCTTCGTCGTGACGACCGGTGCGGGACCCGGCTCGGCCACGCGAGCATCAAACTTCCCCACTCGCACCGGCAACACTGGAACATCGGTTGCGTCGGTCCAATGCAACAGGTCCGTTGAAGAGGCCAACCCCATCTGGTCGTTGTTGTCCGGCGTCGTCCCCAGATAATACATCCAGTACCTGCCGGCAATCTTCTCCGGCACAATCGCTCCCGACTTCGTCCAGCGAACGTTCCAAAGCCCTTTATAGGCAGGAAGAATCACGCCTTTTCGCTCCCAGTGGATAATATCTTTCGAAGTCGCCAGACACAGTTGTGCGTCTTTCTTGTTGTATCCCGTGTAGGTTAAATAGTAGGTGCCGCCGAACTGCACCAGCCGGGGGTCTTCCACGCCGCCATCTCTTTCGTAATCTTCCTGGGGCGAAAGTACCGGCTCGCTCCGCCGCGTGAAGAGGACTCCGTCCATACTCTCCGCATAACCGAGGCGCGAAGTACCGTTCTTGTCCTGAGCCCGGTAAAGCATGACGAACTTGCCGTCACGAAGAATCACAGAAGGATTGAAGGTGCCCGTCGACTCCCATCCGTCTCCTTGCGGCGAGATGATCGCATTCTCCGAAACACGGTGCCACGCCCCGAAGGGCAAATTTGCGCTATCCTGTGAAGCCAGCGCCAGCAGCAGCGTGACCAGCTTTACCCAGCTCTTGGAATAAATGGAACGCATCATGGCGGTTATGACCGTTGATGTCGACCGATTTCGCGGCTAGACCCTGCCTATGCCTCAAGCTCGATTCATGCTCCCCGATTCTCCACCAGTTTGCTCGGTCCTGCAACCCGCCTCTTCGAAAGGTCCATGCTGAGCAAGAGACACATCGTTGTCGGTCTGGGCGAATTGCTTTGGGACTTATTTTCCGCCGGGAAGCAACTCGGTGGAGCACCGGCCAACTTCGCTTACATCACCTCTCTGCTCGGGGATCATGGAATACCCGCCAGCCGCGTAGGCCGCGATGCTCTGGGTGTGGAAGCTGTTCGCCGCCTCGGTGAACTCGTTCTTCCCACAGAATTCGTTCAGGAAGACACAGAGCATCCCACCGGCACCGTCAAGATCGAGGTAGACGGCACCGGTCAGCCACGTTTTGAAATCTCCGAGTCGGTCGCATGGGATTTTCTCGATTGGACGCCGCAATGGCAGGCGCTGGCGCAACGTGCCGATGCCGTGTGTTTCGGATCGCTGGGGCAGCGATCGGAGCGCAGTCGCTCCACCATTCGAAGCTTTGTGCTTGCCTCGCAGCCATGTGCACTGCGGGTTTTCGACGTAAACCTCCGGCAGAACTTTTATACCGTGCAAGTCCTCGCCGAATCGATGAAGCTTGCAACCATCGTCAAGCTAAACCATGAAGAACTCCCAAGGATCATGCGCTTGTTCGAATTGGAGAATCGCGGCGAGGAAGACTCGGCGCGACGCTTGCTGTCTTCGTACGGCCTGAAGCTGGTTTGCATTACGCGCGGCAACAGCGGCAGTCTCCTGCTGTCCGCCGATGATCGCAGCGAACATCCGGGCTTCAAGGTTAAGGTTGCTGATACCGTGGGCGCCGGCGACGCATTCACCGCGGCCTTGGTACACGGATATCTCCGTGGAACATCGCTTGCGCAAATCAACGAGGTCGCCAACCGCGTCGGAGCCTGGGTCGCCAGCGAGTCAGGAGCGACGCCATCGTTGAAACCCGGCGGCCTGGCGCAGACCTTGGCCGAAATTAGCTAGTCCCCGCGCCTGCCGGTAGTGGCTCAGTTTGAAATTAAGGTGCTTTCTCGGCCATTTCAACGTCTTAAAGCCGCCCTAGGAGCAGGATTGACCCAAATGCTACAATGAATATTGCATAGCGTTTCTCCCATCGCTCTGGCCGTCAGCAACCACTGGAGGTCCAATGGCGACCGTACATGATGTTGCCGCTTACATCCTAAAGCGGGGCCCGATGACAGCCATGAAGTTGCAGAAGCTTGTTTACTACTCACAGGCGTGGGCACTGGTGTGGGATGAACAACCAATCTTCTCCGAACGGATTGAGGCGTGGGCGAATGGCCCTGTCGTGTTTGAGCTGTATGACAGACACCGTGGTCGTTTCAGGGTTTCTGAATGGGATGGCGACTACCACGCTCTAGATAAATCAGAACGGGAGACGATTGACATTGTCCTCGATTTCTACGGCAAAATGTCATCCCAAGAACTCAGCAACCTCACCCATCAAGAAGACCCCTGGAGAGATGCCAGGAAGGGGCTGGGCCCCGGCGAACGCGGTAGTCGTGAAATCACTCACGCCGCAATGGCGGAGTATTACGGCAGTCTCTAACTTTGGCCAAAGGTCAACCGACCTTTAAGAATATCGTTGCGGCGGTTAAGGCCCCCAAAATCGTTGTCCCTAAAGAGAGTTGCTACCCCCATAAACCTGCTTGGCGTGTCGGCTTGATGGAAATGGTAGACCCTTACGGTTGGCATCAAATTGAAGGCGACAAGATGCGCGAAATTCGCAGTCAACTCGCGGGGATTGAGGGAAATACTTGGAAAGACCTACTGGTTCGAGATGCTAAACACAATCATTTCGTAGCAGTCGAAAGAATATGTCCCGAAGCGCAAGACAGACTGCGGATGCTTCACTTGGATGACACAGACGCGCTATTGGTGATGAGGGTCGGTCATATTGAACGTATCTGGGGCATACTTGAATTGAACGTGCTAAAGGTTTTGTGGTGGGACCCGGAGCATGTCATCTATCCGATGAACGTGGCGAACAACTAGGGCTCCGCCTCAAATTTCAAACTGAGCCACTACCCGCCTGCCCTATCCCCACCATTTTAGTTTATGCTGTTAGGTTTGGCGTTTCGCTCTGAGGGGGCCCATTGAGCACATTGCTTCTTCGTCTGTTTGTTTGCGTTTTGGTTTTCCTGTCCATCGGTTCGGGCGCAGCCCAGCAAGTTCCCGAGAACACATATCAGGAGCTGCATTGGCGCATGATCGGCCCACTCCGCGGAGGCCGCACTCGCGCCGCCACGGGTGTCCCCAGCCAACCGAACGTCTTCTACATCGGCCAAGTCAACGGCGGAGTTTGGAAATCGGACGACTACGGACGCACGTGGAATCCCATCTTTGACCACGAATCTACGCAATCGATCGGCGCTATCGCCGTGGCTCCTTCAAACCCTGACATTATCTACGTCGGCAGCGGCGAAGGCCTGCATCGCCCCGATCTTTCGGTGGGCAACGGAATCTACAAATCGACTGACGCAGGAAAAACCTGGACTCATCTCGGTCTGCGCGATGGCTTCCAAATTCCCGCACTCGCCGTCGACCCTCGCGACCCCAATAAAATCTTCGCCGCCGTGCTCGGCCATCCCTACGGCCCCAATCAAGAGCGCGGCCTTTTTCGCTCGACCGATGGCGGCCAAACCTGGCAGAAAGCCATCTACAAAGATGAGAACACCGGAGCCTCCGACGTGGAGATCGATCCTTCGAATCCCGACGTGATTTACGCTTCGATGTGGGAAGCGCGGGAAGGGCCTTGGGAAGACAACAACGAAGTCAACGGAACCGGCGGAGGATTGTTCAAATCCACTGACGACGGAAGCACCTGGCAACCCCTTACCAACGGACTCCCGAAAGATTTGTCGCAAATCTACGTCGCCATCGCTCCCACTGATTCCCGTCGCCTTTATGCGACGGTCGCAATATCTCCGAGCGGACTCGCCTTCTATCGCTCCGACGATGCCGGAGAAAATTGGTACAAAGTGACGGACGATCCGCGTCCCTCAGGCCGCATCGGCGGCGGCGACCTCGCCATCCCCAGAGTCGATTCTAAGAACGAAGACGTCGTCTACTGCGCCAGTACCGTGACTATGCGCTCAACCGATGGTGGCAAAACCTGGTCAGGATTTCGCGGCGCACCCGGCGGCGACGACTACCAGAATCTCTGGATCAATCCCAACGACCCCAACATTATTCTTCTCGTCAGCGATCAGGGCGCGCTTGTAACCGTCAACCGTGGAGCCACATGGAGTTCCTGGTACAACCAGCCCACCGCCCAGATTTATCATGTCGCGGTCACTAACACATTTCCCTATCGCGTCTGCGGAGGTCAGCAAGAGAGCGGTTCCGTCTGCATCTACAGCCGTGGCAACGATGGCGCCATTACCTACCGCGAGTGGCATCCAGTCGGCGTCATCGAATACGGATACGTGGCCCCCGATCCCCTCGACTCCGATGTTATCTACGGCGGCGGCAGAAGTGAGGTCTCGAAGTTTCATTGGTCAACCGGGCAGGTGCAGGATGTCACACCCATCCCATTGCGCAATCCGAAATATCGCACCGACCGCACCGAACCTTTAATGTTCTCGCCTCTCGACCCGCACGTGCTCTATTACGCCAGCAACGTGCTCTTCAAAACGATCGACGGCGGAACTTCCTGGCAGACCATCAGCTCCGATCTGACGCGCGAAAATCCCGCAGTCCCTGCCAGCGTGGGCGGCCTCATCCCCAAAGGCGCCGAAAAACAACGCGGCGTGATTTACGCTCTCGCGCCCTCGTTCAAGAGCATCAATACTCTCTGGGCTGGCACCGACGACGGCCTGATCTGGCTCACGCGCGATGGCGGCAAGAAATGGAACGGCATCACGCCCAAAGATCTGACGCCATGGAGCAAGGTCACGCAGATCAGCGCCTCGCACTTCGATGACGACACTGCCTACGCCTCGGTGAGCCGATTCCGCATCAACGACGAGCGGCCTTACATTTACCGCACTCACGACGGCGGCAAAAGCTGGAAGCTCATTACAACCGGCCTTCCCGACCTCGGCCCCATCGATACAGTGCGCGCAGATCCTGTGCGTAAGGGCCTGTTGTTTGCCGGAACAGAAAACGCCGTTTGGGTCTCATTCGATGACGGCGACCACTGGCAATCTTTGCAGCTGAATCTTCCGCACACTTCCATGCGCGATCTCTGGATTCACGACAACGATCTGATCGTTGCCACGCATGGCCGCTCGTTCTGGATCCTCGATGACATCGCTCCTCTGCGCGAAGCGGCCGCTTCGCTCGGCGCCGCAGATGCTCATCTTTTCACTCCAGCGCCCGCCTACCGCGTGCAGCGCGATACTTACACCGACACGCCGCTTCCGCCCGACGAACCCTTTGCGGCCAATCCGCCCGATGGCGCAATCATTGACTACTACCTCGGGCACGATGCCTCCGCGCCGGTGACTCTCGAAATCCTCGACGGTCACGGCCAACTCGTTCGTAAATTTTCCAGCGCCGACAAGCCCGACGTCACCGAAGCGGACCTGAAGAAACAACTCATTCCGCTCTACTGGCTGCGTCCCTTCCGCGCTTTATCATCGGAGGCCGGCATGCACCGCTGGGTTTGGGATTTGCATTACCCCGCGCCCACCTCCACCCGGCATGACTATCCCATCTCCGCGATTCCTGGAGATACTCCCCGTTACCCGCTCGGCCCCACAGTGGCACCCGGTTCCTACACCGCCCGGCTCACTGCAAATGGAAAGACGTATACCGCATCCTTCACCGTAAAGATGGATCCTCGCGTAAAGATCTCGGCGGTCGGCCTCGAGAAAAAGTTCCAACTCGAAAGACGACTGGCTTTGTCGCTTAGCGAAACTTCGCAAGCTGTGCTGCAAGCCGGATCGCTTCGCGATTCCTTGCAGAAACTGAGCCCGCAGGCCAGCGGCGAAACGAGCAACTCGCTGCAAGCTTTTCAGAACAAGCTCGCAGCATTGCTGGGAGGGTCACCCGGCCCCTCTACCGCTGGCGAAATCACCCTCACGCGCGTGAACGGAGAAGTCCAGGTTCTATACGGCCAGGTATGGCAAACCGACGCCGAGCCGACCGCCGCGCAATCGGTAGCTGCCGTGTCCACTGAATCCGAAGCGTCGAATGCAATGAAGAAGTGGGACGCACTCAAGACTTCCGATCTTTCCGCTCTGAATCAGGCGTTGCGCAGCGCGAACTTACCGGAAGTACACGTCGAATCGGATCCACGTATCGACGAAACTGGTATGGAGGACGAAGAGTAGGTGCGACATCTCGCGTCTACAGAGCCTCCACTGCGCTCTGCAGCGTTCGCGCGATCTCTGCAGGATCGGTTCCAGCCGCAAACTTCATGGGCGCCCCAATACGGACACTAATTTTCCGGGGCCGGGCAAACTTTTTGCCCGCTTGCTTCACTTCGAACAATCCAAGTATCCGCATGGGCACAACCGGAATACCGAGGTTATTGGCCAGCAGCCCGATCCCCGCTCGAAACGGATTCATTCTGCCATCCACGGTATGTCGTCCTTCGGGGAACACCAGCACGCTGTATCCGCGGTCCACGGCTTCACCGGCGTAAGCGAAGCTTTTCCGGAAGCCAGCCTCGCGCGGCAGCGGAAAAAGATTTAGCAAGGAAACCCCCAGCGCCCACTCCGTCCGGTCGTAGATTCTGCCGAACAGACTTCTTCCTGGCGCAGGCGTGCGCAACGCTTCCAGCGTCTCGCCGCCCGTTGCGGTCGCGATCCTGTTCCGTAGCCGCGCCGGTAAAGCGGTCTGTACGAATCCCACGTCCACGTCGCCAACGTGATTGCAGACCACCAGCAGCGGTCCGCAAACTCCTTGCAGATTTTCCCGCCCTTCGATCCTCGGCCAGCCCAGCAGGATCATGGCCGGCCTCATCAGAAAATAGTGAGCCAGCCAGCGCACCCACGTCACCGGCCAGCGTAATACCCACCCCGGATAGTGATACTCCGCCCGCGGCCGCGCCTCGCCGCTTAACATCCTCTCCACATCTCCCACCGTCCGCGCTGCGCTGAAACGCGTCTCGCTCAGGTCCACCTGATATCGGTCCTCCAGCGCGCTGATCAGCTCCACCCGGTCCAGCGAGCTCAGGCCGAGATCTGCATCAAGCGCCACATCGCGCTTCAGCCCCGCAGCGCTTCGTCCCGTGATGCGCCCGATCAACTCCGTCACCGGGCTTTCTCCAGCACTTGCAACCTCTTTCTTCCCTGCTTCCAGAATTTCCCGCGCGGCAAATTCCGCAATCACATTCCGCCGCGGCTTTTGCGTGCTCGTTCGCGGAAAGTCTTCCTGCGGCCACTCGACCCACATTCGCATGCGTTGGAATTCCGCCAGCGACTGGTTCGCGCGCTCCATCACTTTTGCCAGGGCTCGCGCATCATTTTTTAAAATCACTACCGCGCACGGCTCCGCGTTCCCTCCGCGTTCAATCCCCACCACCACAGAATCTTTCACCTCCGGCTGGCGCCGCACCGCAGCTTCCAAGTCTTCCGGATAAATATTCAGTCCGCCCGGCGTAACGATGACATCTTTCTTGCGCCCCTTGAAATAGAGGTTCCCCGCGTCATCCAGCGCGCCCACATCTCCCGTACGGTACCAGCCGTCTTTATCCGTGACCTCGCCAGCCTCCCTAACCTCGCCAGCGGCGTGATGCTGCCCACTCTTGTCCCAGTACCCCGCAGCCACTCCGCCGCCGCGAATTAAAATCTCGCCATCCTCCGCGAGTTTCACCTCGCGTCCAGGCAACACTTTCCCAATCGATCCCTTCCCCAAATTGAACGGATGGTTCACGCTGATCAGCGACGTCGTTTCCGTAAGGCCGTAACCCTGGATTGCCGCATAGCCGAGCCGGTCCCAGAACCGCTCAGTCTCCGCATCCAGCGCCGCGCCTCCGCAAATAAATGCCCAGAACTTCCACCCAAACTGCCGTCGAATCGCGCGAAAAATCCACCACCGGCGTAGAAAATGTTTGCCCTCCGACTCGCGGAACCGCCGCCGAAAATCTTCGATCTTCCCCCCGCCTTCGGAAGAACCGTCTTCCAGATCGCGCTCGATCTTCTGCTTCAGCGACTGCAACACTCTCGGCACCGTCACCAACACCGACACTTGCTCGCGCCGGATCGTGCTCACAATCTCCGACGGCTTCAACTCCTCCTGAAAAATCACCGTCCCGCCCAACAGCGGCGGCAGAAACATCCCGAGGAATTGCCCAAACACATGGCTAAGCGGCAGCAAATTCAAAAACCGCACCGGATGCACCCACCGTTCATACTTCAAATACGCCTGCATCTCCCGCTCCAGCGGAGCGATGTTGGCCAGCACATTGCCATGTGTGATCACTACGCCCTTGGGTTCGGCTGTCGTTCCCGACGTAAAAACAATCTGCAAGATGTCATCGCGTCCAGTCGCCACGGACGGTAGCGCTGGCGTTTCCTCGGTGCGGGTGCCACACCCTTCTCGCGTTCTTTGCGAGAGGGTGGGGATTTTGACTTCCTGAAGGATCACAACAGGAGCCGAAGACGCGGCAGCCGCAATGCCGGCCGCGTGCTTCCGCGAACAAACCCACAGCTTGGCCTCAACCTGCCCCGCAACCCGCGCCGCAAACTCCGCCGACGCCCCATCGTCCATCGGCACAACGACCACCCCGCGCAAAGCGCATCCAAAAAACGCCGCAACCCACTCCGCGCAGTTCTCGCCCCATAGCATCACCCGCTCGCCCTTGCCAATCTCCCGCGCCTCCAACTCAGCGGCGAACCAGGACGCCATCTCCAAAACCTGCCCGTAAGTGAACCATTCCATCCGGTACCCACACCGCTGCCCATAAGAGCGCTCCTCGCGGTGCGCCCGAAAATTCGTCAGAAAAAACTCAGCTAAAGATTCAGACATGGATAACGCTAGACGGCAAGAAAACCGGCCTCTTGGTAAGTTTAGTAGGACAAGGGAACAATCGCACGTTGGCTCGTGGATTGGTGCGAGCCATTCTCTCAAGGTCCCAGCATGTGCGCCTGACGCTAAGTGGTGAAGTAGGCCCACGTAGCTAAATTGAGGTTGGCATGAGGGCCCTCTTTGTCTTAACTTTGATCCCATGATCAACGCCTTGTCCCGATTGGTTCTGGCCAGGCTCGCATTCGCTGGCGTTATAACATTAAGCATGCTCGGGAAATCAGAGGGGAAGGACACTGTCATAGGTGAGGGCCCTTTTCGCCTCACTCTGCCGGGGCAGTGGAGAACCGAGCAATCATCCGATCCCACTCGTTGGGTTTATCGCAGCGACAACGGAGAGCAGCTGACGGTTTCGGTCTTGGGATTTAAGGGTGGGTTGAGCGTTGATGAGCGATTCAAGAGCTTCAAGCGTCTGACGGAACTGCGAAAACATGCCGAAGCCGCGACACCTGGCTTAACCGCCGTAACGACCACCGACACTACCTTTGGCGATTCCGGAGGCATTCTCGCGGCTCGGTACGGTGGCACTCAGCCCACGGTACATCGTCGCTTCATGTGCCTGATGCTCGGTAGCACGTCGGCCTTCTGGGTCTTCTATTACGAGTCCGTCGGCTTAGCCGGATCGGAATCTGATGCTCGAGCCAAAACGATAATGAATTCCATTGTTGTACCACGCTAGAACCCGGTTGGGGAGGGGGATGACAGACTTTCACTCTCTCCCCACCCCCAGCGCATCCGCCACCCGATTAATATAGTTAAACCAGGAAGCAATCAGCGTAATCTGCAAGATCCCGCGATCATCAAACCCCGCTGCCCTCAGCCCCTCAATATCATCCTTCCAACACTTGGTAGCGTCCTTGGTCAGCTTGACCACATACTCCACCATCACCCGCTCCTGCGGCGTAATGGGCGCGGTCGTGTAATCCTTCTCCAGCGCCTCCACCAACTCTTGATCCAGAGTCACCCTACGCAGAAACTCTGCGTGCGACTCGATTCAATACACGCACCGGTTGGTCACCGAGACCATGGTGGTGATCATTTCATGCTGCCGCCGGCTCAGCGGCAGCTCGGGCGACATCAGCGCCCCAAACATGGCGAACGAGTGATAGAGAGCATCCGGAATCAGCGTGTGCGACCCCACAATCGTCGACCCTCCCGACTCATCCGGATGCACCGGCTCCGCATACTCCTTGGGATACAGCTCTCGCTGCCCCTCGATCGCATGGCGCAGCTTCTCGTCGGCTTCCGACATCGGTATGGTTTTAATCCAGGTCATAGTCGATTTCCTCACATCAAGCACGAAAGTTCCAGAGCGCAGCCGGTAAGATTACCTGCTTTCGCCACTTCCGCCACACAGCGAGTATGTACTAAACAGCGGCCACTCCACCGGTTTCACCCCTGATTCCCAAGGTAGCCCTAACGTACACTCCCTTTTGGTAATCCTTGGTAACCATGCACTTCCACCCTCCCAGCCGTACAATTGCCCTTGTCCGACCGGCCATCTCCAAAAAAGGAGTTTGGCCAATGTGACGTTCCCCCGGGCAACACTTCCCAGGAGCCGTCATTAGATTCTCGTTGCAAAAGTTTCTCGGTTAAGAGTTCTTCGGCAAAGCGTTCTCGGCAAAACCAGGGGCTGGAGTTCGTACTCATATGGCGTTCGGTTTCGGGTTCAACAAACAAAAGGTTCTCAGCTCTGCGGAGAAGTATGTCCAGCAGGGCAAGATGCAAAACGCCATCGCCGAGTACGAAAAAGTTCTCAAGGCAGACCCCAAAGACCTTACCGTCACCAATACCGTCGGCGACCTCTACTCCCGCCTCGGCGAAGCCGACAAAGCCACCGAATGTTTCAAGACCGTAGGCGATGCCTATGCCACCCAGGGTTTCACGGTCAAGGCCATCGCCATGTACAAGAAAATCAGCAAGCTCAAGCCGTCTCTTGAGAGCGTGCTGAAACTGGCCGAGCTCTACACCCAGCAGGGATTGTTCAACGATGCCCGCGCCCAGTACCTGCAAGTTGCCGAAGAATTCCTGAAATCCGGCGAACTCGAAAACGCCGTCCGCATCTTCCAGAAAATTCTGGAAATGGATCCCGAAAACACCGCCATGCGCGTCCGCCTGGCGGAAGTCTATGTCCGCCTGGGCAAGAAGAATGAAGCCTGGCAGATTTTCGCAGCTGCCGCCGAGACTCTGCGCTCCAAAGGCTCCACGAGCGGCGCCGAAGAAGTCTTGCAGCGGATGCTCACCCTCGATCCCGGCAACGGCTATGCGCTGCTGATGCAGGGCCGAAATTTGCTCGAGGCCGGCGATGCGGAAGCCGCCATCGAAGCCTTGCACAAGGTCTCCGATCTCGATTCCAATCCCGACGGCCTGCGCGATCTGCTCAAAGCTTACCTGAAGACCGGTCGATTGTCGGACGCTGGCACGCTCGCAAGCAAGCTCCTAACCGTCCACAACGACCTGGGATCCATCTCCACTTTCGCCGATGCCCTCATGCAGGCCGGGCAATTCGAAAACGCGCTTCAGGTTTACGACCAGCACGCCGAGCGCCTCCTGGCTGAAGATTCCGCAAAGGTTCTGAAGAACCTTCACTCCATCATCGGGCATGTGCGCGAGAATCCCGCATCGCTCGAAAAACTTCTCGATCTCTTCCACAAGGCCGGAGAGACCACCCACATCACAGAAGTCACCGAGTTGCTGGCTCACGCCTCGGTGCAGGCCGGCGACTTGCCCCGCGCCCGCGATCTCTATCAAAAGCTCGCGACCCTGGAGCCTGGCAATCCCCTGCACATGAGCAATTACCAGCAGGTGGTCAGCCAGATCGGCGGCGACTCCGGCGCCAGCCTCATCTCCGCGGAAGAAGCGGTCGTCATCGTGGACGAGCTCGAAGCCACTTCCCCATCCATCCACCAGCACTATTCCGACGCCATCGCTCTCTCGGTTCGGTCCGCGCTCACCGATGCGGAACTTTTCATTTCCTATAACATGCCCGCCAAAGCGTTGGGGCCGCTTATGGCAGCCCTGCCGCAGGCGCCAAGCGATCTCCGCCTGAACCAGCGCCTGGCCGCTCTTTACACGCGGGCTTCGAGTTTCCCTGAAGCCGCCCTCTGCTGCCGCACTCTGCAGAACGTCTACTCCGAAGGTGGATATCCTGAGGAAGCTACCCGTTACGGTGAGCTTGCCGCTCGTTACGAAGATCGTTCCGGCGCTGTCGTTGCTCCCGATCCCATAATCGAGGAAGCCACTGCATCGGACGAATCCGCTGCCGAGATTTCTGTCGACGCTACAGACTCAGCGCCCTGGCCCGTCGCCTCCGCCCAGCCTGGCGAAAATCTGGAAGAAGATCTGGAATTTGCCGTCGTTAGCGATCCAGTCGAAGATCAAGAACAGCAACAAAGCGAGGAGCAGGCTTCGCCCGTCGCCGAGCCTCAGGCTGCTCCCGCTGAAATCGATCTATCCTCCGAGTGGGACGATTCACTTACCATCGAAGCTGACGCACCGCCTGCCGAAGCTGCGGAAGTCGAGGTCGCCGACGCTGTGGGCGACCATGAAGTGCCCACCGTCGGAGAAGCAACGCCCGACGACGGAAAGAGCGCCGAAACCATCGAAGAGATCCGCTTCTACCTCGAGCACGGCATGCCCGAACAGGCCTCGGCGGCGTTCGAAAAACTTCAAGGCATTACCAGCGACCAAGCCACCCTGTCGGCCCTTCGCGCGGAAATCGAAGCGGCATCGCAGCCCAGCGTGGCCGCGGAGGAAGCCTCCGCAGTCGAGGCTGTTTCCGAATTCAGCATCGACGAGGTTCCCGCCGAGATCACCATCGAGGAAATTCCCGAGCCGGCCGCCGAGGAAATCCCCACGATCGAAGAGGAAACCGCTCCCGAGCGCGAGATCGCGGCAGTGGAAGCACCTGCTCCCCAGGCTCTACACACTGAGCCCGCGCCGCCCGGGCCGACGCCTGCCGAGCCACCTGCGGCGCCGGGCGTCCTTCACGAGTTCGTTTCCGATCTTGAATCTTCCCTGGGCGACAATTTCCTTCCCGGAGCGATTTCGCACGAAGCCGAGCCTGCCATCGAGCACGCTTCGGCTCAAGTCCCTGACTCAGAGTTCGAACTTCAGTCCGAAGGCGGACCTCGTGGCCATGTCCCAGAACTTGAGCCCATTGGGAACGCCAAGCCCACCTCGTTCGGCGTGCCCCATACTGAGGTGATCGGCGAATTCGTTGCAGATCTGGAAGCCTCTCTTGGTGAAGATTTCCTCAAGGATGCTCCAGTTGCCGAAACCGCGCCTGCACCTGAGCCTCAGCCCACGTCTCAGGCTCAGGCCCCTGTTCCTCCAGTTCCAGCACAGCAGCCGGCACCAGCGCCCGCGCCCGTGCAGGCTGCATCGGTCACCGCCCCCGTGGCCGCAGCAGCAGCAGCTTCCTCAGGCGTTTCGGCAGCTTCACCGCAACCGCCGATGGCAGTCCCGCAACGGCCGGCACCGCCTGCGCCCAAGCCACAGATTTCTCCAGTCATTCCTGGCCCAGCCGCCACTCCAGCCGCCAAGTCTTCTCCTTTCGGCGAGGACGCAGGCGTGGATCTCGCGGAAATGTTCGGCGAACTCAAACACGACCTCGAGGCCGGTTCATCCACCACCGAGGAAGATCCGGAGACTCACTACAACCTTGGCATCGCCTTCCGCGAAATGGGCTTGCTCGATGAAGCCATTGGCGAGTTGCAGAAGACCTGCCAGGCCGTCGACCGCGGACATCCTTTCCCGCAGGCCATGCAGACTTATACCTGGCTCGCCCAGTGCTTCCTCGACAAGGGCGTACCCGAGGCCGCCATTCGCTGGTACCAGAAGGCTCTTAACGCGCCCGGAATCGACGAAGAAACTCGCACCGCTTTGCACTACGAGCTCGCCGCCGCCTATGAGCTCGCCGGCGACAAACCCTCAGCACTCAAGAATTTCATGGAAGTTTACGGCCGCAATATCGATTACCGCGACGTAGCCGAGCGCATCAAGCCCCTGAAGTCGTAGAATATCCCGATGGGTTTTGTCCCTCACTTTTTCTTCCAACGTTTGTCGAGACAACGTTTGACGAAGCAGGGTTCGATGATGCAGCGTGCGATGAAGCAGCGCTCCGCGAATAGGCTTCCCGGATCCCTCGTTTGTCTCCGCGCTAAACTCCAGATGCAGCGGGGCGCGCGTTGAGCATTGATCCGAAGTCGTCGGTTGAAAGCGGTACGTCCGCGCCCATTCAGCCTGCACCCGTGCCGGCCAAAACAGGCGCCACGCTCCTCGATCCTCCATCCCCAACTCCAGTGGCGCCGGAGGCCGGTGGGCTGCAGCGCTGGCTGCACCGCAGCTCCGTCTTCCTTTTCGTACTGATAAGCGCGGTCGCTGGCGTTCTGCTCGTGATCCTGCCTTGGACCGACGAGTGGACCGACAATTACCTTCTGCTTTGGTTTCCGTGGCTGCGCACACTTGTTTCTACCGGCTTCTTCCGTGGTCTTTGCAGTGGCTTGGGGTTGCTCGACATTTGGATCGGCTTTTGGGAAGCTCTTCATTACCACGAACACCAGTAGCATCGTTGAGTGCGGATCCCGTGCAAAGGCGCGGGGTCTGTAACATTGAGTTTCACACTGCCGGATTTCAGAACGTGAGTCTTCCACATGGTCGATAAGCTCGAACCCGCCCCGCTCGCCTATAAGAACGATCCTTTTCTCAACAGTCCCGACGGACGCATTCTTCGCATTTTGTCGGAGTATCAGGAGCCGCTCTCTCGCTTTCGCCGCGAGCAGATTCAGGACACAGTCGTCTTTTTCGGCTCGGCCCGCTTCCAGAGAGGCGATGTCGCGAAGAAGAACCTGGCCGAAGTCGAAAGAAACGATGCCAACACTCCCGCCGCGCAGCGAGACAAGAACTTGAAGAAAGCTCTTGCCGCGGTCGACATGGCCCGCTACTACGAAGACGCCCGCCGCCTGGCCCACCTGCTCACCGAGTGGTCGATTCAGATTCCCGCTCGTCGCCGCCGTTTCGTCGTCACCACCGGCGGTGGTCCCGGCATTATGGAGGCTGCGAACCTCGGCGCTTACGAAGCCGGAGGCAAAAGCATCGGCCTCAACATCAATCTGCCCTTCGAGCAGTATCCCAATCCCTACATCACGCCTGCCCTCAACTTTGAATTTCATTATTTCTTCATGCGTAAGTTCTGGTTTGCTTACCTCGCCAAGGCGCTGGTGATTTTCCCCGGCGGCTTCGGAACCATTGATGAGCTTTTTGAAATCCTCACCCTCGCCCAAACCGACAAGCTGGCGAAAAAAATTCTCGTCGTCATTTACGGCAGCGAATATTGGCACCGCATCATGAACTTCCAGGCCTTCGTCGACGCCGGCACCGTCTCCCCAGAGGATCTCAACCTGTTCAAGTTCGTCGACACGCCTGAAGACGCTTTTACCTTTCTAAGAGACGGCCTGACCGAACACCACCTCGGCGGCCAGCCCAAGAAAGAAAAAGAACAGGAAGTAACGCCCGAAATAGCCAAAACGCGACCGTAGCCCACACCACGGAACATGTGGGGACGGGCGCCTCGCCCGTCCAGGCCTGGGCGAAGCCCGGCCGCACGCAGCTCCGCGCTTCAGCGCCGTTACGATTTTGGTGTACGCAGCACCTCCAGTGCGGCTTGCCTTAAACTGATACCCGAAAGCTGATGCACGAACGCCCGCTCCTCTACTACATCACCGATCGCAAGGCGTTTCCCGGCGACGAACCCTCGCGCCGCCGCCGTCTCCTCGACAAAATCGCCGAAGCCGCAAGCCACGGAATCGACTACATCCAGCTGCGAGAAAAAGACCTATCGACGCGCGAGCTCGAGTCGCTAGCCCGCGAAGCAGTGCAAATCATCCTGGAACTGAGAACTGAGAACCGAGAACTGAGAACTGCCCTCCTAATCAACTCTCGCACCGACATCGCGATCGCCACCGGCGCCGATGGCGTTCATCTCCGATCCGACGACATTTCCCCTCAGCAAGTCCGCGCACTCTGGCAAAAAACGCGTGGCGCGGGCGCCCCTTCGACAAGCTCAGGGCAGGCCCTCGCCCGCGAAGTCTCACCAGGAGATCTACTGATAGCAGTCTCTTGTCACTCTCCCGAAGAAGTAGCGCAAGCCGCTGCAAACCGAGCTACCTTTGCAGTCTTCGCTCCAGTCTTCGAAAAGAAAGACGCACTTGCGACTAAGCCTGCCGGCCTCGAAGCTCTTACCCAGGCTTGTCGCGCCAGAATCCCTGTGCTCGCCCTGGGAGGAGTAACTCTACAGAACGCGCAATCCTGTCTGCGGGCAGGTGCAGCGGGCATCGCCGCCATCAAGCTTTTCCAGGAGAATGAGATCGCCGCCATCGTCGCTAGGTTGCGCGGCTGATCCCCTGTTCAGCGCGCATCACAAAAAAGGCCACGCCGCCTCGGGCGTGGCCTTATTCCGCACCTGCCTACTGTGCTGGAGTCGTTGGAGCAGCGGGAACCGTCGGAGCGCTCGCCGTAACTTCCGGAGCCGTCACCGGATTAATCTTCACCGTAGCCAGAATTTTCTCCAGCCGCTGAAAGACTTCATCACGATCCACAGGCTTGCCGCCTTCGGTCTCGACGCCAGTCGTCGCAACCTTGAGCGCAAATTCGTAACAAGCCCCGTTCTCGAAAACGTGATAGTACTTCGACGCTTCCTCGCGAGTCCCTTGACTGGCAAGGTTTTCAGAGGACGCCAATTCCATGTCGCCGATGATCAGCTTCGACGGCTGCGCCGTAGCTGGTGCTGCAGAATCGGCTGGCGCGGCGGGCTTGGCCTCCTGGAATTCGCCGCACTGTTCCGTGGTCAGCGATTTGTTCACGCTGACGTTGAAGAAAGCCGCCGCCAAGTCGCCATCGGGATACGCAGACTCAGGCACTGTAACCGCCGCGACTGCAAGTCCGCCCGGCTGCACAAAATCCATCGGAACCGGATCAGAGGACACCAGTTCATTCGCAGCATCGCCAGTCTTGAGCGTGTACTTGCGAGGATATTGAAACGAGACGCCAAGATTCTTGTCCACGTACGCCAGGGTCGCAGCCGCCTTATGGACTCTCTTGTGCACCGGTTTGGCAGCCGCCTGCTGTACGGGTGCAACCGGCGTGGTCGCCGGAGTGGTTGTGGCCGGCGACGTCGACGGAGCCATCGGAGACTGGTTGTCAGAGGTTGTTGGTTTCGGTTTGTCGCTGGAGCATCCGGCGGCTATCGAACAAACGAGCAAAAGCGCGGCGAATACCAGCGTGCTGGTGGTTTTATCGAAGTTGATCTTGCCCCAGGCAACGGAATCGAGAGTCGCCGGGGTACCGGAAAATGTCGTAGCTCCAAATGCCTTGTTGCGAAATACGTTGCGAGATAGGCTGCGAAACAGATTGATACGGGTCATGCTTGGTCACCTCCTGCTGCATAGCAGCGCAGATGATGATGCAGGAGAGTGCCCAACCCGCGAGGCGTTGATTTTGCTGGGAATAGAGCGGCTCAATGCTCCAGCATACGTGGTGAGCGGAACACGATGTGTGGAACGGGACACGGAGCAACAAAACAAGATTCGTATCAGGGTTATGCCTTCAGGCATACCGTTACTGACACATGATGACTGCGCCTTTAAGGCGCTGGAATAAGGGTTAGGCGGCCGCCACACGCCGAATCAGATCCTCCTGCTCGGCCTTGCTCTCAGCGCCAATCGTAAACGCGTCGAGCACGCCCAGCGACAGCGCATATCGCAGAGCCTCCGACTGCCGGTCGCGTAGATCGCCCTGGCCTAGAATCTTCATCCCCACCACAGCTTTTCCCGCGGCCTTCATCTCGCGCAAAACGCCGACCACCGTCTGCGGATCGGCGTCCATATGCGAACCGATGGGGTTGATGCGCGCAAGATCGATCTCCACCCAGAGCGACTTTGCCGCCGCGCGCAGCGCCTCAATGCTGTGGCACGAGCAGCCATGCGCGCGAATGATCCCCTTCTGCTTCGCCTCCGAGAGCACGTCCATCACCCCTCGAAAACGCTCAGTCCAATCGGCTTCCGTGACGCAATGCATCAGGCAGACATCGAGATGATCAACCCCCAACTCGCGCCGGAAGCGGTCGAGATCGGCGCGAGCGGTCGCGGGATCCCGCGCCCAGGTCTTTGTCAGCACCGTGACTTTATCTCGCGGCACATGCTTCAGCGCCTCAGCCACATGCGGATGACTTCCATAAGAATCGGCGGCATCGAAAAATCGCAGCCCATGATCGTATCCATTGAGCAGAAGATCGGAGAGTCCCTTCACGCCCAGCGCAGTCTGGTTCGAATGATGACCGGAGCCGACCGTGCCCGTACCCATCGCCAGCCGGCTCGTCTTAATCCCGGTACTGCCAAGCGTGACGGTGTCGGAGGCCGAAAACTTACCCAGCGGGTTTTGGGTTGCAAGAGCCGCCAGAAGATTTCTTGAGGTAAGCCAGGCGGCTCCCATGCCTGAGGCGGAGCGAATGAGGAATTCGCGGCGATGCATAAAGCCTCCTGCAACCACGGAATTTCTCAATCATACTCCGGCTCGCGCACTCATTCGAACTGCTTCCGAAATGCCGCAAGCTCTTCCCGCATGCCCGCAACTTCTCTTCTCAGTTCCGCAACTTCGGCCTCGAGGCGGGCAATGCCATCGCCCTCTGCTGAAGTGCTGTGAGCCGCTCGCGCAGACGACAACTCCACCGCAGGGGCGCTTCCGGAAAGAGGTGCGTCTCCCGAAAGAAGATGCATGTAACGCGACTCCTTCGTGCCCGGCTGCCGCGGCAGCACAGCCACCAGCGGAGGCTCGCGCTGGCTAAGCCGGTCGAGCGTGGCATGCACATCCTCCAAAGCTTCGAATCGATACATGCGCTCGGCTCGTCCACGAAGTTCGCCCGGCGTCTGCGCCCCACGCAACAATAAAACGCATAGGATCGCGGTCTCGCGTCGATCGAAATTGAATACTTCCTGCAACCGGTGCTCGTACTTCGTCACCCGGCTGTCGGCGCCGCTGGCCGGCCCTGCCAGTCGCTGCCCTTGCAGCGATTCCAGCGCCGCGCGCACCGCATCCTCGCCCAGCGCCATCACCGGGTCGCGATTGTTTTTCTGATTGCATGCATTCACCAAAGCGTTGAGCGACAGCGGATAGTAATCAGGAGTGGTGATATCTTTTTCAATCAGCGAGCCCAGCACCCGCACTTCGACATCACTCAGAAAATCCACGCACCCACCTTGAAATAATCGATTCGAAAGTTTGCTGCGAGAATTCTACTGTAGTCTTCAGTGGCGACGAGCAAGGAATTCTTTAGAACAACGCCGTCGGACGCCGCTTCCAGGGCTTGCCTTTCTCCGTCGACACCTTCTCCACGTCGTTGACATACGCGCCCGTCTGAGTGAGAACGTGGTGCAGATCGTTACCTAGGCTGATAAAGGTGAACCCTTTGTCCAGAAACTCGCCGACGCGCGCCGTGCCGAATAAAAACAACCCCAGGATCACGCCATTCTTGCGAGCATGCTCAATCAACTTCTTCGTCGCCGCATCCAGTTCGGGAGACGTATACATGTGAGGAAACTCGTACTTGTTGTACAGGCCCATCGACATGCAGAGATCGTTCTGGCCAAGGAAAAGAATGTCCACGCCCGGCACGGCCGCAATCTCTGCCATGTTCTCGATACACGACGCAGTTTCGACCTGCAGCGCGACGATGCCGTCTTTGTTGAAATTGCCGGCGTAACCCAGCAATCCCGCTTTGTTCATGCTGCGTTGCGGAAAATAAACCGAGCGCGTCCCTACCGTTGGATATTTGGTGCAACTGATAGCCTGGCGCGCTTCTTCGGCGGTATTGATGTAAGGAATGAGCACGCCGTCGGCCCCCAGATCGAGAGCCTGTTGGATCCCAGGCCGGTCGTTGTATGCTCCCACTCGCACCAATGACTTGGCGCCGCCATTGGCTATGCCGCTCAGCATCGCCGAAAGTTTCTCGTTGTGCATCGGGCCGTGCTGCGTATCGACAAGCAGCCAGTCATACCCGCTGTGCGCAAGTTGTTCCGCCACCGTAGGACTGTGGGAATTTAGAAACAACCCCATCTTTGGAATCCCCTGGTGCAGTTGCTTCTTGAATTCCGAACCGCTTATAGCGGTGTCTGTCATGCGATTCTCTCCCTCAATGAAAGTCGAATTGCGTAGTCTATCTTAGTACGCTGCGGAACTTGGAGCGCGCTGCAAATTGTTTCGGCGCCTTGTGACCGAGGGACACGAGTCCGACAACTTGGTATAGTTCTCGGGAAAGTAATTGCCATTCAGTCATCGGTGCAAGGAGCGTGAACGAAGATGCGGCTGCTATTGAACTGGGTTCTTAGCGCGCTGGCAGTTTGGATTGTGGCGCACGTGGTGCCGGGTGTTTATGTCAGCGGTCCCACTGCAGCGCTGATTGCCGCGCTCGTGATCGGCTTCATCAATGCCACCATAGGCGCGCTGTTAAAAATTCTCACGTTCCCTCTGACTCTGCTTACCTTGGGCCTCTTCTGGCTCGTGATCAACGCCCTGATGCTCGAACTCGCGTCGGCGCTGCTGGCGCCACGCTTTCAGGTCCGGACGTTCTTGGCTGCGTTCCTCGGCGCAATCGTGCTCAGCCTGGTGAACATGCTGCTGAAGTGGTTGGTCAATCCGCCGCGCGAGCGCGACTAAACCGCGATGAATTCCGCACCTACTCTGAGCACCTAATCGAGTTCCGCATGAAAGGTCTGAAAGACAAACGCGTCCTCATCACCGGAGGCGCCAGTGGAATTGGCGCAGCCACCGTGGCGCGCTTTCTCGAAGAGGGCTCACACGTCAGCATCCTCGACCGCGATGCTAACGCATGCGCTGCCATTCGTGACCGACTACCGGCGATCGCCGCGGCCATCATCGCCGACGTCACCGATCTGATGCAGGTGGAAGCCGCCTTTGCCGAGGCAGTCCGCGTGATGGGCGGAGTCGACGTGCTCATTAACAACGCCGGCATCAGCATTCGCCACAATTTCCTCGACATCACGCCGGAAGAATGGGACCAGGTAATTGCCGTGAATCTTACCGGTGTCTTCTACGTAGCGCAGACCGCTGCGCGCCACATGATCGAACGCGGCAGCGGAATCATTCTGCAAACCGCCTCCACCAATGGGGTGATGGGCTACCCCTACTACGCCGATTACAACGCCACGAAGGCAGGGGTGATCGAGTTGACGAAAAGTATGGCGCTTGAACTCGCACCCCAGGTTCGCGTTTGCGCCGTGGCTCCCGGATACGTGCTTACTCCGATGCAGCGCGCCGAGTACACCGACGCCATGCTCGATGAAGTGAACCACAAGATTCCTCTCCGCCGCCACGCCCAACCGGAAGAGATCGCAGCCCTGTTCGCTTTTCTCGCCTCCGACGATGCGGCCTTCGCAACCGGCCACGTATACACCCTGGACGGCGGCGAAACCTCCGGCGGACTAGCCAGCCGCTAGGAGCTGCAGCGGTCAGTGGTCAGTTGTCAGTGGTCAGTTGCCAGTGGTCAGCAAAATCATACTGAACACTGGCCACTGATCACTGGCCACTGCTTTATCCCCGCGCGAATCTTGCCGCAAGCCGCCCCAGCCGCACCAGTCGGTAAAGAGGAAAAAGAAATTTGGGCAAACCGACAGTTTCCCACTCGCCCGGGCCGGGGGTAAAAGCGAGACGCGTAAAGAATCGGGCTCGATCCGCCAACCGCTCGCGAAGCCGCATCATGAGCCAGAAATACGCCATCTGATGCTCCTCGCACGACACTCCTGTAGCCATGGCCGTAGCAATTTCGTCTGCAAAAGCCGCCGCGGCGGTGTCAGCAAGAACTGCATCGTTGATCGGCTCTGGAATTGCCGCGGCCAGAAGGCGTTTCGCCAGCAGCAACGTGATATGAAAAATCCGCTCGATGCCAAGCTCCCGCGCACGAGACTGAATACAATCCCAATTCAGATTCCCCAGCTTCATAATCTGCGCCATGTCGCAGAGCCAGATCAGCCGTCCCCATACATGTTTCGCGGCATGCACCGACAACACCAGCAACAAATCTTCCGGCGAAGGCGTTTTCACAGCTCGTCCCGCAACTGCGACGTTCACCGCGCGCTCAAAGAGTCCATCCATATCGAAATCGACCGCGTAGAAACGCGGCTGCAGCGCCCACTGCAATTCCAGCAGGTTTTGTCCCGCCGGACTGTCGAACGTGCACTCGTATCCCGAAGCGATGTAATCTTCCTCGGCATTCTCGGGAATCGGCACTCGCATTGTGTATCCCAGGTCGCGAACCGCGCGCTTAATGCGCATCACGTCCTGCTTGCGAACGAACAAATCCATGTCACCGGATTGCCGCATCGCCATATCGCCGTAGTAGACCTCCGACAGCACTAACCCTTTATAAGGAATCACCTCGATGCCGAGCGCACCGAGACAATCCAAAATGCGAATCAGCTCGGCCGAAAGAAAAAGAGACTTGTGGATGTTCCGCTCGTAACTCTGCCGCAACGACGCCAACACCGGCGAGGGAACATCGTCGCCCAGGCGCAAAAGGTTCTGATACAGCAGCGACGACGTGCCATGCTCATCCGCGAACCGCAGCACAGTCTCCCACTCGACTGCTTTCTCTTGCGCCGACGGCCTCAAGAGCGGCCGCATGTCTGCGAGATGACTTTCGCTCGGATCAACATAACTGGCAGCCAGCAATAGATTCCACTCGCGCGACCCCGAAGTCGTCGGCGCTGGATGAGCGAGAGACGCGGTGGATGGAGTCCGCAGTTCCACTGGTATCGCGCCATCTTAACAGGGCAAAGCAGCGACCTCTCGAACTGTTGAAAGGGGGCCGTTTCGGCCTTACCTCCGCGCTGCCGAACATTACTTCCGTCATCTTCGTGACCCGTTTCTAATCGCCATGTTAAGCCTGGCTTGTCACACTAGGACCTTGGGCGGTCGAATCTCCGTAGGATTAGCGCGGATGGAAATACTTACATCGAAAGCGACCAGACGCAGTACGAGATTGCGCGTCGAAATTCCATTGAACGTGACCAGCCTGGACCGCAAGCATCCGTTCTGCGCGGAGTGCGTGGCTTTAGTAGTGAGCCTGCAAGGTTGTGGATTCCGCGCTTCCCAAGCCTTGCCGCTCGAGACTCCCGTACTTCTAAGTGACCTGCCGGGTGGCGGAAGCGTCTCGGGCCGCGTGGCGAATTGCCTGCCTCTCGGTCAGGATGGAAGATATTTTCTTATCGGCGTGTCCCTGTACAACCACGGCAATGTATGGGGAATCGCCGATCCTCCGGAGGATTGGAATGCCGTTCCAAACGCCAGCGCAGCCTCCGCGGCCGGCGCAGCCCAGCCTTCAGCGAAAAACACTGCAACCAAAAACACCTCAGCCAAAAACGTTCCCTCCAAGAGCAAGGATGCCTGGCCCTACAATCTTTTCTCTGGTCAAAGCGAAACCGATCTTGGACGAAAATAGTTGTTCGACACCCGCGCTGAACAAAGCTCGCAACCGAACAGTTTGAATCTGGAATACTAATGGCTGGGGCGTCTCCCGTTCTTTCGTAACCTCGTCGCACATTTGACGAAGTGTCATACTCTAGCCACAATGTCGCAGACACCCGAATCGATCGCGCCCGCCGTACCTTCAGTCGCGGAGCCCGCCGCTCAACAGCGGCAGCGGCCGTTTCGCGTCAAGCTTCGCGGGTCAGTTCTTATGCTCATTCGACTACCCAATCGGCGCGAGCTGCGCGGCAAGCTGCATCAGCTCTCCACGACCGGGGGGCTGATGCATCTGGAAAAGCCGCTCGACGAAAAGCTCCGGGTCGAGGTGATCTTCCAGCTCGGCGACGCCACCATCCACGAAAAAGCGGAGATGCTGTTTCCCATGTGGGCCACGCAGGGCTGGCTTCAACCCTTCCGTTTCCTCGAACTGCCTGAGGCAAGTAAGAATGCGCTGGAGGCGAGTCTGCAGTCGTTCGTTCGGCAACTGCAAGAGCCCGCCCGCTGAGTCCTTCGAATCGTCGCCGATTCTCGCACTCGAGCAATGTCTTTCTTTCGCTCCCACAAATGCAAAAGCCGCCCAGCGGCGGCCTTTGCTGGGGATGATCTGACACCTCCAATTAAATCTTACGGCTTATACGCGATGAATCCGAACGTACCCGCCACGTTGTTACTGGGGCCGGCAGTGAAGTAAAGCTGGCTCTTCGGTCCGTTGCTTGAAGTCCCACCGCCAAACTCAATCCCCCAAAGCTGGTCGATATAAATTACGTTGTTGTTCGTATCCTTTACCGTTCCGACATACTCGCCCGTAGTGATATTGAAAGCATTGATCGTCCCGCGCTTGTTGACATTGTTAGAGATCAGCAGCGCATTGCTCAGCGGCCCAAAATTACTCGGGGCCACGGTGAAACCCCAGGGCTGGTTCAGCCAGCTGCTGTCCGTGAGGCGTTTCACGAAGGTCCCGCTTTCGGTGAAGATGTCGATGTCGCCTCCGCCCGTGCCCGACGAAGCCGCATAGGCCACGTAAACCATGCCATTAATATCCTGGATACCGAAGGGCGTGAAGCCCGCCGGAACCGTTGCGTCGGTGAACGACGTCACCCAGTTGAAGTTAGCGTCATACACATCCACTTTGTTGTTCCAGCTATCCGCGGCAAACAGAAAATTACCCGAAGGATGGTTGCTGATTGCCAGTCCTGTGTATACCGCGCCCGTGCTGGAGTTGTTTACCGCAATGATCGATTGATTGGGATTAGCTTCGAACGACCAGCCTTGGATGGTTCCATCGAGCGTGGCAAACAAAAAGGCCGACGCCCAGCCTTGCACCGGGAACTCCTGCGATCCGTTGTAAACGATTCCGGTGGGAGAGCCAGGTCCCTTGCCGTTTGCCGAGGGGATCAGCACCTCCAGTGACTGCTTGGCGCCGTTTTCGTTATAGAGCGTCGACCAACCCGAGCCTGCGTCGCTGATCCAGAATGGCCCGGTCGGCCCGTACGCCAATCCCCACGCATTGACCATCAGGGGATCGTCCTGGTTTGCCGCTGCTACCTGATTCGAAACCAGATTTGTGAGTTGATACTGCGCCTGGGCCGCATTGGAAACAAACATCAAGGCAAAGCCAAGGCAGGCGGTGAAAATCAGCCTGATACGCCGCATAAAATCTCCTTTTCAGAGCAGGATCAGAGGCAGGGGCCGGTCAGTATTCCGAATTCGAAGTCTTGAACCGTAGTTCTCTGATTGCTGTTGGCGATGCTAGGATTGCCCGGTTTTCCGTTTGTCACCGCTTTGTCATGAGTTTGTACAATTCTTGTTTGGCGGCAGGCTGCTGAAAATTCACGATTCGTGTCAGGGCATCGCTTCAGCGATGCCGCAAGTGCCGTTGAATCAGGGCCGGCTTCCAGCCGCTGCGGGCCGCTATCCACATGAAGACTAGCTTTTAAGAAAACTGCCAGGAATCGCCGCTTAAGATTGTCACTCGGCAGAAATGTTATAAGCTTGCTTCGTACGACTGGAGCCGGGTTCCGCGATGGTATCTCGCAATATTATTTTTTGGGAGGTCGATACTCAGGCAGACTTCATGCTGCCGGGCGGCAAGCTCTACGTGCCAGGCGCCGAACGCTTGCTCCCAAATATTCGCCGGCTTACCGATGCAGCCCGCCAGGGCCGCGTCTTCCTGATCTCGCATGGCTGTTTCCATGCCAAGGACGATCCCGAGTTCCAGACGTTTCCGCCGCACTGCATCAAAGGCACCGCAGGCTCCGCATATGTTCCGGAAGCGTTAGCGGAGAAGGTGATCACCGTACCGAACGATCCGACCGCATCTCTGCCACGCGATCTTCCCCAGTACCAGCAGATTCTCCTCGAGAAACAGACACTCGACATTTTCCAAAGCCGGCACGCGGCGGAACTCGTGAAACGATTGGGTGACGATGCCGAATTTGTGGTCTTCGGCGTCGTCACCGAATACTGTGTTCGTTTCGCGGCAAAGGGATTGCTCGAGCGTGGACGCCGCGTTTCCGTGGTTCAGGATGCGATCGAAACTCTAAAGCCGGAAGACGGACAACGGACTATGGCCGAACTGAAGGCTCTGGGAGCGAAATTCATTACCACGGACCAGGCACTCGCGCTGCTCAACGCTCCGAAGCCATCCGTTAAGTAATATCCGACGGGGCGCTACGGAAAACGCACATCCAAACTGTAAATCTCCTGCGTGCTTCTATCCCGCATCAGCAGCGGAGAATCGTCGGGCGCCAGCCCCACCCAAAACTCCCACGGATCGAATCCGCGCGGAATCTCTTTCAGACTGATTAGTCGCTCGATTTTGCCATCCAAACCCACACGCACAAAGTCGTCGGTTTTGTCCGGATAATCCTCCGCATACAGAAACTTCCCATCGCGCGACCAGTTCTCGAACGCAAACAGCGATTGCGCCAGCTGCGACCAACTCTTCTTTTCCATGTCATACAGCATCAGCTTCGACGAGTCCGCGGAAAGCGCCGCCAGGTAACGCCCGTTCGGCGAACAGCGCGGACTGAATAAATTTTCCGAGCCCGGCACATCCGAAACTTGAGAGGTCTTCACGTCAACGATATGAATGTTGGCACCGGTCGCGTTCTTGTATTCCAGCCAGGGCATTCCCGCAAAGACGATGGAATCGCCCGTCGGCGTCCAGGACGGATCGCCTTGATTACGATCACCCTGGTCGTGGTCTCCCGCAGTCACCTCGCGCGGCGTGCCCCCCTCGGACGGCATCACGTAAATCTTCCAGGGCCTTCCCGGAAGCGATGCCATAAAGGCGATCTGCGTTCCATCCGGCGACCAGCGCGGCATATGCACCTGCATCGGCGCATAAGTCAGCTGGGTCCGCGAACTTCCATCCGGCTTGCTGCGCCACAGCGTGAGTTCCGGATGCGTCACGTAAGTGACCCACTCGCCGTTGCGCTGAATGTCGGCCTCGCCCGCTGACACGCCGGGAAAATAAATCGAGAATCGCGACTTGCCTTCCAATCGGATCAGGTCAAAACGCCGTTGCTGGCCGATCACGAACAATCTCTTGCCATCCGCGCTCGGCGTCGGATTGCTGAACATCAGCGGTCCCACCGTGAGCTGCGTCGGTCCAGCGCCAGCCTTGCCAAACCACGGCCCACCCTCGCGCAGCGCCCAGATGTTCTGCGTGTGGTCGCGAGTCGATTCAAATAGAAAATGCTTTCCATTCGATGTCCACGCTCCGCCAAATTCTTGCGCAGGCTTGTTCCAGTCCGGCAATACGGGATGCAAATTCTTCCCTTCGGCTGAAATCTCCCATAACGAGGAAGTACGCTGCTCCGTGTTTCGTACAGTGAAGCGCAAACGGAGGCCATCGGGAGAAAATCGCGGCGCAAAAGGAACTCCAGCCACGGCAATGAGCTCTCGCGAATCGGTTCCATCCGCGGTGCATGTGTACAAGCTTGACTGCCTCGCATATACGATATGTTGGCCATCGGGCGCCCACGCGGCTGAATGCGCCAGAATATTTCCGACCTGCCGCAGCGAACCGCCCGGAAGCGGCAGAATCCAAATCGGCCACTCCGTCTCCGAACCTTCGCCGACTCCCTTCACCAGCAATTCCGAACTGCCGGGGTAGAAATCATAAATATCCGCGCGCGGCAGCGAAATCGGCACCGGTGCCGTTTCTCCGCCTGAGGTCGAAACCTGCATCAGCACCGAGTGCCCGCTCAGATATTCTGAAAAGTACAGCCGGGTTCCGTCGGTGACCAGCGACCGCTTTGAAATACCGTCATTGGTAATCTGCTGCGACGAAATCACCACCGGCGGCGGCTCGGGCGATCTCATGAAAAGTACGATCGCAATCAATGCCGCGACCGCGACTACGCCCGCCCCCAGCCACTTCGCCATGCTGGACCTGGGCTGAGCGTGTGCCGCAGTCGCAGTCGATGCGAACAACGCGCGAATCCTCTCCTTCGAATCCGGCACTGGACTCGTCACCGGCCCACTGGTCACGCTTTGCCCCGACTCCACTTCGCGGCGCAACCGCTGCAAATCAACCCGCATTTCAGCCGCGCTCTGATAGCGCTGCCCCGGATCTTTCTCAAGCGCCTTTCTCACGATGCGTTCAAGTTCCGGCGGCGTAGCCGGATTAAATCGCAAAGGCCACTCCGGCACGCTGTGAATGAGCGAATCGAAAAACGCTGCCGTCGTCTGTCCCTGGAAAGGCAGCACTCCCGTCGCCATCTCGTAGAGCACCACCCCGAAGGAAAATAAATCGGTCCGCGAGTCCAACGGCTTGCCCAGCGCCTGCTCCGGCGACATGTATGGGATGGTCCCCAGAGCCGCTCCCGGACGAGTCAGTTCTTCCGGCGAATGCGTGACCCCTCCGAAAGTGTCGCCACTGATCGCAGATTCATCTCCCGCGGCAAGCTTCGCCAGCCCGAAGTCCAGAATCTTGGCGTGGCCGCGCTTGGTGACAAAAATGTTTGTCGGGTTGATGTCGCGATGAATGATGCCGTTGACATGGGCCGCGTCCAGCGCATCTGCAATTTCGATCCCCAGCGACAACAACGTTCCCATTTCCAGTGGACGCCCCGCAATGCGATGCTTGAGCGGCAGCCCGTCCAGAAACTCCATGGCGATGAACGCTTCGCCCTGCTGCCCGCCAATGTCGTAAATCGTGCAAATGTTGGGGTGGTTGAGCGCCGATGCGGCCTGGGCTTCGACTTGAAACCGGGCGAGGGCGCGGGGACTTCGGGCAACTTCTTCAGGCAGGAACTTCAACGCGATAAAACGATGCAGCCGGGTGTCTTCGGCCTTGTACACAACCCCCATCCCGCCGCCGCCGAGCCTTTCCACAATGTGGTAGTGCGAGATGGTCCGCCCGATCACTGTGCAAAATCCTACGTTGGCGAACCGGGCAAGTCAATGAAGCACGGGATCCAGCCCAAGTACTCGACTGCGTCACTGCGGGACATTCCTACAGCGGAACGCCCCACATGCCAACAAAAGTAAATAAGATTTGCGACTTGCTCGAATGTGCGCCACACACTAGAATCGCTGCGCTTCAATCAATCAAAATTTCTCAATCGAGGAGAGACATGAAGACAAAAAATATTGCATGGACTGTGGTTCTATGCTTTTTCGCGGTAGCAACCAGCTTCGCGAGCCCAAACCTGGGCACCTGGAAGTTGAACGAGGCCAAGTCCAACATTCCCGCAGGCGCTCCCAAGAACTCCATGGTCAAGTACGAGGCCGTTGGCGACAACGTGAAAGTCACAGTGGACGGAGTTGACGGAGAGGGCAAGCCCACGCATACCGAGTGGACCGGAAAGTTTGATGGAAAAGATTACTCCCTCATGGGCGACTCCAATGCCGACATGCGGTCGTACAAGATGGTCGACGCTCACACCACCGAGTTAACCAACAAGAAAGCCGGCAAGGTTACTTCCACGGGTCGGATCGTCGTCTCAGCCGACGGCATGAGCCGCACCGTGACCGTGACCGGAACCGATGCCATGGGCATGAAAGTCAAATACGTTGCCGTATATGACAAGCAGTAGCGGAACCATGCCTGTGGGCTAAGTGGTAACCCTGATGCCCTTCCGCTCGACTCTGGCCGGAAGGGCATTTCGCATTTGTAGAGACCCAACTCAGCAGCGTCAGCCAGCCAGCGACTCAATCGCCCGCACCGCATCAGGCGCCAGCTTCAGCGCGGAACCCGCCAGATCCTGCTTCATGTGTTCGGCATTCGACGTGCCGGTCAGCGGCAGCATCCCAATCGCGCGTGCGAACGCAAACACAACTTGCGCCTCCGTGACTTTCGCCATCGCGGCGAGTCTAGCCACCAACGGATGACGAACCACTTCCGCATTCGCCGTAAGCAGCGAGAATCCCTGGTAGACGATTCCTCGCTCGTTGCAGAACGATCGCACATCGCGGTCCCAACCAAAGCGGGCATAGCATCGGTTCTGCACGAATGCGGGCGCCTCGGAACAAGCCTCCATCATCTGCTCAAGATGCTGCAGCGAAACGTTGCTCACCCCAAGCAGACGCGTGCGTCCGGCATCGCGTTCTTTCCTCATCGCCTCCCAAACCTCGGCGTCCGCATCGGCCCAGCCGTAACCAGAAGAAGGTCCGTGCAGCACATAGCTATCGACGAAATCCGTGCTGAGATGTTCGAGTGAACTCGCCATCGACTGCGCGACCTGAACCGAAAAGCTGGCTGCCGGGTCATAAGGAAGCCGATGGTCCTGGCCGGGCCCGTAAGTAAATTTCGTCTGCAGAAAAAGATCTTTGCGCGTCACCACTCCCGCGCGATAAGCCGCAGCTAATCCCTGACCAACTCCCGCCTCGAAGTAGTGACGCCGCTGGTTGGCTGTGTCGATGCCTCGAAATCCCGAGCGCAGCGCCAGTTCGACCAAAGCCGGGGTCCGGTCTTCCTTCCAGGCCGTGCCGTAGAGAAAATCGGGAACGGATACCGTTCCCGGAGGCGACTGCGGCGTTTCGACCGATCTCACTTTGTCGACTGCAACTGTTGCAGATCGGCCAGCACTTCCTCGCTGTGACCCTGCGGACTCACCTTGATGTAAACCTTTCTGATCACGCCGGTGGGGTCGATCAGGAAGGTGTTGCGGGCGGCCAGAGTCATTCCGTCGTGGTCCATAGTCGATCCATACTCTTGCGCGACCGTGTGGCTGGAATCGGCGAGCAGTTTGAAGTTCAAGCCCTCTTTGGCGCAGAAGCTCTTGTGAGAATCTACGTTGTCCACGCTCACGCCCACGATCACCGTGTTCTTCTCGGTGTATTTGTCGATGTCGCGCTGAAAGTTATGCGCCTCGATGGTGCAACCCGAAGTGAAGTCCTTGGGGTAGAAATAAAGCACCACCCACTTACCTTTGAACTGATCGAGCGAAACCTGCATTCCTTCCTGGTTGGGCAGAGTGAAAGAGGGGGCTTGAGTGCCCGCGGCCGGCGTTTGAGGCTGATCCGCGGCAACCGCGAAAAGCGCGATGAGCAACAAGCTCGCGAATAGTGCGAAGGTTTTCATAATGCTCCTTTCAAAAGCCTGCGAGTGAATCATAAGGGATGATCACCAGGTCTTGGCAAGCTGATCTGAGTGTAGTGGTGCAGTTTGATTACCACACGACAACTGTCATCCTGAGCGGAGCCGTTTTTCAGGCGTAGCGAAGAGCCTGCCCTGAGCGAAGCCGAAGGGATCTCCCACTTAACCGGCCTCACGCGTAAGCCAAACTGACCCACTACCGATCTCTGTAGATGCTGGACGTGCGGCAAGGACTCCACATTCTGCCACTAGGATTTTTCAGCCCCGGGTCGCATATCCCATACCTGCCAGCACGCCCCGCATGTAAGCAAAGCTGCTGATCACGCCCGGCATCGGATCGTCGGGATGAATCTCGTACTCCAGATCGACGTAGCCTTTGTATTTCATCGCAATCAAAGCCTCAAACATCTGCCGCACTGGCATGATGCCGTCTCCGACCGCAACCTGACTTTCCTTGCTTTCAAAGTTCGTAAGATCCTTCATGTGAATGTTAAACAGCCTCGGGCCCGCTTCCTTGATCGCCTGAATCACATCCGTGCCCGCTCGAACCGTGTGCCCCACATCGATGCAGCACCCGATGCGCGGGTCCATGCCCTTCACCGCCTTCAGTACATCGAGCGGCGAACGCCACAACTTATCCTCCGGCCCATGATTGTGGATCGCGATGCGGATGTCATACTCCTTTACGAACTTCTCGATTCGCGGCAGAGTCTCCGGCGCCGGGTCACCGGCGACAATCACGCCAATCCCGGCTCGTTTGCAGTATTCGAACTTGGATCGAATGTCGGCATCTTCATCTTTTGCAAAATAAATAGCTCCCGCAGCGTGAAGCCTGATCCTTGCCGCCGCATAGTCTGCCAGCGCAGCCGCTTCTTCCCGCGCTTCCATCGGAAGATGATCCTTCACGTCCTTCGCATTCAGATCAAAAACATTGAGCTGCTTCATAAAACCGATCAGTTGCGCTCGACTGAAGTTGCGGAACGTGTAGCTGGCCAGTCCCAAGCGAATCGGTGTGGCTTCATCCGTAGATGGCGCCTCCGGAACACCTGCAAACGAATTGCCCGGAGCGCCGAGCGCCGCCGCAACCAGAGTGCTCGATCGAACGAAATCACGCCGGGAGAACATGCTCTTCGTGATCGGCGAATCGTTAGACATGCGGCGCCCACCCATTCTCGTACTCGCGTCCCCACATCTTCATCGCCTCTTCGTCATTCTCGATCCGCCCGCTGTTCGTGTAGAGATGCAACTCCCGGTTCACCTCCCACGCAATGTTAGAAAGCTGCAGCATCGTAACCGCAACATTCCCGACCGAAATTGGAGCGTTAAGCTTTTCGCCCTTGCGGATTCCCGCGATGAAGTTTGCGAAGTGCGCGTCCGTCATGGAGTCTCGGCCGATCAAATCGGAGGACGAAGTCGTGCCGCCCACCTTAAACTCGCTCTTTTTATTTCCCTTCAAGTCGTAGATCTCGTAGCCATCGCGATCCACCAGCACCGTGCCCGTCGTCCCCATGATCGTCGAACCCCGATCGCGCCCGTAAAACTTCATTCCCTGGCAGCTTTTGCCCTCCCACGAAATCATCTGGTCGTCATACTCGAAGCTGGTCAACAGCGTGTCATAAAACTGCCAATCGTCCTTAAAGTGGTATCTGCCGCCCGACGAAGTAACCCGCTTCGGATAATCGACGCCCAGCGCCCAGCGGCACACGTCGACTTCGTGCGTACCGTTATTCAGCGTTTCTCCAGTGCCATAGATTCTGAACCAGTGCCAGTTATAAGGCTGCACATTGTCCTTATATGCACGCCGCGGCGCAGGCCCCTGCCATAAATCCCAATCAAGCTGCGCCGGCACGGGAGCTTCTTTGCCCGTGCCGATCGACTTGCGCACATTGCAGTACCACGCCTTCGCGAAATAAGGTCTGCCGATAACTCCCGCGCCAATTTTTTCCACGATCTCAATCGTATGCTGTGAAGAGCGCTGCTGCGTGCCCATCTGCACCAGTTTTTGATATTTCTGCTGCGCCTCGACCAGCATCTCTCCCTCCGCCGGATTGTGGCTGCATGGCTTTTCCACATAAACATGCTTGCCCGCCTGCAGCCCCGCAATCGCCATCGGCGTATGCCAATGATCCGGCGTGGCAATCGTGATCGCGTCCACATCTTTCAGTTCGAGAATCCGGCGAAAATCTTTCTCCGCCACCGGAGCTTCGCCCATCTCCTGCTTCGCACTATCCGCAAATTTCCGGAGGATATTGCTGTCCACATCGCATACATGCGAGATACGTGCCGCACTGCGATTCGCCTTGAGCGCGGAAAGATGCGCGTAGCCACGCCCATTCAGGCCGATCACCGCAAAGTTGAGCCGGTCATTCGACCCAAGAATCTGGCCATAGCTCTTCGCGGTCGTTGCCACGGCCAGTCCGGCCGCACTCACTGCAAGCGCATCGAGAAACTCACGTCGGGTAACCATGATCACTCCTTGACAGTCGGTCTGCTATAACACGAAGCCATTCTTCACGCTAACAAGGCAGTCCCTGATCAGCAGGAAATCCCCGCCTTCGCCAGCGTCTTCTTCAGCCCGTCCATGCTGATCCTTGTCGATGCTTCGGGCGAACCCGCCCCGCGCCAGTGCGTTTCGAGACTCAGTCCGTAATGAAAACCATCCCGCTGCAAAGCTTGCAATTGCCCCACCCAATCGACAATTCCGCCGCCCACCGGAGCCCAATCGTATTTGTGATCTGCCTTTCCCACCACATCCTTGCAGTGGCAATGTCCAATGCGTCCTTTGGGAAGCAAATCATAGCCGTCGGGATAAGGCGTGCTTCCCACCGCCGCGGCATTGCCGGGATCCCAGTTCAGCATAAAGTTTTTGTTAGGAACCGCCTGCAGCACCACAGCCGCTTCTTCTCCCGTTGCCGTGTTGCAGGACATTTCATTTTCCAGCAATAGCACGAGGTTCTCCTTCGCGCAGCGCGCCGCAGCCCATTGCAATTTCGCGTTGATCGCTGCCCGGTAGGGCTTTGAATCGTCCAATCTCCAGAAATCAAAACACCGAATCCTGTCCGTATCGAATGTCTTGGCCAGTGAGATGCATCGCTCCAGCAGCTTATCCTGCGCGCTGGCGTCGAAGTCGGCATGAAACTGGTCACGACTTTCGCTTCGCCGCGATCGCGGAGCGCCCGGCCAGTCCGTCTTGAACAGCGGGCTTGCGATATCCGTGACTCGCAGTTTGTGTTCCCCAAGAATTTTCTTCGCATCCTCAACCTGCTTTGAGTCAAGCTCGGTTACATTCTTGTCCCACATCGAGCGCAGCTCGATCCAATGCAGCCCAAAATCGCCCGCCACAATCTGGCACGCCTTCTCGAAGTCCTGCGTGATCTCGTCATTGATCACCGCCAGCCGGAACGGGCACGAGCCTGCCTCCCCCGCGAGCGCCGCCATTCGCGGAGAGGCGGCCGCTTTCTTGACCAGTGGCGGCATGACTGTGCTAAGTCCAGCCAATCCTAATCCGGCGAGCACCCTGCGTCGCGTGTATCTCATGCCACTCTATCCTCCCGGTCAGCAGCTTCAGGAAATACGCTCGCTGAACCTGTCAGCGGCGATTTGCCAATCCAGAACAAAAGATACATCATTGGAGGACAATGGTCCGCAAGCTTCATTTCGGCACAATCCTGATTCTCATCGCGCTCGTAACTCCCGCGTGGGCGGGAATTATCGAGGACGTTCGTGCAACTCTGTCGCAAAATAATTTCTCGTCGGCCGAGACGCAACTCAATTCCTACCAGGCGAAGTACGGCGTAACCCCCGAGTATGTCGAAGCGTATTCGTGGATGGGACGCGGCGCTCTCGCGGCGCGCGAGTACGACCAGTCCGCCGCGTATGCCAGGCAGACCAAGGCTCTCGCGCTTGAGCTGCTCAAGCAGCGTCCGCTCGATTCAGAGCCGCATCTACCTATCGCATTAGGGGCGGCCTTTGAAGTCGAGTCGCAGGTGCTGGCGGCTCGCGGCCAGCGCACTCAGGCGATTGCAGTTTTGCAGAGTGCATTGCAGACATACGGCAACACCTCGATCCGCGCCCGCTTGCAGAAAAACGTAAACTTGCTTTCTTTCGAAGGCAAACCAGCGCCGGCAATTCGGGCTGCACAATTTCTGGGATCGAAACCCCCTACGCTGGCGCAGCTTAAAGGGTCGCCAGTGCTGCTTTTCTTCTGGGCGCACTGGTGCGGCGACTGCAAGGCGGAAGCCCCGATCATCACCCAGCTACGCACGGAATTTGCTTCGCAGGGATTGACCGTGGTCGGCCCCACAAGACTCTACGGCTACACGGCACAGGTCGAGAACGCCGCGCCCAGCGATGAACTCGCCTACATTGACGCGGTGCGCCATCATTTCTACGCCGGTCTGCTCGACATGCCCGTCCCCATCAGCAAGTACAACTTCGATATGTACGGTGCTTCGACCACGCCAACGCTGGTCTTGCTCGACCGCGCGGGCAAAGTTGCCATGTACCATCCGGGGGCGCTGCCCTATGACCAACTGAAAGCGGAGATTGAGAAGGTAGTGGCGCGGTGATTGTCAGGCCGCTTCCACCTCGCTGAGGGCTCCGGTCTTCACGTCGTAAATAAACCCGCGCACCGGAATGTGCTTCGGAATCCACGGATGCGATTTTATCCGCTGCATCTGGAGGCGCACGTTGGCTTCAAGGTCGTCGAAGGCGTGGAAATGCGCGGGCTCGGCCGCGGCGGTTCCCATCTTTTCGGTCAGGCGCGCTTTCAGTTCATCTTCGCGAACTTTCAGCAGCCCGCAATCAGTGTGGTTGATGATGATGAACTCCTGGGTGTCGAGCAGGTGATGCGAAACAATCAGCGAGCGCAAGGCGTCGTCGGTGGCAATGCCGCCGGCATTGCGGATCATGTGCGCGTCCCCGGGCTTCAATCCCAGGCAGCGTTCGAACAGGATTCTGGAGTCCATGCAGGCGAGCACGGCCAAGCGGCGACGTGGCTTGACAGCGAGATCTCCCAGGTTGAAGTTTCTTACAAATTGTTGGTTGGCTTCGAGCAGTTCGTCGGCGACTGACAATGTTCCCCTTTCTGGTTCCCAATGACTGGATGAACGGCTGCAAGTGAGATTCAGTGGCCGGAAATCGACCGCTGGTTGTCTTCCCAGTTTAACCGTTACAATCGCCCCGTGAACCTCGACGATACAATCGTTGCCATCGCTACGCCCGCAGGGCACGGCGGCATCGGCATGGTGCGTATCGCGGGCCCCCGAGCGCGGGAAATCGCGAAGCCAATGTTGCGGCTGAGGCACGATCTTGAGCCGGGACGAGCAATCGTTGGCGAACTAGTCGAACCATCCCCGGAACATGCAGGGACAGCCACCCCCGGCTGTCCACCCGAGCAACGCTCGACTCGCATCGACGAGGTGGTCGTCACTTACTTCGGCAAACCGCATTCCTATACCACCGACAACATTGTCGAGATTGCCGCGCACGGCTCGCCGGTCGTGCTGCGGCACGTCGTGGAGTTGTGTGTTGCCAGCGGAGCGCGGCTTGCCGAGCCGGGAGAGTTCACTATGCGCGCTTTTCTTAACGGGCGCATTGATCTTACGCAGGCCGAAGCCGTGCGCGACCTGATCGAGTCGCAGACGCTCTACCAGGCGAAGGTCGCAGCGCAACAGCTCGAGGGCGCTTTGTCGAGGCGCTTGCAACCCGTCAAGCAAAAGCTGGTCGAGTTGATTGCCGTGCTTGAGGCCGGCATCGACTTTGCGGAGGATGACGTCTCCGTTCTTCCTGATGCAGTCATTCTCGAACGCGTGGACGCCGTGCGCCAGCCGCTCGCGCAACTTGCCGCCAGTTTCGCGTACGGCAAGATCGTGCACGAGGGACTGACCCTCGCCATCGTCGGGCGGCCGAATGTTGGTAAATCGAGCTTGTTCAATCGGCTGGTCGAGCGCGAACGGGCCATCGTCACCGCAACTCCCGGCACTACGCGGGACCTGGTCAGCGAAACGGTCGCCCTAGGCGGCATTCCGATTCAGTTGGTCGATACAGCGGGAATCCGCCAGGCGTTTGACGAGGCGGAATCGATCGGCATACGCAAGTCGATGGAAGCGCTGGCCGACGCTGATTTGGTACTCGTGGTGTTGGATGCCTCGCAACCAACAACCGCGGAAGACGACGAATTGCTGCGGCTGGTCGAGAGCCGGCCCGCAATTGTTGTCGAGAACAAGTGCGATTTGGCTGCCCGTGGTGAGCGATCGGTGGCCAGTGGCCAGACGCCGACAGGCGCCACCGTCGTTCGTGTCTCCGCCCTCACTGGGGAAGGCATCGGCAAACTGCGGGCGCAGATTTTGCAGGTCGTCGGAGGCGAAGTTGGAACGCAGGCAGAGGCTGGATTTCTTACCAGCGTCCGACATCGGGGACTGGTGCAAGACGCGCTTGCCGCGCTCGATGCCGCCACTTGCGCCGTGACCAACAAAGTCCCTCACGAAATGCTGCTGCTCGATATGTACAACGCTTTGCGCCCTCTCGATGCTGTCACCGGGGAAACCACCACGGACGATATCCTCAATCTGATTTTCAGCACCTTCTGCATTGGAAAGTAGACCGGGCGCGGGGGCATTAAGGGTTTGAACGCAGGCTGATATTGCTGTCGCGCACCATCCGCGTGGGGTGGGTTTCTCCTCGTCTGGATGACGCCTGCGCTATAAAAGCGGACGATGTAAACGCTGGAAAGTCGTTGCGATGGCTAGGGTACTGAAGTGTGCCAGCCCGGAAATATTGTGGCTTTTTTGAGCTCCTTCTTTTACAATTTATGTGCGTTTGATCTTTAGAGTTCCTTCGCAGTACCCAGTTTCTCCGCCAACCAGCGCGTGACCTGCCTGCTGAAGAAGCCTTCCAAAGTTTCAGCGCTACATCAAAGAAAAAGGAACAGTGCAACACATGGAAACAGGAACAGTGAAGTGGTTTAATGACGCCAAAGGTTACGGTTTTATCAGCCGCCAGAACGGCGAGGATGTATTCGTCCATTTCTCGGCCATTCAGGCGAGCGGCTTCCGCAGCCTCCAGGAAGGTCAGCAGGTGCAGTTCGACGTGGTCAAAGGCCCTAAGGGCTGGCAGGCCGAGAACGTGAAGGGTGCATAAACCACTTCGTAGCTAACAATTCGCAAAAAGGCGGCCAGCGCTGGCCGCCTTTTATTTTTCCTCCCGCCCCTTCATCTTTTCCTTTGGCAAGAACGGCCCGTGACAACCCTTCTCTGCGCAAAGAATACTCCTTGCATATTACGCTACGTAATAGTACGATTCGTACCGTGGAAGACAGGGCCATCTCGAAACTGGGTTATGCCCTGTTGGGATTACTGCAGGCCAAGCCCGCTTCCGGATACGACCTCCGCAAGATTTTTTCGAGCACCGCGATGACAACCTACAGTGACAGTCCCGGCGCCATCTATCCTGCGCTGCGCCGCTTGCAGCAGCAAGGATTGATCCGCGGCAACGTCGAAGACGGTGCCGGACTGCGCCGCCGGCAGGTTTTCACGCTGACCGCGGAAGGCGCGGCAGAGCTCAGGAGTTGGATCACCCGGCCAGTCAATCGATCCGAGGTAATCCGCGGCCTCGATGAGGTGATGCTGCGCTTTGCATTCTCGGAACAAGCCGGCGGCAGAGAAGCCTCCGTCGGCCTGCTCAAATCTCTCAAGGCCGAACTGACTTCCTACCTGCCGAACCTTCACCAGCAACGCGCAGCCGGCAAGGCCACGATGCCCACCTCAGGGAGTCTCGCCCTCGAGAGCGGCATCAGAAGCTACGAAACCCTTCTGCAATGGACCAAAGACGCCCTCGCGACCTTTGCTCGGCAACCGCACGCGAGTCGTCGCCCAAAAATAAGGAGCTAAGTCATGAAATCACGTATCGTTCTTTACTGCCTGCTCGGTGGTCTGCCGATGACCATTGCAGCGCTAGGGGCCGGACACTTCGCCTGGTTTTGGCTTTCCGGCGTAGTTTTGGCAGCCGCATTCGTACCTGTCGCGTTGTTCGGGCCACGAACCGCGCTGGGACAATTCGCGGTAATCGCTCCGGTGCTGATCGTTGTTACCGTTCTCTGTACATGGTCCGAAACTCTGATCTTCGCGCCGCAAATCTGGCAGAAGCTTGCACAAGGTCTGATCGGGACTTTGGCGACGTACCTGATCGTTGCCGCTGTTCTGGCGGCGCTAGCCTGGGGTTTGCATCTGCCGAAGGTGGACTCGACTACAGTCGAGCACCGTTCCCCGGCCGGCACCCTTGCCATGATCCCCGTAAGCGGCTTTGCGTACTTCGTCTTCTACATGGTCTTTGGCGGAATCACGTATCAGTTCTTCACCAAAGCCTACTACCCGGAAGCTGCGCAAGTTGCAGGCAAACTCGGACTCTGGTTCTGGGCCATACAGATCGGGCGCGGTGCGCTTATGACCGTGGCAGTTTTGCCCGCGATCTACACGCTGCGCATGAAGCGCTGGCAGGCGGCAATCGCGATCGGCATGATTATCTGGGTGGCGGGCGGACTGTCGCCGCTGCTGGTGCCTAATGCTTTGATGGGAACTACGCAGCGGATAATCCACATGGTCGAGATTCTCACCCAGAATTTCTCGCTCGGCCTGGTTGCGGTATGGTTGCTGCGACCCAAGCCGAACGTAACGCCGGTTGCGATGGCGAAAGTCGCCGCCACCTTCTAATCAAGCCCTTGCAATCTGAGGCCATCATCAGATCAAGGCTGAGCATCCCGGATCAGAACCACATCGGCATCGGTGTGTCCGCGAACCAGGGCTAACTGTTTGCCGTCGGGCGACCAGTGGAAGTCGAAGATGTGTTCGGAAGTGAAATCGGTGATCTGCCTGCCCTTGGAGCCATCGAGCGGCTGCAGCCAGAGGTTGTCGACGCCGCCCTGCCTTACCGGATAGATCACCGCCTTCCCATCACGCGAAAAGTGCACCAAGCCAAAGCGCGGGCGCTCAAATTCGGTTATCTTCGCGACCTTACCATCTTCCGTTCCCACCACGGCCAGCATTTCCTTGTGTTCCCCGGAGTGCTGCAGCGTGGGAAAGGCCGCAATCTTGCCATCCGGCGAAACATCGAACGTGCCAGATGTCGGCAGTTCCGAAAGCACTTGCGGGACCCCGCCATCAAACGGTATTTTGGCCAGCTTTGGCTCGCCGCCCTGCTCCATAAAGTACACCCACTTGCCCTCTTGAGCGCATATTGGGGAAGCGTCGAGCTTGCCATTGGTAACTTGCTTGAAATTGCTTCCCGTCGCGTCCATCCGCCAGATATTTTGGACGCCGTTCTGGAACCTCACGAAGACGATGAAATCCCCGCTGTCGCAGGCGCGCGGGTTGCCGCTTACCGCCTGACCCGGAAGGACCGTTTTGCCGCCCGTAGCTGGATCGATCACATTGAGGACATTCGCCTGGTCGGAAATTAGCCGGTCATCCCCCGTCCAGGTAAAGTTTGTGTCGGCTTCAGCCGACGCCACTTGCCGCGCCTGAGCGCCCGGCGCGCCAGCGGGCATGACCTGTAAATTCCAGCGGCCTTCTTCCTGCACCGTCGCCAGAACGCGCCCATTGGCGGCAACACTCAGGTCGGAATAATTATTCGTGTCACGAGTGACAGGAGAATACACGCCCTTGGGATAGGAAACGAAACCGATCTGATTTCGGGTGAAATTGTTGCTTTGCTCCCGTGCCAGACCCAGTACCCCGCTGCCCTCAGGAAGCCAAGACGGAATTAGGAAAATCCGCTCGTTGCTACTGAAGAAAGGCCGGATCTGGCCAGTGGCCGCATCTATCGCTACCAGACTGATCAATCCATGCCCCAGATCGAGCATTTGGCAAACGATGACCTTTCCATCAGGTGACCAGGCGGGACCGGACAAAGACTCGCTGGTCGGGCCTGTGCTAAGCACGCTTTCGTCGCCCCCTTCCACCGGGCGGACGATCAACTGGTACTTGCCATGTTCCGGGTTGTTGTAGCGCATGAACGCAAACTTCTTACCGTCTGGAGAAAAGGTAACGTTTGAATCCACGTCGCTGACGAGTTTCTGCGGCGTGCCTCCCAGCAGCGGTGCGCGATACAGAAACTTCAACTCGTCGTTGCCCGGATCGCTGCGAACGAAATAAAAATAATTCCCGTCCGGTGAAAAACGCAGTCCGCTGTAATAAACGTCGGCCGGAGGCTCAACTTGCGTGTTGCTGTTGGTGGGCACATTGCGCAGCCAGAGGCTGGCCAGGCCGTTATCACGCACCAGGTTGAGAATGTACTTGCCATCGGGGGAGATGGCGGCCATCGCAGATTTGCCGCCTTCCGTGACCTTATCGACCGTAAAATTCTGGAAGGGCAGGGTCTTGCGGGAAAACATCGAGTACGCCAGAATGCCCGCCAGCACCAAAGCGACGCCAGTACCAGCAAACCGAAACCATCCCCTCGCTCTCTCGCGTACTGCGGTCGGCGTGGAACTCTCGCTCAAAGGCGCTGCCACATCTGTGCCGCCAGAGCCTGTTCCCACTGCGGAAGAAACCCTCGCCGGCATCGCGACCGACGCTGACGATGTTGCAGACTTCCTTCCCGACTCCGTATCCCGCTTCAGCCGTTTCAGGTCGCCGCGCAGATCGGCCGCAGACTGATAGCGCAGGTCGCGGTCTTTTTCCAGCGCCTTGCCAATAATCTCTTCCAGCCGCGGCGGCAGCGTCGCATTCAACTGCATCGCAGGCACCGGATCGAGCTGAAGGATGGCATGGAAAACCACTGCCGAAGTGGCGCCGGTAAACGGCTGCCGTCCGGTCGCCATCTGGTAGATCACGACCCCAAGCGAGAACAAATCCGAGCGCACATCTAGTTCCTCGCCGCGCGCCTGTTCCGGCGACATATAGGAAATCGTGCCCACGGTCGAACCCGGACTGGTCAGGTGCAGCGTACCCGGCGAATCCTGCGTCGCCCCGATCGTCTCCATCGCCATCTCAGGCCGGGTGAGCTTGGCCAGCCCGAAATCGAGCACCTTCACCTGTCCCCGCTGGGTCACAAAAATATTCGCGGGCTTGATGTCGCGGTGGAGAACGCCTTTCGCGTGGGCCGCGTCGAGCGCATCCGCGAGTTGGATACTCCACTCGAGCAGCCGGTCCATTGGCAACGGGCCTGTGGCCAGCCGCCGGTCCAGCGTTTCGCCTTCCAGCAACTCCATCGCGATAAACGACTGCTCGCCCGCCTTTTCGACCGAATAAATCGTGCAGATGTTGGGATGGTTCAACGCCGAGGCACTGCGCGCCTCCAGCATAAAACGCTCCAGAGCGTTTTGATCGCGCGAGAGTTGCGGCGGCAAAAATTTCAGCGCAACCCGCCGGCCCAGATCGAGATCTTGCGCCTCATAGACCACCCCCATCCCGCCGCTCCCCAGCTGGCCAATAATGCGGTAATGCGAGATGGTCTGGCCGATCATGGAATTGTGTAAGGAAGTTCATCTTAGGAGGGATAGGGAACGCAGTCAAACGGAAGAGTAGAACAGAAGTGGCCCGTGGCCAGTGATCAGAAACCCAAAAAAATTCGTCTTAACTGGCCACTGTTCACTGCCCACTGGCCACTGACTTACGCCGCTTCCGCCGCGCTCACCGAATCAAAAAAGCGAAAGAACGGCTCCACCCTCGTCACCTTCAGCGCGTTGTGGATGCGATCACTCACTCCCACCAGCGCGAGGCTCCGGCATCCCTGCTGCCGCGTCACATACGCCCCCACCAGCGCCCCAATCCCCGCCGAATCCACATAAGGCACGTTGCTGAAATCGATAATCAGACAGCGCGATTTGTCGGCGCGCACCGTGGCCTGGAACTCAAAAATCGTGGTCATCACCAGCGGCCCATCCAGCCGGAGAATGCGCTGCTCGGGCTTCGTTCCGGGTTGGTCTTGAATGCGAAGAGACTCCTGCGGCATGTCCGAAATATTAACCCGAATATCGGAAACTGGAAACCGGAAACTGCCCTAGATCGCCGCCGCCTGTTCCCGTCTCCGCGCCTGAATTTCGATGTACACATTCACCAGCGACACCGCCGCCGGCGTCACTCCCGGGATGCGCGAGGCCTGGGCCAGCGTTCGCGGCTGCACGTGAGTCAGCTTCTCCTGCATCTCGCGCGAGAGTCCGCTGACCGAGCAATAGTCGAACCAGCCCGGGATCGATCGCTGCTCCGACTTCTTCATCCGCTCCATGGCGCGCTGCTGTTGCAGCAGGTAGCCTTCGTACTTAATCTCCGTTTCCACCGACTTGAGTTCGTTGCGGACGGTCGAGGAGAGCATCGCCGCAGCCTCGCTTGAATTCGTAACGATTTCTTCTCGTTCAAAAAACATAGGATCGAGTTTGCGCAGAGTTGGCGCCAGTTGCTCGATGGTGATCTCCGGCCGCTTCAGGATCTGCGCGAGTGTCGAACCAACCACCTCCGGCGCCAGCGCAAAATGTTCCAGCATCGCCGCCGTCACCTTGGTTCGCTCCAGCAATTTCTTCATCTCCGTGAGCCGATCCTGCTTGGACTGAAAATCCTCCCACGCTTCATCCGATATCAATCCCACACGCCGTCCATGCGGAGTGAGCCTGCGATCGGCGTTATCGATCCGCAAATGCAGGCGGAATTCCGCCCGCGAAGTAAACATTCGATAAGGCTCGTTCGTGCCCTTCGAGATCAGGTCGTCTATCAGGATCGCCGTATAAGCCTCGGTGCGATCGAGAATCAGCGGCGCATGCCCCTTCACATGCAAGCCGGCGTTGATGCCCGCCATCAGCCCCTGGCACGCGGCTTCTTCATATCCCGAAGTGCCATTAATTTGCCCGGCCAGAAACAGGCTGCCGATCTTCTTCGTTTCCAAAGTCCGCTGCAACTCGGTGGGGTCGATCGAATCATATTCAATCGCATATCCCGGACGCAGCATGTCGGCATTCTCCAGCCCCGGAATCGACTTCAAAATCGCCAGTTGCACCTCTACTGGCAGCGACGTGCTCATTCCGTTCACGTAAATTTCGTGCGTGTTGAGTCCCTCGGGCTCGAGGTAGAGCTGATGTGTCTCCTTGTCGGGAAACTTCACGATCTTGTCTTCGATCGACGGACAATAGCGCGGCCCAATCGATTGAATCTGCCCGCTGTACATCGGCGAACGATGCACGTTCTCGCGAATAATGCGGTGCGTCTCCGGCGTAGTCGAAGCGATATAGCACGGAACCTGCGAATCGTGATGCGCCACGCGCCTGGTGCGGAAGCTGAACGGCGTGGGGTCGGCATCGCCCGGCTGCTCCGCGAAACGCGACCAATCGATGGTGCGTCCATCCAGCCGCGGCGGCGTTCCGGTCTTCAGCCGGCAGCCCCGCAATCCCAGCTTCTTCAGCGCTTCGCCCAGCAGAACCGCGTTCGGTTCCCCCGACCGCCCCGCGGGATACTGCTGCTCGCCACAGTGAATCAGCCCGTTGAGAAACGTGCCCGTCGTTATGATCACAGCCCGCGCGCCCACCGTTCGTCCATCGCGGAGGCGAACGCCGACAACCCGGGCTTGCGAGTTCTCAGTTCCCAGTTCTCGGTTCTCAGTAAAATCACGATTTCCGTGGGGCTGAGAACTGAGAACTGAGAACTGAGAACTCTCCATAATCAGCTCCGCCACTTCCGCCTGCTTGATCTTAAGATTCGCCTGCGACTCCAGCACCTCGCGCATCTTCAGCCGGTAAGCCTGCTTATCGCACTGTGCCCGCGGCGACCACACTGCCGGCCCCCGCGAAGTATTCAGCAGGCGAAACTGGATGCCGACCGCATCGGTAATCTCGCCCATAATGCCGCCGAGCGCGTCCACTTCGCGAACCAGGTGCCCCTTGGCGATGCCGCCCACTGCAGGATTGCACGACATCTGCGCAATCAAGTCGACGTTCAGCGTGTACAACCCGGTCTTCAGTCCCATGCGCGCCGCAGCCATCGCAGCCTCGCATCCGGCATGTCCCGCGCCGACCACGACTACATCGAATTGTTCCGTGAACTGCATCGAGAAGAGACCACAGAAAACCAAGGTCTGCAGCGATCCTGCCGTTCATTCTAACAACTTAGCGGCATGAATGAGACGGCAGTCCCAGTTTCAGCGTCCTCCTTAGAGTAATTGATCTGTTTCTTGGTTCTGAGAGTGTTCTCATCCACTTGTGCGTTGAAGTCTGCTTCGGATTCTGCCGACAAGCTCTTTAGAGAGACGATCTATGAAAGACGATATTGCAAGCGCCAACTTCGTTAAGAAGATGCACGATTCCATGCAGGAGCAACAGGACCGTGGTGAACAGGCCGCACGGAAATCGTTCCATGATGCCAAAGTAGCTGAAACCCGCGGCCCTGAGAGATGGCTTGCTCTGAAGACTTTGGTCGCGCAATCCGCAAGCAACATCAATCGGGGATTGGAGCCGGTTGCGGGGCTGGCTTATTCCGAGGGAGGGCTGGACAGCTTCACTCTCCTGAATCGAGCCGCGGACAGGTTTGTGCAAGCAGGTTTCGATGCCACGAATGCGGTAATTTCGTGTCATGGACAAGCCAATGGCAGTTTTCTGCCGCATGTTGAAGGAAACGAACTGGCATATTCCTGGCAGAACGCGGCTCCGGCGGCAGTCGCGGCGGGCGCGGGCTTTATCGGCGATGTCATCACGGTCGAGCAGATGAGCGAAATCCTAATCTCCTCGGTGATCAGCCTGTAAGCGCTGACTGTAGTGAATTCGGTCGCTCCAACTCCGCCACGATGAAGACTCTTGCTTGGCGCTAGTTCCCAGCCGGCCTCGAGCAGCGATTATTGGCTCGCCCCGCGCTCTCTCTGCTGACTCCCTCCTTGCCGACCTTCGAACTCGTCCGTATATTCGAACTCGTCCGTATAGTAGTGGATCATTCCTGAAGCGCAGTGCGATGATGGGCCCTGACGCCGCCGGAAGACCGAGTCACCCATAGCCCTGGCGAGGTGCGAGCTTCCGTCGCCGATTGCTCGGTAGAATCATCGGTATCAGACAGGTCTCTCTCGAACCATGGCCAAACAAATTCCTATCGGCTCCCGCGGCGAAGCCCGCGAGACCGTCGAGTTCAAACACGTGCTCACCGCGCACCACGCCGAGTTGCCGCCAGTCTATTCCACGCCCGACATGATCCGCCTGATGGAAACCGCCGCCTTTCATGCCCTTCACCCCTACTGCGAAGGCGACGAAATTTCAGTCGGGACTTCGATCAACATCCAGCACCGCGCCGCCAGCGGCATCGGCGCTCACATCGTGGCCGAAGCCGAACTGGAGTCCTTCGACGGCCGCTTCTATACCCTCCGAGTGACCGCGCGCGACGACATCCAGGAAATCGGCCGCGGCACCGTTGGCCGGGCTCAGGAACTGAGAACTGAGAACTGAGAACTGAGAACTGAGAACTGAGAACTGAGAACTGAGAACTGAGAACTGAGAACTGAGAACTGCTTATCATCGGCGTCATCTCCGACACTCACGGCCTGCTTCGCCCCGAAGCCATCGAAGCCTTGCGCGGATCGCAGCGCATCATCCACGCCGGCGACATCGGCTCTCCAGAAATCCTCCCAGCTCTCTCCGCGATTGCTCCCGTCACCGCCATACGTGGCAACATCGACAAAGCTCCGTGGTCTCGCAAGCTGCCCGAAGTCGAGGTGCTTGAAGCAGGCGGCCTCTCGATCTACGTCCTCCACGATCTGGCAAAATTGGACCTCAATCCCAGAGCCGCCGGCTTCGCAGTTGTGGTCAGCGGCCACAGTCACATCCCAAATCAAGAGACGCGCGACGGAGTCCTCTATTTCAATCCCGGCAGCGCCGGTCCCCGTCGCTTCAAACTTCCCGTCAGCGTTGGCAAATTGATCGTAGAGAACGGCCGCATCCAAAGCGAGCTCCTGACTTTGCTGGCCACAGGTCACTGACCCCTGGCAACTGACCACGAGCCACTGCCGCATTGCTACAATCGGCAAACACAATGCCCGTCGAGTTCCGCATCGAAGCCCGAAAAGCCGCTGCCCGCGTTGGCCGCCTCATCACGCCCCACGCCGAGATCGAAACCCCCGTCTTCATGCCCGTCGGCACAGTCGCCTCGGTCAAAGCCGTGCCTCAGGACGTTCTCGAAGAACTCGGCGTCCAGATTCTTCTCGGCAACACCTATCACCTTTACCTGCGCCCCGGAGTCGAAACCGTCCGCAACCTTGGCGGCCTGCACGGCTTCATGGCGTGGCCCCGCGCCATCCTCACCGATTCCGGCGGCTTCCAGGTTTTCAGCCTGAACGAGCTTCGCAAAGTCACCGAAGAGGGCGTTACGTTTCGCTCGCACCTCGATGGCTCCTCGCACTTCTTCAGCCCGGAAAATTCCATGGCGGCGCAGATCGGCCTCGGCGCCGACATCATCATGGCGTTCGACGAATGCACGGAGTATCCCGCCGACCACTCCCGCACAAAAGCTTCCATGGAATTAACCCTGCGCTGGGCCGCGCGCAGCAAAAAGTATTTTGAAGACCACAAGCACGAAGTGCCGTGGAGCAGTGGCCAGTGGCCAGTGGCCAGTGCCCGGCAAACCGAGATTCCCCACTTCGCTCCGAACTTCGCTCCGAACGACAAGGTAGTTACTGACCACTGGCCCCTGACCACTGGCCCCTGCTATCAGTCCCTCTTCGGCATAGTCCAAGGCGGAATGGATCTCGATCTGCGAAGAGAATCTGCCCTGCGCACCATCGAAATCGGCTTTCCCGGCTACGCCATCGGAGGCCTCAGCGTAGGCGAACCCCGCGCCCGCACCCGCGAAGTAGTCGAAGCCACGCTCGAGCACCTACCCGCCGACAAGCCCCGCTACCTGATGGGGGTGGGCACGCCCGAAGAGATTGTCGAGTACGCCAGCCTCGGCGTCGATATGATGGATTGCGTCCTCCCCACCCGCGCCGCTCGCCACGGCCTGCTCTTTACCTCCGAAGGAAGGATCTCCATCAAGCAGGCGCGCTATACTAGGGACGCAGGTCCGCTCGATCCCAATTGCGGCTGCCGGGTTTGCCAGCGCTATTCGCGGGCCTATCTCAGGCATCTTTATGCTTCGAATGAAGTGTTGGCTCAGGTCTTGAACACCCTGCATAACCTGAGTTTCTATCTTGACACTATGCGGCGGGTGCGTCATTCTATTCGACTTGGGGAAGAGTCCCGTTTTCTCTAGGGTCAGGTCTTGCCGTATCCGTAGACCTGACTGGGACGATCTGCCCGGGACGAGCTGCCTGGGACGTTCCCCGGATTCAAGCCTGAGCAGTAAATGATCCGGCCGAATCGATCTGCACTCCAGTCGTGAAATGACAGGCCTGCGGCGCTTGTAGGTATGGGCAGTTGTTCGCGGATTTCGGGCGAAGCTCAATAGACGAAGTCCGGATAAAATAACCTGGTGAATACAGTTCGATGAATATGCAATTCTGGTTAGCGATGCAGGCCGGTGGCGGGATGGGATGGTTGAGCGTCGCCCCGCTCATTTTCATTTTTGCGATCTTTTACTTTTTGCTGATTCTTCCCCAGCAGCGCCGCCAGAAAAAATGGACGGCCATGCTGGATTCGCTCAAGACCGGCGACAAAGTAGTCACCAGCGGCGGCTTGCGCGGAACTATCGTGGCCCTGAAAGATGATTCGGTCCATCTGCGCGTGCCTCCGGATAATCTGCGCCTGGAAGTGACCAAAGCCTCCGTGACCCAGGTCACGACCGCGGAGGAAGAGACAAAAACCAAATAGTCGCGGCATAAACGAACGGTCTGTCTTTTTATGAATAAGAATTTTCTCTGGAGATTTCTAGTCAGCGTCGGATGCCTGCTCGTCTTTCTCTATGGCATATTCGGCATTCCGCAAAGTTTTTCCGGTCAGGGCGTGGTCTCCGCCCTGCAAAACCGAATTCATCTCGGATTGGATTTGCGCGGCGGGACCCACTTGATCCTCCAGGTGCAGGTTAACGACGCCGTTAGCGTCGATTCCGACAACGCCATCGAGATCCTCAAACAGGATCTCAATAAGCGCAAGATTGCCTTCGCTGACATTTCCAAGCCCGATCCCTCGAACAATCCCGATCGCGTTGTCCTGAAGGGCACCCCTCCAGATGCCCGCAAAGATCTGTTGGAAATCCTCAACGACCGTCTGCCTGAGTACGATCTGAACTCCGGCGCGGATAACACCTGGGTTCTTACCATGAAGCCGGCCATGCTCACCGACCTGAAGAACAAGGCCGTGACCCAGGCAATCGAAACCATCCGCAACCGCATCGATGCCCTGGGCGTCAGCGAGCCCACAATTCAGGAGCACGGCCTCGGGCAATACCAGATTCTGGTGCAACTGCCCGGCGTGGACGATCCCGGCCGCGTAAAAGACATTATCCAGTCCACCGCCATGCTCGAAATCAAGCAAGTATTGGGCGGACCTTTTGCCAGCGAGCAAGCTGCCCTGCAGGATAAGGGCGGAGTTTTGCCTCCGGACGCGATCCTCCTGCCCGGTCATGGCGCCCCCGGAACTCCTTCCAGTGAACAGGCGTGGTACCTGGTATCGCGTGTTTCCGCGGTTCGAGGCAAGGACCTGCGCGATGCCCAGCCCAGCACCGATCAGAATGGCCAGCCCAACGTCCGCTTCGAGTTAACTACCGAGGGCGGCCAGCGCTTCTACAACTTCACCTCCGCCCACGTGGGCGACAGTTTGGGTGTGGTCCTCGACAACAAGGTGCAGGAAGTCGCCAACATCAAGGAAGCGATCCGTGACACCGGCGAGATCAGCGGCGGCAGCATGAACGACCAGCAGGCCAAAGACCTGTCGATGATCCTGCGCTCGGGCGCCTTGCCGGCAGGCATCAAGTACCTCGAAGAGCGCACCGTCGGCCCCTCGCTCGGCACCGATTCCATTCGTCACGGCGTGCTGGCCGCAATCATCGGCATGGCGGCTGTGCTCATCTTCATGCTGGTTTACTATCGCGGCGCTGGCATCAATGCCGACGTCGCCCTCCTGCTGAACTTGATCATCCTGCTCGGCTTCATGGGCTACTTCGAAGCGGTTTTGACGCTGCCGGGAATCGCCGGCGTGATCCTTACCGTCGGCATGGGCGTGGATTCGAACGTCCTGATTTTCGAGCGCATCCGCGAAGAGCTGCGCAACGGCAAGACGCCGCCTTCGGCCGTGGATCAGGGTTTCAGTCACGCCTGGATCACGATCGTCGATACGCACGTCACGACCATCGTCTCGGCGGCGATCCTGTTCATCTTCGGCACGGGCCCGGTGCGCGGCTTCGCCACCACGTTGACATTCGGTTTGCTGGCAAATCTGTTCACCGCCGTGTTTGTGTCGCGGCTAATTTTCGACTGGATCCTGAGCCGCAAACAGCGCGGCGAAGCATTGAGCATTTAGGGAAATTTGGAAATTGGGTGATTTAGTAATTTGGTAATTTGAAACCGGCGCTCGATGCTTTTGGTTTTCAATTACAAAATTGCCAAATTACAAAATTACAAAATTTCTTCATAAATCGGATAAGAGGTCAGCCTGGTGGAGTTCTTTCGCAGTCCAAACATAGATTTTCTTGGGAAAAAGTGGTATTTTCTCGCCTTTTCCCTCGTATTCAGTGTGGCGGGCGTATTTTCCATGTTGTTCTGGCACCACATCCCGTACGGCGTCGACTTCCGTGGTGGCACGCTGGTCTACGTAAAGTTCTCGCACACTCCCAACGATAACGCCCTGCGCGCCGCCATGGATCACGCCGGCTTGCACGATGCCAAAATCCAGCGTTACGGCCCGGTTTCTGACAATGAGGTTTTGATCGATCTCGACGTTCAGGAAACCAGCGAAAAAGCTCTCGACCAGGGCAAGCTTCGAATCATCAACACCCTCGAGTCGAACTCTCCAGCCGGCAAGCAGGATCTGAACAACTCCAGCGTTTTGACCATCAAGAATTACCTGATGGATAAAGACCCCATGCACCTGGGTTCCGATGCCGATCAGAAATATGGTCAGCAGGCCCAGGCCATCGTCGATACCCGGGACAAAGTCTACGGCGGCGTCCTAAGTTCCCTCGATCAGCTTAAAGGACCGGTTGATCCCGCTGCGGTAGCTTCTCTCGCCGATGGTTTCTTTCTCTCGGATTTTGGCGTGCGTAACGTGGAGATCGTCGGGCCCCAGGTAGGCGCGCAGTTGCGCAAGCAGGCCATGTGGGCGACGGTTTATTCCCTCGCCGGAATGCTGGTCTACCTCGGCTTCCGTTTTGAGTGGATTTACGGTGTCGCAGCCGTGGTCACGGTGTTTCACGATACGCTCATCACTGTAGGCTTCTTTTCGCTCACCAAGACGGACATCTCCCTTACCGTGATCGCCGCTATCCTCACCTTGATTGGTTACTCTAATAACGACACCATCGTGGTATTTGACCGTATCCGGGAAAACATTAAACTCATGCGGCGGGAGAAACTGTCGGATATCGTCAACCGAAGCATTAATCAGACTTTGAGTCGAACGATCTTGACAGCAGGCCTAACCTTCCTTACCGTACTCGCACTCTTTTTATTCGGCGGCGAGGTGCTTCATGGTTTCAGCCTCGCGCTGGTGATTGGCATCCTGATCGGGACGTATTCGTCGATCGCGATCGCAGCTCCCATTCTGGTGGCTTACCAGGATTGGCGGGTCAGCAAGGGCAAGCGGCCCACCGCGATGCCCGCGCGCGTAAGATGAGCTCCCGCTGGTGATTCTTGTTGAGCTTTTGTTTGCAGGCAGTTGGGAGCGTGCGGCGAACTCCTGCGGGCTGCATAGGCAGGCTGGTTGAGCGAGTTCATCGCGGGAGCAAAGGCGACGCAGTCGGTGTCTAAGCTTACGTAGGCTCTGTGTAGGGAGAATATCTATGTTTGAAGACAGCCTTCTTGAATCCGGTGGCAGGTTAAAGACCAAGCGGGGACGGACCACGACCTTCGCTATCATTCTTGAGATAGCTCTGATCGGCTTCATGGTTCTCCTCCCCCTCATCTTTACCGATGCCCTGCCTAAGCAACAATTAATGACCTTCCTCGTTGCGCCCCCGCCACCACCACCACCGCCGCCTCCCGCCGCTGCTCCAGTGCATGTGGTGAAGCAAGTCCAGACCGATATCGTGAACGGCGAACTGCGCACCCCCACCAAGATTCCTCAGAAAGTTCAGATGATCAAAGAAGACGAAGCCCCTCCGGCAATGGCATCCGCGGGCGTCGTCGGTGGCGTCCCAGGAGGCATTCCCGGCGGCCAGATGGGCGGCGTAATCGGCGGAATCATCAGTTCCACGCCCGTCGCCGTGCCCAAGGTCGCGACTCCACAACGCGTGCGCGTTTCCTCTGGCGTCTCCCAGGGTTTGCGGATAAAGTTCCAGCAGCCGGCTTACCCACCTCTGGCGCGGCAGGCCCGCATTCAGGGAACAGTCGTCCTGCATGCGGTAATCGGCAAGGATGGCGCGATCGAAAACCTCACGTTGGTCAGCGGGCATCCCATGCTGGCTCCTGCGGCCATCGAAGCGGTAAAGCAATGGCGGTACAAGCCTTATCTGTTGAACGGCGAGCCGGTCGAGGTCGATACCGAGATTCAGGTCAACTTTACTCTCGCCGGAAGCTAGTCCGGGCGGAAGTGAAGCAGCAAGGTTAGAGAAGTATAAGTATAAGCAGGATGGCCCTCCCCTCCTACCGAAGACGGTGGCCGGGAGAGCCCCTATTTTTAGCGGGGCTGCGGTCGCTACACCTCTCATTTTCAGGTACACGCGACTCAGGCTGGATGCGGACCGGGCGATCTATTTCCCGCGTTTAGGCCCGCAGTGCGTACAGTTCTAGCATCAAAGTCTAGGAAGTTCCGAGGAGGGAATGCAACTCATGTTAGCTAATGTAGCAACAGCTGTTATCAGTCACGTGCCTAGGGTAGCCGCCTGGATTGTGCAGGAGGGTGGCGCAGTGGGTTGGGATCCGATCTCGCTATGGAAGCAGATGGGTATCATCGCGAAGATCGTGGTCATCATCCTGTTCATCATGTCCGGCTGGTCGATCGGCGTCATGATTGACCGCGCCATGGCATACAGCGCAGCCCGCAAGCAGTCTCGCGCCTTCGCTCCCGCAGTCGCCGGAGCCTTGCGCGATGGCCGCATCGACGAGGCCATCAAGGTTGCCGAGCGCAACAAAAAGAGCCATCTGGCCAAGGTTGTTACCGCCGGCCTCATGGAATTCAAGGCTCACCAGGATAGCCCCGGCGCCATCCCCGGCGAAACCATCGAAGCCTCCAAGCGCGCTCTGGAGCGCACCGAAGCCATCGTCCACGCCGAACTCAAGCGGGGTCTCGGCGGCTTGGCCACCATCGGTTCGACCGCCCCGTTCGTGGGTCTGTTCGGCACCGTGATGGGCATTCTGAACGCCTTCAAAGGTATTTCGGAACAGAAGGCCACCGGTCTCGGCGCTGTCGCAGGCGGCATTTCGGAGGCACTGGTGACCACAGCTTTCGGGCTGCTGGTGGCCATCCCCGCCGTCATGATGTTCAACTACCTCACCGGCCGCGTGGAAGCGTTCGATGTGGAGATGGACAATTCGTCGAGCGAGCTGATCGATTACTTCCTGAAGCGGCGCGACGTTCGCCGGTCCTAAATTAGGTTGGGATCCGGAAGTTTGCTCTGCAAGTCCGCATGAGTTGCGATCCGGCGCCGGGAGCATTCCCGGCGCCAGCCTTCCCAACCTGGGCGCCGCAAGGTTTTACTGGCAACTGGCAACTGGCCACTGCCATACGGAGAAATTATGTCATTAGCGAAACGAAACGAAGGAGCCAACGTCAACTCTGACATCAACGTCACCCCTATGGTGGACGTGATGTTGGTGCTGCTGATCATCTTCATGGTCATCACGCCCATGTTGCAGAAGGGCATCAGCGTTGACATGGCCAAGGTAAATAATCCGACGCCCATGCAGGACGCGGATAAAGAAGATGCACTGCTGGTTTCGGTGATGCGCGATGGTACCGTCTACTTCGGCTCCGACAAAGTCCCAGTCGACAGTTTGACCGGCAAGGTTAAAGATCGCCTGACCAATCGCACCAACAAAGAGGTCTACCTCAAGGCGGATGCCCGCGCCCACTTCGGTAATGTCGTCCAGGTCGTGGACGCCGTGCGCGCCGCTGGCGTGGATGATCTCGGCTTGCTCACCGACCAGAGGAAGAGCACTCCAAACGCTCCGCCGGCCGCTCCGGCGAGTGGACAATGAAGCGAGTGAGATTAAGAGGAGATCGACTATGAGTATGGCCGTTGGCCCCAGCGGAGGCCAGAGTGCAAACATCAACGTCACTCCGCTGATTGACGTGCTGCTGGTGTTGCTCATCATCTTTATGGTGATCACGCCTTTGACGCCCAAGGGCTTGGATGCGCTGGTTCCTCAGCCGCCTCCGCCCAATGCGCCCAAGAACAATACGCCCGACCGCACCATCGTCGTGCAGTTGATCGATCGCGGCGCCGGTCAGGATCCCGGCTTGAAGATCAATCAGGAAGATGCCACTTGGGATAACCTGCAGGGGCGTCTGGCCGATATCTACAAAACCCGCGCCGAGAAAGTCATGTTCGTCAAAGGGGACGACGCCGTTCCCTTCGCCGACGTGGCCAATGTAATCGACATCGCGCACGCCGCGGGCGTGGACAAAGTCGGTCTGATTACCGCAAAGATCGAGGCGGGCGGCTAAAAGCACGCCCAGGGAATTAATTAAGCGCCCGGAAGGTCGCGCATCATATCTGCCCGCGCACGGGAGCCAAGGTTCCTGTGCCGCTTCTGCCAAAAGAATGCTCGGCCAGCGCTTGTCAATTAGCTGTCTCTGGGCCTAGGATGCTGTGGCAAGGGAGACTTATACAGCAATGAATAAACACATACGCCTCTTAACGCTGGCAGCCGCGACGCTGGCGATTCTCTCCTCCGTGAGTTGCAGCAAGCTGCGCGCCCGCGACCAGCTCAACAAGGGTGTCACCGCTTACAAGAACGCCAAGTATGAAGAGGCGATCGACCATTTCCAGCAGAGCGTCGCATTGGATCCCAGTCTCATCAACGCCAAGATGTACCTGGCCACTGCCTTCGCTCAGCAATACATTCCGGGCGCCGACACGCCGGATAACAATCAAATGGCGGAGCAGGCCATCGAGCAATACAAGCGCGTGCTCGACATGAATCCCGCGCGCGATCAGAAAGTAAATGCCGCCAAGGGAATCGCCTACCTCTACTTGAACATGAAGAAATTTGACGACGCCAAGAAGTATTACCGCCTGGCCGCCGATATCGATCCCAACGATCCCGAGCCCTATTACTCCGTCGGCGTCATCGACTGGACGGCCTGCTACCAGCCCCGTATGGAAGAGCGCGCCAAACTCGGCTTGAAGCCGGATGAGAACCTGAATCCCAAGAACAAAGACGAGAAAAAGGCCTGCGCCGAATTGAAAGAAAAGAATTGGCCCCTGATTCAGGAAGGTATCGAGAGCCTGAACAAGGCCATCCAACTCCGTCCCGACTACGACGACGCGATGGCCTACATGAATCTGATGTACCGCGAAAAGGCCGACGTGGAATGCGACGACCTCGCCACCCGCCAGGAAGATCTCAAAACCGCCGACCACTGGGTCGACCAGACTCTGCTCACCAAGAAAATCAAATCTGAAAAGCAGCCCGGAGCGCAAGGCATTACGATGGACCAGCCGAAATAAGACCTGCCCAGCAGCGCCGGTGTCATCCCGAGTGCAGCCGTTTTTCAGGCGGAGCGAGGGATCTCCCGCGTAACGCCGCCGAGACAATGCTGATTTCAGCATGAACGGGAAGGCACGAGTTACTCGTGTGCCTTAAGTCGCGCAAAATCGATGCGGCCTTACAGTTTGCCGAAACACTCACGGTTCGTATCAGGGTACGCCTTCAGGCGTACCACAAGTGCTGCATTTCAATCGCACCTTCACAGTTTGCTGAAAAACGCACGGTTCGTATCAGGGTATGCCTTCAGGCATACCGCAAATGCTGCGTTTTCAGCAGCGCCTTCAGGCGCCGCGTCGGCGCGTCCGAGTTTTTCAGCACTCTGTTCAAGCGCTGCGCCCGCGCGAATCGTCCTCGCGCGCGGATTCCGGAATGATACTATTTTGAATTGGGTTTCGAATTGGGTTTCGAATTGGGTTTCGAAATAATGACCGTCGCGTCCGCAGAGGCCTCATCCCATAACCGCATCGCCACACCAGCCAGCGGCCGCTGGTCGGGATGCGTGTCCGTAATCGTTCCCGTCTACAACGAGCTCGCGCACGTCGATGAACTTCTCCAGGCCATCCACGCCTCGCCAGTCAGGAAGGAAATCATCATCGTAGACGATGCTTCGACCGACGGCACCCGCGAAAAGCTTCAATCCATCCCTCTCGCGGACGACGTCACCGTCGTCTTCCATGAAAAAAATTGCGGCAAAGGAGCAGCCATCCGCACCGCGCTCGCCTACGCCCGTGGCGAATATATTCTGATTCAGGATTCCGATCTCGAATACGATCCCCAGGATTATCCCGCGCTGCTGCTCCCGCTCATGCAGGGCCACGCCAACGTGGTCTATGGCGTGCGCCCCGACCGCCCCGAGCGCGGCCTGCGGTTCTTCCTCGGCGCAAAGCTCCTGACTCATCTCACCAACTTCCTCTACGGCGCAGGCATCCACGACGAAGCCACCTGCTACAAAGTCTTCCGCCGCTCGCTGCTATCGCAAATCGACTTGCAATGCTGCCGCTTCGAATTCTGCCCCGAGGTCACCGCCAAACTCTGTCGCGTGGGTGAAAAAATCGCCGAAGTTCCAGTCTCCTACACCCCGCGCTCCGCCGGCGAAGGCAAGAAAATTCGCCACTCCGATGGCTGGCTCGCCATCTGGACCCTGATTCGCTACCGATTTACCAGCCGCGCACGGTGGGCAAGAGCAGGCCGCGATGCCGCGGCCCCGTTCGCAGTGAGTTTTTCTCGAGTCCCGCCCGAGTGAAGAACATCGATGAATGCTGAATGTTCGTCTTGTCCTGCCAACCTCGCAACTAGCTCACTACCGCCAGCCCATTCTTCTCCACCAGCGAGAGCAGCTTGAGCGACGGTCCAGAAGGCCGCTTTTCGCCGCGCTCCCACTTGCTGACCAGACTGCTCGTCACGTTCAGGTAGTTGGCAAACACGCTTTGGCTGACGTGCTCTCTCTCTCGGATCGCCTTGATCTCTTTCGGTTTCAATGGCCGGATCGGCGTGAGGCAGGCCTCATCGAAACTCCGCATCGTCTTTTTGTCGATGGCCCCGACCTCGCGAAAGGCCTGCATGGTTTCGTGGATAGCGGCCATCGCATCACTTCGATATTTCTTGCTCATTCGCTTTCACCTCCACAAAGTCGCCTCTCTTCAACAGTTCCGCGAGGTGCTTCTCGGTTAACGCCAAGACGTGCTTCGCTGCTTCCTTGTACTTTTCTTTCTCGTCGTCATCAATGTTCGCTCGCTGGCTCTTGGCGAACCCGTACACGAAGAACGCTCTGACTCCGCGCCTGAAAAAAATAATCGTTCGGTAGCCCTTCGATTTTCCCTGCCCCGGTCGGGCGATCCGCTGTTTGATGACCCCACCGCCAAGATCGGCGTCGATCTGGCCCTTTTCGGCCCGAGCAACAGCGTCACATAAGACGGCATCTGCAATCCCCTCCTTACGGACGAAGCGCTGAAACCACCTGGACTTAAAAATCCGCACAGCTCATCCTCATTCATTCTATAGCACCGAGTGCTATAGTTCAAGACCGAAACGATGCTCCTTGCCTGGAATCTCCTGTAAAATCCTGGGTTCATCGGAGTGGTGCCAAGCAAGCATGTTCAAGAAAATCCTCATAGCCAATCGCGGTGAGATCGCGGTCCGCGTCATCCGCGCCTGCCACGAAATGGGGATCGCCGCAGTCGTCGTCTACTCTGACATGGATCGCGCCTCGTTGCACGTCCGCAAAGCCGACGAGGCTTATCCTATCGGCCCAGCGGCAGCTAGCGAATCCTATCTCAACATTCCTAAGATTCTCGATGTCGCCAGACGCTCCGGCGCCGACGCCATTCATCCCGGTTACGGATTCCTCTCCGAGAACGCAACGTTCGCCCAGGCCTGCGTTGATGCGGGAGTGAAGTTCATCGGCCCCACCGCCGCCGCCATGCAAGCCATGGGATCGAAGACTCGCGCCCGCCAGGCCATGGAGAAAGCTGGCGTTCCCTTCGTGCCCGGCACATCCCGCGGAGTCGAGTCACTCGAGGCAGTCGAACAAGTGGCCGCCAAAATCGGCTATCCCATAATGCTGAAAGCCGCAGCCGGAGGCGGAGGCAAAGGCATGCGGCTGGTGCACGCTCCGGGGGAACTGAAGTCTTCTCTCGAAGCGGCCCGCAGCGAAGCCGAACGCTCCTTCGGCGACAGCGAAGTTTATATCGAGAAGGCGATCGTCAATCCGCGGCACATCGAAGTGCAAGTGCTCGCCGATGAGCACGGCAACACCGTCTACCTCGGCGAACGCGAGTGCTCCCTCCAGCGCCGCCATCAAAAAGTCCTCGAAGAGGCCCCGTCACCCATCGTCGACGAAGACATGCGCCGCCGCATGGGCGAAGTTGCCGTCCGCGTCGCGCAAGCCGCAGCCTATACCAACGCCGGCACGATCGAATTCCTGGTCGATCAGAACAATAATTTTTATTTTCTGGAGATGAACACTCGCTTGCAGGTAGAGCACCCCGTGACTGAACTCGTCACCGGCCTCGACCTGGTCCACCTGCAGATTCGCATTGCCGCCGGAGAAAAACTGCCCTTCATGCAAGACGACGTGCGCCTCCGCGGTCACGCCATCGAGTGCCGCATCTACGCCGAAGACCCCGACAACAATTATTTTCCCAGCCCCGGAAAGATCACCCTTCTGCTGGCGCCCTCAGGCCCCGGCATCCGCTGCGATAGCGGCATGTACGAAGACTGGACCGTACCCATTGACTACGATCCTCTGCTGGCCAAATTGATCGGCTACGGTACCGACCGCGAGCAAACCATCGCGCACCTCACGCGAGCCCTGAACGAATATTTTGTCGGCGGAATCAAGACAAATATTCCATTATTTCGTCGTATCCTGCGCGATCCAGATTTCCGCGCCGCCAAGCTCGATACCGGATTCCTCGATCGCCTGCTGAAGCGCAACGAGGACCGCCGGGTCGATTCAAGATCAGCAGAAGTAGCAGCCATTGCCGCGGCCATGTTCACCACGTTAAGCTCGACAACCACAATCGAAGGCAACAACACGGCAGACAGCCGCTCGCGTTCAGATGGAAAAGCAGATTCCAACTGGAAGAGCGCGAGCCGCCGTGAAGCTCTGCGATGACGCAGTCTGCGATTCAAGGAACTGGCCACTGATCACTGACCCCTGGCCACTGCTTTTATGCTCTACGACGTAACCATCGACGGCAAGCACTACCGGCTCGACCTCGACCGCGCTGGCGGCCGCTGGTCTTGCCGCCTCGACGGCCAGGAAATTGAGGTCGATGCCGTTCTCGCTCGCCCCGATGTGCTCTCCCTGCGCATCGGGAACCTGGCATACGAAGTGAAATCTGAGCGCGTGGCGAACGATTTTTACGTATGGGTGGGAAGCGAGCGCTTCGCCGCCGAAGTTCGCGATCCCCGCTCTTTGCGCGGCCGCAATCGCGCCGGGGACGATCGCGCTCCCAGAAAGATCGTCGCTCCCATGCCCGGGAAAGTTGTGCGCCTGTTAGTCCGAGAAGGAGACAAAATTGAAGCTGGCGCCGGCATTGCCGTCGTAGAGGCGATGAAGATGCAAAACGAGATCAAGTCGCCGAAGCGCGGAATTGTCCAGAAAATTCTAGTCGGCGAAGGCGCGGCCGTAAACGCCGGCGACGTCCTCGCGATCGTGGAGTGATCTCTTACTTCGTTGCAGTGGTGGTTGTCATCCTGAGCAAGCGTTCTTTGCGCGGCGAAGGATCTGGGCGAGCCGCGCGATGTGTCTTTGAGCCTGCCCTGAGCAAGCGAAGCGCGCCGAAGGGCGCTCTTTGCGACACAATAATTGCGCGTTTGGCTCGCTTCCTTATCAAAAACTGCACCATTTACCTACTTCGTCAATCCGTTGGTATCCAGAATCTTCTTGGCGTAGTAGTTCTCCACCTTGGCGGAATCGCGCAGCACTTCGTAATACGCCGCCTTCAGCAGCTGCTCACGCCGGTCGTGCAGCTGCGAACGAATCGCCTGCTGCACCCGCGGATCGGACAAGTCCCGTTGCCCCGCGGGCTCCTTCGACACCAGCTTTACGATGCGGAAGCCGGTGTGCTTGGTCACGGGATCGACAAGCGAAACGATTGCACTGTATTGTCCGGGTTTGAGCTTCATGACCGCGTCGCGGGTGCCCGGGTCAATGTTGCGCAGCGAGGATTCGGGAACGGTCCCCAGGTCGCCCCCGTTGCCGGAAGTGTCCGGATCCTCCGAATAATTCATGGCCAGCGTGCCGAAGTCGTCGCCGCTGTCCAGCCGGTTCGAAATCATCTGGATCTTCTTGCGGGCATCGGCGTCGTTCTGCGCCTTGTTATTTTGATTGTGTACTTGCGCGTTCGGTGCGGGAGTCACAATGATCTGCGCCAGGTGGTACTGCGGCTCGATCAGATTGAATTCCGACTTGTGCGCCGTAAAGTAGTCGACGATGTCCTGGTCGGTTACGTTGATCTTCGAAGACACTTCCTTGTTCATCACCTTGTCCACGGTGATGGATCGCCGTATATCCCGCTTGAAGTCTTCCAGCGTGATCTTTTTTTCTTTCAGCCGCTGATCGAATTCTTCCTGCGTGTAAGGTGACTTGATCTCGTTCAGCTTGCGGTCGACTTCCTCTTCCGTAGCCAGCAAGCCGAGCTTTTCCGCCCGCCGCATCACCATTTCGTCGTCGATCAACTGCCGCAGAATATTCAGCCGGAGAATGGTAGCTTGCTCTCCAACCGGCGCTTGCTGGGCGCTGGCCACCTGATTGTCGTAATACTTGTCGACATCCGAGCGGAAAATCTTGCGGCCATCCACAGTGGCCATTACATCGCCGCTCACCGGTGATTTACAGCCCAACAGCCCCGCCAGCGCAACCGCGGCAGCCAGCAGTGCCGCCAGCCGCGCTAATCCTGCGTTTCTTTTCAAGGTTTGTCTCCCGCTCTGAAGGACCGCAGCGCGTTTGGATTGAACCACGGCTTCAATGACGCATCTCTCCGCCTCGCCGCTCTCACTTGGAAGCTGGTGCCGCCACGGCGCCCAGGTGCTGAGGCACGGGAAGATTCGCATCCTTCAAGGCATTGTCCAGCGCGGCACGCACCTGGCTGATCGGTACCGCGCCGTCAATTTTCTGCCCGTTGATGAACAGGGTGGGCGTGGCATCCACTCCTATGTCATCCCCGTCTTTCAGCGACGCTTTAACCGCCGTCTCGTCCTGCGCCTTTATGCAGGACTGCAACTTCACCACGTCAAGATTGTGTTTCTGCCCTTGCAGCATCGTCAGCTTGTCCAGCTCTTCCAGCCGCGCCCCCGGCGTCTTTTCATTGTTCACTTCTTGCTGGTTGGCGTGGATATAATCCGCAAGATCCCAATAAGCGTCGACGTTCTGCGCCGCCAGACAATTCGCGTCCACCGCGGCGTGCATCGCCCAGGGATGCATCTCCATAGGGTAATCCTTGTAAATGAAGGTCACGCGATCGCCGTACTCTTTCAGGATCTCCGGAAATAATGTCTGGTGCATGCGCGAGCAGAACGGGCACTCGAAATCGTCGAAACTCACCACCACAACCTTGGATGCCTTCGCTCCTCGCGTGGGCCGCCCGGTAACGTCGATCTTTCTCATCGTCTCCGCGAACGGATCCTTGGTCAGGTCGAACTTGATCGTCCGCACCAGCGACGACCCGTCTTTGGAAACTACGAACGTAAGGTTTTGCTTTCGCTCGCCTTCTTCGACCGTGACGACCACCGAATCATAATTGGGGAATTCGGGACTCTGCGAAGGCGTCCCCACCAGTACGTGAATATCGGGAGGAATTTTGTAGTAGGAACGCACCTGCCGCTCGATTTTCCTGGCTAAATCGGGCGAAGCGGACTGGGCCACGCAGCCCAGGCAAACGATAAGCAGGAGAAGAAAAGAACGTCGAATTAGAGTCACCAAAAACCGCCTTAACATCACGCGTTGAAGGTTGATTATCTCACAGCGCCGCACGCCACGCAGGTCTCCCATCCCCTGGTCGCGGCAGTTCTCTCTTGGAAAGGTTCGTATCAGGGCACTTCACGAGGTTGCGGAAAAACTCAAGTTCGAGCAGGTTTGGGAAGGGCACGAATTCATTCGTGCCGTTAAGTCGTTGAAAATGATCCCGCGCTTCAGCGCCTGAGGTACATACCCTGGACGCGCGGCGAGTTTTTCCGCAACCTCTTCACGGCGTGCCGGACGCTGCTCCCCTTTGCGAAATACGCCTTCAGGCGCTGCAGGCGCTGACGGCGCCAATCTCGGCACCGTCCATCGTCAGCCCGTTCGCCGAACCAATTCCTGCGCCGGCAGCAAAACGTTCATCGATCCCGAACGGAAGCCTTCCAGATCGAGCGTCACAAACTTGAACCCAAGTCCTTTGAAGATCGTTGTGAACTCCACAGCCATCGCGGGATCAAGAGCGCGATCCAACTCCTCACGCGCGATTTCAATGCGGACGATCTCGCCGTGGTGTCGCACCCGGCACTGCCGGAAGCCCAGCGCGCGCAACGCGTCTTCACCCTTTTCCACGGCCTCAAGCGCCTCCCGCGTAACCAACCGCCCATATTCAATCCGCGACGACAGGCAAGCAGACGCGGGCTTATCCCAGATACGCAGCCCAGCCCTGCGCGCGAGTGCGCGAATTTCATCTTTCGTGAGACCCGCATCCAGCAGAGGCGCCGCAACATGGTGCGCTCGCGCCGCTTTTTGCCCCGGACGAAAATCCCCCTGATCGTCGAAATTGACGCCGTACGCGATCGCGTCGAAGCCCCGCGCCGCGCGCAGTTCTTCCATTAGACTGAAAAGTTCGTCCTTGCAGAAAAAGCATCGCTGCCCATCGTTGCGCACGTACTCCGGGCGGTCGAACTCCGCAGTCGCAACCACCTCCAGTGGAATCGATTGCTCCCCGGCAAAGGCAACCGCATCGGCAAGCTGAGTCCGCGCCAGACTGGGAGAGTCCGCGATGACGGCAAGCATCTTATCCCCCAGCACCTCATGCGCCGCCCACGCCAGATACGCCGAATCCACCCCGCCAGAATAGGCCACGAGTAGCCGTCCCAATGTTAACATCTGGGCTCGCAGCAATTCGACTTTCGCCTCAAGCTCTGTTCCCGCAAACGAGGACATAGATGAACTCATGTTAGCAGCTTCTACTTGCCACTGATCACTGCCCACCGGCCACTGCCCACTGCCTTCAGTACAGCCGCTCCTGCGGCCGCATGCTACCCAGCCCGCCGATGTTCGCCAGCGTAAACGTGAATCGAAACAAGTTCTCCGTTTGCACGTTCGCCACCGTGTAGCTACGGTATTCCATGGTCACGCCGCAGCAATCCCAGTTATAAGTAGTCTGCGCGGTCACAAACTGCAGTCGCCGGTTGTCGGCGTCAAAGCCAAAACTGCTGGCCGCACTAAAACCTCGCTTGGCGGCGCGTCCGTATCCCAATGCGGCGCGGAACTGGTTGAAGCGCGCAGGCTCGGCCGCTCCCGACGAAGTGGTAAGGTTTTGCCCCGGTATCTGCAAGATGGCATCGCCCCCCCCGATGGTCACCTGGCCAACGTGATAATTAGCCAGCAGAGTACTCGCATTGACGCGATTGCCTTGAAAGTCGTAATCGAAATCCCACTCCGCATCCGTGCGCGAACTGGTCTCAACCCGCAGCCGCGAGACCAGCGGCGAAAGGTGCCGCGCCTCAGTAAGAAACGCAATCCCGGTAAGATCGGCGGTGGTGGTAAACACATTACGCTGCCCGGCAATCAGCGCCCCTCCAAAAGTAGGATCCAGAAAGTATTTCTGCGCCAGCTCCCAAGTCACAACCTCGCGCACCGCCGGCTCGGGCTCGCATGGAGCATTCGCCAGCGCCTTCGTATGCTGCCACGGGATGGTCGCCTGCGGAACAGCCCCGCCCACCACGAGCGCCGTCATCACCGGGTCGCAATTCTCCGGCTTTGCCGAAGTCCGCTTGGCATAGAGGCGCGTTACAAAGCCATACTCCACCTCATGCGTATCAGTCAGGATGTCGCGCTCATCGAACTTCAGAACGTTCGCAAAGTTGTTCACCCCGGTCACAAAGCGGTATTGTGCGAACGGCTCAATCACGTGCTTCCATTTCCGTCCAAGGAATTCCTTCTCGAAAACGCGCTCTAGCACCGGTGGCCGCACTTCCACCGCCGTCTCCAGAGCCTGCCGATTGATGGGATCATTCACCGCCAGCCCCGGGTTTTCCCCGTTCTCTCCAACCAGCCTTTCCGTGTAATAGGTTTCATGCAACGTCAGTTCCGGACGCAACGACCATCCCCGCAACAACAGCGGCAATGAGACCCCCGGGCTCACGTCGAATCTCCCCAGCAGATTTCCCGTGCGAAATGCCGGCGTGCACGACTGAAACACGCCAAAAGTCGAGCACTCCGCCGGCTCGCTGCGAGACAGGCCCGTGCCCGACGCATCAAACGACCAGTAGAGCGGCGAGCTTCCCAACCGTTGATCCACCCCGGAAAAATCAAGACTCGGAGCGTGCGAAATCGTGATCACCTGCCCCGGAGTCGTGCTCAGGAAGTTCTGATAGCGTTCCAAAAAACCGTTGACGCTAATGCCGTCAGCAGACTTCGAGAGAAAAGCCTGCGACTTTACCTCCGAATACACGGCCTGGCTGAAAACCTCATTAAACGCCAGCCGGAAGAGAAAAGAACTCAGATAGTCAATGTTAGCCACGCCGCGAAAGCCATCCACGTTTCCGGCCGCATTCAGACGCGCATTCTCACCGCCCTCCTTCATCGGAGGCGAGCCGATGCCGCGGTCGATCACTCCAAAATAATTGAGGTCGACAAACGAAGTCTCGCTCGGCCGAACCCTAAATTCTCCCCGTTGCGACCACCCGCGCAGGGAAAAGTACTCGGCGCCCAATGTCGCATCCATCATCCGATTGATCGCCCAGTAATAAGCATCGCCCACAACATTCCCCTTGGTGGAAGACCGTGCTACCGACGGCATCAAAAAGCCAGACTGCCGCGATTCTTTATCCACAGGATGCGTCGCATAGGGAAACCAGAAGATGGGAAGCCCATGCAGCAAGAATGTGCTGTGGTAGATCTGGGCATTGCCGCCCACATCCACCCTGACCTTGCGCGCGTCGAACTCCCACTTGGGATGCGGCAACTCGCACGTAGTAATGGTGCCGTCATACACCACGTAGTGGTCGGGCCCGATCTTATCGACCACCTTGCCGGTAAAGGCGAACGGAGCGGTCGAGGTCAGGATCTCGCGGCTGCCCAGAAAACGCAGCCCGGTCGTTCCCGTCACATCATAGAAATGCCCGGTTTCAAGATCCAGATTGTAAGTGGCGTGCGATGCCCGAATGTGGTCGTCATTCGGTCCGCCGTCGAGCGTGAAGTGTCCGGTCGCAGTCGTCTCCTTTGTGTCGGAGTTATACGTAGCGTCGTCCGCTTTCAGCACGTAGGTCCGGTAGTAGATTTCGACCGCCCCGTGCAATTTGTAAACTGGGCCTTCTTCTTCTTGCTGGATGGCGCAAATGGTTTCGACTTCCTCTCCCTTGTCTTTCTGCGCCTCGGCCGCTCGCGCACACGGTGTCGCGGGAGCCGTCGTTGATTTTTCCACCAGCGCGTTCCAGCCTGAGGCGGCCGCTTCCACCGGTGGCAACTGGCTGGTAACTAATGGCGGCACGAGAAGAAGGTGACAAAGCCCCGCCGCCGTGATAAGGAATCTCTTGCGAAGAGTCATCGGAACCAAATTGTTGGAACACAGATCGTCGAATTAAAGATCGTCGAAACAAAGATCAACGAGGTAACGATCGACGAGGTAAAAGCCCGTCGGAGCAGGTTCCTCCGCAGCGCGCGACAAAAGCGCTCGGAGCCTTCACCGGCAGCAGCCGTGGTGAACTTAGCACGGCTGCACCGTGCGAGGCAAAAGCCGCTCAAGTCTTGGATTCCGTCAGCGTCTTCGCGGTTATCTGAGTAGCTTTCGATCAAGCTTTTCGCAAGACTTCGATTCATGCCCTGTCCGCTTTGTGGTGACATCTGCCGCTGTACGTCCGACGTGCACTCCGCCGCTCCCTCACGCTGGGTCAACGGCGACGGCGTGTTTCCCGCCGCAACGCCGCGAGCCGAGCTGGGAACGCCGGAAGCGGAGAAACCAACTCCGCGTCCCCGTGCCGAGGCCATGAATCGCAGCCAGAGCGCTGAGCCGGAGTCCGATGATTCTCCCGACTGGCGTCAGGAGGTCGCCTCGCGGCTGACTCGTTACCACGCCCGGCGCAAACCGCGCCCGCCCCGCTATCCGTCGCTGTTGTTGCGTTTCGATCGCGAAGATTCCATCGCCCCCGTAAGCGACACCCTCGCCGGACATGGGGCGTTTCCCCAGATCACCACTTCTTCAAACCAGGCTCTCGCCCTCGATACCTTCGCCGATCTCGCCGACCTCACGCCCGAAGTTTTACCCGCCGACGACCCGGTTCCGTCGTCCACCACTCCTACACTCCCAGCCGCCGCTCCCGCCACGGCCCCAACGACAGCCCCAACCACGGCAAAGATCATCGAGTTCCCCCGCTCCTGGACGCCAGCGCCCGCGCCCCTCGACGAACTAGCCGAGCCGGTATTCGATCGTAATCTCCCCCGCATCCTCGAGGTTCCAGACGTAATCCCGCCCCCGCCAGCTCTCGGCGGAATCACCATCGAGCCCGCCCAGCAGCCGGAAACACAGAAGCGTCCCGGCATCGATATCCCGCTGCAAAGCGCACCGCTCGCCCGGCGCATCCTCTCCGCCGCAATCGACGGCCTCATCATTGCCGCCGCCAGCGCGCTCTTCGGCTTCATTTTTTGGAAGTTGACCGCGATTCGTCCCCCGCGTCTGCAAATCCTCGGCCTCGCAACGGGGCTCACGGCTCTATTCTGGTCCGTCTACCAATATCTGCTCGTAGTTCACTCCGGCACAACCCCCGGCTTGCGTCTGGCGCGGCTCCAATTGACTCACTTCGACGGACGCCCCGCCACCCGCCGCCTCCGCCGCTGGCGCGTCCTCGCTTCATTCCTCTCCGCCGCTTCCCTCGGTATGGGATACGCCTGGCTCTTCCTCGACGAAGACTCCCTCTGCTGGCACGACCGCATCACGCATACCCATCTCGCACCCAAAGAGCGTGAGACGACGACCGCGAAGGCTCGCGAAAATTAGCGGTTGAGCCACGCTTTCCACTGGAGCCATTCCGGTGCCACTACCCACCTTCCCCTATGCTA
>JBEKHS010000009.1:0-191112 GCA_050012155.1 Candidatus Sulfotelmatobacter sp. | reverse complement strand
CTGTGATCTATCAAGACGTTGTACCCGGTGGAGCAGCCCGGCTGATGGGCGGAGCGTAACCGAGACTACCATGCGGGCGGTGGAAGTTGTAATGCTCGAGCCAGGGTGAGAGATGTTGATCTCGTTCGTCAGAGTTGAGGTAGTGGCGAACGTAGGCCCACTCGCGCAGGGCAGTTTGAATGAAACGTTCGGCCTTGCCGTTGGTGCGGGGAGTGTACGGGCGGGTGAAGCGGTGCTGGATGCCGAGTTGGAGGCAGGCGACGCGAAAGTGGCGGGAGCGGTAGCAGGAGCCGTTGTCGGTGAGCAGGCGGCGAATGGTGATGCCGTGCTGGGCATAGAAGGCGACGGCGGCGTGCAGGAAAGCGATGGCGGTTTGGCTTTGCTGGTTGGGCAGCATGCGGGAGAAGGCGAGGCGGGAGTGATCGTCGATGGCGACGTGCAGAGCCTGCCAGCCGGCGAACTGAGGGCGGCCGCGGCGACGGCCATCGCCACGAATGGAGACCTGCTGATAGCGGGTCATGCCCTTGATGTCGAGATGCAGCAGATCGCCGGGAGCGGGATGCTCGTAGCGCACGACGGGTGGAGCGGGATGCAGATGGCGCCAGCGGTTCAACTGAGCCCGCCGCAGGATGCGGCTGATGGTGGCGGGACTGAGGCCGGTGGCTGGGCGCGAGGAACGGTCCCGCAAGCCGGACAATCCCAGAGTGCGGTAGCGGCGGAACCACTTGGCGGCCGTCTTGCGGCTGACGTTGAACGCGGCTGCAGCCGCGTTCAACGTCAGCTTCTCATTCGACTCCTTCGAAGCAGATTGGTCAGCACCATCAGCTTCTCCGGTGTTGCTTGAATGGACTATTCACTTCTCGGGAACAACGTGTTGAAAGATCACAGCTGGCCCGCCTTTGCCGGCACTATAATAACTGAGGCTGCCCCCGCTTTGCTGGTTGTTGCAAAGCTGGGCACCACCGGCCTCGACCCTCACACGTTCTTGCGCACCTTCAGCTCCTCCTTCCGCTCTTGGTTTACCAGCACGACCCCGCGCTCGCTCTCGGCATAATGAAGGTAGCTGCTCCAGTGCCACTGTTGCGGCTCCAGCGCAGCAGCTTGCGACCGCTCTCACCGTAAATGGGATTAACATAAGGACGTGAAAGAAACCTGGCGGTGGTTTGGGCCGCAGGATCCAGTTTCGCTCGATCAGGTCAAACAGGCCGGAGCCACCGGAGTTGTCTCGGCGTTGCACCATCTCTACCGCGCCGAGGCCTGGCCGCTGGAAGACTGTTCACAACTCTATCAAGCTGCGGACCGGATCCTTTCGGCAGTTCATTCAGGCGTGGAAAGACTCGCTGGCCGCCATTTCGCAGGCGGGCATAAAGATCGTGTGCTACAACTTTATGCCCATCGTGGATTGGACGCGGACGGATTTACGCTGGCAGCTGCCCAGCACCGGATATGCGTTGCGTTTCGACGTCACAGATTTTGCGGCGTATGACTTGTTTCTTCTTCAGCGCCCGGGCGCTGAACAGGACTATCCGGCGGAGCGCATTTCGGCCGCGCGGACGCGCTATGAAGCGATGTCTGAGATCCGCCGCAATGACCTGGAACGCGCGATCATTGCGGGGCTCCCGGGCGCCGAGGCGTCCTACACCCGGACGGCGCTGCTGAACTTGCTGTCTGAGTACAAAGGCATCACCGGGGAAGGACTGCGAGCCAATCTCATCGCGTTCTTGCGGGAAGTCGTGCCGGTCGCAGAAGAGCTGGGCGTCCGTCTCGCGATCCACCCGGACGATCCGCCTTGGTCCTTGTTCGGTTTGCCACGTGTCGTCTCCACGGCTGAAGACATGCGTGCGATACTCGCCGCTATCGATTCCCCGGCCAATGGACTCACGTTTTGTGTTGGCTCCTTCGGGGCGCGCGCCGACAATGATGTGCTGGCCATGGTGAAGGAATTCGCATCACGTATTCATTTCGTGCATCTCCGGCAGGTAACGCGCGAGGCCGACGGATCTTTCTATGAAGCGGAACACCTTCGCGGCAGTTCCGACATGGCTGGTGTGATCTGCGCGCTGCTCCGAGAAGAAGTCCGCCGGAAAAATCAGAATCGCCCGGACTACGAGATCCCGATGCGCCCTGACCATGGCCACCTGTTGGCGGACGATATTTTGCGGCAAGGGAATCCCGGTTATTCGCTGGTTGGCCGGCTGAAGGGGCTCGCAGAATTGCGGGGCGTGATGCTGGGCCTGAGATACGGGATTCCGGAACTGGCAGACTGAAGCAGCACTGACCGGCATTGAAAATTGTGGTCTGCGGAACCAGCAAGTGAGGAGCATGCGCAGATGAAGGAATTCGAGAACCGGGTTGCGATTGTGACCGGAACAACCGGCATTGGTCGAGCCATCGCGAAGCGGCTCGCATCCGGTGGCTGTAGCGTAGTCGCTGGTGGCATCGAAGCACCCGCCAACCAGGAACTGCAGCACGAGGCACAGGCAAACGGGTTGACGTTGCTGGTGGAGCAGTGCGACATCAGCCAGCCGGAGCAGGTACGGTCACTCGTTGCCAAGACGGTGGCTGCGCACGGCCGGCTGGATATCATCGTCAATGCCGCCGCGATTCATCCCTTTGGCACCGCGATCGAGACGGATCCTGACACCTGGAACCGCTGCCTGGCGGTGAACGTCGGGAGCATTTTCTTGCTCGCGCACTTTGGAATTCCGGAAATGAAGAAACGCAATGGCGGATCGATCGTGAACATTTCCTCCGTGCAGGGGCATGCCTGCCAGCGCGGAGTTGCGGCTTACGCGACATCAAAAGGCGCGATCCATAGCCTGACGCGGGCGCTTGCGCTTGACCACGCCGCTGATCATATTCGCGTTAATTCCATCAGCCCGGGTTCTATTCGAACCCCGATGCTGGCCCGTTCCGCGGCGCACTTCGGCCCGGATCAACCCGCAGAAGCTGTATTCGAACGCTTCGGCGCGGCCCATCCGCTGGGACGAATCGGCACGCCAGAAGAAGTAGCGGAATTGGCAGCCTTTCTCGCATCGGACAAAGCGGGTTTCTGCACGGGCGGCGACTATCTCGTGGATGGCGGATTGCTGGCTGGAATAGGAGTCCAGTAATTCGATGATGTTCGAAATGATGATCCGCTAACGAATGATCGCCAACCAATGATCGCCAAATGAATGATCGCCAACGAACGATCGGCTTAACGAGTAATCAGCCAAGTGATGATCGCCGAACCAATGATCGAACAAGTAGTGACCGGCCAACCTGAGTGTGTAGCGCCAACCGGCGATGTATGCGGCGAAGGCGCCGTCTGGCATGCTTCGCACCAGGCTGTCTACTGGAACGATATCAACCGCTTTTTGATCCATCGCTTCACTCCCGCGGATCAGTGTGTCCGAACGTGGTTCTTTGACGAACCGGTGACCGCCCTCGCTTTGACTGATCAGCCAGACGTCCTGGTCGTCGTTCTCGGCTCAGGCGTGATCTTGTGGGAGCCGAGTACGGATGTCCGGCATGATCCACTCTTTCGTCTCGAGGGATGGCCCAAGGTTCGGCTGAATGATGCGCGGCCGGATCCGCGGGGCTCGCTCTGGATGGGATCCATGCGCAACAATGTCAACCAAGACGGATCGGCCCGCAAGGCAGGCGGAAAAGATGGCGCACTATTTCGCCTCGACCCGGATGGCAAAGTAACCGCATGGCGACGCGATCTTGGAATCGCCAACACACTCGCGTGGAGTCCCGACCAGGCTCGTTTCTATTTCGGGGACTCACTCGCCAACGTCGTCAGGGTGTATGACTATGACGCGGCTACAGGCGCGATCGCGAATGAGCGCCCTTTTCTTGAGGGCTTTTCGCGGGGCTTGCCCGATGGCTCGACCGTCGACGCAGAGGGTTACCTCTGGAATTGCCGGTTCTTCGGAGGGTGCATCGTGCGGGTCGCGCCGGACGGAACGATTGATCGCGTCGTAGAGATGCCGGTGCAGAACATCACGACTTGCACTTTCGGCGGGTCGGATGGGAAGACTCTCTACGTCACCACCGCAAGGAGCGAGGCGTCTGCAGGAGACCGATTGGCGGGAGGTTTGTACGCCATTCCGACGAAAATCGCAGGTCAGCCCGAGAACCACTTCCGCGTTCAGCCAGCGCATTGACCGGCCTTGGCCCGTATACGCGGCGTGAACGTTGCCGGTCAAGATCGAGCCCGATCAGATGCGAGCAGCGGGCAATCGCTTAAGGAGTCTCCTCTTCCACTTCGACGGCATCCACGCTTGCATAGTTGACGTCAGGAACGAAAGAGATAATTAACTTGCCTTGAGCATTGGGCCGAAGGCCATGATAGGTTTTGACTAACGCTCGCCCGAAGCCCGCTGCTTCCGCAATATCCAGATTGCGCATAAGTGCGACCCCATTACAAAAGACATCGAAGACACGCCTGCCCGTACCACTTGTCTTTGAGACATCCGATCCCCAATATTTTTCAGAAAAATATAGAGTTAACTTATAACTTCCCTTGTCCACTGGAAGGGCGTAGTTGAAGTTACCGTACCGTTCACCGGCATACAGTCCCGGCTCCGAAGTTCCGCCGATCGCAACTTTGTCCGACGCAAGCTGGCCGCTGCTGTAGTAGGTATCCGGCATCCAAAGATTGCCAGCCGCGTCCACAAAGAAACTGTTCTGAGCCACCATGCGAATCGGGCGCAAGTGATAAGGCAAGCCGGGTACGATCTCGATAGCATTAATGATCGGCAGGCCCAGCGATCCGGTAAAGTCGAGGTGAAGATAACCGTCCTTACCGGGAGATATATTACGAAATACACGTACATCTGCGGTATTTGCTCCCGCATCCGAGACGATATCGAATTGCTTCAATAGCGGGATCCCGTTCAGTTGGATGTCGAATACACGGCTGTTCTCTCCCCCGCCGAGCGAACTGGCGGGGCTATAAGTGGTCTCGGCGAAATGAAGCCGCAATTCATAAGTACCCGGAGCGAGAGGGATATTGTAGGAGAAAACCCCCGTTCTGCCGGTGAGGTACAACTCCGGGCTGCGGGTGCGGGCAATGTGCTGGTTGGGAAGTTCTGTAACGAAGCCTCCGGTGAAGAATCGATCTCCGGCCCATACATTTCCTTCCGTGTCCTTGAAAATGGGGCGCGAGTATCCGCATCGAATGCGGACCTCCGGCCCCGTGACTAAAGAAGATGAGGATAAGGCACGCTGTGGCTCATTGGCGTTCGCATGACGGTCGCGACTGAACCACCACATCGTCAAACCAACGGTCGCAATCGCAAGAATCGCGCCGAAAGCGAGAAATCCGCGTCGCTCAAATGTGCGCGTGTGTACTACCCTTGACGGAACTTCTTTCAGATGAATGCGACCTTCTCGATGGGCCTTTTCTCCGTCCGGAGTCCATGAAGGCGGTTTGGTTTCGACCGCGCGTTCCGGATCGGCCGAAGCCGAGATCAGCACCGGATTCTGGGACGGATTCTGCAACCGCGCTCGTGGGATCCGATCAATGAACTCGGGCCGATAATGCCCGGTGGCCACGACAATCTCCATGGGTAGATCCGCGCCTTCGCCGTCATAGAATTCGCGCAGCGTCTTTCGCAGCCGAAAGACCTCCACCCGAACAATGGAATCCGTGGCCTGATCGAAGGATTGGGACCGGCCAAAAACATCGGTCGCAATGGCATACTCCTTGATGGCGTCGATATCGCCCTCAAAATATTTTTCGCAAATATATTTAAGCAGGTTGGCTAAGCGTAGTTTGTTTTCGAAGGTCCCAGAGGCCAGCACTGCATGTAACGATGCCTGCTCCTTGGCTCTGCGGCCCGGATCTACATGGTCCGGATGAGGAATTGCTCCCCGAGTCGTCATACCGCAAACATCCCCAGTGCTTTAGTGTCATCAATTCAGTCTGGCCTTGAACTCGATCGCGCCTAAATTCGTCGATTCAGATGCGATTCCAAAGCCGGGCGTCCTGGCCCGAGGTGAATATATACCTCCGCGAACACTGTGTAACGTCAGGATGTAACCGTTTCGGAAAACCGGAAAGTAACGAGTATAACGTTTCGCTACTTGGCGTCGATCCCCTAGAGTCTGTAGCGGGCTCGCCAGATGTTGGAAGGGGTCTCCCAGTTGCGTTCGGTTGACGACGGGCAAACGGCCTCTGACTCGCCTTGTTGCCGTCGGGCTACGGCATTAATACCAGATAGCTTGGCTGGCTAAAACAAGTAGTTCAAAAGAATTGAGGACATCTATGAGAAAAGCTAACTTGATCTCCCCCGCCATGTTCGCCATTTTCTTATTCTGCTTCTGCATCGCGAACGTTGCGCTTGCCGCCGAAGGGCCTTATGGCGGAACTCCAGCGCCAGTCCCTGGAACCGTTCAAGCCGAAAATTATGACACGGGCGGCCAAGGGGTTGCTTATAACGTGACTTCGATCAATGGGACGGGGAACAGTTACCGCTCCGATGGCGTCGACTTGGAAGTTACTACCGACACGGGCGGGGGCTACGATCTCGGTTGGACGGCCAGCGGACAGTGGTTCCGCTATACCGTCAGCGTGGCAACCGCGGGCACTTATATGGTTACCTTCCGCGTGGCTGCGATCGATGCTGTGACCGATGCGTTCCACATTTCCAACTCATCGGGAACCAACCTCAGCGGCTCGGTCAATGTTCCTGCGACTGGCGCATGGCAAACCTGGACTAACGTGACAGCTAGTGTCACGCTGCCCGCGGGTCAGCAAACATTGACTATTAATCAGGATAATGCCGGTTGGAACCTCAACTACACCACGTTTGCATCCACCGAGGGGCCTTACGGTGGAACGGCTGCGGCGGTTCCCGGCACGGTGCAGGCGGAGAACTACGATCTGGGCGGTCAAGGTGTCGCCTACAACGTTACTTCTATCAATGGGTCGGCCAACAGTTATCGCTCCGACGGCGTGGACTTGGAAGTAACCACCGATACTGGCGACGGTTATGACCTCGGCTGGACGACTGGCGGCCAGTGGTTTAAGTACACGGTCAACGTGGCAACAGCCGGAAGTTACACCGTCACCTTCCGCGTGGCCGCGATCAATGCCGTCACCGATGCCTTGCATATTTCCAATTCATCGGGAACCAATCTTACCGGCTCGGTCAACGTGCCCGCGACCGGAGCCTGGCAAACCTGGACAAACGTGACAGCCACCGTCACCCTGCCAGCGGGTCAACAGACGTTGACCATCAATCAAGATAATGCCGGCTGGAACATCAACTATGTAATCTTCTCATCTTCTTCTTCCGGGAGCGAAGGGCCTTACGGTGGAACTCCCGCCGCGATCCCCGGCACCGTACAGGCTGAGAATTACGACACCGGAGGCCAAGGTATTGGTTATGACGTGAGTTCAACCAATGGCTCGGCGAACAGTTACCGCTCCGACGGCGTCGATCTCGAAGTGACAACCGATACTGGAGGCGGTTACGACCTCGGCTGGACAGCCAGCGGCCAGTGGTTCCGCTACACCGTCAACATGGCCACAGCCGGAACGTATACAGTCACCTTCCGTGTGGCCGCTCCCGGCGCCGTCACCGATGCGTTTCATCTATCGACTACCGGGGGCACGAACCTCAGCGGAAACGTCAACGTTCCCGCTACTGGTGGCTATCAGACGTGGACTAACGTATCGGCCACGGTCACGCTTTCGGCAGGCGAGCAGACGTTGGTCTTCGACCAGGACGCCGCCGGCTGGAATATCAACTACTTCACGTTTGCGTCAGGCAGCGGCGGCGGAACCGGCGCCTGCAGCGGAGTTTCGAACATTACCATCGGCTCAACCACATACGTTCCGCAATGGTGCCAGGAGTTCAACGGCGCCGCGGGGTCCCCAGACACCACAGTGTGGAATTTTGACCTCGGCAATAATGGCGGCTGGGGCAACGGCGAGGTGGAAGTTTATTGTGGGCCTCCAGGATATTCCGGCAATCCGTCCCAGTGCCCAACAACTTTCAGCACATCCACTGCTCCGGTTTACATCGACGGCAGCGGGCACCTGGTGATCCAGCCCAGAGATGTAAGTGGAACGTGGATATCGGGCCGCATGAATACGGAAAGCAAGCAAAACTTCACGTATGGCGTTCTCGTAGCCAGTATCCAGCTCCCCAATACCACAGACCAAGGCCTCTGGCCCGCCTTTTGGACCTTGGGCAGCAACATCACCACCGTTCCGTGGCCCACTTGCGGCGAAGCGGACATCATGGAGAACTGGTCCCCTCAAGTGGATGGGGGCGCAGGCACCACAGGGAACAATTCGACGATTCACACGGAGGATACTGGAGGGGACGGAATCGGAGCACGGTATACTTTCCCCAGCGGAGAAGCAACGGACACTGCCTTCCATACTTATGGGATAGTTTGGACGGCAAACGAGATGCAGTTCTATGTGGACAACGCATCATCACCGTTCTTCACTGCGACCCCCAGCATTCTCCCCTCGGGAGATACCTGGCCATTCGATCAACCGATTTTCACGATCTTGAATGTCGCGATCGGTGGCACCCTGGGTGGATCGGCCAGCGGCCTGTCTAATCCGCAGCCTATGCTGGTCGACTATGTTCGGTGGTATACGCCTCAATAGAGACGACGCCATCGCGGTCATTTCGCGGTGAACGTTAGTTCTAAGGTCACCACTAACGGGATGAGGATAGGGCAATCGCCGAGCAGCTTGCGGCGATTGCCTTTTCTCATCCCGTTAGCCCGTTTCTGGGAAGCTTTCGATACGGAAGCTCCGCCATACGGCAACGACTTACTTAGCGCGAGAAAAATTAAGAAATGCTCCAAAAGGCCTAACCATGCTATGATTGCGCCGGTTTCGTACGGGGGCAACGTGCCGAAAGAAACCTGTGTGCGGTCTTCTTACCTGAGAATCCGCAACCTAAAATGAGAGGTGAAACATGTTCGCTTACATCGCCGGGCCTCTATTCAATGAGGGAGAACGATGGTGGAATGCCGAAATCGATTCCCGGGTGCGCAAACTTGGCTTCACGACATACGTTCCCCAGCGTGACGGCGTCAAACTTGAGAACAAGGGCGATGTCATCAAGATATTCGACTCAGACAAGAACGCACTAACCCAGGCGGATCTGGTCGTGGCGAACCTTGACGGCATGGATGTGGATTCCGGCACAGCCTGGGAGCTTGGGTTCGCCGAAGGGTTGGGCAAACATTGCGTCGGCGTTTACACCGACTGGCGGCTGCATTTCAAATATCAAACCGTGAACCTCATGATTCAGTGCTCGGTGGACAAGGTTGTCCTTTCACTCGACGAACTGGAGACATACCTGAAGCAGTTGCTGGCGGATGAAAAGACCTACATCCCGAAGGCGTCGTAGGCGTTCACTTGGGGGCGCGGAATCCCTCGGGCCAGTTTTGCACTACGGCAATTTTTCCTCCGGTTGGCATTTGTACGACCACAAAGCGTTCTGCTTTGGGCCCCACATCGTAGACATACGAAAGAGCGTCGAGCGACAAGTCGGAGCCTGCCTCCGCGGACGTGAACAAACGGCGCGGCTGACCCAGTTGCAAGTCACCTGTAACGCTGACCGCTACCAGATCATCGTCGGGATCAACATAGAAGATTTCGTTTCCAGCAGCACTCCAGCGCGGATGGGTGCCACCCGAAATTGAAATCTTTGTCTTCCGCTTACCATCGGGAAAGCTCACGGCAAAAATATCCGGAAGGTAGCCTCCAGACTCGGTCGACTGGTAAAGCACAAAGTGCTCATTGGGGGAGATTTGGGGGAGCGTTTCGTCCGCCGGGGTTTGAACCAATGGTATACCGTTTTTCGCAACTGGCAGATGCAGATACCAGATGTCGCGATTGCTACGGTTGGGTGAGAGAAAGTCATAAAGCAGGATCTGGCCGCTATGACTCCAATTCAGGAATATCTCTTCCACTGCTCCCAGGGGCAGTATCTTCTTGGCTTCGGTACTCTGGTCCAGTGGTTGAACATAGATGCTGCCGCCCGAGTCGAATGCGATTCGGTCTCCGCTGGGCGACCATACTGGGTGCCTCCTGTCAGCAAATTCCGCTGTGATTCGGTCCTTCGTGCCGCGCGGGTCGTGGATCCAAACGTCGAAGCCACCATTAGCATCTGCGCCATCGGCTGCCACTCGCTGCCCGTCTGGGGAAATGCTTGGGTTTCGAATGACCGCTTGCGGCTGACCGATGGCTCCCAAAACTTTTCCCTGCCGGTCGACCCAAACCAGCCGATTTTCTTTCTGAGGCCGGGTTCGATAGACAAGTGTGCCTGCCGAGGAAACCGTCGGCGCCATTCCATCAGAAATTGCCTGGAATGGTTCGGCTGTCCTTCTCAGCTTGGCTGCGTCGAAGGGTAGAGCCCATATACTGAATGAAGCAATACCGCGCTGAGTCGAGCTGCCCATCTGATACAGAATGTGCCCTGTGCGAGAGTAAACGGCCCAGGTAATGAACTCCGGGCGTTTGATCACTGAAGTCCGCTGCCCGCCCGTCTGGACAACAATCTCAGAGGAGTTATCTTGTTTGAGGCTTACATACATCAGCTTTTTGCTGTCTGGGAGCAGGCTCGGCCAATATAGCCAGTTCTCCCCTTTTTCTGGCTTCAGGATTTGCCGAGGTTCCCCGCCTTGTTCATCGACTTCGTAAATGCCACCCGGACCCTGGCCAAACATGATCGTGCCATTGGGGGTCCAATAACCCCCTCCCCATAAGTCATAGGGAAGCCGACACAGCGCACTGATGCCGTCTCCGGCTTTGGAAATCTTGTAGAGTTGACTTTGGGTGAAGTAGGCAATGTAGTCGCTCTTAGGCGACCAAAATGGCTGTCCCGCTCCTTCGGTCCCTTCCAGCTTGCGGGGCGCAAGAGCATGCAGGTCACGAATCCAAAGGGCCCCAGAGTCGCGATAGACGACCATCGTTCCATCCGGGGAAATTGCTGGACCATCCCACTGGCGAATTTGGCCTTTATAAGAAAAATCGAATTCTAAGAGCGGAGGGAGTTGAGCCTTCGGCGGGCTCATCGACTTGAGCAGCCAACTTACGGCCATCCCGCAGACGAACACTACGGCAATTATTATGGCAAGCCGCTTCCAGCCGATCCCGCCTTCCGCGGCCGTCTTCGGTATGGGGACCGATTCGAGGGAACTTGCGGACGCAGCGCGCAAGTCCACCAGAAGGTCGGAGCTATGTTGGTAGCGTGCCGCCGGATCCTTCTGCAAACACTTCTCCACGATCCATTGCAATCGAAGAGGTAGAGTGGGCTCAAGCTCATCGATTGGAAGGGGTGGCTCATTCAGGATGCGGTGTATCGTGCTATGAATGCTCTTGTGAATGCTTTTCCCTTGGCTGGTGTGAATGCTCTGACTTTTCTTACCCTGGAACGGATGGTGGCCGGATAACATTTCGTACAGAACTGTCCCAAAGGCAAAAATGTCCACCCGTTGATCAACCTCCGAATCGCCAAACTGTTCGGGCGCCATATATCCCGGCGTTCCGATCACCTGGCCGGCAACCATGCCTGTAAGGGAGAAAGTTAATGTGGGAGAGTTTTCTCCGACCGGTTCGGTCCGTGGCGGTTGGATCAACTTGGCGAGACCGAAGTCGAGAATCTTTAAGTGACCCGCTGATGTGATGAAAATGTTCGCCGGTTTGAGGTCGCGATGGACGATGCCCGCAGCATTAATGGCTGCCAGACCTTCCCCAATCTCAATGGCCATGGAGAGAGCCTTTTGCCGCGACAATCTCCCGCGCTTGAGCAATTCCTGTAGAGTCTGTCCCTCAAGGTACTCTTCAACGATGTAATTGATCTGCGAGCCATCCGGACGTGTCTCGGAACCAACGTCGTAAATGATCGCAATATTCGGGTGGTTCAGGGCTGCGGCGGTCTGGGCTTCACGCTCGAAGCGAGCAAGACTTTCTGGAGAGGATGCAGCCGCGGCGGGCAGGATTTTGACGGCCACCTTGCGCTGCAGGCGGGCATCCTCAGCAAGGTAGACTTCCCCCATGCCGCCTTGCCCAATCTTCTCCAGAATCTTGTAGTGGGAAATCGTTGATTCGAGCACGATTACAGTTGCTTTCTTGAGCAGCCTATCGCTCGACTGTACCAATGTCAACGTTCTGCGAGGGTCGCGAACTTCTGCTGCCGAACACGAATTGATGGCACCGAAGTTTCATGCCGAACGGGCGAACTCTTGGAGCGAGGATCGAACTTCCTCGACGAGTCCATCGTCCAATACTTGCGCAGGAGCAACCTGGACACCAGTCGTATAGAACGGAGGTAGCCTCATCGCCATTTCGGAAACCTCCGCCTGGGAAACACCTTCTGGCAGCAAAACGTATTGCAGGTTGGAAGGGAAGGTTGCTGGAATCGGTCCTTCCATGGTTGAACCGTACGCGCCCATCGTCATCAAGCCTTGGGGTGTATTCGGATCGGGGGAGTACAAAAATACAAAGGTTCCATATTTAGGATGGGTCAACACATTGCCTGCCTGCTCTCGGACTGAGTTGTCCCGATGATTCATCAAGACCCATCGGATGTGGGCATAGGCGCGTGTTACCTCCAGAAACGCCGTTCGGATCGGCGAACGCTCCTCTGCGCCTCCCAGGCATAGAAGCAAATTTCCGAATGGATCCAGAAAAGCAACAGAATTGAACGCGGCGCCACGGCTATGAGCCTTCTTTGCTGTCTTCAGCAGTACCTGCGCGAGTTCTCTTCCCGGAAGCCTGGGCTTGGGGCAAGTCACACTGAACGCTTCTGAATACGTATCCAGCAGAGCTTTTCTTACCGTCGAATTTTTGGGCAGATCCTTTGGATTGGTGAGCTTGGTCGGATCTAGCCCACTGTTATTGTCGAGCGCTCGGACATCATTGACGCTGCTCTCGAAAATGGTGTCGCAGAGGAAGTATGTAGACGCACTAATACTCTGCTTGGCAAATGCGGCTCCTTTGCCACCCCGAAAGGCGCGACGAACAGGAGCGTCTACACCGTAATACGCCCACGACGACTGAGCGACGCTTCTCCATTTCGCAGGCACAGATGGAAAATCGAAAGATTTGTCGTAGTTGATGCCTGCATAGGTATCGATGGCTGAGACTCCCACGTTGAAACCAGCCGTCAGCAGGGCGCCAGCGCACATGGCGCAGGGGTCGAGAGTTGTGATTACCGTAAGTTGCTTGGGGTCGGGCAGATCTAAACGTTTACGATTCTTGAAATACCAGTCGACGATTTGGCGCTCGCCGTGAGCCGTAGGATCGTGAAGCAAGAAGAGTTTACTGTTCTCGAAAGCCTCCAGAACATTGTTGTGGAGGGCACAGAAAACCGTCCCGCTTCGATTCTCAAGGAGAATTCCTCCCACTGCGAACGTGTTCTGTAAAGAGGCCTCAATGGATTTGCCCGCCGCGATTTGGACGGCCTGCTCGGCATTTGCTGCTTTCTTTGTCATTCGCTCTTCCTTATTAAGTCAGGTTATTGTAACCGTTCGGTAATGATTGCATTCCGAGCGAACGGTTGGTCAGCGAGCCCGACTCCTAAGATCACCTACGAGAATTCTTCCAGCTCAAATCACGGAACGCGAGGATTATACTTTGGCCGAGGCTTCGGCACATGGTTTCGCTGCGACCTCTCGAGGACTCCTGGAGGCGTTGGCTATGTCAAGACCTGTAGTACCGTACCTGTTTCGAGCATTTTTGACGAGTTTGTTGGTTCTCGAGGCATGTGTCTCTCAGGGGTTTGGGCAAGCACGCAATGATGGCAGGATTTTCGGGGGCTACTTCGAGGAATGGGGTATCAATTACGCCGGTTACTACATTGCTGATTTGCAGAAGAATGGCGTGGCTGATGAACTGACGCACTTGATCTACGCCTTCGGCAATGTCACTCCGACTTCTCCTCCGGCGTGCGCTATTGCCGATCCCTTGGCCGCTTACCAGAATTCGAACCTTCCCAGCGTGAATGGCAAGCCCTACACCGCTCCACTCTATGGAAATTTCGGGGCGATCCAACAACTCAAAGGGCTTCACCCTACGCTGAAGGTGCTGATCTCTTTGGGAGGACAAGCGGGAAACGTTGCGGGCTTCGTGACCGCCGCAGCCAGCGCGGCCGGCCGTGCCGCACTCGCCTCTTCGTGCATCGACATGTTTGTCAAGGGCAACATCGCGGCAGGGGTAACAGCTCCCGGCTTATTTGATGGCTTCAATATCGATTGGGAGTTTCCCGGCGCGGCGGACAAGCAGAACTTTACCGCTCTGCTGAAAGAGTTCCGCGTACAACTCAATGCTTTGTCGAAGGTTACTGGCAAGAAATATGTTTTGACGTTCGATTCACCAGCTAACCCGAAGAAATATATCAACATCGATCTCAGGGCCGCTGCGGCGCAGGTAGACTTCCTTACCATCGACGGGTATGACTACGCCAACGCAGACGAGAAGCAGACCAACGAATCGTCTTCGCTGTATGACACCGCCGCAGACCCTGTCTATGCGGACGCCCGCTACATCGATGCTACTGTGAAAGCCTATCTAAGGGCTGGCGTGCCGGCTGCGAAGTACACCACGGGGTTGCCGTTGTACGCCGTTGGCTGGACGGGTGTCCCCAACGCGAGCCATGGCTTGTACCAGAACGCAACCGCGCCCGCTCCGGTTCTCTTGGCTGACGGCTCGGGGCTTTGCGCCAAACCTGATAAAACCAATCCTTCTCCCGGCTGTGACACCATCTTGACTCCGGGGTTTGCCACCTACTCGACGATTGAGAACCTCACCAATAAGTACGGGTATACCGCCTGGTACGACTCGGCACGAATTGGAGCGACACTTTACAATGCGGTTACCGGAACCTTTTATACCTACGATAATCCTGCCGCGGTGGCAGCGAAAACGGCTTACATTAAGAAGCACAAACTTGGCGGCGCCTATGTGTGGGCGCTGAATGACGACGACGCCAACGCTTCGCTGACGAAAGCGATTGCGGCCGGTCTCAAGTAATCGAGATAGCCACATCTAGTAAGTGTCTCCTTGGGGAAGAAACATCGTCCAACGGGCGACCCGCACAGCTTCAACCGATCAAGTTCGGTTTTCGTAACAAGATCGCTCCATAGTCGTCTTTTTCCACACTCCGAAAGAACCCCGCTCGGCCGCTTACACCTCCCACGCCTTCTAGTGGTTAGCAGCTCGGGGAAATAATTTGTAGTTCGGATTGCGCAACAGGAAAAAAGTTCCTTGACCGGGCCGCTTGAGCGGAGTAGTCTCCATCGTTATTAGTGCTATAGAGCAGCTTGGAAGCCGCGAATCTTCCATGAGTGCCGAATAGAGCTGACTCTCACGACGCGGAGTCCGACCCAATCGCAGCCGGACTCTTCTCTAATCACCTAACCGCGGGCGGATCGCTCTGGCACTTCCCCCGAATCAAGGAGCCACAATGAAGCGTGCTTTGTTTTTCTCCTCCCTCCTTTGCGTCTCTATCTCGATTTCGCTGTTGGCGCAAGCGTCAGTCACTCTGAGCCCGTCGAGCTACAACTTTGGGAGCACCCCGGTCGATACAGGCACCGCGTGGGTTACCTTCACACTCGCCAACAGCGGCAGCTCCGCCGTGAGCATCAGTAACGTCGCCGTCAGCGGCCCATTCGTCGTATCCAGCAATTGTGGATCCTCGGTGGCCGCCAACGGCTCGTGTCCAATCTATGTGTATTTCTACCCAACTGCGTCAGGCGCGGCCAGCGGCACGCTGACAGTAACCGATAGTGGGACGCAGACATCAGCTCTCAGTGGAACTGGCGGAAGCGGCGGCAGTTGTACGACTACGCCCAGCGCGCCCACTGGATTGGCGGCTTCGGGCACAACCAGCTCCGGCACAAACCTGAGTTGGACGGCGGACACTCCTCCTACGAACTGCACCATCGGCAGTTACACCGTGTTGAAGAACGGAACCTCGATTGGAACTGCAACCGGTACATCGTTTGCCGTAACCGGTCTTTCCGCATCGACCTCTTACAGCTTCACCGTGGAAGCGACGGACGCAAACGGAACGTCGGGCCCAAGTTCGGCCGTGAATGTGACAACGTTAGCGAACTCATGCACGACCAAACCAAGTGCACCAACGGGACTGGCCGCTTCCGGTACGACCAGCTCGGGCACGAACTTAAGTTGGACTGCGGACACTCCTCCGAGCGGCTGCACGATCAGCAGCTACACCGTTTTGCAGAATGGAACCTCGATTGGAACCGCGACCGGCACTTCATTTACCGTCAGCGGCCTTGCGGCATCAACCTCCTACAGTTTCACCGTAGAAGCTACAGACGCTGCCGGCACTTCTTCGGCGAGCAGCGCCGTGAATGTAACGACGCTGGCGGGCGGCGGCGGCACGTGCGCCACGGCTTGGAGCGCCACCACAGTCTACACCGCAGGCATGACGGCAAGCGTGGGCGGAGAAAACTACGTTGCCAATTTCTGGACGCAGAACCAGAATCCATCGACCAACAACGGCGGAGCCGGCAGCGGAGAACCCTGGACCGCTACTGGCGCTTGTTCCACTTGCTCGGCTGCGCCCGCCACTCCGGCTGGATTAGCCGCCTCTGGCACGACGCAAGCCAGCACGAACCTGAACTGGAACGCAGTTACTCCACCCGCAGGATGCAGCGTCAGCTACAAAGTCCTGCAGAATGGAACTCTGGTCGCATCCCCGACCACAACATCCGATGCAGTAACTGGTCTCACTCCTTCGACAACCTACAGCTTCACTGTGGAGGCGACGGATGCAGCCGGCACATCGGCGGCGAGTTCGGCGGTGAATGTGACGACGCTGGAAACTTCCTGCACAACTAAACCAAGCGCACCCACTGGATTGGCGGCTTCGGGCACAACCGATTCCAGCACAAACCTGAGTTGGAACGCGGTCACGCCTCCTAGCGGCTGCACCATCACTAGCTACACGGTACTGCAGAATGGGAGTGCCGTCGGAACCACGACCACCACGTCATACACACCGGCAAACCTTTCGCCTTCGACCAGCTATAGCTTTACGGTTGAAGCAAGCGACTATGCCGGCACCTCTGGCGCCAGTTCGGCGGTCAACGTGACGACAACCGCACTTACCAATTTGTTTGTGGGCGGATGGCTCGAAGAGTGGGAAACTTACTACGCAAACGCGGCCGTCGCAGACCTGCAGAATAATGGCGTAGCCAACGTCCTAACGCATGTGATCTATGCCTTCGCCAAGCCGGTCGCGAACGGCAGCAACGTCAATTGCGCGCTCGCTGACACCTATGCCGATTACCAGAAGGTTGTCACCCAGGTGCCTGGCGCTACTCCCGCCACGGCCCCACTGCAGGGCAACTTTGGTGCGCTTGTGCAACTCAAGCAGCTCCATCCCAACTTGAAAGTATTGATCTCCATTGGCGGATGGAATCCACCAACCTACAACACGCTCTTCGACCAGGCAGCCAGTACGGAGGCTCAACGCCAGGCCTTTGTCGGTTCGTGCATCAACATGTTCATCCAGGGCAATATCGCCTCGGGTGTTTCGACGGGCACTCTCTTCGATGGCTTCGACATCGACTGGGAGTTCCCGAACGCAAACGATACGGCCAACTTCACAGCGTTTATGACAGAGTTCCGCAACGAGCTGACCACGTTGTCGGAAACAACCGGCAAGACGTATCTTGTGTTGGCCGATTTGGCGGCCGGTCCGTCAACCCCGGGAGCGGCGCCGGACTCGGGCAACGATGGTGGTTATGACACGATCAACATCTCGGGGCTGAACGCGGTGTTGGACTACATGAATGTCGACGGCTATAACTACGCCGGAGATTGGTCCAACGCTACTAATGACGCGTCTCCGCTGTACGACGAAACTGCCAGTCCGCTGTACGGAAAAGGTGACACCATCGAGGCTACCGTACAGTATTATCTGGCTCACGGCGCAACCCCAGCCAAGTACACCATGGGCTTCCCGCTCTATGGTGCGGGTTGGGCCGGAGGTTTGACCTCGGCCAACAGCGGTATGTATCAAAACGCAACCGGAGTTTTGGATGGATCGGGAACTCAAACCCCGAACGGAACTTCTCCGGTACCCAATGCAAACGGAGTCGGACTATGCCCGACGGGGCAGAACCAGAGCAGCCCGGCGGCAGGATGCGACTTCCTGTTGGTCGACGGACTGGCGACCTACGGGACAATCGTAAACCTGCTGAACAACGGGTTCACCTCCAGCTACGACTCAACCCGCTGCGTGGCCCGTATGTTCAACGCAACCACCAACACTGCATTCAGCTACGACAATGCTGAGTCCGTGCAGTGCAAGGTGAACTACATCAAAGCCAACGGCTTGGGCGGCGGCTACGTTTGGGCGGTGAAAGATGACGACTCGAACGGGGACCTGACCAAAGCCATTGCTGGGGATCTCAATCCGTAGAGATCTGACGAGGAACAACTACAGAGGCAGGCTGCCGATAAGTCAGCCTGCTTTTGCTGTCTTCCAAAGCTTGGGTTACCGACGGCAGCACGCAACTATGCCGGAGCTTAACTCCAGACGGACGTGCAGCGCGTCACTGCCCTCGTGATCGCCAAAATATCGTGCCCCAAAATTAGGGTATTGCAAGTTCCGCTATATAGCTCTATACTCCGGCGGTTCGGACTTTACGAATTCCGGAGGCATTTGCCATGTCAACCCATTTCCTGCCGCGCCTGCTCCGAAAGCCTTTGCTTATTTTGCTGGCCTTCGTTGCATGTAACTCCCCCTCATTCGCTCAAAACCAAGAAAACCAAGGAAAAATTCTGGGAGGATACTTTGAAGAGTGGAGTATCTATTACGCCGGCTACAACATTGCCAACCTGCAACAGAATGGTGTGGCCGACAAACTGACGCACCTCATCTACGCTTTTGGCAACGTGACGACCAGTCCCGCGCCAGCGTGCGCCATTGCCGATACCTGGGCCGACTATCAATCCCCATATCTGCCCAGCGTCAACGGTACTCCCTATCCTGGGCCGCTCTATGGGAATTTCGCGGCTATCCAACAACTCAAGGGACTTCATCCCAACTTAAAAGTGCTGATGTCTTTGGGAGGGGCGTCCGCTGCCAATACCGCAGCTTTCGTCACCGCCGCCAGCACCGCTGCCGGACGCCAGGCCCTCGCCGCTTCCTGTATCGACATGTTTATCAACGGAAACATCGCCGCTGGCATTACCGCCCCCGGCTTGTTTGACGGTTTCAATATCGATTGGGAATTTCCTACGGCGAGCGACACGCAGAACTTCACGGCCCTGCTGAGAGAGTTCCGCACCCAACTGAATGCCTTAAGCGAATCGACGGGGGAGCAATACACTCTGTCGTTCGATGGGCCCGCGGGGTCGCAGAACTATGTCAACATCGATCTCAAGAATGCAGCCAAGCAGGTAGATTTCATCACTATCGATGGCTATAACTACTCCGGCTCCTGGGTCACGCAGACCAATGACGCATCGCCGCTATTCGATTCCCCCAAGGACCCATTGTTTGGCCAGGACCTCGACATCGACGATACCGTCAATGCCTATCTCGAAGCCGGCGTGCCTCCCCACAAGTACACTATGGGGTTGCCGTTATACGGTGCCGGCTGGACCGGCGCCCCTGATGTGAATCATGGCTTGTATCAGAACTCAACTGGTCCTTCTCCGGTTCTCCTGGCGAACGGAACAGGCTTGTGCCCCGACCTCAGCGGGAATACACCCGGCTGCGACACCCTGCTGACTCCCGGACTCTTGACCTATTCGACCCTTTCCACGCTCACATCGAATGGATACAGCAATTACTTCGATCCGCGAAGAATCGCCGTATCGCTCTACGATCCAACTGGAGGGACCTTCTTCACCTATGACGATCCCTTCACCGCTACTCTGAAGATGTTCTATATAAACCTAAAGGTTCCGGGCGGGCTGGGCGGAGCTTATGTATGGGCGCTGAAAGACGACGACGCAAACGGGACCATGATTAAAACTATGGCTTCAGGGCTGGGTCGCTAGGGATAGAGAAACCGGTAACCGAAAACGAATCACCGCAGCAGGCTGGCTGGGAAGGTCAGCCTGCTTTACTTTTGTGTTGACGGCGCCTACTTGGGCGCGTCGGGAACGGCGTTGACTAGATCGCGCAAGGGCTTGATAACCGTGAAGCGAACCAGCACCTGCGGTTTCTCGGCTTGCTCGAGGACCGCCAGCTTCTCAGCCTTCCAACCTGCAGCCGCAGGCAGTCCGGATGAGAGATAAGAAACCGCTTCGAGACCCATCGCGCCCAGTGCGGTGAGCAACTGAGCGCGCGATTCTGCCGGGGCGAGAGTCGGCGAGCCCGCCATCAAGCGCAGGATCCCAGGCTCTGCCGCGATCCAGGCTTTGAAGTCAGTAGTAAGTTCGACTTCCTGCAATCGGTTTCCGGGATCTTGTAGATAAGCGCGCATGAGCAACTCGAAATTGTGCCGCGATGGCGGATCAGGTGGAAGAGCGTCTACGAGTTGATTGAGCGGCGTGAGTTGATTCGCATGCTGCAGGTGCGCGCGTTCGTCGAAAGTAACGGGCTCGAGAACGGAGGCCAGGACATGCAGCGGACCAATCTGCTCGCTCCCCACCAACTGCCGCAGACTCACTGCTTCCTGCGAGATGTGCGTGAGACCTAAGGCTTCCAAGCGCAGCGACTCGACGGCGAGCCGGCGGTACATATCGTCGACGTTGTCTACGTCACGCCGCGACCACAACCGCTCGGCGATGGCCGCGGTACGCGGCCAAATGCGCGAATCGATATCCTTTGCTGTGGTTTGCTCAGTCCACATGCAGGCTTCTCCACCGAGAATGCGAGCCTGCTGCTCAGGAGTCAGGCCGCTCGCCTCGGGTAGCGGATCCACCATATAGTGTTCCGCGGCGGTGCTCATAAGATTCAGGTAATAACCTGCCGAGAGAATGCTGCGATAGCCATTTCTGGCGCCGGCGGCGAGTGAATCAAAACCACGCCAGCTCTGGACAACAACATCCTTAGGCAGGTCGGGAGTAAGAATCTCGTCCCAGCCGATCATATGCTTGCCATGCTTCTCGAGGACTTTCAGGAGACGCTGGTTGAAATAATTTTGCAGCGCAGCGGTGTCCTGTAGATTGTGTTCGTGCATGAAGGTCTGGATACGCGGATTTGCCTTCCACTCAACACCGTTGTTTTCGTCCCCTCCAATGTGCATGAAGTGATCGGGGAAGATGGCCGCCATCTCTGCGACGAAGGTATCGAGGAATTTGTAAGTGCTTTCGCGCGTAGGATCCATCACTGGGTCGAAGACGCCGAACTCCCGCTCGATCCGGAAAGGGCCGGGCGCGCTGGCGAGATCGGGATATCCCACGAACCATGCACTGCTGTGCCCCGGCATGTCGAACTCGGGCACAACTCGAATGCCGCGGTCGCGCGCATAGGAGACAATTTCGCGGGCTTGCTCCTGCGTGTAGAACAGCCCGTCAGAACCCAACTCCGTGAGTTGGGGGAAAGCTCGACTCTCGAGGCGGAAACCTTGGTCCTCACTAAGATGCCAGTGGAAAACGTTGAGCTTAACGGCCGCCATGCCGTCGAGCGTGCGCCTGATAACGTCGACCGGCATGAAGTGCCGTCCGCAGTCGATCATCAGGCCGCGCCAGCGAAAACGTGGGGTGTCTCGAATCGACACTGCGGGAAGAAAATAACTTGTTGCATCGGACTGCACCAGCTGTTGCAGAGTTTCGAGGCCGCGCATGGCTCCGACTACAGTAGCGGCATCGAGATGCGCACCCGAGGGAGTGACTTCAAGAGAGTAGGACTCGTCTTCGTCGACCGACTGGATGTTTTCTCCCGGTCCATCGACACTAACAATCATCTTTCCGGCAATCACGGTCCCGGCAATCATCGCCCCTGATGTGCTGGAGGCTGGCGCGGATGTTGGAAACGAAATTCCAGTCTGAATTCTGAGTCGATCAAGGCTGCGCGCTATAGCCGCGTCAAGGCGAGCGTCCCGATAGCGATCGGGGATGGCAGCAAAGGAGGAAGTGAGGATGAGCCGTCCTGCCTGCGGGGAAAGACGCGTCGGCTGCGGCATTAGGTTGTTGACGAACGTATTGGCGAACCCAGGAGCCGGGCTTTGCTGCCGGGTTGCCTGATTGGGAGCACCCGCCGACGTTGCAAGACTGGCGAGAAGCATCACAACTATTAAGTGCATGGTGACCTCTTTTTGTGGGCCGCTGACCGCAGCGCTCTAGCGGAGGCGTCGGATAAACAGAGTGTGTCGTTCCGAGCGATAGAAACCAACCCCGTATATCGTAGCCTTGCCCTTCACGGAATAGATGGTCTGGCGAATACGCAAGAGCGAGGCGCCCTTAGGCACACTGAGCAACTCTGCGATGTTGGCATCCGCTGACGTAGCATCGACTTCTTCGTCGGCGTATGCCAATTTCGTCCTGTACTCATGTTCGAGAATCGCAAACAAGGAGCTTCTTCCGAGCGGGGCCGACGCCAGATCTGGAAAATCAGCGGCCGGCAAGTAGCAGGTTTCCAGCGCAAATGGCTCTTCACTTGTTATCCGCAGACGTTGGATCCTAACCAATCGGGTGGCTTCGGGCAGGCCGAGTCTGGCTGCAACTTCCGACTCACCCTCAATCACCTTTGCCATCAGCACTCGGGAGCGCGGAGCCAAACCACGGCTCGACATTTGCTCGGTGTAGCTCATCAACTTGTTGAAGTGGATCTTGGGCACGGCGACGAAGGTGCCCGCCCCGAGGCGGCGTTCGACGATCCCCTCGTGTTCCAGGCCGGCCAAGGCATGGCGAGCCGTCATCAGGCTCACTTTGTGGGTCTTGGCCAGTTCGCGCTCAGAGGCAACCGCATCCCCCGGCTTCAGGCTAGCGGAAGCAATGCGATCGCGGATCGCGCTCTGAATTCTTTTATAGGCGGGGGTCCTATCGCGATGATTTCCAGACATAATCTATTGGCATCAGAATCTGTTGGACGGCGAGCCACTGCTCGGAAAGGCCACCGGACCCGTTAAGTGCTCGATGCAGCCACTTCAGCACCTTATGCTATATAGCTTATCGAGAGTTAGATGTAAAGCTCAATTCTTGCAAGATGGCGTTTGATAGCCCTTCACCACGGATTGGCACTGGATTTTTGCTGAAACCGCGCTCTCCATACGAGAGATTGCGCTGTTCGAGAGCGCCGAATGTGCCCGGCAACGAGTAATTCACAGCCAGTCGACGCAGCTATTCTCCGTTTCGGGGCCGGTTCCGGTTTACAGTTTCTTCCCGTGTCGATTCCTCTCATACTAAGGAACATCGCTGAGGCCGAAGCCAAACAATTTTTTGTTCAGGCCGATTGCTTTTTTTCTCTTGACTATGGGCCATGGCGTGCTATATAGCATAGTTCGTTTGTATTAGGAGCCCGTTTGGACTCGGTTGGTGAAGTGCTTTCAGGAGGCGCTGCGATGATGAAATTGACGTACGGAAGGCGTAGAAACCTAAGAGACGATGAACGCGGAGTAGTACAGGAGTTGGCTTCATTTCTAGCCGTCTCTGTACTCATTCTCGGCTTGTCGACTGCAGGGCTGGCGCAAGAGCTGGCAGCTACGCTTACAGGTACGGTGACCGATTCCAGCGGAGCCGTGGTGGCTGGCGCCACGGTCCTGGTTCACAGCAATGAAACCGGCATCGACGCCCCCTCTGTGACCACTACCGACACCGGGAGTTTCAATATCACGCACCTGCCCGCGGGACGATACACGGTAACGGTCAAGAACGCCGGCTTCCAAACCTACGTGGCCAATGACGTCATTCTGGATGTGGCCGAAAAGCACACTCTCGAGGTGCAATTGAAGACCGGGAAAATAAGCGAAACCCTCGAGGTGACGGCGGAAAACACGCCTATTCAAACCACAACGGCAGAAGAATCGGGCACCGTCACGGGCGACCAGCTTCGCGGGCTGGCGCTGAACAATCGGAACTTCGAACAGCTGGTACTACTGCAGCCCGGAGTCGCGAACCAGTTGGGCGATGAACCAGGATTTGGGCTCTCCAGCAATACCTCGATTTCGATCAACGGGGCGCGCACCGGCGCCAATAACTGGACGGTGGACGGCGCCGACATCAACGATAGCGGCTCCAATGGAACTCTTCTGAACACGCCCAGTATCGACGCCATCCAGGAGTTCACCCTGGAGCGCAGCAACTATGACGCATCCTTCGGGCGGAGCGGCGGCGGCCAGGTCGTGGTGGCAACCAGGGCGGGAACGAACCAGTTCCACGGCAGCGCGTACGAGTTCAATCGCAATAACTATTTCAACGCGAATACGTTTGAGAACCGGCAGACCATCGCTAGCAACGGTTACATTTCTGGCATTGCGGGCAACGGGACTCCGATTGAGCGCTACAATGACTGGGGCTTTACCATCGGCGGACCGATCGAAATTCCCAAGGTCTACACGCCGGACAAGGACAAAACCTATTTCTTTTGGTCGGAGGAGTGGCGGCACGCGAGCACCCCAGGGAGTTTGGAGATTCCCGTGCCTACCACCGCACAGCTTCAGGGCATATTCACGACTCCTATCAATGTCGCACCCGCTGGATGTGTGACCACGGCTGGAACCGGGTCGAACGAAACTTACACCATCAACCCGACCTGCTATAGCCAAAACGCGGCCGCCTATCTAACGACGTTCATGGTGCCCAATCCGGCCAACGTCGGCAATAACTTGTTGGATGTGGGCTACACATCATTGAACAACTTCCGTCAGGACATCATCCGTCTCGACCAGAACGTCGGCGACAGGGTCCGTCTGTTTGGCCGTTACATGCAGGACAGCGTACCTGAGAACTTTCCTTTCGGACTTTGGGGAACGGCAAACTATCCAGGGACGGATGCGGTCTCGCTCAACGCCCCCGGCCGTAATCTGGTCGCGAATGCTAGCGTGAACATCTCGCCGAAAGTGGTGAACGAAGTAGAATTCGCCGATTCCTGGGGCGCGATCAACGCGACTCTCAGCGGCGTCTCCAACTCACCATCCTTCACCGGTCTGCTCACGGGCAACACTGCCTACCAGGATCCCTACGGACGTGCTCCGAATGCCAGCATCGTTGGCTACACGGGCCTGTCCAACGGAGATGCGCCTTACTTCGAAAGGAACATCGACAAGAACCTGTTCGACAACTTATCCATCCAGCACGGCAACCACACCTTTCGCGTCGGGGCCACCGCCATGTGGATGACGAAAACGGAGAACGCTTCCTCCGGTCTGGCTCAATTCAACTTCGACGGAGCCAACGGAAACGATCCCTTTGCGAATTTCCTGCTGGGGCAGGCCGCCAGCTATTCGCAGGCAGACAAGGATACGATCCCTGATCTCCACTATGTGAATTTCGAAGCCTACGTTCAGGACGATTGGAAAGTAACGCCGCGCCTGACCGTTAATCTTGGCGTCCGCTACAGCTATTTTCCATCGCCCTGGGATGCCAACAATTTCCTTGTCAACTTCGACCCTTCTAAGTTCGTGCCCGGCGTTGTTACGATTGCCGCCTCGGGAAACATGAACCCCGGACCGGCGGCCAATGCGGCAACCTATGCCAACGGCATGATCTTCCCCACTGGGGCAACTTGCTCCTCAGCTCAGGCGATTTATACGATGGCAACTTGCTCTCCCTACGGTAGCCGGGTCAACGCCAGCTCGAATAACAACTGGGGCCCAAGATTCGGTTTGGCTTGGGATCCGCAAGGCAACGGCAAGATGTCGGTCCGCGCGGGGTACGGGCTTTTCTACGACCGCACTCTCAATGGTATCTGGGAGCAAAATGAATTCGGCACCTATCCGTTTAATGCCGACCCTCCGCTGGTCCAGACGGCAGCGACCAACAACCCGGCAGAGAACGCGAACCTGTTCGACAACTCCTCTGTAGGGACTCCGCCCGGCCCGTCTCTCGCACCTATTAACCCGGTTATGACCGGTACGCCATCGGCGAGTGGCACGCTGGCCTTCCGAGCTCCCAGCTACCAGGACTACAACGTCTCGGTGCAACGTGAAGTCATGCCAAACACAGTGCTCGAAGTCGGCTATGTGGGTACGAAGGGGACTCATCTGGTGGGTGACATTGATCTCAATCAGCCAACGGTGGCGGCACGTACGGCAAACGAACTCGTGGACGTAAACGCCATACGCCCGTTTCCCGGTTATGGGGCCATCGACGATCGGTCGACCGTGTTCACCAGCAACTACAATTCGCTCCAGGCCTCACTCAATCGGCGGATGAGCCATGGGCTGACGCTTGGGGTCTCCTACACCTGGTCCAAGCTGCTCACGACCAATCCTCAAGACCGAAGCTATGGGGCCACCGATACTTACGACCTGAAGCAGGGCTACGGGCTGTCTACGCTGAACACACCGCAGATATTCGTCCTGAGCTACGTCTACCAGGAGCCGTTCTTTAAAGACCAGCACGGCTTGGGATGGGTGTTAGGGGGCTGGGAGATCTCCGGTATCGTCAATTTCCAGACCGGACAGTCGTTGACCGTAACCCAGAGCCTCGACCCATTCGATCCAGGTACGGGGGGGAACCCAGCCGCCCCCGGCGCCGGAAACCGTGGACTCGGCTTTCTGCAGGGGGACTCTACTAACCGCGCTAATCAAAACGGGAGCACTAGCGGCCCAAAGACGCCCGCCGAGTACTTCAACACCGCCGCGTTTTCACAATCTGTGGGAGCGTTCGGTACCTCGGCTCCGGGAGCATTGCTGGGACCGGGCTTCCAGCGCTGGGATACGTCGCTGTTTAAGAATATAAAATTAGGCGAACGGGCCAGCTTCCAACTTCGCTTGGAAACGTTCAACACATTCAATCACGGTAGCCCATCCCAGCTTTGCAACGGCGTCTGTGAATTTGGCACATCAGCCTTCGGGACGGTCACGGCTTATCACATCCCGCGCGAGCTGCAAATCGGGGGAAAGTTTAACTTCTGAGCATCAGTTGGCTATCAGCACAAAGCGCACGCCTCGGCCTGCGCTTTGTGTTTTCCGTGAACCGCCACGCAGGGATTTGAATTCCTCTGTCGTACTTCACTGGCTCTCGTTCCTCTTGATAGCGGCCGCTCTTCCCTTCTCCTGAATGGCGAGCGCTATCTTTTGCTCATTCGCCGCTTCGGCCGTCTGGCCTAGCTGCCGCAACACTGTCCCGAGAACAAAGTGTGCCTCGAAGTAATTGGGATCGATCTGGATGGCTTTGCGCAGCGGCTCAACCGCGGCGCGAGGATGCTGCAGCGCCAACTCAGTCTTGCCCAGGCCAAACAGAGCTTCGGAATAATGAGGATTCACCGCGAGGGCAGCTCGAAAATGAGGCTCGGCCTCTGCGGGCAGGGATTTGTTCAGAAGGATCTGGCCAAGAATACAGTTCGAGACCGGATCGCTGGGAAAGCGCTGCAACTCCGCCCGGTATTCCTTCTCAGCAAGTTCGTTCTCGCCCTCTCGCCAATACTCGAACCCCAGGCCGGAATGGACGCCCATGAAGTTCGGATCGGCCGCTTCCGCCGCTTGATATTCTTTGATGGCCTCCGGCCGATTCGACATCTGATCGTAAGCCGTGGCCATCATGATGTGAGCGGATGCCGAATTCGGGTTCACCTGAAGGATTCGAGCGAACACGCCCGTGAGCGCCTTGTAGTCTTTCATCCGCAGGTACGCCTTGCCGAGCATGTCGAGCGTCTCCAGATCGGATGGCTGCACCTGGTTCGCTCGTTCCAGATATCTGGCGGCTTCCGGATAGCGATCGAGACCAAATAGAGACAGGCCGGCCAAGTCGAGAATCTGAAAGTCGGTGGGATACTCCGCCGACAACGGTCGAAGCAATCGCCACGCTGGCGCGTACTGTTGGGTTTTGAAGTAAGCGATGGCGAGATTGCGCTTCGTTGAAGGATCGTCAGGATGAAATTTCAGCGCTTCTTCGTACAACGGGATCGCCTTGGCGGGTTGCCCCATGCGCGCCAGCACAATTCCAAGATTGTTTAGGGCGGCAAGCGAATGCGGATCGATCTTCAATGCCCGCCGCAGAGTCTCCGCTGCGGCCGCATTGTCGCCTTTGTGCATCGCCTCCGCGGCCTGTTCGAGGTACGTGTGTAGCTGCATTTCCTCGCCAGTTGGGGGGGGTGTGTTGGGCGGCATTTGCGTCCGAGCCGCGACACAATGCACGATCAGCAGCCAGAGCGCACAGATTCTCGCAATCTGCCAGGCGCGCATTCGCACTCGCATAGGCCAAATTCTAACCCACTGATCGATATGGGAGATATGTTCTGAATCCCCTTCGGGATATCAGAGAGCCGATCAGACTAGCTTTTATATTCGGGCGGGTTAGTCCCAACGTAGACGGAAAACCAGAAGTGACGTTCAAGTGTTTGAGAAAGATTGGTCGGGGAGAGAGGATTTGAACCTCCGACCCCCTGGTCCCGAACCAGGTGCTCTACCAGGCTGAGCCACTCCCCGACGGCGTTGCGGCTGGGCACGAGGAACGCGCCAACATCCGCGGACTTTCCTTGTGTGTTCCCGATTATAACATCGCAGCGTGATCGCTCTCTGTCGCTTGCCGAGCATCCCTTGCCGAACCATCCCTTGCCGATTCTTCTTTCGCGCTACACTGAGGACGCACCCGGATCAAACGCACCATCGAGGCAGGTTAGCGAACGCGACTATGATCGTGCTCTGCGCGAAACGTCTCTTTACTCCTCTGGAAGAAGTTCAGAACCCGCTTGTGTTTATTGAGGACGGCATCATCTCCGCCGTTTCTTCGCGGGATCAGCTGGAAATCCCCAGACACGCCACGATAATTGACCTTGCCGGCGATTCTGCTCACGGCAAGCGGGCTGACGCCATCCTTGCGCCCGGATTTGTCGACGTGCACATGCACGGCGGCGCAGGGCTTGATGTTATGCGGGCCGCCGTCTCCGAATTGCCGCATCTGAACAACTTTCTGACCACGCATGGCGTTACCGGATACTTCCCTACCACCGTCGCGGCGCCGCTCGATCAAACCTGCTCGGCCCTGGAGCGCCTGGCCGATGCCATCGAAGCGGCACAGAATTCTGAGACCCCTGACGGCGAACCGATTCAGGCCCGGCCGCTTGGCATCCATCTGGAGGGTCCGTTTCTCAGTCACAAACGGCGCGGCGTGCATCCTCCGGAATATCTGGTCGAGCCCACTCTCGAAATTTTTGACCGGCTCTGGCAGGCGGCGCGCGGACATGTGCGCATGATGACCATCGCACCTGAACTTCCCGGAGCGCTCGAGGTAATCGCCGAAGCGGCGCGGCGCAAGGTGTGCGTGAGCATCGGACACTCTGACGCCGTTCTGGAAGCCGCGCGCGCGGGTGTCCGGGCCGGGGCCCGCCACGCTACACACACTTTCAATGCCATGCGTCCGCTCGATCATCGCGATCCCGGCATCATCGCCGAGGTGCTGACCGACACCCGGCTCACCGCCGACATTATTGTGGATGGAATTCACGTCGCACCCGAAGTCGTGCAGATTTTTCTGCGTGCGATGGGGCGCGACCGCGCCGTGCTGATCACCGACGCAACCGCCGCCGCGGGCATGCCCGACGGCACCTACCAACTCGGGCCGCTTCAAGTCGAGGTTAAAGATGGCAAATGCACCCTGGATGGGAAACTAGCCGGCAGCGTGCTGACCATGGATCGCGCGGTCCGCAATGCGACCCGATTCGCCACCTGGAGCCTGCAAGATGCAGTGCGCGCGGCAACGCTGAATCCGGCGCAGGCGGTCGGTTTGGCGCAAAGCAGTGGCGTCCTCGCCCCCGGAGCCGAGGCTAACTTCGTTCTATTGAACTCTGACGGAGAAGTATTAAAGACGATCGTCCGCGGCTGCGGCTGGAACTAATTCGGCTTGCGCTCTTTCGCCTCGGCCAGGTAGCGCAGCAGCATGGCTTCGTCGGCGCGTGTAAGTTGATCGAGGAAGGAAGTGTCCACTTTGCCGTCTTCGACTGTCTTCGAGGCATTCGCCTGGCGGAGCTTATCGCCCAACTCCGGCTCGTTGCTCATCACCTGGGTGTAGAACCAGAGGAAGTGGCGCATCTGGTCGAGCGACTTGCACAGAACCTGGATGGCTTCGGTCTCGGGCAGCGCGCTTAAGGCCTCCATCAATTCCGGGTCGCTGGGCGCCTGCATGGCGGCGCAGTTCAGCTCCCGCTGAATCACGCGCAAATCTTCGGTAACTCGCATCATCCGGGTGTGAAGGTCGTCCATCTGAGTGTCGTTCCCCATGGTCCGGCGCGCTTACCAAATGTGCCGTTTGAACATCTCATCGGCAGCGACCGGCGGATAGATGTCCCACGATCATGCGCTTTGGTAATTCAAGCAATTACTTTGGTCTGCCGGGTCACGCTCCGAGGATGTCGCGCTGAACCCAGCCACTGGCAAGGCTTTTCACGGTATCGGGAAGCAGGCTTTGGTCACCATTTACAGTCGCCGCTCCTCGCGCCCGATACTTGCCACAGCCAATAGTGCAGTTGCCTTTCGTTCCAAAGTCACCCGTCTAATTACCAAACAGGTTACCGAAGCAATGTCACGACGAGGCTCGATTCCTGGAAATCGAGGATCTGTGATACAAACGCGCGGATGGAAATGTCTTCGCCAAAACCTGGCCGCGAACTCGTCCGCGCCATCGGGCGCTGGAGCCTGGTTGCGCTGGTGGTGAACTCCATCATTGGCAGCGGAGTCTTCGGACTGCCTTCGGTCGTGGCAGCTCTCATCGGCAACTACAGTCCTTACGGCGTGCTGGCGGCGGGCGCTGGAATCAGCGTTATCGTGGGCTGCTTCGCCGAGGTCGCTTCGCGCTTCCAGGAGGCCGGCGGTCCTTATCTCTACGCCCGCGTCGCCTTCGGCCGCCTGATGGGAATCCAAACCGCGTGGATGCTATGGCTCGGCCAAATCGCCGCCCCCGCCGCCAACGCCAACCTGTTCGTGATCTACCTGGGCGAGTTCTTTCCGCGCGCCAAAGATCCGCTGCCGCGCGCTCTCATTCTCACACTGCTGGTGGGTCTTCTGACTTTCATCAACATCCGCGGAGTGCGCGGGGGAGCGCAGGTGAGCAACCTGTTCACCGCAGCGAAACTGGTGCCGTTGTTTGCCGTGATCGTTTTAGGACTGTTTGTGCTTCACAACCACCACTGGACCATCGCTACCGCGCCCCTCACATCGACAAACACCAGCCAGTGGCTGAAAGCCATGCTGCTGCTTGTATTCGCCTACGGCGGATTCGAAACTGCTCTCGCTCCCATGAGCGAGGCAAGAAATCCCCGCCGCGACGCTCCCTTCGCGCTCTTCACGGCTCTGCTTCTCTGCACCGTGATCTATGCGCTCATCCAGTGGGTGGTCATCGGAGTCCTGCCCAACGCCGCGCACAGCCAGCGCCCTCTGGCCGACGTAGCCCGCATTGCAGTTGGACCTATAGGTGCCGCGCTGGTTGCGGTCGGTGCGCTGATTTCTTTTTACGGTTACCTCAGTGCAAAAATTCTCGCCATGCCACGTGTGCCTTTCGCGCTCGCCGAGCAAGGAGATTTCCCCAAAGTGTTCGCCACGGTTCATCGCCGCTTTTATACTCCGTATGTTTCGATCCTCGTCTTCGCAGCGATGGTCTGGGGATCAGCGCTGATCGGCGATTTCAAATGGAACGTAACCCTCTCCGCGGTAGCGCGTCTTCTCTACTACGGCGTAGGCTGCGCAGCCTTGCCCATACTGCGCCGCAGGCAGCCCGAAGGTGCAAACGCGATGTTCCAGCTGCCCGCGGGAAACTTCTTCGCCGCGCTGGGCGTAATCTTGTGCGTGATCCTGGTAACGCGAGTGGACTTCGGGCAATCCCTGATTTTAGTTGCCACAATCGCGCTGGCGTTGGTGAACTGGGCAGTGGTAGCCCGCCGGAAGCACGCTCATTGAAACGGTTCCTGGCTCATTGTCACTAACTCCATGGACTGGTGAAAGTCAGTGCGATTCTATCCCACGGGGTATATAGTGTGAGGCCGTTGGGAGGCGACGCAGACGCAAAGGAGGCTAACAATGATCTCAACGCTGGCTGTGTGGTTGCAGAACGAAGGAACCAATCCAGTAGGAGCCATGTTCGGTGGCGTGGCAATGTTGTTCTGGCTGGCGGCGGCGGTGGTCGTCATCATCGGCGGGTGGAAGATGTTTGAGAAGGCGGGTCACCCCGGCTGGGCCATCCTGATTCCCTTCTACAACGCTTACATTTTGCTGAAGATTGCCGGCAGGCCGGGCTGGTGGCTTCTTCTCTACCTCATCCCGCTGGTCAACATCGTAATCGCGATTATTGTGGCCATCGACGTCGCCAAGGCGTTTGGGCAGAGTGCGGTATTCGGTTTCTTTCTGCTCTTCCTGCTGTGCGGCATCGGTTATCTCATCCTCGGATTTGGAAATTATCGCTATCAGGGTTCGGCAGTCGCGACTGCGTGAACTCCGGTGGAGAGTCGCCGGGGCTGTCATGCCCCGTCTCTCTTTCATTACAGCCTTTCATAACGGCGAAGGCAGCGAGGGCCGCCCATCCCTGCCGCACGCAGTCGGCAGTCGCAACCGCGATGTTCCCCCCGCCTGCAGGATCTTTCGCCGTTTTGAGCGTACTCCTGTACGTGATCCTGCACGGCAGCATTCTCAATGCACCGGACATTCATTGAAACGCTTCGTGACTCATTGTCACCATAGAGTGATGACGTCTGGACTGATCGGACGCTTTCTTGTCTGGCGACGATCTCCGGCCCAACGAGGAGAAATACATGAGCAACGGCAGCAACATTTCCGCGACCACCTGGCTTAACAATCTTGATGTCGTTGCGTGGGGGCCTTTGAACCCCGGGTGGGGGTCCGGCAACTACGAAGCCAAGCAGACCGCGCTGTGGCTAACCTCGGGGCCTGGGAACACCACTTGGAGCGAATGGGAAGCCATGAACACCCACCCTATCGATCCGGAAAATGCCGTCCAGTTGGCCGCGCCGCCGTGCGTTGTATCGTGGGGTACGAACCGGCTCGATTTTTTCGTAGTGGGTGCTGACGGGAGTCTGTGGCATATTTGGAAAGACAACAGCCAGTGGGGAAGCTGGGAGTACCTCAACCAACCCTCGAACTCGGTTACAGTTACTGTGGCCTCAGCGCCCTCAGTTGTTTCGTGGGGGGCGAACCGGCTCGATGTTTTCGTACTGGGAACCGACGGAAACCTGTGGCACCTCGGGTGGAATGGCAGCAAGTGGGAAAAATGGCAGAACCTTGGCGCACCTGCCACGACGCAGCTGGCGCTTGCTTCCGCGCCCTCCGCAGTCTCGTGGGGGGCAAACCGGCTCGATATTTTCGCGCTGGGAGCGGACGGAGACCTGTGGCACCTTGCATGGAATGGCAGCAGTTGGGCAAGCTGGCAGAATCTCGGCGCACCATCCCCAACCGTAGGTATTGCTGCAGCGTCATCTCCGTGCGCAGTCTCGTGGGGCGCCAACCAGCTTGGCGTTTTCGTTCGGGGAACTGACAGTTCCCTGTGGTGCCTGCTGTTCATACCGGCGGCAGCCCAACAACCGAGTTACTCTGGCCCTCCTGCTAATCCAGGCCCGTCCAGTTGGCGCGCATTTGCGCAGGTACTCGGTGCCGATTCCGTGGCCGGCACTCCGGCGGCGGTGAGCGGTGGACCCAACCTGATTGACGTTTTCGCCGTCGGGAGCGGAGACCAGCTTATGCATGTGCACATGAACTGGCGCCAGCTGAACAACGCCTTCCCTGGTGATCCCTGGGTTGACTATTACACTCCCGCGTGGGGCGCGGTTACGCCACTCGGACCGCCCGACGTCACGCTGACATCGCCACCGTGCCCGGTGAGCTGGGGCGGCAAGAGGCTTGACGCCTTCGCGGTAGACTCGCAGGGAACAGTTCACCATATCTCTTGGGCCCCCACCGTCTGGTCAGCATGGGAGACCCTGGGCGGCGTAACCGTACATCCGGAATAGGCTGATTCAAAATAACCGGTTCGACCTGTGATTTTTTTCGATACGCATCGGACGCGGCCGCTCGGCCTACAATACTGGACGCTCCATCTCCAACAGCGTCTTCTTCCGCTCCACACCCCAGCGATAACCACTAATGCCGCCATCTTCGCGCACCACGCGATGGCATGGAATCGCCACTGCGACTGGATTCGTGGCGCAGGCACGCGCCACGGCGCGGCACGCGCTGGGTTGGCCAATCGCTTTTGCCACCTGGCCGTAGGATCTCGTCGCGCCGAACGGGATCGACTGAAGGTAAGTCCACACCCGCCGTTGGAACACCGTCGCACGGATATCCAAGGGCAGCGCGGCATTCAGTTCCCTGCCGGTCATCTTTGCGAGCAAGGCTTCGACCCAAGTTTGCAATCCGCCTTCGTCAGCCTTGCGCGCAGCGAAAGGAAACTCCCGCTTCAGGCCTTCGAGCAACTCGCCATCGGATCGCCCGAACTGAATTGAACAAATTCCTCTGTCAGTAGCTGCGATCAGTATTCGTCCCAAGGGCGAATCGGTGATGGCATAGCGGAGTGTAGCGGCGATGGCGCCGCGACGATATTTATCGGGCGTCATGCCGAGTTGCGACGCGGTTTTCTCGTAGAGGCGGCTGCTGGAGCCGTATCCGGCGTCATACATCGCGCGGGTCACATTGTCTCCCGCCTGCAGGTTGCGTTTGAGCACGCGCAACCGGCAGGAGTCGGCGTACTCGCGCGGCGTAATTCCGAGCGCGGCCTTGAAGCGGCGCTGCAGGTGGAACGGGCTTTGCCGAAACGCTTTGCCCAGGCGTGCGAGCGTGATTGGTTCATCGAGATGCTGCTCGATGTAGCGGCAAATCTCTTTGACGGCGTCAGATTGTGGACTGCCGCTGACCGCTCTCGGCCGGCAACGCAGGCAGGCGCGAAAGCCGGCTTTCTCCGCCTGCTCGGGACGCGGAAAGAACTTCACGTTCTCCCGCCGCGGCCGCCGCGCCGGACACGATGGCCGACAATAGACTCCCGTAGTCGAGACCGCAAAGACGAACTCTCCATCGCTTGCAGGATCGCGCGCCAGCACCGCGTCCCAGCGCTGGCCGTCGGCGGACTGACCTGGAGTTTCGTTCGGCTTCGTCGAGTTCGCGCGCGTCGCAGACATTTCGCCTGGTAATTCCTCTGCGAGTATGGCATTCGTGGTCATCATTGGGAAAGCGATGCTGTTAGAAGTCATGATGAAGACAGGGTAAGGCGAAGGCGTGCGAGTGGACTATCCGAATCTTGCGGGCAAAGTGAATTGGGCGCGGGCGGCGATTCTTCTCGGTACTCGGGACTTCGGGACCCGGGACTCAGCTACTGCGCGCCTTAGTTACCCAGCGGCTGGAATGGGCCGAGCAGGCTGGAAACACCCGAGCGCTTGCGCAGTTCGCCGAGCAGCGCGCTGGCCGCGTTCGTATAGGTCTTGCTGGGGTCGGAGGGATCGGCCCAGACGGCGTCATAAATAATTTGCGCCGCGTCCTTGAGGTCGATGTGCAGAGCGGCTTCGCAAACGTCGACACGCTCCTGGAGGCGGTCGTAACAGGGCTTGCAGATCGTGGCCAGCTCCGGGGTTTGCGCGTGGTGTTCGCTAAGATTACAAACAACCGGCGAATTTGCGACTTCGGCGTGGGCCGCGAAAAGCTGCGATTTAAACTCCTTCAGAAAAGCCTCCCGCTCCTGGTCGACGACAGCGGGGTCGGGCAGTGGTTCGGCAGCGGCCTGAACTTTTGGAAAGGCTCTGACTACGGTAGGAGAAACCCGCTCCGTGCTGCTGCAACTGGGGCAAGCGTCAAGGTCGGCGGGATAGTAAAGCCGGCACTTGGCGCAGGGCAATCCGTAGCCTGAAAACTTGTGCGAGCCGGCATCATTGCGGACAGCGTTCCGCGTGTCATTCCCGGCATTGTTGCGATTCTGCAAGATGGGCGGTGTTGCCTTGGCGGATGTGGCGGATGTGGCTGATGTGGATCCTGTCCCGTCCATGATCAATCTCCCCCCATAGCCTTAGTTGTGAGCTCGCGGCACCCACGAGGCTCCGCATTCTAAGTGTAAGGAGCCCGCGGTCCGACGAAAAATACCCGGAGTACACTGGCCGGCACTGTCCCTGCGCCGCACCCTCCTTCACTGAATCCTCACTGGGAATTGGCCTGCTTCATCAGCATCAGGAGCTCATCGCGGCGGGCGCGGTAAAGCTTGCGCTCAGGATCCAGCCGGGCTGCGGTCTCCAGCTCGGTTAGAGCCTCCTCATATCGGTCCATGGTCATCAGGCAGGCGGCAAGCGCGTAGTGGTTGTCAGGGGTAGCATCCAGGCGAAGAGCTTCGCGGAATTCCTTCTCCGCCGCTTGCAGTTGCTGTTGCCGGAACAGCGCTGTACCCAGAGCGTGGTGCGCCGCTTCAGAATCGGGATTGAGCGTGACGGCCAGGCGCAACTCGCGCACGCCTTCCTCCAGCTTCTCGTTGAGCAAAAGAGCTTCGCCGAGGATGCGGTGCTCGTTGGAGCCGGTAGGATTCTGGCGAACTGCCAGCTCCAGCTCACTGATGGCGCTGCCGTAATCCTTCTTCGACATGTAGGCACGGGCGAGACAACCGTGTCCCTGCTCCCACTCGGGATGCTCGCGGTAAAGCTCGCGCAGCTCAAGCATGGCGGCATCGAAGTCGCCTTTGTCACAGTAAGTATTGCCGAGGTTGTTGCGAACGGAAGCTTCGGCGGGCGCCAGCCGCTTGGCTTCTCGGTATTCGGCAATGGCATCGTCGAGCTTGCTTTGTTCGTGCAGAATCAGGGCGAGGTTGGAATGCGCCTGCCAGAAGGCCGGGTTGAGATGAATCGCTTGACGGTAGGCGTCGATGGCCGCGGGCAGGTTTCCGTTGGCGTGAAGCGTGATTCCAAGGTCGTAGTAGGTATCGGGGTTGTCTGCATCTCGCGTTAGCGACTCGATAAAAGCGTGAACTGCGGCATCGTATTGGCCGGTGGAATATTGGGCGAGACCAAGCAATTGGTAAGCTTCGGCGTTCTGCGGATCCATGCTCAGCGCGGTGCGCGCCTCGGCGATGGCATTCGGGCCATCATCCAGGCGATAGAAAATGTAAGCCAGGGTGCTGTGGTTCTCGGGGAAGTCGGGCATGAGCTGCGCGGCAACGGTGATTTCATCGAAGGCGTCATCCCAGAGCTCCTGCTGCCGCAGCATCGTGCCCAGGGCGAAGTGCAACGCGGCATTCTTAGGATCGGCCGTAAGAGCTTGACGCAAAGCGAGTTCCGCTCCGTGGAAGCGCTGAGCCTTGGCATCGGCAGCGGCTTCGAGCACAGGCGCGGGAATTTCGGGGCTCGCGCCATTAGCGGCTGGCTTCAGGCCGGATAGGGCATGGATCAGATTGGCGGCGGCGCCCGCCGCTTCAAGTTGACGAACCTGCTCCTTGGTGGGAAGGCTGGCGATTCCTCGTTCCTGCATGATGCGGACGAGGCGGTTGCTGGCGATGCCAGCTGTCAGCCAAGCCACTAATTGAGTGGAGTTTACGGGCTGGTATTCGCTGGAATGGGCGGCCAGGGCCACCGCTAGAACAAAAAGCAAAACAGTCAGGCCCTTGCGCTTCACTGGACTCTCCGGAAACAACTTGGCTGGCTTACGCCCGATTGGAACGCCGTTTCAGCGACGCACCACCGCTGACCCAACATTAGCGCCGTGGCTGAGCCAAAAGTAAGGTCACCGAGGTAACAGGAGGAGATTAACGACCCGTGGCCGAGAGGCCAGGTTTGACTTCCCCCCACCTGTCCGGTAACGTATGGAAGGTTAATAGTGTCGCGGTAGGGAGGTTCCCATGTTTGAGGGTTTATTTGCACCTTCGCACTTGATTATTATTTTTGCCATTGCCCTGTTAATTTTCGGCCCTAGGAAATTGCCTGAACTCGGCAAGGGTCTGGGCGAGGGGATTCGGGCCCTGAAAGAGGGCATGAAGGATAATCCGAATCCTCCGGCTCCGACCGAGCAGAGCAAGACCACGGAATCCAAAGAGACCAAGGGTTGATCGGTTCCCTTCGCGGGTTGTAACCTTCTAAGATTCAGCCGCCGCTTCGTCGCCGTTTTCTGTCCCGTTCCAGGCAGTCGTTTCCAGGCAGTCGTTTCCGGGCAGTCGTTTCCGGGCAGTCCAGGGCCCTTTTACACAGCGTTTACGTTGTGACATTAACTTCTAAAATCTGGAGGTAGGCAGCTTTGCGTAAAGTCGATTTGATTGCGTTCGTTCTGTTTCTGGGGCTGGCTTCGGCAGCTTTTGCCGATCAGATCACATTGAAAAATGGTGACCGCCTGACCGGCACGGTGGTTAAGTCCGATGGCAAGACTCTTGTGCTCCACACCGAATTTGCGGGAGACGTTACGGTGCAGTTTTCGGCGATAACCGAGATCACCACCGAAAAACCACTGCACGTGGCCTTGAAGAATGGTCAGACCGTGGTGGGACCGATCACCACCAGCGACGGAAAAATCGAAGTTGCGTCCAAGAGCGGCGCTCCGGTGGAAACGCCGAAAGAAAGCGTGGTCGCAATTCGCAACGATGCCGACCAGCTTGCTTATGAGAAGGCGCTGCATCCTGGCTTACTGGAGGGATGGAATGGTGCGGCGGTCGTGGGATTTTCGTTGACTCGCGGCAACAGCCAGACCGAGAATCTCTCGCTGGCCTTCAATGCCGCGCGTGCCACCAAGAACGACAAGCTCAGCATATATACGACTGCGATCTATGGCACGAACCAACTGGCTACTCCCAGCACGACCGCCAATACTGAGAGCGGCGGCGTTCGTTACGACCGCAACATCAATCCGCGGATGTTCGGCTTTGTCGCCGCCGACTTCTCGAGCAACGCACTGCAGGATTTGAATCTTCGCTCCGTGGGCAGCGTGGGTTTCGGCTACCACGCTATCAAGAGCGACCGGACCATATTGGACTTCCTTGCCGGCGGAAACTTCACAGACGAGAATTACACGCAGACGATAACCGTCCCCGCGATGGGCGCCAACCCCGGCTACTCTTATTCTTCGAAGCTGGTACACAACTTTGGCGCGCTTACTCTGGGCGAGGAATTGACGCACAAGCTGGGAAAGACCACCGCGCTCACCCAGAAGCTCTATCTTTTTCCGAACCTGACCGAGACCGGCGAGTACCGCGGAACCTTTGACCTGGGCCTGGCGACGAAGATCAGCAAATGGCTGGGGTGGCAGAACCAATTCGGCGAAATCTACGTTTCGAACCCGCCCGAAGGCACCAAGCAGAATGACGTGGTCCTGACCACGGGACTTAATTTTTCGTTCACACACTAAAACGGATGATCGACCAGGCCTGGAGACAGAGCCGCTCAAAGGCAGCTTTTTGTGAACAGGGAACTTTTTTCCTGCTCACGCGTACTTGAAAGAGACGTCTACTACCGAGTACAGTACTGTTTCCCGTTTGCCGGGTTTCTTTACGTTCCTCAACAACAGGAGTCCGCTTCGATGCGTCATGCCTTGATTTCGCTTGCTGTTTTCTTTTGCTGTGGTGCATTTTCCTATTCGCAAACCGCTGATGAATTGATCGCCAAGAATATCCAGGCCAGAGGCGGCCTGGAGAAGATCAAGGCCATCAAGACCATCCGCATGAAGGGCAAGTTCGAAGGCGGCGACGGTTTCACTGCGGCCGTCGGCCAGGAAAACCAGCGGCCCGATTTGATCCGGGAGACGTTAACGCTGCAGGGCATGACCATGGTGCAGGCTTACGACGGGTCGACCGGTTGGCAGATCCAGCCCTTCAACGGGAAAAAGGATCCGGAGTTGATGGGTGAGGACGACATGCGCGACCTGCTGCTGGATGCCGATTTCGACGGTCCTCTGGTCGACTACAAAGAGAAGGGCAGCACGGTGGAGTATCTGGGGCACGACGTAGTCGACGGCGATGACGCGCTGCGGCTGAAGGTGACGCTGAAGAATGGCGACATTATCTACGACTACCTCGATCCCGACACCTTCATAGAGATTCGAAGAGAGATTCAGCAGTTTATCCGGGGCTCGCAACGCGATCGCGTGGTGGGGCTGGGGTCCTACAAACCTGTGGACGGGGTGATGTACCCATTCTCGATCTCGCAGGGACCGAAGAACCATCCCGATGCTCAGACCTATACGGCGCAGAAGATGGAAGCGAATGTGACGATCGATCCCGCGGATTTTATGCTTCCGGCGTCGCTGAAAACCGAAGAAAAGAAGTCCGGGCTGGTCGGGATTCACTGATTCGCTCTGGAACAGGAGTTCGCATGCGTGGTGCGGCCTTGGTTGTCGTTGTGACCTCGTGCCTGAGTGTGTTTGCCTGCGCTCAAACCGCGGACGAACTCGTCAACAAGAACATCCAGGCCAAAGGTGGGCTCGACAAGATTAAGGCTGCCAAGACCCGGCTAATGGTGGGCAGGGTAAGAAATGCCAGAGGCCGGGTCGCGGCCTTCAGACAAATGAATATGCGCCCCGATTTGGTCCGGCAAAACCTCTCTTTACAGGGCATGACCGCGGTGCAGGCATACGACGGTTCGGCAGGCTGGCAAACGCAGCCTTTTCGCGGACGGAAAGATCCCGAGTTGATGGGCGAGGATAACCTGCGGGACTTGCTTCTGGCCGCGGATTTTGATGGCCCCCTCGTCGATTACGCCGAAAAAGGCAACACGATCGAATATGTAGGGCACGACCTGGTCGATGGCGATGACGCGTTGCGGCTTAAAGTGACTCAAAAGAATGGTGACATCGTCTACTACTATCTCGATCCCGACACCTATCTCGAAATCCGCAGGGAGATTCAGCAGTTTATTCGTGGCTCAGTGAGAGAGCGCGTGATTGACCTGGGGTCGTACAAGCCGGTGGACGGAGTCATGTATCCTTTCTCGATTTCCGAGGGCTCCAGGAACAATCCTGGCGGGCAGGTAATTACGATTGAAAAGATTGAAGTGAACGTGACTTTCCAGGATTCTGACTTCGCTCTGCCGGCGTCGCTTAGGACTGAGGAAAAGAAGTCCGGGTTGGTGGGAATTCACTGACTTGGTCCGCTGATTCGGCGGGATGAAGAAGACCTTGATGAAGACCTTGATGAAGCAGACAACGAAAAATCACTTGGTGTGGAAAAGGATCGCAAATATGAAAGCAGCCGCTCGTAATTTTTGGGGACTGACCCTGTTTTTCGCCACAGCTTCGGTGTGCTTCACGTTGCATGCCGCGGCGCAAGCGCCGTACCGCTTCGATGCGGCAACGGTTTCAGGATTGCCGGCGCGAAACATCGGCTCGGCCACCATGAGTGGGCGCATTGCCGCGGTGGATGCGGTGGAAGAAAACGGCCGCATCACCGTCTTCGTGGGCGCGGCCAGCGGTGGAGTGTGGAAGTCAGTGAACGGTGGCACGACGTATAAGGCGGTCTTTGACCGCGAAGACGTGCAGTCGATTGGCGCGGTAGCGATTGACCCGTCGAATTCGAAGACCGTCTGGGTCGGCACTGGCGAAGGCTGGTTGCGCAACAGCGTGTCCGTGGGCGACGGCGTCTACAAGTCGGCGGATGGCGGCGAGAACTGGACTAACGTCGGATTAAAAGACAGCGAGCATATTGTCAAGATTCTGGTGAATCCCGGCGACAGCAATAATGTGCTGGCCTGCGCGACCGGGCATCTCTGGGATGACAACGACGAGCGCGGCGTCTACCAGACGACCGACGGCGGCAAGACCTGGACGAAGGTTCTGGCTGGCGCGAATGGTTCGAGCGGATGCGCCATGATTGCGCGCAGCACGCAGGAACCGAAGACGATCTATGCCGCGATGTGGGACTTCCGCCGGCAAGGATGGACATTCCGCTCGGGAGGTCCGGGCAGCGGATTATTCAAATCCACCGACGGCGGCGCAACCTGGAAGGAAATCACGGACAGCAACGCCAAGGGTTTGCCGCCGAAACCTTACGGCCGCATCGCGGTGCAGGTTGCGCCCTCGAAGCCGCAGGTGGTCTATGCCAACATCGAAGCGGAAAAAGGCAGAGGGCTCTATCGATCTGACGACGCCGGGGCTACGTGGACCAAGCTGGATGCCAGCAACTATATGGTGTGGCGTCCATTTTATTTCGGCAATTTGATCGTCGATCCCAAAGACGAGAACAAGATTTTCAAGCCAGATCTCATTCTGTTGCTCAGCAACGATGGCGGAAAGACCTTCAACGTAGTTTCGAGCGCGGCGCACGGCGACTTCCACGACGTGTGGATCAATCCGAAGAATACGAACATCGTGATCGCCGGCGACGATGGCGGCCTGTGGCGCAGCGAAGACGGCGGCAATCGCTGGAAGCACCAGTTGAACCTGCCGGTCTCGCAGTTTTATCACGTGAGCGTGGATAACGCCGACCCCTACCACGTCTACGGCGGTTTGCAGGACAACAGCTCGTGGGTGGGAGATTCGTCGTTTCCGGGCGGCATCGCGAATTCGCAATGGGAAAACATGTTTGGCGGCGATGGCTTCTGGATGTTCGAAGACACGTCGGATCCGGACTATATCTACGCCGAGGCGCAGGGCGGCGAAATCGGCCGCGTCAATCGCCACACGCACGAGATTCGCGACATACATCCCTGGCCGAATTACGGCGAGAAGAAGTTGCGCTTCAATTGGAACACGCCGATTCACATGAGTCCCAACGAGAAAGGGACGCTTTACATTGGGGCGCAGTACTTGTTCCGCTCGCGCGATCACGGCCAATCGTGGGATCGCATTTCGCCGGACCTGACCACGAACGATCCGGAAAAGCAGAAGCAAGAAGAGTCCGGCGGCGTCACCATCGACAACTCGTCGGCCGAGATGCACACCACGATCTACTCGATTTCGGAGTCGCCGAAGAATGGCCAGATCATCTGGGTAGGCACCGACGACGGCAACGTGCAGATCACGCGTGATGGCGCGAAGACCTGGACGAATGTGGTGGGGAACGTCACCGGATTGGGGAAGAATTCCTGGGTCACGACCATCGAGGCCAGCCGCTTCGACGAAGCTACGGCGTATGCCACGTTCGACCGGCATACGTTCGGCGATATGAAGCCTTACGTCTACAAGACGACGAACTACGGCCAAACGTGGACGGGGCTCCCGGCGCAGGAAAGCGGCGTTCGCGGCTTTGCCCACGTGATTAAGGAAGACACGGTCAGCCCGAGTGTGCTTTTCCTGGGAACGGAGTTCGGGCTGTGGATTTCGGTGGATGGCGGACAGCGCTGGGCGCAGTACAAGGGAACGGACTTCCCGGCAGCGCCGGTGGATGACATCGCGCTGCAGGCGCGGGAATCGGATCTGGTGCTGGCGACGCACGGGCGCGGGATCTGGATCGTGGACGATATTTCGCCGCTGCGCGCGCTTACTCCGGATGTGATGAGCAAGGAAGCGACGCTGATTGCGGGGCGGCCGTCGATCCAGTATTTCGATGTGTTTGGTGGCTGGCCGGAAGGCGACGAGAGTTTCAACGGACGGAGCCGGCCTTTGGACGCGCAGATCACCTATTACCAGAAGGGGCGGCACATCTTCGGAGACTTGAAGATCGAGATTTTCGACCAGGACGGCAAACTTGTGGACACGGTGGCCGGAAGCAAGCACCGCGGGCTGAATCGGGCAAGCTGGGGCATGCGCGTCAAGCCTCCGGCGGTCGCCCCGGCCGCATCGGCGCTGTTTGAAGCAGCGCAGGGGCCGCGCGTGCTGCCGGGCACTTACACGGTAAAGCTCACCAAAGGTGATCAAACTTACACCGAGCAACTGAATGTTGCCATCGATCCGCGGGCGAAGTATTCGATGGAAGAGCGAAAAGCGCAATTCGATCTCTCGATGAAGGTTTACAAAGAACTGGAACACATGACATACGCGGTGGCTGCGATTGAGGGAGTGCGCGACGGAGCCAATATGCGGGCGGCGAAGGTTCCGGAGAAGGATGCGCTACACAAGCAATTGCAACAGCTCGCCATGGATTGTGACGCTCTGCGATCGAAGATCGTAGCCACCAAAGAAGGCGGCATGATCACCGGCGAAGAACGCATCCGCGAACTGCTGGGACAGCTTTACGGCGCAGTGACGGGATACGATGGCAAGCCCACCGACTACCAGGCGGCGCGGACCGAATCGCTTGGCCACGAGTTGCAGGACGTGATCGATGACTTTCAAAAGCGGACGGATAAAGATCTGGCCATGATCAACGCCGGCCTGAAGAAAAAGAAGCTGGAAGCCATCACGGTACTGGCCGAAGCCGATTGGCAGAAGAAGCAGGCCGAGTCTTCCGCCGCTGCCGGCGCGGGAATGCGGCGGGAAGAAGACGAAGGTGAGAGGCGAGAGAGGGATTAACGCGAGCGGGAGGAACAGGCGCACACAGCATGTTCCCCCGCACGTTCCCAGCGATATCAGTGCTGTGTTTGCTGTTGAGCGATCGATTGGGCGACCTGGGATTTCGGGTCCACCGGTTGAACGCCCAAGATTTGGACGGGATTCAGGTAGATGCGGTCGGGCTCGTTCAATTCAAGTTTGCCGAGCTTGACCAGCACTTTCTTGGATTCCTTGGTATCGGGATTGTTCTGGGTGACGATGTAGTAGACATCGGTCAACACCGGGTGGGGCGTGCCGTAGCCCTCCAGCTTGCCGAAGTAAGCTGATCCGTTGGTCAGCAGAACCGCTTGATATGGCGTGGTGAATACCACCGGCGGAGCGGGACGCGTGTCTTTCGCAAACAACAGCGCGGCGACGATCACGACGATACCCGCCAGAACCCACACGATTTGAACCGCGGCACTGCCCTGCTGATTCCTCATCATAAGACGATCATCCTTCTGTGTTAGAAATTGTCTTAGCCCACTATGGCCAAGGCGCTTGTCCTGTTCGTTCTTGTGGTACCCATTGCAGTCGCGCTGCTGCAAATTACCGCCAGCTACCGCGCCCAACAATTGAACGCCGAGGGCATTCGCCTGATGCAGGAGAATCGCCCCGCGGAGGCAGAGGAGCAATTCCGCCAGGCGGTGCAGGCCGATCCTTCCAACGTCGAAGCGCTAACCAACCTCGGTGTCGCAATATTCAAACAGGGGAGATTCGCAGAAAGCATACCATTTTTTGAGCAGGCAGTCGCCAGCCATCCGCAGCAGGCGGGTCTGCACAACGATTTGGCGCAGGCATACGTGCGCGCAGGCCGGCCACACGATGCGGCAGCGGAAATGGCGCGAGCCTGCGATCTGGAACCCAAGAACCCGGACTACCGCAGGTTTTTGGGCGACATGCTCTCGGAGGCGCATGACCAGCCCGCGGCGGAGAAGCAATTGCGGCTGGCCGTGAACCTGGCTCCCAAGAGCGCCGAGAATTGGCTGTCGCTGGCCAAGCTGCTCACCAAGGCCGACCGCACCAGCGAGGCCGCCAGCGCCTATCTGGCGTCGCTGGCACTGAACAGTCGCCAGCCGGACGCCTGGCGGGAGTTGGGAGAGCTTTACGGATTTCGCGGCGACTTTCCCAAGGCGGAAGCCGCACTGCGCAAAGCGATCGCTCTCGATCCCAAGAATGCGGTGCTCCATCAGGATCTTGGTGGCGTGCTGTTGCGCGCCGGGGCGAATGACAAAGCCGAGGTGGAACTGAGACAAGCAGTGGAACTGGATTCAGGTTTGGCACCAGCGCATCGCGATTTGGGGATGGTTCTGAGCCAGCAGAGAAAATTCGAGGAAGCTGTGCGCGAGTTGCGGCGAGCGGCGGAGCTCGCGCCCTCCAACAGCACAATTCGCTACCAGTTGAGCCGCACTTTGCGGAGGGCGGGAAAAACCGAGGAAGCGGAAAAGGAAGCCGCCCTCAGCGAGCAGCTTCGGCAAAAGGAAAAAAACACGGAGCTGGCCCTGGCCCTGGCCAACGAGGGACTCTCGCTGGTGCAGCAGGGCCACGCCCGGGACGGATTCGGCAAGATCAAAGAAGCGCTGCAACTGGATCCGGAGAGCCTTACGGCGCATTTCAATTACGGGCTGGCGCTGCGTCACGCCGGCCGTTACGACGAATCGATTGTCCAGTTGCAAAAGGTGCTCCAGATGCAGCCGGATATGCCGGCAGCTCACTACCAGCTCGGCTGCGACTATTTCAAGAAGGGACAATACCAGGACGCCGTAGCTTCTTTCCGGAGGGCCGCCGGATTGATTCCAGGAACGGCGGCGGTACACAACGGCTTGGGTGTGGCGTTGGCAGAGACCGGAGATACGAGTACGGCCATCGCGGAACTGGCGCTGGCGCAAAAGCTGGAACCAAAGACCCGGCTTTACGGAAAGAATCTGGCATGCGTGCAAAAGCCCACGGCAGCGTGTGCGCTCATTCCCTAAGGCAAGAATCCCCTCGAGCCTTCCAGCGGTACGTTGCAGGAATTTGCGATTACGGGAGTGGGTGAATTTTCTTGCCTGAAAGACTCTAGTGCTTTCGCATTATTTTTGATAATGTGCTTGGGCGCAAGGTGTGGGGAAAGATTGCGCCGGCTCCTATTCATCACGTCTCCTCCCCCATGGAGATGAAATAGAGCCGAATCCAAGGACAGTTTCCATTCGCGGTATTCAAATTCAGAGCTACCCTAGCGGACCGCTGGAGGCGTCACAATGAGGTCACGTCTGGCCGTTTCAATGGCCGCGATTTTGCTCGTTCTGCTGAGTGTTGGCGGGAGCCGCTCGCAGGCACAGACGGCCGTGAGTTGGACCGGCAGCAGCAGCGGCAACTGGAACACCGCTTCGGACTGGAGCGGAGGAGTCGTTCCCAACAATGGCGGCGGCAAGACCTACAACGTCACCATTGCGCCCTCGACGGGCCAGACGGTCAGTTTAAATCTCGGCGTAACCATCACCGACTTGACGCTGGGCGCCACCTCAGGTAGCGCCGTAACCCTCCAGAGCGTAGCGAGTGATTCCTTAGCCGTTGCCAACGGTGGGAGCCTTACCGTCGACAGCACCGGCACGCTGCTGTTCAATACTACCGGGAGCAACATCACCGTCGGTAGCGGAGGCACGCTCACCAATAATGGCACCATCAACCTGGAGGCTGCCGGAGAAACTTTGACTGTGACCGGCACCACGACGAATGCCTCCGGCGCCACCCTTAACATTGAAGGCGGAAGCGCCGCAACCTTTACCGGTAATGTGACCAATAGCGGCACCTTCCAAACGGGATTCTCCGGCGGAAGCAACACAGTCACGGTTACTGGAACCTTCACCAACAACGCGGGCGCCAACTTGGAACTTGAGGGGAACGGCGACGCGATGAGCGTAAACGCCCTGACCAACTTTGGCACGCTAACGCTCGACTCAGGAACCACGTTCACCATCACCGGCGGCGGAAACGGGGTCACCGATGTAGCGGCAGGCACCACCTACAACATCGGCGGATCGTTCAACGTGAAGAACGGAAGCACGACCACCCAGGCTCTGGCGAAGCTGAATAGCATCGAAGGCACCCTGACCATCGATAACGGAACCACCAACAGCATTACTCCCACCAGCGGAACGCTGACGATCGCAACGGGAGGATTGCTTTCGGTGAACGTTGCAAGCACCCCGACCACCGTTGCCATCACCGGCAATGTGACAAACTCAGGCGAGATTGAGACCGGTTTCAGCGGCGGCACTAATGCCGTGACGGTAAGCGGAACGCTTACGAACAATGCTGGGGCGACCTTATTTATGTACGGAGCCTCGGACACGTTGAACGTCAACGCGCTAAGCAATTCCGGAACTATCTATATTGGGAACGCCACGGGCAGCGACGCGACTCTCACCATCACCGGCGGCGGACAAGGCGTCACGGACGTCGTGGCCGGCTCGACCATAGACCTTTACGGAAACTTCAATGTCGTCAATAGCGGGAAAACGACGAGCGCCCTCGGAAACCTGACCACTGTCGCAGGCACCCTGACCATCGAGAACGGGCAAACGACCAGCGTTACTCCCACCGGGGGGACATTAACCATCGCCAGCGGTGGAAGCTTGGAGCTGTCCTACCACGCGGCTACGGCCACAGCACTCTCTATTACCGGCAGCGTGAGCAACTCCGGCAGCTTCACCACCGGGTTTAGCGGCGGAACGAATACCGTAAACGTCAGCGGAACTTTCACCAATAACGCCGGCGCCAATATGATCCTGTATTCATCCACCGACGTGGTGAACGTAAATGCGCTCAGCAACTCCGGCAATCTGGAGATCGGCGACACAGTGGGCAGCGCGGCCACCTTGAACATCACGGGAGGCGGACAGGGTGTGACCGACGTAGTGGCGGGGTCGACGATAGAGCTTTTTGGAAACTTGAATGTTGTGAACAGCGGGAAATCGACCAGCGCCTTGGCAAATCTAACCACCGTGGCCGGAACCTTGTACCTCATGAATGATCAGACGACCGCGGTGACCCCGAGCGGCGGCACACTGACCATCGCCAGCACCGGGACCCTGGCACTGTCGAACAACGCGGCTACGACTACGACGCTCTCTATTACCGGCGATGTGAGCAACAGCGGCGGATTCACCACCGGCTTCTCCGGCGGGATCAACACCGTGAACGTCAGCGGCACCTTCACCAACAATTCCGGCGGAACTCTCGAGCTGTATGCGGGCAACGGCGGCGGTGGCACAGATCTGGTGAACATTGCCACTTTGAGCAACTCGGGCAACGTCACCCTGGAAGAACCCGGGGCGACGCTCGATATAACGGGGACGGGCACGCTTACCAATAACGGAACCTTCGATCTCACCCAGGGAACCCTGAAATTCAACGCTTCGAGCGCGACGATCATGGGTACCGGGACGCTGACGCTCGGCAACTCTGAGGGTACGGATACCGGCGTAATCGATGTTGGCTCCAGCGACACCGGCACCTTGACGATTTCGAGCGGCACCATCACTGGTTACGGAAACATCGGCAACGGAACTTTGACGCTGGTCAACAAGGGCACCATTAATGCCAACGGAAGCATAACCTCAGGTGCGCTGACGGTGCAGCCGGGCAGCGGTGCGATGGCTAACACGGGAACGATGGAAGCCACGAATCAGGGGACGCTGATTCTGGAGGGAACCTACAATAACGCCGGCGGCACGATCGCGGCGCTGGGCGAGAGCGGCGGAACCGTCAACCCCACGGTTCAGTTGACCGCCGGGACTGTTATTAACGGCGGCACGCTGAACACGACTACGGTCGGCTCAAATAGCGGCATCATCGAAGGTACCGGAGCGGTTACGTTGAACGGAATCGCCAACACCGGCACCTACGCGGTCGAAGCAGGCACTACGACCACTCTTGAGGGAACCGATACAAATTCGGGGAGCATCACGCTGACCGGCAGCACTCTGTCGATAGGAAATAGCGTGACTTTGGATGGCAAAGGCACGGTAGTGCTTTCCAATAGCAGCAGCAATTTGATCACGGGAGCGGTTGCCGGCCTCACGCTGACCACCGCGAACACGATTGAGGGTTCGGGCACGATCTCGAAGCTCGGAATCGTGAACACGGGCACGATCGAGGCCAACCAGAGCACTGCGCTTCTCATCCTGCCCAGTTCGGCTGGCCTGAACAATGAAGGGACACTGAGTGTGTCCGCTGGCGACACGATGCAGGTCGGAACCGCAACCGGAGGAGCGCTGCTTAACTTCTCGGGCACCACTCTGACGGGCGGAACTTACACGGTGGACGGAACCTTGAAGTTCGGAGCCAGCGGCACCAGCGTGGTTACCGATGCCGCAAATATTACTCTCACTGGGGCGGGAGCTAAGATCCTCGACTTCGCCGCCCAGAATGTGCTGACCGATCTGGCGACGATTACCTCGGCGGGAAGCTTCACCATAGGCAGCGGGGCCAATTTCACTACGGCCGGTAATTTCACCAATGACGGCAGGCTCACGGCAAACACCGGCAGCACGTTTACCGTGACCGGTACGCTCAGCAACTTCGACAGCACCACCGACACGCTTACCGGAGGAACCTACACCGTAGGCGGAAAACTGGAGTTTGCCGGCGCTGACGTTGTGAAAGACGCGGCCAATATTACGATGAACGGCACGGGCGAAATCGTGAATTCCACCAGTAGCACCAACGGATTGGCCAATCTGACTACAATCATGGCATCGGGCAGCCTCACGCTGGCCACCAGGGCGAACTTCACGACCGTCGGCAACCTGACCGATAATGGCAAGCTGACGGTTAACAGCGGCAGCACGTTGACCGTTACCGGCAACCTGACCAACTTCAACAGTTCCACAGACACTCTCGCCAGCGGTACTTACACTGTGGGTGGAACGCTGGAATTCACCGGCGCCAATATCGTGACCAATGCGGCGAATCTCACGCTATCGGGAAGCGCCGCCAAGATTCTCGGGGGATCCGCGAACGGCCTCGCCGATTTCGAGAACAACACTGGTTCCTTCACGCTGACCGCGGACGCAAACTTTACCACTGCTGTGAACTCAGGCACATTCACCAATTCGGGCACGATTACCGTGACCAAGGGCAGCACACTAGAGAATGGCGGCGACTCTTACGTCCAGTCCGCCGGAACAACCACCGTCGATGGCACGTTCGCGGCAGTCGACTCCGGAATAAACATAACCGGAGGGAGCATTCTGGGCGCTGGCACACTGACTGCCAACGTCACCGTCGGCGGCAGTGGAACGGCTCCAACCATCAGCGCAGGCGACAGTGGCAAAGCGGGACTGCTACTCATCACGGGGACCTACACTCAGCTTTCGACCGGTACCATGAACTCGTTCATTGGCGGCACCACGGTTGGCACGCAGTACAGCCAATTGCAGGTGGACGGAACCGCAACCCTGGCGGGAACTTTGACGGTTAAGCTGGCCAGCGGCTTCACTCCCACGGTGGGTTCAACCTTCACCGTGTTGACGGCGGGCACCGTCACCGGCACCTTCTCTAATTCGACGATCGCCATCAACAGCTCGGAGCATTTCAACGTTTCCTACACTTCGACCGGCGTGGTGCTGACGGTCGCCTCGGGTGCGGCTGCGGAACCGGCATCGCGCTCGAATTTAGTGGCGGCGCTGCCCACAAAGCAACAACCTGCAACCAGCAACCTGAAGCATAGAGCTAGCGGGACGGCGCAAAATGGAAGCCATATCCTTGTGGCGAGCGCGGGAAGCGCTCGCCCTCGGTCGGGGGCGGTGCTCGGCGGATACGGAGTGGGTCGACTTGCATTTTCCAACCGCTTCCCCGTCGATGTGGCCGCACGTTGGGAGCCCGTGCGTTCCGGTGCCGTGCCTCTGGCTCAGGCTCCGCGGAGCCCGGAGCGTGCTGGCCAGGGCGACTTGCGTAACTGGATTGATCCGTCGCGGTCCGGATCATCATTGCGCATGCCAGCGACAAGCACTCTGATGCGGCGCGAACCGGTGAAGATTTTGACGCCGATGTTTCCCCGGTTGCAGCGATAGAGACAAGCGAAAGAGATTACGCCAACTCGAGCTCGATCTTCTTGGTAGCGGGATCCAGCTTCGTAATCCGAAACTTTCGAATCTGTCCGGCACGGATGGGCTCAGGCTTGGCGCCGCCGGCGGGCGCTCCACCCTTCCACCGCGCTTGCAGCATCGAACCGAGCGATGATAAATCCGGCTTGGCATCGGCTTTCGAATTGGTCTTCTTTGAATCAACCTTAGAGGACGCCGAATCCAGTTCAGCCTTTTTCTCGGGACTTGCCGCGTCCATGCGGCAATTGCCCTGGACGCCTTCGCCCAGCTCCACTCGAGCGTGACTCTCCGCGACCTCGATCATGCGGCCGCTGACCAAATCGCCTTCCTTGTGCTCGGCGATGTATTCATCCAAGCCGCTAGGCGCCAGTTGCTTAATGCCAAGCCGCAATTGCCGCTTCTCAGTATCGACCGCCAGCACCTGGGCTTTGACCAGTTGCCCCATCTTCACTACTTCCTGGGGATGATTGATGCGCTTCTCGGCGCTCAAGTCGCTGATGTGAATCATGCCTTCAACGCCTTCGGCGAGCTGCACAAATGCGCCAAACTTGGTGATGCTGACCACCGGCCCTTCGATTACCGAACCTGCGGCAAACCTCTGCGCCGCATCGGCCCAGGGATCTCCCAGCGCCTGTTTCAGGCCCAAAGACATGCGACGCTCGGCGGGGTTTACTGCCAGGATCACGGCTTCGACCATCTCGCCCGGCTTGACCAGGGTGCTGGCGCTGCGCAGCTTCTTTCCCCACGACATCTCCGAAACGTGGATCAGCCCTTCGATGCCGGGTTCCACTTCGACGAATGCTCCGAATTCCACCACGCGCGTAACCGCGCCCCGCACGCGTTCTCCCACCTTGTACTTTTCGGCGACCGCATCCCAGGGATGCGGCTGAAGCTGCTTCATGCCCACGGAAATGCGGCGTTTGCCGGAATCGTTCGTGATCTTCAGCACCCTGGCTTCGATCTGCTGCCCAACGGAAAGCACGTCGCCGGGCCTGGCCACACGGCTCCAGGCGATGTCACCCACGTGAAGCAAGGCGTCCGCGCCACCGAGATCGACAAATGCTCCGTAATCAGTCAGGCTTCGGACGGTGCCCGACACGGTATCGCCTTCTTTCATCTCCGCATAGCGGCGATCTTTCGTGGCACGCTCCGCTTCTTCGACAACGGCCCGGCGATCGACTACCACGTCTTCGTCGGTTACATCGAGTTTGATGATGCGGCAGAGAATCTCCTGTTCGACCAGCTTCTCCATTTCGGCAGCGTCATGTGCCCCGCTGCGCGAGGCCGGCATGAAAGCCCGCACTCCCACATCTACGCTGAGTCCGCCCTTGATCACGCCAGTCACAGTGCCCACAATCGTCGCCTTGTCGGCAAAAGCTTTCTCCAGCGCCGACCAATCCTTTGGGCGGGAGACTTTGGCGCGGGTCAGCTGGTAATAACCCTCAGGATCGCGTCCCGTAACCGAGACTGGCAGCTTGTCACCCGGTTTCACCGTTTCCCCGGCGCTCTGCAAAGCCGACAATGGCAGAATGCCTTCGCTTTTGAATCCGATATCGAAAAAGACCGAGTCGCCAGAGACCGCGATCACGCTGCCTACGAGTTGTTTGCCGCCATCTTCCGCCTTGCGCGAATGGCTCTTCTCATACGCGGAGAGCATATCGCTGAAGGATTCGGCTGGTTCGGCCGCAGAACTGGCTGGAAATGGGGATTCGGGAATGACTGGGTTGGACATGAGGTCGGGAACCGTTGCAAGAAATGGTACCACGAAGAACCGAAAACGGGCCGGGACCCAGGGTCGAAAGCCGCTTCCATGAGCCAGGCCCGCGAACGCATGATAAGATACGCGCTTGGCGAGGCGACCTAAGCAAAACTCGGAAAATAACGATTTTTTAGAGAGCAATAAGCTCCGCCATGGATTTATCCTGCGATGAAATGCAGATCTTGACTGCTGCGCGACGGAGAATGCTGAATGACCAGCGCTAGCGACTACCAGCCGGGTGCGGAACACAAGTTCTCATTCGGACTGTGGACGGTCGGTAACCGGGGGCGCGATCCATTTGGAGACTTTGTACGGCCGCTGCTTCCGCCGGTTGAGATCTTGTCTTTGCTGGCCGAAGTGGGCGCCTGGGGCGTCAACCTGCACGACAACGATCTGGTGCCGATCGATGCGACGGCCGCCGAACGCGATTGCATCGTCCGGTCATTCAAGAAGGCCTGCGCAGACCATGGGATTGTTGTTCCCATGGCGACGGTCTCGTTGTTCTTCCACCCGATATTCCGCGACGGAGCTTTCACCGCCAACGATCCTGAGGTGCGCGCTTACGCAGTGCAGAAGACCATGCGCGCGATGGACATCGGAGCGGAGCTAGGCGCAAAGATTTTTGTTCTGTGGGGCGGACGAGAGGGCGTGGAAACAGACGCTTGCCGTAAAGCAGATGACGCGATCAAGCGGCTGCGCGAGGCCATCAACTATCTTTGCGAATACAACATCGACCGCGGCTACGGGATGAAGTTCGCCTTAGAGGCCAAGCCCAATGAGCCTCGCGCCGATATCTATATGGCTACTACCGGCAACTACCTGGGCTTCATTCCCACGCTTGATCATCCGGAAATGGTCGGCGTTAATCCGGAAGTTGCACACGAGCAAATGGCAGGCCTTAACTTCATGCATGCCGTGGCCCAGGCGTGGGACGCAGGCAAGCTTTTTCACATCGACCTGAACGATCAAATGCCCGGCCGCTTTGACCAGGACCTTCGCTTTGGATCGTCGAACCTGAAATCCGCATTCTGGCTGGTGAAGTTTCTCGAGGATGTGGGCTACTCCGGTCCGCGTCACTTCGACGCGCACGCCTACCGTACCGAGGATTACGAAGGGGTGAAAGACTTCGCCCGCGGCTGCATGCGGACCTATCTGATCCTGAAAGAAAAAGCTCAGCGCTGGAACGCGGATAAAGAAATACAGGGAATCCTCCGTGAGATTTCAGGCGGCGTTGTAACTTCCGCACCCGGTCGTTACTCGAAGGAGGGTGCATCCAGACTGCTGGCCCATACTTTTGACAAAGACGAAATCTTGAAGAAGCGTTTGCCCTACGAACGTCTCGATCAACTGACGGTTGACATACTGCTGGGGGTGAGGTAGGGTCTTGCAATTTACGAACAAGCAAGGGACAAAGAGGCCATGACGCCACTGCTCACGATCGCTGTGCCTACTCGGCTGGTGCATCTGTCTCCCATCGACGTTGTGATTGTGGTTTTTTATTTTGCGCTGGTGCTCTCCATCGGCTGGTACCTGAAAGGCCGGGCCAACACCGGCGAAGATTTCTTTATGGCGGGCCGGGAGATGACGGCGTGGGTGGCCGGTCTGAGTTTTCTTTCGGCGAATCTGGGCGCGCTCGAATTAATGGGCTGGGCGGGTTCGGCTTACCAATACGGCATCCTCGCGACACACTGGTATTGGATCGGCGCCATTCCGGCCATGTTGTTTCTGGCGCTGGTGATGATGCCGTTCTACTACATTTCCAAAACGCACTCGGTGCCGGGATACTTAAAATTGCGTTTCGGCGAACCCAGCCGTGCCTTGTCCGCGGTTTCCTTCGCTTTCATGACCGTGCTGATGAGCGGCGTCAACATGTTTGCCATGGCCAAGGTCATGCAAATTGTGCTGGGCTGGGATATTAACTTCAGCATCTGGGTCTCATCCCTTACGGTCGGCATTTACGTAACGCTGGGCGGATTGCGCTCGGCTATTTTTAATGAAGTGCTGCAGTTCTTTCTCATCTGGGCGGGCGCTCTGATGATTCCCATTCTTGGCTTATACGAAGCCGGCGGATGGACCAACCTTAAGCTGCAGATTGCGCACCGAGCATCGGAACAATACGTTCATCTCTGGTCCGGACTGGGTTCCTTCAGCAACAATCCCATGGGAATCAACTGGGTCGGCATTGTGTTTGGACTTGGCGCAGTAATCTCCATGGGTTACTGGACCACCGACTTTCTGGTGGTGCAGCGCATTCTGGCCGCGAAAGATATTCGCAGCGCCGAAATGGCCCCCATTATCGGCGCCGGATTCAAGATGTTCGTTCCGATCATTGTCATCCTGCCTGGACTGCTGGGCTTGGCCGTGTTGCCAGTTAAGCTGGTTCCGGAGTCGGTGGCCGCGGTCACCGGAGGCCATAGCTATAACGACGTTCTGCCGCTCATGCTCGCCCGTTATTGCGGCCCGGGGTTGCTCGGCCTGGGTGTTACGGCTCTGATTGCGGGCTTCATGTCTGGCATGGCGGGGAATGTGAGCGCGTTCACCACGGTTTGGACCTATGACATTTATCGTCCGCTCATCAACAGCAAAGGCAGCGACCATCATTATGTGAACATGGGGCGTTGGACTACGATCATCGGCGTGCTGATCAGCGTGGGTACGGCGTATCTGGTGATGCAGTTCGCCAGCATTATGGATTACGTGCAGGCGCTATTCAGCTTCTTCATCGCGCCCCTGTTCGGAACTGTCGTGCTCGGGATGCTGTGGAAGCGGGCGACGGGTCCGGCCGGATTCTGGGGATTGTTGTGCGGGACGCTTTCTTCGATCAGCATGTGGGCTTGGGTAAAAGTCGATCCTTCTGCGCTCCGTTATGTGGCGCTGTCGCCCTACGCCAAGGGCTTGGCCCAGGATATGTTTCAGGCGCTATGGTCGTTCCTTGTGTGCGTGATAGTGACCGTAGTGGTAAGTCTGGCGACAAAGCCGGTTCCGGATAGCGAATTGACCGGCCTGGTCTACGGCATGACGGAAATCCCTTCGGTCGGGGATGTCCCTCTGTACGAGAAACCTCTTTTCTGGGCCGGTGTCGTAGCTATGGTGTTCATCGTATTGAACATTATTTTCTGGTAGCCCGGATTTTCTGGTAACCCGGATCTTCGGTAATCGGAGGCAAGTATGGTTTCCATCTGGTTTTTCATCGGCATTTCGCTGGCGGTGAATGGGGCGTTGATTCTTGCCGCCGGCATCTATCAGTTAGTGAATCCTCCAGAGATTCCCGGGGTAGTCCTCTTCGACCTGCACGCCAATGTGTGGTGGGGCGCGTTTCTGCTGGTGATTGGTGCGTTCTACTGCATCAAGTTCGTGCCGCGGCGGCAACACTAGCGGATAGTGGATTCGTATCAGGGCGTGCCTTCAGGCATGCCGGAAGCCTGACTTTTGAATCCCGCTATTTCAGACTGATTGATTCCTTCAGCGCCAGGCTCTGCGAAGAGCCTCCTACCAGAAACGTGTAATCGCCGGGAATCAATTGCCATGCATTGCGCTCGACGTTAAAGATCGACAGATAGTCCGGCACAATCTCGATCGCCACTTCTTTGCTCTCTCCCGCATTCAACTTGACTTTGCTCCAACCCACCAGCCGCTTCGGCGGTTCGCCTGCGCTTTCCGGCAGGGCGGCGTAGACCTCGGCAATTTCGGCTCCAGCCCGGGCGCCCGTGTTCGTCACCGTAAAGGTCAGGTGAACTTTGTCTCCCGGTGTCACCTTGAGACTCGAGTAGCTGTAAGTCGTGTAAGAAAGACCGTAGCCGAAGGGAAACAAAACCGGCTTTTTCTCGGCGTCGTACCATTTGTAGCCAACCTTCAGTCCTTCGTCATAGGTTGTCTGAAATGCCGGCAGGCCGGCCGCGATTGCTTTCCAACCCTCGGGCAGCGGCGGAGGTTTAACGATGTTGCGATGCGGCAGATCCTCATCGCTCCGGGGAAAAGTAATCGGCAACTTCGCAGTCGGATTCACTTCGCCGAAGATCACGCGGGCAAGCGCTTGCGCGCCACGGCTGCCGCTGTACCACACTTCAAGAATGCCGCTCACCTGATCGGCCCATGGCATGGTCACGGGACTGCCGGTCTCGAGCACGACGATGGTGTTTGGGTTTGCGGCAGCGACCGCGGCAATCAAATCGTCCTGATGATCGGGAAGCGAAAGGCTGTCGAGATCCATGCCTTCACTTTCCCATTGCGAAGCGAAGACGATCGCCACGTCAGATGCCTTCGCCAAGGCAGCAGCTGAGGCAGGGTCGGTACCGGAATCGTACTGAATATGCGCGTTCGGCGCTTCAGCTTGGATCGACCTCAACGGTGATGTCGGAAACCATATATGGGCCTGCCAGGTCGTTCTGCCTTGGCCCGGCGGCACGATGGCATTTCCTCCGGGAGGATCGACCTGCGCTGACCCTCCACCCGAAATCATGCCGACGTCAGCGTGAGCGCCAATCACCGCGATGCTGCCAACTTTGGAAGCGTCGAGGGGAAGTTGCGAGTGCTCGTTCTTGAGAAGCACGATGCTTTGTTCTTCGATCTTCTGCGCGATATCGAGATCGCGTTCCACGTCCACTACGCTTTTTTGCGGAGGATCGTCGATCACCCCACTGGCAAACATTGAGCGCACGATGCGGTGGACGTGGTCGTCGAGTTCGGCCATCGGGACCTTGCCCGATTCGACTGCCTTCTTCATGGGCTCGCCATAGAAAATTTCCGCCGGCTCCTCGTGATCCAATCCAGCGGCGGAGGCTTTCGCTGTGCTGTGCGTTCCTCCCCAATCCGAGAGAACGAAACCGGGGAACTTCCAGTCTTTTTTCAAAACATCGGTTAACAGGTATTTGTTTTCGCAAGCGTAGTCACCGTTCACGCGGTTGTAGGCGCACATGACCGCGGAGGCATCGGAGCCGCGAAGGCCAATCTCGAAGGCCAGCAGATCGCTTTCTCGCATCGACCGCTTGTCGATGTTGACGTTAACCGCGTTGCGACCGCTTTCCTGATCGTTCATCGCGTAATGCTTGATGTCGCCGATCACGTGTTGCGCCTGTTCGCCCTTCATCAATCGGCCGACCATGGTTCCCGCCAGGATTGGGTCCTCGCCCATGTATTCGAAGGTGCGCCCGTTGCGAGGCTCACGCGCCAAGTCCACGCCTCCTCCGAGAGTCATGTTGTAGCCCTGGTGCCGTAACTCGCGGCCAATGAGCGCGCCATATTCGTAAGCAGCATCCAGATCCCAGCTCGCAGCGCCCGCGAGGTCATCGGGCAAGGCCGTGGAGTAGCGGCCGTTCTCGCCGCTGCTTCTCACGCCGTAAGCCGCATCGGACATCTGAATGCCGGGAATCCCCAGACGCGGAATACCCACAACATAACCCGCGCCGCCGTTCGAGTTCACGGAGAGCGGGCTCATGGGGCCAAGGCCCCGCATGCCAGTTCCGTGCAAAAGCGTAATCTTTTCGTCGAGCGTCATCTCTTTGACGACGAGATCCGCGCGCTCATCGGGAGACAGGCTGGCATTCATCCAGGGCATCGACTTTGCTGGTTCCCGGCCGGCCTGAGCTGATGCTGGCAGTGCAACACCAACGATCGCAATCAAGAGCGCCAGCGTTTTCGGGCGAGTGTGCAAGTTCATAGTTCTCCCTTTTGGTTCGGTTCCCTTTCATCTCTCTTACGCCCAGCGGCGTAGCTTTGAATCGCGCGAAAGCGATTTTCAATACGCGAAGATGCTCCGCGTCGCCGGATAGACCCTGCGGTACGCTGCATAGCTTGCATTCATGACTTGCACAGACTGCGGTTGAGAACTCACGGTTTTCGCAACGCGAATCACCGCCGCACAAGCCTCGTCCACGGATTTCCAAATTCCCGCGCCTACGCCGGCCAAAATTCCTGCGCCGTAGGCCGCGCCTTCTTCGGCCTCGACAATTTCCACGTCGTGTCCGTAAACATCAGCCTGAATCTGCCGCCAGAGCGCGGAACGCGCACCGCCGCCGCCAAGCCGAATTCGAGTTACGGCAACCTTCATTTCATCGAACAGAGTGAAGGTGTCGCGCAGGCTGAAAGCCACGCCTTCCAAAATTGCGCGGATCACGTGAGCGCGGGTGTGCGAGGCGGTCAACCCGACCAGCGCTCCCCGCGCCTGAGGATCGAGATGCGGCGTGCGCTCACCCATAAGATAAGGAGTCCACAAAAGGCCCTGGCAGCCCGGAGCAACCGTCGCGGCTTCTTCGCTGAGGTGCTCGTAAGGATCGCGCCCGTCGTCAGCGCCTGCGCCGAACTGATCGCGAAACCAACGCAGCGACAAGCCCGCCGCCTGCGTAACTCCCATCACGTGCCAGCGGCCGGGAATGGCGTGGCAAAAGGTGTGCAAACTCCCCTTGGGTTCGAGCGCGGGGCGATCCGTGGCCGCAAATACCACACCGGAAGTACCAATCGTCGCGCTCACCGCTCCCGGAGCGACAATTCCCATGCCGACTGCGCCCGCGGCTTGATCGCCCGCTCCGGCAACCACTGGAGTTCCCTGCCGCAAACCGCAGGCTGCGGCACCGTCAGCAGAGATTTTCCCGCACACGTCGGGAGATTCGAACAACTGCGGCAGAAGCCGTTCATCCATTCCCGCCGCATCGAGCATGATTTGCGACCACCGCCGGTGCGCCACATCCAGCAGCAGCGTTCCCGAGGCATCCGCCATATCGATGGCGCGTTCACCGGTCAATCGAAAACGCACATAATCTTTCGGCAACATCACCGAACAAACGCGGTTCCAGTTTTCCGGCTCATTCTCGCGCACCCACAAGAACTTGGTGAGCGTGAAATTGGCGAGCGCGGGATTGCAGGTAGCCTGAATCAGCTGCTCCGCGCCGATTTTTTCAGTCAACTCGCGGCATTGAGCTTCGGTCCGGACGTCGCACCAGATCAGTGCTGGGCGCACCACCCGTCCATTCTGGTCGAGCATGACCGCGCCGTGCATCTGGCCTGAGAATCCCACGCAGGCGATGTCGTCAGCGCCAAGGCCCGCCTTGGCAATCGCTTTCGGCACGGCAACGCAGCAGGCGCGCCACCAATCTTCGGGATGCTGCTCCGCCCATCCAATTTGTGGAGATGCAAAAGGCACGTGCTCTTCGGTGGCTGAAGAGAGAACGCGGCCGCGCTCGTCCAATATGAGAGTCCGCGTGCCTCCCGTGCCGATATCAATTCCAAGTACGAAAATCGTAGGCCTCCAAGTGCCGGCCACAGCTGTTCGTATATCTGCCGATAGCCCCGCACATCATACAACTTGTCCCGTCAACGTCCGTAAACGTGTGCCCCGTCATCACTCCGTCTGAATGCGCAGCGCATAGCAGCAGGCGGTCGAGCCACGCGCGGGAAGTTTGAGCTGCAAACCATCGCCATCCTGATGCCAGTCCAGCTTCGCATCTGAGCCGAGCATCGTCACGCTTTGGATTTTCCGCGCGTTTCCCAGACCCTCGGAAGTGAAGCTATGGATGCGGATCTCTCCGCTCGCCGGCCACTGCATGCCGATAGCGAAGATCGCCGTATCCTTTGTGGTAAAACGAAAATCCTCCGCCGTGTAAGGCTTGACTTCGGTATCGTGAAAAGCTCCGCCGATGACCTTCGTCGGACCCTCGCCGTAGCGCTTCCAGGGCCGGGTTCCGTAGATCGCCTCGCCGTTTACCTTCAGCCATGCGCCCACCTCGCGCAGAACCTGCTGCGCCGCTTCTGGAATCGTGCCATCGGAACGCGGGCCGACATTCAGCAGCAAATTGCCATTCTTGCTTACGACGTCGGCCAGTTGCTGGATGACGAAGTCCGGAGTCTTATACGTATCGTGTTCGACGTATCCCCAGGATGCGTTGCTCAGTGAAGTATCGGTTTGCCAGTGCTGCGGGCGAATGTCGGAAAGCTGGCCGCGCTCGACATCCAGCGTGCCTGAATCTGGCTGAAAAGCGTCGTCCTTGTAGTCGATGACGGCGCCCGTACCGCGGCGTGCGCCCTGGTTGTAGTAAAAAGCCGCGAAACGGCTAAGATGGCCGCGAAATGAAGGTTGCCCGATCCACCAGTCGAAATACAAAACATCGGGATGATACTTCTCGACGATCTCCGCGGTGCGAGCCAGCCAGTCGTCCATGAATTCTGGAGAGACGAAAGTCCAGTCTTCGAGAAGGTTAGCGTTCCAGTTCTTCATCAATCGCGGATGCGCCGGGCCATAAAACGCGGCGTAGCGCGGATCGCTCACATCCGAATCGAATTGGCGGCCGACATCGAAAAACCAGTCGTGCTCGGCGCGGTGGGAGGATGCGCCGAAATGGAGACCCTCGGCGCGAATGGCCTGCGCGAGTTCTCCGACGACATCGCGCTTCGGCCCCATTTTTCCCGCGCACCAATCCGTCAAATCCGATTCATACATGGGAAAACCATCGTGATGCTCGGCGACGGGAACCACGTATTTCGCGCCCGCCTCGCGAAAAAGCCGTGCCCACGCGGCGGGATCAAAATGCTCCGCCTTGAACAAGGGAATGAAATCTTTGTAACCGAATTTGTTTTGCGGCCCGTACGTCGCGATTTGATGCTTAAACTCAGGCGAGCCCTGCTGGTACATATTGCGCGAATACCACTCGTTGCCAAAAGCCGGAACCGAGTAAAGCCCCCAGTGAATAAAAATTCCGAACTTCGCATCCTGATACCACTGCGGCTCCTGGTACTTCTGAAGCGATTCCCAATCGGCGCGAAAAGGACCGTCATTCGCCTGTTGGTCCACATCCGCGAGAATCTTCTGCCGCGCGCCGTCATACTTGCGGTTCGCGCTCTTCCACGCTTCTTCGATAGATGCAGCGCTGGAAGCCGAGTTCTGGGCATTCAGCCACGGGCTGGCTGACGCCGTTAGAAAGAGGATCGCGGCCAGGAATGTGAAACTCTTCGTTGATAGAGGGCGAGTATGTTTCATGTCTTCCAGTTCCTGCATGTTTTCGGCCCATCCAGACTAAGACATCGTCTTCCAGTGCTGGTAGCGGCTCCCCTGTAAAAAATCGTTATTGGGAGCCGAATCCCGTATAATCTGGTCGCTCCTAGAGTATTCACGGGAACGAGCAAACTGGCAAGGCTGGATTCGATCGTATGTCTTGCGGAGCTTAGACCATTCATGAAAAAGCGCGCTTCGTGCTTCCTCCTTTTGTTTTTCCTTGCGAGCATTTTGTTGTGTCCCTGTGCGAATGCCCAATGGACCCCGATGAATCCAGTGAAGTCCGTTCAGCAGCAAACCGATGGCGCGCTGTTCGAGTTGGCCTCTGGCTTCCTCAAGATCGAAGTGTGTTCCGATACTGTGATCCACGTGCTGTATTCCCCGACTTCCTCTTTTTCACGCAAGCCCAAGTATGTGGTGATCAAGGAAAGCTGGCCTGCGACAAAATGGTCGATGCAGTCTTCCGATCAAGCAGTAACTTTGAGTACGGCTCGCTTGCGGATCGTCGTCACCAAGCGGGACAGCGCGGTAAGCTTCGCCGACGCCAGCGGCAACGCACTGGTGCAGGAGGCGTCGCGTAAGCTTACCCCCGTCAAAGTAAACGGCGAAGATACCTACCGCGCAGAATCGTTCGTTAATATCTACGGCTCACACGAAGCGCTTTATGGGCTGGGCCAGCATCAGGCGGGAGTGTGGAATTATCGCGGCGAATCGGTGGATATTTCGCAGGATAACAGCAACATCTCCGTGCCTCTGATGCTTTCGAGCAAGGGCTATGGCATTTATTGGAACAACGACTCCAGAAGCCGCTTCAACAACCGCTTTGCTAACTACTTATATGTCACTTCTGAAGTAGCCGACGAGATCGACTATTACTTCCTCTACGGCCCCGAGTTTGACAATGTCATTGCGAGTTATCGTGAGTTGACCGGACAGGCACCCATGTTCGGCAAATGGGCCTACGGGTTCTGGCAGTGCAAGAACCGGTATAAGTCCCAGGAAGAGATTCTCGGAGTAGCTCAGAAGTATCGCGACCTGCACATTCCCGTCGATGATATTGTGCAGGACTGGTTCTGGTGGAATCGCAAAGGCGAGTTCGTCTTCAATAAGAATTATCCTGACCCCAAGGGAATGATCGATCAACTGCACCGAGAAAGCTTTCATTTGATGATTTCGATCTGGCCTTTCTTTGAGCCAGGCTCAACCAACTACGATTACATGGATAAGCAGGGCTGGTTCGTCGACAAATTCAAGTACGCCAAGCCGCCTTATCACACCGACGCCATGGCGGTGTATGACGCAACCAATCCCGAAGCTCGAAAATTCTATTGGGACAAAGTAAATCAGGGTCTGTTCAGCATTGGCGCGGATGCGTGGTGGATGGACACGACCGAACCGGAGACCGAAGGGCAGGAAGAAAACATTCTTTTAAACCACAAGCTGGCAGCGGGCAGCGGCAATCGCTACGTCAATGTTTACCCGCTGCTCGACACAGGCGCGGTATACGACGGGCAACGAAGCACATCTGACGCCAAGCGCGTATTCATTTTGTCGCGGTCTGCGTTCGCCGGTTCGCAGAGAAATGGGGTAACTGCGTGGTCGGGCGATATTAATTCCGACTGGTTCAGCTTCCGGCGCCAGATTCCCGCCGGACTGAATTTTTCGCTCTCCGGCATTCCTTACTGGACGACCGATGTTGGCGGCTTCGTGTTTGGCAGTCCTGACGATCCGGCGTTTCGTGAGTTGTTCGTTCGCTGGTTCCAGTACGCTACGTTCAACCCGATCCTGCGCGTGCATGGCACGCGCCGGCCCGATGAGAACGAACTGTGGTCTTACGGGCCGGATGCGCAGAAAATCCTCGTCAGCTTCGACCGCCTGCGCTATCGCATGTTGCCCTACATTTATTCGCTGGCCTGGCGGACGACGAGTGAGGCTTATACGCCGATGCGGCCGCTGGTGATGGACTTTCGCGGCGACGTTCGCGCCGAGAATACCGGCGATGAATTCATGTACGGACCGGCATTCCTGGTCGGCCCCGTTACCGAACCTGCCGCCACGACGCGGCAACTCTATCTGCCCGGCGCCAGGTGGTACGACTTCTGGACCGGCTCCGCACAGCAGGGTGGAAGCGCGATCAGCGCGATTGCGCCGCTGGAACAGATGCCGTTGTACGTGAGAGCTGGATCGATTCTTCCCTTGGGACCGGACGAGGAATGGTCCACGGAGAAGCCCGAGGATCCAATTGAGATCCGCATCTATCCCGGCGCCGATGGCGATTTCGCGTTATACGAAGATGAGAATGACAATTACGACTATGAAAAGGGAGTGCATGCGGTAATTCCGTTTCATTGGGACGATGCGCGGCGCACGCTGACCATCGGCGACCGCAAGGGCCAGTTTCCGGGAATGCTGGAGCACCGCACCTTTCAGATCGTGTACGTCAAGGACAATCACGGAATGGGAATCGGTCCGGAAGACCGGCCCGACAAGGTTGTGCAATATTCAGGCCAGCAAATCACAGTAGCTCCCTAGAGCCGCAAAATCACACCGAAGGCTAACTGCCCTCCAAGGTGCTCGCATTAACCTAACGGTCTGCTGCGTAAGTCTAGTAAGTCGATAGCTATACAGCTCTGAGTTAACTTATAGCTTACCTGTGATTGTGCGACCTAGAATGTGTCCGCTAGTGCGAAGGTTCTGTAACTTTAAGTATGCGATCTGCGGTGACATCCTGTAAGGTCTGTACTATCCCGGATGGCCAGTGTATCTCGATTGTTTCAGCCCGGGCGTCTGGGCCCAAACCGAAATGTACGGGGCCGTCGCTGGATGAGGCATAGCCCACGCTGGTCGTCATGTGATTGTATTGCGTGCCGCTTTTCGTAACCAGTTTAATGCGGGCGCCGATCCCGTCACGGTTGCTCTTGGTTCCCCGCAACGCGATGTCGAGCCAGTGGTTGGAGTTCGGGCTGCGGTTCATCCAGATTTCAGCGTCGCGGCCTAGAGCCGTCGCGACAACGTCGACGCGGCCGTCGCCATCCAGATCGCCGAACGCGCAGCCACGATGGCGGGCGGCCGGGGCGGCATCGAATCCTGCCTCTTGCGTTAGAGCTTCCCATTTTCCGCTGGGACCCAGGTTGCGGAACACCGTGTTGGGCTGATCAACAGGCTGGCCCGGCATGGAGATTGATTCAACGTGGCCTCGTGAGACGAACAGATCCTTCCAGCCATCGTTGTCGAAGTCATAGAAACCTGCGCCGAATCCGGACATCTGACGACTTTGCTCGCGCATCCCACTCGGCGTGGTGACTTCGCGGAAGTCGCCTTTGCCGGTGTTCTGAAACAGAGGGAACGTCTGGTTGTTCAGCGCGACAAAGACAATGTCGGGATAGCCGTCGTTGTTGAAATCGCGAAAGTCCAATCCCATCCCGGAGATAAAGCTGCCATCCTCGGCCAGGGCAACCCCAGCCTCGAATGCGACTTCCTCAAACTTATCGCCTTTGTTGTGAAAAAGAGAGTTATAGGAAGCATCGTTGGTGACAAACAGATCGGGTCGGCTATCCAGATCGTAGTCGGCCATGCCAACTCCCATGCCCTTGCCAACGTGGTCGCGGATGCCCCACTCTTTTGAAACATCCTGGAAGGTCCCATCACCCTTGTTCAGAAACAGCTGGTTGGGCTGTCCCTTATAGAACTTCGGGCTGCAGTAGTCGGCCACGCCCTGGAATCCGCAATAGGGCTCCGTGTTGAAATCCCATTGCATATAGTTAACGACAAAAAGATCCAGCAGGCCGTCGTTGTTCACGTCGACCCAGGCCGCAGTGATTGCCCATCGCGGCCCAAATTCCGGGTCAGGATGGTTCAGGGCCGCATCCAGTCCCGCCTTGACGGTCACGTCCGTAAAGGTGCCGTCTCCGCTGTTGTGATACAGAGTGCTATGGTGCAGGCCGGCCACGAAGATGTCTGGGAATCCGTCGTTATCGTAGTCGGCAACGGCTACGCCCATGTCATAGCCGGTGCCCGCCAAACCCGCGGCGGCCGTAACGTCGGTAAAGACGCCATTGCCATCGTTGCGGAAGAGGCGGTCGCTGTACTTGGGTGAGTCCTTCTTCAGTGTGGCAATATCGGCGCCGTTGGTGAAGAAAATGTCGGGGCGGCCGTCGCCGTTGTAGTCGAAGATCGCGACCCCTCCGGGCATGGTCTCAGGAGCGTGCCTCGCGGTGGTTTCGTCATTCTCCAGCCGAAACGGAATTTTTTTGAGTTCGAAGCGGATTGGGCTGGACGGCGACTTCGCCGCATTCATCAACAGAAGTGCAGCCGACACTAACAGCAGGCAGAACGCCGCACGGCGGCCAAGACTGAGAGAATGCATCGCTTCCTGAAAAGTAAGGGGTGGCCGAAGCCACCCCTAGGATGATTCTACCTCATGACCGTCCGCTTAGAAGTAGTACTTCAGAGCGAAGAGCAACGACCGGCTGCCCGTCTTGAAGGCCGGCTTTCCGGTGGTCACTGTATTCGTGTTGGTTTGAGACAGGCCGACCACGGGTACTTGGCACGGGGTAGGAGTCGGCGCGCCATTCGCCATAGGCTTCAGCAGATTGCACTCCGCCTGATTCATCTCCGTAAAGGTGGAGTTCTGTGTAAAGTTAATCTGTTCATCCGTGATGCCTGCCAAATCGAACTGCGGGAGCGGGTGGTTCAGCCAGTTGCTCGCCGAGACGCGGAATTGAATCTTCTGCCTCTCGGTGACGTTGAAGTTTTTGTATATGCCGAGGTCGCTATCAAAGTAGGCCGGGCCGTGCAGGTAGGGGAAGTTGAGCGTTCCCTGTTGACCGTAGGCGGGCGGCGCGAAGCAGTTCGGGTTGAAGTATGCGCCCGACGCGTGTTTGCGTGGGTCGCAAGTGACAACTGGCTGGAGAACCTGGTAAGCGTTGCTGCCAAACCAGGTCGAGGGACTGATCCCGTTCGCGTACAGGCCATTTGGCAAAAGGATGGCGTTGTTGGGAAGATCGGGCGCGCCCACGAGCGGGGTCGTCAGACCGCCCGGATAGGCTGCGTTCATGTTCCCCCCCATGTTCGGCTGAAGCGGAGCACCGCTCTGGTACGTAGTCCAGCCGGATAACTGCCAGCCGTTCACCGCTCCACCCAAAATGTGATTACCGTGAATCGGTTTCGGCAAGTTCCACACGTAGGAGAGGTTCAGGATCTGGGTGTGGTCATAGGCCAAGGCTCCGTAGTTGTCCCTGAGGCTGAAGGGATTGACGGCGGTGCCGTTGCCGTCGCCATTATCCGTTTGGCCGTCGCGGATGCCAAGCACCTTGCCGAATGTGTAATTCAGCAGATAAGTGACCGGACCGGACTGCTTGTGCCATGACGCCTGCAAAGAGTTGTAATTGGCGTAGCTGCCATGAGTAATCAGGTAAACGTCCTGATAATTACGCAGCGGGCGGTAGTCGTTGGCGTTGAAAGTAGGCTGGCCTGCGCCGTTGTAGCCTACGCCGCAACCGGTCCAATTGGTCAACGGGTTGGCGCTATTGCAGGTTGGCGAACTGGGAGAAATCTTCGGGCCCAGCACCGGATCGGCCTGCCAGAAACCACCCGCAAGCACGTTGTTCAGGTCATCGATCTTCCCGTTGCTGCCGTTGATGAGCTCATTGACGCTCTTGTTTCCGACATAGGAAAGCTCAAATACCGAACGCCACGGGAGCGATTGGGAAATAGTCAAGTTCCAGTCCATCGTGGATGGAGTGCGATTGTCCCCTTGCTGGAAAGCGCTGATTCCTGAGCCGTTCTGAGCCACGCTGGAAGGCGGCGTGAAGGACTCAATCTGCGCATAACCCGTCGTGGTGGAGGGGCTTGTATAGGTAAACGATCCCGCCGGGCCGGCCGTAGGACCGCCTACGTCGTTCACGGCAAGCTGGTAGCGGAACCATGCAATTCCGGCACGGAGCACCGTCTTGCCGGTGCCGAAGAGGTCATAGGCCGCGCCCACGCGGGGTTCGTAATAGAACAGCGGAGAAACGAGACCGGACAATGGGATGTGGCTGTCCATCGAGTGCCACAGCAGACCCGTGTTGTTGGGAGCGGCTGCTGTGTTGTTATACGAAGCCGGATTCCAGACTTGCATTCCGTTGGAAGGCCCGTACCACTGGCCCATATGATCGAAACGCAGCCCGTAGTTCAAAGTCAGTTGCTTATTCGCCTTGAACGAATCCTGTGCATAGATCGACCACTGATGGAATTTAATGTCAAAAGTCGGAATCGTGTTTTGCTGCTGGTACATTGCCGTGCGCCCGAGCAGGAAGTCAGCGACCACATTCCCGGTACTGTTCGCACCCCAACCCAGGGTGTACGAGCCTTGCTGACCTGTCTCCAAACCTGCGGTGGATTGGATGTTCTCGCTCGTATCCCAGTAGAACCCAGCCTTCAGAGTGTGGGATCCAAGGATCTTGGTGAAGTTGTCGTAGAGCGCAGGATCCTTTTTGGTGGCGCCAAACTCATTGGCGCCGCTAAAGGCGTTGTCCATCGTAAACTCGTCGATGTTCGGGAAAGCTCCACCCCAGGGACCCGTCGTGACGCCAAACAGGCCGGTCACATTGAATCCAACGTTGGTGCGATTGACCGCCGAGGGATTGGAGAGGCTGCTGGGATTGATGTAGCGGGCCAGCGTGAACACGAATTCGTTCGTCGTCGTCGGACTGAAGACGTGCGTCAGGTTGGCCATGACCTCCTGCGAAGTAGTGGCGGCGACCACGTTCGAGGGATAAGGCAATGTCCACGGTGGAGTCCACCACACGCCGATGGGATGCTGATCGTTCTCGATCTGGCGGGTGTACGACCCGGTCAGTTTGGTGTTGTCGTTGATCGCGTAGTCGACTTTTCCCGTGGCCTCCCATCGGTTTTGAGGAACGGCGGAAATGTACTGATAATTGTTCCAGCCATTTGCACCCGATGGCGTGATGTTGGCCGCCGGGTAGAACTTCAGATATCCCGGGATGTTGGGGTCGAACTGGGAACTCATTATGGAAGTGGGATGCGCACACGTTCCGGCGCAGGCTGGCAGTCCGTACGGAATGCTGTAGGCGTACTGCCAGACGCTTATTAACTGTTTCAAAAGCGGCGTCTGCGCACCGGCCGTTATGCCGGGCTGGCCGTCGATCGTGGTTTCGCTGAAGTCGCCCGCCAACTGTTCCGACGTAGGCACATTAAAATTGATGGGCGTCACCGCGGGGTGTTGATCCATGTATTCATAACCACCCCAGAAGAACAACTTGTTGCGATTCTTGTTGAAGTTGGTAAAGGGAATCAGGATCGGACCGCCCACGTTTCCGCCCACATAGTAGTAGTGCTCAGCCGAGTTCGGAATCCCCTGGCTGTGAGCGTAAGCATCATCCGAATTCAAGGCGCTATTGCGGGCGTAGAAGTAACCTTCCCCGTGGAAGTGATTTCCGCCGCTCTTGCTGAAGGCCTCGAAGATCACCGGGCCCTTGGCGTACTCAGCGCTATAGGACGACATCAAAACCTTGACTTCGGCAACCATGTCCTGATTGATGTTGGCGATTTGTGTTCCCGCGTTGCCGGGATCGACCAGGTTTGCGCCGTCAAGCATGTATGCCATCGCGCCGTTGGGTTGGGTTCCGTTGGCGGAATAGGAGCCCACCGGGCCGTTGTTTGTGCCGACTATCTTGGTGTTGAAGCTGGATCCTTGCGTGAGGCCGTTGTTCAGCGCCATGCCCGGCATCAACTTGAGCAGCTCGCCCGCGTCGCGTCCGGCGAGCGCAAGGTCCTCAACCATGCCGGTGTTCAACGTCGTGCTGACTTCGCCGGTATCCAGCGGAACGACCGCATCGGCTCCTGCCGTAATCTCGACTGTCTCATTTACCTGGCCGACTTGGAGTTGGATGTTGGGGAGCGTTCGGCTGTCGCCTTCAGCGAAGTGGATGCTCGGCTCGCGCCATGCTTTGAACCCTGGCGCAGAAACTGTCACCGTATACGTACCCGGCTGGACGGCTGTGATGGAGAAGTACCCCGAACTATTGGATACGGTGGTACGCTCGTCGCCAGACGCCTCGTTCCTCATGGCGACCTTGGCATTCGGAACCAGGGCTCCAGTCGTATCGTAGGTTGTGCCGCTCAGCGTTCCAGTCAACTGCTGGCCGAGGCAAAACGGGGCCAGCAGAACGAACACGGCCAAAACCGCCAACGCCTTTTCCAGAGCTGCCACATTCAATTTCGAAGTCACTGTCCGCCTCCCGACGTTAACGTCACCGCGAATGTCGCGGCAAATGCCCCCATGGCGCGGCTACCGGGCCGCAACCAAAAAACCACAATTCATACAAAACGTTTGTACGCCGCGCCTAACACAAAAGCACTATTTCAAGGTCCGGGGGCTGTTTTACCTTTGCTTAACAACCACTGTCAAGCAAAAAAATCGTTTTTTTCAAAGATTGTGTCGTTTACAGCTCCGGCGGGGTGCCGAGATTGGTTCGCCACGGGCCTATGCAAGTCCTTTCAACATTCTTTGCCATCCTCTAGGCCGGTTTTGGCGTGCCCCCGCCCCAGGTTCGGATCAGGTTCGGATTCGGAATTGCCTTTTGCCTCGACTTCATGGAATTGAGGTGGTATTTGCTCGGCGGGGCGAAAACCGCTGTACAATTGCTGATATTTTCTGAAGCTCGATGCTGACCTGAGTGTTCCGATTTTCAGGGGCAAAGACCGGATACACGTACGGAGTGCGCTCGCAAACACTGAGGTTCAAAGTCGTCTATGACGTGAGGTGAAGCATGTTTCCCCGCATTCGCCCGCTTCCTATTCTGTTTGCTCTGTCTGTATGCCCGATGCTGGCAGCTCAAACGCCAGACGCAAATCAGCGGCCGGTCATCCATGCCACCTCTAGAGAAGTGCTTCTCGATCTCGTAGCGCGCGACAAACGCCATCATGCGGTCACGGACCTGCGTCCGGAAGAAGTTGAGGTCTACGAAGATGGTGTTCGCCAGAAGATCCTGGTTTTCCGCAACGTGCAAGGCTCCGAACAGTTGCAAACCGAGCGCAGCGCGGCGAAGAGCGGATCTGCGGGCGTCGCCGTACATCAAGATTTGGCGCGGTCACTGAACTCGCTCGGCGAAATAAACTTTGTCTCGATCGTCTTCGCGCAGATCGCCCCGCTGAACCTCGAATTCGCCCGGCAGGCGGTACTTGAATTTCTGAAGAACGACAATTTCCCCAATACGTATGTCACCGTCTATAAACTGAGTCATACTCTGCAGATCGTTCAGGTCTATACCAGCGATAAAGATTCCCTGGTAAAAGCGGTGAATTCGGCGGCCAAGGGTCTCTATAGCAATCAGGGCTACGGCGTGTCGGCGGAAGTCACCGGAGGCGCGAATGCCCAGATCCAGGCCACTGTAGCGAATATTGTTGCTTCTTCATCCAGCAGCCCGAGTATGATTGTCGCCGCTCAAAACGTGGCTCTCAATCCCTTGCCTGCCATCGTTACGGATCCGCTTTGGGCCCGGAATGCCGCGTCGCAGGATGTTTCGCTCACCATCGGAAATGCTCTGCTCACGCAATCCCACATGCAAACCGGGCTCCGCTTCGCCGACAGCCTTGCCAATGGCATGGACGCGATCGATTCGCTGCGCGAGTTGGTGCGCAGCCAGGAAAAACTGCCGGGCCGCAAGGTGATCCTCTATCTCTCCGATGGACTCACATTTCCCGTGGACCGCCGAGATGCCGTCGATCACATGATCAGCTTTGCCAACCGTACTGGCGTCGCATTCTACACCATCGACACGCGAGGGCTGACTACGGAAGACCCCATGATGACGTCTTTATCCGCCGTGGAGCGTGCAGGCGCCGAGAGCTCGGCGCAACGCGCGGACCCCGCAAACGGGCATAATGAAGATGACGACGTCGGACTCACCACCGTCGCGAATACTCCAGAAAACTTGCGGGAACTCGCGGAGGCTACCGGTGGCTTCGCAGTAACCAATACCAATGAGATTGCGGTCCCCATGCAACGCATGATGGAGGACATACGCACTCACTACGAACTGGCTTACACTCCGACCTCGACCAACTACGACGGACGCTTTCGGAAAATCGAAGTTAAGGTAAGTCGGCCGAAAGTCACGGTACAGACGCGCAAAGGCTACTTCGCGTTGCCGGAGCTGAACGGGGAACCTCTCCAGCCCTTCGAAGCGGTGGCACTCAACGCGATCAACGCACGTCCCGCTCCGGTGGAGTTCCCCTACCAGACCTCCTTGATGAAATTCCGCCCCCGACCCGATGCGGTGGAGTATGAAGTGGCGTTTGAAATTCCGCTATCCGGGCTGCGCGTGGTCTCAAATCCGAAGACCGGGAAAGCTCGCATCCAAACCTCGCTGGTCGCACTCATTCACGACGCAAATGGCGACGTTATCGGAAAAGTAAGCCGCGAGATGGCTCGGGAAGTAGACAACGCCGATCTTGCGAAACTTGGGGACGACCGCATTCTCTACGCAGAGCCTGTGGAGCTGCCTAAGGGCCACTACGTGGTCGACACAGCCGTTACCGATGAGCAGGCCGGAAAAACGACGGTGAAACGCATCGCGGTTTTTGTCGATCCCGGCAAGAATCTCGGCATGAGTTCACTCGAGGTGGTGCAACGTCTCGAACCACTGGCTGGACCGCGCAACCCTCTTGATCCCCTGGAAGTCGAAAACGAGCGTATCGTTCCGACCCTCGCAGATTCGGTCGCTTCGAGCAAACCCGTGGATCTTTATTTCGTCGTCTATCCCGCTCAGGGCGGAGCCGATGAAGATGTCAACGCCACCTTACAGCTTTTCCGCGAAGGCAAGGAAGTGGTGCGCAAACCCCTCAGCCTGTCGAAGCCGGAAGCGGACGGTTCCATACCAATGTTGGTTCGGCTTTCTCCCGGTCCAGGTCAGTGCGATGTGCTGATCACAGCTCGGCAGGCCGGCCTGGTGGCGCAATCGGGCCTGTCGGTGAAGATCGAATAGCAGGGGATTGGGAATAATATTCCGGGGATTCAGCGCACAACCTGGCCGCCATACAGGATTTTCGTCTTTGACCCGTACCGTCTGTAGTTTCTGAACTCCATCTCGTTGAGTACGGCTTCCCGCTTGCCTTCTTTCATACTGACGGTTCCACGGATCGGCATCAGGTAGTCGTGAGAGCCGATTGCAATATAGTCATAGTCCACAACCATCGAGGCCGAGTGAATCATGAAATCGCGAGGCAGATCATCCGCCTCGAGCGTGATCCTGCGAATACCCTTGGTCGCGCTGTCGATGTAAACCAGGCCATGGAATCCGGGATATATCTTCAGGTTGTTGTCATCGGTAAGCCCCCAGCTGGAGTTTTCGCGGCTGACCCGGTAGCTAAGCACCTGTACCGTTCCCCCGCCGAGGGCATCCGTTTCCTTCCATTGAAAATCGGCCTTCGATGAATCCTGGAACACGCCGCTCAGCACGCCGCCGAATTCTCCAAGCGAGAGCGTCCCCTTCAAATCCTCGCGCTTCGAGTTGCTGGGCTTGCCGTTGATTTCCAGAATCGTACGGGTTTCCGCATTGTCGTGATAACGCAGGAGTTCAGCAATCGAGTCCCTGCGCCTCCACTTTCCATTGCCCGCCGCATCCACGGATCGGTCGGTGACTTCTACGCAGATAAAATTCGGCAGCGAGGCTGAGTACTTGAGCGCGCGCGACCTCGCGTTCTCGACCATGCCTTGCAGTTCCTCGGGCGCTGGAGGCGGAGCCGCAACTTCCGACAAGGCAGCGATCACTACTTTGCCGCTTTCGCGAGTTGCGATTCCTGCAGCCTGGAGTTGCGGAGCGGGAACCGACACGCCGATATCGTTACCCGGCTGTGGGACGTCAGGTCCTGTCGGCGTGCCGGCGCTCGCCAAACCGGGTCCTTCCACTCGGAAAGCGACGCCGCTTTCGGTTGTCTTTCCACCCTGGGTAATACTTGCGATCGCCTGATAGTCGCCCGGCGCGAAGGCGCCGGCCTTGATCGATGCCATATAAGGCATTGGTCCCCCGTCGCTGTTCTTTCGAAGCTGCAACGGCGTCTGCCCCACAGGTTCGCCGTTGCGGAGCACTTCCATTTCGAGACGCGGCGGCTCGGAAACCTTCGGATCAGGATGGACTACAAAGAACAAGGAGATATTCTTCGCCTCCGGCGATATTTCACCGGAGAGATTCGGCACGACTCTGCCGTTCTCATAGCGGAGTGGTTCGAGCAGATCGGTGTCGGCGCTGATGGGGTCGGTCCGGCGGACAAGAGCCAAATCGCTCAGCGAGGCCCCGCTGGACGGATTCGATATCGCAAAATCGATCCGTTGTGCGCCGATCTTCCCGTTGAGCCGGTCCAGGATCGCGGCCTCCAGCACATATTGACCGGGAGCGGCGACAAAGTGGCGCTGCAGCGTGACAACCTCCGACCGCACGCTCTCTATGGTCTCCAGCGCGCCGTGTCGAGGGATGTCTTCGCTGAAATGCTCGATCACGGTGCCGGCTTTGTCCTTGATCTGCGCCACGATCGCCAGGTGCATGGAAAACAGGCCGGTGTTGTGATCCTGATGCAATTCCAATTGCGAGATCGGCACTTCGACCACGAGCGCGCTCGCGTTGCCGTCCGGTAAATCTCCCAGGCGCAACACGGCAGAGCGAAATTTTAGATCGGTTGGTAACTGCGGCTCGTCCAGAGCCTTTATCAGCGGAGCTTCGAATGGACGCATCCCGGACCCAACACCCGGAGGCAGCGCAAAATAGCCTGCCCTCGACCGAATTTGCAGCCCTTTACGCAGTGGCTTGATAGCGACCGCACGAAACTGTCCATCGTATTTCTCTATGGCCGGGACGTATGAAGCCTCGTAGTAAGTGGTCATATCTTCGACCATGCGCTGCAAGGGCTTCTTTAAGCTATCTGAGCCGCCGATGTAAGCGCCGCCTGTGCCCGCCGCCAGTTCGGCCAGAGGATCTCCGGTCCCAGCAAGTCCCTCGGTCTCGATTCGGTTGAGCTGGTCGCTCATTTGTGAGTACAGGCCTGGGCCGAAGGGTACGGATTGCTGCGCGGCGGGTCCTGTGGGTGGGGGATTCTGGGCGTTATAAGTAATAGCGTTTCCGATGGCATTCGTTGCCATTAGACCCCCGCCAACTTGCGGGTCGATCGCGTTGGCATCGATCGCATAGATGCTCACCCCGGCGCGATTGGCTGCGCCGATAATGGATCGCAGCACGTCGTTCGCGCTGGAATCAACCTGCATCCCCTGGGCAAAATAGATGATGACTTTTCGGCCCGCAATTTGCCGTTGGCCTTTCGCCAGGGCCAGCAAGCCGGCAAGAGAGGGCGGTGCGTGCTGGTCTTGCACGATCCGCTGCGACTCTTCGAGCGCGGCCAGCGTCACCTGGGCGACGTTGCGCTCCTCCGCGCTCACCCTCGCCCCGGACGGGTTCATTCCGGTCTGCGCCAACGCGATCAGGTTCTTCTCCGGCAGCGCGGCGATATCCTGCTTGGTTGCATCGTCTCTCTCGCTGGCAGCGCCGACCGCTTTCTCCACGGCGGCGCGGTCGGAAGTAAACGCCTGAAACAGCCGGAGACGGCCTTCGACGTTGAGCACTGCGAACGAGAACCCGGCCTGAGGAACCGCCTTGAGAATCTTCGCCGTGATATCGCGCGCGTTCTTCGCAGCGGAGGGTTCAAGACGATCGAAGACCAGCGTGACCCAATGCCCGCCACTCGATTTCCCTGTTACCAGGCGAAGATCGGAGAGGGTCACCTTCGCACCGTTGTCGGTAACCGTGATGTCGCCGGGCTTGAGATCGAGAACGGGTTTGTTTCCCTTACCGCGAACCACCATGTCGAGCGTGACTTCGTCCGCGTTGGTAACGATGGTCGGCGACTGGCCGGCGGACGACTGTTCGGCTGGCGCCGCGGTCGTCTGAGTGAAGGCACGTGGCGTGAGCAGAGCAACAACGAGCACAAAAAACGCCGTCCCTTGGGTCTTCGTTGGTCGCCTTGGTTGAACCACGCTCACGCCTCGGTTGACCATAAAACCTCCACTCCCCGACCCAACCCAAGTGTCGCAACAGCACAGGAATAATCGATATTGTAGAGCGCTTCTGCACCGCGAGCGACCAATCATAGCGCCGCTTGAGCCACAGAACAAGACCGTTTTGGGAGTAGCGTCAGTTGGCGCACACCAGACGCGCTACTGCTGCGGCAGAGTCACAATCGTTAGTCCGAGGGGAAAACCGTCCGCAGAAACGGACGACTCCGCAGCCCAGGATAGCGCGCCCGTGGTCCCGTCAATGTTCAGAATGTGAATGTAGTCCTGCAACTGGCTGGAAAAATACAAATACTTCCCCGCCGGATCCACTGTAAGGCTGGATGCGTCGAGACCCAGTCCTTGATGAACAGGGGAACCAGTCGCCGGAGTTAGAGCGCCGCTGTTGGCATCGACAGCGAACTCGTAAATATTGCCGTCCCCGCTGCCTAGAACATACAGAAATTTTCCGGCGGGATCCTGCGCCATGGAGTACGGTGCCGATGACACCCCCAACCCGAGGGAAAAGGGAGAATCCGGTACTGCCGCCAACACACCGGTCGTCTGATCAATGGTAAATGCCGCAATACTATTTTCGTAGGTGTTCGTGCAATAAAGAAATTTTCCCGAGGGATGAACAACGATACCGTCGGGGTCCCCGTCCGAGAAAAAGGGAGAACCCGTAATCGTCGTGAGCGCTCCGGTGGAAGAACTGATAGTGAATCCCGAAATCCCCCAGCCGGAAAAATCCGAGACATACAAAAACTGGCCGGATGGATCGATGACGACTTGTTCCGGTTGCGTCCCCGTTGGGAACGGCGAACCCGGGACAGGCGTAAGAGCGCCTGTCGTGCTGTCGATAGCGAACCCGACGACTTCATTGGCCGGCGGATCGGGGGCATAAAGAAAGTTTCCCGAGGGGTGCATGGCGAGGCTGTCCACAGGGGGGGACCCAAAACCCGGCGGGGCATCGGGCAGCAGGAAGGGAGATCCGCTCACAGCCGACAGTGCGCCCGTCTGACTTATCGAGGAGGCGTCAACTCCCCCGACGTAGTCATCGATCGAATACAGAAATGTGTTGGAAGGATTTGCCGCGATGCCGAACCCTCCGGGCGACAGAGGACCGCTGGGCTCTTCGGTCAACACTCCTGTGGTGGGGTTGAGGCTGAACACAAGGATCGAGCCGTAGCTGGTGGTATAGAGAAACTCAGCAGGTGCGGGCGGCGGTGGACTCGTTTGAAAACTGGAACTACCACTGCCACACCCCGCCAACGTTAGCGCAGTCGAGAGAATGCAGATTTCAACGAGGGCCCGGACAGAGCGAAACTGCATACACTGCCTCCGAGAATCAGGGTCCGTTTTCGGCAGTAGTTTACATCGATCCCAGGCTTCCCGTCCTCCCGAAGGTTCGACCTTCGCGAATCGCCTAACTCGAGAACGAACAGGGCTAGCGGAAGGGCCGGCCTTTCACGATTCCCTCGCTCTCGCGAATCGTAACCAGTTGGTCTGCGGCGAGATGGGGATAGGATTCCATTTTTCCCGTCGGCCAGTGGACCTCGACATCTGCGATGGTCACCGCCCCCAGCCCGAAGTGCAGGCGCGGATCGTTGGACGACAAAAAGCTGCACTGGCTGACAACGCACTGGGCCTGCACCTTGCCGCCATAGCGAACCAGCACGCGCGATCCAATCGCGCTGCGGTTGCTCTGCACTCCTTCCAGGCGGATCTTTATCCAATGGTTGCCCGCGGGCGCGTCATTGCGTAAAAGCGAAGGCGGCTCGTTGCGATTCATGATGAGCACGTCGAGATCGCCGTCGTTGTCGAAGTCGCCGAAGGCGCAACCGCGGCTGCCGTGGTGCTCGTTGATCGCCAGTCCGGCGTCTTCACCCATTTCCAGGAAAGTTCCATCGCCGCGATTGCGGAAGATGATACGCGGGCTGCGCGGAGGAAATTTGACGGGATTGAGCTTTTCGAGCTCGGGATAGACGGTTCCAGTCACAATCAAAATGTCAGGATGCCCGTCGTTGTCGAGATCAGTCAGTCCCGTGCCCCAACTGATAAACCGCCGCTCGGAGCTGAGACCTGCCGGTCCCGTTACATCTTCGAACTCAGCCTTGCCATTGTTGTGGTAAAGGCCGGTGGCCTGATTTTGAAAGTGGGTTTTGAGGATGTCGAGATGGCCATCGAGATCGTAATCCGCCACGCTGACGCCCATCCCGCCTAGCAAGCTCCCGTCGCTGCTCAGCGCTACGCCGCGGAGCAGAGCTTCTTCGCGGAAGGTGCCATCGTGGTTGTTCATCAGCAGATAACTCGGCGAGGAGTCGCAAGCCACGAAAATATCCTGCCAGCCGTCCTCGTCCACATCAAAGGCAACGGACGTGAAACCATAAGAACCTTTGATCGCCGCAATTCCGGATTCCTTTGAAACGTCGGTGAACGTTCCATCCCCGTTGTTTCGATAAAGGTAGTGCGGCGGAGCGACCAACCCATTCGGTCCGCAGTTGGTGGGAACGCCATCGTAGTTGCAGTTGGGCACATCCAGCGAAGGCCGCGGCGCCGTTGCCAGATCGATCTCTACATAGTTGGAAACAAATAAATCCAGCCGGCCATTCCGGTTATAGTCGACAAATGTACATCCCGAACCGTAGTGACTGTCGGGATTGAACAAGCCAGCCTTGGCCGTCACATCGGTAAAGGTTCCATCTCCATTGTTGCGATAAAGACGATTGTGGCCGTAGTAGGTGACGAACAGATCTTCAAATCCGTCATTGTTGTAATCGCCGACGCAAACTCCGCAAGCCCAGCCGGCATCGGCTAAGCCAGCTTTGGCAGTAACGTCGGTGAAAGTTCCATCGCGATTGTTGTGGTAGAGACGGTTGCTCGCGCCCGGCGGAACACCTTCCAACCGGCGTCCACCCAGAATGAAGATGTCCATCCAGCCATCATTGTCGTAATCGAAAAACGCGCACCCACCTCCATTGACTTCAATGATGTAGGTGTTGTGCGTATCGTCGCCGTAGAACATCGTCTGGGTAAGGCCGGCCTTCGCCGCCACATCGACAAAATGCGAGAACGGAGCTTCGGCTTTTGCCGCCGGATGCGCAGCTCGAAGCCAGTCGGGAACCAGCACAGGCACGGCAGCCGCACCGATGGTGTACAGCATGCGTCGCCGTGTCCACAGTTCCGGCTTCGGAAGCATCATGGTTGTGGGAATCCTTCGCTGCAGTTCGCCAGGCTCACGTCAGTGTTGGGCCTGCGCGGCATCCAAATCCTTGCGAAGCTGCAACGCCTGGGTATTCTGCGGATCGAGCTGAAGAGCGCTAGCAAGAGCCTTCTGCGCTTCCGGAAAACGGGACTCCATGCCCAATGTCGCCGCCAGACTGATCCACGCCTGAGTGTAGCCCGGCGCAGCATTCAGTGCGCGGCGAAAATGTTCCTCCGCCGAAGCGGAATCGCCGTTGCGCGAATCGAGGTAGCCCAATTGGTTTTGAGCAAGTGCAAAGTCAGGATCGACCTGGATTGCCTGATTCAGCAAAGTTCGTTCCCCATCGACATCGCCGGTTTTGTCTAGAGCGAGCGCGAGTTTGAAAGTCACCAAAAGATTCTTGGGTTCCGCCGCAACCGCTTCACGATAGAACGCAACCGCTTTTTGCGGATCCCCGGTCGCGATCTCTTTGTCGCCCTGCGCAGCCTTGCTGGCCGCAAGCGTATGGTTGGCCCTCGCCTGCAACTCCTGCTGATAAAGTTTTAGCTGCTCCTGCGCGAGCTCGGTTTCCCCCAGAGAGCGCAGGACCGAAGCCAGCTTGAAGCGCACTTCCGGTTCCGTGGCTCCGAGCGCGATTGCCTTTTCCAGTTGCTCTCTCGCTCCTTTGAAATCTTTAAGTTCGGCGAGCACAACTCCCAGGTTGTAACGGCAGTTGTAGTAGTTCGGATCGAGAGTAGCCGCCTCCTCCAGGTGCTTGCGTGCCTCGGGAAATTGGCCGGCGGAGCGCTCCACAATCCCGTTCAAATACAAAACATCGAAATCATGCGGAGCCTTGATTAGCAGCTTGCGCCCCAGGGGCTGCGCCAGGGTGTAGTCATCGTTCAGCACGAGCAGCCGGAAATAGGTTCGCTGCGCATCGAGATTGCCAGGATGCAGCCGCGCCGTCTTGGCCGCCAATCGAATCGCATCCTGATAAAGAGTTTGTTTGACCAGAGTGGTCGTCAACGCGTCACTCAAAGGCAAAGAAGATGGGTGCAAACGCAGCGCCTCCTTCAAGACCTCGGCAGCCTTGTCGCGCATTCCCGCCTTGTCGTAGGCCTCAGCCAGGCGAAGCGTGAGATCCTCATCCGGCGGAGCGGACCGCAGCAGGCCGATGGCCGCACCGTAATCTCCTTCCGCCATCATGGCTTTGCTAAGCCAGTCGATCGCTTCCGTGGAATGCGGATCGATGTTCAGAGCCGCTTCCCATTCGGCTCTCGCCTCCTTCGTGCGATGGAGTTGATCGAGTGCCGCGCCCAGGACCAGGTGCGGCTTGAGCGCGTCCGGAATGAGTTGAATGGATTGCTGGAGCGCGCTCACCGCTTCTTCCGTATGCCCGGAAGAATAAAGGCTGAGTCCGAGCAAGTAATAAAGACGTGCTGAACCCGGCTCAAACTTTAGCGCAGCGCGAAAAGCTTCGGCCGAACAGTCATATTGATGACGGTCGCCGAACCACATGCCAAGCTCAGTGTAAGAAGGCGAATCGGGAGCGGCGTGAACCTTCGCTTCCAGCGCTTGTGGACCATCGCAAGCTCCCCGGGCATACGCAGATGCGCCAAGACAAGCGGCTAACAGTAGCGCGGTTTTAGCAAACATCGAATGCATTGATACGCCAACGGTCGGCCTCGGCGGAACCGCACACAGCAGCTTCCAGTAAACTGAGGATAATAGAGCGACTGGGAGACCTGCAAGCGAATCTCCCCGATGGAAACAGAGGAGAATCGGAATTGGCGTGGAGGCCGAAAGCGTTCTCGGATTCTGCAAACGGCGCCTGGTTTCTGCTCTTTCTTTTTTTTCTTGCGGCGATCACGATTTCGCAAAACGCCCAGTCTCAGAAATCAGAGTCATCGGGTAACCCTTCGAATTCCACCGCATCTTCCGCCGACAAGGAACCACCTCCGCGTCACGCCTATGCCGGAGACGCAGCCTGCCGCGCCTGTCATGAGCAGGAGGCAAGAACTTATTCAGGAACCGCTCACCACCTTACGTCGCGCATGCCCAGCGAGCATTCGATTCTGGGCAAGTTCAGCCCCGGAGCAAATATTCTGCGGACCTCCAATCCATATCTGCACTTCGAAATGACCGCCACTAAAGATGGATACTTCGAGAGCGCAGTCGAGCAGCCTTCGTCCTCCGAAACCCTCTCGCACACCGAGCGCATCGATGTGGTGATCGGCTCCGGCCGCAAAGGTCAGACTTATCTTTTCTGGAAGGGCGACAAGCTCTTTGAACTTCCGGTGAGCTACTGGACAGAACTCGATGCATGGATCAACAGTCCGGGATATCCCGACGGCTCCCCGCGTTTCGATAAGCCCGTGGTTCCGCGTTGCCTCGAGTGTCACAGCGGTTACTTCGAAGCGGTGCCCCAAACCCTCAATCGTTTCAACCGCGCCAGTTTGGTGTCGGGTATTACCTGCGAGCGCTGCCACGGTCCCGGCCGCGAGCATGTCGTTCTTTACAGCTCAAAGACTCCTCCGCGCGCGAAGGCGGAAGCCATCGTTAACCCGGCCACACTCTCGCGCGACCGGCAAATGGATGTCTGCGCTTCTTGCCATTCCGGCGCCGGAAAGCCGCTCGCCCCCGCATTATCTTTCGTTCCCGGGAAAGTACTCGATGATTATCTGTACGTGCCGTACGTCCCCGACGCCTCAGTCGACGTTCACGGCAATCAGGTTCAACTGCTCACGAGCAGCCGCTGTTTTAGAAACAGCACTATGACTTGCATAACTTGCCACAACGTTCATAAACCGCAGCGCGACGCCGCAGCATTTTCCGAACATTGTTTGACCTGCCACAAAGCCGAAGATTGCGGCAAGTTCCCCACGCTGGGAGTGAAGATCGTCAGCAACTGCGTGGATTGCCACATGCCCTTGCAGGAATCAGAAGTACTCGTCTCTGACACGAACGGCCGAAAATTGAAACCCAGGGTGAGGAATCATCGCATCGCAATCTATCCGGATGCCGCTCTTCCATAAGTTCAGTTTTCTTGAATGCCCTAGTTTGGATACGGGTCGCCGGGCCTTACGATTCGGATCTCGTGATCGGTAAACTTCGCGTGCCCGCCGGGCAGATTAATTTTCGGCATGTGGCAGCTCACGCAATCTGCGTTGGCGACCGGACACGTTTTTGCTCCCGGCGGAATGTTCGCGGACGCTGAGTGAGTTGACGGTGCAGCGTGGCAGGCCAGACATTTCGAGTCGTAAGAGGAATCCTGGCGGACGAGATCCTGATGCGGATCGTGGCATGCCAGACAACTGATGCGCGGATCGGTTCCGTCGAAGCATTTGCTGTTCGCAAGGCGGTAGGGCTGGAAACGGACGTTGATCTCACCGTGAAAGTGACCGCGCACCACGCCTTCCCAGGTACGATGGCATTGCCCGCAAAAATTCGAAAGATCCTCAGTGGACAACTTGCCGAGCTTCGGAGGAGCAGTGTCGAGGTCTCCCTGAATGGCGTCGGCCATGTGTACGCTTGAGCCCACATGACAATGCTCGCAGGTCACGCCGGGCTGCAGGGTATCGAGAGTCAGCTTGCGGTCGGAGACGGCGTGCGTGGCGTGGCAACCGAAGCAGGCCTTCACCTCGCCCTGCCCAAGCTTTCTCCCCATCGCTTCTTCCAGGTTGTGCGGTGTGATCCTCTCATCGCCGATCGTGATATCCAGACCTGAGAGGTTCGGATAGTAGCTAACGAGGCTTTCGTAGAGCTGGCCGTTGAGCTCCAAAATCCACGTCTGCCCGCCCGCCCCGAAGCTCCACAGAATGGGTAGGGAAATCGTATTCGTGCCGTCGGTGACCGAATACGTGCTTTTGCTGCCAACGGTTTCAACCGTGTAGGAGTAGGGCTCCCGCCGAAACGTCATCTTCGGATTTGTTTTAAGCGTGGGGTTTGCGTCGATGAACTCAATCGCCCGCGCCATCGGCGTTAACGGCTGTGACTTTGCCTGAGCCGCATGGCAGCGACCACAGCTCGATGCCGGGTTGCTCGCTGGCGCCTGAGCGACGGCGCTCGCACAAGCAGCCAACATCAAAACTCCCGACAGTGCATTAAGGGCGCGCATTCGGAGCGTTCTCACTCTTTTCAATCTCGAGGCACCGCAACCGCTCACGCCGCGCATCTTCTTTGCGGCCCAGCTTGGAGTAGGCCTTGGCCAGCGCGAGATGAGTCTCAAGGTTATTCGGATCAACCTGAAGTTCCTTTTCCAGAAGCTCCAGGCCATCCTTCACACTTCCTGTTTCCACCATCGCCCTTCCCAGCACAAGCTGCCCCACGGCAAGCGTCGGATCTTCAGCCAAAGCTTTTTGGGAGTAAGCCAGCGCCTCAGGATAGTTGTTGCGCATCAGGGAATCCCACGCCACCATCAGTTGCGCGGCTGCGTTGGAAGGCGACACCTCTAGTTCTCGCCGAAATTCGACGATCGCCTGGTCCGGGTCGGTGGGAAAAAGCAGGTAGCCGTAGAGATAGTGAGCATTGGCCGTCGTGGGGAAGCGCTGAAATAAATCCTGGAATGCATCCTGCGCAGCCTTTTGATTGCCCGACATAAATTGGAAAGCAGCATTGCCCGCCGTCGTATAAAGATCCTGCTGATCTGCTCTCAATTCCTTTGGCAGTAGCGGCGTTCGCAATCCAGCCAGGCCGATGCCAACCAGCAACTCGGGATTCGGTACCTTCTCACCGCCAAACAAAGCGAATTTCTGCAACGCAGCTTCGAAATTACCGGCGCGCGTCAGCAACAGCGCTTCGTGGTAGCGGAGAATCTTTTCGTTGCGGGGCTGGTTCGCGGCGCCCAGTGACAATCCCCGTTCGATATCTTTCAGCGATTGCGTGTACTCGCCGGTTTCGAACTCGCATAAACCGCGCAACGCGAAGGCCGGGCCGCCCTCGGGCGTAAGCGCAATAAAATGGCTCAGCGCGTCGCGGGCCGCCGCGTACGAGTCAGATGCATACTGCAACGAACCGAGAAACCACCAGCCGTCGGGCCAGTCTGGTTTGAGTTGGACCGCTTGTCCGTAAAGTTCGATGGCCTGCTGCACATCGTTTTGCTCCCGCGCCGCGGTTGCCCTGAGAACCAAATCGTCAAACCCGGCGGGGTTCGCCTGTGCGAGCGCGAACATCGGAAGCAAAACAGAGATGGAAAGGAAAACGACGGGAAGGAAAACGAGGGGAAAAACAGCTATGAGTAATCGCGAAACGAGTGCCCTAAAGCGGCGCGATCTTCGATTGCGGTCGGCAGCCCTGGTCTCGGATTTCACCGCTGCCATCGCCGCCACTACTGTCATCTTCTGGAAAGCCGCTCCCGGATTCAATCTGCCTGCAAATCGTCATCGTACCATCTGAGGCGCTCTATCGATCGGCCAGCCCGGCGTGATCGGGAGCGCTGGCCTGGACCTGCGGCTCCGGCGCCAGCGGCAAAGTCACCTCCATCGCACCCACGCGGTCGGTGGACGCATCTCTCACCGCAATGCGGATCGAGGCCGCGTTCAGCGGCGCATCAATCTGTTGCTGGGCGTGATAGACAGGCTTTTCGCTCGCCTCGTTTTGCCCCGTCGCAGTTCCCGCGAGGGCAGACTGAACGGTCGCGCTCAACATTTGTCCTTCAGCATCGTAGAACACGGCCGCAAACTCCAAGGCTGTTGGTTGAGGCGCATCGGCCGCTTTGGGCCGCTCGACCATCACGGCGAAGTCGATGGCATACGTTTGCAGCGGTACTGCAGGCGGCGCCTTAGCGCGTCCGCTCTTAGGTCGCGCGCCGAAGAACGCAAGTTGCTTTTGCAGATTCGACATCTGCGCGGGTGTAGCTTTAGCTGGAGCGCCAACCCGCTGAATGTGCGCACGGAAAAGCAAATCGTGTGCCAGCGGCGCTCCGTGCTGCATGTTGGCAATGAGGGAATCGACCGGCTTTCTGGGCGCGGCACCGGATGCATGGCCCTTCCCGCGCCGATGCGAATCGGTGTCGGCATAGCCCGTGTCAGCGTAGCCCGTATCTGCATAATAAGAGCGGCGATACGAGAGTCGATAACCGCGTTGCGAAAGTTCCACGCCGATCTTCCGCATTCGACCATCGTAGCTTTGGTTGGTCGGCGAATAACTGAGCGTGTAATATTCCGAGCCTGTCACCGTTGCCTGCGTCAGCGACTCTTTCAAGTCGTTGCTGCTGTAGAAGGCGCGGCCTCCCGTTGCGCGCGCGACCGCCTCTTCCGTAGCATAGCTGGCTTCCAAGACGGAGCTGTCGCTGGTCGTCATCATGCCTGCACCACCGCTGCCCATCCCAGGGCTGCTTCCCACATGGGTCGTCATCACGCCGCGAACATCCACGGGATACACCGCCACCTGGCTTCGCGCCATGGCATCGACTGCCTGTTTTATTTCATCGCTGTAGGTTACGGCGTCCTCCTCTGAATCCCCGGTGGGAAGAATTGAGCTGGAGAGAGATCCGGTAACCCAGATCACATTCTTGCGGCCCGGCAAGCCGTCGAGAAACCGGGCGATCGTTGTAAACGCCGATGCGATGACGCTGACTTCACCGACTCCAAAGTTATCCGCGTACAGAAATAACCTGGGTACGTGAGCCCTCGGTGTTTTCGGATCCATGACACTAAACAACTGCACCTGATCGGCGGTGAATCCCTGAATCAATCGCAGCCCGTCGCTCAAAACGAAAATCGCGAAGCGCGCGCCTTCAGGCTTGTCGCGGATGAACCGTAATAACTGCAGCCGCGCCGTCGCCTGATCTTCGACCCTCATGTTCAACATGTCGAAAAGAATCACGTAAAGCGGCCCCCGCTCCTGCTTCGTGGGAACGTTCATGAAGGTATTTGCCGGCAAAGGCGGCGCCGCAGAAAGATCAGAAGCTGCCTCGAAATCGTGGACGTCGAAGGAAAGCACGCGCTGCGGTTTGCCATCTTCCGCGACGGAAAAATCCCCGCGCGTGAGTCCGTGAACCGGTTTGCCGTTTGAATCCGTCACCACCACATCGACGATCACGCGGCGAACACTTTTGCGGATTACTACGTTGCTCGATTCAACTTGCTGCTGAGTCTGCACCGGCGAACCGCCTTGCTGAGCGGGGAGCAAGTTTCCTGCGCAGAGGATCACTGCAGCCGTGAGCAGAAGGCGCAGCCGGAGTGCGAAGGTTGAGGACATCGGAGAAGCGCCTACTTACTGCGAGAATGACTGCCCGAGAATGCCTAGCCCGAAATGACTAGCCGTATTCGAGACATTCTAGCTCTGCTCCGGTCCGATTGCTCACATCTTTTCCAGAAATATCCGCCCCTCGGCAGCCCTCAGTTCCGCTTCGGAGCAACAGCCTCGGCTGATCCAGACTGGGTTGATCCAGACTGGGTTGAATCAGAGTGGGTTGAATCAGATTGCCCCGGTACTGCGGACTAAGTCTGGGGTTCCGGCGCCAGCGGCAGAGCCACTTCCATGGCGCCGATTCGGTCAGTAGAAATATCGCGCACCGCGACCCGTATGGATGTCGCATTCAGCGGGACGTCGATTTGCTGTTCAGCGCGAAAGAATCCCGGTTTTGCCGTCTCTCCGGATGGCGGAGTCGCCACTTCACTGGTCCCTACGACGCCGTTGAGCATCGTGCCCTCGACATCAAAGGCTGCCGCCGCGATTTCCAGTGCAACCAAGCGCCCGTTACGATCCGCTACGCTGGCCCTCGGAGCCATCACCGCATAGTCGATGGCGTAGCTTTGAAGTTTGATCGGCGGCATGGCCTTCGCCGGACGGTTCTTGTGGCGCACCACAAAAAAGCCCGACTCCGCCAGGTTTGCCATCTGCTCGGTGGTAGCCATTGCCGGTGCTCCCACAGCATGGACGTGAGCTCTAAATATGATCTGGTGCGCCATGGGCGCTCCGTGCTGCATATTCGCAGCCAGCGAATCTCCCGGCTTTCGTGCCGGAGGCTGCGGTTGTGCGTCCGAGGCATGACCGCTCACAGGCCGCACCGACAAATCAGGATCGTCGGCGTAGTACGACCGGCGATACGCCAACTCATAGCCTTTCCCGGAAATCTCCACTTTAATGCTGCGCAGCGAACCGTCAAATTTATTATTCGACGGAGCATAAGTGAGGGTGTAATAGTTGGCGCCGTCTTCCACAACCTGTTCCAGTAGATCCTTGAGCCCATTGTTACTGTGAAACGCGTGCCCGCCGGTCGTCTTGGCAATTTCGTCCTGGACCATGTAGCTGGCTGGAAGAAGGGCATAACCCTGGTCGCTTCCGTCATGCGGCGTATTAGCAAATGGAGTCTGTCCTGCCGGCGCGCTCGAAGCATTCACGGTTGCGCCTCCGGAGGGTGACGGATTTCCGCCATTGCGATAATCCGAGGTCAGGCCGCCGCCCCCGGTGTTGCCCGAGGGAGCATGAGCGTTCTCCACTACAACCCCACGAACATCGACCGGATAAATCGCTATTTGGCCTTCCGCCAGGGTGTCGAGCGCCGCCTTCACTTCATCTCGATATTCCGTGGGATCGCCATCGCTCGGGAAAAGCTGCATCGGAAATTCGCCCGAGAACCAGATCAGGTTCTTGCGTCCGGGCAAACCCTGCAGATATTGGCCAATGTAATTAAAGACCTCGATCATCAAACCCGGATCGTGCCGATAGTTATTGTTCTGGTAAAGAAAGATTCGCGGCAAGTGAGGCCTGGGGTGCGCCGGATCCAGCACCGCGTAAAGTTGCTTCTGGTCGTCGGTAAATCCCTGCACCAGGTGCAGGCCGTCGGAGAGTACAAAGATTGCGAACCGCGTGCCTTGCGGTTTGTCGCTGATGAAATTCAGCAGTTGCCGCCTCGCATAAGGCTCGTCCGCAGTTTCCGTATTCACCAAATCCAGCAAGAGCACGTAAAGGGGCCCGCGCTCCGGCATGGTGGGAACATTCACGAAGGTATTCGGCGGCAACGGGGGCACCTTGGCAAAATCCGAGGGCTCCTCGAGGGCATGCACATCAAAAGACAGAATCCGCTGCGGATTCCCATCTTCGCTAACCGTGAAGTCCTTTTGTGTGAGTCCGTGCACCGCCTTGCCGTCTCGGCCGGTCACCACCACGTCGAGAATGACGCGCCGAACCACGCTCCTGATTACCAGATTGCTGGGCTGCGCCTGCGACGGCGCGGAATCTTGCTGAGCCGTGAGCCGATGCGCTGAACAAAAAATAAGGGCGAACAACAGAAAATACAGACGGAGCCGGAAAGCTGCGGTCATCATTGGAGCATCTCCTGCCTACCACGATTCGGGAGTGCCTGGCCCATACTTGAGATCGTTGTGCGTCATCTTCACCTCGGCAAAGCTGGCCTCGACAAAACTGGTCTCGATAAAGCCCGCCCCGACAAATTGCCCCGACAAAAATGGGTACGCGGTAATCCACTCCATAGTTCCTGATTTCGGCCCGAGCGAGCGAATTCAGCGCCGGCGCTCTATTCGCCTTAGTTCGGTCGCCCAGAACTGCACACGCTACAAGCCTCAGTGCGGCGGCTGAGCCGCCGCGGGAGCTGCAATCCGATTATCGGCGGTCTGCGGCTCGGGCGCCAGAGGCAGAGCCACTTCCAAAGCGCCGATGCGATCGGTGGCCATGTCACGCACTGCGACCCGGATCGAAACCGCCGCCAGCGGAACATCGATATGCAACTGCGCCCGGTAGAACTTGCTGGCGTCCGAAGCAACCGCACCTTGACCCTGACCTTGCGACCCCTTTGCGTCAGGTGAACTGATTCGGGAGCCGTTTTCGACCACGCCGTTCAACATGGTCCCGTCGGCATCGAAAGCCGCGGTCGCGAACTCCAGTTCGAGAGGATGCGCGCCGCCGCGGCCCTCCGTCTTCGGAAGCAGCACCGTATAGTCGACGGCATAGGTTTGCAGCTCGATGGGTTTCAGCGGCTTCGGCGGACGGTTCTTGCGACGCACCTGAAAATAAGCCGGCTGTTGCGACAGATTGTCCATCTGCGCCGAAGTACCCATCGCCGGCGCGCCCACCTTCTGCAAGTGCGCCCGGAAAATGAGCTGGTGCGCCAGCGGCGCGCCGAACTCCATGTTCGCAATCAGCGAGTCGCCGGGCTTCCTCGGCGCCGGCGGCTCCGGCTCGTCCTTGGCTGAGACTTTGTGCGGCACCGGCGCGTTCGGATCGACCGCAAAATACGACCGGCGGTAGTCAAGCCGATATCCATGTTGGGCAACATGCACCTTAATATGGCGCTCTTTGCCGTTGTAGTTCGAATTAGTCGGAGCATAGCTGAGCGTGTAGTAATTGGCTCCGTCTTCGGTGGCATCGTCGAGTTCGCCCTTAAAATCGTTCGTGCTGTATCTCTTGCCTCCAGTCTCGGTGGTGATATTAGTGGCAATCGCGGCGTCGAAAATCGGCAAGTTCGTAGGGCCTGCCCCCACCGAACCTCCGCTACCGGGTGCGCCTCCACAGCCAGGGTCGTCCACCGATATGCCGCACGCGGTGAAGGTGTAAACCGCCACCTGGCCACGAGCCAGGGTATCGATTGTGTCTTTAAGATCGTCGTTCAAGTCGTAGGGATCGCCCTCGACTGGACTTATCGACATGGGGAATGAATCCGCCATCCACATCACATTCTTGCGTCCCGGCAGTCCGTCAAGGTAGCGGGCGATATCCTGAAAAACCGAAATCATCAGACCGCGATCGCCCTCCCCATAGTTTTTGGAATACAGAAACACTTTGGGAACATGGTGTCTCGGATGCTTCGGGTCCAATGCGGCAAACAGCAGATCTTTATCCGTCGTGAAACCCTGAACCAGCCGCAAGGCGTCGGAAAGCACGAAGACCGCGAAGCGCGTCCCGGCGGGCTTGCCCTCGGTAAACTTCAGCAGTTGCTGGCGAGCCCACATCTGGTCGGGCATCTCTGTGTTCACCAAATCCAGCAGAAGAACGCAAAGCGGCCCTCGTTCCGGCACCGGCGGCAGGTTCAAAAATGTATTAACCGGCAGCGGCGGCAGATTTGGCGGGACGGATTCGGAAGCCGCATCCAAATTGTGCACGTCAAAAGTAAGGACGCGCTGCGGTACGTCGTCTTCGGTCACCGAAAAATCCCGCCGGGTAAGCCCGTGCACCGGCTTGCCCTGCGCATCGGTTACCACGACGTCGACAATGACGCGGTTGACTACGCTTTTGAAGACCGTACCGCTCACTTGAGTCTGGGATGGCGAAGGGCTTTGCTGCGCAGGCAGTAAACCGCCAGCGAAGAAAATGAGCGCGACCATCATCACATATCGCGCGCGAACCTCAATGGTTGTCGACGTCATTGGAGCCTCAATTCGACTTACGCCAGGACGCTGTAGTGAGTAAAGTGACCGCCATGGTCCCAGTTTGATTGTCATTCCGAACAAGCGTTTTTTGCGCCGTGAGGAATCTGGGCGAGCCGCGCGAAGCGGCGCGCTCTTTGCGACGCAATAATCGCGCGTTTGGCTCGCTTCCCTGTCATCTGCACCCACTACCCGATTGCTTCACTTCGAGGCCTGCACCCGGCGTTCGAGTTGCTCGATCTGCTGCTTGACAACATCGGCACCCGGCCCTTTCGGCAAGTAACTGAGGCAATTGCGCAGATGCGCGAGCGCGCCGGCATAGTCTGCTTTCTGCGCCAGGACCACCGCAAGCAGTTGCTCCGTATTCGGAATCGTGTGCGAGGGGTCCATGGCCAGTGATTTAACAGCGCTGGCTTGGGCGACATCCGCTTTGCCCAGTTGAAAGTTTCCCAGCGCATTCAGATACCACGTCCGCGCTGAGCCCGCCGGATCGAGCTGCAGAGTGCGGCTGGTATTGTCCACCACTTCTTGCCATTTCCCCTCTTGAGCGGCCAATGTCGCGAGCTGCTCGTAGGGCAGAACAAATTGCGGATCAGCCTTGGTCGCATTAGAAAACGATTTTTCCGCATCCGCCGAACCTGAAGCCTGCTGCAATCTTCCCAGCTGATACCAGGCCTCGGCGAAAGATGGATAAATCTGCACTGCTTTCTCGAGGTCGTGCTCGGCGCGGTCGGGCTTCTGCTCCAGCAATTCGGTGCGCGCCTTGTCGAAAGATTTCACGGCGCTTGCGGGAGCGGATTCGATCGTCGCGCTCATCGCCGTACCTGCCGTTCTGCCTCCCGCACGGGAAAGTATGAGCGTGCCGAGATCGGGGTCATCCCGCAAATTGTGCTGGGTAATCGTAGTCGTCGTCGAGTGAAAACCTGTAAATGAGGGTTGGACCGTGCATCCCTCGTAATGAGTCTCCATCTGCCGCTCGGCGTCCGACTGGCTGGCAGTTGCAGGCACAGGGAAAGAGATTTGGAAGCTCCCTTTGGGATCCGTTTGCGTGGTGTACACGCTCGTCCCGTTACAGATTACCGAAATGAGGATTGGATTCCATAGAAGCGGTTCACCCTCGACTTTGACCTTACCTATCAGCACTCCTCCCGCGCGCCCTTGGCCCGTCATCCCGGTCCAATAACCATAGAGACCGCTATCCTGGATCGAGTCTGGACGCGTGATCGTTGAAGGAGGAGCAGGAGTAGAAGATTGCGGAGTCTGGGCCTCGGAAGGAAAAGCAAAACTCAAAACCGCAAGAAAAAAGGCATAGAAGGACAACTTCATCTTCGTGACCTCACGTCACTATTATCCAACATCCGACTGCCGCGCGAAACTTCTCACCGCGGGCATCGCGCCTCGGATTTAGGGTAACCGGCGGGAACCCGCGCGGATGAAGAGATTTGTCGACTTATGCAAAGCTATGTAACCGTAATGAAGCGCTCTGCAATCGTGGCTGGCCCGAAGGTTTGAGGTTTTAACTGGCCACTGGCCACTGGCACCTGGCACCTGGCACCTGATTCATGCGCTATGCTATCGAAGATGCGCGTGGTCCTCTCCATTGCAGCCATTTTTTCTTTGTCCATAAGCGTTGCTCTCGCGCAGCAGCCCGAACCCGAGCAGCTTCTCAATAGCGCGATCGAGGCACAGCAGCGTGGCGATTATCAGACCGCAATCCGCGACTACCGTAAGCTTCTCGAGCTGCGTCCCGACACAGTCGAAGCGAAGGTGAATCTGGGAGCGGCGCTGGTCCACGTCGGCGACTTCGACGGCGCGATTGCGATGTACAAATCCGCATTGCCATCGATGAGCCAGAAAAACGGCGTCCTGCGGGACTTGGCTCTCGCCTATTACAAGAAGGGTGATTTCCAAAACGCGAACGAGCAGTTCGAAGCTCTGCATACGGCGCAGCCCAACGACATACGGATTACGATTCTTCTGGGAGACACCGACGTCCGGCTCGGCAAACCGGCCACCGCCGTCACCTTGCTTGAACCCCTCGAGAACGCAAACGCTCACAATCTCGATTTTGAATACGCCTATGGATTCGCCCTGATCAAAGCCGGCAAGCGGCGCGACGGCGTGGAGCGTATCGAGAAGGTGGCGAAGTCGGGCAACAGTGCGGATTCTTATCTGCTCGCCGGCTCAACCCGCCTCGATCTCAACGATTTCGAAGCCGCTCGCACAGATCTCGAAGCGGCTCTGCGTCTCGATCCCAAATTGCCGGACCTCTATACGCTTCTCGGAACCGCCCGAGACAAAACCGGAGATACTGCGAACGCAGAAATCGCATTCCGGGAAGCTCTCAAGCGAAACCCCGACGATTTCGATGCCAACCTTTACTTGGGCGCAATTCTCTACAAGCGGCGCAATCTGGACGAAGCGAAGCCTTATCTCGACCGGGCCTTGCAACTCAATCCTACGTCCTCCATGGCGCGTTACGAATCCGCGATGCTCGAAAGCACCTCGGGACAATACGAAGTCGCCGCGCAGCATCTGGAAAAGCTGGTAAAGGACGATCCCAACTGGCTGGAGCCGCACATCGAGCTGGCGTCTCTGTATTACCGTTTACATCGTTCCGCTGACGGCGCCAGAGAGCGCGAAATCGTCGACAGGCTCACCGCTGATCAGCAGGCCCAGGGTCCGGGAAAACATTAGACGGGGAATGCCGATCCGCCCGCGAAATTGCGGCACACCTTCGGCCTAGAGCTTTGGAGCCGCTGCGGTAGATTCCCGGATTACAAGTTCAGGCTCGATCGCAATCTCTTCCGGATATTCCTGGTCACTCTCAATTCTTTCGAGCAGCGTTTGCGCGGCAACCTGTCCCATTCGAATTAACGGCTGTTTCACAGTGGTGATACTCGGCAGGTGAAACGCCGCTCCCGGTATATCGTCGAATCCCATCACCGAAATATCTTGCGGCACGCGTAGTCCCTGCTCCTGAAACGCTCGGATCGCGCCAATCGCCGAAATGTCGTTATAGGCAAACAGCGCGGTGAACGGCTTCTTGCGCGCCAGCAGTTGCTTGGCAAATGGATAACCGAGTTGTGGAGTCGGATCATCAAGGTCGATATGGATCGTCAATTCGGGATCGATGCCAATCCCCAACTGCTCCGCCACTTCGCAGATTGCGTTGAATCGGTCATCCGAATCAGCGCTTAGAGGATGCCCTCGCAAAACGGCAATGCGCTCGTGGGATAAATCCTTGAGATGGCTGAGCGCCAGGAACGCCGCCCGATGATGATCGAGCACAATGTTCGTAACCCCCTTCAACCTCTTGTGTCCGGCCACTGCGACCGTGGGAAGCCATGGCGTCTCGTGAATGGTTGTGTCCACCGTGATGAAGCCCTCGACGCCGCGCTCCGACAACAACTGCGAATAGCGGCTCAATAACTCAGGCTTGTGACGATGAACTACCGTCAGAAAAAAATAATCTTTTTGCCGCAGATAAGCTTCGATACCACTTACAACTGCCGCGCCATAAGTATCCCCGATCTCCGCAACAATCACTCCGATGGTGTAGGTGCGCTTGTTGCGCAGAGTGCGGGCGAAAAAATTCGGGCGGTAGTTCAGTTCTTTGGCGCCGGCATGGATGCGGTTCTTGGTTTCTTGTGGGATCGACCGCGCCGACGGCGCGTCATTCAGAACCGCGGAGACTGTGCCCGGAGTCAACCCAAGATGATGGGCAACTTCCTTGAGCGTGACCACTTGCGGTTGCTGGCCTGGTTTCTTGTTTAGGGCCATGATCTAATTAAATCGATTTTTCAACCGCTTTTTGCAACAGTGATCTTATATCAGATTTCTCCGGCAATGCGGCTGCCCCTGCATGACGGGATATCGTATGGCCACTCGCTAAATCGCAGTTGGGCCTTGAGTCATATTCTGCGAAGAACGCGCCGGTAGCGGAAAGCCACGATCACTTGAACAAGGCTTTCTAAGCATACGACGGCGTTGCGCTTTGTGTACCGCCTCATTGCGTTATTGCGACGTTTCCGCAAACGTGGCCACGGGATGTCCCAGACCGTATGGACCCTCGGCGGTAACGGTCACGGGACCCGCAGTCGAAGGCAGTGTCAGCGTTACCGAAGCGACGCCAGAACTGTTGGTGATCGCAATCACCTTTGGCCCGCTGGTCGTGCCGTTCGATAGCGTGCCGGCGCTCGTGCTGAACAGAACGCTGGCTCCAGTATTCGTTCCCCCGGATGAGCCCGGGAGCAGCGTGACAGTCAGTGGATTTGCTAGAGCCGTGCCTGCAGCGCCGGATTGTCCGCTGCCCGTCTGCGTGAACGTTGCCGCTGGATTCCCGACCACAATCCATCCACCTTTCGTCTGCGTGGCGCTTCCATCGGTGCCAGTTACGGTGAAGTGGCAAAAGCCGACTGTATTACCTGCGGTCACCGTAATCGTGCCGGGCTGACTAGGACTAATCGTGGCGTCGGTCAAAGTGATAGTGCCACCGGTGCATGCAGACGCTCCTTCGAAGCTGTCGAAGACCGCCGATTGCAGCGTCACATTCGCAGTTCCGCTGGTGATCTCCGGCTGCAACGTGACCGTTCCGCCCGCCGCTACCATGGTCGTATCCGGATTCAAGTCCCACTCCGACGCGGGAGAAGTCGCCACGCTTCCGTTAATCAACAGCAACGTCGCCGTGTACGGCGCGAAGGTCATCGTCGAAGACCACGCGCTGGAAGACGAAGCTGTGATGGTTGTCGGCGAGCTCGGCGCCAGCGTGTAGCTCACCACGCTGCTTGGGGTGAACCCGGTCAGCGTAAACGTCACGCTAGCGGAATTCTGCGGATCTTTGTTCAGCACCAGCAAGGTCATCGCGTTGCCCGCCGCATTCAGCGCCGCGTAGCTGCTGAACAAACTCGGATTGCCATTGTTCGCGTCCAAGATCGACGTCGTTCCGAAGCCATGGTGCGCCCCGTCGTAGTTCGTGAACAGCTTCAACGCTTCATAGTTAGGATTGGTCGGGCTCGGCGCCGTCCAGCGCGATGCAAGGTACACGCGCTCGCGACCCAGGATTCCATAAGCGTCGGCATCGCCAATTGCCGTGGAGAAATCCGATTCGCCCGCGAAGGCCGCGCTCCATTCCGTGATGCTGAATTGCGTGCCCGGATAGATCGAATTCACGATCGCCCGCATGCGCGGAATGCGAAATGGAATCGGCTCCAGCGGCTCAATGCTGAAACCGTCATTCTGAATGTAGGTGGCTTCGCTGGTGTAAGTTGGGTCCCAGTAGTCGCGATAGACCCGCACGGCGAGAGCCTGCAACTGCGCCTGCGTCAATCCCGATGTACTGGGACCATCCGGATAAGCGTGGATGTCGAACACGTCGAGCGATCTCGTGCCCGAAACCGCATCCGACCACGCAATTTGATTCAGCCACCAGGGCAGGAAATCGATCCCTGCGTGCGTAGCCTTGTCGTCAGTGGTTGAGTTCAGTTGCCAATAGAAGTACCAGCAACAACTCACCGGGCCCAATCGAATCGCCGCCGGATCCCAGATCTTGAGATTGTTCGCTTCCAACAAATACGTATTCGCCAGTTCGCTATAGCCTGATTGCTGGGGATGGATATCGAAATGCGTGCCGCCCCATATATCGATCTCATTGTCCATGTTGTAGAAGTGCGGCGTGTTGCCGCCGTTAAAAGCCGCAGCCAGCGCGGTGGCCCACGGTTCGCGGTACACGCAGTTCCCGCCGCTGCAGGCTTGGCTGCTATCGTCGAGTAGCGGGAAATACGCATCGTTGGGATTGGCGGTGAGCTCCGTGGCGCAGTCCGTTTTCAACCCGTCTCCGGCGTCGCTGTTGTAGAAATCCGTGCTGCACTGCGCGCCATACTTCGCGACCGAAAAACTCCAATGTCCGTTCGGCGGCGAAGCGATCTCCGGACTCTGCGCCACCCACTGCATCATCACCATCGTCATGAGCGGATTGCTGCCCGCACCTTGCACGTCGGTGATCCACGAGGTCGAACTGCTCACACCACTTTCCGTCGACAAGCTGCTGAATCCGTTAAAGGTAAAGTCCTCGAAGTAATAGTCGTTGTCCGCGTTGTAGGTGCCTAGCTGGTTGTTGTAAGTGGAAGCCGCATTCCCGCCCCAGCGCACCACGGTCAGACCACTGTCCGTGATGGTCGCCGCGTCCTGCGGAAAAGATCCTCCATAAACGTACGCGCTAATCGGATGTCGATTGGCCAACACGTTCACGGTTACCGCAACCTGCGTAGCAGGTCCAGCCGGAGTGGCCGTCGCCTGGCTCGAGGGCGCGCTCTGTCCCACCGAATTCACCGCAGTTACAACATAGTAATAAGTGGTGCCGTTAGTAAGTCCGGTATCGACATAACTGGTCGTGGTCGGCGAATTAACAGTCGTGTATGGGCCGCCGCTCGCCGTCCCGCGCTCCACGTTATAGCTGGTCGCACTTGAGCTCGCGCTCCACGAGAGACTCACCTGCATATTCCCCGGCGTCGCCGTCAAGCCGACTGGTGCTGCAGGAATAGCATTGGGAGTGGCGCTCATCTGGCTGGAGTTGGCGCTAGTTCCTACCGAATTCGCCGCGGCCACCACAAAGTAATAAGTCGTGCCGTTGGTCAAATTCATGACTGTGTAGTTGGTTGCGCTCGTCGAGACAGTGGAGTACGGCCCACCGCTCACAGTCGCAGTTCCCACGTTATAGCTGGTCGCACCTGAACTCGCGCTCCACGAGAGACTCACCTGCATATTCCCCGGCGTCGCCGTCAACCCGGTCGGAACTGCGGGAGCGCTCCCGCCTCCGCCACCACCCCCCGATGAGCCCGACCCTCCACATGCCTGAAGAAACAAAGCGGCTGCGATCACAAGCAACACGAATAGGGCGACAAAATCGATTTTGGGACGTGTCGACATAACGGCTATCTTACCCAAGAAGCCCTGGTTTTTCTCAGAATCTTTTGCGAGGAATGTGCGAAGGCAACGATGTTCTCGGCCGAATGCTCAGTTGACCGTCAGAGCAATCGTCACCGTGGAATCCGGATTCCCGCTCGTGTTGCTGACAGTGTAGGCATTCACCGTAACGGCATAGTTGCCGGGGGCCATTCCGCCATTGCCGCTCGAGCCGCCGCCCCCACCCCCGCACTCAGTCGCCAACAGTAAAAACAGCGCCAATCCTGTGCCGCCCAGTGCGCGCCGCAGGCTGCGGTTCCACTTCGCCGGTATGAAAATCAAGACTACAAAAACAAACCCACACAGGATGAGCGTCAACAGTCCCGCGCGAAGACCACGCCTGTCGAATCCTCTTGGCTTGGGCAGTCCCGCCGAGTTGGCCGTGGTAGTAACGTTCACAGTAGCAGTGCCGCTAGCGCTGTTGCTGAAGTCGACCGTGTACTGATCCATCGGATCACCGGAGTTGATCGCACACGTCGCATTCGGCGCCGTGGTTGTACAGGAGAGATAAACGCGTCCGGTCCCGCTAGTCGAAGTCAAGCTGATCGTGCTGCTGCCCACACTCCCAGCCTGCACGCTGATCGGAGAACCGTTCATGCTTGGCCCCGCGATCACCGACGGCTGATAGTAGCGAACATAATCCACCACCATCAGCGCAGGGTTCGGAGTGCTGCTGCTTGGTGCCCCCGGCCAACTGCCGGTTCCGCCTACGGCAAGATTCAGCAGCAGGAAAAAAGGATGATTGAAGTCCCAGGTAAAGCCCGCAGGAATATCGCTGGCAGTTCGAACAAAGAAGATGTTAGTCGGATCGTCCACGTAGAACTGCACCATATTGTAGGACCAGATCGCGCCATAACTGTGGAAGGTGGTGACATCTGGACCATTCGGATCGCTGCCGGGAAACGTGTACGGAAGCCCCATTCCGTTTGCGCCACAATAGCAACTGTTCGATGAATTTCCGCCGTGAATCGTTGACTGGATCTTCGTTGGCCCCAGTCCACTCGATGCCGGAACGTTTTCCATGAAATCCATCTCGCCCGAAGCCGGCCAGCCCACACTGTCAATGTTGTTGCCCAGCGCCCAGTATGCGGGCCACAGTCCCGCGCCCACGGGAAGAGTCATACTCGATTCCAGCCTGCCATACTGAAAGTTCTGCAGGGTCTCCGTCTTCAGACGCGCCGACGTCCAGCTTCCACTGTATGGCGCAACGCTGGAATTAATCTGAATAGCCTGGATAACGAGGTGCCCGTTGCCGTCGATATAAGCATTAGGATTACTCGCAACGCATGGCGGCGTGTTGCTGCCCGGCGCGCAGTAATACTCAGCTTCATCGTTAACGTTCAGAATTCCAGTGTCGTACTGCCAGTTAGCGGAACTTATCTGGCTATTAGCTGGACCGTTGAATTCGTCACTCCAGGTTAAGCCCCAGGTTTGTGCGTTGCCTACTGCCGAAGACAAAAGCAAGAATAGGCCTATTGCCACCGCACCTATACTGACTTGACGAGAAATAAAGCGCTGTCGGTGGCCAGCGATTTTCACGAAACTATCTCCCATAATAACTTTCAGGCGGACCAAGATAACTCGGCTTCACGCCTTTCAGGTTCACTACCAACTTCTCCAGAACGATACCCAGATCGACCATGCAAAATTTCAAAGTGTGGTAACCCGTCCGCGTGAGGACGTGCTCGGATGTTACTTTGCGCACGCTGTCCTTCACCGAGATTGCCCAATCCGCGTCGGAATTGTGCGCCAGCGCATCGACAATCTGCAGCGGCTGGTCGTCGAACGAGATTGCGTAGCGCAGGCCGCGCCCCGGAACAAAATTCAGCGTCGGCGCAAGGATGGATTCGACCTCAACTTTATCCGGGTCGAACAAATACATCTGATATTCCATGCACGGCGAATCCTCCGGCGGCAGCACACTCTCGACGGTAACCGGAAGGACCGTCATCGCCGACAGTGTACGCCCGTAGTCGGGGATTTTTTTCCAATCTGCCGTTGCCGCCGCGTCTGTCTTGCGAGTGTAATGCTCCGCCTCGATCGAAACATAACCATCCGCTTCCACAAATCCCTTTAGCGATGCTCTCTCCGGAGCCGCGGGATTCACCTCTTCTACTTTCACGATCACGTTCCCACTCGCGCCCTGAACGGTGACTTCTCCGGTGCCGGAACCCTTAGGCGCCTTGCTCCAATCCACGCTCACGCACAACCGCTGCTCTTTCTCAATCGTCCCATGAGTGGAACTCAACACGACCCATGGGACATTCGTAGACGCAGTAAATGCAAACGGCATCTGCCCCCGGTTGAACACGTCGATGTATCGCCGTTGCTGGTTGTACACATCGAACTCCGGCAGAACCGGCTCACTGGAAGATCCGGGCCAAGTTGAAGTCGATCCCTCAACCGCAACGCCCAGCGCCGCCGGAGCAGGAATCTGAAGTTCGGTCACCGCCGGCATTACATTCGCGGGCGGATCCTTCCAACTGGTGTAGCCAATGTGGGATTGATCCATCATGTGATCCCACTTGCCGTGCGCCAGTTTATGGTTGTAGTCGCCCGCAAGATCGGCATCGGCCTGGAACAAATCTCTAGCCTGCTTGGCCAAGTCGTTTGTGCTGGCACGGCCCTGGCTCGCATACAAATGGTTCTTCGCAACGGTAACGTATAAGTCCGTCACCTGCTCCGAAGCCTTCGTCAGGTAGAGCACCAGTTCAAAGAATGCATCGCGCTGATTCTTAGGCAGGCGCTGATAAATCTGCTCTGCTTTCTGCGTAATCGACTGAAAGTCCGCCAATACTCGCCCGGCCTCGTCGTAATCGACAACACTGAAAGTCTCCGGCTCAAGCAACTCCGGTTTCCGCCGCCCGTTGTACTTCGCATATTTGTCGACGATGTCGGCGATTTCCGCCGCGTACGCAGGCTCAAACTCCCTCTCCGCCCAGAGCCGCGTGAATTCTCCAACATCTTGATTCGTCCAGCGTTCCGGATTCCAGGCCATGTTCAGAAAAAATTCCATCGGCACTTCCATGGGCTTAAGGTCGCCGACGTTCACAATCCAGATGCGGGTCGCCCCGTAGTGATAGGCAAGGTTCATCTGCTCCCACACCTTCGGAAGCGGGTTGGTGTTAATCCATTTATAAGAACGCGGATCGCCCACATAATCGAAGTGATAATAAATTCCCGCCCCGCCGCTACGCTTCCGCTCTTCCGGCGTCGGCAGGCGGCGAATATTGCCCCAGTTATCGTCGCACCACAGCAACGTCACATCGTCGGGCATGCGCATCCCGTGCTCGTAGTATTGCTGCACCTCTTTATATAGCGCCCAATCCTGCGGCACGGTCGAAGGATCGGTATGCATTACCTCGCCAATGATCTTGCGCTGCTCGCCGACAATTTTTTCCAGCAGAGCGGTATCGCTCGCTTCCGACATCGGAAGATCGCCATTCCCCCGCATGCCCAGCGTGATGACGCTCTCGTAGCCGTCGTTGCGCTCAATCCCTCTGGTCCAGTACCGCTGCAACTGCTCGGCGTTTGTCGAATAATCCCACGCGCCTTTGCCCTCGCGCTCCCACTCCTTCCATGCCCGCATCATGGGCTCGTGATGCGACGTTCCCATCACAATGCCGTATGCGTCGGCCAATTTCGGATTCATGGGATCGTCCGCGTTGAAGGCGCTATTCCACATCGCCGGCCAAAGATAGTTCGCCTTCAACCGCAGCAAAAGTTCGAAAACCTTCTCGTAAAACTCATGGTTGTACCCGCCATATTTTTCGTTGACCCAGCCGGTCAGCGCCGGAGCCTCATCGTTCAGGAAGATTCCCCGATACTTAACCACCGGCCCTTGCACATATCGTCCCGGCTTCACGAATAGCGCGTCCTTATGCGCAACCGGAACATCGGCCCACCAATACCACGGCGAAACTCCGATTTGCTCGGAAAGATCGTAGATGCCGTAAATCGTCCCCCGCTTATCGCTACCCGCGATGACCAGTCCCATCGCGACTCCCGGCACGGGATTCGGCATGACTTGAATCTGGAAAAATTCCCACTTGCCCGCAATCGCCTTTACGTCGATCTTTCCAGCAGAAACCAGGTGATCAATGACCGCGCTCCTGCCGATCGTGCCAATGAAGATCGCGAATTCAACGCTTTTGACGGGATGATCCGCAACGGTGGGCGTACGTCCTGTTACGCGAGAAACATCGGTTTGCAGATCGTGAACCGCTCGCGTCACTCCCCAGTAGTCGTTCGCATCGACGTAAATCTGCGCAAGGCCTTGGCTGTCGGCAATGGCAAAGCTGCCGGGACTCGGCGAGAGCTGAACATATCGTTCCTGCCCAATGGCTCCGGCGTTGCAAACCGCGGCGAGCAGAACAAGCAGAACCCAGACAAGCCCCGCCTGCATCGGCCTTTTGTCCTGCCTGTTGATCAGCACTTGATTGTCACCACGCAGCCCTTATGAAAATAGCGGCGGCAGTTTTGAATTGCAAGAACCGAATCGATTCAGCGGCGCGGCTGACACCTCGCGACGGCGCCCGCATGAACCAGTATCCAAACTTGCCATGTAGCACCGTTGGGCCAGTAGTTCCCCGGATCGTGCCATTGCCATCACACGCTCACGGCTTGAGGATACTCGTGCCTGGCGATTGGCTCCTTTGATTGCAAGCTATTTCGTCGGACGATTCGAGCAAGCAACATTAAAGAAACGAAATGCACGAGTGGAATTCAACAACGGAACTGGCCCAGCCTCAGGCTGATCCTGCCAACAAGCAGACTCGCCAGCTACAGATTGCGCTGGTTCTTCTACTCGTTGCCCTCGCCGTTGTCATCGTGAAAGATCGGGATTTCTGGTTTGGCGCCGACCAGGCGATTGAATCCGAAGCCCGTGCTTCGGAAGGCCTGCCGAAACCGGTCGCCCCAGCCGCAAACACCAAAGCCTCTGTGGCACAGACTGCCACGGCAAAGAAGCACCCTGGTTCAGTAAATTCTGGTTCAGTAAATTCTGGTTCAACAAATTCTGGTTCGATAAATTCTGGTTCAACAAATTCTGGTTCGATAAATTCTGGTTCAAGAATTTCCGGCGAGCCAAACACCGCTGCGTCGGCTCAGCAGGAAACCGCGGCCTCCGACTCACCAGTGGTTGCCACCAACCGGACCATGCTTCCTCCGCTCGATGTTGAGGTGGTCGCCGGCGACAAGCACAGCACCCTGCATCCCGGAAGCAATGTAACGAGAGTCGAGATTCCCAGCGATTCGAACCGCGTCGCAGTCGCCACAGCGAAGTTGGCGACCAATGCAGCCGAGCGCGAGCCTGTGACCGCCGGTAGCGTCCCCGAACTCCGCCAAACCGTCGAGACGACCTACCCCTTGCTCGGCCAGCACACTAGAGTACAGGGTTCGGTGGTATTACAGGCGGTCGTCGGCGCCGACGGCACAATCGAGGATTTGCGCTTGCTCAGTGGTCCCGCCATCCTGAGCTCCGCCGCGGAGCAGGCGGTGCGCCAATGGCACTTCAAACCCTATCTTCAGAACGGCCGGCCCGTCGAGACCAAAGCCAGAATAACCGTCAACTTCTCGATTCGAGTCTCCGACAACTCCGCCACCAGCTAAATTCCCCCGATACACCGGCTCCACTTCCTCTTTTCTCGGCCTATAATTTCTTGCATTGTGCAGACACTGCTTCGCAACCTTCGCTTCGGCGCGCGCATGCTGGGCAAGAATCCCGGATTCACCTTCGCAACCGTCATTACTCTCGCTCTCGGGATCGCCGCCAACACTTCAATCTTCACCGTGACGAACGCGCTGCTGCTCAGGCCGTTTCCTTACCATGACCCGGAACAACTCGTGACCGTGTCGTCGAAGGACAAGACCTCCGATCGCCCCAATTCATTGCTCCGTTACGAGTTGCTGCGCGACTTCAACCACTCATTCCAGTCCGTGGCCGTATGGACGAACGACAACCTGAACCTTACCGGCTCGGGCGAACCGCTGCAGGTGCCAGTGGCGCGCGTCTCGCCCAGCTTCTTCTCTATGCTCGGAGTGCAGCCTCAGCTTGGGCGCGCCTTTACCGAAGACGAAGGCCGCCCCGAAGGCAAGCCTGTGGTGATGCTCGGCGATTCAATGTGGCGGAACCGCTTCCATAGCGACCGCAACATCGTAGGCCAGACGGTCACTCTCGATTCGACGCCATACACAGTCATCGGCGTATTGCCCGGCAATATTCAGTTCCCCTTCGTCGGCCCAGCTGACATCTGGACGCCGCGGTATTTCGAGTTCTCTCTGATGACTCCGCAGCGGCTGCGCATGGGCGTGGGCTATCTGGAAATCGCCGCGCGGCTCCGGCCGGAAACAACCTTGGCGCGCGCCAACTCAGAGCTCGCCGTGCTCAATCAGCGCTATCGCGAACAGAACCCCACGGCGCCCGACGCCGATCCCTCCGTCACCATGTCAGCCAAGCCCCTGCGCGAACTCGTCGTGGGCGACGTACGCGGCAAGGTGTTGGTGCTTTCAGCCGCCGTTGCCTTCGTTCTGTTGATCGCTTGTGCCAATGTGGCGAGCCTGCTGCTTTCGCGGGCGCTGGCACGAAAAAAGGAAGTTGCGGTGCGCACGGCCATGGGCGCAAGCCGCGGCGTTTTAGTTCGACAACTCCTCACCGAAAGCATGTTGCTTGCACTTCTCGCCGGAACAGTTGGCGCGGGGTTGACCTGGGCCGCCACCCGGGCGCTGGTCGCATGGGGAGCCGACCAACTTCCCTTCGGCGTTCCAATCGGCCTGGATCTGCGGGTGCTCCTGTTTATGCTCGTCATCTCGATTTTCGCCGGACTCATATTCGGCACCATCCCCGCCCTGCAGCTTGCTCGAGTCAATCCCAACACCACGCTGCGCGACGAGGGCCGCGGCATTTCCCTCGGCCACAACCGCGCGCAAATAAAGAACCTGCTCGTTGTCGGCCAAGTGGCGCTCTCGCTGCTGCTCTTTATCGGAGCCGGACTCCTGCTGCGCAGCTTCGTTCGGCTGCTCCACGTTGATCCGGGATTTGACCCCGAAAATGTAATCACGATGGACGTGTCCTTGCCCACGGTGAAATACGCAAAGCCCGAGCAGCAGATTGCGTTCTTTGACGAGGTGTTGCGCCGGGTGTCCGCGCTGCCCGGTGTGCGCAACGCTGCAATATCGGCGGCGCTGCCGTTAAGCTTTAAGCGCATAAGCCCAGTCTTGCCGGAAGGCCAACCCGACGTTCCTCTGGCCCAGCGTCCGTTCATCGACATCGAAGCGATCAGCCCGCAATGGTTCCAAACCATGCGCGTTCCGCTGCGTGCCGGCCGTGACTTCACTCCGGCAGACAATGCCCAGGCCCCCAAGCTCGTAATCGTGAATGAAACTTTCGCCCGACGCTTCTGGCCCAACCAGAACCCGCTTGGCATGCACATCATCGTAGGCCGTTCGCCGGCTCCAGCCGAAGTCGTCGGGGTGGCTGCGGACATCAAGAACAAAGGCCTGGATCAGGAGACGCAAGCGCAGCTTTATCTCCCCTTCCCGCAGCTGCCGTGGGGCGATATGAATCTGCTGGTGCGTACGGCCGTTGCGCCGCAGAGCATAACCTCAGCCGTGCGGGCGCAGGTCGCCGCCGTGGACCCGGATCAGCCAGTCACAAAAGTTCAAACCGTCAACGAACTCATGGATAGCTCGCGCTCGCAGCCACGCTTCACCATGCTGATGCTCGGCGTTTTCTCCGCCACGGCTCTGGTTCTCGCGGTGATCGGAATCTATGGAGTGCTGTCGTATTCGGTGGCCCAGCGCCGCCAGGAGTTCGGCATCCGGCTCGCGCTGGGCGCGGAACGCGCGGACATTCTGCGCCTGGTCGTGCGTCAAGGACTAGTTCTCGCGTTCGGCGGCATTGCAATCGGTCTATTGGCGGCGCTGTTGTTCACCAGGCTGATGTCAAGCCTCCTCTACAAAGTCGGCGCGCGCGATCTGGCAACTTTTATTCTCACGCCCCTTCTCTTTGTCTGCGTCGCTTTGCTCGCCAGCTATCTGCCGGCGCGGCGGGCAACGAAAGTCGATCCCATGGAAGCGTTAAGGTGATGCTGCCTGGCAGCTTTCCGGTTTCGCCTCCGAATCATGAGAAGGCTAGGGAGCAAATACTGCAATCACACTCCCCTGCGGCGACCCGTCCAATTTTTGCCGCTACTCAGCGGTTGTCGGATCGATCACCGACCGAATTTGCGAGATTCGATTGGCCGGAAAACCGCCCTGCTGGGCGTGCGCGCGTACCGCGTCTTCGTCGGGGGCCACGTATATGCAGTAGATTTTGTCGTCCGAGACGTAGCTCTGAACCCACTGGATCTGAGTACCCATCTCTCGTAAGACTCCACACGATTTCTGTGATATCGCCTGCAGTTGCTCCGACGATAGGCTGCCCACTTTCGGAATATCTCTCTCGATAACGAACTTCGGCATGGTAATACCTCGTTTCTCAGTTTGTTTACTGGAAGAATTTGATGATCAGGTTTCAGCCTCACATACTCGCAACCCCAAAGATGGGCGAGTTGGCATGGAGATATGGAAAGCGCTCCGCGTCTCCCACATCCCCACACCGCCAGATGTTCGTGAGCTGACGTTTCCTCTCGGGCTACTGACCGTCGCAGGTCACGTGGTTGTTCCAGTCCACGAACGACCCTTGCGGATTATCCCGCCAGGCCCAGACGTGGAGTTCGAAGAATGAATTGATGTTGAAGCGATTCGGAAAGCCGACAAAGTTGAAGACTTGCCCGTCCAGTACCGGAGGGGCGTTGTTATTCGCGGCGTTCCAGCTCGCCGAGTCCAGAATGAACTCGACGCCTACGAGGGTCAACTTGCCATTGGAGGGCTCGTAGATAAGCGCCTGCGGTTGCGCGGGGTCGAGGGTGAGATTGCCGAGCAGGGTGCCGTTGACGTAGTGAATGCCCATCGCCCCATGGTCGGTACCGGCAACGCAACCTAGAAATGGTCCGTAGCCGGCGGCAGTCGCATTGTTAACGTCAATGTACTTCGCCGTGCCAGCGCGAACGAGTTCAACGAGCGTGGATGGTGAGGCTTGTTCGTGAGCGGAATGTTTGGTCGCAGCATTGTCAGCTGCGAAAAGCGGCGCGGCCGCGGCAAGACTGCCCAGCAGCGCCAAACGCAGAATGTTCGTGGTCGATTTGCCGATCAGACTCGTGATTCGTGTCGTCATAGATTTCTCCTCAAAATGTAGTTTTCCGCAAAGTACGCGAAAGGTATTGGGTGGCTGTCGTTCTGCCCGTACACCTAAATAGGCGTAAGCGACGGGACGCAACTATCATTCATGGACACTTTCTTTTGATGGGGAGCCAATATCGCTATAATTGGCGAGGTTTGGGCGACGGGGGAGGGTACGGGGTTTGAGCGATCCGGTAACGGCGTCACGCGAGGGCGACGTAAGCACGTTGCTGCGCGCGTGGAGTGACGGGGATCAGAACGCCCTCGATCAACTGACGCCAATTGTATATGACGAATTGCGCCGGCTCGCCGGGCACTACTTGAGGCGGGAGCGCACCGGTCACAGTTTGCAAGCCACCGCCCTGGTCAATGAGGCCTACCTGCGGCTCGTTGATTACAAGCGCATGCGCTGGGAGAACCGCGCCCACTTTTTCGCGGTGTCGGCGCAACTCATGCGACGGATTTTGGTTGACCACGCACGGCGCCACAACCTGAAGCGCGGTGGCGGCATCCCGCACGTTGCTTTGGAGGACACAGCGGTCCTCGGCGGCGGTCGACACGAAAATCTGGTCGTGCTCGACGATGCTTTACAAGCTCTTGCCCGCATCGATCCTCGAAAGGCGCAAGTGGTGGAGCTGCGCTTTTTTGGAGGCTTAAGCGTGGAGGAAACAGCTGAAGTGCTCAAGGTGTCGCCGGTGACCGTGATGCGCGACTGGAGCACCGCTCGGACCTGGCTCTACCGGGAAATGGGTGGCGGAGCCGGCGATGGATGCTGAACGATGGAAGCGAGTCGATGAGTTGCTGCACTCAGCCCTGGCAGTGCCCTCCGACCGGCGCGACGAATTTCTGCGACAGGAGTGCGCGGGCGACGCCGAACTCGAACACGAAGTAAGGTCCCTCCTCACCTCACACCGCAACCTCGGCGGCTTTCTGGAGCGTCCTGCCATCAGAGTTGCGGCGCAGACAATCGCCCAAACTGAGGCGCGTAAAGCAGGCGATTCAATACTCGGCCGGACCATTTCGCACTATCGCGTCCTGGGGAAGCTGGGCAGCGGCGGAATGGGCGTGGTGTACGAAGCGGAAGATGTCCGCTTGGGACGCCGCGTGGCTTTGAAATTCCTGCCCGAGAGTCTGGCGCATGACGAGCGAACCCTCCAGCGGTTTGAGCGCGAGGCCCGCGTCGCTTCTTCCTTGAATCACCCGAACATCTGCACCATCTACGAGGTGGAAGAATATGATCGCCAGCCGGTGATCGTCATGGAGTTGCTCGAGGGGAAGAGCTTGAAAGAGCGAATCCGCGAAGGGCCGATCTCGGTCGACGAGCTTTTGGATTTTGGGATTCAGGCATCCGATGCCCTGGAGGCGGCACACGACAAGGGGATCATTCACCGCGACATAAAACCTGGAAATATTTTCATCATCGGTCACGTGCGGGTAAAGATCCTGGATTTCGGATTAGCCAAGGTGAGCCCCGTAGAAGACCAGTCCGAGGAAGAATCGCTTACCCTGGCCGGTGTTATTCCAGGCACAACTTGTTATATGTCTCCTGAGCAAGTGCGCGGAGAAGAGATTGACGCGCGCAGCGACCTGTTTTCTCTGGGTGTAGTGCTCTACGAAATGGCCACCGGCCAACGACCCTTTGTTGGCAAAAATCGCGTTCTGCTGATGAATGCAATCCTGAACGCGCGGCCCGCCGCTGCCAGCAGCGTGAATCGGTCCTTACCCGCCGCTCTGGACACGATCATCGCAAAAGCGCTGGAAAAAAAACGCGACAAGCGATTCCAGCACGCCGCCGATATTTGCTCGGACCTGAAGCGGCTCAAGCGGGAAACGGGAAAGGCGCCCATGCCTGTTGCCACGGACGCGCCGGTAAAGCCGGCCCCCCGCCCTGGATACGTCTCCATTTTCGCGCGGGAACTTGCGGCCATCCGCGACCGCTTCTCGGAGAAGCCGGTCAAGCAAGTAGGGCCCCGCCCGATCAATCTTCCAGTGCAGAGAACTGGCTTTGTGGGGCGTGAGAAAGAAGTAGCTGCTGCCAAAGAGCTCCTGCTGCGGCGGGATGTCCGCCTGCTCACGGTCACAGGTCCGGGCGGGATCGGTAAGACGCGCCTCGCGGTGCAGGTGGCGGGCGGCCTGGTCGAACATTTTCCGGGTGGCACTCATTTTGTTCCCCTCTCCCCGGTGGGCGATCCCGGCATGATCGCTTCCGTGATCTTGCAGACGTTGGGAATCCGGGAGGCGGGAGAGCAGTCGCCGCTCGAAATACTCAAGAAGAATCTACAGGACTCATTGCACCCACCAATGCTGCTGGTCCTGGACAATTTCGAGCAGTTGATTCGGGCGGCGCCGGTCGTGGCAGAACTGCTGGCCGCGGCTCCCAATCTCAAAATCCTGGTAACCAGTCGCGCCGCGCTCCACGTTTACGGGGAGCATGAATTTCCCGTGCCGCCGCTGGGCTTGCCGGATACGCGTTCCACGCCTTCCGTGGAAGTCCTGTCACAGTGCCCTGCGGTGACGCTCTTCGTGCAGCGCGCCGTCGCCGCCAAGCCAGATTTTGAACTAAACCAGGGAAACGCGGCGGCGGTCACCGAGATTTGCGCCCGGTTGGATGGTCTGCCTCTCGCCATCGAGCTCGCAGCCGCCCGGATCAAAGTGCTTTCACCCTCTTCCATGCGGACACGCCTGGCCAGCCGGTTGCAACTGCTCACGGGCGGTGCGCGCGACCTGCCACAGCGGCAGCAGACGCTTCGTGCCGCCATGGATTGGAGCTACGATCTGCTGAGCGCTCCCGAGCAGAAGCTTTTCCGCCGATTATCGGTCTTCGTGGGGTGCAACCTGGAAGGCGTGGAGGCAGTTTGCGATACCAAAGGTGATCTCGATCTGGATCTGCTCGACGGTATGGCATCCATGGTGGACAAAAGCCTGGTACAGCAGATCGAGCAAGCGCAGGGTGAATCGCGCTTCGTAATGCTGGAGACGATTCGCGAATACGCTCTGGAAAAACTGCAGGCAAGCGGGGAGCAGGCTTTGACCAGGCGCGCCCATGCCGCCTACTGCCTGGTGCTGGCGGAAGAGGCTACGGAACAGAGTGGACCGGAAGGCGCCGAATGGTTAGAGCGATTCGCGCTCGAACACGACAATTTTCGCGCGGGTCTGGAGTGGCTTACGGAAACCGGAGATGCGGAGTGGGGCCTGCGTCTCGGTGCAGCCCTGTTTCGCTTTTGGGAGGCGCGCGAGTATCTCTCCGAAGGAAGGGACAGCCTGGGGAAACTGCTGAGGCTCGTGAGTGCGGCAGCTCCCACAAAGGCGCGCGAGCGTGCGCTTTTTGCCGCAGGCGTACTCGCAGTTGAGCAGGGAGATTATGCTTCGGCGAATGCACTCATCCAGGAAAGTCTGGACATCGCGCGTCAACTCGGTGATAAGCAGGGCGCAGCGGTATCTCTAAATGCATTGGCGGTCATTGCCCGGGACCGGGGTGACGTTGCGCTTGCACGCTCTCTGCTCGAAGAAAGCATGGTCTTGTGGAGAGAATTGGGCGACCAGAAGGCCGTCGCTCGTTCTCTCAGTAACCTGGCGAATATCGTCAAATTGCAGGGTGACAATGCGCGTGCGCGCTCCTTGTACGCGGAGTGTCGCTCAATCTTCCAAGAGCTGGGGGATCTTACAGGCGTTGCGTGGTCCATGAACTATCTGGGGGATGTAGCTCGCGATCAGGGTGACTCGACCGTCGCGCGGACTTTGTACGAAGAGGGCCTGGCAATTTTTCGGGAAGTCGATGACCGTTGGGGCATTGCCGGCACACTCGCCGACTTGGGCAGCTTAGCGAGGGAGCAGGGGAATTATCACACCGCGCACTCGATGTACCGGGAGAGCATAAAACTTTTCCAGGAACTGGATCACAAACGCGGAATTGCGCGATTGCTGGAGTGCTTCGCCTGCGCCGCGGCCGTTCAACTCGAAGCCCAGCGCTCGCTGCGGCTAGCGGGAGCGGCGGCCGCGCTGCGCCACAATATTGGCGCCCCGCTTACCCCGGCGGAACAAGCCAAACTGGAAGTAAGTCTGCGCGCCGCGCGGCAGGCCTTGACCACCACGGTAAGCGCGGCTGCCTGGCAGGAAGGCTGGGCTCTGCCGGCCGAGAAAGCGATTGAAGAGGTGCTGATGCCCGAACCTGCATCTCCCTCGCGTTAGAGCCGCGTTAGGTCACGGATTGACGCTGACTGCAAAATCTGGATGCCCCGAAAGCTCAACCTGCACTGGCCTCCGCACTGGTCGGGTCAAGAAGTCGGCGCACGGCGGAGACCCGATTGGCAGGAAGGCCTACGCGCTTGGCGTGCTCCTGGATGGTCGCCTCGTCGGGTGCAAGATAGACGCAGTACACCTTGTCGCCGGTTACGTAGCTATGGAGCCACTGGATCGCCGGACCCATTCCCTTGAGAACGTTGACCGACTTTTGCGAGACTTCCCGCAATTGCACGTCGGTTAGACTTCCGGCTCCCGGGATTTCCCGCTCGATGACGAATTTTGGCATGTGCCTTCCTCTGAGGTGCAGAGATGCTAGCATGCAGATGGATCGGCTTCAAGATGGATCGGCTTCAAGATGGCTTAGCCCGAAGCGGTTCGCGGTTGGCGAAAATGCCGGGAATATTGTAAGGAGCGCTGTTGTCATGGATATTCGATCCCTTCAAAAGCCGTTGAAAGACCAATACCGGAACGACCCAAATGCCTCGCGAATCACGATCCGGGCAAAAGGCGGACAGACGGACGTTCCCGTGGCATGCTCAGTCGATATCGGACGCGCCATCTACCAGGCCGAGGCGCACAAGGGAGTTGGAGGCGCAGGTGCCGGCGCCTGTTCCGGGGATCTTTTGCTGGGAGCTCTGGCAGCCTGCGCCCAGATCACCTGTCAGATGGTGGCTGCGGCTATGGGCGTACCGACCGAACGCATTGAGGTCACGGTGGAGGGAGACCTGGATCTGCGAGGTACCCTCGGCATTTCAAAAGACGTCCCGGTAGGCTTTGAAAGTATTCAACTTCATTTTGATGTTGCTGCGCCCAAAGCAACACCCGAACAACTGCGCGCATTACAGGAGAAAACAGAACAGTATTGCGTGGTGATGCAGACGTTATTGCGCCCGCCGACTCTGCAGACCAAGTGGGCTGGAAACGATTAACCCCCGCTCGCGATAAGTCTTTGAGTGTTTCTCTTGGATGGAGAAAAATTCGCGATTCCCGCTAAAGCCAACAAAGAAATGGTAGGCACGAGGCCCCGGAGGAAAAAACAGGGGCCGCTGGATCAAAGTCGATCCCGAAGACTTAGTTAACCGGGGGACAGCCGCCCTCGGTTGTCCCTCCGCCATAACGTTCGTAACTTTCCCGCCAGATTACATTCCCTCTAACATTCGCTGAAAAGGTAGCAGTCGTATTCTCTTACGGCCCGCACGGAGGTGGTTCATGAAGATGCAGGTTCGAGCGGTTCTGATATTGCTTGCGGCGCTGGTGCTGATGGGACTGACGGCCTGTGGCGGCAGCCACTCCGCATGCAATAGCGTCACCTTCGGCGATTCCTCTGGAAATTCCCCTTGCCCTGCATCCGGCAACGGCAATACCGCTGCTGCGTTCGTCTTTGTGTTGAACGGCAGCGGCTCACCCGGCGAGCTATCGGGCTACACGCTGAATACGGTGAACACACTGTTGGCCCCCACCTCTTCCAACGGATTTCCCGAAACTCCAGGATTTGACGCAGGTATTGGAATGGTGGTGGCTCAGAAGCAGTTTTTGTACGCGGCCTTCGGCTCGACCAATCAGATCTTTGGTTGGTCCATCAGTTCCATCGGCACATTGACACCGATCGCGAACAGCCCAATGACAGCCACATTCGCGAGTGGGGCGTCATCGACGTTTGATACCAACCGGCTGGCTACGAACCCGGCGGGAACTCTTCTATTCATCGCCGACGCAGCACAAGATCAAATCTTCGTTTACGGGATCGGCGGCGGGGGAGCTCTGACCCCGGTACCCGGATCTCCATTTTCTGTACCGTTCTCGCCCGGAAACATGGCAACCGACGGGCCGGGAAATTATCTTTATATAACCGCGCGACTTCCTCGAATCACACCGGCTCCGAGATCGGCGCTTACAGCATCGGCGCCGGCAACAGCCTTGGAGTGCTTACGGCGGTGAGCGGCAGCCCGTTTGCTTTCCCCATGTGGCAGGTGCTGGGCGAACCCACGGGACAATTTCTAATCGGCACCACTGGCCACAACCTTTCGATCAACGGATCGGATGACTACAACCTTTACGTCTTCAGCATCGCGCAATCGGGTGCGACCGCAGGAGCGATTACCGAAGAATCGCCGTCCCTCACGACCACCCCGCCCTACAGCATCGCGGTGCAATCGAACGCAGGCGCAAACCTGATCTACTCCTTCAGCTTGATCGATTCAGGCAAGGGATTCAACGCGACTGAAGGTTTTACACTCAATTCCGACGGCACGCTTTCAGCAGTGAGCGGTTCGCCCTTCGCCAACGCAGAAGTGGGTGACACCGGCCAATTCGATCAGAGTGGCAGCTTTCTTTTCGAATATGGCGGCGCTCTTGAGGGAGACACGATGGTCTACACCGTTGGAGGCTTCGATGTGGCCAATGGCGCTCCCACGGAACCGGCCAGCGACGGCACTTACGGGGGCTTCTGGGTGGCGACCGACCCACAATAAGCACGCTCAAGGGGAGCAAAAGCAAAGGTTACGACACAAACCACGACACCAAGCAGGCATTGAGGGATGTACCAGCGCCGGAAGTGATTGAAAATATGGTAGGCACGAGGAGACTCGAACTCCTGACCTCTACCGTGTCAAGGTAGCGCTCTAACCAACTGAGCTACGCGCCTACATTTGTTTTCAAGCACTTGCAGCAACCAGTGTTCCCGGCGTGGGGCCATTCGGGGCCAATAAGGATTTTACCACGCGGCCCTGGGCCTGGCGTTTGGTCGGCATCAAGCCCTGCGTGTATACATCCAGCGTGATTCGACTGTTTGCATGACGCAAGCTCTCTTGCACGACTTTCACGTCCTCGCCATTCGCTTTCAACAGGGTTGCGAACGAATGTCGGAACGTGTGCCATCCGATGTGTTTGACGATACCGGCACGCACGGCGCCAGGCCGAACAACCTTTCGCAGCGCGCTGTCGGGCCAATAAGGCTGTCGGCCCAACTTCTCAGGGCTGGCGAACACCCAGTCTTCATCGTGGTTGTAGGGAGTTCGAGCACGCCAATTCAGGAGAACTTCCGCCAGAGCAGAATCGAGCGGAACTGGTTTGCGTGACGCCTCGGTCTTCATATCTCCCACTACACCATCCACGATCGCACGGCTGAGATGAATTTCCAGGACGTTAAAACTAACGTCTTTCCATTTCATTCCTAGAACCTCGCTCACCCGTAGTCCGGTTGTCGCCGCCAAGAAAACCATTGTCCAGAATGGGTCTTTCAGTTCCGACAACAGCGCCTTGGTTTCATCCACATCGAGAACGTCTGGTGTGCGCAGTCGCTTCGCGCTTTGGCGCACGAGAGTGATGGGATTTCTCTCAGCCCACTCGTGCCGCATCGCGTGATTGAAAAGCGCATGCATTACATTTCTGATTTTTGCCTTGGAGCCATTCGCCAGTGGGAGACCTTTCAGCCATTCTTCAACCGCAACGGTCTTTACTTCTGACACAGATCGGTTGCCCCATCGCGGCACCACCCAAGTTTCGAATGTAGCTTCCGTAAACGCCTTGAGTCGAATGAGCCTTGCTAGGCAATTCCCTTTCTGTATAGTGAGTGATTAGCTGTTCCACGGTTGACGGCGTCCAAGCCTCTCTGTTGGCAGAGATGCGAAGAGTTTCGGTTGCGTTCTGCGCGGCTGCTTTGGAACGATACTGCTCGACCGTCCCCACAACAACCTTGCGTTTGACACGGCCTTGTGACGTTTGCTCTCGCCAGCGAAAGATCCAAACATCCGGGCCGACCTTGCGCTCCTCACGAATCAAACTGCCTTGCTGATAACGTGCTCGCGTGAATTTCATGGTTTCTCCTTTATCGAAACCACGCGAGCGATTCGGCCGCTCGATTTTACACGAAGCCAATCATCCAGTTCACTGGCACGATAGCGCCAGAAGCGCCCGACTCTGTATGCGGGAACCTCCCCACGGCGTGCCATCCGCTGTAGTGTTTTCGGATGGATGCCTCCGAGAAACTCGGCGGCTCGCTCATCATCGAGCAATGGCTCGAACCGGCTCGTCTCATCGTCGAATTTGCGACGGGAACTGCACAAAGCATCCGGCAGCCTATATTTTCGCGGTTCGTTATTGTTTTCCCAGCTTTGGCTCATTGTCTCGATACCAACCTCTTACCCAGGAACGTATACAATCGGAAGTCTCAGCTCTTATATGTCGTTTCCACTTCGTCCGGTTTCGTACCGGAAAGACACGCCTTCCCTTTGGGTATTAGTCTTTGCTTCATCGAGTCCCGTGAGTTCTTGATGTGCTCTGTGCCGTTAGTCTCGACCAGGTCACCCTGGCACCCATAGGACCGGGACGTAGGCGGTTTAGCTGGATCGACTACCAGCACGTTGCCCGGGTTTCCGGTGGAGACGCACATCATCCGCCGACGTTTAGCGGTAACTTTTGAAACAGCGGCCCGTTTTTTTTCGGTAGCAAGCTGTGCCGCGAAGCAACCGTCTGGCGCTAGCCAGAAGGACTCGACTTCATCTCGATCTGCGGTAAACGTTAGCAGTGGTGTGCGGTATTAGGCGGGTAGCAGGCGGGTATTTCGCGCGTATTTCAGGGTCTGGTTCTTGAGGATCCATCCGGCAAATCTAGACGATATGTTCCCTTACGTTTGCTCACAATAAGCGTTTTCCAAAGGGGCGATTTCTTGAACGAATTCCGGACTTCACTCGTCTCGCTTTCGATCGCAAAGAGCAATTGAACTTTGCTTACATCGGGATGCCCGGCCAAATGAGCCCGATGTAACAGTCGGACCATGATGCTCTGGTTCTGCGTCAGGATGTGTGAGTCACCGTTGTACGTCACGGATCTGTAGTCCTCTGAAGCGCTGAAAATCGGCTTCTTTGTGCTTGCCTCGTCTTCCTTGGCCTCGCGGACCGCGTCGGTCTCAGACCAGGAGCCGGCGCCGCTGATTTTCTTCCGGGTTAACAGTTCCTTCTCTATGTCTCGAATCAGTTGCTCGGCTTGCTCAATGCTGTCGGCCGTTTCCCGTTCTGCTGGGTTGGCGGAGCGCGTCCATAGCGCAGGGACGGAAGGGTATCTGCGCCGCATCCGCTGTCGAAACTCAATGAGAGGACGCAACTGCCTTCTGAGTTGGACAGATGACATTCCCCTTAGCTGGATCGGGCTAGACACTAATCCTTTCGGCTCACGGGAAGTATTGGATGAAGGTCCCGAGGTGCCTGGGAACGAAGGAGCTTCCCAAGACCTGCCAGTAATCCTGCGCGCCCGCCTTTTTTTCTTTCGCGCCACGGCCCCCACAAATAGTTTCCTTTTCTTCTGGTGCGGAGACAGTGTAGTTGGCATCGGTGCCCGCCCGCCACCGCGCCGCTGCTGCAGACGTACTCCGGAGCGTCCTCCTCCGCCCCCCGAGACCAGTCCAAGTCTTGGACTAGCGCCATTGCAGCGGCAAACTCGTCGAGTCGTTGAGCGACCTGATTTCCATCCCCGGCCGCTCAATGCCCCTTGGCAACTGCGGAAACCGTCAAAGCCGCACGAGGAATTGGTTCTTCGAGAAAACTCCACGGATGAGGTCGCACAGAACTGGCCTGCGGTTGGACGCTAGTACGTCGTGTTGTGGTGTCGCTGGGTGTTTGGTTTGCTCGATTTTTGCGCTTCGTCTGAAGGTCGCGTTAAGGACGCATGTACAAACCGCAACTCATTGGTTTCACAGGAGAGCTTCAAGAGGCAAAGCCGCACGCAGGTTGGTTTTCGCTTCACAGAGTCCGTAGATTGGCCGGCTGCCAGCGCGTCGCGGTTGCGTCCTTGAACTAAGTCGGCGAGCGATGACGTGATGTCCGCGGCAGACCGCCACGAAGAGGGTGGGTTTCGGCGGGATTATTGGAGATGACTGTAACGCCCGACTGACGACAACTTGGAGTTGCGAAGAAACGTCCAGAAGAGCCGCATAAGCACAGTTTCCCGACAAGCCACAACAGAAACTAAGTAAGTTATTCGATCTCAAGGACGTACGCTAAAAGCTGAAAACCACCCACCTAAGCTCGCTCAAAAGTCACGGAAGATGACTGCTTGGAGCCCGGACAGGCTGGCCACGGCAAACACCACCTTCGTGGAGCAGAATCCGCGGATGCTGCCGGTACACAGGCGCGACCGCAAGTCTTGTGGATTCAACCTCGCGTAGTATGGTCGTCCCAATAGTGAACAAATGAACACCTTTTTTCCCCTTTTATTCCCACCAAATGCGAAATAAACCGCGGCAAGTTGGCTCTCAGGCTTCGGGCTTGGCCGTCATCCGATCCAATCGTCAGCCAGCGCTAACCGTCCGCAAACTGCGTACACGATCTCCGCCTTAGAGTGGCCGGCCGTCACCAGCCTCGTCCCAGATCTGCGATTCGGCAATATCGATCGCGCAGCTTTGCGATTCAGGTATTCGGCACCTTTTACCTTCGGGTTCCGGTTTGTTGCAAGAGCCTGCCTGAGTTTGTCGACGGGACGGGTAGCGATGCTGCGTGTGCTATTTGATTTTGTTCTGGGCGCGTGATCAAATCCACCTTGCCGCCGGCCCTCCGAAGGGCGATGCTGCAAATTCTGCGATTCAAACAGCGATAATAAGCTTGTTGTGGTACCATTTTGGTCCCGTATTCGCTGACTTTCCGCGTACGCCAATTTGGTTTTCCGAGGTTGTAAGTGACTGGAGCCTTTTACCATCTGGCCCTTCACACTAAGTTGCTCCGTTGCAGCAGTCGTGTTCTTCTTGGTCTTGTGCTCGCGACTCAGGTTTGGGCGCAGAATCCCTTAAGTCGTTCAGTTGCGCTTTACCCTGCAGCCAGTAAGGAGTCAACTGCTCGGCGAGCAGCGATCCGAAACAACGGAAGGTTCTTGGGTTGGAAGTTTGCCGCGCTGTCGGGCCAAGACACGAAGAGGTGGCAGCGCAATCGTCGTCAAAGCCAACTCTTTCCACCAGCGGTGAGCAGTCACCGCTCGCCCCGACCGCTGGGCGGCACACCAGCATCAAGCAGTTTCGCTAATGCTGGGTTCGAGGCCCGGCCGTCCTTGCCCGCAGGTTTTATTCCCACTGCGATCACCAACGGCGACTTCAATGGAGATGGCAAGATGGATTTCGCCATCAGTAATGGTGGCGACAACACGATCTACGTGTTTCTTGGGAATGGAGACGGAACTTTCAAGGTTCCGGAAATCCTATACACGCAAGGTCAATCTCCCGACTGGATCACTGCCGTCCAACTACGTAAGAATGGCCCTTTGGATCTGGCCGTCACCAACGGAGACTCCAATACGGTAGAGGTTTTCCTCGGCAACGGGGATGGTACCTTTCAAGCGAGCGCGCAAACCTCACTCCCTCAGATTCCAACGTTCATTCTCGCCGCCGATGTCAACAACGATGGGAATCAGGACCTAATTGTCGGCTTGGTCCTCGATTTGGATGCTATCGAGCCGCAAATCGAGGTGCTTCTCGGAAACGGAGCCGGAGGGTTCTCCGGAACCGTCTTTTCAGAACCCATCAACATCAGTACTGAAGAGCCAGTGCCGACAGGTTGGATCGCGGCAGGTGATCTGAACAATGATGGCTATATTGATCTAGTCACCACAGTTACTGGCTACGAATACATTCCCTACCTCAGCCACTCTGGAGGTGCTTTTTCCGTGGTTGACTACCTGGGATACGACGAAGGCCAAAATCTTCCCTTGGTGGTCGGTTTGGGGGATATGGACGAGGACGGTTGTCTCGATGCGGTGCAGCTTGGAGTCTCGGGCCTGGTCTCAATTGCGAAAGGAAGCTGCGATGGCGATTTCCCACGCTATCCGAACCCTGCGGCGCTGGTTGGCGACCTGGATCCTGCGATTCAGGTTGTCGATGTGAACGGCGACGGCCATTTGGACGTCGTTGGCTCTGCGGCCTTCATCCCGGATGACAACAACCCGGAGGCAGGCGCTCCGGCTGGCTATCTCGTTTCGGTTCTCGACGGAGACGGCAAAGGAGACCTCGGTCTTGCTCAGGTCTACAGAGGCGGGACGGATGCTTACTCGCTCATCGTCGCCGACTTTAACGGGGATGGTTTTCCTGAAATTCTCACGGCGTCCTCTCTCGAAAACCTGGTCAGCGTGTTCACTAACGATGGGTCAGGAAACTACGGTCCGCCGCAAGGCGAGACCATTGGCTACACGCTCGGCCCCGTAAACGCTCCGGACAACCTGGCGCCCTTGGTGGTCGCCGATGTGAACGGTGACGGCAAACCGGACTTGCTTCTTGTCGAATACAACGAGTACGCGGGCGATCCACCCGAGCTGACCGCGATCTTGAACAACGGCATGGGCAATTTTCTTCCCCCGGTGCGGAGCGCGATCACGGTGGGTGAATCAGACCTGGTCTCGGTTTTTGTCGTTGGCGCATTCCGCAACCCGGCGACACCAGATGTGATTTACGTCAATATCTACGACGGTTCGAACAGCGTGTTTGACGTCGCATTCTTTGCTGGAAATGGCAAGGGCACATTCAACCCGCCAGTGACGCTCGCGACACTACCGAATCCGCAACAGGTCGTGGCGGGAGACTTCAATAACGACGGGAAACTGGATTTCGCCGTGATGGGAACTGACGCTACAGAGAAAAACTGGGAATTCGATGTCTTCTTTGGTCACGGCGACGGAACGTTCACTCAACTGCCCTCGCACCTGTTTCCCATGTTGGGCACTGATAGCCCTCAACAACTCATCGCGGTCGATCTTAACCACGACGGCAAGCTCGATCTCCTGATCGGCCTCAACGCAAACGACGGCTGGGTGGCCAGCGGAGATGACCTTATCGAAGCTCTCGGCAACGGCGATGGAACTTTTCAGACGCCAACAATTCTGATTTCACACTTCGGGGCCGTGGCGGTGGCGGACGTAAATGGCGACGGCTATCCAGATTTGATTCAGAATCGAGATCCCAAGGTCGACATCAGCAAAAGCCTTCTGTCGCAGCCGGGTATCACTGTCTACTTAGGCTCTGCGGATGGCACGTTTCATCAGCAGCCCAGTTACGATCTTCCCGGTCTTGCTGAACCCTCGTTTAATCCGGCCATGGTTGGAGACTTCAATGGCGACGGTATCCCGGACGTTGCTGTTCGGTACTGGGTGCAACAGCCGATAACTCTCATCGAGCCACGTCTGGTCGTGCTGCAGGGAGTTGGAGATGGCACTTTCCTCGTCTCCGACTATAACTACCAACTCCAAGCCCTCGGCTATCCAGTGGTGGGTGCCGACTTCAACGGAGATGGCGCAACTGATCTGGTAGAACTCACGGGCATGACATCTTCGTTTACTACCATTCCCGCTGCTCCTGCTCCGTCGCTCTACATCGCGCTCGATTCCAGCCCTGTAGTAGCGAACGCGGGCAGCGCGACCGTATCACTCTATGTGCCAGCCACTTCTTCCCAGACCGTTACCCTGTCCGCCAGCGATCCGGCCATCCAGCTTCCGGCCAGCGTCCAGTTCAACACCGGACAACAGTCTCAGAATTTCTCGTTTACTCTAGGCTCTGGCTTCGATACCACTCATGTTTTCGCGCTGTACGCAACTTTGGGTACCCAAACGGCAGTCGTCTACGGCACGAAGCCGAATCCCAACCTCACCGTTGGGGTGAGTGCCACTTTATCGAGTAAGAAGTTCTCCGTGGAGCCCGGAGAGAATGCCCAGGTCGTCCTTACACTTACGAGCGAGGGCAATTACTCGGGCACTTTCTCATCTCTGGAATGCAGCGGACTGCCGGCCGGTTCTTGTTCTTTTAACGCCACAACTCTTCTTATTCTTCCCAACGGAACGAACAGCGTCGAGGTAACGTTCGGTACATCCACTTCCACGCCATTCGGGGAAACGAGCATCACCATCAGTAGCACGGATGGCTTCGTGACCACCGTGGCCACCTTTCAGTTGGGAGTTGGAGATTTCTCTCTCAGCATCGCCCCCACGACCCTGATCAGTGGACCGATCGGGGACGCAGCCGCCACGATTAGTTCCACCGCGACCAACAGCCTGGATAGACCATTGAGCTTCGTCTGCACTGGTTTGCCTGCCGGCAGCCAGTGCGAAGCGAACAGTACTCTCTATACTGTAGGTCCCTCAACCGGTTTCAGCGTCGATCACACTCAGCTTGCTGCCAACGACTATCCCTTTCAAATCACCGGAACGGCGGGAATTGTCTCGCACACGATCAGCGCTGTCCTGCGAGTCGGGGACTTTACCGCGTCTCTTGATAAGACAACGGCTACGCTTTCAGGTGGACAGGCAGCCACGTTCAATGTGACTCTGACTTCGCTCAATCACTACAACAGCAGCATTACCGTGGCTTGCTCGCCTCCGGTCAACGTGAGCTGCGCGGTCTCCCCACTGCCCGCAACGCTCACCGACGATGGCATAACCACGGTTCAATTGATCGTAACGGACACGGCTGCCGCTGCAGCATCCCACCACGGGGCTTTGCGCTCGTCGGCGGGGGGTCTTCTATTCGTTTCTCTCGTGCAGCCGGTTCACTACTTCTCACTCTTCTTCGGTTGAGGGTCTGTGTACGCTTCGCAAACAAGGGAAGGATCGGCAGCGGATAGGTCTTTTACGGAAAGAGCAAACCTAGGCTGCTTCTCGATCTCCTTGATAGCCGATGCAAGATGCTCCTGCGTCCATGTTCCGCCGAGCGGGGGATTCACAAACGACACACCGCTGGGATCATCCTTGGACAGAACAAAGCTGGCATTGTTCTGAATATTGAACGCCTGATGACCGTCGTGTTCTGTTAAGAAGATCGCAAAAACCAACCCATTCGAGCGAGCGGGAGCCTCATAGTTAATCAGGTAAATGACCCTGTCACCCGGATAGGATTTCTCATCGAGAGAGTACCCAAAGGTCAGCTTTGTTGCTTCCGAAGATGGCAGGAACTTCTTCGCCTCAAGGCACTGAGCGGCATGAAGCAAAAGTTGTGGCGTTTGCTCCTGCGCGTAGACGGTTGCGCCCAAGCAAAACAGTAGTGACATCGCTAGCGTGATTTTCTTCATAGCAGGCATCTTCCCACCTCGCGAGCTAGTGCCCTGGATTATTGTAGATAACAATCCAAGTCGGTCGCCGACTAACGCTGTCTTTGAAGGGGCCGAACTTTTCGTATACCGTTTCACGGCCCGCCTCCCCCTTAAGATGGTTGCCCGCACTCCGCGACTGCACATTAGGATTATGCGTGGTTCCAAACTGGGTTCGACCCTCGACAGGATCGGCCCCGCCGTTCGCCCTGTTCGTAGCGGCGTCCTTCATAATTTGTGCATCCTGGGTTGAGGCGGTTCCTGTGGCTGGCGCTACTTTTGCAGGCTTATCTAGTTCTGCGTTGTTGATGAGGGTATTCGCCAGTGCATCTTTGGCGTCCGACAGCACGTCTGGATTGCCTTTCTTGGGAGTGCTCAGGCTGCCAACCTCATTGGTCATAGTCTTTGCGAGAGCATCAGATGTAGTGTTCCCGACTTGCTGGTTACTCTGATTTTGCGCCAACTCACAGAGTGCACCGTCGTAGCTGTACCTCCTTCAAATCGTACGTTTACTGCTTTGGCCTGCTAGACGCCATAGCCGGGACGCCGTACACAAAGGGTTTGGCGAAGCCGTTGCCCCACCATACGACCACGAACTTTCCGTCCGCGCTAAGCTGCATCCGAGGTATTTCATCCTTGTTCGGCCCAAACTCTGGCGAGGTTGCCAAGGCCTGCCCAGAGGCAAAATCCCAGATTTGAAACTGTTGCGTATCAACCGTCACGAAGTTCTCAACCGGCTTTTCGGTTCCGGAGTATCCCAGAATCAGCTTTCCATCCGGGGAAAGGTCCAACCGATAATGCACGCCCGTGCGAGGGTTGGTGATCTCTCGCAGCAGTTTGCCGGTTCGCGAGTCCCACACTTTGATCGTGTCTAACGAGTAGCCCTTCCGGTCGTCGTTGATCGACCCGGTGAGTAGGGTATTGTTAGGCCCAAACAACACGGGGCCGGCTACGTATTTCGTGTTCACTTCGGTGATCGTCTTACCGGTCTGGACATCCATCACCCGCACATTGTCGACACCAACCGGAATGAAGGTTTCGGGATCGGAAGATCGAGCCACCGGGAGGGAGCTTGCAGCTACCCGGTCGCCATCCTGTGACAGAGCAGCCCCAGTTACATAGCGAACTCCGTCATGGAGCCTCCACTCTCGGACAACCTGCCCCGTCCCGAGATCGTATACTCGTACAAAGCCACCGTTGGCTCCAATGGTGCTGGAAATCCCAATCGCCACCCGCGATCCATCCGCCGCAAGAGAGAAATCTGCTATCGCCCAGCCGTCATTCGCAAAAGTTTCTTTCGGCTCCTCGTAGTTAACGCGCTTCACTTCCGCGTAAGTTCTTGCGTCGAGGACGCGTAACGTGGCTGGGTCGAAGACCACCAGATAGTTGCCGTTCGCCGTGTACGCTGCGTATCTCGGCTGTGACGGCCACGGGTCTCCTTGCTCCGTCGATGTGTATTCCCACTTCGATTTCTCTTCGACGTTCCCCGTCTCTAGGTTCCACAGCGCTAGGTGAGACGTGTATGTCACATGCCACGGTTTCTCTGAAAGCAGATGGTCCGTCAGGTACACGAAAGCGACACTGTGTCCGTCAGGCGTGAACACGCACGCACGAACGTTCTCCACGTCCAGCTTATAAGCTTTCCAACCTGTCGCTTGTTGTGAGTTCGCAGCCATGCCACTTAGGAACACAGATACCACCAGCATAAAGTTGAATAACAGAATAACGCTTTTTGTTCTTTGCATAGCTCTTTGCCCCGTCACCTGAGTCATTGTGGATCAAGCCCAGGATCATGCGGGTGAAACACCGCTCCCCGGAACCCATCTACGAGGGCATGAGTGCCCATCCCAACCACATCCCGGTTCGGATTTCCACGGTCAATGTGGGACTGAAACTGAACATTTCTTGTGTCGCCGGAACCGCTGGATTGGAAGAACTCCACGTGCAGTGAGAATGACTTGTCCCCGATCTTGATATCGATTCTCGATCCGGGACCAAACATTCCCTTGTTCTGGTCGAGTGTCTTTTGAATTTGGGCTAGCTGATCTTTGCTCGCGGTGCCGTTTACTTGAATGTTTTCATGGCCGTTGTGGGCCCCCAAGTCTTTGACGTTCTTTTCGCTGAGCGGCAGGTCGGAGAATTCCTTTTTGACTTGATTGAAGACTACCTGGGCAGGATTCGGTAACTGACTCTGTTGGGACTGATTTTGCGCCTGCGCCTGGCCCCCCTGCTGGTTCTTCGCAGGAGCACTATTATCACCAACATTACAAACTATTCCGGTTCCCACCGCTGACGACCAGGAGCACATATGTCCATCGGCATCGGCGTTGGTCACGGGGTCGTTGCGCACGTAGGTGTAGAGATTGAGCGACTGCGGATCGCCGAAAACCGCATACGGAACTGAAGTGGGCCGCGCCGCCCAGTCGGGCGTCATGAAGCGCCCCATGGCGTATGTGCTCTTCTTCTGACTGCCCCAGCATATTTGACAGCGTCATGGGGGGAAGCGCACTGCGAGAATACTCGCTTAGAGACACCGCCGCTTTGGTGTCACCACCCAGAGTGAGCAGTGTTTCGAACTCTTGAAGAAGGCTCCTGATCACCTCCTTCTGGACAGGACCGTTATTCTGCGTGAGTGGTTTTATTATCGTATCCACCAGAAGCTGTTCGATCATTTGATAGTTCGGTTTGTGCCGCGCGTAGTAGAGTGCTTGACCTGCCCACTTCAATTGCTCCGAGAACGGATAACGCTTGTATTGCGCGATATAGTATCCGATGCGAGCGCAACCGAATGCGCGTGCGACTTGGCCGTCCAGCCAGAAGGCGGTCTGCCCAATGCCCTCTAAGTGGTTGCACTCCAACCGTGGATCGAGATACTTGACGTGGTCCTTCGCGATATCGAGATTTTTGTTTAGGTTTTGAATTAGTGGAACGATATTGCTTAGGTGATTGTCGGACTTTCGATGGTTAAGATGGTGCCAGGCATAGTCCGTGTTGCCGGTTACCACGCAAGCTACGCTGCCGCAGGTGACCCTCGTATCGCAGAAGTAGTCCTGCAACTCTCCTACCACGCTTGTTGGAATCTTCTTTCGCATCGCCGCCTTGAGAATATACCCGGGTGTTATCGGAGTCTATGCAAGGAGAGGCTTATTTCCTATAGACTATGCTCTTCTTGCCGCGTTTTGAACATGGAACTACTACAGTTTTACTACAGTGGTCGGGCGACAGGAGAACTCGCCAACCTCCGCCGCTGAACACGCCGCATTCACACCTTGAATTGTCAAAACGTGTAATCTGTTTACAACAGTTAGCGCTAGATAGTAAGCGATAAGCGAGAATTCCTCCGGCTATTGCAACTTTGCGTACTCGGCCTTGGCTTGTTTCAGGATGGGGACATCGGGGTCGGCGTCTTTCCAGAGGGTGAGGAAGTCTTTGTACGCGGTGAGTGCCCGGACGCGGGCGGCATCGGCATCTGCCCCCTGCGAGGTTCTCGACTGCAAAGCATTGGCGCGAGCCACTCCCAGATGGGCCAAAGCTCCCGTCCAGCAGTTCCACACGATGCCGCTGTGGTTGAGAATCTTCTGAAACTCGGCGGCGGCAGCGTTACTTTGCCCAGCTGCCAAGTATGCCTCTCCGCGCACATACAGCGGATAGAGGCAGGAAATGTTGGGGACGAACAGAATATTCCCGAACTCGATGGTTGAAGCAGCTTGCAAGGTATTGATGGCGACAGCCGTGTTCTTTCTATCCAGCGCCAATTGTGCCTGAATCGCAGACAGCCAAAGCGACTGCATCTGCGTGTCCAGCGGGAAGCGTTTTCCTAAGTCTTGTGCCAAGGCTTCGGCACGTCTGTGATCGCCCGCCATCGCAAACGCAAGAGCCACTTCGGCAGCGGCCCCCGGACTCGCCGGAGCAAGCTTCAAAGCCTCTGCCGCTGACTGCCGCGCTTGGGCAGGATTGCCGTAAGCGGCTTCCCGCTGGGCAGCAATCGCCTGCAAGAGTGCCCCATTTTCTTTGTTGTCCGCTCGTATGGCAGAATCGACCGCCCGCTTGGTCAGTTCCCGCGCCTTGCCAAGATGACCGTTATAGGCCTCGGCGTCAGATGCGAGCGCAAGTCCATAGTTTTCGTACGCGGGCTTGCCCGCAAACCACTGTTGCTGTTCCGCCATCGCCCCGGAGTCCGCCCCGAAAAAGGCAAGAGCGTAGAGAATACTGTGGAGTGTGGAATCATCCATTTTTTGCGCGTACGCTTCGTGGATGATCTGCCGCGCTTCGTCGAAGCGTTGCAATGCAACGCTGTAGATGGCGAGATTCTCGTACCAACCTACATCATCCGGCACGAGGCGCACGGCTTGCCTAGTGATCTCCGCAGCCTTCTCGTACTGCCCCTGTTGGGCGAACTCAAGGCCCAAACCGCCGTACGCCCCGCTTTCCCGCGGGTAGCTCTCAATCTCCTCCTGATACGTCTGGGCCGCTTTACCCACTTCTCCGGTTACACTCCGATAATAGGAGGCGGTGATCTGCAATTTTTCCCGTTCGCTTGAATGCTCCCGGAGTTGGAACGCCCCGGTCAGGTACTCGCTGCCCCGCCTTAGTTCGCCGAGGTTGACGTAGTCCTCGCCAACTCTCCAGTAGCCTATGGCAAAATTCGGATCAAGCTCGATGGCGCGCAGATCGTAAGGCAGGGCTCCGGCGGGGCCTCTCTCATTAAAGGCCTTTTGTCCAAGACTATACGCTTTCAGCGCATCGAGCGAAGACGTGGTAGCCTCTGCCAGCGGGACATCAAACTTCTGCACCGTCGCCAGCGATTCGCCCAGTTCGCCGCGCAGCTTGGATGCCGCCTCGCCCAGCGCGTCCAGGACCTTCTCCTCGGACGCCGCCGTCACCTGCTCCTCGGCCAGTTTGTCTCCGCTCTGGCAATTTACCGCCTTCAACCCCACTACATATTGACTGCCCAGACTGCCAATCGATCCGGCAATGTAGGCCTTGCTGCCCGCCCGCTGGCAAAGCTCGCGGGCTAGTTCGGGCGTGACTTTCGTGCTGGCTGGGCGGGTCATCTGTTGCAAAGTCTTCGCTACTTCGCTGTCGGACAGCACATTGAGGAAAGGCGATTGCTGCAGGGAAACGTTGAGCGCCGTCTTCAGTGTGTCGTCGAATACCGCGTCTCCGGTACTGTTGGCGAAATCGGCGAGAACGATTTTGTCCCTGCCGGTCAGAGTTTTGCTTTGATGCGAACGATAGTAAATCCTCCCAACCGCGACCAAGGCAACGAGCAGGATGGGAACCGCTATCTTCCAGACTTTGCCAAGCCGAGCGTCCGGAGCTTCTGCCCCTGCCTTGCCGGAGCTTGCCGGTTCACTGTGCCCAATCTGCGCCCATGAAAGTTGCTGGCTGGGTGTTGAAGAGGGCAAGAGGTTGGCATCCGAGGCAGCCCCGCCAAGTTCCCTCACCTCCCCGATGAAGCGATAGCCACGCGTAGGAACAGTCTCGATGAATCGCGGGCCGTCTTCTCCGTCCTGCAATGCCCTGCGCAAGATCGAGATATGCTGAGCAAGATTCGATTCTTCTACAAAGGTATCCGGCCAGATCTTTTGCAGCAGTTCGCCCTTTTCGAGCAGTCGTCCTCGATTCTCAACCAGGAAGATCAACGCGTCGAGAGCCTTCGGAGGCAGATGGACTGGTGCTTGGCCGCGCAAGAGCAGGCGCTCCGAAGGGTTCAGGTGAAACGCGCCGAACTCGAAAACAGCTTTTACTTGCAGGGACATAAGGCATTCAGAAAAACTTTAGAAAAGCTTTATCCAAGCCTGAAGACAGGGAGTCGGTTTTTGGGCAATATCCCAGGCGACGGGGGATTGCGACTGGGGTCAATCGCGCCGCTACATTCTATACCGCAGGGAAGCTAGGTCCAAGACGGAGTTTGACCAGCGGACGATGTTGTCGTGCGCCCGCTTCGAACGAAGAGATCTCGCACAACTCATTTTTTCCGGGGGAGTCGATCATGAAGAACACACTGCAATATCAGAATCGGAGTTCGCGGATGCGTCTAGCAGCGGCAAGTGCAACGCTGGCGTCAGCTGTCGTGCTGGTGTCGGCAATCTTTACGATCCAACCGGCACAGGCGCAGGTTTTCACCGTGATGCACGACTTCGTCACGGCGGATGGGCCGAACACCGCCCAGTCGGGGCTGATCCAGGCCACGAATGGGTATTTCTACGGGACGACCTACAATGGCGGGGCGAACGGCGAGGGATCAGTCTACGTGATGACTCCAGCCGGCAAAGTGTCGACGCTTTACAGTTTTTGTGCCCCCGGAACCGCAGGGAATTGCGTGGATGCGACCAACCCGGGGCCGCTGACCCTGGGCAGTAACGGCAAGATCTACGGGACAACGAACGGTGGCGGGGGCGAGAGCGTCGGCGTGGTCTACGAAATGACTCCAGCTGGCTCAGCGAGCGTTCTTTCCAACTTTTGCGGCCTTTCGCCCGATGGCGATAATGCCTGCGGCGCCTACCCGGCAGGGGCGCTCGTCCAGGCCACCAACGGCGCCTTCTACGGGGTGGCTGAGTATGGCGGCCCCTTAGGCCAAGGGGTAGTTTTCGAAGTTCCTCCCGGTGGCACGACGGAGACGATTGCAACTTTTGGCTGTATCACAGGCAATTGCAACGGCGGCGTCGAAGTGGTAGCGGGACTGATCCAAGGCGCCGACGGCAACTTCTACGGAACAAGTGCGGAGGGTGGGACTGGCCCCTTTGGTGCGGGGCAGGCCGGGGGTTCGATCTTCCAGATGATGCCGAATGGCACTCTTACGACGATTTACAGCTTTTGCTCGCTAAGCGACTGCACCGATGGCCAGTACCCCCTTGGGGCGTTGATCCAGGGCCCCCACGGCAACCTCTATGGAACAACGGCGTACGGCGGCACCGGTACGGCGTGCAGTACAGAGCCGGGCATATCGGGTTGTGGAACGATCTTCGAAATTAGTACAACGGGCACGCTGACCACGCTCTACAATTTTTGCTCGCAAAGCGGCTGCCCCGATGGCCAACTCCCTGCCGCGGGACTGATCATGGGCAGCGATGGGAACTTCTACGGGACAACTGAGGAGGGCGGCACCGCTAGCAGCGCCCGGTGCTCCGACAACTATTGCGGCACAATATTCCAGATCACCCCTGGCGGCGCGCTGACCACGCTATTCAGTTTTTGCACGAACAAGGGGGGTGGCCTTTGCACTACCGGCGGAGGTCCCGTGGCGCAGCTGATGCAGGCCACAAACGGAGACTTCTACGGAACCACCACCCAAGCGGGCACTGAGAGCAACAATGGCACGATATTCCGCCTTTCGATGGATCTTGTTCCGTTTGTGGAAACACTGCCCAAGTCCGGCAAGGTGGGAGCGGCCGTCAAGATTCTGGGAACCAATCTGACGGGCGCGACTAGCGTCACGTTTAACGGCACAGCGGCTACATTCACAGTCGTCTCGGCATCAGAGATCACCACTACCGTACCCACAGACGCCACTACTGGGCCGGTCGACATAGTAACGCCCGGCGGTATGTTGGCCAGCAACGTTAACTTCCAAGTAAGACCATAGCAGCAATCCCAAACACGAAAGCCGCCTCTTCGGCGAGGCGGCTTTCGTCTGCTGAAGGGTTTTGTTAGAGGCTCTGTGGAAACTGGCAGAACAGTTTATCCCGGTCGCCGAGGCGAAGCCCAATGGCGGAAGGCGTACGTTGGACCTAACACCTCCAGAACATGCGACCCCACACCGGCTTCCATCCCCATAAGGCAGGAAGCCAGATTCGCCGTGTAGTTCAACAGTTGTGGTCGGGAGAAACTTCTTTCGCACGACGACCTGGCAACGGCTGTCCAGTGCGACGACATGGAAAGTGGTCTTGCCTAGATCGATACCGATGGACTTAATTTGCATGACGATCCTCCGTTTGGCTTTTGCCAAGCCCAATCATTACTCCGATTGGTCCCGGCTAACTCGGCGGCGGACCATCTCATTATCGCGATTACACATTGCTCACGGGTGCCGAACGCTTCCAGCAATACTGCCATGCCTGATTAGAAAACTACAGATTTCTAACACCCAATTAGAAGGTAGGAACTTCAACATCCACGGGGTTGCCACAAGCGTGATTGTAGAGGGTTTTCTAACACCGCTTCCGTAGCGATGGTATCCTCCGTTCTAGCTCACAAAACTCGTCACCAATTCGTCACCAAAACTAGGCTGTTCTAGGGTATCTTGACCCTTCGAAAAAACCGGAAAGCAAGGGAGCTAAAGGGTTTAAGGGTTGTTACCTCAAAATTGACACGGTAGAGGCTGCTGCGTTCTTGGATTCCAGTTTTTATCTTTTCGCGGTAACGATCGCCGAACTGCTCGCGTGGCAATTTTATGGGGCCAATCTGGGGCCAATAAGCGTTCCCCAGCGATCTAAATGCTTCGAAAGTACCTGAAAAGTCTTTGTAAGCCGTTGGTTTCCCGTCGGTTCCAAGCGTGTCAAGGTAGCGCTCTAACCAACTGAGCTACGCGCCTACGTTACCTCTCATTCTAATGTCGTTGCCTCGTTCCCGCAATCACCGGCGCTGACCCCTCTGATCTGAACGCCAGAAGAAATAATTGCCGGTTGCCAAGTGCGGCCTGCGGCAGCGACAATCGTTCCATGCCGAAAGACTCCTCGCGGAAGGATGCCAGTTCCGCCCTGCCGGCTCCTGCCGCCGGTCCCTTCTTATCTGGAGCCATGGTCATCGTGACGTTGGGTAATCCCAGGGACAAATTCTGGGGCATGATTCTCGCGCTGGCCCCGGAGGGACTCAGCATTAGCGGCGTCGAACTCGCATCTTTTGAAGACCTGGTCGTCATGGTAAAAGACGGTGAGCCCTTCACTCCAGCCGTCGTTTTCTTTCCCATGCACCGCATCGAACGCATCGAACTCGACCTTCCCGATGGCAGCCTGCCTTCGCTTTCGCAGCGCTTTTCCGCTAAGACCGGACGCGACCCCGCCCAACTGCTGGGATCTCATGCGGTCAATACCCCCACTCAAAACAGCCGTACCTTGCCATCCGAAGCCCGTCCCACCAGGGGCTCGGTATGAAGCTCTCACAAATCCTCACCGCGCCCAACCAACTCACGCTGCTGCGGATGGTTTTTGTTCCCTTCATCGTGATCGAACTGGTGGAAGGCCGCTACTTCTGGGCGCTCGTGCTCTTCGTGGTTGCCGGCTTCAGTGACGGGCTGGATGGCCTGTTGGCTCGCAAGTTGCACCAGCAGACTCTGCTCGGCCAGTATCTCGACCCCATCGCCGACAAACTCTTGCTGAGCACAATGTTCCTGGTCCTCTCCATCCTTCACAAAATTCCCTGGAAGTTTACCGTGCTGGTCTTCAGCCGCGATATTTCCATCCTCGCGGCCAGTGCAGTGCTGTTCGCCATCGCCGGCCTGCGCAATTTTCGTCCCAGCATCTTCGGAAAAGCCAACACTTTTTCGCAAATCGCTGCCATCTTCTTCGTGATGCTGTATGCCATCCGGCCGTCGCGCTGGGTCTGGATCACGCGCACCGTTTTCCTGCGCGCCACCTTTGCGTTCACGATTATCTCCGCACTGCATTACGTTTTCCTGGTCCAGCACAGGCTGCGATCGCTGCCTCACGCTCTGCCTTCCCATGCATCGACAGACCTCCGGTAGATTGTCATCCTGAGCAAGCGTTCTTTGCGCGGCGAAGGATCTGAGCGAGCCGCGCGATGTGTCGCGTTCTTTGCGACACAATAATTGCGCGTTTGGCTCGCTTCCCTCTGAAGCTGCACCACTACCCTAACCTCCACGCCAGTTGACCCTCTTTCTCGCATCCCCCTAGAATTGACAATTCGTCTCATTAACGTTCATCTCTGACCGCAATCGCCTATGTCCCTACGCCTTTACAACACCATGTCCTCGCAAGTCGAGGAGTTCCATCCGTTGCGCGACCACGAAGTCCGCATGTATGCCTGCGGTCCCACGGTCTACGATTACGGCCACATCGGCAACTTTCGAACCTTCGTTGCCGTCGATATGCTGCAGCGCTTCCTGCGCCAGTCTGGATACAAGGTCCACTACGTGATGAACATCACCGACCTCGACGACAAAATCATTCGCAACGCGGCGCGCGACGGGGTCACCGTTCAGCAATACACGGCTAAATACGAGAAAGCCTTTTTGGAAGACGCCAGCATGATTGCCATCGAGCGCCCGAAATTTGTGCGCGCCACCGAACACATCGCGCAGATGGCGGATTTCGTCGCCGGGCTTGTCGAGAAGGGAATCGCCTACCGCACCGACGACGGATCGTATTACTTCCGCATCGCAAAATTTCCGCAGTACGGGAAACTTTCGAAGAAAGACTTCAGTGGAATGCTCGACGGCGCCCGCGTCGATGTCGACGAATATGACAAAGACAGCGCGCGCGACTTCGCGCTGTGGAAGGCGCCCAAGCCGGGTGAAGCTTCGTGGGATACTCCGATTGGGCCCGGTCGCCCCGGCTGGCACCTGGAGTGTTCGGTAATGTCGATGGAAGAACTGGGCGAGAGCTTTGATCTGCATGCCGGCGGAGAAGATCTTGTCTTCCCGCATCACGAGAACGAGATCGCACAATCGGAGTCGCTCACCGGGAAGACCTTCGCTCGTTTCTGGTTTCACGTGCGCTTTTTGCTCGTCGAAGGCGAGAAGATGTCGAAGAGCGCAGGCAACTTTTACACCTTGCGCGATCTGGTTCTGAAGGGGCACAAACCTTCGTCGATACGTTATCTCCTTACGTCGGTTCCCTACCGCAATCAGCTTAACTTTACCTTCGACGGTCTTAAGCAAGCTGCGGTCTCGGTCGAGCGCCTGCGCAACTTCCGCCAGCGGCTGAGCACGGGAAGTTTCGCGTTCGGCACGAATCCGGAGCTGCAGGCGCTTGCCGGCGAGACCATCAGCGGCATCCGGGCCGCGCTCGACGATGATCTCAACACCGCCCAGGCGCAGGCCGCCATCTTCGAGATGGTGCGCCGAGCCAATTCCGCACTCGATGCCGGGCGGATCTTCCAGGACGATACTCGGCCCCTACTCGGAGCACTGGAAAAGTTCGACGAAATTTTCGCAGTGCTCAAAGACGATGACGCGCCTAAGATGAAGCAGGTCTTCGATTGGGCGCAGACCGAAGGCCGGGAAAAAGACATCAGCCCCGAACTGCGAGAGGCAGTGCAGTCGGGTCAACTCTCTGATTCCGACATCGACAAGAAGATCGCGGAGATGGAAGTCGCCCGCAAAGCGCGCAACTTTAAAGTGTCCGATGCCTTGCGTGCCGAACTCACCTCCGCCGGCATTCTCGTCGAGAACACGAAAGACGGCGTACGCTGGCGCAGAAAGTAGAGGCAATGTGCAGTTTGATTGTCATCCTGAGCAAGCGTTCTTTGCGCGGCGAAGGATCTGGGCGAGCCGCGCGAAGTGTCGCGTTCTTTGCGACACAAGAATCGCGCGTTCGGCTCGCTTCCTTACCAAACTGCACCACTACCCTTGCCTGCTGAAGCTCGACTAGCTTTGGAGTTTTCAAATTACCAAATTACAAAATTGCCAAATTACAAATTCCCCATGAAATCCCTCGACGAATATCTCCTCGATGCCGAGCAGGCCCACGGACATCTCTGCGCCGGACAAGTCCTCGGCGTCCGCCTGGCGATGCTGGGCCTCGCCAAACTCGGCATCGACGATCCGCGAGGAAAAGACCGCAAGCGCCTCGTTACCTTCGTCGAAATCGACCGCTGCGCCACCGACGCCGTTGCAGTAGTCACCGGCTGCCGCCTTGGCAAGCGTGCCTTAAAGTTTCGCGATTGGGGAAAAGTTGCAGCGACCTTTGTCGATGTGAGCACCGGCAAGGCCATCCGCATCGCGGCGAAAGAATCATCGAAGACCCTGGCGCGCGAAATGCATCCCGAAATCGCCGACAAGAATCAGCAGCAGATGCTGGCGTATCGCGAAATCACCGATGACGACCTCTTCACGCTGCAGTGGGTGAAAGTCGATCTACCTCCCGAAGAATTTCCCGGATATAAAGGTGATCGTGTGGTTTGTGAAGCGTGTGGCGAAGGCATCAACTTCCGGCGCGAGGTCCTCCGCCATGGCAAGGTATTGTGCAGATCATGCTCCGGCGACTCTTATTACGAATCGCTTTAGATCTAGCTGCCCACCTTCGGTAAGCCCTCAAAGGCGGCATCAAATCGCCTCAGTGTGTCTTTTAGTTGTTCGTCTGTCACCTCCCTGTCTGGACGATTCCGATTGAACCGTGCCTTCGCTTGATCCAGATCGCGGCGGGCGGCATCGGTCTGGCCGGCGGTTTCCTCGATCAATGCCAATCGAGTGTATGCAAGTATAAGTTGAAAACGGAAAACTTCCGGCGCAAAGAGGCCGCCCGAAGCCTCTGGTTCCTGGACGACCCGTTCCAATTGCTCCAGAAGCTTGATCTCCAGCACAACAGCCTGATGCGCGTGACCTTGATCCGCGTGCTCAAACTGCCCCAGGGCAAAATCGGAAGTTATCGCAGGAATCGACATGACCTCCGCCGATTGCATAAAGAGACTTGCTTCTTTGCCCTCGTAGCATCCACAGACGACGCCAACAGAAAATCCGATGATTGAGGCTGCAGCGAATGTGATCTTCATCGGTCGCGTCATTGCTTCAACCTCGAACGAAGTTGTGCGTCCGCCAGGTCTGTCAGAACCTTGTCAGAGACGTCCCGCCAACCGAGCGACCGGAGAAGGGTCTTGGCTGACTCAAGATGTTCATCGGCGGCCTTTTGATTGCCTGCTTGCCGCTCCAGACGAGCCTCCATCGCGTAGTCCTTTGCGAGCCGTAAATCGAGAATTGGCCACAACTCCTGAGGTGCTTTGCTGCGAATCTTTGCAAGACTGTTCACATTGTTCTGAATTGATGATGGAGTGTTTTGTATCGACATACTGGAGAGCTCGAACGCAAACGTCGCCTGCCCAGTTTCGCGCAGTTGGTCTGCATCCTGCTTCCCAAGAGAACCGAACCATGTGGACTGCTTGTATTGGTAGACGATCCTGACCGCAGCCAAATATCCGAGGTATCCGCATCCAACCGAAACGACTAGAGCGACATACGGAAGCGCCCGTTTCATGCGGTCATTGTGGACTATTCGCGCACCCGTCGCAAGCCGCCTGCTCATACCCGTGCGCCACGCGCAATATTGTCGCCTCATCAAAATGTTTCCCGAGAATCTGCAATCCAATCGGCAGCTTATCCTTCGTCTGGCCGCACGGAACTGAAATGCCGGGAATCCCCGCCAAATCTGCCGTGACCGTGTAAATATCCGCCAGGTACATAGCCAGCGGATCGTTCGACTTCTCACCTAATTTAAACGCCGCCGTCGGACTGGTCGGCGTGACGATCGCATCTACCTTATTGAAGGCTTCTTCGAAATCGCGAGTCAGCAGAGTACGCACTTTCTGCGCTTTCAAATAATAGGCATCGTAATAACCTGCGCTCAGCGCGTAGGTCCCGAGCATGATACGGCGCTTTACCTCGGCGCCGAAGCCTTCATCGCGGCTGCGCCGGTACATCTCCGAGAGAGATTTCACTCCCGCCGCGCGATAGCTGTAGCGCACTCCGTCATAGCGCGCAAGATTCGCAGATGCTTCCGCCGTTGCGATCAAGTAATAAGTGGGAATCGCATAGGGCGTGTGCGGCAACGAAACCGGCACAACCGCGCAGCCCAGGTTTCTCAATCCATCGATGGCCGATTCGACCCCGTGGCGAACCTCATCGTCGAGTCCTTCGCCAAAATACTCTTTAGCCACGCCCAGCTTCAAGCCGCGGACGGGCTTTTCCAGTTCCGCAACGTAATCCGGCACCGCTAGATCGGCGGAGGTCGCGTCCATCGGATCGCGTCCGGCAATCGTGCGCAACACGATCGCCGCATCCTTTACTGTCCTCGTCAACGGCCCAATATGATCGAGCGAAGATGCGAACGCAATCAACCCATATCGCGAGACGCGGCCATAGGTTGGCATCAGCCCCACAACGCCGCAGAACGACGCCGGCTGCCGGATCGATCCCCCCGTGTCCGAACCCAACGCAACCACGGCCATTTCCGCGGCGACGGCCGCCGCCGAACCACCCGAAGATCCTCCCGGCACGCGACTCAAGTCGTGCGGATTGCGAACAGGTCGAAACGCCGAGTTCTCATTCGAAGAACCCATCGCGAACTCGTCGCAATTCGTCTTGCCCAGCACCACCGCTCCCGCCGCTTCCATGCGCGCAACGGCGGTGCAATCGTATGGAGGAACGTAGTGGCCAAGAATCTTTGATCCGGCCGTCGTGCGCACGCCGCGCGTCGACATGACATCTTTAATCGCCACCGGCACGCCCCCCAGCAGTGGCAGCTCTTTGCCCTCGGCGGCCATACGATCGATGTGATCCGCCTGCTCGAGTGCGCGCTCCTTGCACAGCGTAAGAAATGCGCCGATCTCTCCATCTTCTTTTTCAATGCGCGCGTAGTGCGCCTCCGCAAGCGCTAACGCGGTTGTCCTGCGTTCTTGGACAGCAGAGCGGACGGCATCGATGCTGAGTTGGGTCAGTTCCATAAGCAAAGTGGCCAGTGGCCAGCGAGTCACCTTACGTCGCAAGACTGACCACTGACCACTATCTCTCAATCACCTTCGGCACCCGGAAGAATGTTCCATCCGCGTCAGGCGCATTTTCCAGCGCGACTTCCTGCGACAGGGATTTCCGCAATCCCTCAACCACATCCTCGCGGCTCGCGTAGCCGAATCTCGCGCTTCCCTGCTTGGACTCATCAACGCCGTACCGGTCGGATACCTGCGCCATTGGCTCGACATCCGACGTATCCAGTTCGTTGAGCCGGTCCACGTAATCGAGAATCGAGTTCAGATCGCGCACCATCGCGACGCGCTCGGATTCAGAGAGCTCGAGGTTCGCCAGATCGGCAACATAACCAACATCTTTTTCCGTGACCTTCATATTTTGTAAGTTTGCCGCGCCGGAAAACTGCGTTCAGAAAAAATCCCGCTCAATCTCGCCGGATAACAAATTCAATCCTCTCCACTCTTTGCCCGGCATAACGATTCAGGGTGGCAAGATAGCGCGGAGCCAGGCTTTGCATTTCGCGTTTCCACCCGGCATCGGGGACTTCGACGCACAGCACCGCGCCCGCAAACTCCAAAGCTCGCGTCCGCTCGGCAACCATCGACCCGCAAACCAGCGGCCAGGCAAGCAACGGAGCCTCGTCCTGCGGCACACGCCGCAACGACGACGCCACAATCTTTTCTAATCCCGCGCCAGCTTGCTCCAATGTAACTCCAAGCAAACAATTTCGACGGTCAACTTCCGCCAGAGCCTTCGATTCTAGCACTGGAACCACGCACCCGCAGACCCAACGAATTTCGCGTCCTACCGCGGAAACTCACGCACAACAAACTCCAGCGCCGCGTCGCGCGACGACAACCGCCCCTCAAGCTGCGCATCTTCCACGCTCTCAAGAATCTCGCGAAACCTCGGCCCCGGCGCATATCCGGCGGCAATCAAATCATCGCCAGTAATTAAAACCGCCGGGCGAATCTTCTCCGGAGGAGTCTCGGCTAGCTTCTCCCGGATCAATTCATACGTGCTCAGGTTGCCGTGGCTCGCCAGGCTGTCGGCCCGGTGCAATGCGATATGCTCCTCGAAGCGCGGCTGGCGCAGAAACTTTTTCAGCGTCGATTCCTTCATGCGCGTCACGTGACCGAAGCGCATGTGATTATCGACTAACGCCAGCACCTGCGCCGTATCCGAATTCGAGAAGCGCAATCGCCCACAAATTTCCTCAGCAATCTTGACGCCCACATCCACATGATTATCGAAGCGGATGCGATCGGGCGCCACACGAAATGTTGCCGGCTTGCCCACGTCGTGCAACAGCGCGCCCCAGGCAAGAGTGGCCGGGCAAGGCTGCGGCAGATTTTCCAGCAGCATTATGGTGTGCTGGAACACGTCGCCCTCGGGATGAAATTCCGGCGGCTGCTCGACTCCCTTCATCGCCGAAATTTCCGGCAGCACTTCTCGCAGCAAGCCTGTCTCATCCAGCAATAAAAACGCGCTCCGGGCGTGGCCTTCGATCAGCATTTTCGTAAGTTCATCGCGAACCCGCTCCCGCGAGACGATGCTAATTTCGCGGACGCGGCTTTGGATAGCAGTCAGCGTCTCGTCGTCGATCGCATATTCGAAGCGTGCCGCAAAGCGCACCGCGCGCAGCATTCGCAGCTTGTCTTCCCCAAAACGCCGCCCCGGATCGCCGATAGCCCGAATAATTCCCGCTTCAATATCCTTTCGCCCGCCCACAAAGTCGAGCACCTCGCCGGTCATCGGATCGAGCATCATGCCGTTGATCGTGAAGTCCCGGCGGGCAACGTCCTCGCGCGGGTCCTGGCTGAATCGAACCTTATCTGGATGCCGTCCGTCGGAATAACTCACATCGCTGCGAAAGGTCGCCACCTCCACTGTCGAGGGCTTGGGCGAGCCATCACCTGCGCTCGCACGTTGCTCTTCTGGCAGCGGCACCAGCACCACGCCGAACTGCACTCCCACGGCGTAAGTTTCGGGAAAGATCTCCATGACGTGCGCGGGTGTGGCACTCGTGGCTATGTCGTAATCCGCAGGCTCACGCTTCAGCAGAAGATCGCGCACGCATCCGCCCACCAGATAGGCTTCGAAACCACGCCCGCGGAGAGTGTGGATGATCGAGCTGGCAAAATCTTTCAGCATCTGGCCTCGGCAACACAGCGACTGGCAGGTTTTGAATTAAGCTAGAAAGCGCAAGCCCAAAACCCGAACTGATTATGCCAGACGCTTACATCCTCGGCATTGAAAGCTCTTGCGACGAAACCGCGGCAGCGGTGGTGCGTTCAGGCGAGCAAGTGATCTCGAATGTCGTAGCTTCGCAGATCGCTACTCATCAGCCCTACGGCGGCGTCGTGCCGGAGCTGGCCTCACGCGAACATCTGCGTGCGATCGTTCCTGTTGTCCGGCAAGCACTCGCTGAAGCCAATCATACTTACAACTCGGTCGATGCCATCGCCGTCACTCAGGGTCCCGGCCTTGCCGGAGCGCTGCTCGTCGGCATCAGCTATGCCAAGGCTCTGGCCTTCGCCCTCGACAAACCTCTGATCGCAGTCAACCATCTCGAAGGCCACATCCACGCTGTTCTTCTGGAAGAGCGTCAGAAGGGAAATCACGAACTTCAGTTCCCGGTGCTGGCTCTGGTTGTCTCCGGTGGACACACGCACCTTTATCTCGCCGCGAAGCAGAAAGAAGGTTGGACCTACGAAAACATCGGCCACACCCGCGACGACGCCGCCGGCGAGGCTTTCGACAAAGTAGCGAAACTCCTCGGCCTCGGTTATCCCGGAGGCCCCATCATCGACCGGCTTGCACCGCACGGCGATCCAGTCGCCGTGAAATTCCCGCCCGCGCAAATTAAGCACCGCGATCGCCGGAACCATTGGGAAAAAGATCATCGTGAAAAAGATCATCGCGAAAAAAAACAAATCGAGAGCGATCGCCCGCGCTTCGATTTTTCCTACAGCGGCATCAAGACGGCCGTACTGCGCTACGTCGAGGTTCACGACTTGCAGCGTTCGATCGAGACGCGCCGCCAGGCGCTCGCCAAAACCCCCAAGCCGAAACTCGAAGACTATCTCGCGAATTGCGATCGACAGACGCTAAATCTCATCGCTTCGTTTCAGCGTGCATTGGTTGATGATCTGGTTGGCAAAACTTTGGCGGCAGCCCGCGCGTACGATGTGGTTACGCTTTTCGTGACCGGCGGAGTGGCGGCGAACGATGAATTGCGCAGAACCTTCGAGCGTGAGGCCGCTCAAGACGGCCTGCCTGTGTACTTTCCATCGCGGCCGCTCTCAACGGACAACGCCGCCATGATCGCAGCCGCAGCTTTCCCCAAGTTTCTGGCGCAAGATTTTGCTGCGATGGATTTTTCGGCGGAAGCAAGTCTTCCCTTGCGCTGAGTCGGCGCTTAAGATGCAAGGCTAATTGCCAATTGCTAACCGCTTAACTGCCGTCTATTTCCCCGCGCCTTGCCCGTGGCTTTTCCTCATTACCGCATCCAGCGCCTTTTCGAGTTGGCCCTGAATGTCGATATCTTTGTAAATGGCAAAGTTGGCGCGAGTTTCTTTTTCGTCGAAGCCGCTGGCGCGGCCGGCCACAACAATAATAGGAATTTCAGCAGTCACCGCATTTTTCTTCAGTGCGGTGATGAGCTCGCTGCCCGACATTTTTGGCATTTGCATGTCGGTGACGATCAGGACGGGATGAACCCGCTCAAGAATCTGCAACGCCTCCACGCCATTCGTGGCCGATTCCACCGCAAAGCCGCGCTCTTCCAGAAAGCGGCAAACGGTGTAGCGGATCAACATGGAGTCGTCGACCACCAGCGCCACGCCAGGCATGAGTTTGCAACGTGCGGAATGCACGCCCCCGGCCCGCAGACTAGCAGAGCATTTCCACCTGTAACAAGGTGGAATCGAACCCGCTGGTTACTATCGTGACCTAAGCTCGCGGCTTCGCGTCGTCAGAATTATTCCTGGGCTTCGCTCTCGGCGCTTTCCTCGATGCTCATGTCCTTGAGTTCGCTGGACTCGAAAACCTCACGGCACTCGAGGCACTCCACGAACTCTGCGTCTTCATCGCGGCTCACGATTTGCACGCGCGGATGCTTGCAGGGTGGCTTGTTGGCGGTTTGAGGGTGCGGGAACGGCTTTGACGTCATAAGTCCGGAAGCGTCGCCCTCATCAAATGGCACCGAGGGATCGATTCGCGGGGAATTTCCCGGTATTTTAGCCCTGCTTTCGCGCTTGTCAAGCCCCCATGTGTTACGCCGCAGTTAATTCCTTCAGCCATTCACCCACAGAAAGGGCACAAAGTTGACCCCGGTCCGGATTTCCGACTAAAATCATCGCCTAAGTCTAAGCCATTCAATCCCTGATACTTACCATTCAATGGTGGCTTTCCAGGTTGGCTGTAGGCACTTGCGTAATCTTCGGCCAAGGTCGTAGAATGAATTACGACGGAAAAGGTCGCAATTAGCTCGACCGCACGCCTTCGAGCCCCGAATCGAAACACCGATGCTGAAGCTAACCAAAAAAGCCGATTACGCGCTGATGGCGATGAAGCACTTGGCTGATCACGCGCACGAAGGAACGCGCAGTGCGAGCGCCAAGGATGTCGCGGATTCTTTCGGCATTCCGCCCGAGGCGTTAGCGAAGATTTTGCAGCGCCTGGCCAAAGCCGGTTTGCTCCAATCGCAGCATGGCACCAACGGTGGCTACAGGCTGGCGCGCGCGGCCCACACGATTTCGGCCTTCGAAGTAATTCAGGCCATCGACGGCCCGCTGTTTATCACATCCTGCGTCACGGTTCGCGGGGAGTGTGGTCAGAGCGATCGTTGCAACATCCGCGAGCCGCTGCGCAAAGTAAATGACAGCATCGAAGCCGTGCTGAAACGCATCAAGATTTCTCATATGCGCGAAGAGCCGGAAGAGACCGAGAGTGCGAGAACTAAGCCGGCCGAACTGGTCACGATCGTCTAGAAGTTCGCAAGTTGGATTTGATCTAGTTCGCAAGTTGGATTTGATCTAGTTCGCAAGTTGGATTTGATCTAGTTCGCAAGCCGGATTTGATTCGTATCAGGGCACGGCTTTAGCCGTGCCGCTACAGGCACAAACTTGATGAGGGGCTTTAGCCCCTGCAAGGTAGGAGAAGCAATCATGAGCACAGATGTAAGAGTCCCCCAGCAACTCCCAGTCACGCACCACACCGCTCCCCAGGGCGTGAAGCTGCCCATTTATATGGATAACCACGCCACCACGCCCGTCGACCCGCGGGTGCTGGAGGAGATGCTGCCCTATTTCATGGAGAAGTTCGGCAACTCCGCCAGCCGTAATCACTCCTTCGGCTGGGCCGGTGAAGAAGGCGTGGAGACGGCTCGTGAGCGCATCGCCAGGCTGATTGGCGCCACCACCAAAGAAATCATTTTCACCTCAGGCGCCACCGAGAGCGACAACCTCGCCATCAAGGGCGTAGCCGAGATGTACCGCGAAAAGGGCAACCACATCATCACCGCGGTCACCGAGCACAAGGCCGTGCTCGACACCTGCAAGCGCCTGGAAAAATACGGCTATCGCGTCACCTACATGCCCGTGCAAAAAGATGGCCTGGTTGATCTCGAGGATCTCAAGCGCGCCATGGACGACAAAACAATCCTGGTCAGCATCATGGCCGCGAACAACGAGATCGGCGTAGTGCAGCCCATCGCTGAAATCGGCAAGATGTGCCACGAGCGCGGCATCATCTTCCACACCGACGCCACGCAGGCCATTGGCAAGATTCCCATCGACGTGAACAAGCAGAATATCGACCTGATGTCGATCTCTGGACACAAGATGTACGGACCCAAGGGCGTTGGCGCGTTGTACGTTCGCCGCAAAAATCCGCGCGTGCAGATTTCCGCCATTATCGATGGCGGCGGCCACGAGCGCGGCATGCGCTCTGGCACGCTCAACGTCCCCGGCATCGTCGGCCTGGGCAAAGCTTGCGCCATCGCCTCGGAAGAAATGTCTCGCGAGGCCGTCCAGTTGGCCGGACTGCGCGATCGCCTGCGCGACCGCATCATGAGCCGTCTGGATGAGACTTACATCAACGGCTCCATGGAGCACCGCCTCCCCGGCAACCTGAATATCAGCTTTGCCTACGTCGAAGGCGAGTCTCTGCTGATGGGCATCAACGACATCGCAGTTTCCAGCGGTTCAGCCTGCACCTCCGCGACACTTGAGCCATCTTATGTATTAAAGGCTCTCGGCACCGGCGACGATCTGGCGCACAGCTCGATCCGCTTCGGCATCGGCCGCTTCAACACCGCCGCCGAAGTCGATTACGTGGCCGACCGCGTCATCGAAACCGTCGAGCGCCTCCGCGAACTTTCTCCGCTCTACGAAATGGCAAAAGAAGGCATCAATCTGGCGGATGTGAAGTGGGCCGGCGAAGGACACTAAGATTCGTAACAGGGCAAGATTCGTAACAGGGCAAGACTTCAGTCGTGCCGCAAGAGTTCTAGCTCGAAACGGGGCTTTAGCCCCTGCGGCAAAAGTCAGAGACTTCAGGAGAGCACATGTCATATAGCGATAAGGTAATCGACCACTACAACAATCCCCGCAACGTCGGCTCCATGGACAAGTCCAGCGCCGACGTTGGCACCGGCCTGGTCGGCGCACCCGAGTGCGGCGATGTCATGAAGCTGCAGATCAAGGTCAACCGCGAGACGAATGTCATTGAAGAAGCCAAGTTCAAGACCTTCGGCTGCGGTTCCGCGATCGCTTCTTCCTCACTGGCCACCGAGTGGGTCAAGGGCAAAACGGTGGATGAAGCCCTCGCCATCAAGAACATGGATATCGTGAAGGAGCTTTCGCTTCCTCCCGTGAAGATCCATTGTTCCGTGCTGGCCGAGGACGCCATCCGCGCCGCCATCGGCGACTGGAAGAAAAAGCAGGAAGCCGCGAAGCCGGTTGCAGTAGAAGCGAGATAGCTTCGAGCCGCGAGCTTCGAGCTACGAGCACGCTCGATGAAGCTGCTGGAATCTGCTCGCTCGCAGCTCAAAGCTCGTAGCTCACAGCTTGATTATGACAACCGCAACCGAACAACTCGCACAACCGCCGCAAACCGCGCCGGCCAAGGGCATTCAAGTCACCGAAAAAGCCCTGGTCAAGGTCCGCAGCGCGATGGCCAAGGAAGGCATTTCGCCCGAGCAGGGCGGACTTCGCCTCGGCGTTCAAGGCGGCGGCTGTTCCGGTCTAAGCTATAACATCCGCTTCGACACGCAGCCGCGCGAACGCGACCGCATCTTCCAGTACGGCGACGTCCGCGTGTTCGTCGATCCCAAGTCGTTTATCTACTTGCACGGTATGATCCTCGACTACCAGGAAACGCTGATGCAGCAGGGATTCGTCTTCGTGAATCCCCAGGCCACGAAGTCGTGCGGCTGTGGAACTTCGTTTTCGGCTTGAGCAAAGGAAGTCAAACGCCGAGGACGCCGAGTGCGCCGGGAATGAACCGGGGTTGTTCCTTGGTTCTCCGCGTTCTCTGCGGACTCGGCGGTGAATTTTGTGGGATCAGAATGTGATGGCACAACCTCTCACCATGATCGGAGCGAAGCCCGCACCGGAGGAAACTCAATCCTGCTGGTCGTGCGGAACTATGCGCGCCGTGCACTTCTGCGAGGCCTGCGGCAAGGTTCAGCCTCCAGCGCCCGTGGACTACTTCACATTCTTCGGCCTGCCGCGCAAGCTGAATATCGATGTCTCCCTTCTGGAAAAAGATTTCTACGAACTGAGCCGCAAGCTCCATCCCGATCTCAATGCCCGCGCCGGCAGCCAGGAGCAGGAATGGAGTCTGCAACAAAGTTCCCTGCTCAACGACGCTTATCGCACGCTGAAAGACCCGATCAAGCGCACAGAATATCTTCTGAAGCTGGAAGGCGTGGAACTCGAAGAGCAATCGAAGTCAGCGACCGAGCAGGCGCGGTCCACGGGACAACTCAAGAAGCAGATCGTTCCGCCGGATTTGCTGGAAGAAGTCTTCGAGCTGAACATGCAGCTCGAAGAGCTCCGCATGCAGAAAAAGATGGGCGAGGATGATCCCGCCCTGATCGAAGAAATCGGCCGCCAGAAGCTCGAACTCGAAGAAAAACAGGAAGCGCTCCTCCGCGAGTTGGAGTATCGCTGGAAGATGTGGGATGGAATGATCCAGCGCGAGCACAACGGCCAGCCGGTGTCCGAAGAAGAGCGCAGGCAGGAACGCGACAAAATGGTGGACGTACTGAACCGCCGCAACTACATCCGCAACCTCGTACGGGACGTGAGTGAAGTTTTAGAGAATTGAGCAATTCGGTGATCGAGCGATTGTGCGATTGAAAGTCTTAGGTTTTCAATCACCCGATCACCCGATCGCAAAATCACAAAATGTCCCCTGATCGCATCGTCGGCATCGACCTTGGCACCACGAACTCTCTCGTGGCCTTCATGCAAGGGGATAGCCCCGTCGCCCCGAGTAAGGACTCGGCCATAGACCAACGGATCAGGGTTATAGGCGAACGGGTCGAGGCTTTACAGAAACGGATCAAACTTCTAGAAGTGGAGGAGCGGCTTGACTACGGCGAACCCCGTTTTGATGAGCGCGACTGCATTCAGCAAGAGCGTCGCAGCATCGAGCGAGATATTGAGGGGCAGCGCAGGCTGCTGCATCGCGAGATAAACACGTGCCACGATGGGGGCCGAGAGGCCACTCTGTGGGAGCGCTATTATGCGCTCCGTGCGCACAAAGAAACACTAGAGAGCCTCTAAGGGACGGGACGACACTCATTGGCAGCGGATCGCATCGTCGGAATCGACCTGGGCACCACGAATTCTCTCGTGGCCTTCATGCAAGGGGAGAGCCCTGTCGTCATCCCCGGTGACGACGGATCGAACCTTGTGCCATCCGTCGTCGCGCTCGACAGCCACAACCAGCCAGTGGTTGGCAATGCCGCCCGCGATTCTCTGATTGAAACGCCGGAGCGCGCCGTCTATTCGATCAAGCGTCTGATGGGCCGCGGCATTGACGATGTCCAGCAAGAGCTGAAGTTCTTCCCCTTCCGCCTCGCTGAAGATCTCCAGCCCGGTGAAGTCCTTCGCATCAAACTCGGCGACAAGACTTTTACCCCACCCGAAATCTCAGCTCTCATCCTTCGTCAACTCAAGCGCAACGCCGAGCGCTTCTTCGCAGCGCCGGTCGCCAAAGCCGTCATCACCGTTCCCGCCTATTTCAACGACGCCCAACGCCAGGCCACAAAAGACGCAGGCCGCATCGCCGGCCTCGAAGTCTTGCGTCTGGTGAATGAACCCACAGCCGCATCGCTCGCCTACGGCCTCGACAAAAAGCAGAACGGAATCGTCGCCGTCTACGACCTCGGCGGCGGCACCTTCGACATTTCCGTCCTCAAGCTGCACGACGGCATCTTCGAAGTCATCGCCACCAACGGCGACACCCACCTCGGCGGCGACGACATCGACAATCTCCTGATCACCATCGCCCTCGACGACACTCTCGGTGATCTCGGTCTCGATTTACGCCGCAACGCCGAAGCCGTGCAAGCCATTCGCAAAGCCGTCATCGAAGCAAAGATCGCGCTCTCGTCTCAGCCCTCGGTCAAACTCGATGTTGAACTCCCCGGCGGCAAACGTTACTTGCGCGAGATTACCCGCGAGCAGTTCGAACAGCTCATCCAGCCCATCGTCGACCGCACCGTCGGCCCCTGCAAGCAAGCGTTGAAAGACGCCGGCCTCAAGCCAGAGCAAATCGACGAAGTCGTCCTCGTCGGAGGCTCTACGCGCATCCCGAAAGTTCGCGCTCTGGTGAAAGAACTTTTCCATCGCGAGCCGCACACCGACTTGAATCCCGATGAAGTCGTCGCGCTCGGCGCCGCCGTGCAAGCCAACATTCTCGGCGGCGGTTCCGAAGCCACGGAAAACATGCTGTTGCTCGATGTCACGCCGCTTTCGCTCGGCATCGAAGTCGCCGGCGGCGTCACCGACAAAATCATTCTGCGCAACTCAACCATCCCCGCTTCGGCCACGCAGTTCTACACCACGCAGGTCGATGGCCAGGCCAACGTCGCCATCCACGTCCTGCAGGGCGAGCGCGAACTCGCGAAAGATTGCCGCTCTCTCGCACGTTTCGATCTCAAAGGCATTCCGTCCATGGCCGCGGGCATGGCACGTATCGAGGTGAAATTCCTCATCGACGCCAACGGCATTCTGCACGTCTCCGCCCGCGAGCAGCGCAGCGGCAAAGAATCGGAGATTCAGGTCCAGCCCAGCTACGGTCTCACCGACGAGCAGGTCGAGAGCATGATCCTCGACTCCTTCGACAGCGCCGAAGAAGATTTCCGCCAGCGTCAGGTCATCGAAGCCCGCAACGAAGCCGCGACCATCCTGGCTGCGCTCGACAAAGGCAAGAAGAGCCCGGCCTGGGGACACCTCACCACCGAAGAGAAAAAGAAGATTGCAAAAATGGAGAAAGAGTTAACTGCGGTAAAAACCGAAGACGATTATCAGGCCATCCGCACATCCATCGACGCGCTCAATCAGGGCACGACGCGCCTCGCCGAGCTCATGATGGATAGCGCCGTCTCTACCGCGCTAAAAGGCAAAACCATGGAAGAGGCAGACATGGGCGAAGGCCCCACAGCCCCGCATCCCATGGCGAAGGCCGAGTTTGAGTAGGAGCAGTTAGCAATTTGCAGTCAGCAGTCGCGATTCGTATCAGGGCACGTCTTCAGACGTGCCGCAAGTGCCACTCAAGAAGAACCGGCTTTAGCCACTGAGATGGCAAAGATTGAGGTAGACATGTCAGAAGAAAAAACACACTCCGCCGGCACAGCCACCGAAGAAGCCCCCGGCGAAAACATGCCACAGGAAAATACCGTGCAGGTCACCTTCCTGCCCGAGGGCAAGACAGTCCAGTTCGAGCACGGCAAGCTGCCCTACAAAGATCACGGCAAGGAAGAGTCGATCCTCGACATCGCGCTCAACTACGGCGTCACGCTCGACCACGCTTGCGGCGGCAATTGCGCCTGCACCACCTGCCACGTCTGGATCAAAGAAGGCGCCGAAAATCTTTCGCCGATGGACGACGACGAAGCCGACCGCCTCGACATGGCGGCCGATTTGCAGTTAAACTCTCGTCTCGGCTGCCAGGTGCAGATCACGAAGCCCGGTAAAGTCGTCGTCGAGATCCCCGCCTGGAACCGCAACTACATTTCGGAAGAACACCACTGAAGCCAGCCATCAGCACTTAGCATTCAGCGTTCAGCCCTTTGGGCATTGGCTGATGTCGGCAAGATCCTTGAGGGGCTGAATACTAATGGCTGAGTGCTGATTGCTCAGTGTTAAGCACCGCTTCCAAGGAGCCTACGAATGCCTAAACCTCTCACCTGGGACGACGCCGAAGACATCGGCATTCTGCTTTCCGAAGTCCATCCCGAGCTTGACCCGCTCGTCGTCCGTTTCACCGACCTGCACCGCTACGTGACCGAGTTGCCCGATTTCAAAGGCGACCCCAAAGCCTCCAACGAGGGCAAGCTCGAAGCCATCCAAATGGCATGGCACGAAGAATTCCAGGACCGCACCCAGGGCTGATCGGCTTCGGCGAGTGCATCTGAATAGGCTCGTATCAGCGGACGCATTTCAGGGCATCGGCGCAACCTTACCCCTCCAACCAAAAGAGTGCTATCGCCTGTTCTCGCCAGCTATCAATTCACGTATCATCCATCGTTGATAGGCTGACACAATGATTGTCATCCAGTCCCCAAGATTGCAGCTCAGCCAGTTCCAGATGACGGATGCACAGGAAGTTTTTGGATGCATCACACCCGCCATCGCCAGATTCATGCCATGGGAGCCGCCATCGTGGAGCGAGTACGTGACGCGATGCGAGAAGAGAGTGCAGGCTCCGGAACCGAACAAGTCTTTTTCGTCATCCGGCGGCTCGACAACAGGGGATGCCTTGGCATGGCCGCTGAGAATCTTCATGGCGAGATCATAGGCAACCGCACGAATCCAAATGACTCCGTCGTTTACAGGATTCCCTTACGAATCGCCACCTCACTGACCGGCGTCTTCGAGCTTTCGTATTTCGGACGCCACTACCCTACTTCTCCGCATCCGCCAGCTTCCTATAGAACTTCTGCAGCGTATAAAACGCCAGCTTGCGTTGCCCGCGATTCGAGATCAGCCCCTTGCGATTGTGATAATCCTGCACGCCGGGAAGCATGCGGGTCGGCGAACGAAAATCCATAAGGACCCACGCGCTGATCCCGGCCAGATTCGGGATGTGCTGAATCATGGCGAGCTGGTGCTGGTATAAATTCTCCTGATACTCCTCCGTCCAGATCTCGTCAGCCTCGCCGTGCCGCCCATACTGCGCGCCCCCGCCGAATTCGCTAACGATCAGCGGCTTCGCCCACTTCGACTTCCACTGCATCTTGTCGGCATCTTCCGGCTTCCGCCAGTACCATCCCAAATATTCGTTCAGTCCGAGCACGTCGAGCACTTCCGCTAGAGGGTCAGCGAGCGTGCGCTCATCAGGCCCTGTATCGTCCACGTGATTCATCGCGGAAGTAATCAGGCGCGTGGAATCGAGCTCGCGTGCGTCCTGCACAAGTTGTTTCAAAAATGTCAACCGCTCCGGCTTCACCGGAGTTTCGTTGGAGACCGACCACAAGATAATCGCGGCGCGGTTGCGATCGCGAGCGATCATATCGCGCAGTTGTGCCTGCGCATTCGCCAGCGTCGCTGGATTCTGCCAATCGACATCCCAGTAGACGGGAATCTCCGACCACAGCAGCAATCCCATCCGGTCGGCAAGCCGAATCTCATTTTCGTTGTGAGGGTAATGGGCAAGCCGCACGAAGTTGCAGCCCAGCTCTTTCACCCAGCCCAGCAGAGTCTGCGCGTCTTCCGGGCTGAAGGCGCGGCCGTCGCGAAACGGCGCTTCCTCGTGCATGGCAACACCGCGCAGAAAAATCGGAGCGCCATTCAGCAGAATCTTGCCGCCCTGCACTTCGATGGTTCGGAATCCAATCTGATCGTGAACCGTATCCGCGCCGCTGCTGAGAACCACGTCGTAGAGCTTGGGATGCTCGGGCGACCACAGATCAAGTTTCGCCGGAATCCGAAAATCCGCGCGCCCCGCAGCGTCAGTGGTCACAGTTTCGCGAACCTTGGCTTCAGGAATCTCCAGCGTGACCTTCTGCGGCGACACGTCGCCGTTTAGCTGCACCCAGCCTGCGATCTCGCTTCGCTGGCCTTTGGCCAGCTGGACGCAGTAATCTTGAATGAATGTCGCCGGCTCTTCGACCAGCGAAACGTCCCGCGTGATGCCGCCATAATTCCACCAGTCGAACTTCAGCGCGGGAACGCCATCCGCGCGGCGCGCATTATTCACCTCCGCAATCAAAAAGTTTTCGCCATCACGCAGAAGGCTGGTGACTTCGAAATTGAAGGGCGTGAAGCCGCCTTCGTGCTCGCCGAGTTTTTCTCCATTCAGAAAAACCACGGACCGATAATTCGCCGCTCCGAAATAGACAAAGACTCGATTGTTCGCCCGTCTCTGGTAATTGAACGTTCGCCGGTACCATACCGGCCCCTCGTAAAAAAGCGACTGCTCGCGCTGAGTGTTCCAGTCGCCCGGAACGTTGAGCACCGGCGACGCGTCGAAACTGTACTCCACTCTTTCGCTCTTGTCCTTGGCGATCTGATTGCGATAGAAACCGGCGGAGGTCCCGTTTTCGAAGGGATCGACAATCGTCCGCCATGCACCGTTCAGGCTGACAGTCGTGCGCCCCGGAATGTTCGTGATGAGCGTGGATTGCGCCGGGGCCGCAAACGCCGCTCCGGCGAGCATAAGAAGCAACAGGTAGCGTTTCATGAGGGCTCAGAACCCCGCTTATATTAGTGATCCACGGAGTAGCCCGTCAATGCGGGCGGCGCACGAAAGCGCACGCGCGTTATTGGAGATTTGGATCGCCCGACGCGAAGTTTTTACATTTCTATGACAATTGGAGTGCAAGGCCCGTCTAGGCTTGACGGCGATTGTGGCGTGGCAACAACCGCTCACAACACTCTCTCCGTCCAACTGCAAAGGGCGCGGCGTTATTGCCGTGCCCTATTTTTTCCTAAAGGCGAATCGCTGATCTATCCCACGCTCGCCGGAACCGGCTCCTCTACGCTCGCTTCGCGCAGGAACTTCGCCGCTTCCTCCGGCGGCGTCGGATTAATGTAGAAGCCCGTGCCCCACTCGAATCCGGCTGTCTTGGTCAGCTTTGGCATGAACTCGATGTGCCAGTGATAGTAGTCGTTGGTCGGATCCTGCGCCGGCGAAGTATGCACCACCAGATTGTAAGGCGGATTGTCCAGCACGCGGTCTGCCTTGATCAGCAACGTCTTCAGTGCCTTCGCCAGATTCTCAAACATGTGCGACGACGAATTCTCAAACGCCGACTCATGCTGCTTCGGCAGAATCCAGGTCTCAAACGGAAACCGCGGCGCATAAGGCGCAATCGTCAGAAAGTTTTCATTCTCCGCCACCACTCGGCTCCCATTCTCAACTTCTTGTCTTATGATATCGCAGAACACGCAGCGTTCTTTATATAGATAATATTGTTTCGCGCCTTCTAGCTCCTGGACGACGTTGATCGGTAGAATCGGAAGAGCAATGAGTTGCGAGTGGGCGTGTTCGAGAGATGCGCCTGCGGCTTCGCCGTGATTCTTGAAAAGCAAAATATACTTGAAGCGGCGATCTTTTTTCAGATCGAGGATGCGGTCGCGAAAGGTCCACAGCACGTCTTCGATGCGCTTCGGAGGCAGCGTCGCCAGGCTCGCCGTGTGATCCGGCGTTTCGATAATTACTTCGTGCGCGCCGATGCCGTTCATGCGGTCGAACATGCCTTCGGCCTGGCGGTTGAGGCTGCCTTCAATCCCTAAGGCCGGAAATTTATTCGGCACCACGCGCACCGTCCATCCCGGCGTGTCGCGTTGCGATGCCGGGCCGCCATTCGATCCCGGACGGTAAGCCTGAATCTCCGGCGGAGTCTTGGACTCGTTTCCGTAGCAGAAGGGACAGAAGCCGCCTTTCAACTTCACATTCTCGCGCGCAAAATCCGTGGGACGCTTGGCGCGGTCCGTGGAAATAATCACCCAGCGGCCAACAATCGGATCTTTTCTCAGCTCAGGCACTCAAACGACCCCTTTTTTAAAATAGTAAATCGATATTTTAAGCCGTCAGGGAGGAATTCCGAAACACTTCAATCTGCGGCTGGCTGGCCCTCGACTGCGAATAGTATACGCTTACAATATCGAAGCGCCACTGGCACGAAAGTGGAAAACGGCGCAGGTACTCTCGTACTACCAGTGCCAACTCGCGCCGCTTGTGCCGATCCACGGCGGCTTCTCCTGGCTTCACATCGAGTGTGGTCCGCGTCTTCACCTCGACGAAGCAGAGAACATCGTCTTCCCATCCGATCAAATCAATCTCTCCGCGGCAGCGCGGCGAACGAAAATTGCGCGCCACCATGGTGTAACCAAGCTTGCGAAGATGAAAGTAAGCGGCCTCTTCTCCGCGACGGCCGGTGCGATGATGAGCGGCAATTTTCTCGGCGGGCAAAGTGTGATCTGCGAGCCAATCCAGAAGCCGCAAAATTGCACGCGTGGGCCGCCCGGAAAATGCGCGTCCGGAGAATGCACGTCCGGAAAATGCGCGTCGCAGGAGCATGGGTCGAGAAGGCAAGTGGAATCCCTCAAATTAACTTTACCCGGATCAAAACTGGAAGGATGTGACATCTAACAACTCTCGGAATAAAGACGCGTTTCCCTCCCGAAGCGGGAACTGGCCGAAAAGCTGTCAATGGCCCACTGGTACACAATCGAGCTTAAGTTGCTCACAACACTGAGCAAATATTGTCCGAAAGCGTGTCGCACTTGCCCCTTGCAGCGTGATATAATAGTTATATAGGTTAAAGCTTTAGGAAAACGAATTTCTACAAACAAGGCGCGGCCCATGGGCTGCGCCTTTTCTTTTGCAGCCGGGTCTCGATTCCGCAACAGCTCTAGGAGTAGCATGCCCAAGTTCAGGAACTACAAAGAACGCGGCGAGTGGGTGGAAGCCCAGTTCATAGCCGAAGCCCTTGGCCGCGGTTACACGGTCCTCAAGCCGTGGGGAGACTCCCAGCCCTTCGACGTCGCCCTCAACTTCGGCAACCGTGTCGTCAGGGTCCAGGTCAAGTCCACCAGCTACCGCGTCAGCACCGGATACCGATGCCAGATCAGCACCAACTATAACGGCCGCCGTTACACCCCCGATATGCTCGATTTTTTCGCGGCCTACGTCGTCCCCCAGCGAACCTGGTACCTCATCCCAGCCTGGCTCCTTTTCAACGGCGGCCAAAATCCCACCGGGCCAATGCTTTTTCCCATGCAGCCCTTCAAGAGCGACTGCTACTACTGCGAAGTCTACAAAGAGGCGTGGGGCTTACTGCGCCCGAAACCGGAGAAAAGAGAACCCCGGAGGGGCGGCAGACAATAACCCCAGACGTAAGTCCGGGGCAAGCCCGCAGGAAATAGGCCACGCATGGCTCACGCTCCAATGGCGGCAATTTCCTTGCTGTCGAGGCCGTAAAGCCGGTAAACCAGGGCGTCAATGCTGCGATCCGTGCTCTCCACCTGCCGCTGCAATGCAGCGTGGTCATGCGGTGTGCGGGCAGAAGCCAGCCTGCTATTCAGCCGGATCATCTCCTCCACTAGGCCTATCAGCCCCGCGTCGTTCGAGTCAGCCAAGGGTGCAGATCGGAGATATACGGGTTTGATCTCGTAGTCGAAGAATCGAGTCGAGAACAGCCACTGGAATAGCTCCGAATTGAGGATGCCGAGCAACCCACGAAGACTGTATCCACGCCGAGCCACGATGTTCGAGAGACGATTCAAGTTGTAAGCGCCGCTGGAGTCAATTGTCGCGATGACGCGCCGTTTCAGCGAGAGATTACGGGTTCTGACGACTAGGATCTTCTCGGAACTCAACAGGTGTTCGGAAGGCAGCGTGCGCCCGAGGTTCCCTCTAGCGCGGACGAACTCCGGATCGTACATGATCCAGCCGTCAGTCTCGACAGCGCCATACCGGGAGATTCCGGAGCCCGGAACCATCCTATGGTATCGGGCGTCGATGCGACGGCCAGCCACGAGTTCGTCACGGATGTACCCCGTGTTGATTCCAACCCCGAATTCGTAGCCCCGCTCGATCGCGGGGAAAGAGCGCAAAAGCCTCTGGGCAATTTCCGCCGCCTCCTCCCCCAGCTTGTAGTCGAAGACCGATCCGGAATTGGCGGAGAATCGCCGCTGGTGAACCGAGTACGCCGGGGTCCGCGGCAAGTCAAGAGGCGATTTGGGCGCCACGATCAGAACCTCCTGCTCGTTGGCAGGTCGCCCCTTTTCGACAACGAGGATCGACGTGTCCACCGTCGCACTCTTGAAGACGCTTGGGCCGAGCGGGGCCAGCATTACTATCTTGTCTTCCAACAGGACCTTACGCAGGCGGCCGAAGGTCGGCTGCACAAGGAATGTCGCCGAGACAATCATGCCGACGAAGCCCGAAGCCCGGCAGAGATGAAGGTTTCGCTCACCAAAGAACTTGTATAGTTCAAAGTTTCCCTCGGCGCTCTTGAATTGATCGAGGTAGTAGGGCCGGAGCTTTTCTTCTGTCGCATTCCGGTAGGAATAAGGGGGATTGCCGATCACGGCGTCGAACCCTCCGGCGCTCATGATCTCGGGGAACCCGTGTCGGCCCTCCCAGTCGAATACGTTGATGCGCAATCGCTCTTCTTCGCTAAGGGAGAGAAGCTGTGCGTACTTATAAAAGTCCGACCCGATCAGAGAATTGCCGCACTTTATGTTGTTTCCGAGGTCGGGTAATGCGCGCTCGTGGAAGAGTCGTAGGTTGGAGCCCAGGGTTTGCTCGTTTTCCCCCTCCAGAACCTTCAGCAGCAGAGAAAGCTTAGTGACCTCAACGGCCTGGGAGTCGATATCTACCCCATAAATGTTATTCAGCAGGATCCGTTTCTTCTCCGACATCGTGAGATGCCACTCGCCACCTTGGGTCCTATACAGCACCCTTTTCTTGGCTTCCTCGCCGTTTCCGAGATACTGGTCACGATGCCAATTGAGCAAAAACTGATATGCGCCGAGTAGAAAGGACCCGGACCCGCAAGCTGGGTCCAAAACCCGTATCTTGCTTACTTGCTTGGGAGTCCTGCCCTCTACTAATCTCCCCACTGTCTGTCGGACGATGAAGTCGACAATGTATGCGGGCGTGTAATACACCCCGCTGGCTTTTTTCAGCTCTGGCTTGGGCACCACGCGAGCCTGATGCCCTGGCGTGAGCCTGATCACCTGCCCGAGGAACTGCTCGTACACTTGGCCCAGTATTTCCGCCGGAAAGTGCGAGAAGCGATAAGGGCTCTCAGGGTAGTACAGCCGTTTGAGGATCAACTTAAGCCGGGTGTCGTCGATTCTCAGCTTCGGCGTGAGAACGTCCGGGGCCTCCGCCCGGTCGCGCTCCTTCGTGAAGTGGAATAGGCCGGAGTTGTACTTTTCATCTCCACGCTCATAAATTGTAACAAGGCGCCTGTAAACGTGATCGCCCTGCTGAAGGTCCTGCAGCTGTCCGTACTTCTCGATTCCCCGGTCCTCGCAAATCCTCAAGAAAATAATTCGATCAATGGTTCGCTGAACGGCATCCTTGAGCTCGCGTTCGGTCAGATCGGGATTGCGGAGTGCGATGTTTGAGGCCAGATCCTTGCGCCAGGACCTGATCTCGGCAAGGAAAGCGTCGTCCACCTCCGCCGTTCCCTTCTTGAGCTTGCTTGACTCGATGTAGCGGTCGAACGATCCCTGATAGACGGCTTCCTTCGAGAATCGAGCCTCCAACTCGTCCCAGCGTTCCGGATACTGCTCAAACGTGAACAGATCAACGCGTGCGACCGATGCGCTATCCTGTGCGCGGGGGGCCTTCCGGCAGTCGTAGACCGCTAACTCTGCGAAGTTCGTCAACAAGGATAAAGCCAGCTTTGAGGTCCACGCATAGCTGCGCAGCTGGAACGCGGAAGATGGATCGGTGCTGATGCTGACGGCGGGACGCTTGGCCTCGACGAAGAACTGGCGTGTCCCGCCAACTTGGAAACAGTAGTCCGGGGCCTCAGAATGAGCGCCGCTCCTGAGGCTGTATTCATGAATAACATCCTTGTAGGTTTCTGAATACCCCTGCTTGTTATGGATATCCCAGCCCAGTGCTTCGAAGAGCGGGTCGACGAACTGAACGCGCACCTCAGTCTCGTTCAAGGACGCGCGGTATACGTCTGCATTTCGCGCGAAACGCGCAACCAAGTCCAGGACAACTTGAGGCGGAGCCATACGGGAGAAACCATAGCTGAAAAGCGCCCGCCGCGAAAGTACTACTTCGAATTATTGGAGTGCGCGGGACTGGCCCTGGCCTGGCCCCCGGCGAGAGCGGGCGAGTCGCCCGCTCCCATATGGCCTATCCCAACCACACGAGGCTTCTACTTGCCCACTTCCTGAATGCACTCTTCCAGCACGTCCATGGCAACGTCGGCTTCTTCTTTGGTCACGACCAGCGGCGGGCACAGGCGGATAGTGCTTGGTCCGCACCCGAGGAACAGCACGCCATGTTCGAAGGCCTTCTCGATAATCAGGTCGCGCTCGGCGCTGGCGTACTCTTTGGTCGATTTGTCCTTCACGATGTCGACGCCGATCATCAGGCCGCGGCCGCGGACATCGCCTACCAGCTTGTGCTTTGCGGGCCAGGTGGACATGCGCTTCATCATGTGCGCGCCTACTTCGGTGGTGTGGTCGAGCAGATGCTCTTGCTCGATTACGTCGAGCGTAGCCATGGCGGCCGCGATGCATACGGGATTGCCGCCGAAAGTTGAAGCGTGCGAGCCGGGAACCCAGTCCATGATTTCGGAGCGCGTCATGGTGATGCCGAGCGGCATGCCGGAGGCAAGTCCCTTCGCCATGCAAACCATGTCGGGCTCGACGCCGGTGTGCTCGACCGCCCACCACTTGCCGGTACGGCCGATGCCGCTCTGGACCTCATCCAGAACAAGGAGAATGCCGTGACGATCGCAGATGCGCCGCAGCTCCTGCATGAAGATGGTGGGCGCGACCACGTATCCGCCCTCACCCTGCACGGGCTCGACAAAGATGGCGGCGACTTCTTCGGGAGGCAGCGTGGTCTTGAAAAGTTTTTCTTCGATGAAGCGGGCGCAGCTGAGCGCGAAGGCGTCGGGATCTTGCGTGGAGTCTTTGCGTCCGCGGTAGAGATCGGGATAGGGGACGTGAGTCACTCCGGGCAATAGCGGCGAAAAGCGGCGCCGTTGCTGGGGTTTCGACGCGGTGAGCGAAAGCGCGCCCATGGTGCGTCCGTGAAACGCCCCGAAGAATGCGATGACGTTGGGTCTCTTCGTGTGATACCTAGCGAGCTTGAGGGCGCACTCGATGGCCTCCGCGCCGGAGTTGCCGTAGTAAAACTTGTGCGGGCCGGCCATGGGCGCGATCTTCGAGAGGCGCTCGGCGAGCGTGACCATGCTCTCGTAATAAAAATCGGTGCCCGACATGTGGATCAACTCGCCGGCCTGCTTCTGAATGGCGGCGACGACGTGGGGATGGCAGTGGCCGGTTGAGGTGACGGCGATGCCGGCGGAGAAGTCGTAGAACTCGTTGCCATCGATGTCGGTGATGACGATGCCACGTCCGCTCTTGGCGACGAGCGGATAGGAGCGGGTATAGGACGGCGAAATATACTGCTGGTCGCCGGCGAGGACGCGCTGGGCGTTGGGGCCGGGCAGGGCGGTCTTGAGTTTTGGTCCGAGGGCTTTTTCGGGAGCGGCGGCGGTCATGGTTTTCGTGGTCATTGGAATCCTCCGTAAGGCAGTGGCCAGTGGTTGGTGGCCAGTGATCAGTTAGTGCGGCCTCGGGACACGCGGCTTGGTTCAGACGCACGTGTCAGAAAACATGGGCCGAGGCGAATCTGGCGGAGGATTGGTTAGTCGCTACCGAAGAGACTGGGGCGCAGGCGCGAAGGCAGATTGGCCCGGTAACGGCGCGGGCAGACGAGACAGTGCAGCCAGCACTCGGGCAAATGCGAATTGGGGTTCTTGCGCAGCATCGCTTACCGTCGACATCACTAAGACATTATAGCTTGCGGCGCTGCGTGGCGTAACCCCCTGGGGCAGTGACTAGTGGTCAGGGGTCAGGGGTCAGTGAATGCTGGGCTCCGCCTGGCGGACAGCCGAGGGCAGCTGCCCCAACATAAGTCACACATAAATGCTTTGCCATTTTGACTTCCGGCAGGTTGGGCCTTAGCATGGCTGCACCCTTGCGGCGGGGCTATCCACCTTGCTCGATCAGACCATCTCCCATTACCGGATCATCGAAAAGCTCGGCGGCGGCGGCATGGGCGTGGTTTACAAGGCCGAGGACACGCGGCTTGGCCGCTTTGTGGCCCTGAAGTTTCTTCCGGAAGATCTGCAACAGGATCGGCAGGCGCTGGAGCGCTTCCGGCGCGAGGCGAGGGCGGCATCGGCGCTCAATCATCCCAACATCTGCACGATTTACGACATCGGCGAGGAGAACGGGCGCGCATATCTCGTCATGGAATTTCTGGACGGGGCTACGCTCAAACACCTGATCGGCGCTCGTCCGATGGAGATGGAAACGATCCTTGCCCTGGGGATCGAGATTGCCGATGCGCTGGACGCGGCGCACACCGAAGGCATTGTGCATCGCGACATCAAGCCGGCAAATATTTTCGTCACCAAGCGCGGGCATGCGAAGATTCTGGATTTTGGATTGGCAAAGGTGAAGGTAGATTCGTCGACGACGACGAACCTGCCCGAGGTAACGGCGGCGACGGATGTGGCGATCGAGGAACACCTGACCAGCCCTGGGTCGACCTTGGGCACGGTCGCGTATATGTCCCCAGAGCAAGCGAAGGGCAAAGAGCTTGACTCGCGGACCGATCTTTTTTCCTTCGGGGTTGTGTTGTACGAGATGAGCACCGGCACGTTGCCGTTCCGCGGAGAGACTTCTGCGCTTATTTTTCAGTCCATTCTGGATCGAGCTCCGGTCTCTCCGCTGCGACTGAATCCGGACGTACCGGCGAAGCTGGAAGACGTCATCAACAAGGCGCTGGAGAAAGACCGCAACCTGCGCTATCAGCATGCGGCGGATATTCGCGCCGACCTGCAGCGGCTGAAACGGGACACGGAGAGCGGGCGGTCGGTGGTTGCGAGTTCCGGTTCGGTTGCGGTCGCGCAGGAAACGGGTCCGCAGGCAGTGGCGCGGGCGGGGCTGGGATCTAGCTTGGAAAAAGTGGCAGCCGCATCTGCAAGCGGCGTGAGCGCTGCGCCGGGCGTCGCCACTCCGGCAAAGAAGCAGTGGAAGATTCTTGCGCCCGTGGGCCTGGTTGTTTTGGCTGCACTGATTGCCGGAGGATTGTATTTACGCTCGAGGCATTCCGCGAAGCTGACCGAGAAAGACAGCATCCTGCTCGCCGATTTCATCAACACTACCGGCGACGCGGTCTTTGACGGGACGCTGAAGCAGGCGCTGGCTGTGCAACTGGAGCAGTCGCCCTATCTGAACATTCTTCCCGAGTCTCGCATTCACGAAGCGTTGAAGTTCATGGGGCGCTCGGGGGACGAGCGCGTGACCAGCGATGTGGCGCGTGAAATATGCCTGCGCGAGGGCGTGAAGGCCATGATGCTAGGATCCATTTCCAGCCTGGGCAGCCATTACGTGATCACACTGGAAGCGGTGAATGCGCAGAATGGGGACTCGCTGGCCCGCGAGCAGGCGGAAGCGGACAGCAAGGAACAGGTGCTGAAGTCGCTGGACCATGCGGCCTCCAGCTTGCGCGAGAAGCTGGGCGAATCGATCGGATCGGTGCAGAAGTTCGATACACCGCTGGAGGCAGCCACCACATCTTCGCTGGATGCTCTGAAGGAGTTCAGCCTGGGTGAGGCTGCTCACGGGCAGTTCAACGATGAGGCTGCGATTCCGCACCTGAAGCGGGCGGTTGAACTCGACCCGAATTTTGCCATGGCGCTGGCCACCCTGGGAGTGGCCAGCAGCAACACGGGCAACAGCAAAGATGCGTTTGAATATATACAGAAGGCGTTCGATGCGAAGGAGCGAGCGAGCGAGCGCGAAAGGTTTTATATTTCCTCGCACTACTACGGAACGTTCAGGGGACAGGTCGAAAAGGATCGAGAGACTCTTAAACAGTGGATTCAGGCGTATCCGCGCGACGACGTTCCTTTGGACAACCTGTCGCTGGAGGATCAGGATCTGGGGATCTACGACGAGGCGCTGGCGAGCGCCAGCGCGGCGATGAGGCTTGATGCCAAGGATCCCTACGCCTATCAGAATGCGGCTGCGTCCTATCAGTACCTGAATCGTTTCGATGAAGAGAAGACGGTGGCGGAGCAGGCCATCGCACAAAAGATCGATCCCTGGTCTCTCCACATGATGCTCTACTGGGTCGCCTTCGCTCGGGGCGACCAGGGCGCCATGCAGCAGGAGGTCGCGCAAGCAGCCGGCAAAGTATATGAACCGATCATTGATCTCCTGCGCGGGGAAGGCGAATGCGCGCAGGGAAAGATAACCAGCGCGCGCGCGACTCTTGGGCATGGCGCGGCCAGCGCCCAGGCTCGCGGAAATAAGGACTGGGCGGCGTCAAATTTAACGGCCGAGGCAGTTTGCGATGCCGAGGCAGGTTTCGGGCAGGAGGCCCGCCAGACAATGAGTGCGGCGCTCGCCCTTTCCGTAGGCCCGGATGTGCGTGGAGACGCTACGCTCGTGTTTGCCCTGACGGGAGACACGGCGCGGGCCGAGAAGCTGATGACAGACTTGAGCAAGGAGTTTCCCTACGATACTCTGCTCAACCAAGTGAAGCTTCCTGCGGCCCAAGCCATGATCAGCCTGGGGCGAAACCAGCCTGCGCAGGCGGTTGCGGCGCTGGATTCCGCCCATACCTACGAACTCGGTTCGGAGCGGCGTGCCGTCAACACCTTCGTGGTCATCTACACTCGTGGCGAAGCTTTTTTGCGTTCGCATGACGGCGTCAAGGCGGCGGCAGAGTATCAGAAAATTCTCGACCATCGCGGGGTTGGACCAACCAGCGTGCTTTATTCGCTGGCTCATTTGGGATTGGGGCGCGCTTATGCGCTGCAGGGGGAAACTGCAAAGGCGAAGGTCGCATATCAAGATTTTTTCGCAGTTTGGAAAGATGCGGATGCGGATGTTCCCGTGTTGAAGAGGGCGAGGACGGAGTACGAGAAGCTGAAGTAGCTGTAGAGGATCCTTCGGGCCGCAGTCGACGCGAAGATAGTAGGGATCCTTCGACTCCGACGCATGCTCCGCTTCGCGGATCACGTTTCCCCGCTCAAGATGACAACGCATGTTTAGAATTCGCTTTGTATCCCAGTTCGTCTGATATCTTTTAACTTCCTTCTAGATTTTCTTCGCCCACAATGTCTAAAGCGCAGAGCCCAAGCCGGTTTGCGGTGATTCTTGCCTTCGGGCTGGTGTATTTGTTTTGGGGCTCGACGTATCTCGCGATTGATATTGCGGTGCAGAGCATTCCTCCGGCGCTGATGTGCGGGGTGCGGTTTTCGATTGCCGGGGTGGTGATGCTGGCGGTGTACGCGGCGACGGGGCGCAGAATCTGGTATTCGACGCGGCAGATTGCGCTGGCGGCAGTGGTGGGGGTTTTGCTGCTGATGGGCGGAAACCTGACGCTGTCATGGGCAGAGCTTTCGGTGCCGTCGGGGCTGGCGGCGCTGATCATCGCCATTACGCCGTTGTGGTTTCTGGTGCTGGATTCGTTGCTGCTGGGCCACCATCGCATATCGGGGCGCGGGAAGGCTGGGCTGGCTCTGGGAATGGCGGGGTTGCTGGTATTATTTTGGCCGGAGTTGCACTCGACTTCGGCGCTGGGGCGGCGGGAGTTGTGGGCTTCATTGGGGCTGATTGGTGGATCGTTTTCATGGGCTCTGGGATCGGTGCTATCGAAGCGCTGGCAGTCGGGCATGGACGTGTTCAGCGCGACAGGATGGCAGGTGACGGCGGCGGGCGGCGCGAACTTTTTGTTTGCTCTGGCGGTGGGAGATTTCTCGCGGGTTACCTGGACGACGCGCGGGGTTAGCGCGGTGTTGTATCTGGTGGTGTGCGGGTCGTGGATCGGATATACGGCTTACATCTGGCTGCTGGAGCACGTTCCGACGTCGAAGGTGTCGACGTATGCGTATGTGAATCCGGTGGTCGCGGTCTTTTTGGGCTGGCTGATTCTGCATGAGCGAGTGGATCGTTACATTGCGATGGGAAGCGTAATTGTGGTGCTGGCGGTGATTTTGGTTACGAGCGCGAAGGTAAAAGAGAGGACGGTGGCGGAGGAATTGCCGGCAGTGGAAGCAGGGTAGATACCTCGGTTCTCAACCAAGAGTTACTACTATCCTCGAACTGTGTTGGTCGGGCTGAACAGAGAGCTGGTGCGTTAGCGAGTACACCGCCATTTTCGGGGGCGCTTTAGAGTTTTGGCAGGTTGGCGCCTTCCTGTATCTGCTCCTGCGAACCAGAGCCGACATCAGGTGGATGCTGGCTCAGGAACTTGACCATATCGTCCCCCAACTTGCGGCCCACTTTGGTGTCGCTCCATCCACTCCATTGCCAACCCCCGCCTTTTTCTTCGCTCCACATTTCCTCCCCGGTCTGACGGTTCTTCAGAACCACTCGCCCTCGGTGGCCGCATTCACTGTGAAGCCAAATGCTGGCGCACGCTCCGAGGCTTCGCCCGGTTTGATCCAGGATGAGGATTAAGTCGGCCTTTTCTGGCAGGGTAACGATCGTCACCCTCCCCGACTGTTTCAACTTCTCAACCAGTTCCCTCTTGAGTGGGTGCGTGTTCGGAAGGTTCGTCTCGACGTAAAGGTTCTGTTGCCCCTGCGCCGCAAGGACGAACAGCGGGAATACTATCAGGGTTCGGGCCACCCCAAGCAACAGCGCAGTTCGTGGGAATAAGTTCCTCAAAAGTTTCATCTGGTACCCCCTTGCGAGAGCAGACGTCATAGGGGCTGGCGTTTTTCGCATATTGTCTCCAAGCTACTTCGCGGCTACTTCGCGGCTTCTTCGTCGTCCTCTTCTACGGCCATCAGGTCGACGGAGTGGCCGCGAATTATGTAGGTCCGCTTTGTCGACGGCTTTGCCTCGAAGGTCACGCGGGCTGGAGATCGTTGCCAGTCGGGTAGCTTGCAGGCTGAATCTGGAATCGGCCCTTGCTGAGTTTCGGCCGCGACTTTCACTTCTTCTATCAGCCATTTCACTACCGGCTTACGGCGATTGATTTCAGCGACCACCGCATAAATCTGCTTGCTGTCATCGGAGACGCCACAGTAAGCGGCGTAGTCGCGGTACCAACTGACGTCGGAGTAAGCGACGTCGAACTCGGGAAGAGTAAGCGGGGAAATGCGACCGGTCACGCGGTCGACGAGAAGCCATCCGCCGCGTTGCCATTGCCAGCGTGGCGCGGTAGATTCCTGGGGAAGGCTGTCATTGACGCGGAAGGCGCGCCGCACGACAAATGAGCGATCCGTGATGTCGTGAGCGGGGCCGAGAGTAAATTCTTTCACGCGAGCGTCCACCAGAAGCGGGCGCACCTTGAGGGTGAGCGGCTTGTCATCGGCTGTGCCGGAAGCGGCCTCGGGGAACCATTGGACGGAAGTCCATTTGCCGAAAGAAACGGTGTGGGGCTTGGAGGTGGCGCAGGGTGCAACACTCACTAGAGCTACGACAAGCGCGAATGCAAGCGCGATCCGGGCGAGAAATTGAGATATCGAGTGTTGGATCATGACCGAGGTTAAGCATGGAACTGGTCGGCGGACAAGGTTAGAGGTCACAAATCTGGGCGACGCGTTCCAACGCGGGACGGTAAACGCCGGGAGGGCGCGTTCTTGCGGCGCGATTGGGTCACGCGTCGCAACGGCGGGTCGAGATTGCAGTAGAATTGAGAATAGGAAGTCAACTGCAAAAATGAGTTCTCCTCACGATCCCCGTCCAGCGGCGCGCGGCCTGAGCCAGACAACTTCCTCGCGCAGCAAGGCTTCTGATCAAGATATGGGCGGGTTGTGCGCAGGGCGGCAGGCTCCACGGATTCTGGTGGTGGATGACAATCCCGGGATTGCAATACTGATGAGCCAGTTGCTGGGCATGCGCGGCTACGAAGTTGTAACGGCGGCCGATGCGCAGCAGGCGGAGGCCGAGGTGCGGCGGCAGGCGCCGGACTTGATTCTCTCCGACGTGAGGATGCCGGGGAAATCGGGCTACGAGTTGTGCCGCGAACTGAAAAGCGACCCGGCAACGCGGCTGATTCCGTTCGTCCTGATCACAGGATTGACTGACAGCTCGGACAAGGTGCGCGGGATTGAAGCAGGAGCGGACGACTTCCTGAACAAACCAGTTCTGGCGGAGGAGTTGACGGCGCGGGTGAAGTCGCTGTTGCGGGTAAAAGAATTTACGGATGAGTTGGAGACGGCAGATTCAGTGCTTTGCACGCTGGGGCTGATTGTGGAAGGCCGCGATCCTTATACGGAAGGGCACTGCGAGCGACTGGCCGCGAGGGCGGTGGATTTGGGAAGGCATTTGGGGCTGGATGAAGATTCGATTGTCGCCTTGCAGCGGGGCGGGTATTTGCACGACCTGGGCAAGATTGCTGTGCCGGACGCAATTTTGAAGAAGGGCAGCGACCTGACGCTGCAGGAGTGGGAGATCATGAAGCTGCATCCGGTGACGGGGGAGAACATCTGCAAGCCGCTGAAATCGTTGCGGCTGGTGCTGCCGATCATTCGGCATCATCATGAGCATGCGGATGGGTCGGGCTATCCCGATGGAATGAGGGCAGGGGAGATTCCGCTGCTGCCACGGGTTCTGCAGGTGGTGGACGTCTACGATGCGCTGCGCACCACGCGGCCCTACAAGCCCGCGCTCTCGCACGATGAGGCCGCGCAGACTATGCGCGAGGAAGCCCGCCAGGGCTTGTGGGACGCGGAACTTGTGAATGAATTTTTCGGCATGCTTGCGGAGAAACGCAGCGTGGCGTGAGGAAGCAGTTCTCGGTTCTCGGTTCTCAGTTCTCAGTTCTCAGTTCTCAGTAATCGGATGCGGGATTTTGGGTTATCTGTCTCCTCGACCGGCTGTTTACGACGTACAATGGCGCAGTGTCTTGCGGCATCTAATAGATGATGGATATGACTTACAGCATCGTCATTCCGGCGTACAACGAAGGCAGCCGCCTGGAGGCGACTCTGGCGAAGGTGCTGGCGTACGTTCGCGAACAGGGATGGGATGCCGAAGTGATCGTTGTGAACGATGGCTCGCGCGACAATACGGCAGAGCTGGTGCGGACGTTTGCGGCGAAGGATTCGAGGTTGCGGCTGGTGGAGAATCCGGGCAACCGCGGCAAAGGCTACAGCGTGCGCCATGGCATGCTGGAAGCGCTGGGAGACGTGGTTGTGTTCAGCGACGCGGATTTATCTTCGCCGATTGAAGAGATGCCAAAGTTGCTGGAGGCGCTGGCGGCGGGAGCGGACATTGCCATCGGTTCGCGGTGGCTGCGAGCGGAATTGCAGACGCAACGGCAATCGCTGCTGCGGCAGGCTTTTGGAAGAGTCTTCAATCTGTTGCTGCGGATTATTCTTGGCCTGAAATTCAAAGATACGCAATGCGGCTTCAAGGCTTTCACTCGGCGGGCGGCACAGACGATTTTGCCATTGCAGCGCATCGAGCGCTGGGGCTTCGATCCGGAGATTCTTTTCCTGGCGCGGAAGTTTGGATTTCGCGTGGAGGAAGTTCCGGTGCTTTGGGGACACAGCGGAGATACGCGGATTCATCCGTTGCTGGACGGAGCGCGCATGTTCCAGGAGATGTTGCGCATCCGCTGGTATGACTTGACGGGCAAGTATGACGGCGCTTCCACGGTGAGCGTGCAGCCAGTCAAGACGCTGCCGGGAAGACCAGCTCCGAGAGTTTAACCCAAGCCAAATCCAATAAACGCTCAGTTGTGTAGTTACATGACTGTAGCTATAATAATGGCATGGCATGACACGGTTCGAGTGGGATAGTGCCAAGGAGCAGACCAACCGCCGAAAACATGGGGTCAGCTTCGAGATCGCCCGGCAAGTCTTCAGCGATCCGGATGCCCTGGTTGAACAGGATCGCATTGAGAGCGGCGAAGTTCGGTGGCAAACGATCGGAGCGGTAAACGGCATCTTGCTGCTGTTGGTGGCCCACACTGTTGACTTCGACGATGATGAGCGAGACGAGATGATTCGCATCATTTCCGCCCGGCGGGCTAACCGGAGGGAGAGGAAGCGCTATGAAAAAGAGCGTCAAAAGAACTACTCTTAGTCCGTTGACTGCCAGGCAGAGACGCCAGGTCGCGGCCCTAGCCACCATGCCCGATGACAAGATTGATTATTCCGACATCCCGCCTCTCAAAGACCGCTTTTGGAAACACGCTGTACGCAATCCGTTTTACCGCCCTGTGAAGCGGCAGCTCACCGTCAGGTTGGACTCCGACGTCGTTGCCTGGCTGCAAGAGCAAGGCAAGGGATATCAGACCAGAATCAATGCTTTGCTTCGGGCAGCCATGTTGGAAGATGTCGCCGGGTAGAGATAGCGCATACCTACCCAGTCCCTATTGGCGGCGGGCTCAATCGAATCACCGGCTTGAAGTCGACCTTCCACACATCCAACTCGTACAAATCGCCGTCCTGATCAACGTTTAACGAGGCTATGACGGGGACGCCGTCTGCATCGTCGAATTGAAGCTCCGCGATTCGATGTCCGAGACGGCGTGCTTGCGCAGACTTACTGGGGGAGGAAAAATACAGGCTTCCCATGCCGCCGTCAGGCATTTCCTGAACATCCAGAGAATCAAGACGGCCCAGCAGTGCGGAATTGTCGCCTTCTGCTTGCTGGAGAAGCCGACGGACCAACGTGCCCTCCGTGTGACTCAGGCGACGCATCGGGCCCAACTTACGGAACGACAGTTCTTCCGGCATTCGTAACTCCGTTTTGCACCTCTACTGCCACGCGACGGCCCATTTCCGAAGTTGAAACTGGATTTTGTCCGGCACGGGCAAGATCCGTGGTGCGATAGCCTCGATTCAGAGCGGCAGTGACCGCATTCTCGATGCACGCGGCTTCGCGTTCTAATTCGAACGAATGGCGCAACAGCATGGCGGCGGAGAGGATGGCGCCGAGGGGATTGGCGATTCCCTTGCCGGCGATGTCGGGCGCGGAGCCGTGGACGGGCTCGAACAGGCCGACCGGGCCTCCGATACTGGCCGAGGCCAGCAGGCCGAGCGAGCCTACTACTCCACCGGCCTGATCGGAGAGGATATCGCCGAACATGTTTTCCGTGAGGATCACGTCGAAATCCTTGGGACGCTGGACCAGCGACATGGCGGCGGAATCGACGTACATGTGGGAGAGCTGCACGCCGGGATAATCCTTGGCGCAGCGTGTGACGACCTCGCGCCACAGGCGGGAGCACTCGAGAACATTGGCTTTATCGACGGAGAGAACCTTCTTGCGGCGCTTCACTGCGAGGTCGAAGGCTACGCGGGCGATGCGTTCGATCACGGGCTCGCCGTAGGTCATAGTGTTGATGGCTACGCGGGAACCGGGCTGGCCTGCAATGGAGCGCGGTTCTCCGAAATAGAGACCTCCGAGGAGTTCGCGCACGATCATGATGTCGGTGCCGCGGACGAGATCGGCACGCAGTGGAGAGCAATCTTCGAGCGCGGGAAAACAAATCGCGGGGCGCAGGTTGGCGTAGGCGCCGAGTTCGCGGCGCAGACGCAGGAGTCCGGCTTCGGGGCGAAGGTGTTGGGGATTGTGATCGAAGGCGGGACTGCCTACGGCACCGAGCAGGACTGCGGAGGATGCGAGGCAAGCCTGAATTGTATCGGCGGGGAGGGGATCGTTGGCGGCTGTTAACGCTGCGCCGCCGATATTCTTCGTTTGAAGCTGGAGTTGGTGGCCGAATGCGTCAGCAGTGGCTTGCAGAACGAGGACGGCTTGCTCGGTGACTTCCGGGCCGATACCGTCGCCGGGGAGGATGGTGAGGTTCAGGAGCATGGAGGTGATTTTGTAATTGGGAAATTTTGTAATTGTGTAATTTTCAGTCGGGCAGTGAGACGAGCACAGACCCCCAACAGGCCGAGTGATTCGAGCAGTCACAATTACTCAACCACTAAATTACCAAATTACTCAATTCCCTACACGCCCCAGAGATAGTCTTCCTGCTGCTGATCGTGGTGGTGGTCGGCGGCAGGGACAGGAGTACCGAATGAACTGGTTTGCGGGGCCAGGGGAAATGGCCGGGGAGATTCCTGGACGGAGACGCTGGCGGCGGCGGCGGTTTGAAGCGGCTCGAACAGCGGAGTGGCGGATGCGGCCGGCTTGTGTGTGTCGCGGATCAATTCGAGCAGGTGATGATCTTCGACGTGCTTGATTTTGTCCGCGAGCCGGACGAAGCGGCGATAGATGTCATCGAGGGCGCGGCGGTCGAACTGGTAGCCGAGTTGCTCGCAGCGGATGGCGAGGGCGTGGCGGCCGGAGTGTTTGCCGAGCACGAGTTTGGAATCGGGCACACCGACGGATTGCGGCGTCATGATTTCGTAGGTCAGCGGATTTTTTAGTACGCCATCCTGATGGATGCCGGCTTCGTGGGCGAAGGCGTTGCGTCCGGTGATGGCTTTGTTGGGCTGTACGGGCACGCCGGTGATTTCGCTGAGCAATTGGCTGGCGGGGAACAGGTGTTCGGCGGCGATGGCCGTCTCGTAGGGATAGCGGTCGCGGCGGACCCGCATGGCCATCACGATCTCTTCGAGCGAGGCGTTGCCGGCGCGCTCTCCGATGCCGTTAATGGTGCACTCGACCTGGCGCGCTCCGGCGGAGACGGCGGCCATGGTGTTGGCGACGGCCATGCCGAGGTCGTTGTGGCAGTGGGCCGAAATCGTAACGTTCTCGATTCCCTTCACGCGGCTACGGATGGTGGCGATGAGCTCGCCGAACTCGGCGGGCACGGTGTAGCCGACCGTGTCAGGAATATTCAGCGTGGTCGCACCGGCTTCGACGACAGCCTCAAGCACCTGGCAGAGGAATTCGGGGTCGGTGCGCGTGGCATCTTCGGGTGAAAACTCGACATCAGGACAGAGCGATTTGGCAAAGGCGACGGCCTCGCGGCCTTGCGCCAGGCATTCCTCGCGCGTGATGCGGAGCTTGTGCTTCAGGTGAATGTCGGAAGTCGCGAGGAAGACGTGAATGCGAGGATGAGCAGCGTCTCTCAAAGCTTCCCAGGCGCGCTCGATATCAGGCCGGCAGGCGCGCGCCAATCCGGCGATGATGGGGCGGCGGATGACTGCGGCGATCGCTTTTACGGCTTCAAAATCGCCATCGGAGGCGATGGGAAATCCGGCTTCGATCACGTCCACACCGAGACGGTCGAGTTGGTGCGCGAGCCGCAGTTTTTCCTGATGGTTCATGCTGCAACCGGGGGACTGCTCCCCGTCGCGCAGGGTGGTGTCGAAAACGGTGATACGGAGCTGTTCCATGGCTATTGGGATTTCTGTTCCACTCTATGGTATGGGGCGGGGAGCCTGAAGCAAAACTTATAATTCTTCAGTCATCATTAGATCTTATTCTATAATAAGATTCGCTAATGAATATTGAAGTTTACATTAAGGTGACAGGAAATGGAACTTTCGCAGCTCGAAGTCTTTCTGGCAGTGGCTCGTGAAAAGCGCTTCTCCCGGGCGGCCGAAAAACTGTACCGGACGCAATCGGCGGTGAGCCAGACTATCCACAAGCTGGAGAGCGAACTGGGCGAAGCGCTGTTCGACCGTTCGTCGCGGGAGGGCGTTCTCACCGACGCAGGGCAGGTGCTCTACGAATACGCCGAGAAGCTGCTGAACCTTCGTCAGGATGCGCGCGAATCCCTGGCGTCGCTGCGGGAGTTACAGAAGGGCAAGCTGATCATTGCGGCCAATGAATTCACGGCGCTTTATCTGCTGCCGGTACTGGCGGAGTTCCGGCGGCTGCATCCCATGATCAAGATCACGGTTCAGCGAGCGCTGGGCAGCCGCATTCCGGATGACGTTTTGCAGCACAGCGCAGAGCTGGGCGTACTGTCGTATAAGCCGGAGGAGCCACGGCTGCACTCGGTGGTGACGTATCTGGACGAACTGGTGCTGGTGGTGCCGCCGAAGCATCCGCTGGCTTCGGCGCGGGCGGTGAGCATTCGCCAACTGGGGGCGGAGTCGTTCGTGGCGCATATTGTTTCGTCGCCCTACCGGGAGAAAGTGCTGCAGACTTTTGCGAGGCACAAAACTCCGCTTCATATGGGCCTGGAACTGCCGACGCTGCAGGCCATCAAGCAATTCGTCGCCATGGGAAACGGAGTGGCATTCATGCCGGAAATCAGCGTGGAAGCGGAGCTGGCGCGGGGAGAACTGGTGCGCATTCCGGTGCGGGAGCTGCGAGTGCAACGCAAGCTGCGCTTGATCTACCGCAAAGAGGCGGGACACTCGCACGCCGCGCGGGCGTTTCTGAAAGTGGCTGAGGCCGTGGCGCTGGAGCGGGCGGGAAATTATCGCTTTCAACGCGAGAGTTAGGTTCGGGATTGCCGCGCCAGCCGGAATAGTAAGCAAGCAGATAGCGGTTAGCAATTAGCGACGACTGATGTTGCGGACGGCTAATTGCTAACTGCCAATTGCTGCGGGATCAGCAGTCGGCGCAGACTTCACCGGGCTGGAACGCGGCCAGCGCGTCACACACGCTGGGATGAATGTCGAGAACAGAATCGAGGTTGGTGAGGGCCAGCAACTGGCGCACGAACGGGACGGGACTGGCACACTTCAGGTCTGCGTTTCGAGATTGCGCCCAGGTGTACAAAAAAGCGAGTTCGCCAATGCCGGCGCTGTCGATGGAGCTGACGCCGCCCAGATCGAGAATAACTTTGCTTCCGTTCTCGAGTATCTCACCGACCACACGCGCTAGGTCTGCGGCCTCGTCACGGTAGACGATGCGGCCCTGGCAGTGAACGATGATCACATCGCCGCAATTTCGAGTTTCCAAACTCAGTTTCAACGTCGACTCCTTAAGTGGTAATGCAAGAGCAGCCCAATCGTGCAACTGCGGCCATGTTTGCCAATGTTCATTTGTAGATTGCATGTTATTAGATAGACGCTTGTGAAAGGGTTTCGGAATCATAAAAAAACAGTAATTTTTGCGTCGGGCGTACCAGTTCTGCACTGCCACAATTTTGGCGGAATGGGGCATCCTGAGTCTCCGCTGGCCTGCATCTAACGAATTTCGCGCATTCAGGTAGAATTTGCTGCTGGCATATTTGCCAGGGAGGAATCATTTTCGTGTCGAAAACCGCTGCCGTGGTTGTGGCATTCCTGAGCTTGACGGTGTTCACGACTATATCGAGGGCTCAGTTGATCCCAAGTGGAAACGTATACGTCGGAGTTTCATACGCCGATTCCGTCGATGTGGTGAACCGTCTTACGTTTCGTGGATGGAATGCCTCGTTTGAGGATTTGCCGTTTCCCCGTCACTCCTACTTTGGGGTGGTGATTGATGGAAGCGGCCTTTACCGGCAGGGGGTTCAGCAGTACAACCTGGTTCTCGGGCCGCGAATCTCGATGACTCGCGGAAAATGGCGCCCGTTCGTGCATGCCATGGCCGGTTTTCAGCAGAATACTTCCGACGGCCAGACTTTTCATCCTCTCATCGAAGACGTTGGCGGCGGGGTGGATCGCAAGTTCCAGTTCCTCTTCCTCAAGAAATTTTCCTGGCGTGTGCAGTTCGACTACGTGCACTCCCATCTATTAAGCGCCAGCCAGAACGACGTGAAGGGATCGGTCGGGCTCGTCTGGCGCTTCTGAGAATCATTCACAGTCAAAAAAAGGGCGGGGTAGCCCTGCGCGCGAAACTTTACGCCTGAATCAGGGTTGAGGCGTTGTGTGTCAGGTTCTCGAGCGGGGGATGTGTCTCGCTCGCAAACAGGCAAGTTCGGGTGGACGAAATTTCGGCGGCAGGCATCCAAAAATGCGCTGCGTATTTTCAGTCGTTTTGGAAAGGTCAAGGTTTAAGAACGTATGCGACAAATCGGATCCGCGGTTTTCGTTGTGCTGCTGTTCGCAAGTCTGGCCAGCGCCCAGGTTCCAGGGGGCAACGTCTTCTTCGGCTACTCCTACTACAGCGAGGACTTGTCGTCCATCAACCAGCAGCCTGATACGGGTGGTTGGGGGCGGGCAAAAACGAATGGGTGGGAGGCGTCGTTCGAAGGCAAGGTGATTCCCTTCCTCGGGTTTGTGGCTGATTTTGACAGCCATTATGACTCGCAGAACCTTACCATAGTGTGCCCAGCGGGACCTTCATGTCCCACTGTCAGCGCGAACATCACCGAGCACAACTTCCTGTTTGGGCCGCGAGTGTCGTTCCCCGCAGGGAGGTTTCGTCCCTTTGTGGAAGGTCTGTTCGGAGGCGCGCATATGAATATCAGCGAGGGCGTGGGCTCCGACTACTCGTTTGCCACTGCACTGGGCGGCGGCCTGGATTACAAAATTATCAAGCCGCTGGCGTGGCGCTTTCAGGGAGACTACGTGCAGACGCGCTTGTTTGGAGCGACGCAGAACAATGTGCGGTTATCGACTGGAATTGTGTTTCGGTTTTAGGTTTGCCAGTATTTGTGATCGCGCAGAAAATAGTTTTCGTTCCAGTAGTTCATTGCGGTCTTCAGGAAGAGCCAGCCCACGCGCAGGTGTCCCATTTTCTTGAAGCGGCGGTTGGTGGTGTAGACCCCGCCGCGGACAATGCCGAAGCGACTCCGCTCCACCTGCTGGCTGAGCAGGTAATCCTCGGCGAATAGAACCTGCTCGTGAAATCCACCGAGTTCGTGGAATTTTCTCAGGTCAAACACCATGAACATTCCTGTGGCGAAAGGGTGATGAAGGCAAGAGAGGTATTGGAAGAGATCGTTACCGGCATAAAACAATTTGTCGATCCAGTTGCCATCGCGGCAAAGAATGTTCGTGGTCACACAATGAAGCTGCTTGCGTTGCGCCAGCTCGACGGCGCGCCGCACCACGGAGGGATGCGCCAATTCTATGTCGGCATCGAGGAAGAGGACGTAGGTGCTTTCAGCGTGGGCCGCACCCAGGTTGCGTCCGACCGAGGGCATTCCGCCGCGGATTACGCTGACGTTCAGGCGGTCACGAAAGCCGAGGACGATCTCCGGAGTGCCGTCGGTGGAGTTGGCATCAGCGACCAACACTTTCGTACTCGACATCTTCGAGTAGTCCTGATTCGTCAGCGAAGTCAGCAAACGAGGAATCAGCTTGGCCTCGTTCTTGGCTGGAATCACAATCGTCAGCTCGCTCGTATTCACGCTCGTTAAACTCATGGATGCAAACCCCCTGTTCGTCAACCGTGATGTAGGTCAGGCGGGAATCGACCCAGCCGCCTGAGTTGTAATACTGAATTCCGTCCTGCTCGACGTGCATGGCCTCGTGAGTGTGGCCGCAGAAAATACGATCGACGTTGTGCTGGCGCGCGTAGTGCAAAGCTCCGGCGGACACCTTCGACGACATGCGGAGCCAGCGCGTATTGAGCCGGTCGATGAGACGCGCAATCGGCTTGCTCTTGAAATCGAGTTTCTGCAACTTGAGATAAAGCGAAGTGCCGAGCCTGTTGAAGCGCAGGTTGTTGACCTGGAAACCATCGAACTGATGGCCGTGGATCGCGAGATGCTCGAGTCCATTGAATTGCCAGGAGTAGTCCTGGTAGACGCGGACGCCGACGAGGTGCGACATGATGTTGGTGAGTCCGTGATCGTGATTGCCTTCCACCCACACGACCTCGATATTGCGCTTGGGGTTCGAGAGCTTGCGAATGTAGCCGAGAAACTTCCAGTGGTCTTTGGTGAGGCGGGCGAAGTTTAGATCGGCGAAGATGTCGCCCAAAAGAATCAATCGTTGAAAACGATTTTCCTTGAGGACGCGGGTGGCTTCGCGGGCATGGCAGGTCTCTGCACCGAGGTGCAGGTCGGAAAGGATCAGCGTGTTGTAGACATGCAGATCCACAATTTAGTTGTAGCAAGGGAATGTTACGAGGTGATGAAATATGCATCAAAATCGGTGCAATCGTAACCAAGGTAACCGGAGAGTAAACAAAGGGTTTATGCGCGGGTGAGGGTGGAATGTTTCGGCAGTGTGAATAGGGAGCGGGTTTTCACGTAGACTGAATTTCCTTTGAAAACGATCGGACACATTCTGGCGCGGTACACGGCATGGATTTGGATGCTGCTGCAGCATCTGGGAATTTGGGGCGTGTTCGTGATCGCCTTTGCGGATTCGGCTCTGCTGGGAATGCCCGTCGATGCCATTGTGGCGGCGTATGTGCATCAGCACCACAAGCGGCTTCTCTTCTATGTGGTAATGGCTTCGCTAGGCTCGGCGCTGGGGAGCGTACCGCTTTACATCATCGGATATCTGGGCGGTGAGAAGGTTTTGCGGAAACGGATTTCAGAAGAACGCTTCCTGCGGATTCACCGCTCGTTCGAGCAGCACGAATTCTGGGCGCTGATGTTTCCTGGAATGCTGCCGCCGCCCATGCCTTTTAAGATTTTCGTGCTCGCTGCCGCGGTGTTTGAAATGAAGTTCCGCGATTTTCTGGCGGCGGTTTTCGCGGGCAGATTTGTGCGCTTCCTGGTTCTGTCGTTGCTGACGCTGTGGTTCGGGCCGCAGATTGCGGGACTGATGGGGGCTATCGTCCGGCGGCATGTTTCCTGGCTGTTGGGGGCGGCAGCGGGGGGAGTGCTGGTTTGGCTGCTGATGCGGCGAAGCAAGAAACGCAGGGCGAAGACAATCTGAAGGCAAATAACGGACTCTTTAGTGAACGAACCTCACCTCGCTACGCTCGGCGAACAACCGAGAGCCTGCCGAAGGCTGTCCCCACATAATCCTACGCGGCGGCGATGTGGTCGCCGGAGGTCTTGTGCATCCAGCGGGAAAGCGCGAGCAGAAAAACCGGCATTCCAAAGAATGCGCCGGAGAAGAAGAGATCGCCCACGGCGGTTCCGCGGAAAAACGGGACGCCGGCGGCGTAAGACATCATCAGACCGTGGAGGGTTCTGGGATACATATCGGGCCACGCAGCCCAGGCTGCGAAATTGCTGATCAGGAAAAAAGAAACCGAACTGGTAAGCGCGGCCGCCACGACGCGGACGGGCCCGGATTTCTCACGCAGGTTGGTTCCCAGCCACAGTATCGCCGCATACCACGCCCACGTGACTAGTTGATCCCACGTTATCTGATACGAATAGATGAATTTGGTGAGAACGACGTCGGTCGCGATTAGCAGCGCCAGCGGAATCCACATCTGGCGCCGCGATCCGCGGGCTCCGAAAAAGAGAAGCGACGCCGCCAGCGGAGTGAAATGCCAGGCATGGGGCAGGAAGTTCAATGGCCCGATGAAGGGCAGGAAACGGACCGCGATCGCGAGCAATACGAATAGATAGGGCAGCATGAAACCTCCAGCCTCAAACCATTATTCTGGGCGCGGGAGGGCGACTACGTCAAGGCAGGTCTTTGTGATCGATCTTATCGAGTTCCGTGTCGGGCACGGGCCTGCTCTTGAAGATGCTTATATCTGAGACGCCGTTGAGGACGAATACTGGCGCTTTGAGCTCCGCGGGAACCTTGATGTAGCGGAAATCGGCGTTGCGAACGTCCTGTAGCACAAAGGCGGGACGGGCGTCGGGATTGGAGGATGCGATTTTGACGCCGCTCATTTCTATGCCTGTTACGTGTCGAATAAAAAAACCCTGAGCGGGAGTGGTCCCGAACATGGTGGGCTCGGGATAGTCTTTCTCTTTTTCAGCAAGCACCAGCGACGCGTCGTGGCTATCGCCTCCGCCTTGGTGAAGCAGGGTAATTTCGCCGATCTTCAGGTCTTCGATGGCGTGGCCGGGAATTCCGGTGATGATGGAACACACCCGAGGCAAAGGCGAATTAAGACAGCTTATGTTGCTGATGATGATACGGCGGATCGATCCTACAGGAACGCCCGCGGGGCCTCGCATGCGCGCACCCAGCCTCAGAAAAATTGGCGCTGCGAAAATGTTGCGCATGGTGAGGTTCGAAATGCAGACATCTTCAATTACGGCTCCATCGACGCTCTCGATTGCGAGACCGTGGCAGCCCTCGAAGACGCAATTCGAGATGGTGATGTTCTTGAAGCCGCCATTGGATTCGGTTCCGAATTTGATTCGCCCCGTGCGTGGAACTTTCTCATCGGCAGGAAATTGTTTGAAGGTGGCGTCGAGCAGCGTGCCTTCCTGGTAGCTGCCGGTTACAAGGCAATCGCTGATGGTCACCATTTCCGTGGCGCGGGCGTAGCCGAGGGCGAAAGAACTCTTCAGGCAAATTCCGTCATCCCAGGGCGAGTTGACACTGCAGTTGGAGACGCGAACATTGCGGCAGCAATCGATGTCCATGCCGTCGCGGTTGGTATCAATCTTCAGATTGTCGATGGTGAGGTTGTCGACGCCGGTGGCGAGAATGCCGAAGTGGCCGCCGTGAAGAATGGAAAAATCGCGCAGGAGGACGTTGCGGCAGTTCTTGAGGGCAATTGCCTTGTTGCCAACGCGAGGCTGCTCCGCTTTCGGACCCGCGCCCCAGCCTCTGCTCAAACCTTTGCCCCAGATGAGTCCGGGGCCAGTAATTGAAATGTTGTCGAGGCCTTCGCCCCAGATCAGGCTGTTATGCCAGTGGTTGTGGCCGAAATCCTGATAGTTTTCCCAAGGCTGGTTCGATTCCGCCAGATCGTAGCCGCCGCTCTCGCCTTCGGCGGGCGGATCGGCGGCCAGCAAGATCGATCCCTGAGCAAGGTGCAGCGCGACGTTGCTCTTGAGATGGATGGAATAACACAAATATGTTCCGGCGGGGAAGATGACAGTTCCGCCTCCTGCCGCGGCTGCGGCTTCGATGGCCTGGTTCACTGCAGGAGTGTCGAGCACTTTGCCGTCGCCGCGGGCTCCGAATGCTGTAACGTCGTACATGCCATGCGCCGCATTTCCAACCGGAGTCTCAGCAAAGCTGGCAACCGGCAGCGCGACCAGCGCTCCACCGGCCAGTCCTGCGGTTGCCGATTTCAAGAATCTACGTCTTGCGCTGTCGTCTGCCATGGACACTCCTTAAACGCGGCTGGCTCTCCTGTCCTCAACGAAAACAACTTGGGTCCGCGTTAGTGCGGCTCGGGCACGGTCACACGATTTTCTCCTGAACCGTATACATCGCCGACCACGTTGAGATTCTTATCGAGGCGGACGCCCGCGCCGAGCGCGCCGCGGGTGTCACCGCTGCGATTCAGGAACTTCGGCAACTGTACAAAACGCAAATCCTGGAAGTACACAATGTATCCGCCGTCGGGTGGATCGAGCACTTCGGTTTCCGTAATGGGATATTGCGCCCAGGATAGGTACACGCGTCCGAGATAGGATTTTTTCGCGGCTAGCGTAATCGGAGTTTCCTCGGGCTTGTAGCGGATGCCGAGTTCGCCCTCGGGATCAACCTCGGGGGCCAGGGAATTTACGGGCGCGAGGGCAAAGAAAGTGGGCGTTTCGATGACGCCGTACCAGCGAAACGGAGTCACCATCGCGGGGTAAGCGGAAGCTCGAATCGGATCGGCGCCTTCATAGGTGCGCGCGGCAAGGGCGGTGACTGCGCGACGGTGCTCGTAGTCGCGCACACCCCAGAGCAAAACCACGCCGAGTAATGCAAGGGTTGCAGCGATTCGGCCTCGCGGTCCGCGTGGGCGCACTCCGATTTCGCGGTCGATCAACGAGAAGAACGACGGCACAATCAGCCCGAGCAGCAGGAATCCGAACATGACGGGCTCGAAGATGAAGACGATGTCCCACGAATACCATTTCTCGGAAAATGGCCAGAACGGTCGGACGCCGTAGTTATTGGTGAAGTCGAGGAGAATGTGGCTGAGTCCGGCGAGGCAGGCGAAAAGGAAGAGCAATCCCCAGCGGGGCGGGAGGTTTGGGTCTTTCACCTTGCGACCACGCCAACGCCAGATCAGATACACGAAGCCGACGACAACGGCGGCGTCGAGCGGGACCCCTAAGAACGAGTGCGTGAATCCGCGATGATGAGCGAAGGCGAACGCTCGGCCACCGAAGCGGCTGAGGATGTCGAGATCGGGCGCTTCTGCAGCGAGAGTCAACACAGCTGTGGCCAATGCCGTCTTGCGGTTGAGACCGGCGCGGCCCATGCATGCGCCGGTCAGGAAATGTGTGATGGGTTCCAAGGGTCTGAAGGATTCTATTTGGCTGGCTCGGCAATTGCCAACTTGGAGTGAATCTAGCGCGGAGGCGCCAGCAACGTCAGAGCATTTGGAATGGTTGTTATTTCAACGGGCAGCGTGCCGATCAGTTCGCCGTCTGCCTCGACATAGACTTTTGGCTGTGACTGTGGTGCGCCTTCTCTGGAAGCCGAGGCCGAAAGATACTGGCACGAGACTCGTGTGCTGTATGCAAGGTCGATCCCCGGAACTTTCCAGGCGCGGCGCAGCAATCCGCGGGTCACGTAGAGCAAATACGCAAGGCGGCTTGCTGTGCGGCAGTAGACGAGCCTCAGATCATCGCGTTCCAGCGAAGCTCCGGGGGCCAGTTCCCGCAGAACGCCACCAAAGTTGCGGATACGTACGGCCATCAGCTCCGTCACCTCGGCACACACGAGGTGATCCGAGCCGTTCTCGGCAAACTCAACCAGAAAGCGGGTCATGGGATAGGAGAACCACAACTGCCAGGCTTTGGCATAGTAGGCGGCCATGCCCATGTTTTGCTTGGCTCCGGCGTGAAGCTTGTAGAAAAGATGGGCGTCCACTCCGGCACCGGCAGCGACAATGAAGAAGCGCGTACCAGGATGGCCTTCGAGATCGAGACACTGAACGCGGCCGAGTGCAACACGGCGCGGAACTGCGTGGAGACTGGCCTGCGCCGCGGCAACTACATCCATGGGCAAGCCTATGTCGTGAGCGAGAGCGTTGGCCGTTCCCATGGGTAAGATCGCAAGCGCAGTGCTAGTGTTCGCCAACACCTGAATAATGTTGTGGATGGTACCGTCGCCGCCGCAAGCAAAGATGGCGTCACAGCCAGCCGAGATGGCCTGACGGGCCTGTTCTTCAGCATGAACTCGGGAACTGGTGAGAACCAGTTCAGCCTCGATGTTAGCTCCGCGGAGCAATGCGAGCACGGATTCCAACTCCGCCCGGCGCTGCGAGCGACGGCCGCCGGAGTCAGGGTTATAGAGTAAAGCCGCCTTACGCATAGCCGGATCGAAGCTGGATTGTACCTGAGCGCCTCGCTACGCTCGGCGGGACAGCCGAGGCGGCTGTCCCTACATGGACCGATTCAGCGGGAGCCCCACTCCCACATGCCGAACGTTATCTTTTGGGGGAGTGGGTGGCCCAACTGGCGCGCCAACATGGCGATTTGACCACGGTGATGGGCGTCGTGCGCGATCAGATAGCCCAGAAACCCGGCGACATCGGGGCGAAAGCCTTTGATGCGGCCATCGGCCTGCAATGCACGGGCGAGCAGCTCGCTTAGAGCCCGGCAGCTTTGTTCAAGACCTTGTATCGCTTGTGCCGGAGTGACGCTGGCGCGGTCGAGCTGCGGAGGAATCGTGCTGCCTTTGGCGGAAACCTTGAGCCACATGACACGCACGTTGTGCATGTGAGCGACGATTGCGGAAATGGTGCGGCCCTTGCCTTCTGCGGGTTTTGCCCTCCACGCCGCCGGGGCAATACTTTCGATCAGGTATTGGTTGATGCGGTTGTTGGTGTTGAAAGCGTTAAGCAAGGCTGCAGGGAGTCCGGCAAAGGGCGTCAGCGAGGATGCCGCAGGCTCTCGGTTTGAAATTTTGGGGGGTTGACCTTTTCGCATGATTGGGTTCTCTGCCGGGACTGGCGATCTGGCAGGGCATTCAATTTGGCACAAGCCGACGTGACTGGCAAGAGGGTTTCAGGCTGCTTTCCCACTTATAATCTTTGGCGATGACTGTTGCCAGCAAAGGCATCGAAAAAAAGATTGAGGCTCTTCGCGAGAAGATCCGGCACCACGAATATTTGTATTACGTTGTCGACAATCCTGAGATCAGCGATGCCGAGTTCGACAAGTTGATGCGGGAGTTGAAGGATCTGGAGGCGGGGCACCCGGAGCTGATCACGCCGGACTCTCCCACGCAGCGCGTCGGAGGCAAGCCGCGCGAGGGGTTCGTGAAGGTGCCGCATTCTTCTCCGATGTTGTCGCTCGATAACACTTACAACGAGGAGGAACTGCGCGACTGGGAACGCCGGGTCCACGAACTGAGCGGACAGAGCGACGTGGACTACGTTTGCGAACTGAAGCTCGACGGCATGTCGCTGGCGCTGATTTATGAAGATGGGAAGCTGGTGCGCGGGATTACTCGCGGCGATGGGAGTGTCGGCGAAGACGTGACGCTCAACGTGCGCACGGTGAGATCGATACCGCTTTCGATTCCAAAAGAAAAGCTGAAGAAGGCTGGCATCCCGGCGAATTTTGAAGCGCGCGGCGAACTGCTGATGCCGACGGCGGCTTTCAAGAAAGTGAATGAGGAGCGAGAACGCAAGGGACTCGCGACATTTGCCAATCCACGAAATTTCACTGCGGGTACGGTGCGGCAGTTGGATGCAAACATTACAGCGGAACGCCGCATGGACTTCTTCCCTTATATCTTGCTCGAGAATGGGCGCACATATTTCGACCGACACTGGAAAACGCTGGAGGCGCTGGACGCAGCCGGATTCAAAGTGAATCAGAACCGCAAGCTGGTTCATGGCATCGACGAAGCGTGGACGTTCATCCAGCAGTGGGAGGCGAAGCGCGATTCGTTGCCGTACGAGATCGATGGCATCGTGATCAAAGTCGATCGCACTGCGCTGCAGGACGAGCTTGGGTTCACGGGCAAAGCTCCGCGCTGGGCGATTGCTTATAAATATGCGGCGCGGGCCGGGATTACAAAGCTGGAAGACATTCGCGTTCAGGTGGGGCGCACCGGCAAGCTGACGCCGGTTGCGATGCTCGCACCAGTTTTAATCGGCGGCACGACCGTGAGAAATGCCACTTTGCACAACATGGATGAGATCGAGCGGCTGGGCGTGAAGATTGGCGATTGGGTGCAGGTAGAGCGCGGTGGGGACGTGATTCCGAAAGTTGTGAAGGTCATCGAGGACAAGGATCATCCGCGCGGCACGCGCGTGTTTGAGATGCCCGAGAAGTGTCCGGTTTGCGGGACGAAGGTTGTGCGCACCGAGGGCGAGGTCGATTACCGATGCGTGAATGCGAATTGTCCAGCGAAGCTGCGCGAGACTATTCTGCATTTTGCTTCGCGCGGCGTGATGAATATTGACGGCATGGGCGACGCGCTGGTGAATCAGCTTACGGAGCGCGGGCTGGTGAAAAACGTTGCGGACATCTACAAGATGACGAAAGACGATCTGCTCAGCCTGGAGCGTATGGGCGATAAATCGGCGCAAAACATTCTGGATGAGATTGAGGCTTCGAAGAAGCTGCCGCTGGAGCGGGTTATCTACGGGCTGGGCATTCGGATGGTGGGTGAGCGCACAGCGCAGTTCCTGGCGGAGCATTTTGGATCGATGGAAGCGCTGGAGACGGCCAGTGTAGAAGAACTGCAGGATGTGAACGAAGTTGGGCCGCGCATCGCGGAGAGCATTGTGGAGTTCTTCAGCATCGCGGCCAATCGCAAGCTTGTGGAGCGCTTGCGGGAAGCGGGGCTTACGCTGATAGGCCAGAAGAAGCAGCGCGGGACGAAGCTCGTGGGGAAGACGTTCGTGCTGACGGGGACATTGGCACACTTTACCAGGGATGAAGCCAAGAAGATGATCGAAGATGCGGGAGGGAAGGTAACTGGCTCGGTCAGTAAGAAGACAGACTACGTGGTGGCGGGAGCCGATGCGGGGTCGAAGCTGGACAAGGCGAAGGAACTGGGGGTGAAGGTGATCGAGGAAGAAGAATTGGATCGATTATTGAGGTGACGGTCGGGGGCCTCCACATACACCTAAAACACGTACCATGAATATCCCGCAGACAGTGCGGGATATTCATGGTACTATGTTTTCATGATTGACCGCCGAGCTGACCTGTTGTCAGTCCGCACCGCGCTGCGGCGCAGCCGCGTGGTTGCCCTTCTGGGGCCGCGCCAGTGCGGCAAGACCACGCTGGCCCGGCAGTTTGTCTCGCCCAGTTCGCTTAATTATTTCGATCTGGAAGATCCGCAGAGCCTGGCGCGGTTGAGCGAACCGGATCTCGCGCTGCGGCCGCTCAAGAAACTGGTGGTGATCGACGAGATTCAGCGCCGTCCCGATCTTTTTCCCCTCCTGCGGGTGCTGGCGGACCGGTCGCCGTTGCCCGCGCGCTTTCTCATTCTGGGCAGCGCCTCGACCGACCTGTTGCGGCAATCGTCGGAGTCGCTGGCCGGAAGGCTAGAAACCGTTCCGCTCGAAGGCTTCCGTCTCTCCGACTTGGGGGCGGCGGCGCAGAACCGCCACTGGCTGCGCGGGGGCTTCCCGCTCGCTTATACGCCACGCAGGGAATCCGATTCGGTGACCTGGCGGCGGCAATTTCTCCAGACTTTTCTCGAACGCGACATCCCGCAACTGGGCATCGAGATTCCGGCCGCCGCCCTGCGTCGATTCTGGAATATGGTGGCTCACTACCACGGCCAGATATGGAATGCGGCAGAGCTGGCTCGAGCGCTCGCGGTAAACGAATCCACCGTGCGCCGCTATCTCGACCTGATGGCCGGCGTCTTCATGGTCCGCCAGTTGCCGCCGTGGTTTGAAAATCTGGGCAAACGTCAGGTGAAGTCGCCCAAGGTTTATGTGCGCGACAGCGGCCTGCTCCACTCGCTGTTGGGAATCGGCAACCGGCGCGATCTCGAATATCATCCGAAAGTTGGGGCTTCGTGGGAAGGTTATGCCGTGGAGGAAGTGTTGAAGTCGTTCCGTCCCGACGAAGCTTATTACTGGGCGACATACAACGGAGCGGAGCTCGATCTGCTCTTGTTCAAGAATGGCCGCAGAATCGGCGTCGAATGCAAACGCGCCGACGCGCCGACGATTACGCCGTCGATGCGGACGGCGCTGGCTGACCTGAAACTCGATCATCTTTATGTGTTGTATCCGGGGGACAAAAAGTATGCGCTGGGGAAGAAGGTAGAGGTGGTGCCGTTGGCGAAGTTCGTGAAGGCGAAGTGAACGCAAACTAATACCATGAATATCCCGCACCACAAGCGGGATGTTCATGGTGTTGTACGATTCATTTCCTTAGCGCCGCCGTCATTCTCTTCCAGGTCTCCTCGAGCGTCTCCGGGAGAATGCGCGTTTCGCAGACCACCGACACGAAGTTCGCGTCGGCGACCCAGCGCGGCAACACGTGCATGTGAATGTGTCCGGCGATGCCTGCGCCGGCGGCTTTGCCGATGTTCATGCCCAGGTTGATGCCATCGGGGTGGTAGAGTTCGCGCAGCACGGTCTCCATGCGTTGGGCGAGAGCCATCATTTCAGTGGCGGCTTCTGGCGGGAGCTTTTGCAGTTCGTCCAGGTGCTCGTAGGGGACGATCATGACGTGGCCGGGAGTGTAGGGATAAGCATTCAAGATGACGAAGCACCGCTGGCCGCGATGCACGATGAGGGTTTTTTCGTCGTCGCCCGCCTTCACCGCATTGCAGAAGACGCAACCCTGCGCTTTCTCGGCGGTGGAGACGTAGGCGTAGCGCCAGGGAGTCCAGAGATAGTCCATGCAAAGGGCAGGGTAGCAGATGGACGGCGCGGGGTGAAACTGGGAACGCCGGAGCACTCGCTGCGCTCGCTGGACAGCCGAGGCGGCATGTCCCCACATGCATCTCACATGCGATCTGCAACACTCCCGTAACATGCGCGAGATTTTGGTTTGACACTGTTTGTAAGGCGTTGCTATAGTCGAGTAGTTCCCTTTGGACGCGGGTTTCTGTAAAACGTCCGGCAGCTGGGATTGTCCAAGCTCACTCGCCAGGGTGAGCCCAACACAACCAAACGACTCACTCCAGCAGTCCGCTAAGCAGGCCCGTATCCTCCCCGCACCGAGTGCGAGGCACAGCAGAGAGGCATGACCTTGTTCGACGACACCACCGCCCACAACTCCGATTCCTCCACCGCCGTCGCAACCGAAGTAGAACCGACGGCCAACGATCTTAACCAGACCGAACACGGCCTAACCCATCAGAGCGTGACTGAGCAGAGCTTAAGTCAGCAGGAGCATCCCACTGCCGGGACTGCAGCTACCGCGGCTTCAGCTGATGAGACGCAGCAGCCAACGCCGGCAACTGATGACAAGCACGCCAGCGAAGACTTCGCTTCGGCGCTCGAAAATTACACCACCGAGACCGAAGAGGCTGTGGGCGAAGACCGAGTTATCAAGGGGACGGTGCTGAAACTTACTTCGACCCATGTGGTGGTCGATATCGGCACCAAGTCGGAAGGCATGTTGCCGCTGGCCGAGGTGCTCGATCATGATGGCAAGCCGAAGGTAAAGCCTGGCGACGAAATTGAAGTGATGCGCGAGAAGGGGCAAACCGAGGAAGGCTACGTCAACCTCTCGCACCAGAAGGCGGCGCGGCTTCACGCCTGGGATGAAGTGGAGAAGGCTCATCACGAGAAGCGTCCGGTTAAAGCCGTGGTGATTGAACGCACCAAGGGCGGACTGACCGTCGATGTCCTCGGCGCAAGGGCGTTCCTGCCGGGCTCACAGGTGGATCTAAGGCCCATCCGCAACCTCGACGGCATGAAGGGTCAGACGCTCGAGGTGACCGTCATCAAGGTCAATAAAAAGCGCGGCAACATCGTGGTCTCGCGCAAGGAATTGCTCGAAGGCGAGCAAAACGAGAAGCGCAACAAGACTCTCGAACACCTGGAAGAAGGCTCGATTCTTACCGGAGTGGTGAAGAACCTGACCGAGTACGGCGCGTTTGTCGATCTCGGCGGGCTGGACGGTCTGCTGCACATCACCGACATGTCGTGGGGACGACTCACCCATCCGCGCGATCTGGTGAACGTGGGCGATCAGATTCAGGTGAAGGTGCTGAAGTACGACAAAGAAAAGCAGCGTGTTTCGCTCGGCTTCAAACAGTTGACGCCCGATCCGTGGCTCGATGCTGAGCACCGCTATCCGGTGGGCGCGCATGTTTCTGGGCGCGTGATCAGCGTAACGGACTACGGAGCTTTCGTTGAGCTGGAGCAGGGAATCGAAGGACTGGTGCACGTCAGCGAAATGACGTGGTCGAAGCGCATGAAGCATCCCTCCAAGCTGGTCAATGTAGGCGATCAGGTGGAGTGCGTGGTGCTGAATGTGAATCCCGGCGAACGGCGAATTTCGCTCGGCATGCGGCAACTGGCGACCAATCCCTGGGATGCGCTGCACGATAAATATCCGGTGGGAATGACAGTCGAGGGACGAGTGCGCAACCTGACCGACTTCGGCGCGTTTATCGAAATCGAGGATGGCATTGACGGCCTGGTGCACGTCAGCAACCTGAGCTGGACCAAGCGAGTAAAGCATCCTTCAGAAGTGTTGAAGAAGGGTGATCGCGTGAAAGCCGTTGTTCTGGCGATCGAGCCCGACAAGCGGCGCCTGTCGTTGGGCGTTAAGCAACTCCAACCCGATGTTTGGGAGACCTTCTTCCAGACACACCACGTTGGCGATGTGATTCACGGCAAGGTTCTGCGCGTGGCGGCGTTCGGGGCGTTCGTCGAAATCGCCGAAGGGGTGGAAGGATTGTGCCACAAGTCCGAGGCGGTCGACGGCAATGGTCAGCCGCTGCATCTCGAACCCGGGGTGGAGCACGACTTCAAGATCATCAAGATGAGTGCGGAAGAAAAGAAGGTTGGACTCAGCATCCGTGCCGTCGGCGAAGAAGCGTCGCGCTCCGAAGTCGAGGCTTACAAACAACCTGTCTCCAGCACCAGCTCGACGATCGGCGAACTGATTTCCTGGAAGCGAGCCAGCAACGAGGGAAACTGATCGAGCCTTCTCGAGATTGTCATCCTGAGCGCAGAAACAGTTTCGCGAAAGCGAGGCTGTTTTTGTAGTCAAAGGACCGCGCGCTCGTTTGCGCTGCCGCCGGCCAGCAGGGAGTTTCTACAAACACGCTGCCCTTGCGAGAGTCGCCCCAAACACCTCTTTTCGCGGCACCGCCGCCCGAGTCGGCTGAATGCTGGCCAGGATCTCAATCTTAATTCTGGTACAAGTAGAGCCCAATAAAGAAAAAACCGGTGAGAAACCACATGACAACACTCCACCAAAAACGTTTTGGCGCCTCGGCGCGGTTCACAATATGGACGGGGCGCTCGAAGGTTAAGGCTTCCCCACTGAGCGTGAAGACCGCCGCCGCGCCCCATAAAATGATCCCAATGAGCAGTAGGCGGTGCTGCCGATCGATTAGGTATGAAAAACGGTCCATTGCACTCCGAATCATGCTCTCAAGAAGCAAGGTGTGCGCAAGGTGAATCACTCCGGCGGGCGCCGACCATGCTGGCGGCCGAGTGCTGATTGCTTTTCAGCCTGCTAGAATCATTCGTTTGCTCGTGCTCATCCATTCCTACTGAGGACTACCACTTTGCCTGAAACCATTTATGACGTCGCCATCATTGGCAGCGGACCCGCCGGCTATACGGCGGCAATTCGCGCCGGCCAGTACGGACTGAAAACTGCACTGATCGAAAAAGATGGCTATCTCGGCGGGACTTGCCTGCACGTGGGCTGCATTCCAACGAAAGCTCTGCTTTTCAACGCCGAACTCTGGGACCACCTCAAGGACGCCAAGGAGTTTGGCATTGAAGGAGTGGACGCGCGCAAGCTGAACTGGGCCGCGATTCAGGATCGCAAGTCGAAGATCGTCGCCAAGCACACGAAAGGTCTCGACTTCCTGATGAAGAAGAATAAAGTCGAGACGGTGAAGGGCTACGGCAAGCTGACCGGACCGGCGCAGAACGGTTTGCTTACCGTGGAAGTTGTGAACGAGAACAAGGCCAGCCATCTCAAAGCGAAGAACGTCATTCTCGCGACTGGGTCGGAAGCGCGCATGTTGCCTGGCCTCGAGGCCAATGACCGCGTTCTCACCAACATCGAGATCTTGAGCCTGAAGGAGATTCCGAAGTCGCTCGTCATTGTCGGCGCGGGGGCGGTGGGCGTGGAGTTCGCGTCGATCTATCGCTCGTTCGATTGTGAAGTCACGATCGTCGAAATGCTGCCGCGGCTGGTTCCCGTGGAAGACGAGGAAGTTTCCAAGGAACTGGGGCGGGTCTTCCGCAAGCGTGGCATCAATTTCCACACCAGTGCAAAGGTCGATAAAGTTGAAAAGACCAAGGCGGGAATTGCGGTTACGATCACGGTCGACGGCAAGCAGCAGAAGATTGACGCCGAGAAAATCCTGATCGCCGTGGGCCGCAAGCCGCGCACCGAAAACATCGGGGTCGAACGCACAAAGATCAAGCCAGACCGCGGCTTCATCCAAACCGATTCGTGGATGCAAACGGCCGAGCCCGGCGTCTACGCGGTCGGCGACATCGTCCTGGGCACGCCTCAACTGGCTCACGTGGGTGCGATGGAAGCGTTGGTTGCAGTGGCCAAGATCGCGGGCAAACCGGGCAAGCCGATCAATCCCGAACACATCCCCGGCGCGACGTATTGCCATCCGGAGATCGGCAGTGTCGGCCTCACCGAAACCAAAGCTCGCGAGGACGGATATAACATAAAGGTCGGCAAGTTCCCCTTTACCGCAAATTCGCGGGCGTCGATTGTCGGCCAGCACGAGGGTTTCATCAAGATCGTCTCGGACGCCGACTACGGCGAGATTCTCGGCGTTCACATCATCGGCCCGCAGGCGACGGAGCTGATCGCCGAAGCCGTAGTGGCTATGGAACTCGAAGCCACCGTGGAAGATCTAATGTGGACCATCCACGCGCACCCGACCTTGGCAGAGGCCATGCTGGACGCGGCCAACAGCGTGTATGGGATTGCGATCAACGCATGAAACTTTGCAACAGGGCGTAAAATGGAGGTGCGAGATGTGATTAGGGAGCTTGAACGAGATGGCTGGTATCTCGATCGCACGCGCGGCAGTCATCGGCAGTTCAAGCACGCGACGAAGCCGGGATTGGTTACCGTGCCGGGTAAGCCGGGCGACGACCTTGGCATCGGAACTCTGAACAGCGTCTGGAAGCAAGCGGGTATTAAGAAATGAAAAAATATCTGATCGTGGTGGAGAAAACAGGCACAGGCTATTCAGCCTACTCGCCTGATCTGGATGGGTGCGTCGCAACAGGCAAAACCCGCGACGAAGTCGAACGAGAGATGCAGGAGGCGATTGCGTTCCATTTGGAAGGAATGGCCCAAAGCGGCGAGCCCATACCCGAGCCACGCACATACTCTGCATATGTAGAGGTTCCCGCACAGGCTCAGTGATTCTCTCCGCCTCGATTCCTGTCAATCCGCGACAATCCCTGGCAAATCGAATTTGATTTCTCTTGTCCAACTCGGGATCGTCGACTACGCCACGGGACTTCGGGTGCAGCAGCAGCTTGTCGCTCTGCGCAAAGAAGAGAAAATCGGCGACGTTCTGCTTTTGCTTGAACACGCGCCGGTTATTACGCTCGGCCGCAATGCGAAGGCCGCCAACGTAATCGCGTCGCCCGAACTACTCGCCCAGCGCGGAGTCGAGCTTTTTGAATGCGACCGCGGCGGCGACGTCACCTTCCACGGCCCGGGACAGATCGTCGGCTATCCCATCTTCGATCTTCGCGGATACGCCCGTGGAGCGGCGGACGCCTCGTCCGCTTTGAAGAAAACGTTAGGCGCCGTCGAATTCGTCCGCCGCCTGGAAGAAGTCCTGATCCGCACCTGCGCCGACTTCGCCATACCCACTAAGCGCGTGCCAGGTCTAACGGGCGTCTGGACCAATAACAGCTCCTTGTCATTCCGAGTGGAAGAGAACGATTCGCAGAATCGTTCTCTGGAGTCGAGGAACCTGCTGTCTGCCCGCGCCGCCACGAACTCCTCCCCCGAAGCCAAACTCGCCGCCATCGGCGTCCACATCTCCCGCTTCGTTACCTCGCACGGCTTCGCCCTCAACGTAAACAACGACCTGAGCTACTTCAACCTGATCATCCCCTGCGGCATCACAGCGAAACCCGTAACCTCAATGCAGCAGGAACTCGGCAAGCCACTCGAACTGACCGCAGTCGCGGAGTCTATTTCCCGCAACTTCGGCACAGTATTTTCCAGCCAGATGCTTTGGGTGGATACGCTGGATGCGTTGCTCGGAAGAGCCGTGGGCGTGCCCCTGCTGCCTCCAGTCAAACTGCGTCGTTTCCACGAGGAAGATGAAGCGACTTGGGCCTGATTTGTTTGCCTCTTATAAGCCTGGTCGTTTAACCCTTCGACTCAGCAAGTTCCGGGACACAAGCACGTCAAGGAACCCCGAGGGTACGGCATCACCCAAGAAAAGGCAGTCGGGGTCGAAATTGTCATACGCCCCAAACGCCAAAACGACCGGACTTCTCGATTTGGATGTGAATAACCCTCCGTGGTACATGGTTGCATATCGCGGCAAGTATTGGATTGATCGATGACGCTTCTAGCGGGAGCACCACGAAATCCTGCGGTGGCCATATGGTATTTCTCTTTAGGACCGTAGTTTCCGTGCTGCTCGCACCGGGGAAATCGAGAATCCTCAAACCCCTTAGGTCTCCCTCAAACGACACGTGAGTATCCCCGGCCAGTTCGCACAACACTGCGGAGAGGAAGCCTCGTTTGTCGCGCACTCGCCAACGTCCGGGCGGGGATTCCACCGCAAGACTCTAACACGCTATCCAATCTTGCAGAACTCCTAGCACCATGTCCCACTCTCGCGATAGCATAGGGGTTGCACATCGAGCCTAGGCGTTCGTCATGGCAATCAAGAAAAAGAAATCATCATCCCGGTCGAGTTCGAACGGCAACCGTCCGCGCAACGGTGTGCGTCGCGCTCCAAATCCCCACTTCTCGCAAAAGACGCGAGAAATGGGGCACCCACATCTCCATCGAAGACGTCTGCTTCCGACCTCCGCACCTACTCCATCCCTGACACGCGCCTCGAGCATCCCGATCTGTCCGTAAGCCAGCGCGTCGAGAAAGACAAAGACGGCACCGAGCACGTCCGCTACGAAGTCACTGGCAACCTGAACGCGCCAGTCCCGCCGATTCGCGACTCGAAATATCTCAGCAAGCAGCAGTGCATCGAGATCTACCGCTACATGCTGCTCAACCGCAGAATGGAGGTCGCGCTCGAAAATCTCTACAAGCAGGGCAAAGTCGTCGGCGGAGTTTATTTCGGACTCGGCCAGGAAGCCTGCTCCTGCGCCTCGGCCTACGCGCTCGATAAGGACGACTGGTTCGCGCCCATGATCCGCAACCAGGGAGCGCTGCTGGTGCGCGGCTTCGCCGCCAGCGACACCATGATGCAGTACATGGCCAAAGCGGATTCGCCCACGCGCGGCCGCGACGGCACTTCGCACTTCGGCGACATCGAGAAGCGAAACATGGTCTCGCCCATCTCTATGCTCGGCGATTTAATTCCAGTGCTTTCTGGCGTGGCGCTGGGCGCGCGCCTCCAGGGACGAAACGTGGCCGTCATGACCTACATCGGCGACGGAGGCCAGTCCACCGGCGTTACCTACGAAGGCATCAACTTCGCCGCCGTGCAAAATCTCGGCCTCGTGCTCTTCGTCGAATCGAATCTCTGGGCCTACTCCACGCCATCGGAAATGCAATACATGTGCAAAGACCTCGCCGAGCGCGCCATCGGATACGGCATCCCCGGCGTGATCGTCGACGGCACCGACGCCTGCCAGGTCTACGACGCCGCCCGCGACGCCGTCGAGCGTGCCCACCGCGGCGA
>JBEKHS010000008.1:0-122031 GCA_050012155.1 Candidatus Sulfotelmatobacter sp. | reverse complement strand
TAATAAGTTGCAGCGCCCCGACCGCCCCACAAACATTACCTAAACCTTATCCCAACAGTCAACCATTGAGTTCTGATGGAAGCAATAGATTTTACAGATAGGTAAACCCGGACGTAACCGGGGCCGGCTGCTCCCTGAGAAATCGAGGGTTGTTCTGGCTCGGAGCGAGCTAAGCCGAGGCCGAGGCGAGCGGGCTTTGGGCCTACATGGTTGCTGAAAATTCGGATGCACGGGCGCAGCGTCTGAAGGCGCTATTGAAAACGCAGCATTCGCGGTATGCCTAAAAGGCATACCCTGATACGAATCGTGGGCTTTCAGCAACCTGTAAAGGCGTGGTCTGATACGAATCGTTAATTTTCAGCAAAGCTGCTAGTGAGTTTTCAGCAACTGCTAGAGAATTTTCAGCAACCGCTAGAAAGTGATGGTCACGCCGCCGCGGATGGCCCGGGCTGACTGGACGAGATAGACGGTTTGGCCGTCCTGCCCGATAACGGGAACATAGCCCTGGGCCAGAAGGTTGCGTCCATGTGGGCGGGCAGGAAGCCGAGAGTGGGGATTGGCTGGCGAATGAAAAGATTGAGGAAGGGATCGGTCTGCCCCGGCGAGGCGTTGAACATATCGACCGGAGTCAATGCCGAGCCGCTCACCCAGCGGTATGAGGCAATCCAGCGGGTATGCGACCCGGGCAAGATACCGCTCAATTTGGCAGCCAGAGCGTGACGGCGCTCGGTGGTAATCCACTGAGCCGCATCCTGGAGTTCGACATCGGGCTTGGCGAGATCGAGGACGCCTCCGTAGGCGTAATCCAGCGTAGCGGTGAGATCGGAGCAGAACCTCCGCTCGAGCACGGCGCGCAGTCCACCCGCGTCAAGAGTGTTACCCGAATAGGTGAAGGTGCCCGAGTAGACGTCTGGCAGCAGGAATCCGCCGGCGGCAGTAACTTCGCCAGCGCCGATCAACGCCGTGTTGGCCACGCGGTCGCGGAACACGGCGACCTGCATGCTGTTCTTGCCGACTCGATGGGAGACGTTCAACTCCTGGTGGCGAGCGCGTTCCAGCCTAGTAGTGAAGTTGTTAATGCTAACGCGGGTACTGGCTTCACCCGTATCGGCGGACGCCAAGTCGAGTGCATCCTCGGTTCGACGGTTGGGCAAAGAGGTCGTGTATGCGTACTCCAAAACCGTATTGGGTGAAGGGTGGAGGTCAACCGAGCCGTAGGGCTGGAGCGCGGTCACGTGCCCGAGAAACTGGATGGTTTGCAGCTGACTGCCGAACCTGAGCTCCAGAACGTCGCCGATGGCTAAATCATCTCGCGCCGTAAGCGCCAGCGCCTGCAGCGCAACATCGTGCAGGCTGGGATCGGAAGGAGCGAAGCGGCGAACCGTAATCGCTGTAGTGGGCCCGGAACCATCCGGCAGACGGTGGGAGTACACGCCATGCAGAACCGCCGAGGGAAGGTCGTCTCCGAAGCCGACGCTTCCGCTGAATGCGACCCGGTCTGTGGTGAAGATCGAGCGCTCCACGGAGAAGCTGGTGCTCACGTCTGAGCCGCTGCCGTACCCGCCCGTCTCCGAGCCGCCCAGAAGGGATAGAGTCGCCTTTAGATCATGAACCTGTTGTTCCGGGCCCGCGGCAGGATCGTCGAAGATACGCAGAACGGGACGGTTCGCCACGGAACGCAGAGTCCACTTCCAGTCGTCATCCCCGGCGGTCCCACGCTGAGGAGCCACTTGCATCACGTTCAGCAATGTATTCAGGGTGATGTTCAGGTGAATGCTGGTCCCCGGCCGCAAGCCGATTTTTTCACGCAAGGATGGAAGAAAGGAGGGAGCAGTGACAGTGACGGAATAAAACCCAGGCAACAGGTCCACGGCGGAATAGAATCCAGCGCCGTCGGTAAACACCGTGAGAGTCCGCGCCGCCGAGCCGGCGAGCTCTACCACCGCACCCATCTGGGGCATGCCAGCGGCATCGCGCACATAACCCGAGATCGCAGCCGGACGTTCTCCGGCCCACGCAGGAAGCGACAGCGCGACGATCACCGCCCAAGATCTGAGCTGGCGAAGCTTCACTCCAACCCCCGGGGATTCAAGCAAGCCGTTACTCTACAGCAAACGTGGCTGAAGGATCAATGGTTTGCTTGGAGATGTTGTCGTTCACTTTAATTTCGATCTTGTACACGCCCGGCTGCAGGTTAGCCGCTGCAATCGATTTCTGCAACGTCACCTGTTCGCCCACATTTCCCATCGTCTCGGTGGATTCGGTTTTTTGAACGACCGCTTTATTGGTCGCTACATTGACGATGTCGTACTCAAACGTGGCGGAAGGCTTGTGTGTCTTCTCGTCCACGCCAAGATTGTAGACTTGCATCCAGAAATTTACCTTCTGATCCTTGCCCCGCTTGAAGAGCGCAGGCTTGCCGTCAGCCGGGGCCACACGCGGGCGGACTTTATTGAGGCCAATCACGAATTGCCCCGTGCTCACATCCTTCGTGGGCACCGGCTCCATCACGTCGGCGACGATGAGCGACGAGGTCGACAGCTTGTCATCGGAGTATTCGGGCACCACAATCCCGCGGCTCCAGAGGCCTTTGCGATCGCCGTTCACGTCTTTCACTGCGATTTCGACCTTGTAGCGTCCGGGACGCAACGGCAGCGCCTTCCAATAGACTGCCGAATTCTCGGCGGTGCGGGGCAGCAGTTCCGCCGGCACATCCACCTGCACGGGTTCCTCGTCGGTCTGCACGATGCGTCCGGTTAATGTAGTCACACGCATGAAAATATTTACTGTGCCGCGCTGCACGCCATCTTTATTGGCGAAGGTAATGTCGCGATACTTCAACTGAACGGTGATCGGCACCAGCACTGTATCGCCGGTGACCTTCACAAAATCGGTGCGGACGTCGAAGGGCATCAGGTTTGTGATGATTTTGGTGTTGACGATTTCTTCGAGGTCCTTGTATTTGATCGGCGGCGGCGCGTTCAGCTTCGAGAACGTCTCCAGGCGGTCGAACTCCTTGGCATTCTGCTGGGAGCTCATCGGTCCCTGCCCCAGCTGCTCGAGGCCACCCTGGGTAAAGCGTTGCGCCTTGGTGGACATCCCCATCTGCTCGTAGAGAGTGAGGCCGGCGTTGGGCGTCTCTTTCAGCGCGTCCTTTTCCGAGCGGTCGATAGTCATGTGGTAGTCGCCGCACATGCACGTGTCCACGAATTCGACAATAATTTCCTGTCCAATACCTTCAAGGTAACGGTAGCGCCAATCTTCGAAGGGGAAGGTGGAAGTTTCGCCGCCGCCCTCTTCGATTGGCCGTTCGTAGGTTCCACCCGACGGATGCGAGTCGACTTCATCGGCTGGACCATACATGATGTAGATACGTCCGCGGTCACTCTTCCAGCCCGGGATCCCCGCGGCAAAATGCTCGTTGGCGTATGCGATTCGACGGTAATGCTCTTCCTTATATTCGTTCTCTTCCGTGTCGGGAGTGGGGTCGCGGCGCTGCCAGAAGGCCTCGATGAAGTTGTCGCGCTCTTCATCGTTGGAGAGCTGCTTAAAGGCCGCTCTTTCCTCGTCGGTGATGATCCAGACCACGTCCTCGTTAAGCCACTTCTTGTATGTCTTACTCAACTCGATGTTCAGATTTCTTTTCTGCTGCTTCTTCTGCTTTTCCGAGGGCGGGCGTTTAAGGGGATCGGCGGCTTCAGCAGGCTGTGTTTGCGGGTCGGCCGCAGTCGCACTGGATTTGGGGTCGTTCACGGGATCTGCGGCGGCGACGGGGGTCTGCGCGCTCGCTGGCCTGACTAGACCTGTGGCGACAGCCAAAAAAACGAGAGATAAAAGATAGCGTGAACCAACCCGGAACATGAGAGGGACTCCTGCCATGACAAGCTTTTGTCGGCTTATTCTAGGCCCTCAGCTGGGCGAAAGCAAGGCTAAGTCGCATCAAAAGAACGGGATTGAGGCGCCCAAGCCGCGCTTTAACTTGGACGCGGCGACATTCCTGCCGAGTTGCCCGGATGGGCCTCTAAATATTTCAAGACAATAAATTTCTCTTAAGACAAGAGCCAGCGCCACGCTATAATTTCGGGTTGCTATAATTTGCATCACGGGGCGGCGCTACTCTCAGTATTCCCAGGGTCCTGGCACTCCATTCCAGATTGGAACTTTCCTGCCTGCAGGAACGTATCTCTGAATGTGCGCCCGTCACCCTCGCGGAACGGTCGGTAGGATTGGGGCAAGCGAAACCGGGGATTCACCGCCAGATCTTGGGAAGCAACTGGCCCGATGGTGCAAAAACCTTGGGTGGTTACGGGAACAATGAAACTTTGGAAAAAAATTGCGATTGCCGCCGGCGTGGTGGTTTTGTTGGCCATCATGGTCGGCTTCACCGTACATCAAAGCGGCAAGAACGTGGTCACGGTGCAGACCGGAAAGGTCCAGCGCCAGGACTTGTCGTCGGTGGTGAGCGCGTCGGGCGAAATCAGGCCTAAGACGTACGTCAACATCGGCGCCAATGCATTCGGCAAGATCACGCATCTGCTGGTTAAAGAAGGCGACCGCGTCAAGAAGGGTCAATTGCTGGCTCAATTGGAGAACGTGCAGTCATCGGCAGATGTAAACGCGAACGAAGCCTCCGTGCAGGCCGCGCAGACCGACGCCATCGCCGCGGACGCCGCTTTGAAGACATCGCAGGCTGATCTGGAACGCGCTAAAGCCGACTACGACCGAAATAAGTTGGACTGGGATCGAGCTCAGAGCCTTTTTAAGGATGGTTTAATTTCCAAGTCGGATTTCGACAGCCGCAAGAACGCCTGGGCTACGGCCGATGCCGGACTGGTTCAGGCGCAGGCGAGAGTGGCCCAAGCTAAAGCACAGAAGGATTCCGCCGATAAACATATAGCCCAGAACCAGGCCACGCTCATCCGCTTCGCCGATGTGCTGCAGAAGGCCACTTATGTCGCTCCCTACGACGGCGTCATCACCAACCTGCCCGTGCGCGAAGGCGAGACGGTGGTGATGGGGATTCAGAATTCGCCGGGAAGCACGCTTATGACGCTCGCCGACATGTCGGTGATTACCGCGGAAGTGAAAGTGGATGAGACCGACATTGTGAACGTGCGTCTCGGCCAGCCCGCGGAAGTGACCATCGACGCGATTCCCAAGAAGGTTTTCCACGGCACGGTTTCACAAATCGGAGACAACGCCATCGTGCGCTCCACGGGCGTGGCCACATCGCAGCAGACCACGGCCAGCGAAGAAGCAAAAGATTTCAAAGTGGTCGTAACCCTGACGGATCCTCCCGCGGATCTCCGCCCAGGACTCTCTACGACCGCGAAGATTACGACAGCCGCCCGCAACAACGTGCTGGCAATTCCGATTCAGGCGCTCTCGGTCCGCACTAAAGCCCAACTGGAACAGGAAAAGAATACGCCCGGCTCCGTGCATGCTGCGGCCCCGTCCCCGAAAGAAGCTGCATCCAAGGACAAAGATCAGGATGAGAAACTGGAGATTCAGGGCGTATTCGTAATTCGCAACAAGAAAGCGGAATTCGTACCCGTGACCACTGGCATTGCTGGAACCAGCGACATTGAAGTGCTCAGCGCTTTGAAAGAGGGAGACGAAGTGATTACCGGCAGTTACAAGGTTTTGCGCACGCTACGTTCTGGCAGTGGCGTCAAAATCGATAACTCGGTCCCCAAGAAGGAAGGCGATACATAACCTTCGCCGGGTTCATTCGTCCAACGGTAAGCCGGTGCAGTCAGAAACAATGGTCTATCAAAGTAGCGAAAGACGGAGCTCTCGGAGTCGAATTCAATCTCGGAGAACCCAGTGGCACTGGAGCAGGAGAAAAACATGGCAACCGCAGAAGTAATCAGCATGCCCCGCAGCGCCGTTTCAGCCCCGCCCGAGTCCTGCATGATCGCCGCTGTGGATCTCTGGAAGACCTATGACATGGGCTCCGAGCAGCAGGTGCATGCTCTGCGCGGCGTAAACCTGCGTATCGAGCGGGGAGAATATGTTGCCATCATGGGACCCTCGGGATCGGGCAAATCCACGCTCATGAATCTTATCGGCTGCCTGGATACTCCCACCAAGGGCGAATACTGGCTCAACAACCAACTGGTGAGCGAACTCGATGACGATGAACTGGCGCGAATCCGCAACAAGGAAATCGGCTTCGTGTTCCAGACCTTCAATCTTCTGGCTCGCGCTACCGCGCTGCATAATGTGGAACTGCCGCTCATCTATGCCGGCGTTCCAACCGCTGAACGGATCGAACGCGCCAAGGCTTCGTTGACCGCGGTGGGGATGGAATCGCGGATGACTCACAAACCCAACGAGCTTTCCGGCGGACAACGGCAAAGGGTGGCGGTCGCGCGCGCGCTGGTTAACCGGCCTTCCATCATCCTGGCGGATGAACCCACCGGCAACCTGGATTCGGCAACCGGCAGTGAAATCATGGCTTTGTTTGACCGGTTGCACAGTGAGGGAAACACGATCGTTCTGGTCACTCACGAACATGACATCGCCGAGTACGCGCATCGTGTGATCAACATCAAGGATGGCGTGGTTGAGCGCGACGAGAGGAAAAAATAGTTTTTGCACCCGCTCCGTTGAAAATACGACGCCCGGCCGAGAGGCCGGGCGTTTTAAGTTTCAGGCTGCATCCCAAAGCAATCTTAGAAACTGGCCCCAAGCGGCGCGTTTTCTACGCCGGGCAAGGCTGGCTGCTCAGCATCTTTCAAGGAGGCCAGAACCACCTGGTCGCGCCCTCCACGCTTGGCCGCATACAAAGCAGCGTCGGCCGCCGCCATCAATTCCTTGGGCGACAGACCGTGCTCGGGGAACACCGCCACGCCCACCGAGATTGTGATCATGCCCATCGACCTGCCTTGATGCACGATGGTGAGTTCTTTCATCTTCGAGCGCACGCGCTCGGCGCGGCCGCGCGTAGCCGCCAGATCCGCGGTCGGCAGAATGACGACGAATTCCTCCCCGCCAAAGCGGCACACGAAGTCCTCGGCCCGAATATTCTTGAGGAGGAATGTCCCGGTTTCGCGTAATACGGCGTCGCCTGCGTCATGGCCATAGGTATCGTTAAAATTCTTGAAGTGGTCGAGATCCAGCATGATGATTCCAAGAGATTGCTGGGCTCGCGCGGCGCGGCGGACTTCCCGTGCTAACGTCTCCTCCATGTACCGGCGGTTGTAAAGACCTGTTAAAGCGTCCTTAATGGATTGGATTCGGAGCGCTTCGCGCAGTTTTATGTTGGCGATGGACAAGCCTACTTGTCCGGCAAAGGTGGTTTTAAACGAGAGTTCCGATGAGTCCAGCTCGGGAGCATCGTCGGTGGCCTGAAAGTGAACCATCCCCAGAGTTTCGCCTTGTGCCAGGATCGGCGTGCACAAATAAGTATTCTTCACGCCCTCCGCATGGGCGCACCGCGCGGTGAAATCGCCAGCCAATACCAGGTGCGGATGGCCCGTGCGCAGAGCCCAGCAGGCTGGCGGCTCGAATACCGTGGTGGGAAGCTGGCAGTCGCTCCACGAACCGATGACCTCAGCCACACTCCGCGAGGCGTCCAGCATGCACACCGCTCCGGGGACGGCGGGAAATATCTTCGGCGCAAAACCGAATGCCGCCGCGAACACTTCGTCTCGACTGGTGCAGCTCTGGAGCAGTTCGCCCATCTTCGCCAACATGGTGGCTCTTTCCGACCGTTCTTCAAGTTCGCGAAACATTCTCTCGGTTTGCTGATCGAGCTCGTTGCGGGCAAAATCCTTTTCCAGCATTTCCTCCTGCAGCCGGGTGTTAGCGTCGGCCAACTGTATGGTCCGTTCCAGAATCTGTTCTTCCAAGATCTGCTGGCTCTTTTTCTGATCCTCGATGTCGGTGCAGGTGCCAAACCATTTGACGATATCTCCGTTGGTGTTGCGGATAGGATTGCCGCGGCACAAAAACCAGCGGTAGACTCCGTCGCTCCCACGTAATCGGTACTCCACGGTATAAGGCTTGCTCTTGAGTCGCGCATGATCCCACTGCTCAAGACAGAACGGCAAGTCATCGGGATGGACCACCGCCGTCCACCCAGCGCCACAGCTTTGTTCGAAGGTCATCCCGGTGTAATCGAACCATTTGCGATTGAAGTAGTCGTCACTGCCGTTGGGGTCGGAGGTCCACATAATCTCGGGAACCGCCTCGGAGAGCGTGCGGAAATACAATTCACGTTCCTGGGCCAGCTTGAGGTCGACCTTCTTCGAGGCCAGGAAGCGGTCGAAGAATGATGAAGCGATCGCGCCCCCTAAGACGATCAAGCTGGTGGCACTGATGCCCGCGATACCAAGCGTGGAGATTCCGATTGCATCTGTGAGATCGGGCAAGGAGTAGGTGTGATGGAATGTCGCCGCCCACATCCCGGTATAGTGCATAAGGGGAATGGCGCTGCCCATGATCAGCGCACTGACGATTTTCCGGCGGCTGGTGCGCTGTTCATCACGCACGCCGAAGGCGAGCCGCAGGGCCACTAACGAGATGGCAATGGCCAGCGCAATCGACAGGACAACGATTCCGCGGTCGTAGACAATCACCGCGGAACAGCGCATGGCGGCCATGCCGATATAGTGCATGGCGGCAATCCCACTACCCATGACCACACTGCCGGTGATTTCCTGCCACGCTCCCATCGTGGGACGGCTTACCACGAACAACGCAAACGCCGAGGCGGCGATCGCAGCCATAAGGGAGAGCATGACGGTTGGGACGTAGTAAAAAACCGGCATCGGCATACTGAGAGCCAGCATGCCGATATAGTGCATGGCCCAGATCCCCAGGCCCATCGCCGCGGCGCCGGCACTTAGCCATATGGCTTGCACCCGGCCTTGCGATGCCGCGGTCACACGTCCCGCAAGCTCCAGAGCGGCGTACGAGGAGACCATGGCCAACCCAACCGAGAGAGCGACCAGCCAGAAGTTATAGCTGCCGCTAATTACTGTCATCGAATCCATCTCTGGTTCACCCCTCCCGTCCCTCCTCACAACCCGCGCGATCACACTTCGGGCACGCGCCGCTCTCTAGCCTATATATCGGCGACATTGGGTGACTCCACGTTAGAAGGCGCTAAGGTTGCCGAACCTTCGGCACTTTTCTGCTGCATCTCTGCTGCATCATCGAAAACTCAAGGAGTAGTGACGAAGTACGCGCGGAGGCGAAATGGTGGAAAGGGAAAACCTCTCCGTAGAGAGGCTCTGGTAAGAATGTGCAACTGGAATCCGGTTCTTATAGGAGATGACGTGGCAACTACGGTCTGGACGCGGGCGTGTCTGCCAGCTTCGATGCGCCGGCGATGAAGAAGTTGTGATCGTAGAGATTGCGATACATGAGCCCCGCAATTTCCGCGGCCTTCGGGCCAAAGGTGGGGCGCCCGCCTTGCAGGAAAACCACCACGACAATGCGGCCCCTGCTGGTGTTCGCGTAGGAGGCGAACCAGCCGAAGCGAGTACCCTCATGGGAGCAGGTTCCGGTTTTGCCCAGGATCTCTTCCTCGTTGAAGTTGAGGCCGAGCCGGCGCGCGGTGCCGTACTGCACGGCGCCAGCCATACCGTCGGAGATTTCCGGGATCAGCGGAGCGATATCGAGCTGCCGCTTGATGCGCGGCTGGAAATTCACGACTTCGTCCGGCGTGGTGGGATGCTGCAGATAATAAAGCGTGCCTCCGTTGGCGATGGCCGCAACCATTGCGCCCAATTGCAGCGGCGTCATGGAAACGCCCTCGCCGAAGGAACACATTTTGCCCACGCCACCGAGTTTTTCAGGTATTACTTCGTCAGGATACGTGCCCGCTTGCTCACCCGGAATATCGTAACCAGCCAGTTCGCCCAAGCCATATTGATGGGCATAGTAGGCGACTTTCTCGAATCCCAGCTTGCGGCCAAGTTCCTCAAAATACGCGTTGTTGGAGTGGGCCAGAGCCTCGGTGAGGTTCATGCGGCTGCGGCCGCCCAGCGGAACCTCAGTGTCCTTCGAGATCAAGCCCTCGCTTAAACCAGCCAGAGCTACGGAGAGTTTGATGGTGGAGCAAGGTTGCGCGCCGCTTGACAGCGCCAGCTTCTGATTGACCATGGCCAGCACGCGACCGCTGGTCGGCTCGATCGCTACGACCGTGCCATTCATGTTGCCCAGCGCATCGATGGCCGCCTGCCGGACTACCGGATCTTCGCCGTCTGTAATGTCGCCGCCGGTTATCCCTTCGGCGAAAGAACTCATAAAAAAGCGCTCGTGATATCTGTGGCGGGCACTTGTGACGGATGTGCGGGTAAAGCTGGTACGGTGGGCGCTTGCGGTCGTGCTGTGGGCCGCGGTGCTGTGACTACTCGCGAGATGGCGCAGGTGGCGCCGGGTGCGCTGGCTCTCACTCACTTTTCGACTTGTAGATTTCGATTTGCTCGGACTCAGGCTGCGAGGGTTGACGTGCGCCGCGAACATCGCGGGAGCCAAACCCAGCCCTGCCGCGATCACCACCAGACGAAGAAGACGAGTTCCCACCTTGGACATCTCCGATCCGTTTCCCCGATCTCCGGCCTGCCTGTATTCCGTGCACGAAGCCTGCCAGTCCGCCAGCCTAGACCGGGAGGTTTCATCTAACTTCGCGATATTACGAGAGTTAGTGCATACTACGCAACAATAAAGTTTCCATCGCGGGAATCATGAATTTCGATTTAACCCATTATGGAACAGGTACTTAAACGATAAATTACTTCGGTACTGCAGCATTGGTAACTCGTCGCATAGTTACTCAACAGGTACGGTGCGACGGAGCAAAATTTTGCACACTTACGACTAGCCTCTTTATCCAATATCGTGGTGCAGGCCACACGCTCGCCACTTACATGACTTCGCCGCGCTTGCGCAAGAAGGCGGGCACATCAAGGTCGTCCTGTTCGAAGTTGGCAACCATGGCGCTGCGCATGGTGTCGAGCGAGATTACTTCGCCCGCGGCGCGGGACATTGGCTCGTGCAGGGGATCGAGCAACGGCTCGGCCATCTGCACTTCCATCATCATTGCCGGGTCGGCCATCGCTTCGAGAGATGACGGAGTTTGAGCTGGCCTGACCGGATCGGGAAAATCCGTATTTGTGAAACCCATCGCGTCAGCGTGCGACGTCGCAAACGAATGATGCACTTCAGCCGGCCGCGCCCGATCAAAGCCTGCCCGGCTCACCTCGCGGAAGCCGGTAGCGATCACCGTGATCTTCACCGAGTCTTTCATTTTCTCGTCCATCACGGCGCCAAAAATAATATTGGCGTCCTCATGGGCCGCGCTCTGGATGATGGTGCAGGCCTGCTGTACCTCGGCAAGCTTGAGCGAGGCCGATCCGGTGATGTTGATAAGAATGCCGCGGGCTCCGTCGATCGCGCCGGCCTCGAGCAGCGGAGATGCAATCGCCCGTTGTGCCGCTTCCATGGTGCGATTCGCGCCGCTCGCCGTCGCCGTGCCCATCACCGCATAACCCATGCGAGCCATGATCGTCTTCACGTCGGCGAAGTCGCGGTTGATGATGCCGGGGATGGTAATGATGTCGGAGATTCCCTGCACGCCCTGCCGCAGAATGTCATCGGCAATGCGGAAGGACTCGAAGAACCCGGCGTTCTCGGCAACGGCGAGCAGCTTCTCGTTGGGGATTACGATGGTGGTGTCTACCGATTCCATCAGCTCGGCGATTCCCTTCTCTGCCTGGGTCATCCGCCGCTTGCCTTCAAAGGAAAACGGCTTGGTGACGACGGCCACAGTGAGCGCGCCCATTTCACTCGCGAGCGATGCGATGATCGGAGCTGCGCCCGTGCCCGTGCCGCCGCCGAGACCGGTGGTGACAAACACCATGTCGGCGCCCTCGAGCGCTTCGATGATTTTGTCGGAGTCCTCGAGCGCGGCCTTGCGGCCGACCTCTGGATTCGCGCCCGCGCCCAGGCCGTTCGTCAGCTTCACGCCGAGCTGCAGCTTCACCGGCGCGCGCGACATACGCAGCGCCTGCAAGTCGGTGTTGGCGACGATGAACTCGATGCCCTCGACTCCGGCATCGATCATGCGGTTCACCGCGTTGCCGCCGCCGCCGCCCACCCCGATCACCTTGATCTTGGCGTCGTTGAGAGGATCTTCATTGAAACTGATGCGAATGCTGCTGTCATTTTTCATTTATTGTGTCCACCATTGCGTAAATTTCGTTCCCGCTGTGTGCCGACGGCACAGAAGTGTCCAGTGATCAGTGGCCAGTGACCAGTAAAACCTTGCCACGCGCCCGATCTCGATCTTAACTGACCACTGGCCACTGATCACTGGACACTGCTTTCACCCCACTAACATCGCTTTCAATCTCGATCCCCAGCGATCCGCCTGAAAGCCGCGCGCCACGCGGGCCCGTTGTCCGTAGTTCACCATGCCGAGCAGCGTGGCATATTCGGGCTCGGCCAGCGTGGCCGGCATTTTCGCGAGAGGCGTTGGCCACGACAGACGTACCGGCTTGCGCAGGACCGATTCCGCGACGTCGAAGATCCCCGGCAGCCGCGAGCCTCCGCCGCTTAGCACGATGCCCGCCAGACAAGCGTCGAACATGCCGCTCTGCCGAAGAGTCTCGCGCATCATTTCAAACAGTTCGCGCGCGCGGGGTTCGAGGATCTCCGCCACCAGCCGCTGTGGCAGCAATCGCGAAGGGCGGTCGCCGACCGACGGCACTTCGACCTCGTTTCCCTCGGGAATCAAGGTGACGATGGCGTTGCCATATACCTTCTTGATTTTTTCGGCCTCCGCCAGCGGGGTGCACATGCCCACCGACAAGTCGCTGGTGAAATGGTCGCCGCCGATTGGAATCACTCCTGTGTAGGCCACGGCGCCTTGCACGAAAGCAATCAGTTCGGTCGATCCAGCGCCGATATCGGCGAGGCACACGCCCAACTCGCGTTCGTCGGCACGCAACACGGAATCGGCCCCGGCCAACGGTTCGAAAACGGTGTCGTCCACGTGGACGCCGGCGCGATTCACCGCTGTAATGACGTTTTGCGCCGCGCTCGCCGCCGCTGTTACGAGATGGACGCGCACCTCCAACCGCGCCGCCATCATGCCCAGCGGATCATGCACTCCGGCCTGATCGTCGAGAATGAATTCCTGCGGCAGCAAGTGCAGCACCTCGCGATCCGCAGGCAACGGAATCGCGCGCGCCCGCTCCACCGCCTGCTTGATCTCATCGCGGCCAATCTCCCGCGGACGGGCGCCCAGACTAATCCCGCCGTGGCTGTTGACGCCGCGCACATGCGCTCCGCCGATGCCGACGATGGCGTGCTCGACAGCCGCGCCCGCCACATCCTCGGCCGCTTCCACAGCTTTCTGAACCGCGGCGACCGCCTTGTCCAGTTCGACGATCACGCCTTTGCGCGAGCCACGCGACTCGGCCACGCCGTGCCCGCGATAGCGCAGGCCGCTCTCGGTGACCTCCGCCACGAGCGCGCACGTCTTCGCGCTGCCCACATCGATCGCCGTTAGAAAATTTCCCTGCTGATTCGCCATGCTCTCAATAGTTCCTAAGTTAGCGTTATCCGCTGGTGATGAAATCGCTCATCGCTCACTGGCTCGGTCCCTGATTCGCCTGACTCTTTGCGATAGCTGGACTCGGTTTCTGACCTCCGCTGACCGGAGGCTTGGCGGTTGGCTTCGGCGACGAGGCTGGTTGTTTTCCGCCCAACACCTGCCGCGCCTCACGATCGTTCGCTGATGGGGAAGTCTTTTTCGCCGTTACGTTCTGCTTTGTTGCCGGCGTTACGGGTGCCCGCTTCGTCGCCTGCCTCGGGTTCGCGGCTGATTTCCCCATAGGGGCAGCCGGTTTCTTCGACTTTGTTCTCGCGGCCGGCTTCTTGCCGGCGCCGGTTGCGGCCTTGGGATTAAGCTCCTTGTCAGTCAACTCGAACGCAGGTTTAGGCACAGCCCGGTCATGCGGCGGCAGGCGAGTAATTAACGCCGCCGGTTTCACTCCTGCCGCTACCGCGGCTTTTGCGGCCGCTGGACTTAATGCCGCCGGCTTCGCGGTTTGCGGAACATCCGGATTCACGATGATCTGGTTGTCGTAGCGAAGATCCACCGACTCCAGCTTCTGGAACTGCTGCCGCCAACCCTGGGCATGGCTTACGTAGATTCTGTAGCGCGACAAGTAGTCGGACGATCCCAGATGAACCAGCACATCGCCCTGGGGATCATTCACCCGCACCTTCACATCCTCCAGATCGGAGAGATCGACCTCACTCAGATCCTGGGAGTAGCGGGCGCCACCCGAGTCGAGTTCCCGAACCATCTCCACGTAAGCTTTCATCCTCGGCGCGCGCGTCGAGAGCGGCTCGCCCGGATTCATTCCCAGAATTACGGGAAAGGAATATTTGTGCTTCGGAGTCAACTCCATGAGGGTTCCGCCCGCGTCGATCAGGAACATGCGCGACCCCACGCGAGCGAAAGCCACGGGCGTGCGCTCGTGAATTTCCACCTTCAGGCGGTTGGGAACAAAGCGCATTACGCTGGCCGATTCGACCCATGGAATCTGCTCCAGTTGCGCTTTTTGCGTCGCCAGCGGAATGAAGAAAATGTTGCGTCCAATGTCGGCGCCCATCACCTCCATGATCTGCGCCTTGGTCACGTTCTGCGTGCCTGTGACTTCGATGTTGTCGCTCGATTCCACGCGGAAGCGCCACGAATGCTCGCCGTAGTGATACAACGCCGCGGCGGCGAATCCCACTACGGACACTACCCCAACCGCAACCACAGCCCACAGCAAGCGATTTACAGTTTTCTTCGGGAGAGAACTTCGGCGGGCGGAAATCCGCTTTTGCCCGCGCAGGAAAGGAGATCCTTCGTCTACATCAAGATCAAGCAGACGCGCGTCGTCGATTTCCGGATCAGGTTTGTCGGAATCATGACCGCGCGAATCGTTCCCTCGCAAATCATGGAACCGGCGCGAGGTTTCAGCGCTGGGTGGGTACAACTCCTCCTGCAAGATGGTGCCGCCCGACTTCCGCGCCATCAGTTCAGGTCAGTTGTCGCTAGGAATCGCTTGAGCCTTCAAACTATAACTTCATTTTGGAATTTGAGATAGACAAAATCTTGGTTCTTTGCACAGGCAGGAACCGGATTGGACATCACAGGGCAGAGAATCGGAATCGGATCCATCTGGAGTTCCCTACTCAACGCCAAGATCAGGACTATCGGAGCTGAAGGTCACGATCGAGGCCGATCATATTCACGCGCGGAATGCTCACGCGGATACGTGGACAGGCGACCGAAATTTTGACCGTGTCGAATGCTGCAGGCGCATAGCGAAACCGGGCGACTTGCGCCTCGATCCGCGCCCGATTCGCTTCCATCCGCGCCAGAGCCGCTTCTTGCCGGGCCGACATCGCTTCAAAATGGGCCGTTCCGGTCTGCGTTCGTGCGATCCTCATTTGTGCGATCCGGGTCTGGAAGCGCGCCGCCGCGGTGGCCAAACGGCAGGACGCAGTCTCTTCCCGCGCAGCCACCTGGGTCACCCGTGCTAACATTCCGTCCACCCGCGCGGAAGCCAGATCGACAACGACACCAGACCGGTCGGCGACCCGGTCCGCAATTCTGTGCGCCATCGCAAAGCCGCCGTCGTGATAAAAGCCGTTCAATCCCAGCGCCAGCACCCCGGCCGTCAGCCACGCCCAACCCTGTGTGGTTTTCATCGCGTCAACCCCTTATAACGGATTGGACGAACCTAGCCCAAGTCCGTTAGCAACCAAAGATACGGAGAGGCGCAAGAAAAAGTTCCCTGCCGATGTAAAATGCCGTCGTCGGGGTGGAAAGTATGGTTTTTCCGATTGTTCTACTCCTAGCTTTGGCGCTGCCTCAAACGGCGCCGAGCGTGCCCAAGCCGGACGCACTTGCTCTTCTCAGCGAAGTCAGCCAGCGCTACGCCGACGCCAAGTCTTACCACATTGAGGCGGTCGACGAAACCACCCGGAACAACGAATTAAGCCGGCAGTGGGAGAAGACGATGCTCACGGCAATTGTCATGCCGGGAAATCGATATCGCTACGAAGGCCGGTCGGGCATGGGTGACGTGATCTACATCTCCGACGGGAGCGAGGAATGGGATTACCTGCCATTGGAGAAGGTCTATGTGCAGCGCCCCGCCGCAGGTCCTGACTCGGGCAAGAAGCGCGTGCACCTGCCGCAAGAGATCATTGCTCTCAATGCAAAATCTCTGGTTTCGGGATTGGCCCATCGCGCCGATGTCTTGAAATCGGCCACCCTCTTGCCCGACGAAACCATTTCGATCGGCGGAAAGAGTATCGATTGTCACGTCGTCCACTACGCTGACCAGGATTTCAAGACGCAGCGACCCGCGGTAAGTCGAAGCTCCATCATCTGGATTGACAAGTCCCGCAAGGTCATCGTGAAAATAGTGGATCGCGAACAGCCGCTCTCGAATCTTCCGGTGAATGGCTTCCTGCCGCGCTCCGTGGAGACCACGGTCACTTACCCGGTCGTTGAACTGGATCAAGGGCAAGCCGCCAGTTCGTTCAGCTTCGTCCCCCCAGCCGATGCCAAGTTGGTGGAGGCGTTTTCCGACGCAATGATTCCCGGGCCGCATTCCGAGTTCGTCGGAAAGCCGGCGGGGGATTTCAAATTGAAATCTGCCGACGGAAAAATCATCTCCCTTAGCAGCTATCGCGGCAAGCCGGTATTTCTGGATTTTTGGGCGAGTTGGTGCGGCCCATGCCGAAGTATGGTGCCCGACCTGATGAAGCTCTACGCTGAAACCGAGCCTAAGGGCTTGGTGTGGGTGGCCGTGGATAACGACGAGAACCCGGACTCAGCCGACAAAGTTGTGGCACAAGAACACATCCCGTGGCCTAATTACCATGACCTGGACGGCTCGATTGGAGCGGCATTTCATCGCAACGGGCTTCCGCTTGGCGTGCTTATTGACGAGCGCGGCCAAGTCGCTTTCTATCAATCGGCGTATACGGTTTCCGATCTCCGCTCATCGATTGCGAAACTGGGCCCGCAGTTTGGTTCGGTTGCTTCAACAGGCGTAAGTTCGAAATGACAGCTGCGGATCGATTCAACCAGCCGCTACAGGTTCTCGCCGCCCTAGAGCTTCTGTAGAATCATCGGACCCAACTGCGAAACGCTGCCCGCTCGTTCTCACTCCAATCGCCTTCGCGAAAGTAGAGCAGCGGTTTCCCACTGAGCCTCGAGGCGGGTGATCCGGCGGTCATGATCGCGCAACTCCACAGCCACATCTTTGAGTTACTGCGATGTTCGGCGCAATTCGTCTGAGAGTTTCAGGGCCGACTGCACGGCAGCAACCGCCTCACTGAACACGCTCATGCTCTATCCTCCGCTGAATTTACTTTGCGGCGCGCTCGCAAGTCGCTGAGAATCGCCCGTGTTTCGTCCAGGTTACGCCGCACCACGGCTCGCGTCGCAGTCACTTCTTTGCGGAGAAGCGCGGTCAACTGCGCCAACGCTGCCCCCTCGTCACCCACACGCTGCTCACAGCGGGTGCGGACTAGTTCCCCTACGCTGATTCCGGCCTTGCTGGCCTCTTTGCGCAGCCAATCCCGGAAAGCGGGGGTTGTCAGAACCTGCAATCTGGCGGATTTCATTACCATCACCTGGTATGAACATGAGCATACACATGCTCATATGCGATTCTATCATTAGGCTGTTCTGCGGCCATTCGTTTCCTTCAGCCTCTCCAGAATCATCGGCCCCAACTGCGAGACGCTGCCCGCGCCAAGGGTGAGAATCATGTCTCCATCCTCGGCCACGGCGGCAGCCGCAGTCACAGCATCCGGGAACGAACTCACATATTCCGCCCTCCGCCCACTCTTATCGAGAATGGTGCGAGCCAAAGCTTCCCCGCTGATGCCCTCAATCGGCTTCTCGCTGGCGGCATAAATGTCGAGGACAAAGAGCGAATCGGCGTCGCCGAATGCGGTGGTGAACGCTTCGATCAGATCGCGCGTGCGCGTGTACCGGTGCGGCTGGAACACGACATGGATCTTGCGAAAGCCGCACTGTCGCGCCGCCGCGAGCGTCGCTTTAATCTCCGTAGGATGGTGCCCGTAATCATCAATCACGCTCACACCCGCCACGCTCCCGCGCAAGTGAAAGCGCCGGTCAACCCCACGGAACTGATCGAGCGCGGCCCGGATCGCATCCGGCCCGACATCGAGCCCTATTCCTACCGCAATCGCCGCCGTCGCATTCAAGATGTTGTGAACGCCCGGCACGTGCAGCGTAAACTCACCCAGATCTTTCTTGCGATAGCTCACGCGAAAGCGGCTCAAAGGCTGCCCGGCGCTCGGTACACTCGCCGCTGCGGGATTAGCTTCGAGCTTGATCCAAAAATCCGATCCACGCTTTGTCCCGTAAGTCACGATGCGCCGCTGCACTTGCGGCAGCAACCGCCGCAGCAGTGGATCGTCGTTGCACGCGACCACCATTCCATAAAACGGCACGCGGTCCATGAATTCCAGAAACGTCTTTTTCACATCGCGCATGTTGCGGTAGCAATCCATGTGCTCGCGATCGATGTTGGTCACCACGGAGAGAATTGGGGACAACTTCAAAAAAGACCGGTCGCTCTCATCCGCTTCGGCCACCAGATAGTGCGACTTGCCGAGCCGCGCATTCGAGCCTAGCGCATCCACGCGTCCGCCCACGACTACGGTTGGATCGAGGCCGCCTGCGGCCAGCACCGCCGCGACCATTGAAGTGGTAGTAGTCTTGCCGTGCATGCCGGCGATAGCGATGCCATACTTCAGCCGCATCAACTCTGCGAGCATTTCCGCCCGCTGAATCACGGGTACGTGCAACCTGTGCGCCTCGGCGACCTCGGGATTTTCCGTCGAAATCGCCGAACTGGTGACCACTACTTCGGCTCCTGCGACATTCTCCGCGCGATGTCCCTCAAACACCGTGGCGCCAAGGCTGGCCAGCCGTTGCGTAACTGCCGAGATCTTCAGATCCGACCCCGAAACCTTGTAGCCGAGATTCAGCAACACCTCGGCAATCCCACTCATACCGATACCGCCGATGCCTACGAAATGTATTTGCTGAATCTTGGCAAACATAAATATAGGGGTTAGGGATCAGGGGTTAGGGTCAGCAAAATTGAATTTGGTTTGCTAGCCCCTGTCCCCTTAGCCCTGGTCCCTGCTCTCTTCAATTCCCACCACTCGAGCCGCCATCGCGGCGATATCCCGCGCCGCATTCGGATGCGCCAACGCCCGCGCCGCGTCGCTCATTGCCTGCAAACGCTGCGGATCTCCGAGCAAAGCCGCAATCGTCTCCACCAGCCAGACTCCCTCCAGCTTTGACTCCTCCACCACTACAGCCGCACCGGCGCGCGCCAAGGCCTCCGCATTCACACGCTGATGATCGTCCGCCGCCCGCGGAAATGGCACAAAAATCGCAGGCTTCCCGGCGGCCGTGATTTCCGCCACCGTGCTCGCGCCCGACCGGCACACGAGAAGATCCGCCCGCGCAAAAGCCGCTGGCATGTCTTCAATAAACTTGAAAACTTCGGCCGACTCATCCAGGCCTGATTCAAATAAAGAACGATACGCAGCGAGCGCTTCATGATAGTCACGCTCGCCAGTCTGATGAATGATGTGAATCCCCGGCGCCTGCCGCCGCAATTCCGGCAAGCAACGGATCATCGCCTCATTGATAGCGTGCGCTCCCTGGCTTCCGCCAAATACGAGCAGTGTTGGACTTCCACCGTGTTTGGCTCGAATCTCAAAGAACGCCTGCCGCACCGGCACACCGGTCACTTCCGCGTTACGAAAATATTTCGCCGTCTCTTCAAAGTGCACCGCCGCTCCGGACACGAACCGCGCCACCACGCGATTGGCGAATCCCGGCACCACATTCGGCTCAAACGCCAGCGTGGGAATGTGCTTCACCACCGCCGCCAGCATTGCCGGACCCGAGGCGTACCCGCCCACGCCAATCACTACGTCTGGCGAAAACTCGTTCAACATGCGGCCCGCGTCCCAAACCGCGCGCGGCAAATCGAATGCCGTCTTCGCCCGCGTCATCAGGCTTACATTTTTCAGCGCTCCCACGCGCACGAGCTTCAGCGGATACCCGGCCGCCGGCACCAGGCGATTCTCAATCCCGCGCGCCGTCCCGATGAACAGAACCTCCGCCCCATAACTTTTCTTGAGTTCGTTGGCGATAGCCAGCGCCGGGATCACATGCCCGCCCGTCCCGCCACCCGCCAGTATGGCCCGCATGAGGAGCACTATATCTCAGGGTGGAAGAGTCGTGCCCACGGCGGATTGTCGATTGTCGATTTCCAATTGTCGATTGAACACCTGGCTTTCAATTGGCAATCGAAAATTGGAAATCGGCAATCCAGTTCATTCCGCCTGCTTCGTAATATTCAGCAGCACGCCCACACACGCCAGCGTCACGAACAACGACGACCCTCCATACGACACCAGCGGCAGTGGAATCCCTTTCGTCGGCATCATGCCCAGCACCACGCTGATGTTGATGAAGGCCTGCAAGACCACCATGCTCGTGATTCCGACCGCCAGGTATCGCCCAAACACATCTTGCGTCCGCCAGGAAGCCCGCATCCCCCGCCACAAAAAGATTGTAAACAGCGTCACCACAAACAGCGCTCCCACCAGCCCCAACTCTTCGGCCGTCACGGCAAAAATAAAATCCGTATGCGGCTCGGGCAGGTAAAACAATTTTTGCTTGCCTTCCATCAGCCCAGTACCTGTGATCCCTCCCGTAGCCACCGCAATCAGGGACTGAATCAGGTGGAATCCGGCCTTCTGCCGCTCCGCATACGGGTTTATAAACGCCAGAATGCGGTCCCGCCGAAAGCTCACGTGAAAAATCAAGAAATAAAGCGGCACGAGCGAGGCCCCAAATGCGTAAGCGAAATACCGCAGGCGCATCCCAGCCACATATAGAATGCATGCGGCGATGCCGGCACAGGCGATAGCCGTACCAAGATCAGGCTGCAACACGATCAGCCCAAGCAGCAGCACAACAGGCGCTGCCGCCGGCGCCAGCGTGTTGCGCCAGTCATCCATGGAATTCGGCATGGCTTTCGCGCGAGCTTCGAGAAAGTAGGCGAGAAACAAAATCAGCACCGGCTTGGCCAGCTCCGAGGGCTGAAACGAAAGCCCTCCCACGCGAAACCAGCGATGCGTATTGTGCGACCGGTCGAGGAAGAAAACAGAGATCAGCAGCAACGTGGTCAACCCCAGCAGCGAAAACACCAGCGCGGGATGCTTGTAGCGACGGTAATCCACTCGCATCGCCACCACCATCGCCACCAGCCCGGCAGTGGCCCAAATCAACTGCTTCGACAAGAATGCATACGGTGAGCCGAAGCGCTCCCGTGCCATCACCGCTGACGCCGAGAACACCATTACCAACCCCACAAACACGAGCAGCATGGTCACGGTAAACAACCAGCGATCGACACTCACCCGCTTTGCCATGGGAAGTTCATTTCACCACGGAGTTGCGGAGACACGGAGAAGAATTGCCGATTGTTAGATTTTGATTGTTGATGGTTTTGGTTCGGGGGGAGAGTTCTAAGCCGGATCGCAGATTTACGGTAAATTACAACGTAGCTGCCGGCATTGATACTCCGCAGGCGGAGCCATATATCGTCTAACTCTGCTTTGACTTATCGATTAAGTCGAACAGCCATCAGCGGCGGGCCGCTCGTTCGGCCTCGAGTCGTGCGCGACCGCGCGGTTTCACACCTTCGGCGAGTTCACGCATGGATTGCTCAGTAACCTCGATACCCTCGCCGCGATCCAGAGAAGCCTCTGCCGCATCCACTGCGGCTAAAATCTCCGCTCGGGTGCGTTCACGCTCTTCCCACAGCCGCAGAGCTTCCTCCACCGCATCCTCGGGACGGTGCAGCCGTCCAGACTCGATCGCCTGCCGCACAAACGCTTCCTGATCGGGCGTCAGTACTTCCATGCCTCAAGCGTAAGAGGCGGGAATCGGGGTGTCAAGCGATGAAAATCCTCACCCCAGCCCTTGCACAATCTCCTTGAAGACCCGTCCGCGCTGCTCATAATTCTTAAACTGATCGAAGCTTGCGCAGGCTGGAGCCAGCAGCACAACATCGCCGGGCTCAGCCACAGCATTCGCCTTGCGGACGGCGTTCTCCAAAGTCTCCGCATGCACAACTTCGACGCCTTGAATCTGCGACTCGATTTTCCCTGCCGCCGCGCCAATCGTGTACACGCGCTTCACCCGCTGGCGCAGCAAATCGTTGAGCACAGTGTAGTCGCTGCCCTTGTCTTTGCCGCCAAGAATGAGGTGGATGTTCGCCGGAAACGACTCCAGCGCCTTGATGGTTGCGTCCACGTTCGTGGCCTTCGAATCGTTGTAATAATCCACCCCGCGGATCGTCGCCACAAACTCCAGCCGGTGCTCGACCGCCTTGAAGTCGCGAACCGCTTGCCGAATTTTCTCTGGTGCGCATCCCATCAGCGCGCCTGCGCACACCGCCGCCAGCACGTTCTCCAGATTGTGCGCACCCTTCAGCGGAATCTCGGAAACCAGCATGACCTCGCGCTGAGCTTCTTTGTGAAGCCCAGTTCCATCGCGAAACAGAATGTTGCCCTCGCGCACCCAAGCACCCTGCTTCACTTCTTTCTGCCGGCTGAACCAGAACACCTTCGCCCGCGTCCGCGCCGCCATCGCCACGCAGGTTGGATCATCTGCGTTCAGCACGGCAAAGTCGTCGCCCCTTTGATTCTCGAAGATGCGCGCCTTCGCATCGACGTAAGCCTCGAACGTACGGTGCCGGTCCAAATGGTCAGGCGTCACGTTCAACACGACCGCAACCTTGGGACGGAACGTCTGAATCGTTTCGAGTTGAAAGCTAGAAACCTCCAGCACAATCACGCTATCCGGCGTTGCGCGGTCGGCCAGTGAGATGGCAGGTGTGCCGATATTGCCGCCGACCAGCGTCGGCAATCCTCCCGCCGCCATAATCTCGCCGGCAAGCGAAGTCGTCGTAGTCTTTCCGTTCGACCCAGTGATCGCAACAATCGGGCCTGGTAGAAACTGCGCCGCCAGTTCAATCTCGCCGATCACCGCCTCACCCATGGCGCGCGCCTGCGCCAGCAGCGGCGCGTCGACTGGAACGCCGGGGCTCACAACAATCAGGTCCTGCCCGCGAAACGTACGCTCGCCATGCCCGCCCGTCTCGACTGTGATGCCATGATCGAGCAGCGCGGGAATCTCATTGCGCAATTCGTCCCCGCTCTTGGTATCGGAAACAGTAACCCGCGCCCCATGCGCCTTCAAAAAAAGCGCCGACGCCACCCCGGACTTGCCGAGGCCCACCACCAGCACGCGTTTGTCTTTGAGTTCCATGATTAGAAGTGGTCAGTGGCTAGTGGCCGGTGACCAGTAAAACCAAAACAAATCCTCATCGCAGGATCTTCACTGGCCACGGATCACTGCTCACTGGCCACTGCTCTTACCTCAGTTTCAAAGTTGTCAGCGCGAACAACGCGAACACCAGCGACGCGATCCAGAAGCGCACGATAATCTTCGACTCCGACCAGCCCATCAACTCAAAATGATGATGGATCGGCGCCATCTTGAAAATCCGCTTCTTGCGCAGCTTGTAGGATCCCACCTGAAGCAGCACTGACATCGCCTCGATGACGAACACTCCGCCGATGAACGGCAGCAGCAGCTCCTGCTTGATGATCACCGCAACCGTGCCAATCGCGCCGCCCAGGGCCAGCGATCCCACATCGCCCATAAACACTTCCGCGGGATGCGCGTTGTACCACAAGAATCCAATCGACGACCCCACCATCGCGCCGCAAAAAATCGTGAGCTCGCCCACCTGGGGCATGCGCGGGATTTCCAGGTACGTCGCGAATGTCGCGTGCCCGCTCACATAGGTCAATACAGTCAGCGCACCCGCCGCAATCACGGTGCACCCAATGGCCAGCCCGTCCAGCCCATCCGTAAGATTCACAGCGTTGCTCGATCCCACGATCACGAATGCTACGAATCCAATAAAAAACACAAACGCCAGCGGCCAGAGATGCGGGAAACGTTCCCAGCTCTGCACCACCAGGTCGGGATGAAATTGTTTGAAGAAGGGCACAATCAACCTGGTCGAATACATCCCATAAGTCTGCATCGCGATCAGCATCACGGCGATCACAATGCTGGTTGCAAACTGCAGCCCCAGCTTCGCGCGCCCGGTGAGGCCGAGATTCCGGCGATGCGCCACTTTGGTGTAGTCGTCGGTGAATCCAATCGCAGCAAAGGCGCAGGTGGCAAACACGGCGATCCAAACGAAGCGGTTGCTCAGGTCCGCCCACAGCAGCGTGGGCACCACGATGGCGATCGCAATCAGCAGTCCGCCCATCGTCGGCGTGCCCGCTTTTTTCTGATGAGCCTTCGGACCTTCTTCGCGAATGTATTGTCCAATCTGGAATTCGCGCAGACGGTTGATCACCAGCGGCCCCACGATGAGCGCCGTAAACAGCGCTGTAAGACTGGCGAATGCCGTGCGGAACGTCAGGTAACGGAAGATGCGGAACGGCGGGAAATAATGTTGCAGCTTCACGAACAACAGCCAGTAGAGCAATCAGCCTCCGTACCATGGCCACGGATTTCCACGGATCACACGGATTTAAAAACGCTTTGAAAAATCCGCGAATATCCGTGCAAAATCCGTGGCAAGAGATTACAGCCTATCCCGTCGTGCCTTCCAGACTTCCAACGCTTTTTCCAGCTTCACCCCGCGGGAAGCCTTCAATAGAATCACGTCTCCTTCGCGCGTTTCCCGCGTCAGCCACTCGCCAGCCTCTTCTGCCGAGGGCACGAAAACCGCTCGCGATCCCGCACTCTCAGCCGCATCCACCATTGCGTGCGCTAACCCGCGAACGCCTACCAGCATATCTATTTTCTTCCCGGCGATGTGCTCTCCGGCGCGCCGGTGCATCTCTTCGCCCGCCGCACCCAACTCCAACATCTCGCCCGCAACCACGATGCGGCGTTTCGCCGGCATGGCGGCCAGGGCATCGACCATGGCCTCCAGCGCCTTCGGATTCGAATTGTAGCAATCGTTGATCACCGTGATGTTACCCAGTCGGAGAACCTCGCCACGTTTCTCCGCCGGCTTCATCGTCGCCAGCGCGGCCACAGCCTCCGACAAATTCATTCCGCGATCCAGAGCGACTGCTACCGCGGCCAGGGCATTGCCGGCGTTATGCTCGCCCACCAACGGAAGCACCACGTGCCGGCGCTCGCCCCCAACGACAACATCGAATTCGTTCCCCTGCAAGCCTTGCGGTTGAAAGTTCTCGGCGCGCACATCCAGGTTGGCGCGCATCCCGTAGGTCACAACTTTTCCTTTAAAGTTGCGGCCGAATTGCGCGACGCGAGCGTCGTCGCCGTTCAACACCGCGGTTCCGTTCGCAGGCAGCGACTCGATCAGTTCGTACTTTGCCAGCGCAATGGCGTCCACCGAATCGAAAAATTGCAGATGCACCGCGGAGACGTTGGTCACAACTCCAACTTCCGGCTGCGCGATCACCGCCAGCGCTCGAATCTCTCCGGCGTGCGACATTCCCATCTCGATCACGGCCAGGTCGTGCTCCGGTTCAAGTTTCAGCAGCATCAGGGGCAATCCGAAATGATTGTTGAAATTTCCTTCCGACTTCAGCACTTGAAACCGCGTGCTCAGCACATGCGCAATCGCTTCCTTCGTGGTCGTCTTCCCTGCCGACCCAGTCACACCGATCAGCGGCTTGCCCCAGAGCTTTCGCACTGCCGTAGCCAGAGTCTGCAAGGCGGCCAAAGTGTCATCCACCGCCAGTAGCCGCGCCTGGGCCGGATAGCGGCTTAGTTGATCTTTCCGGACATCCTTTTGGACGTCTTTCTGGACAACTTTCTGGACAACGGCCGCGACTGCTCCTTTTTCGAGCGCCTGCTCGACGAAGTCGTGCCCATCCAGCCGCTCACCCTTCACCGCAAAGAAAAGCTGGCCCGGAACCACGCTGCGGGAATCGATCGAGTATCCCTGCGCTACGTCCTCGGGCGCGAACTCTCCCGTCGCAGAAATGAAGTTGGCGATCTTAGCGAGCGTTAGCTTCATCCCTTCGCCCCAGCCTCTTCGCATTCAAACCCCGCGGCCTGCAAAGCCTGCCGTGCCACTTCCAAATCATCAAACGGAAGCGTGCCCGCCCGCGTGATCTGCACTTTCTCGTGCCCCTTTCCAGCCAGCAAAATAATGTCTCCCGGCCGCGCCTCGCCGATAGCCAGCGCGATCGCCTTGCGCCGATCCGCCTCCACGCTGTACTTCACGCCTGTCTTCTGCAGCCCCACCACAGCATCGTTAATGATTGCGACGGTATCCTCGCTGCGCGGATTGTCGGACGTGAGCACCACGAAATCGCTGCCCCGTCCCGCAGCTTCGCCCATCAAGGGTCGCTTGTTCCGGTCGCGATCACCTCCACATCCGAACACCGTTAACACTCTTCCTTTCGCTGCTGGAACCAACTCACGCGCCAACGCCGTCAAATTTCGCAAAGCATCGTCGGTGTGCGCATAGTCCACCACTACGGTGAACGGCTGGCCGCAATCGACGCGCTCAAACCTTCCCGGAACAGATGTCAACTTGTCGATTCCCGCCGCAATCGCCTGCGCTGCACAGCCGCGCGCGTAGGCCGCTCCCGCCGCCGCCAGAATGTTGTACACATTCACGCGCCCGATCAGCGGCGAGAACACCGCGATCTTCGCCTCCGGCGTCACCAGATCGAAGCGCGTGCCCCTGGTTGTGATCTCCACTTTCTCGGCATGCAGGTCGCCGCGCTCCCAGCCATATTTCAGAACTACGGAGCTGCGCTTCCGGCTGAACTCCGCCAACTTGGCGCCGTATTCATCATCCAGGTTGGTCACGACGGCCCGCGGCGCATCCGTGCCACAGCCTTCGAACAACACTCGCTTAGCCGCGAAGTATTCTCCCATCGTTTTGTGAAAATCGAGATGGTCGCGCGTCAAGTTGGTAAAGACAGCCACGTCAAACGGCACGCCGTAAACTCGCTCCTGCGCCAGCGCGTGCGAGGAAACCTCCATGATTGCCTCGGTCGCGCCGTGCCCCAGAGCCTCGCTGAAGATACGATTCAACTCCAGCGCTTCGGGCGTGGTATGCGGAGCTGGCAGAACTTTTCCGGCGACGTGATACTCGATCGTCCCGATCAGAGCGCTCTTGCGCCCCGCCGCGGTAAGAATCGCTTCCAGTAGAAACGCAGTCGTACTCTTTCCATTCGTCCCGGTAATTCCCGTGATCGCAATCCGCTCTGCTGGTTTCTTGTAGAAATTCGCGCTGATCCGCGCCAGCGCCCGCCGCCCCTGCGGCACTACCGCCCAGGCAACGCCAGGACGCGGCTTCTCCGCCGCAGAGTCCGTCACCACCGCGACGGCACCCGCGGTAATCGCCTGATCGATGAACTTATTTCCGTCGCTGGACTCTCCGCGCATGGCCACAAACACGCACCCCGGTTTCACCCGGCGCGAGTCATATTCCACACCACTCACGCCCGGGTCCCCGCTTTGCGCGAGGACTTCGGCTCCATCCAGCAACTGTTGGAAGGTCATTGCTGAGGATTATAGGGTAAGGGGGGTGCGGAGTTCTTTTTCGAAGATCAAGCCGTTGAAAGGGTTACTAACGGCACGTTTCCCTTCTCTCTGCGCGCGGTTACATTATTTGTATGTCCACCGGAACCGGCCAGGCCAAATACCGTTGCGCTCAATGCGAAATGGCGGAAGGCCAATGCGAGTGCGACAAGTACTGCTGTCTCTGCCAGACCGTGCTCGAAGTCCGCGTTTGCCAGGACGGCCTCATGTACTGCGAGCCCTGCCGCACCGCCTGCGACTACAAAACATCGGACTAAGCCGCAAAGCAATCGCCGACTTACCAGAAGTTAAACCACCACGGCTTCCCGATATTCACCAAACTCCCGCCGCATGGCATCCGAAATTTCGCCCACGGTCGCGTATGCCTCCACCGCTTCCAGAATTCGTGGCATCAGGTTTTCGCCCGACCGGGCGGCATCCTGCACGCCGTTGAGCGCCGCTTGCCACGGTCCCGCATCCCGCCGCGCTCGCAACGTCTTTACGCGTTCGATCTGCCTTGGTTCCAGCGCCGGATCGATCTTCTGAATTGGGATGGGCTTCTCTTCCTCTACTTCAAAGCGGTTCACCCCAACCACGACCGCTTCCCCGCCATCCACGGCCTGCTGATATTCATAGGCCGCGTTCTGAATCTCCTGCTGCACGAAGCCGCGCTCGATCGCCTTTAGCATTCCGCCGAGCACTTCGATCTTCCCCAGGTATTCCGCCGCATTCTTCTCGATCTCATTGGTCAACGCTTCGATGTAATACGACCCCGCTAAGGGATCGACCGTCTGCGCCACACCGGATTCATACGCAATCACCTGCTGCGTGCGCAACGCAATCCGCGCCGCAGGCTCGGTCGGCAGGGCCAAAGCCTCGTCATAGGAATTCGTGTGCAGCGACTGCGTGCCGCCGAGCACCGCCGCAAGCGCCTGAATCGCCGTGCGCACAATATTGTTCTCGGGTTGCTGCGCGGTCAGGGTCGAGCCCGCCGTCTGGGTGTGAAAGCGCAGCATCCACGACCGCGGATTCCTGGCCTTGAAGTGCTCCCGCATGATGCGCGCCCACATTCTTCGCGCGGCGCGGAACTTCGCGACCTCCTCAAGAAAGTTGTTATGCGCATTAAAGAAGAAAGAAACCCGCGGCGCGAACTCGTCAACGTCCAGACCCGCCTTGATCGCCGCCTCGGCATACGCCATGGCGTTGCCCAGCGTGAACGCCACTTCCTGCACCGCCGTCGATCCCGCCTCGCGCATGTGGTAGCCGGAAATCGAGATCGTATTCCACTCGGGCACGTTTTCATTTGCCCAGGAAAACATATCGGTAATCACGCGCAGCGCCTGCCGCGGCGGATAAATATACGTCCCGCGCGCGATATATTCCTTGAGCACATCATTCTGCACCGTGCCCGAAAGCTTGCGGATATCCGCCCCCTGCCGCCGCGCCACGGCGACGTACAACGCCAGCAGAATCGAGCCGGTTGCATTGATGGTCATCGATGTAGAAATCCTGGTCAAATCAATGCCGTTGAACAGCCGCTCCATGTCCTCGATCGAATCGATCGCGACTCCCACCTTGCCCACTTCGCCCGCAGCCAGCGGGTGGTCTGAGTCCATTCCAATCTGCGTCGGCAAATCAAACGCCACTGAAAGCCCCGTGGTCCCATTTGCCAGAAGATACTTGTAGCGTTTGTTCGATTCCTCGGCGTCCCCCATGCCCGCGTATTGCCGCATGGTCCACAGCCGCCCGCGGTACATCGTGGCCTGCACTCCGCGCGTGAACGGATACTCGCCCGGGTACCCGACCTCGCCTTCATAGTCCGAGCCCTTCAAATCGGCTGGTGTATAGAGTGGCTTCACGGGAATATGAGACGAGGTCTCGACCTCCGCGACAACCCTGTCATCCGCTGATCTAATTATTTTCGCCATGCTTAGAGCTCTTCGTCGAACTCGAATCCCGAAAGCATTGTCATTCCGAAGCGCGAAGCACAGATGCTTGCCCTGAGCGACGCCCAAGGGAATCTGCTGTCCTGCACAGCGCAACCGCGCTGAACCGCCATCACCGCGATCCCTTGCTTTTCTGCCTAGCCCTCCAGAACGAACTCACACCAAACCAGGCAAACGTCACTGTGAAACAAATTGCAATCACCACGTGCCCCAACCCGGTTCGCCGTGCATGATATTGGGTGTATTCGTGGGCGAGCGCGACCCCACCGCTCGCGGCTACCAGCAGGAAAAGAAGCCCCATAACCTCCAGCCATAACTGATGCAGCACCCGGCCAAGGGAACGGCCGACGGCGGAGATTGCACCTCCGAGAGCCCGAACCATCCGGCTGCGTTTGGCCTGCTGCCCGGCGACCCGCGCCACCACCCCTAACTTTTGTGTAGTAGAAACCTTGCTCACGGCCTCGATTTTAACAGCCTGCGGCGCTACAATAACCAGAACCTGCGCCCGCTATCGAACCGTTCAGCGGCCCCAGGCATCTAAACGCCAGTGACGTTCTGAGCCGGTACAGCGATCGGGGGGCCAAGTGGACCAGCAACTCAAGCGACTGATGAAGGAGCTCGGCGAAGCCATCAACGAGTCTCTCTCCGATTCCGAACAGATCGCCGAAGTCGTCTCCCGCATCAAGGAAGGCGGCTACGATATCTTTCTCGTGCTTGAAGCAACCATCGGTGTGAGCAAGCAGGGAGAGAAATCTTCCGATAAGACTTCCCTCGTCACCACCCTCTCCACCAATCCCGAATTCAAAGTCAACGACCAGGACGTGAAGTTCCTAAAATCCCTTCGTATCAAGATCGAAGAAGAACAGTAGTCAGGACCGACTGTTTAACCCTCGTTTTTAAGGCGCGATCCCCGATCGCCGCCAACCCCCTCCTACTGTGCTACCATCTACTGTTTTTCAGGTTAGTCCGATGAAAGACACTCTCGGGGTTCTTCTCGCCGGCGGCGCCGGTGAGCGCCTTTATCCTCTCACTCGCGATCGGGCCAAGCCCGCCGTCACCTTCGGCGGAATGTATCGCATCATCGACATTACTCTTTCGAACTGCCTTAATTCTGATCTCCGCCGCGTCTACATTCTCACTCAATACAAAGCGCTCTCGCTGAACCGCCACATCCGCGAAGGCTGGAACGTTCTGGGGCGCGAGGTAGGGGAGTTCGTTGAGGTTCTTCCGCCCATGAAGCGGGTGAGCGACCAGTGGTATCAGGGCACGGCTGACGCGGTCTACCAGAACATTTATTCCATCGGCTCCGAGCAGCCCAAGCATGTGCTTATTCTTTCCGGCGATCACATCTACAAGATGAATTACGGCAAGATGATGAGGCAGCATAAAGAGTCGGCTGCCGACGTCACGCTGGCCACCATCCAGATTGACCCGGGGGAGACTGCTCGCTTCGGCGTAGTCGATGTCGACCGCGATGGCCGCATCAACGGCTTCGAGGAAAAACCCAAGGAAACCAATCTGCGCTCGCCTTGGAACGCAGAGAAGGTCGCCGGCTCCATGGGCGTTTACCTTTTCAATGCAGATGTTCTCATCCCGGTGCTGCTCAAAGATGCGGAGGACCCGAACTCCAGCCATGATTTTGGCAAAGACATTTTGCCCAAGATGGTTGACGACTATCGCGTCTTCGCCTACGACTTCCTCGACGAGAATAAGAAGGAGGCGCTCTACTGGCGCGATGTGGGCACGCTCGAGGCTTATTACGAAGCCAACATGGACATCGTCTCCGTGTCGCCGATCTTCAATCTCTACGATCAGGAGTGGCCGATTCGCACGCACCAGCGCCAGTATCCTCCGGCGAAATTCGTATTCGCGGAAAAAGAGCGCATGGGCACGGCGCTCGATTCCATCGTTTCGAACGGATGCATTGTCTCCGGCGGCATGGTGAAGAACTCTGTGCTGTCGCCGGACGTGCGCGTGAATTCTTATTCTGAAGTGGACGCGTCCATTTTGTTCTCGCACGTGGCAGTGGGGCGACATTGCCGCATCCGGCGCTGCATCATCGACCGCAACGTTCACCTGCCCGAAGGCACGACTATCGGCTACGATACCGAAGCCGACCGCTCACGCTACTTCGTCACCGACAGCGGTATCACGGTGGTGACGCGCGACTATTCGCTCTTCGAAAATCCAGTAACGGTCGACTACTTCACCAGCGAGTAGAAGTTTATGGTGGTCGGCTTTGACTCGGGCGCGAATCAAGGAGCGGGGCGAGTTCGCCCGCACCGATGCAGTAATTATTCCGCTATAGACCGAGCCCCAGCAGCTTATCGGCGGCGTATTCGCCGCTCCACCAAGCACCGTGAGCCGTGGCGAACTCATCCTTCGCGATCCGCATGGCCTCGCCCGCGAACACGATTCGGCCATTCACTACCGCATCGCGCAAAATACTGCGGGCTTTGGCTGTAACTCCACCCGGCCTGGTGTACGAATAAGCGCCCCAAAAGTACGGTTCCTGGCTCCAATGGGTTGATATCGTTTGGCCCGTCCAGCAGGATTTGACCCGCTCCACGTCCCACGCGAGCATTAAAGAGAGGGCCGAGAGCGCATCCCGCGCGGCATTCCTGTCATCAGTACCATCAAGGCATTCCGCCGCCTCGCCACCTACAAAGGCAACGACTAAGCACCACTCCAGCCGATATAGAAACTTCCACGGAATTAAGTGCTGGTCAAGGGTGAAAAACGACAGATCCGTCTGAGTCGGCACGGACCATTCTTGACGACGGGAGCCCGTTCCCAACTTGCGAAGATATTTGTCCAACTCCGAAGCCTTTTTTATTGGCAGGAAGACCTTCTTATAATGTCCCATTGGAACGTATTCGAATAGTTGCTCAATCTGCCCCGGGAGCTCCGGAGCAAAATTAATATATTTCCCGCGAATCACTCCCGTCGAAACCGAGAGTATAACTCCCGCCGCACAGTAGACTCCGTCGTAGGTCCTCACTCTGACGTATTTTGGCGTTAATTCCAGCGACGATACAACGCATGATGTTTTGACCACGAGGCATCCCCCGGCAGCAGCGCACGTTTTCGCTGCGTATTTCTGCAGGAGCGCGCCATAGCCTTCGGACGACATCATGTTCGCGGGCATTTCCTCGCTGCCCCTGTCATCGTCTTCCTCCGTCTTGGACTCATATTGCGAAGAGCCCTGTACTGCAGAGCCTACTTCGGCGGAATCTTCTTCCGCAGAATCTTCTTCGGCGGAGTCTTCTTCGGCGGAGTCTTCTTCGGCAGAGTCTTCTTCGGCAGATGCTTCCTGAGCCTTCGTACATTGATCCGGCTCGATGGCCTCATCCAAATCGGCCTCCAGAGCCAGAGCGAGTCGCAGGAAGTTCGGGTCCGCCTCATCGGCCCCGTGACTCGCGACTTCCTGCGAGAGGCTTACATCCTGTCCCGTGCTGCCTGCCCAAATTGCGACGTCTTCCGCCTTTTTCCAGCGTTTGTCTTTTTCAATATTTTCCCCCTCTAACTGAAATACGAGCTTCTGTTCGTGCCCAAAAACATCCTGCCCCAAGCCCCTCGCCAGAGGCACCAACGGATTCGTCTTGGAGTCCTGGAAGAACTGGCACCCCATGTCTATCGTGAATCCCTGCCAATCGATCGTGCAAGCGCGCCCGCCCAAGCGATCCAAAGCCTCAAGCAGAAGCACCGATTCGTTGTTGCCCCTTTCAAGAATGCATGCGGCAGCGCGAATTCCAGCAAAACCCCCGCCCACCACAACCATAGGCAGCACTTCGAAGTACGTTCTCATCGCGCCCACGGTCACTCTGGTGTTGGGCACGACCTTTGAGATGCTGATCCGTGCCAAATACGGTCCGCCCCCGACCGTATAAACGTCATTGGGGATCACAACTCGCTGCTGGTCTGTCAGTCTGATTCCGGCGGTGGTTCCGTAGGTTTCGATCGTGCCCTGTGCCTGGCGGACGACTTCGAAGGCGACTGGACGGTTCTGGCCATACGGGAATATCCAAATTTCCGCGCTTTGAACGTATTCCCAACCAGCAATTTCCCAGGAAAAAACCAGCTGCCCCGGGCGATTGGGGCGAATGTAGGCTCGACCGGGCGCCTCATCGAGAACCGGGGGATGAGCATCCAAGAAGCCGTCGTGGTTCCAACCCACCACACCGAATTTCACAATTCCAGCCACTTGGTCTTGGTCACAGGTTTGCACAGCGTTCGGGAAGAACGGTAGCAGTTGCCAGTCACCGCAATTGATTTGCATCAGACTTTGCCGCTCCGGCGCGCGTCAAGCTCCGCCCACATAGTCTTGGGTATCCTCGCCCACATGACATGAATTCGCGTGTCGGCTGGAATCGCAACATCCCGCAGAATGGCCTGAACTTCAGGATGGCGATCGAAATCAGCGCCGTGATGAGCTCTGGCAACGAAGAATTCCGAGATAGCGATGGGATCGGAGATGCCGTACAGTGCCGCGTGTCTCCGTGCACGCCCGATTTCCAAAATGAGCGATTCCTCGGTGTGCGATTCCACCAGCCGGGGTTCATGCATCCGCAGAAATCCAGCAAGCAACGCTAAGACGGGTCGATCCATCGCCGCTTGCAGCACGATCATTTGTTCGGCTCTGATCGTTAGCATTTCTCACCAGACTATTGGCAAAACAAGGAGCCTCCGCCACATAAGTTAAATCTTCACGGAATGAAGGTCGTAAAACGGGAAGAGGTGGAGTGTAGCACGCTAACAACCGGCCTTGGGCGAAGCGATGCCCGCCTAGCATCCGCCTGCGCTGGAAACGGGGTCTCCCTGGCTCGCAATCGCCGCAATTCTCCTGACCCTGGCAAACCGAACCAATCTCGGCACCCTTCCGAGGGTATAAACCACGCAATCTTTGAAAAAAACGATTTTTTTGCTTGACAGTCGCTGTTAAGCAAAGGTAAAACAGCCCCCGGACCTTGTAATAGTGCTTTTGTGTTAGGGCATCAGTAAGAACTGGCTTTGATTGCTTGGGGGTTTTGCAAAGGTTGCGGCCAAGGGGTTGGAGCGCGCGGGGTTTGCCGCGGCGGACTCGGGATCATGCGGTGACGTTAACGTCGGGAGGCGGACAGTGACTTCGAAATTGAACGTTGTAGCGCTGGAAAAGGCGTCGACGGAGTGGAGCGGAATGATGAATCGCAAGGCTTACTGGGGCGTCCTCGCGTTAGCCTTCATGGCCCTGGCTTTCCTGTCGGGGTGCAGTTCGAGCCCGCAATCGCCCCCTCCCGCTCAGGTTATAACGGTCGCGGCGGTGGCCTCCTACGAGCAAACCGCCGAGGTCGGCACAATGTATGCAACCACATTTCAGGCGCAGGTATTGTTGAACGGAACGCCTGTCGGGGCGGGTCAAACAGTCACGTTCAACGCTCCGACGTCAGGAGCCGGGGGCACCTTCGGGAGCGCTGGCGGCAACGTCTACGCAACCGAAACAACGAACTCGATGGGCGTGGCCACCGCACCCAACTTCTACGCAAATGGGACCGTCGGCACTTATAACGTGGTAGCTTCGACCGGTGGAACCAATTCGACGGCCACTTTTGCTTTGTCGAACACGCTCGTGCCAGCGCCGGTGACGGCGTCTGGCGGAACCCCGCAAAGTGCGGTGTTCAGCACGAACTATGCAAACGCCATGTCCGCGACGGTGTTGAACGCCAGCGGAGCCCCGGTGGCCGGCATAGAGGTGACATTTACAGCCCCGGCGACTGGAGCCAGTGGCTATTTCGGCTACAGCAACATGAACACACTGACGATAATGACCAACTCCAGCGGCGTAGCCAACGCGGGAACCTTCACGGCGAACTCCACGGTAGGCGGACCTTATACCGTGACCGCAACTACCCAGGACGGGGATGCGTCGACGGCTACTTTTACGCTGTCGAACACGGTAGCGCCGATGACAATCACGGCAACAGCCGGAACCCCGCAAACCACGGCGGTCAGTACGCCCTTCCCGGTCCAGTTGTCCGCGACTGTGCTGGACGTTAACGGAGATCCTATTCCCAACGCGGTGGTGACGTTCTCGGCGCCGTCGTTTACGGTTCCGATGTCGGGCCCCGCGAGCACTGCCAGTGGTTTGTTCAGCGACAGTGGCGGAACCAGTACGACGGCATGGACGAACGCCAGCGGGGTCGCGACTGCAGCGGTCTTCACTGCGAACTCGGCGATGGGCACTTTCACCGTAACGGCTACTGTTCCGGGGCTGCCTGGGTCTGCATCGCCCGCGAGCTTCAGCCTGACGAATAACTAGAAGTAGGCGCAGTGAAAAACTGCGGGCGAAAGCTAAATTCCATTCGATTAGTGGCGCACTCCGGTGCGCCACTTTTTGTTGGTGGACAGCGACCTGGAGGTGCCTGGCCTGGGGCGAGCGCGGCTTGGGTTGTCTCCGCTGCTACAATGCCCTGTTTCGTGTAACTTGTCGGTGCTGTCTAAGGCGCGAACTTACAGGATTACATCCGCGTACTGTCTTGTAGGGGAGCGGGCTTGGGCTTCGGATGTCACCTTGTTTCCCAAGCGGCTGAACAGAGTGCTGCAAGACTCGGAAGCGCCGACGCAGCGCCTGAAGGCGTTACTGAGAACGCAGCATTTGCGGCATGCCTGAAGGCATACCCTGATACGAATCTTGGGTTTTCAGCAGACTGTGAAGCCGCTAGTGATTTTCATGAGCATTTCCGGCGCGGCTAAAGCCGCGCCCTTTCAAGTCGTCAGCGCGGTCAGCGATTCTTAGCTTTCCGGGGAGCGCAGGGTTGGAAGACGTTCAGGTAGTTGCGATGCTGGTCCGCCGCTGTGTCGCCGGCGATGCCGCTGCGTGGGAAGAGATCGTTCAAACCTACAACCGGCGCATCTACAACATTTGCTACCGCTTCGCAGGATCGGCCGACGACGCCGAGGATCTGGCCCAGGAAGTCTTCATCAAGATGTACCGCACTCTGGCGAGCTATGACAGCTCGAAGGGAGCGTTCGTGACCTGGGTGACGACGATCACCCGCAACTTGCTGGTCGATCACTTCCGCAAGACCAAGCAGGACCGCATTACCGACTCGCTCGACGCGGCGGCTTCGACGCACGAAGACGCCCAGCCCCTGAGTGAGCAAATTCAGGACCAATCTGCCCCACCCGACCAGCACGTACGCAGCCGGGAGGTCGGAGAGACCGTTCACGCCGCCCTGGCGAAGCTCTCGCCCGAGCTTCGTGAGGCGGTCATTCTAAGGGACTTACAGGATTTTGACTATCGTGAAATCGCAACCGTTTTGAAGGTTCCGGAGGGAACTGTGAAATCTCGAATAAATCGCGGACGGGCGGAACTAGCCCGCCTTTTACAACGTACCTATAGGCAGGTGATGTGATGCCAGACCACACCAAAAACGGAATGCAGGGTCACGAGCTGTTTTGCTCGGATTTTGATGGCCTGCTCAGCGACGCGCTCGATGGCGTGCTGACGGGCGCGCGACTCGAGGCCTTCCATGTCCATACGCGGAGTTGCTCCGTGTGCGGGCCGCTGCTCGCCGAAGTTGAGGCGGGCCGCACCTGGCTGAAGGGTCTCACGGAGGTGGAGCCTCCAGCCAATCTGGTCACGAATATTCTGGCATCCACGACGGGCGTTGACACCCAACGCCTGCGGGTGAACGTTTCGGCGCAACAGCCGCGGGTTACGTGGCTGGAGCGCGTGCAGGCCTGGGCCTCGGGAGCGATGCAGCCTATTTGGGGCACGGTCCGGCAGCCGCGATTCGCCATGTCGTTTGGCATGGCGTTCTTCTCGCTGTCGGTAGCCCTGAGCGTACTCGGCGTAAAGCCCGCCGATCTGCGCCAGATAAGCTTGCGGCCCTCGGCCATCCGGCACACGTATTACAACACGCAAGCCCGCGTGGTGCGGTACTACGAGAACATCCGGCTCGTGTATGAAGTGGAATCGCGGGTACGCGAACTTAAGCGCAACGTAGCGCCTATCGAGCCCCGTTCAGACGAATCCGCACCTACAAAGAAAGACCACAAGGACGACACAACACAACAGCCCGAGCAGAAACAGGAGCGCAACTACAGCCAGACCGATAGCAATATTATTCTGGCCAGCACTCCCGTGGGTCCATCTGTCTTTGATCCGTTAAATCAGGACCCGTTGAATCAGGGTCCGTTAAATCCGGATCTGCCTGTAGTGTCGGTGACCACGTACAGGAGGTTCGTATGAACTGCTCAACACACAGCGATACCGCAGCAGTAGCATTCTGCCGCACCTGCGGCAAGCCGCTCTGCGGCAACTGCACCCGCGACGTCCGCGGAGTGATCTATTGCGAGCCTTGCCTCGCAGCCCGGTTGGAGGGAACGGCGCCGGCAGCGGGATTTGTGGCGCCTCCGCAGCCCGTGTATCCGGTGGGATCGCCCAGCGCGGGAAGGCCTTTGCCCAGTTCCGGCCCAAATCCCGCCGTGGCCGGCATTCTGGCAGGCTTCTTTCCCGTCGGCGTCGGCGCCGTCTATTGCTCCCAATACGCGAAGGGACTGGCCCACCTGGTCATCTTCGTGCTTCTCGTCATCGGATGGAATCACGGAGGAAGTTGGTGGTGGATCTTCTTTGTGGCCCTCGGCTTCTTCTACGTCTACCAGATCATCGATGCCGTGCGCACCGCTCATGCTTTGCAGGCGGGCCAGCCCGCGCCCGACCCCATGGGCCTTGGTCAGACCTTCAGCATGGGCGAGAGGTTCGACAGCGGCAAAGTTCCAGTGGGCGCTGTGGTTCTGATCGGCCTCGGAGTGCTCTTCCTGCTGCACACGATGGGAATCATGGAGTATGGCTTCGAACGATTCTGGCCGCTGATTCTCATCTTCCTCGGCGGCTGGATGTTTTACCGGCACTGGGAACGAACTCAGCGAACCTGCACCTGTGGGCGTTGCAGTACGCGTTGGTTGATGGGTCCGTCGATGGTGCTCACGACTGGCATCCTGTTCCTGCTCCATAGCATGGGCGTTGCCGACCTCGACCGCACCTGGCCGGCCTGGATTCTGGTGGTCGGGATCGTCAAACTCCTGCAGAGCAGCGCGTCATCAGTGGGGCATGTAGGCCCGTTGCCGCCGGGACCGGCAGCTCCCGCGCCACCGTCTCCGCCGCCTTCGTCTTCCGATTCATCGCCTATGAATCCATCGCCTACTAATCCGGCAGGAACGTCTTCTTCCGGGGAGGTGCGCAATGTCTAGCCCGGTTCAATACCCGGTTCAAACGCCAGTTCCACCGATTCCGCCGCGGCATCGCCGGCGTTCTTTCGCCGGACCATTTGTGCTGATCGTCCTCGGCATTATTTTCCTGCTGGGCAACCTGCGCCTGCTCTCATGGACGCGGCTGCTCACCTTGTTCGCGCACTACTGGCCTGCGCTGTTGATCGTGTGGGGGGTGATCAAGCTGATTGAATATCAGCAAGCCCAGCGCGACGGCGTACCGGCTCGCGGTATCGGCGCGGGAGGAGTGTTTCTGCTCATCTTCATCGTCGGTTTCGGACTCGCGGCTACGCAAGCCGCGCGCTTCAACTGGAACGAACTCCGCGACAATATAGGCATCGACGACGGCGACCTCGACAATATCTTCGGCGAAACCTACAACTTCGACGACCACCTCGAACAGAGCATTCCGCCCACCGCTACCAGCCTGCGCGTGAACGACGATCACGGCGCGGTGCGGGTCAGTGTGGCTGAAGATAACAAAATCACCGTGGTGGTCCGCAAGCGTGTGGGCGCGGAGAACCAGAGCGACGCCGACCGATACAACAAGCAGGCTTCGCCCGAAATCACCGCCGCCGGCAATGTGATCGTTCTCGACGCCAAGACGCAGGCCGCCGGCGACCACCCTGTGCAGACCGACCTCGACGTTTCCATTCCACGCAAGATGGCGTTGCAAATCATTTCGCGCCGGGGCGATGTTTCTGTTACCGGCCGCGACGGAGAAGTCGACATCAACAACCAGCACGGCGAGGTTTCCGTGCAGGACGCGAATGGCAACGTCAAACTGACTCTGGAAAAAAGCTCGGCCAAGGTCGAGCAGATCACCGGCGATGTACACATTGACGGGCGCCTGAACGAAGTCGCCGTGACCGATATCAAGGGCGCAGTTCAGCTCGATGGCGAATTCCAGGAGAGCGTCAAGCTGGCCCGGATTACAAAGACCGTCGCCTTTAAGTCGTCACGTACCGATATGGAGTTCTCCCGCATCGACGGCGATCTCGATCTTGATTCCGACGATCTTCGCGCCGATCAGGTCGCGGGTCCCATCCACCTGACAACGCGCGATAAGCAAATCCGGCTGGAAGAGGTTTCCGGCGACCTGCGCTTGCAGGATGAAAACGGCGGGGTTGAAGTGGCAATGCGTTCGCTCGGCAACGTGCAGATCGACAGCCGCAACGGCGATATTCACTTGAGCGTGCCCGACAAGGCTGGCTTCCACCTGGACGCGCGTACGCGTGACGGGGAGATCCAGTCCGACTTTCCTGAGTTAAAGATCGATAACGGCGACCGTCAAGCGACGGCCAGCGGAAGCGTGGGCAACGGCGCTTCTCACATCGTGCTCAACAACGAGCACGACGGCATCGAGATCCGCAAAGCGTCAAGCAAGGCGGCCCTCGTCTCACCAACTCCTCCGCCAATTCCATCAAAGCCAGCCAAGTCTTTACCGCCGCCAAAAGTGAAAGTTGAGCCCACGGAAAATTAGTCTCCTCACGTTGTCATCTTGAGCGTAGCAAGTGTTTCGCGAATGCGAAACACTTGCGAAGTCCAAGGATCCTGCCCGTCTTGGCTGCTGGCGGCGCTACGAGTATTTCTGCCACGTCCAATCGGCACACAGAGCCTCTTTGCCTTCCCCCGCGCCATCTGCGAAACTGACCCTGTCCCCAGACCCACTGAGAACTGAGAACCGAAAACTGAGAACTGCCCCATGGGCCGGATTCACGTACTCCCCGAGCATGTTGCCAACAAGATCGCCGCGGGCGAGGTGGTGGAGCGGCCTGCCTCGGTGGTCAAGGAGTTGCTCGAGAACGCGCTGGATGCGGGCGCGACGCGGATCAAGATCAACATTGAAGCCGGCGGCAAGAAGTTCATCCAGATCACGGATAACGGATGTGGCATGGTGCGCGACGATGCCATGCTGGCCTTCGAACGCCATGCGACCTCGAAGATAAAGGACGCGGAAGACTTGCTGAGCGTGGCCACGCTCGGGTTTCGCGGCGAGGCTCTGCCTTCGATCGCCTCGGTGTCGCGGCTGCGGCTGGAGACCTGCGCGGGAGCGTTGGATAGGTCAAGCTCAGGGACGGTCGAATCCCCACCCAAGCCAAAGGACGGCTTGAGTGGGGCACCCTCGGGAACCGTCATCGAGATCAATGGCGGCAAGATGGCGCGTGTCGAAGAAGCCGGTCTACCGGAAGGAACATCGATTACGGTCCGCGACTTGTTCTTCAATATTCCTGCGCGCAAGAAATTTCTGAAAGCGGAGTCGACCGAGCTGTCGCACATTGCCTCTCTGGTTACGCACTATGCGCTGGCACATCCGGAAAAGCATTTCGAGTTGCACTCGGCAACCAACGCCATGCTCGTGGCTCCGCCGGTAGCGGGATACAGCGAGCGCGTTTACCAGGTCTTCGGCAAGGAAACGCTCGACCAGTTGATTGCGGTCGCGGCGGTGCAGTCGCTGGAACGCGTGGGTCTGCCTCAGCCTCCGCCATGGCGGAGACAAGAAGTGGAAGAGGGTGAGGATGGCGAGCGAGGCGTTCCAACCCCCGGCGAAATGCGCCTTCACGGTTTCGTTTCGAAGCCGGAGATCCAGAAGCTGAATCGCAACTCGATCTTCGTCTTCGTCAACGGACGCTTGATTCGCGACCGTCTCGTGCAGCACGGCCTCACCGAGGCCTATCGCAACATCATTCCGCCGACGGTATATCCAGTCGTGCTTTTATTTCTGGAAATGCCGCCGGGCGAGGTGGATGTGAACGTTCATCCCTCGAAAACAGAGGTTCGATTCCGGCAGTCGACGGTGATGCACGACTTTGTCCGGGACACGGTGCGGGCGGCGCTGATGAAGGCGCGCCCAGCGCCGCAATTCACCACTGAGATTCACGCACACGCCACCGCCAGTTCGGGCTTGACGCCGGGTGCGCGGGAATGGGAGCCGCCTTCCGACTTGACCTCCGCCTCGGGAGTACCAGTGCGCCCGCTCTATGACCCCACGGGCGGGGCCGGATTCGCACTGCAGGCGCCGGTTCCGCCGCCAGTCTCCGCGCGCTTTCAGTTCGAAGGTGGAATTGCGGTCGAGGCGAATGCGGCGATTCCCGTGGCGCGCGGACTTGAAAACCGCTTCGCACAATGGATCCCAGAGACCATCCCCGATAACGGCTGCGCACCCGCGCTCGATGATTCGACGAACATAACCGGAGAAGAATCCACGCTGGCGGCGCTTTCCTCGCTGCGGCCGCTGGGACAAATTCGCAATTCGTTTATTCTTGCAGTGAACGAAGATGGATTATGGATTGTCGACCAGCACGTGGCCCACGAACGCGTGTTGTTTGAGCGCATCCTGAAGCAGCGTGCGGCGCAGAAAGTAGAGAGCCAGCGCCTGCTGATGCCGATTGTGCTGGAGCTCTCTCCCGCGCAGCAAGCCGTGTTTGCCGAGATTGCCGGCGAACTACAACACAATGGATTCGAGGCCGAGCCCTTCGGCGCGCGCAGTGTCGCAGTGAAAATTGCTCCAGCGGGAGTGGATGCCGCGGCGGTCGAGCGGATGCTCCACGAATTACTCGATCAGATCGCGCGTGAGGAACAATCGCTGAACCTGGAGAAGATTCGCGGGCGGATCGCCGCCTCCATTGCGTGCCATGCGGCGATCAAGGTCAACATGCCGCTCGAGCAAAACAAGATGGAGTGGCTGCTGGCGGAACTCGCGAAGACCGACCATCCCATGTCGTGCCCGCACGGCCGGCCAGTCGTCCTGCGGTATTCTGTAAGGGACATTCAGAAAGCGTTCAAGAGAATCTGAGGAAACCCGCAGTTAGCATTTAGCATTTAGCATTTAGCATTTAGCATTTAGCATTTAGCATTTAGCATTTAGCAGTTAGCAGTGCGCTCTTGCTAATTGCCGAGACTTCATAAGGCGAAGACTTCATAACCCCTTTGGGTTTGGGTGGCGGAGCGCTTCAGCGCTGCGATTAGCTGTTTTCTTTTCATTCCGGCTTTAGCCTCTGAGGTTACGCCAACTCCACTCCAGAGAATCCCCGGCAAGCCTCGATCAACGCTTCCTGCCGCTCGATATCCCGCGTCGCCGAGTTCGGAGTGCGGCGCTTCATGTGATAAAAGTACTCGCCCGTAACCTTCGCCGCCGGATCATCGCTCACCGCAAGCCACACCTGAGTGCGGTGCCCCTGATCCAGATCGTCGGTCGCTCCCGCGCCGCCCATCTTCGTGGCCACCCAGCCCGGTTCAACGGCATTCGAGAAGACGTCTGGCCAGCGCCGCGCCACGGCAAACGCCAGCAGCACATCGTGGAACTTGGTATCGGAGTAAGCCTGCTGTCCCTGCCACGGGCGCTGCTGCCACGAGAGATCCTTGAGGCTCGCATCGCCGCCCTTGTGCAGTCCGGAACTCAGGTAGACAAGCCGCTTCGGCCTCTTGATAAGCGCGGTCAGGATGTAAGGTGCGAGCGTGTTCACCGCGAACACATGCGGCAATCCATCTTCGGTTTCGATGCGCCGGGATTCCCTGTACCCGACTCCCGCATTATGAATCACCGCATCGAACACGCCGAGCCCGTTCACCTGTTCCGCCACCTGGCGGGTTTGCGCAATGCTGATCAGATCGCCGATCACCACCGTCTCCGCTCTCGGAGCGGCGGAGAGCGCTTCCTGCCCGCGCTGCTGGTTCCGCGCATGTAAAACTACGCCGTGCCCCTGCTCGATCAGGAGCTGTGCGGCCATCAGTCCCAGCCCATCGGACGAACCTGTGATGAATACGCGCGCCATTTCTTATTCAGTCTTTTCCGCCAGCGGCACCGGCACCGGATTCCTTTCCGTAAACTGCCGCTGATGCCAGTACGGATAAACCGGCGTCACATCGCTTGCCGCATCCAGCTTTGCAACCTGCTCCGCCGATAAATTCCATCCCACGGCATCCAGGTTCTGCCGCAACTGTTCTTCGTTGCGCGCACCGAATATCGCGGTCGAAATCGACGGCCGCTGCACAACCCAGTTAAGCGCCACCTGCGGCACCGTCTTGCCGGTGTCCTTTGCGACCTCATGCAGCGCATCGATGACCTTATACAAATACTCATCCTCCACCTGCGGACCCAGCGACGCGGTCTTGTGTAGTCGGCTCTCGGCCGGCAACGGTTTCCCGCGCCGGATCTTTCCCGTCAGCCGCCCCCATCCCAGCGGACTCCACACCAGCGCCCCCACTCCCTGATTGAGCGCCAGCGGCATCAGCTCCCATTCGTATTCCCGTCCGACAAGCGAGTAATAAACCTGGTGTCCCACATACCGCGCCCAGCCATACCTGTCGGAAACATCAAGCGACTTCATCAAATGCCAGCCGGAAAAATTCGAGCACGCAATGTATCTCACCTTTCCGCTCACGACCAGTTGATTGAGTGTGCTGAGAACCTCTTCGACCGGAGTGAGCGCGTCAAATCCGTGCAGATGATAAATGTCGATGTAGTCGGTGCCCAACCTGCGCAGACTGGCTTCGCAAGCTTTGATGAGGTGATAGCGCGACGATCCCAGATCGTTCGGCCCCGGCCCCATGCGGAAAGTCGCCTTGGTCGAGATCAAAACATCGGCGCGCCGTCCGGCGACGGCCTTGCCAAGAATCGTTTCGGAAAGCCCGTCGGAGTAAATGTCCGCGGTATCGAAAAGGTTGACGCCTGCTTCCATGCAGATGTCTACGAGGCGCGTTGCCTCGGCAACATCGCTTGCGCCCCACGCCTTAAAGAATTCGTTACCTCCGCCAAATGTTCCCGTGCCGTAACTCAACACAGGTACCTTCAAACCAGAGCGTCCAAGCGTTCGAAATTCCATGAACAGTAGATGCCCGCACGCCGGAATACGATGCGTTGAGGCGCACACGAAGATTTTGCCGAGTCGGTGAGCAATTGGTCGGGACGGGCAGATTTGAACTGCCGACCCCTCGCACCCCAAGCGAGTGCTCTACCAGGCTGAGCCACGTCCCGACTAGGAAGGAACCCGCTGCTTTGCATGCGCAGCGGATGGGGTTAACTAGAGGATTTTACCACGGGAGAGTTTTGTCTGGCCTCCAGAAGAACAGCAGATTCCTCGTCTCGCTTCGCTCGCGCGTCGGAATGACAAGCTCCCTGGGGCCGAAAGCCGTCATCCTTACCTTCGCTTGGATTTCGATTTATTGGAGACCGGTCTGGACGCCCTTGGCGGCGATTCTTCCAGAATCGCGAACTGGATTTTCTTCTCCACGGGATCGATGCGGTCGACCAGCACGCGGATTCTTTGTCCCAGGCTGTAGGTTTTGCGCGAGCGCTGGCCGATGATCTGGCGCGTATTTTCGTGGTAGGTGTAGAAGTCGTCGGTGAGCGTGTTCAATGGGACCAGGCCTTCGACGAACAGATCGGTGAGCTCGACGAAAAAGCCGAACTTGGTGACGCTGGTGATGAGGCCGTCGAAGTCCTCGCCGACGCGGTCCTGCATAAACTTGACCTTCTTCCACTCCATGAGCTCGCGCTCGGCGTCGTCGGCGCGACGTTCGGATTGGCTCGACTCTTCGGCGATCTCGTGAAGTTCTTCGAGCGAGATTGGACCAGACAAAGGTTGGTGGGATTCGCGGTGAGCGGAGTGGTCGCGGCGCTTGGACCAGGGTGAAGCAGGGTCTGTCTCCGTGTGGCGCGGGTGCGCCGCGAGCGAAGCTCCAGGGGCTAAAGCCCTTTGGTCTACTGTGGCGCTTGACGCGGCGCTGAAGCGCCGCCCTTCCACGGTGACCGACGCGGCAGGAAATACACCCATAGGAATCTCGGTGACCGACGCAGCGGGAAATACGCCCACAGGAATTTCGCCCTGGTGGATTTCGGCCGAATCGCGCAACACCTCTTTCAAGATGCGGTGCACGATCAGGTCGGGATAGCGGCGGATCGGCGAGGTGAAGTGCGTGTAGCTGGTGGCCGCAAGCGCGAAGTGGCCGAGGTTTTCTTCCGAGTAGCGCGCCTGCTTAAGCGAGCGCAGCATCAGGTAACTCAGGATGCGCTCTTCCGGCTTGCCGGCGATCTTGGCCGCCAGCTTCTGATACATTCGCGGCGTAATGTGTACTTCCTTGGGTATTTCGATTTCGCGCACCTGCTTGCCGGTGCCACGCGCGGCGCGGCGGTCGGTCTTCAGCTGCACGCGGTGAATCGGCAGCGGGCCAACGCCAAGCGAATATCCGAAGGTCGCGGCGATCACTTCGAAATCGTAGACGCGCTTGGCGTCCGGCTTTTCGTGGACGCGATAGAGAGAGGCGATGTGCTCCGATTCCAGACACTGCGCGACGCACTCGTTGGCCGAGAGCATGAACTCTTCGATCAGACGATGAGCGATGTTGCGCTCCGAGCGGGTGATGCTCTTCATCAGGCCGAATTCGTCGAACTCGATGACCGGCTCGGGCAGATCGAAGTCGATCGATCCGCGGCGCTGGCGTTTGCGGTTTAGGATCAGGGCCAGATCGCGCATGAATTCGAAGGTCGGCACGAGCGTTGCGTAGCGCTCACGCGCGGCCGCATCGCCTTCGAGCACAGCATTGACTGCGGTGTAGGTCATACGCTCCGCCGAACGGATTACGCCTTCGCACAGTTCATAGCGGACGATTTCGCCGCGGGGATCGATCTGCATCACGCACGACAGCACTAGCCGATCGACCTGCGGGCGCAGGCTGCAAATGTCAGTCGAGAGTTCGAGCGGCAACATGGGCACGGCGCGGTCCGGGAAATAAACGCTGGTGCCCCGGAGGCGCGCTTCCTGGTCGAGCGCGGAGTCGGGCGTGACGTATTGGGCCACGTCGGCGATGTGAACCTGCAACTCGAAACTGCCATCGGCGAGAGTGCGCACGGTAACGGCATCGTCGAAGTCGCGAGCGGTTTCGCCGTCGATGGTGACGATCGGCAGCGCGCGGAAGTCGCGGCGGTGGCGAAGTTCGGGTGCCGGAATCACGGCGGGGATCTGTTGCGCCTCTTCGAGAGTGGGTGCGGGAAAGTGATGCGGCAGGTGAAATTTGCGGATGGTGATTTCGACGTCGACACCGAAGTTATCTTGGCGGCCGAGGATTTCGATGACGCGTCCGCGCGGATTCTGCGTGGGGGTGGGCCAGTCGGTGATTTCAACGTCAACCACAACGTCTTCGAGATCGTTCCATTCCGAGCGGCGCGCGGCTTCGTCGCCGAGAACGCGATCGACGGATTTCTTGCGTTGCGCGGGAGCTGCGCTGGCTTTCGCAATGGCTTCGGGGTATTCCATCCCCGCAGGGATAACGATGTCCATCGTGATCTTGCTGTCGATGGGCTTTACGGAATTGTGGCGGGTGCCATAGTGAAAAATTCCGACGACGGTGGGATGCGCGCGCACCACCGGCCGCACGATGCGGCCTTCGGCGCGGCCATCGGGACGCACCGCGGTGATATCGACCAGCACGCGGTCGCCATGCATGGCGTTGCCGATGGCGTGGGGCGCAATGAAAATGTCGCCGGCGAGGCGCGACTTGAGTGAGGCGCTGATCGAGCTGGCGTCCGGGATAACGAAGCCGAAGCCGTCACGGTGCATGGTGAGGCGGCCGACCACTAGATTCTTGTCATTCTTGTGAGCCGCGGGTTGCGGCAGAGCGTAGCGGTCGGAATTGAGCTGAACCAGTTCGCCTGCAGCGACCAGTTTCTGAAGATGCGCGTCGAGATCGCCGCGCGCGTCACCGTGCAGGCCGAGTTCGCGCACGAGCTGCTTGAATCCGGCCGCGCGCTTGGGCTGGCGGGCGATGTGTTTCAGGATGATGGAATCGGAAAGCATGAGGTCGCAGTCAGCTATCAGCCCCTTCGCCTGACGGCTCATGGCAGGCTAAGGTCAGCTTTCAGCATAACCCACGCCGACTGGAGAGGGGCCGCGATTGCCATGGTCGGCATTTTTCTACCAGGTATCTCCGCCGCCGGTTGGCGGCCAGGCACCCAGCATGCGACGGATCAATGCGATCTGGCCCGTGTGATAGCTGTTGTGCGCGACCATCTGCCAGAGCACTGCTTCGAGTGTTCCCGCTACTTTCGCGTCTCCTTCATGCACGGTCTCGATTTGCCGCCGCATTTCTTGCGGAGAAGAATCCGCCAGCGCGGCGAAATCGGCGAGCAAACTGGTGAAATTTTTTCTCAGGCGATCCCATTCCTGCGCGTCGGCTGGAGACGGCGTGGGTGGGAAGCTTTCCGAGTTGTGCTCCGGATACGCCGGTTTTTGGCCGCGAATGCGGCGCAGTTCGTAGTCCATCCAGTAATTCATGTGGAAGACGAGTTGTCCGATCGAGTGCGGAAAGCCTTCGACCTGGCGCGCGGCCAGTTCGGCGGAAAGATCCTCGACGCAGGCGACGGGATCCGCGTGGGCGCCTTTGCCGTGCAGCAGTTCAGTCAGTGCGCGCGAGGACATCGGATAGTGTCTCAGCGGCTCGCGGAAAAATACTTCTCTTCCAGAATCCTGCGGTGATGCAGTTCATGTCCGGCGATAATGTAGGCCAGCGCCCGCACGGTGACCTCATTCTTGTTGGCGATGCCACGGCGCATCCATGCACCTTCATCGAGATTGCGCAGCAGCGAAAGCGTGGCGCGGCGCACGGCGATGAAATCTTCGATCTGATCGGCCAACGGACGATGGGCGAATGGGCCGTTACGCACGTAGTCGTCCTGCCCGAAGCCTTCGAGGGGCGTCGTATCGGCACGCGAAATGCGCAGGGCGCGGTAAGCGAAGACGCGTTCGGTGTCGCAGATGTGGCCGAGCACCTCCTTGGCGCTCCACTTATCGGGCGCGTAACGGAAGTCGCCGTCGTCGTCGCGGCAGGACAGCAGCAACATCATTTCGCGGCGCTGCTGGTCGAGCGTATTGAGAATGTCATCGCCCTGAATCAGAGAAATATAGCGTTCGTAATAAGGCGCGTATTCGCCGGGCTGAGGCCGGGCGATAGTGAAAGTTGAAGGAGTAGCGACGGCTGATTCGGACATGTCTTGCTCCTGCGAGGGCTGGATTTCCGTCTTCGATAAATCTTCGATGCACCAGAGGATACTCCGATTGCCTGTGGAACTGCTGCCCGACGAAGTTTTTCAGGGAAAGTTTACACGGTAAGAGAGCCAAAACGGATGGGCGAAGGCGATTCTCCAGCGGCTGAATTTCCGGGGTTAGGACGTACCAAGGTAGGAAACTCCGTTGAAAATAAAGGCTTTTCCACAGCACTCATTTTGAGACTGCGGAGTACAATTTGATTTGGTCACGCAAGTGCGGCACGTGATCCCTAATCCCAAAAAGGAAAGGAACTTTGTATCCATGTGGAAGCCGACGAATCAGCCTCAGACCCCTGGGCGGCCAGCCGAGCCGGAGCGTCCAACCATGTCTACCCCGAGTGCGCCTGCAGCTACGATGGCGCATGAACCCGCCGTCGCGCCGCGTCCGGCGACCACGACCACCACTACTGCGGACCAGGCGACCATCGGCAAATCGCTGGTCATCAAGGGCGAAGTGACGGGCTCGGAGTCGCTCTATATCGATGGCCGGGTGGAGGGCTCAATCAGCCTGGCGGGCAACCGCGTCACCATTGGCCGCAACGGCGTAGTCGCAGCGAACATAGGCGCCCGCGAGATTGTGGTGCTGGGCAAGGTGCGCGGCAACCTGACGGCCAGCGACCGCGTGGATATTCGCAGCGACGGCTCCCTCACCGGCGATGTGGTGGCAGCGCGCATCTCGATTGAAGACGGCGCCTACTTCAAGGGCGGCATCGACATCCGCAAGGGCGGCCAGACCGGGCAGCAAAAGCCCAACGGCGAGGATAAGAGCGCTCCGGCGCCTGAGCCGGCGGCGGTCGGCGCTCGAGCGTAGGTTTACTGATTCGGGCTTTCGCGTACTGGTTTCGCGACCCTGAAGAGATAAGAGATCAGCGGCGGCGTTCGCAGGGCATGCGAATGTCCGCCGCTTTGTTTTTCCCATCAGCCTTCGAATTTCGGCCAAAAAAACCGCCAAACTTGCCTTCGCGGTTAAACTGTTCCGGGGCATATCCCCAACGATAAGGAGACTACTATGAAATGGGCCCTCGCAGTCGTGCTGTTGCTGATGTCTTTCACTGCATTAGCTTTCGCCGACGGGTCGGACATACCGCCGGTGAAGTCGTCCAAGGTGGGTCTTGTTCTATTGACGGACGGGTCGGACATTCCACCATCGCCGCTCGCAGAACACGCAATGCCGTTCATGGGGGAAATCGCCGCCTGACCGAATTACCTCTCGAAGGCCGGGGGCAGATGAGATAATCTGCTCCCGGGTCTATGAACCTGCTCCTACGGTATATCCCACTCAGCCTTCTGGTTCTGTTGCTGTGGGTGTTGTTGCGAAGACGCGCGCAACAGGTGTGCCCATGGTTTTTTGTCTATGTGGCATTTGGCGTGGTGGCGGACATGGTGCGACTTGCTGTGCGACTATTGGTCCCGCTAAACGCCGACGTTTACTACGCAACCTATTGGATCAGCGAAGCTGGGTACGATGTCTTGGGAATGCTGGTGATGTATGAAGTGCTGCGCGCAGTTCTGGGGAACCTGACCCGTGCGTGGTGGTCCCGCCTCATCTTTCCCGCTGTTTTTATTCTAGGTGTAAGCCTGAGCTTGGCGCGCGCACGCGCGGTCCCGCCGCAAGTTGGTGGCATCTTGGCGTATATTGTCGTCGGCGAGATTGCTGTTCGACTGGTGCAGGTCATTGTTTTTGCCGGCCTGGTGACGTCCGTTCCGCTACTAGGCCTGCGCTGGCGGCAGTATCCGTTCGGCATCGCCGCCGGCTTCGGGATCTTCTCGACCGTGGCGTTATTGATGACAACCAAGTTTTCGGATTTTGGAACAAGCTTCAAATTGTTGTTTGGTTGGACTTTACTTGTGGCATACTCTGTTGCCGTGTTGATTTGGATTTGGTTTTTTAGCTCGCCGCAAAAAGCCGAAACCCCGAATCCCGATGTATCGGCCCCTTCCCCTGGTGTTCTAAAGCAGTATCTGGATGTATTACGGAGGATGCGCTAGCCATGCTTTCGCTGGTTTTGACCTGGCTGATCGTCGCCTGGGGTGCTCTGGCCTGTATTTATTTGCTGTATCGAGCCTGGACGAGATTTCCCCGCCGCGATCTGGACGATGTAGTTCACTTCCTGTATCCCGTCGACTTGTCGCTGGCTGAATCGCTGCTCGATCCCGCAGAAGACTTTTCTTTGCGCTGGAGTTTGAGTCCGCGCGCTTACCGTGAGGCGCAACGGCGACGCATGCGCTTATATCTGGAACTGGTCCGGCGGATGGCGCACAATTCTGTGGTTCTGGTCGAGTTCGGCAATGCCGCGTGCGCCGGCGAAAAGCTTGAGGCCGCAGTTGTTTCTGAGCTGCAGCAGGCGGCCATCAAAGTACGCCTTTATTCCACTTTCGCGCGCCTGAACCTTCGCATCAGGTTGTTGCTGCCATCGGGAGCCTTCGGAGTCATCCCGTTACCCGATCTTCCCCGCATGCGCAAAGTCGCCGATCTCGATGGTCCCAAGACTTACGACGAGCTCAGGACAGCCGCTGCGGCCGCGTTCATGCAACTCCAACCTGGAGACCTCGAAGGTTTGACCCGCAACTTATGAGGTCGCGCTACGCTTAAGCCCTGCGTGGGCGTTATGGCTGTGTGCCGGCCCCCATAATCTCTTTGCCCTCGACTTGCGCCACCGCGGGATATGCGGTTGCTTTGCGTCGACGCAGATCGTTCGGTAGCTGCGAGCGCAGCAGCCATAAACCCACGGCGGCGGCCGCGGCCCAGGTGACCGAGATCAGCGCCAGTTGCAATACGTCAGTGACGCGGCTGCCGTGTCCGTAGGCGGGCAGCGGGATACTTTTTGCAACTTCAAGACTGATGCCTCCGGCAACCACCGCAGTCAGCGCGGACTTTCCCAGCTCATCCCAACGCAGAGTTCGAAGCGAAACTAATTTCTTGTAATGCAGCAGCAAGGCCAGCGCCAGCAGATTGGCTCCAATGCCGATGTCGGAGGCCCAGGCCAGGCCGACCACACCGTATCTGCGGAACAGCAGCGAATACACCGGCAAGGAAGCGCTGGTGATCACGGTGACTGCGGCCATGGGAGTCAGCGTATCGCCGGCAGCGTAGAAGGCGCGGGCGTAGAGTCCCTGGGCCGACCATAGAGCCAGAGAGAGCGAGAACCAGAAGAAATAAACGGCCGTGGTTTGAGTATCGGAAAGCAGGAATCGTCCGCGGCGATAGACCAAGTCGATCAGCGGGAAGGCAGCGGCCATCATCCATCCCGTAGCAAGAAACGACGCGGCCGCGACGCGGTAGACGGAATCGTTCACCGTGGCGGCGAATTCCTTCAGGCGCTTCTCGTTGAACAGGCGGGCAAAGAACGGCAATGAGGCTTGCCCCGTGGCCTGCCCGAGAACAGCAATCGGCACGGCGAACAATCGCTTCGCGTAATTGAGGCGGGCGATGTCGCCGATGCCGCTGGAGGCGTAGTGGCGCAGAATCCAGTCGTCCGCGGTGACTAGCGAGACGCCGAGCATCAGCGGAATGGAGAGCTTTACCCACTCGCGGAAAGCGGGGTTCATGATGTCGAAAGAAGGTTTGTAGCCGGTGCCGATGCGGGCCGCGCCGATCACACTGGCCAGAAACGGCCCCACCACACTTCCCACGAGAGCGCCATAGGCCAGCGATGAAATTCCGAAATGCCGTCCGCCGATCACTCCTCCGGCAATGATGAACACGTTGTAGAGAAGCGGGCCGAACGCGGGAAAAAGAAAAAGACGGTGTGAGAGAAGAACCGCCGAGACTACCCCTCCGACATAAAAGAAAATCTGCGCCGGCAGCAGAATGCGCGTGAGGTGGACCGTGAGTTCGACTTGCGCGGCCGAGAAGCCGTGAAACATCCAACGCACAAACTGCGGGGTGAAAATCTCCGTGACGATGGTGCCGACAATCATCACCGCGGTCATGACGGTAATCACGACCGAGAAGGTCTTTTGCGCGTCGGCATCCCTCTTTTCAGCCAGGAAACGCGTATAGATGGAGATGAATGTAATCGAGGCTGCGCCCCCGGCCACGATGTAGTTGAGCCAGTCGGGCAGTGTGAAGGCGGCGACGTAGGCGTCGGTTTGCACGCCCGCGCCGAAGGCGTAGGCGATATAGGCCTCGCGCACGTAGCCGATCACTCGGGAGAGCATCACCGCCGACATCAGCAGCAGCGTTGCTGAGAAAGCCGAGTGCTGATGCGAGGGCCGAAAGAACCGTAGAAGTCTGGTCATGGACCGCAGAATTACCGTGGCAACTTCCCCGCGCGCGAAACAGGAATTTCCTTCAAAGCCTAACAGAGGCTCGTGCCGGCGAAGAGGTTTATCGCTCGAATCAAACCCTGCTGGTTCCTTTATTGATACTGCTGGAGTTGTGGTTGTGAGCCATTCGTTGATACACGGCCCGGGTTTATTCGAATTCGGGCGAAGCGCTCGGGCGGGATTCTGGTAGCCCTCGGGAGGAGATGCTATCAGCGAGAGGGCAAGATAAAGTGCAGCAAGGTTAGATGTACACAAATCCTCTGTCAATCCATGATCTGCATCTCTGATCCGCGCCTTCGGATGATTCTCGCCTGCAACTTCCTCTGTCGACAATAACTTGCGTGTTGATGTTCTTTTGAGCGGCAGTGTATTGCCTTCGCACGGACTTGGAGGCAAAGTGGCCTCGGATCGATGGAGGCAACTATGTTGAACCGTTCAGCGAGCATCACTTATCACACCATTACGGACTTTAGTGAACAAGCAGCCCCGGGCGTTCCGCTGGAGATGCGGCGGGTGCAGGAAAGCTGGGTAGCCGATTTGGAGAAATGGGCCCTGCTGTTGCTTGCGGCTCGTACGCCGCAGTGGATCAACTCAGACCATCTCACCGTCCTGGGCTTGGTCGCGCAGATCGCGGCGGGCGGATGCTTCGCGTTAGCACGGTGGAACAAATATGCGCTGCTCGGGGTGATTGCTTGCCTGGCTCTGAACTGGCTGGGTGATTCGCTCGACGGGACGCTGGCCCGGGTGCGGCGGCGATTGCGTCCGCGCTACGGCTTTTATGTGGACCACATGGTAGATAGCTTCGGTGCTCTGGCCTTGATGGGCGGCCTGGCTCTGTCTGGATATATACATCCCTGGATCGCAGTCGGGCTGCTGGTCGCCTTCCTCATGCTTTCGATTCAGTCCTATCTGGCGACGCATGCCTTGGGCGAATTCCGACTCTCGTTCTGGCGCTTCGGACCGACGGAGTTGCGCATCCTGCTGATAGCCGGCAACGTGGCGTTACTCTGGAAGCCGCGCGTGCACTTTCTCGGGCACTGCTACAAATTGTTCGACGGGGGCGGAGTAATTGGTCTTGCGGGGATGGCGCTGATGTTGATTTGCTTCACAGCAGAAAATACGATCCGGCTCTATCGCGAAGAGAGAATCACCAGGTGAGTGGAACAACGCTGCGCTGGTTGAAGTTCAACGCCGTCGGCGTGCTGGGGATCGGGCTGCAGCTGGCCGTACTTTTCGCTTTGAAGAGCGGATTGCATCTCAACTATCTTCCGGCAACGGCGCTGGCGGTCGAAGCGGCAGTCGTGCACAACTTCCTCTGGCATGAGCGTTACACCTGGGCCGACCGGGTGCAGCCTTCGTGGAGGCATTCGTTGCCCCGCCTGCTGCGCTTCAATCTGAGCACGGGCGGCGTTTCCATTCTAGGCAACCTCGCGCTTATGAAAGTGATGGTGGGCTGGGGCCAGATGAACTATCTCGTTGCCAATGGTGTAGCTATCGCACTGTGTTCGCTGGCGAATTTCCTGGTAAGTGACGGGTGGGTATTCGCAGATTGAGAAAAGCCCCGCCGCAATTTCCCCCTCTTCCCCGCTACTCGTCATTCTCAACATCATAGGCGCCGGAAAGTGTGACATCGGAGTGCAGGGGCAGGTCTTCGGATGAGGGGCCGACCTCCACAGAATACTTCCCTGCATCCGCGTGCCAGTGTTTTCCTGCAACATCGTAGAAGGTGAAAGCGCGCGCGTTCAGCGGGACGGACACGTGTTTGGTTTCGCCGGGGGCAAGCTCCACGCGCGAGAAGCCTTTGAGTTCTTTGGGCGGCCGTGGCACGCTGGGCGCGGCTTCGATCACATAGACCTGCGCCACGTCGGCACCGGCCCGGGCGCCAGTATTGGTGATGTCAAACGCAACTTCGTAACCTTGTGCAGTCGACGAGCCGCTCGACGGCTTCACTTCCAGGCGGCTGTACTTGAAAGTCGTGTAAGACAAACCGTAGCCGAACGGGAACAGTGGCTTGACATGATTGTGTTCGTAGCCGCGATAGCCGACAAATACGCCCTCTTTGTACACTACGCGATTCATGCCCGGCTCAAGATAGTAGCTGTCGTGAACCGGATTGTCAGCCCAGCGCCGCTCGAAGGTGACCGGCAAATGGCCCGAGGGATTGACCGAACCGAACAGGATCTCCGCGAGCGCGGTGCCGCCCCGCTCTCCGGGATACCAGAGTTCGAGGTAGGCGGGAACGCGGTCGAGCCAGTCGCCGGGATCGACGCCGCCTCCGGAGGTGATGGTGACAATCGTATTCCTGTTCAGCGCAGCCAGTTCACGAATCAATTCCTCCTGGCCGAAGGGGAGACTGAAAGTGCGATCCGATCCCTCCGATTCGCTATCGGGATTAAAGCCGGCGGCAATGATTACCGCATCGGCTTTTGCCGCGAGAGTTTTCGCGGCGGCCGAAACGACTTTGTGCTGATCCACAATGCCTACACGCATGCGACCCCCGATGGGCGACTTCTGGAATGCTTCAACGACAATCTTGTGCGGCCCTGCCGAGAGATTCAATGTGACATGGTTCTGCAGAGCGATCGCGAATTTCCATTGATCAAAAATCGGCTTGTCATCCAAGAAAAGGCGGTAGCCGTTGCCCTCGCCAAGATATTCCGCGGCGATTTCGTAGGAAGAAGTCTCCGGGGCGATGTAGAAGCCGGTCCAGCGCCGGGAGGTGGGTTTTTGGTCTCCGGTAAACAAGGCAATTACTTCGTCGAAGTCGGAGAAGTCGTCCCATGCGACTCCGTCAAAGTTCAGATGTCGCACCGTCTGCGTGGAAGCCGGAGCGCCGGAGAGATCGACCGTCGGAAAAGTTTCCAGTTTGAGTCCACGCTCGCCATTCCGCGCCGCGGTGGAAAACTCCGTGGAGATGGCTAAGTCGATCATCTTAGGCAGGCCGCGCTCGTAATACACGGTGGCCGCTGGGCCGACGTAGGAACTGACACCCTCGAGAATGCTGACCGCCGAGAAAGGTATCGCCTTCCCGCTGCCCCCGGCAACGGGCTGCGCCGGGTAAGCGTCGGGACCGACCACGAGGATGGTCTTGATCTTTTGCTGGTCGAGAGGAAGAACCGGGGCGCCGTTCCGGAGCGGTTCGTTCTTAAGCAGAACGATGGCTTCCCGCGCGGCCGCAAGCGCGACGCGTTGATTCTCCTCGTTGTAGGTCGAGAGAGAAAGATCGGTCTGCTCACGATCGAGCCAGCCGAAGCGGGCTGCGGTAGTGAGGATGTGGCGCACTTTTTCGTCAATCGTCGCTTCCTTCACTCGTCCATCGCGGATGGCCGGCAGCAGCTTCTCCTTATTCATAAAATCCCCCTTTGGCATTTCGAGGTCGAGACCGCCGTTGGCCGCGCCCACCGCGTCATAGGTCGCCACCCAGTCCGACATCATGACGCCCTGAAATCCCCATTGCTTTCTGGCGATGTCGGTATTGAAGTATCCGTTCTGCGTCGAATGCACGCCGTTGACAAAGTTGTAGGAGTCCATGATCGCGCCAACGTGCGCATTCTTCACCGCGGATTCGAATACCGGCAGGTAGATCTCGCGCAGGCCGCGCTCGTCGATGACTGAATCGCTGTCGTGCCGCAGAAACTCAGAATTATTGCCCAGGAAATGTTTCACCGTGGAACTAACGCCTTGCTTTTGCATGCCCGTGATGTAGCCCACGGCGACGGCCCCTGCGAGAAACGGGTCTTCGCCGAAGTATTCGAAGTTGCGGCCGTTCATGGGCGCGCGGTAAATGTTGACGCCCGGTCCGAGCATGAAGTGAATGCCGCGCGCACGCGCATCCTTGCCGATTCCCGCACCCACGCGCTCCGCCATCTGCGGATCCCATGAGGCGGCCAAGCCAATGCCTGCGGCATAAGTTGTGGAAGGAAATTTCGCGTTGCTGCGCACTCCAAGCGGTCCGTCGGACATCTCAAGCGCTGGAAGGTGCAGTCCCGGCATCGCCCGCACGGCGAAGCCGGTGCCGCCAATGTAGTCCAGTTTTTCATCGAGCGTCATCTTGCCGATCAACGCCTCGACCCTGCGATCAATATCGGGGTTCGCAGGAACTGGGGCCTGCGCGAACCCGGCGCGAAGCGGAAGAAGTAAAAGACTCAGAAGGAATGCGCACAGCAAGAAGCGGGAAAGTTTCGTCATGGAAACCTCCTACAGATGGGATGTGTCGTCGATGAGGATGGGCGACGCGGAAGAATGCCGATTGACCGCGGATCAAGTCTACACGCTTCCGAATTGCAAGTCAGAGTCAGATCTTCAGCACTACTTTGCCGTAGTTCTTTCCATCTTGCAGCAGCTTGTAACCTTCCACGGCGCGCGCGAGCGGCAACACGAGGCCGATCACCGGGGCGAGTTTGCGATGCGCGATCCACTCCGAAAGCTGGTTCCACGCGGGTTCCATGATCTCGCGTTTTTGGGAGAGGTAGGTCAGCCAGAGGCCCTGGATGCTGGCTGACTTCGCATACAACGCCCGCACATCGAGCTGCGGCGGCTTACCTGTGGCCGTGCCGTATAGAATGACCCGGCCGAAGTCGCGCAGGCAGCGCAGGCTTTTCGCGGTGTGCTCGCCGCCGAGCATCTCGAAGACCGCGTCCACGCCTTCGCCGTGCGTAAGGTTCTTGACGAGTTCTTCGTAATCGTGCCGCTTGTAATTGATACCGTGCTGCAGGCCCAGTTCTCTCACTCGATCGAGCTTTTCGTCAGACGATGAAGTTCCATACATCTCGACGCCGAGAATGCGTCCAATCTGCACGGCCGCTGTGCCTACACCTCCAGCTACAGCATGGATCAGCACACGGTGTTTGCCGCCAGTTGCCGGTGGCTGGGTCATGCCCGCCTGCCAGTACGCGAGATATGCGGTGAAATAGTTCACGGGGAAGGCCGCGCCCTGCTCGTCAGTCCAGTGCTCGGGGATGGGCCAGAGAAGATCGGAATAAGCGGCCATTCTTTCCGCAAAGGCCGCCCACTGCGTGTATCCCATGACTCGGCGTCCGGTGTTTTCTTCCACACCGGAAAATTCTCGTCCCGCAATCAGCGGCGGGGCAGGCGTTCCCGGATAGCCGCCCCGAGTGGTCATGAAGTCGGCAAAGTTCAATCCGCCGGCGGCAACGCGGACCAGCGTCTGTTCCGGCTTCAGCACCGGCCCGGGCACCTCTTCGATGGCAAGCGCGTCCGGGCCGGACAAGCTGGTAACTACTAGCGCTTTCATGGGAGTGAGTTTAGCAGGAGGCTGCCTCGCTGTTTCTACGTCAAATGTTAATCGCAGAAAAACATGAAGGTGGATCCTCAGAGATTGAATCCAGCAGAACTGGATCTGCACTTAGAGGAGCCACCTCCCTTGCAAAGTCGTACCCGGATTACGCTACAGCACAACCGTAACTGCGATCTGCACGCCGGGATGGAGCAGATCGAACAGGAAATACTCTCCATCGATGTAATCGATGTAGCAATCATCGGTATACGCCCAGCCCACCGGCCAGGGGTCGACCAGAATGAAGCTGTAGCCGCCATACTGAAATTGCGTCTGGCCTTGCACGATCACCTTTTGTGCTTTGAACGTGTGGCCGCGGCCAAAATGAGCCTTGAATTTGTCGTCGGGAATGCGCGCGTTATTACCCGAAGGCCGGCCCTGCTCAGCCGCCGCCGGATGTTCTTGCCCCTCGGGCTTCATCTGATCGCGAGAGTCTTTTTGTTCCTGCTTTTGCTCCTCTTTCTGCTGTTTTTCGTCCTGCTTGTCCTGTTTCGCAGGCTTGGCCTCGTCTTTTGAAGGCTTGACGTCATCTTGAGGTTTTGCTTCCTCGGGCTTCGACGGGGGCTTAGTATCTTCTTGGCGCGCTGGTTTGTCGTCCTGAGGTTTGTCGTCCTGTGCATAGAGAGCTGCTGAACCAGCCAGCAGCACCGAGAGAATCGCTAGATTCAGAAATCTGAAAAGTCGCATAACATGCTCCAAGGCAATCCTGGATGGCTCAAATCGCCTGGCGACCTGCATCTTCAACCAGCAGTTCGCTCGGATCGCTAAACTGAGATGCCAACTGGGGAAATGCAGAAGCGAGCCGAACCTGTAAGTGCGGGAGGGAGAAACTGTAGGGCAGGCGAACGTCCTGTGCTTGCGAGCCCACAACCTAAGGCTTCCTGGTGGCCATTTCAATCTGGTTAGCCGCCGGGGGGAAGATTCCGAAATCCTCAGGCGCGCGCCACGGTCACTCCGAGATACCGACCAGCCCGTATCTCCTGGTTTTCATGTCAGGAAACAGAAACTCGTAGGATCCATAAACGTCGTAGGTATGAACATCTTTCACCTTTACTGGAATCATCTTGGCTTTGTAGTCTCCGGGCTTCAAGAGGGAGCTCTCGGCGTCCAGACCCTCCAGTTCGCACTTTTTGCCGTCCAGTATCACTTTTAGTCTTATGGCGCCGCGACCGTTCACCCGCGCCGAGCTGACATGCACATTAATGGTGTAGTCGGCCGGGTTCGGTTCCGCGCCTGCCCAGGCCAACGCCACGCACAGCACCAGGACAACGAATGCAAGTTTCTTCATGTTTTCCTCCTGCTCCTACACCTTATCAAAGCCAGCAAGGCGCAAACCTTAGGCCCCCACGTTTCTTCGCCGTTATTCGCCACCCGGTATATACTTTTGGCGACAGTTTACTGAAGGACTTCCCGGCCACGCCCTAAAGGGCCGGGACGGGGCGTACATTCATCCCCCTAATTCTTGCGCGCCCCGCATGCTGATTGGCCATTCCCGCCCGGGGCGGCGAGGAAACGGCACCGGAGCATCGCGCAGATAGCCTGGCGGAGCTGCATCCGGAGGAGGTTTACTGTGGATTTGATTCTGGTACGTCTTCTTTTCGTATCGGTAGTTGCTGTTACCTGTTACGTAATTGCTCCCTTCGGATTGCCCCGCAACCTGGATGCCGGAATCGGCGCACTCGTGGGCGCAGGCATCGTGGTGTTCGAATGGAAGCTGCGCGAGGTCAGCCTGAAGCGGTTGATCGGCGCTGCCATTGGAAGCATCCTCGGCATCTGCGGCGCTTACCTTTTTGCGCTGGTGATTCGCAGCAGCGTGCCGCCCGGGAACACGCAGAGCTTCCTGCAAATCCTGGTGATGTTGCTCATGGCCTACGTGGGCCTGATCGTAGGCGCGAGCAAGGGCGACCTGCTCAATCTGGCCGCTTTGGGCGGCATCTTTGGCGGCGAGAAGCAAGGCAAGAAAAGCTACAAGATTCTCGACACCAGCGTCATCATCGATGGCCGCATCGCCGATATCGCCGAAACCGGCTTTCTCGATGGCATCATCGTCACGCCGCAATTCGTGTTGCGCGAACTGCAGCTCGTAGCCGATTCCGCCGATTCTTTGAAGCGCAACCGCGGCCGCCGTGGCCTCGACGTTCTGCAGCGATTGCAGAAAATGGCCACGTTGCAAATCCAGATCGTGGAAGATGATTTCCCCGCCGTCCGCGAGGTCGATCTGAAATTGATCGAGCTCGCGAAAGTCTACGAGGGCAAGATCATCACCAACGATTTCAATCTGAATAAAGTGGCGCAGTTGCAGGGCGTCGAAGTGCTCAACATCAACGAGCTCGCCAACTCGCTCAAACCCATCGTGCTGCCGGGCGAGATTATGAAGGTCTTCATCCTGAAAGAAGGCAAGGAATACAACCAGGGTGTTGCCTATCTCGACGATGGCACCATGGTAGTCGTCGACAACGCGCGGAAAATGATCGGCAAGACGATCGACGTGTCAGTCACCTCAGTGCTGCAGACGACAGCGGGAAAAATGATCTTCGGCAAGTGGGATGAGCGGGCGTTCAGCCGCACCAGCGCCGTCCCATCAGCCGTGCCAGTCGTGGCCCCGGTGCTGCCAGTTTCGGCGGCAGCGGTTCCAAACGCGCTGCTGGAGACCAAGCCTCAGCCCTGAACTCCGAACCCTGTCGTGAGCAGCGGATGTGACCAGAAGAGTCGATAAAGTCGCCCCAGAAAATCGTCAGTTCGCTCGCGGCGTTATCGCCGCGGAGATCAACTACCGGCGCGATCGACGCTGGCAGATATTCTCATGGAGCAGCACGGTGCTGCTGGCGATCACCGGTGGCACTCCGGTCCTAGTCAGGAAGGCCGAACTGAAGTTGGACTTGTAGCTCGCCGTTCTATTCACTGTCGCAGTGGCGACATTCACGATCAACTCCGTCCTTTGGTGTACAGAGCAGGCCGACACAATCGCCGATCTAAAGGCACGGCTTGAGACGCTGGACCGCGAGATTGGTATTGAGAGTATGAGAGCGATTCATCTGCTGACGCCCCTTCATTTCAAGGGAAGATGGCTGCTTCGAATCGGCCACACCACAACCCTGACGCTGATCGGCACTGTTGCGGTCGCTACGATTTGGTGGTCCTACGTCCACCGTTGAACTCCTACCTCCGCACTCGTATACTTACAGCCCGCCGTGAAGATGGTGGTCATAATTCCGACTGCGGGGCTTGGCACCCGCATGGCTCCTGCAGTTTTTTCTCGAAGCCAGACCCAGCCCGTCGTCGTAGGAATCAGCATTTAGCAGGCATCATATTAGTAATTAAGCAGTTACGAATAGTTTGTTTTGCACGTTAAGTGTTCCATATTTATGGAACATATGCTAGACTCGTAACTGTATGAAGTCGCAGACCGTCCGCACCACGGTAGATATTCCGACCGGCCTCTACCGCAGGCTAAAGCTTCAGGCCGCAGCGCGAGGATGTTCGGCTCGCGAGCTGATTTTGGTAGGAATCAGGAGAGCCTTGTCGCAAGAAGAACCCTCCAAGGCGAACCGCGTTCGCTTTCCCCTGATCGACTCGCAGGGCGCCAAGGTCGACTTGAGCAATGAGCAGATGTATGACTACGTTGAATTTCCTTGATGCCAACGTCTGGCTCGCTCTCATCTGGGGCCGGCACAGCCATTTCGAGAGAGCACGCCACTGGTTTGAAAGCGTCCCAGACGATCAGTTCCTCTACTGCCGGTTCACGCAATTGACCGTGCTCCGGCTCCTCACTACGGAAAAACTCATGGCTCACGATACTCAGAATATGGCTGGAGCTTGGGAACTCTGGGACCGGCTCGTCTCAGATCCCCGCATCGAGTTCCTGGCAGAACCCGACGGCTTGGATGCAGAGTTCAGGTCGCACTCGCGATTGGGGAGCAAGTCTCCAAAAGTCTGGGCCGACGCTTACCTGCTGGCATTTTCCTCACTCGCGGGAACCAGGTTGGTGAGTTTTGATCGCGCGCTTTCTGGCCACGCGGTGGATGTCCTCGTCCTCTAATTCAGTCGCGATCTGAACTCCTTTCTTTCAGCTGGCCGGTCCGCGCGCCTTGAACGCGAAGGCGAAGAACGCCGCTACGGCGAGGAAGGCGAACGCCACGAGATGATTCCACGCCAGCTTCTCCTTCAGAAACGTGATCGCGAACACAATGAAGACGACGAGCGTGACGACTTCCTGAATGATCTTGAGCTGGAATCCGGAGAACTCGCCATAGCCCAGCCGATTCGCCGGGACGGCCAGGCAATATTCGAACAGCGCAATCGCCCACGAAACCAGGATCGCCTTCCACAGAGGCCAGTCGTGGCCGTATTTCAAGTGCCCGTACCAGGCGAAGGTCATGAAGCAGTTCGACAGGATCAGCAGAAGGATAGTACTCATCGGGTTAGCGCTCCTTGGGTTGGAGTCAGAAATCGTTGATCGCGTGTTTCCGGCATGAACGAGTAGAGGATGCCGAACGCAGCCGCTGCGATCGCGGCAAGAAAGAGAAAGCCGGCATTGGAGCCGAAGTGATGCACGATGGAACCGGCGATAACCTGGCTGAGTGAAGCGCCAATGCCAACCGCCGTGCTGATGGCCCCGAGGGTGAGATTAAAGCGACCCGAACCCTGCGTAAGGTCGGCAATCACGAGCACCGAGACCACGCCGAATATTCCTGCTCCCACCCCATCCAGAACTTGGATTGCGACCAGCTCCATCGTCTTGTGGGTCAAGGTGTAGAGCACTCCGCGCAGGGGTAGCACGCCGAATGCTATCAGCAACAGAGGTTTTCTCCCCCACGCCCCCGCTTTCCTCCCCGACCAGGAAGCGATCAATGTAATGACAAGCTGCGTTGTCACCACGCACGCCGACATGAACATCATCGAGCTTCGGCCCTGACCCTTGGCCAGCATCTCGCCCAACAATGGCAGCATTGCGGCGTTGGCGAAGTGGAACATCACCGCGCAGACGAGGAAGATGAGCAGCGGCCGATCTTGGAGCAGCGCGCTCGCCCCCGCAGGCTTGCCGTATTCGTTGCCTTTCTTTGCGCCCCGCGCCCGCGCGTAATCGATCTCCTCTGGGCGGATGAGGAGCAGCGTGAGTAGGGTCGGGAGGGCGCAGGCCGACACGAAGAAAAAGATGCTGCGGTTGGAAACGAAATAACCCAGCAGGCCCATCGACACGGCGGCCACGACGTTGCCCGCTGAGTTAAATGACTGGTTCCGTCCCTGGCGGCGATCAAACAACTTGTGACCAACGATCCCGAGCGAAACGGCACAGATGGCCGGACCGAAAATGCTCGAGGCACCGCCAATCAGGACTTGGGCCGACATCACGAACCAAAAGGATGGTACGAACGCAATCAGCGATGCCCCCGTCGCTAGTGCGACGATCCCCGAGGCAATCAACGCGCGTTTGGACCGAAGGCGGTCGACTAAAGCCCCTGCCGGGGTCTGGGTCAGGATTCCGGCGATCCCGCCAACCGTGAGGGCGATTCCCACCCGCTGCTCGTTCCACCCATATCCTGCAAGGTAGATCGCGAGGAACGGCCCGACTCCCGTCTGGACATCGGCGAGAAAAAAATTCAACCAGTCGAGACCGCGCAAAGATAGCTGGGATGGACCCTTGGTATCAGGCTCCTTAGACGCTTTCGCGCTCCCCCCGGTATGAGGACTAGAGTCCACGGAAAAACCGCAGCGTTAGAGTCGGCAGCATCGATGCCTGAGATGACCCAAAGCGATTCATGGAGAGCGCTCCAAGGCGTGGGACTTAGGATAGCTCCTGGAGCTCCAGCTCGTCGAATGTCAGCGAGCGGGCACGCGGACGGACGCCACTGAAATGGTGCTTCCACTCAGCGTGCCCACAATTGTTACCCGTTCTCCCGCGGCATGCTTCAGGGCTTCTGATTCGCCCTCAAGCGCATACATTTTGTCGCCATCGACCAGAGCAAATCTTTCGCCACCGTGGACGCAAGCCCGCGTACAGTCCGCTGCCGACTGGCCAATCGCGGCAGAATGCTTTGCCCCGCAGCGCGTGTCAGTAATGACGCCGTCGTAATTCCGCGGTTCGGAAGCAGATGATTGCGGTTCCTGGGGAGCTTGGGGGGAGTGAGTTTCGGTTACGGTCCTCCCCGCGCCAGTACCGAAGGCAGCGAACAGGAGCGCCGACACACATATAAAGGTGCTGACCAGCAGGAGCGTTCCGATCCAGGGGCGGCTTTTCATAATGTCCGTCAATGGTTGGTGCCAGTTTCCACGCGGAAGGTTGTCGGCGATTTGAGGTGGATCGATTTGAACTCCCCTACCGGGACTCGTATACTTACAGCCCGCTATGAAGGTTGTAGTAATTATCCCCGCTGCGGGTCTTGGAACCCGCATGGCGCCGGTGCCCGTAGGCGCGAAGGGCAAGCAGAAGAAAACGCCACCCTCGAAGCAGTTCACCGAGTTGGGGGGCACTCCGATCCTCATTCATACTCTGCGCAAGTTCGCCGGCGTTGGCGCGGTCAATGAAATCTGGATCGCTCTTCGGGAAAGTGAGATTGCAGGCTTTCGCGCTCGACTCGAAAAAGAAGCGCAAGACGTAATGAAGAAGAAAGTTGAACTCGTCCTCGGCGGGGAGCACCGCCAGCAGTCGGTGGAGAACGCGCTGAACGCAGTTGCAGCAGCGGCCGATGATATCGTTCTGGTGCACGATGCGGTGCGGCCTTTTGTGAGCCACGAAATCATCCGGGATGTGATCGAAGCCGCGGAAAAATATGGCGCGGCGATTGCCGCTCTGCCCGCCGTCGACACGGTGAAGCAAGTCGAGCGCACGGCTGAGGGGGCGCTGATCAAGGCCACGATTCCGCGCGCGTCCATTGTGTTGGCGCAGACCCCGCAAGGGTTTCGCTACCACGTCATCAAAAAGGCGTTCGATGAAGCCTCGGCCGACGGATTCCTTGGAACCGACGAAGCTTCGCTGGTGGAACGCTCGGGACATGATGTGGCGGTGGTGATGGGCTCGCCACGGAACATCAAGATCACAGCCCCGGCGGATATGGAACTAGCGGAGTTCTACTTAAGAAAATAAAATCTTTCGCCGCGGATCAACGCGGACGCACGCGGATAGTGCAAAATGCAGTCTGAAAACCTGAAGCACCGAGAGCTTACCGAAAGAATCATCGGCGTGTTCTACGATGTCTACAACGAGTTGGGGCACGGTTTCCTTGAGTGTGTTTACGAGCAGGCACTTGGGTTCGCGCTTGCCCAGTCCGGAATGAAGGTGGAGCGGCAGATTCCGGTATCGGTTTGGTTCCGTAGTCACCAGGTGGGCGAGTTTCGTGCCGACGTGCTCGTTGAGGGAAAGGTTCTGCTCGAACTCAAAGCGGCTCGTGCGATCGATGACGCGCATGAGAGGCAACTGTTGAACTACTTACGTGCGACAGATGTCGAAGTGGGTTTACTGTTGAATTTCGGTGTCAAGCCTCAGTTTCGACGGCTGGTTTATGAGAATGAGAGAAAGAAAATCCGCGCTGATCTGCGTCAATCCGCGGCGGGGTAGGGGTTGGTTTTGAGAATAGGCTACGGCTTCGATTCGCACGAATTTGTGCCGGGCATCCCGCTGAAGATTGGCGGCATAAAGCTGGCGCACGACAAGGGACTCCGCGGCCACTCCGATGGTGATGTGCTGCTGCACGCCATCACGGACGCGCTCCTCGGGGCGGTGGCTGCTCCCGATATTGGAGCGCTGTTTCCGCCGTCCGACCCGAGTTGGAAGGGCGCGGATTCGGTGGTCTTCCTGCGCGAGGCGTTGAAGCGGGTGCATGACGCGGGATACGGCGTGGCGAACCTCGACGCCAGCTTGATCCTGGCTGCGCCGAAAATCGGTCCGCACGCCACGGCGATTCGCGTGCGCGTGGCACAGCTGTTGGGAATACGTGCGGATTGCGTCGGGCTGAAGGCGAAGACTCCGGAGGGATTGAACCTGGAGAACGCCGCCCTTGCACACGTGGTCGTGTTACTGCAGAAGCTAGCGGCGCCGAAGAAGACGCGTAAGAAAACAAAGAAGCGGGGATGAGCGTCAACGCCGCGTTTCCGCCGCTGTGATCTCTGCCGCTTGAATCAGAGCGCGGAAGATGGCGCGGGAGGCTTCGTCTTCATCGACCGAGCGCTCGGGATGCCATTGCACGGCTAACACAAAGTGATCGGATGCGCTGCCTTCCAGCGCCTCGATAATGCCGTCGTCGGGGCAGCGCGCGGAGATGTGCAGACCGTCGCCGATGAGGTCGGCGGATTGGTGATGCGAAGAATTTACGGGTACGACTAGCTTATTTCCATCAGGGGCTAAAGCCCCCATCTTTATCGGGTGCATATCGGCACCCTTCGGCGCGCTTCGCTTGCTCAGGGCAGGCTGAGAGCTGAAGCCGTGCCCTTCCCGGCCGTTCCCATCCACAATTTCCGCCAGCTTCGAATTTTTATCAATCTCGACAGTGTGCGCAACTGCCACATTCTTTCCCGCTTCATGATTAACGCGCGTGCGCAATTCCTCAGGCAAGAAATCTGGAATGTGCTGGATTAACGATCCCGCGCGGAAAACATTCAGACTCTGCAGGCCATAGCAGATGCCGAGGACGGGCTTGCGCAGTTCGTAAGCGTCCTCGAGCAGGAGTTCGTCGACGGCGTAGCGGCGCGGATCTGCGGCTGCGGTGTGTGGCGAGCGTGGTGCGCCATACCGCGCTGGGTCGACATCGGCTTTGCTGCCGGGAAGCAGCACGCCTTGACAGCCCTCGATGAGCTTCATGACTTCGGCTGGCGGTTGGTCGAGCGGAATGCGGACCGGTTCACCTCCCGCTTGCACTACCGCGCGTTCATACTGCGGAATCGATCGCTCGGCATATTCCCGATCAATCGAGTGCGGCATGGGGATGGCGATGCGCGGTGGGGCTGTCACGTTAGCTCATCCTCTCGTATCCATTAAACCCTCGAGCGCAGCCAGAGTTCTTGACTGGCGGTAGTGGCGAATCTCCATGGCCAGCGCCAGCACGAAAATGATGCTTCCAGCAACCACGGCCGCAGGCAGCGCGATCAGGCGATAGGCGACGGTCATGTTGGGATGTAAATGCCGTAGAGCCGAGACTGCCACGGTCCCAATAATGCCTACCAGCAGGCTGACGGCGAATGAGATCAGCGTGCCGATGAACGTCACCAGCAGGACTCGCACCGGGATCATGTACCAGCGGGGCGCTCGCGGCTTCGGCGGCATGGTTTTAGGCTACACCATTCATCGCCCGGTGGCAGCGGACCAGATGATCCCTCCTAATGCTTTCCCCGAGATATATCCTCCTCTCCGCGACACAGTCTGGCGTCCCGGATCAACTCGCACGATTCTTTGTAACGATTTTGTCCTGCCCAGCACTATCCGCTCAAGACCGGCAGATATGCAAGGGGAGGAAAATAAAATGTCAATCTCGGGTAGAGTCGCCAAGTTGGTGTTGATAGGGATCGCAGGAGTCCTGTTGATGGCGCCTGGAGGCTGCCCTCCGCCGGCGCCGCCTCCACCGCTGAACGCGCAAACGTTGGTGCCGACTGACCCATGCACCACGAATGCCTGTGTGCCTGTATCACCCATAGCCGGAGCAACCGACGTTTGTCCCGTCAGCTCATCGACATTTAATACCTGGTTCAAACCGATACCTCCGGCGACCACCGGAGTGGTCACGCTGAACGGCGTCGTGAATCCCGCAAACAGCGTCTCATTCAACAACATACCGAATTGCGCCTTCTATCAGTGGGCGATGCAGGATTTTCTGTGGCTGACATCGCCGGCGCCGCCCGAGTACGGTGGCGGCGGTGGGCTTATCGTTGATTCACCCACTTTCTATGACGTCACACCGCCTGCAGCGGACGGCAGCCGCTCCCTTCTTCCGCATACCTCAGGATTCATCAGGCCCTTCGCTTTGCGCGACGCGCAGCCAGGCCCGGAGGGTTTGCAGGTAACCTTTGATTCATCCGGAACACCGATCGAGGTCAAACCCGCCGAGCCGGGGGCGCCGCTCACGGTGGTCAACGCCGCGGGCCAGCGGGTCCAAGTCACGCACGCGAGGCTGGGAACGAACGGGAAACCGATCCTGCTGGACCAGAACGGCAGTGTGATCCAGGCGCTACTCTCGCACGGAGTAAAGCCTCAGGTTCGAGCCGAGATCAGCGCAGCCCAGGTACCCGCGATGGTCATCGCGCAAAAATTCATTATCGACGGGATTCCGATCTTCATCGATCCCTCTCTCGCGGTCATCGACGTCGAGCAGGGCGAGGCGGGAACCAATGGCGTGCTGGAGGCGCAGACTTCTGGTGGGGGATCCTTGGTTTACTATGCAACCATTGTGAACGACGTCTATGCCTTCTATGCCACTGAATTGCTGGACCATACAATTTCGCTGGCTGGCGACGGACTCTGCACGCCGTCGTCGGGTGTCACCTGCTTTCCAACCACTGGGACGCAATTGAATCAGATTGTGGCTTCAGGCGCGGGACATTTTCAACCGGGACAGACGACATTCCCCGATGCCAACGCGCTGGCCATCGAAGTAAAGTCGGCCTGGGTGGCGGCTGCGGGACTTCCGAACGCCAGCAGCTACATCACCATGGAGGCCACCATACCGGTCTACAACCCGGCTGCGCCCCCACCCCCAGGTACCACAACCATGACGGCCACCGGTACGCAGCAGACCGTAAAATTGGCGCTGGTTGGCATGCACGTGGTCGGGAGCGCGGCAGGGCATCCGGAGATGGTCTGGTCGACCTTTGAGCACGTTGCCAACGCCCCCGCAGCCACCTATTCCTACATCAACGCGAGCGGGACAACTGCCACGGTAAGCCAGAACGTCGCAAAAGTGCCGGTAATTGGGGGCACCAGCACGTCCTGGGTGTTCAGCTCCACCACCGCATCCAGCTTCAACAACCAGAACATGTCATACAATTTTCCGCCGGCGCCGGGTACTATCACGGCGAACACTCCACCGGGGACGATCTCTCCCAGCGATACCATGCGATGGAAGGCGTTCGGAGCGGCTTCTGACATCGCTCCAAATCCGGTAGACCCATCCATCGCGGCCTCGAACACGGAGATCATTGCCCTCGATAACAGCGTTGGCTCGCTGCTGGTGAGCGGCGACGTGCGCGCTAACTACGTAATGACTGGAGCCACCTGGACGATCGGGGGAGCACCGCCGGGTTCCTTTATCGGCGGCAACCAGGTCGGCACCAGTTCATTGTCCAACACCACGATGGAGACCTATGTTCAAGGCCTTCAAGCCAATCCCACGAAGCAAGCGGGAGGCTTTAACTGCCTGTCTTGCCACACCAGTAATAACACCAACGTGAGTCACGTGTTCGGGGCGATTAACAAGCCACTGTTCTAGCCGCACGGGCGCTCGACTGCGGGTCGAATAGACCACTATAGTCGAGCGCCCGTGGTCAGTTTCCGGCTTTCTCGATCTGGCGGCACGGGTAAATGTAGCTGGCGTTGCTCAAACCAGGCTGCGGAAGCAGCGGGATCGGAACCGCGGCTACGAGCGAGTGCAGGCGCGCGCTAGTGTATAAGATAGTAAGCATGTCGCAGGCAGCGCCACCTATAACGCGGAGCCCCGCGGACGTGGTCCGGATGACGCCGGTTTCTCAGGCGCCAAATGGGGTGTGCTACGCCGTGGCGGGAGAGAGCTCCATTGGGTCGTTCGACCTGGAGCGCATGATTGCGGCCGTACCCACCAAGATTGCTTCCGCTCTGAAGCGCAAGGCTTATTATTTCGTGCCATTGACCGTAAGCCAGGGCGAAGACATCCTTATCGCGGACCGCTATGATGTGGCGCTCAGCGACAATGCGGTCTGCCATCGTAACCTGAATCTGGGCGATTCCCAGTGCGTGTTTATCTCCACCCGGCTGATGGACGACAAATTCTCTGTGGCCTTCGAGTTCTATATCAACGTGGGCCACGCCTTGGTGGAGATTGCCGGAGTTTCCGAGGACTTCAGTGAGCTGGCATGGAAACAGGTAGTGGCCGGCACGCGCGGGGAGACTTCACTCGATGCCTGGGAGGCGCGCAAGCTGGCTTTGGCGGGCGGCCCCGATGCAGAACGCTTTAAGAACGAGTATTTCGAAGCTACGTTCTCCGATACGATTTCGATCTACCTGCTATCGCTGTTCTTGGATGTGGATTATTACGATCTGCGGGAGCGGGATTATCCGTTGCTGGCACCTTCGGCTTTGGCGGAGCGGTTGAGAAAGGTGGCGGAGCTGTTTCCGCCGAATGCGGGATTCGAGTTTGCCGTACTGTACAAGCGGCGAGGGTAGGCGCTGTTTGCCGCGGATTTCACACGGATTAATTTCCTGCTTTAACCTCTCGGGATTGAGAGCTTGGTGGCCCCGGCCTTTTTCTACGCCGCTGGCGTTTGTCGGACAAGAGTGTCCTACCCACACGGTCCGCCTCAGCCCTCTTATTTATTTCCGATCACAAAATTGACCGTGCTGGGGTGGTTCGCGTTCACTGTCACCGATTTTTCCCAGGTCTTCGGTTCGGTGAAGACCGGGCGCTGTACGGTCCGCTCGGTGAGCACATCGTAGGCCTGTTCCTTGCCCGCCAGTCCCCAGCCTTCATGCCAGGCGACGATCTGATAGTTGCCAGGCGGAACGCTGGTGAATTCGAAACGTCCGCTTTCGTCGGTGACGGCGTAGTAAGGGTGAGAAACCACCATCATCTCCGCATTCATCCATACGTGGCCGCCGTTGCAGCGCAGGTTGACCAGGCCGGGCGTCGACATGGTGCGCGAGGTAACTTGATTGGTGAAGGGGAACGGCAGGTTGAAGCTGGCTGCGCCGTCCATGTGGATGGTGTGCAGGGTCGCGTCCGAGCTTTGCATCTTCAGATCGCTATTCTGGGGCACGAGAAGAATGTGCGGGATATATTGGCAGTGCTTCTGGTCGAGGTGACGCCTCTGCTCCGGCAGGTCCATGGCTTTACCGGCCGAAATGTTCCTGAGGTAGACGATGGTGTTGGCCACGCCGCCCTCCGGCCCGATGATGAGGCGCTCGAGGCTGACGGTTTTCTTGCCGTCCGGCTCGCAGATTTGCGGATCCTTGGTCACGGGAAAATCCAACTCGTGGGGCGCAGGCCCAGACCATTTGACGGTGCCGGAGATGCTTCCACCGTCAGGAACTGCTATGACGCTGTAGCTGCCCTGTGCTACGGCAAAAGTCGGAACCGCGAGGAGAAAAGACAGCAAAGAAAAGCGAACAATGAGACTCCGCATAGTAACCCCTGATAGCCCACCGCCCGTTCCGTCGCGGCCGACCGCCGGTCGTCGAAGAACGCGGGCTGAATTTGGGTCAATCTCGTTTTTCCGCCCACCGGCTTGCGCCCGCCTTGCGGGTAGCGCTGCACAGGACCGACTATCTCGGGGCAGCGCTCGGTTTGCGGTCGTGCTGGATTCCAACGGGGAGGACCGTCAAGAACGGCTCCTGTGATTGAAATCACAAGATGGATTAGCGTGCCTTAAACTTTCGCGCGGGTCGAGATTACCAAGGTGGTGGAACGAGCGGAGAATTCTTGGAATCGGGCCACGAGCCCATGCACAGTGCGCACCTTATCAAGGAAGCCACCCTCGAACTGGGATGGCTTACAATCTTGCTTCCATGCTTGTTACGGTCCGATCCTTCGCAAAGATTAACCTCGGGCTTTACATCGGCCGTCTCCGCGAGGACGGCTTTCATGAATTGCTGACCGCATATCAGACGATCGGGCTGCATGACCTGATTGGCGTGAGCGTGGGCCGCGGGAGCGGGATTGAGATTCGCTGCAAGGACCCGAAGGTTCCAAAAGACGAGTCCAATACCTGCTATCGCATCGTCGACAAGGCGATGCAGGCGCTGAATGCCAAGGGGCGCGTCGTCATTGAGATCGAGAAGGATTTGCCGGTTCAAGGTGGGTTGGGCGGGGCTTCGGCGAATGCCGTAGCTACGCTGTTGGCTCTGGAACGGGCGCTGAGGAAATCCTTGCCGGCCGTGGAACGACTGCGGATTACGGCGGAAGTGGGATCAGATCTACCGTTATTTCTTGTCGGCGGGACTGTGCTGGGCGTGGGACGTGGAGAGCAGGTCTATCCGCTGCAGGATTTGCCGGCGATGGCATGCGTGGTAATGACACCTCAGGTGGGGGTTTCGACGCCCAAAGCATTCGCGGAGTGGGATCGCTTGTGTGGCGCGGGCGCTCTTGCCCGCGAGACCTCGCCAGTGCCTAACGCCTCCCGCCGAGTGGAGAGTTCAGGGCCCGCCGGGCTTCGCCCAGCTGGACAGCCGAGGGCGGCTGTCCCCACACCAGCGGACGCGTCAAAATTGACGCTCCCAACGGCATCCGATAGAATGATTGAGCTTGGCCAAGGGCTGTCGGCGTGGCTGGGCGAGATGTACTCCGGTGCTCCTTTTGGAAGGGGCCGGGCCGAGAATCCGCTTCTCGCGCTTGTCCGGGCCGGGATCAAGAACGACTTTGAAGAAGTCGTCTTTCCTGAGTATCCCGAACTGAGTGAAGGTAAGTGCGCGCTGGAGCGTGCGGGCGCGAAGTACGCGTCGCTGTCGGGCTCCGGGTCGGCGTTGTACGGGTTGTTCGCCTCGAAAGAAGCGGCGCGCGCGGCGGCGGCGAAGTTGCGGCGGCAGGGGTGGGCGGCGCAGTCGACAGTTACGCTGCGACGGCGGGAGTACTGGAAGAGAATCTTGGCCGGGTGAGCTGGTTTTGCCTCGGGCGCTCGGCTTTCGCCCCTTCGGCAGGCCCAGGGCAGGCTTTCGCTTGGACGGCCAAGGCGGCCGTCGCCATATGGTCCGGGAAAGTGGTATTGGGAAGAGTTTCTTGTTTCCAGTTTCTAGTTTCTGGTTGTTTAATAGGGGTACTGAGCTTTACAACCGATGCCGGTATTCGGTTTGGAGTTTGAAACTGGAAACCGAAACTTGAAACCACGGTACTGGGCCGTCGACTAATGGTAGGTCAAGTGCCTTTGGAGCACTTTGTCTAGGTTCGAATCCTAGCGGCCCAGCCAGAGATAGCAGTTCTCAGTTCCCGGTTCTCAGTTCTCAGAAAGAGCTGAGCCGCAAGAGACTGAGAACTGAGAACTGAGAACTGCCTATGGCTACTCTAGTCACGCCGGCGGAAAAGACGGAAACGGCTGAGAAACAGGTTCCACCCACGCCCGAGGAGAAACCGGAGCGCAAGCAACGCGCGCGGGTGGATGAAAAGTTCAAGATCTTCAGCGGCACGGCGAACGAGCCGCTGGCCGACGAGGTCTGCCAGTTTCTCGGAATGCAGCGTGGCCAGGCGGAAGTGAAGCGCTTCGCCGACGGCGAAGCTTATGTGCAGATCCAGGAGAACGTGCGGGGTGCTGATGTATTCGTGATGCAGCCGACCTGCCGTGTGGTCCACGCGAATAACAAGAGCACCAGCGTGGACGAGCATCTGATGGAGCTGCTGCTGATGATTGATGCGCTCAAACGCGCGTCGGCGCGGCGCATTACGGCGGTGATGCCGTATTTCGGTTATGCGCGGCAGGACCGCAAAGACAAGCCGCGCAGTCCTATTTCTTCGAAGCTGGTGGCGGATTTGCTTACCACGGCGGGTGCGCACCGGGCGCTGATTGTAGATTTGCATACGCCGCAGTTGCAGGGCTTTTTCAATATTCCGGTGGATCATTTGTTCGCTTCGCCAGTGCTGGTGGATCACTTCCGCAAGCTGAACCTGCCGAATCTCACGGTGGTTTCACCGGATGCCGGCGGCGTGGAGCGGGCCCGGTTTTTCGCGAAGAAGGTGGACGCGGCCCTGGCCATCGTCGACAAACGGCGGGTGGAAATGAACGTGGCGGAAGTGATGCACGTGATCGGCGACGTGAAGGGGCGGACCTGTTTGATCATCGACGACTTGATCGACACGGCGGGCACGCTGGTGAAAACCGCGGCGGCATTGATCGACAACGGCGCGACTACGGTATATGCCTGCTCTTCTCATGCCGTGCTGTCGGGACCGGCGGTGCAGAACATCGCAACTTCGGTGATCCGTGAGGTAGTGGTTACGAACACCATCCCGCTGACCGAAGAGGCCCGGCAGGAGCCGAAGATCAGGGTGCTTTCGATTGCAGGATTGATTGGCCGGGCGATTCAGGCCAATCACGAAGAGACTTCAGTCAGCAAGTTGTTTACTTAGCTCGGGATGGGGCGTGGATGGGCAGGATGCGGTGGAGATCCTTCGGCGACGATAAGGCCGTCGCCTCAGGATGACAATGCGCGGGATATTTCTTAGAAGGAAACGAAATTATGGCGACTACTTTGGAACAAAATGTTTTGGAGGCGCAACCGCGCGAGGCTGGAACCAAGAACCACGCCCGGCGGGTGCGGCGTGAAGGCAAAATTCCCGCCGTGGTTTATGGCGCGAGCAAGGCCGCGGTGCCGGTCAGCGTCGATCCGCGGCATGTGCTGCGCATTCTTCGCTCCGACACCGGCCACAACACAATTTTCGATCTCGCCCTGAATGGCGGCGAGCGTACCAAGGCCATGATCGTCGATTGGCAATATGAGCCGATCAAGGGCCATTTGCTGCACATCGACCTGAAACGCATCGCCATGGATAAAGCGTTGCGAGTCAACGTGCCGATCGTGCTGCAGGGCGTGGCGGAGGGTGTGAAAACCGAAGGCGGCATTCTCGAGCAGATGTTGCGCGAAGTGGAGATCGAATGCCTGCCGGGTGATATTCCCAGTCACATCGACGTCGATATCAGCCACCTTACTTTCGGCAAGGTGCTGCGCGTGGCGGATCTGCCGCACAATCCCAAGCTGAAATTTCTCAGCGATGCCAACCAGCCCGTGGCCCACGTGACCAGCGTGAAGGAAGAAGTTGTCGCCACGCCGGAAGCTGTGGCGGCGGAAGCGGGAGCCGTTCCGGCCGAGCCCGAAGTCATCAAGAAGGGCAAAACCGAGACCGAGGAAGAAGGCGAGGCTGCTGGCGAGAAGCCGGAAAAGGCAGAGAAGAAGGCCGAGAAAAAGGAGAAGAAATAAGGAAGCGAGCCAAGCGCGCGATTATTGCGTCGCAAAGAACGCGACACTTCGCGCGGCTCGCCCAGATTCCTCGCGGCGCAAAAAGCGCTTGCTCGGAATGACAATTGTTTTCCATCACCAAGGAAACTCATACGGCGTGAAACTGATCGTCGGTCTCGGCAATCCTGGCATCGAGTACCAGTTCACACCGCATAACCTGGGCTTTCTGGTGGTGGATCGCATCGCCTGCGAGCGCGGAGTCGAGATCAGGAACCGGCAGTGCCGGGCGCTGACCGCGAGAATTCAGGTTGGGGACGAGTCGGTGCTGCTGGCCAAGCCCGAAACCTACATGAACCTGAGTGGGTTGTCTGTGCGGGAGCTGGTGGCGGAATACGACGCGAAGCCGGAGTCGGACCTGATCGTGATTCAGGACGAGTTGGACTTTCCGCTGGGCACGTTGCGGATTCACACGCGGCGGAGTTCGGCGGGACATAACGGGATCGAGTCGATTATCGGGGCGCTGGGCACTCAGGATTTTTTGCGCATCCGGATTGGCGTAGCCCCGGAACACAAGGTCGAAGACGGCCCGAGTTATTTGCTGTCGCCGTTTCGCAGGGCGGCCCTGGCAGTAGTCGACGAGATGCTCGACACGGCCGCGGAGGCGGTTAACGCGATTTTAACCGAAGGTCCGGCGGCGGCGATGAACCAATTCAACCGGAAAGACAGTGATCAGTGATAGTGGCTAGTGATCAGAAGTGCACGGTTATTAAGAGAGAAATAGTTTGCGGTAGCGGGTGTCGCTGGTCACTGACCACTGATCACTGGCCACTGCCTGGAGACAGAAATGAATCGTACTTATGAACTGATGTTTATTGTCCGGCCGGATATGGCGGATGAGGATCTCGAAAAACTGATTGCGAACCTGGAGTCGACTGTGACTTCGGCTGCCGGAACGGTCAAGACCGTGGAACGCATGGGCAAGCGGCGCCTGGCTTACATGGTGCGCAAGTTCCGCGAGGGCGTCTATATTCTGCTGACCATCGAAGGCGCGGGCGCGGTGATTCATGAGGTGGAACGCCGGCTGCGTGTCACCGAGCCGGTAATCAAGTTCCTCACCGTCCGCATCGACGAAGAGCAGAAGCGTCTGGAAAAGATCAAGAAGCTGCGTGACGCCAAGAAAAAAGTGAGCGCGCAACCCGCCGTTGTGCCGGATGAAGCACCAGCGGCGGCAGCGGAAACTCCGGCAACGGCGTAAGAACAAGTGGCCAGCGGTCAGGGCCAGTTCTAGAGCGAAACAATTTGATTGGCCACCGGTCACCGACCACTGGCCACTGATTTAAGGAGCATTATGACTGAAGAAACCAAAGCACCAGCAACCGAGCGGCCTTCCGGCGAAGGACACAGATCTGACGGGCCACGTTCCGACGGCCCGCGTTTTGGAGGAGACCGTCCGCGCTTCGGCGGAGGTGGTGGAGGCCGTTCCGGCCCCGGCGGCCCGCCGCGCGAAGGGGGACGCAAGTTTTTCCGGCGCAAGAAAGTCTGCAAGTTCTGCACCGAGAAAATCGCCGACATCAACTACAAAGATTACCGGCTGCTCGGCCAGTTCGTAGCCGAGAGCGGCAAGATCGTGCCCCGGCGTTTGACCGGCGTGTGCTCGCCGCACCAACACCGGCTGGCCACGGCCATCAAACAGGCCCGCAACATCGCGTTGCTGCCGTTTGCCGGGCGGGCATCGTAGAAGGTCGGCCACGGATTTGCGCGGATCAACACGGATAAGGCTTTTTATATATTTCTGATTTATCCGTGGAATCCGCGTGAATCCGTGGCGAAAGAATCTGACATCGGAGTCATACCATGGAAGTCATTCTCAAAGAAGATGTAAGCAAACTGGGATCGCGCGGCGACGTGGTGAAAGTTGCCGAAGGATATGGGCGCAACTACCTTTTGCCGCGCAAGCTGGCCATCCAGGCCACCGCCGGGAACAAGGCTGTGGTCGCACAGATGAAGGCTGCCTCGGTGCGCCGCTCGGCTAAGGAGAAGACGCAGGCCGAAGAGCTGGCCAAGCAGTTCGAGGGGCTATCGGCTACCTTCCAGAAGCGGGCGGGCGAGCACGATCAGCTCTTCGGCTCGGTGACCTCGAGTGACATTGCCGACGCCGTCGCGAAGAAGGGCATCAATCTGGACCGTCGCCAGATCCAGCTCCACGAGCCGCTGAAAACCCTCGGCGAGTTCACCGTACCGGTGAAGTTGCACAAGGACGTGACCACGCATTTGAAGGTCGTCATCGAGAAGGAAGCGGTGGCGGAGTAGGCCGTCGTGACGGCAGGAAGGCTGCTGAAATCCGACGCGGCTGCGCCATTTCCGCTGCGCCTGGCCCCACCTTGATCGGCAGCCTGTTGACGCGCTATCGGAGTAGTTTCTGGAGAACGCACTTGATCACGCCACTCTTTCTTTTGGCGGATAGCCAGTTGCTTTTTTCGCGGGCCGACGATAACGGCTTGCCCGCCGCGATTCGGGCGAATCTACCCACCAGCGACCCCAAGGCAGTCTACATCGGTGCATCCAATTCAGACCGCGCGGAGTTCTACGAGTTGTTCGTCGCCGCCATGGACTCGATGGGAATATCCCGTTGTCGCATGGTTCCGAGTCAGCCCTCTGATGACGACCGCCGCTTCCTGGAAGAGGCCGACCTGGTTCTGCTGGCTGGGGGCGACGTCGAGTTCGGCTGGCGGGCGTTTGAACGGAACGGGTTGAAAGATCTGGTGTTGAAGAAGCGCTACGACGGCGGCATCCTGATTGGCGTTTCAGCCGGAGCCGTTCAGTTGGGACTGGGGGCGCTTACGAATGCTCCGCAGCCGAAGAAACTTGACCTCTTCGGCTTCGCTCCGTTCTATGTCGGAGCCCACGAAGAGAAGGAAGAATGGTGGAACCTGCGCGCACTGGTGAACCTCTCCCGATCTGAAGTTCGAGGCATAGGTATTCCCGCGGGTGGAGGTGCAATCTACTGGCCGGACGGAACCCTCGAGCCGATTCACCATGCCCTGACCGAAGTGGTAAAGGAGGACGAACGTGTCGTGGAGCGGCTGATCGTGCCGTTGAAGCCAGCTGCTAGCGTCTAGTGCAAATAACCGCTGAACAAAAATGTGACGGCGTATCTGAAAGTGGTGATTGAGCAGGAAGCGGTCGCTGAGTAAGAGGGCCGAACTGCCGAACGCTTATTCGTCGTCCGCTTCGTCGATTCCCTCAACGCTCCGCAGCCGCGTTTCGTGATCGAGAACGATCTGCATCACCGAGCGCACGTACTTGCCCAGCCGCTTCATTTCTTTATCGGTCTCCTTGTGCATTGCGACCAGAAGCTCGACGCTGTGGGTCAGGGCCTCCAATCTCTCATCGATGTTCATAGCGCTACTCTATCCGCAGCGCTGCGCATCGTCAAGAACTGTATTCGCCCTGTTTCCATGATCTTACGCAGCGCTGCGCATGCGAAGCGAGATTTGCATGGTAAAAACGTAATCATGCCAAGGAAAAACGCCGCTGCCGTGGAACTCGGGCGCAAAGGCGGCAAAGCCACTGCCCAAAAGCTAACTTTGGAAGAGCGCATCGAATCCGCGCGGCGCGCCGCTCAGGCCCGCTGGGCCAAGCGGAAGAACGAAAAGCCCGAGGCCCGGCTTCGGCCGTAGTTAATTGTGCAGGAAGTGATCGCGGAGTGGAAAGAAACCAGGTGTGCTGACAACGATCGCTGAGGCGTTTGCGGGCGGATACGGATCCCCTCAGGGCGCGGGTCCCAAACGAAGAGTTTGTTCCCCTCCGAGAAGGGCACCCTTCACGTTCTGTTGGCAGGACGATTTGGTATCAGGGAGCTGGGACCCGCGGATGGGGACCACGAGCGATCAGGTGTACGGCACGTCGGCAGCTTGCTACGGGAACCCGTCCGCGAGGGCGACGTTTTGTTGGCATCAACGGGGAGGGCGGAACAATCCTCATCCTCACGGATGCTGGCTGTTCTGTTTCCGCTAACCCATTCCAAAAGAATCACCTAGCCCCCATAAAATCCCCCGGCAGCCTATAATTCCTGCTCACGGTTCCACTGACTGACCGTCTATTCCTATGCAAGCCCGGGTACGGCATCCGCACCGGGCGGTATAGGACATGACAAAACAATGCCGGCCGATGTTTGGGCAGTAACACTTGCGGTTGGTGAACGGGCGCACTCGAAAGCAAAATACGAGCGAGTGGAGAGAGTCAGCGGTTGCAGCGTCAGTGACAAACTGGACCCCGCGCGGGGCCGCATGGCTGGGCAAGAACGCCGCATCGACGATACGATCCTCATTCGTGAGGCGCAACGCGGGAACCGCGCCGCCTTCGAGGAACTGGTGCGTCACTACGACCAGGCGGTGTTGCGGCTCGCGCTCCATCTCACTGGCACCGAGCACGACGCCCAGGACGTTTACCAGGACGCCTTCCTCAAGGCTTACAAGAACATCGGAAGCTTTCGCTTCGAGTGCTCGTTCTATACCTGGATTTACCGCATCGTGACCAATCTTTGCCTGGATCACCTGCGCAAGAAAAATGTGCGCAAGGAAGACGCGCCGGTGGCGAAAGACGGTGACGGCGGGGAGTACGACCTGCTCGATCAGGTGCCGGACGGGCGGGCAGGTGCGAATCCGGAGCGCGATTTGATGCGGCGGCAGTTGGGAAGGCGAATCGCCGGCGCACTCGAAAAGCTAACGCCGCGCGAGCGCATGGTATTTGAGTTGAAGCATTACCACGGATTGAAGCTGCGCACCGTGGGTGAGATTTTGCATACCACGGAAGAGACCGCCAAGAATACTCTCTTCCGGGCCACGCAGAAATTGCGCGGGCAGTTGGCGGATATGAGGTGAGCTATGAGCGGCGAGCGGCGAGCTCCGAGGCGTCCAGGATTTATGCTCGCAGCTCACGGCTCGTAGCTCACGGCTAAAGGTGACACTATGAAGTGCGAATGGGTTCGAGAAAATATCACGCTGCACGTTTATGGCGAACTGGCCGACGATGCCCGCCATGAACTGGAGCAGCACGTGGCGCGGTGCGCCGACTGCGCCGCCGAACTGAAAGCGGAGCAGGAGTTTCACGCTCTGCTGTCGCAAGAGCGCGCCGCAGAACCTACGCCCAACCTGCTGGCGGCGTCGCGCATGCGCCTGCAGGAGTCGCTGGAAACTGCCGAGCAGGGCCGCTTCTGGCATCGGCTGGCGTTCGATCCGACGAACTGGCTGCGGCAGGTGCGCTTCTCTCCTGCACTGGCATCCGCGATTTTGATTCTCGGATTTGCCGGCGGAGTGGGAACTTCCTACAAAGTATTCGTTCATCAGCCTCCAGCGAACATCACAACCCCGAGCCCCGCCGAGGCTTCCATCACCGGCATCCAGTCCATTACGCAGCAGCCGGGCACCAACCAGATCGACATCAAGTACGACACAGTTTCCACGCTGGAAACGCAGGGATCGCTGAATGACCAGCGCATCCAGCAGTTGCTGCTCTTCGCAGCGCGAAATAACTACAATTCGGGCGTGCGCATGGATTCCGTCGATCTTCTGACTCAGAAGCCGGATGTTTCGCAGGTGCGCGATGCCCTCATCTACGCGCTACGCTACGACACGAATCCCGGAGTACGCCTGAAGGCGCTCGATGGTCTGGGAAGTTTTGTGAAGAACGATGTGCGCGTCCGCGACGTGGTTCTGGAAGCTCTGGTGAACGATTCGAATCCCGGCGTGCGCACCGAGGCGTTGCGCTTGATTGAGCCGGTGAAGGCCGATGGCAGCGTGCGCGGCGTCTTGATGACTCTGGCTGCGAAGGATCAAAGCCAGTACATCAAGTCGCAGGCCCGCACCATGCTGGCGCAGTTGCCCGAGATTGATTGAAGTAGCCGGAATGCACTCTGATAAGGAAGCGAGCCAAACGCGCGATTATTGCGTCGCAAAGAACGCGACGCGACGCGCGGCTCGCCCAGATTCCTCACGGCGCAAAGAGCGCTTGTTCGGAATGACAAACAAACTGAGGTTCCTAGTGAAGCGTTCGTTACAATTCGGCTGCCTGCTTGGCGTTCTCATTCTGGTTGCGCCCGTCGTGGGGCAGGACACGCACATCTCCCGCGAGGGCGGCGCCTGGACCCAGGTGATGAACGGATCGCTGACCGGGGTCAAGAACCTGAGAGTCAAAATCGACGCCGGCGCCGTGGTTCTACACGGCGGCCCGGGACAAGGCATCGATTACACCTTCCACATGTCCGCTCACACCTCGTCCGAAGAAGATGCCCGGCGTCAGTTCCAAAACTACAAAGTCAACACTTATATCCGCGGCGACACAGCTTGGGTAGTCGGCGAGTGGCAGGGAGTTCACCGCATTCACATGGGGCCGGCGCGAGTCACGATTGAGACGGGTTCTGAGCGCAAGTTCTCCGGCGAGTTTGCCATTAACGTGCCGCACGACATGGCTCTGGTGAGTATTGAGACCGGCGGCGGCGGAGTGGAAGCGACGGGAATCTCCGGCCGCGTAGACATTCAGAGCGGCGGCGGCAAAGTGCGGGTGGATGATATTGGCGGCTCGGCGAACCTGGAAACCGGCGGCGACTCCATCGACGTGGGTCGGGTAGGTGGCGACCTGAAGCTACAAACCGGCGGCGGAAGCATTATGATCCACTCCGTGAAGGGGATGATTCGGGCACAGACCGGCGGCGGCAACGTGACGGTGCTTTCGGGAGAGCAAGGCGCCGTGGTCGAGGCGGGCGGTGGAAATGTAGAAATCAAGAGTTGCTCGGGCCGGGTGAAGGCGTCGACGGGCGGGGGCAGCATAGATTTGGGCGATGTGGGTGGCCCGGCCGAGATCGATACGGGCGGCGGCAGCATCCGGCTGGCTTCGGCGAAGGGACCGGTCCGCGCGCAAACCGGTGGCGGCAGTATCGAGTTGTATGGTGTGCCCTCAGCCCGGGTAGAGACTGGTGCGGGTGGTATTACGGTGAAACTCATCAACACTGGCGGCGAGCGGAACGATTCCGTGCTCGAGACCTCCGCGGGCGACATTATGGTCTACATTGCTTCCGATGTCGCCATTTCAGTCCGTGCCAGCGTAGACCTGGGCAACGGCCACCACATCACATCCGATTTTCCGGAAATTCACGTTGCCGGCGAAGGCAACCAATGGGGTCCTAGGACGCTGAGCGCGGAAGGCAAGTTGAACGGCGGCGGTCCCGTCTTGAAGGTGCGGACGACTACTGGGGACATCAGCTTCAAGCGAGCGAATTAGTGGGTATCGGGAAGCGAGCCAAACGCGCCCTTCGGTCGCTGCCGCTCTCTCAGGGCAGGCTCCGTGGATTCGCGCGGCTCGCCCAGATTCCCTCGGCGAGCTCGGGACAGGCTCTTCGGCGGGCAGAAAACGCCCGCCTCAGAATGACAAAGACTAACAGTGAGTGAAACATTCGGAGGTTAGATCATGCGTCACCAAATCCTGACGACCATCGCTTTGCTGCCCTTGCTCCTTAGCCTGTCGCAAGCAGCACAGACCGGGCCGGCGATGTCTTCGATCGGTTTCCCCAGCGAGGATTCCGGTCCGAGTTCCTATCTCGGCGTGGATATCGCGGATATTACCGCCGACCGGCTTGGAGCTCTGAAGCTGAAAGAAGAGGAGGGCGTCGAAGTAACCATGGTCGACCAGGACGCTCCCGCGGGGAAAGCCGGCCTAAAGGAACACGACGTTATTCTCAGCATCAACGGAACCGCCGTGGAGAGCAAAACGCAATTGCAGCGCATGATTCACGAGACTCCGCCCGGACGCGTGATTACGCTTGTGCTCAGCCGTGATGGACAGCCCCTGACCATCAAGGTGCAACTCGGCGACCGGCGCAGCGAATTTTCCTCGATGATGCCGAAAGGCAAAGATAGAGAGGCGGAGCGAGAAGAGGAAAGAGCGAGGGACCGGGAGAACGATTTTCACTTCGAGATCCCTCCCATTCCGCCGATGCCGAACTTCAACTTCGACGTGCCGAACATCAGCGTCGTGGTGGTGCAGTCGTCGGCGCGCAGCGGCTTGATGGTGGAGAACCTCACGCCGCAACTTCGGGAATTTTTTGGCGCCAAGAACGGAGATGGAGTTTTAGTGCGATCGGTGGAAAAGGGCGGCCGCGCCGATAAAGCTGGCCTGCGGGCCGGCGACGTGATCACTCGCGTGGGCGATCAGCCGGTCCATGACACGAGCGACTTCACTCACGCGCTGCATTCCCGCAGCGCTGGATCGGTCAGCGTGGGATTGATCCGCGATAAGAAAGAGCAGACTCTTACCCTCACCTTGCCCGAGCGCAAGGAATCGGGAGCGGTCATCGAAGAAAGCCTCGATGTACCCGCGCTGAACGCGGAGACTGGGACGGAGTTGAGCGAGGTGCAAAACGAAATTGCCAAACTCCAGCCGCAGATGGAATTGGCTTATGAAGAAAGCCGCAAAACTTATGCGGAAATGCGCAAGTCTGCCTGCGATCAGCAGAAGCAAATGAGAGAGCAAGCCGAGAAGCTGAGACAGCAGCTTGGACCCAAGCTTCAGGAAGAGTTCCAGAAAAGCCGGCAGAAAATACAGCAAGAGATGCAACAGCTTCGCCGGCAGCTCCGCAGCGACGGGCTCGATATCTAGACTCCTCAGGGAGCAATTGCTAGCCGTGCGCCGCTGATTTTTCGCGCGCCAAAGTTGCCGGGCAGACTTTGTTCCGTCCAGCCTGCTTGGCGGCGTACAAGGCGCTATCTGCTGCCTTCACCAGGGCATCGCGAGTGGTACCGTGCTCAGGAAACGCGGCTGCCCCTGCGCTGATGGTGACGGTCTGGGGCACACCCGGGAACTGCCAACCTTCAACCAGCTTACGCAATTTCTCCGCAACCCTCATGGCTTGGGCGCCAGCGGTCTGGCTCAACAGAATCCCGAATTCCTCGCCACCGTAGCGGCACACCACGTCGATCTTCCGCACCTGCTGGTGAAACAGCGAGGAAACCTGGCGCAGCACTTCATCGCCTAGCACGTGCCCGAATTCGTCATTCAGCCGCTTGAACTGATCGATGTCCGCCATGATGACCGCCATGCCAGTGCCGTAGCGCCGGGCGCGTTCAATCTCTTCCATGATGCGCAATTCGAAAAAGCGCCGGTTGAAAATTCCGGTCAAGCCGTCAAGATAGGCAAGCTGCTTCACGCGGTCGACATAATGAGCATTCTGAATGGCCGTGGCGCAAATGTCGGCGACCGATTCCAGCGATTGCACGTCGCCATCGCGAAAAGCATCCGGCAAGACGCTGTCGAGGGCGAGAATTCCCAACGTCTGGCCGAACGAGACCAGCGGGATGCACATGCGTGAGGCCGAATCCGCGAAGAACTTCGATCCGCCTGGTGCGCCCGGAAAATCAGTTTCGGTCGCAGTAGCGTTCCCCGCCAGAATGCTTGCCCAGGGTTCCGAACTCACCGGGAAGCGTCCGATCTCCGGGGTGCAGGGGGTGAGCGTTCCATGATGCGCCCGTAGCACCAGGTCGTGGTCTTCGCGCAGAAACAGTGAAACGTGCGACACCCGGAAGGCATCCTGAATCAGCTTGCATACCCGGTCCAGGAGGTGCTCCAGGTCGAGAACCGCCGTGGTCTGTTGCGCGATGGCGTTGATGGCCTGCAGTTGCCGCGCCCGCTGTTGCTCCAGGGAATATAGCCGAGCGTTCTGCAAGGCGATCGATGCTTGCGTAGAGAACAAGGTCAGCAGGTCGATCGTCTCACTGTCGAAGTGGTTTACCTGATCGCTTTGGCAATCGAGCACGCCCACCACTTCATCCCGCACCATCAACGGAATGGCCAGTTCGGATCGTGTCGATTTCGCTGAACAGAAATAGCGCGGGTCTTTGCTGACGTCAGGGGCATAGACCGGCTGCTTCTTTTGCGCCGCAGCTCCCGATATTCCCTGCCCCACAGCTAGCCGAATCTTGTCCTGACCTTCGTCCCACCCAATCTGCGAGCGTACGTACAACTGCTGCGTCTGCTTGTCGAGCAGCACAATCGCTACATTCGGCAAACGAAAGTAGTCGTTCGCGATGCCCAAAATGCGCTGCAACACCTCGTCCAGATCAAAGGTGGAGAGCACCGCCTGCCCGGCGTCGTACAGGACTGCAATTTTGTTCATACGTCAGGGGATATCCTAACGTGACCAACGCGTTTGCCCGAGGTTCCCAAAGTAACCAGGAATCTTTGCCGGGAAGGACCAGGGACTGCTCTATTTCCATTTTCTTGCCGTGCGAATGAGTCCATATGCAACCGCGCAGACCCAGAAATCGACGACTAGTCCCCAATCAAACTGAAACGGCCGGTGGCGCGGCAGGTGAAACGAAGGCCCAAGAAAGAAATACGCCAGGTTGCCTAGGATGATAGCGCAGAGAGCTTCAATCAGATTTACCAACACCGAGGGTTTAGACACCGGAGTCATCGTCGGGGTTCATGGCGCGGACACGGCAATGTCAGGTCGTGAAAATGGAATTCATCTGCTTTGGGCTTACGGCCTGACTCGCAAAAGTAAAAGTACCCTGTTCGCGCATCTCCGTGGCCGCTCGAAGAAAGGCACCCATGGCGGTCCGGGAGAGCGCGCTGCCCACGCTGACGCGCCTGACTCCTATTGCCGAGAGTTCGGCCAGGCTCATTTGAACGCCTTGCAGCCCCATGAGTACATTCACCGGGCGGTCCACGGATTTGACAACAGTGGCGATGTCGTCCTTCGAAGCCAGACCCGGCGCATACAGGACGTCGGCACCGGCCTCTTGATAGGCTCGCAGCCGCTTGATCGTATCTGCGAGGTCAGGCCGGCCGTGCAGATAGTTTTCAGCGCGCGCAGTTACGGTGAAGGGAAAAGGGAGGGCACGAGCCGCTGCCACCGCCGCCCGTACCCGCTCGACGGCAGGTTCGAAATCGTAGATGGGGTGGTCGGGGCGGCCAGTTGCATCTTCGATGGAGCCTCCGACCACTCCCGCAGCCGCAGCCAGTCTGATGGTTTCGGCGACCACCTCGGGTGCGTCCCCAAATCCGTTCTCGAGGTCGGCGCTGACCGGTAAGTTGGTGGCAGATGCGATCGCCGCAGCGTATGCCATTGTCTCCTGGCGGCCCAAGCTGTTGTCTCGCCGCCCAACCGAGAAGGCATAGCCCATGCTGGTAGTAGCCAGCGCCTCAAAGCCCAAGTGCGCGAGTACGCGAGCCGTGCCCACGTCCCATGGATTGGGAATGATGAACGCTCCCGCACGCTCATGGAGCGCGCGGAAGGCCTGCCCCTTTTCAGCTTGTGTAGGCGTGGCGGTAGCGGTTATCTCCATCGGTCCCTCCTCATTTCTTACGGTCTAGATATCCAAGTGCCGCCTTGCTGCTACCATTCCTCTGGTACGCGCAATGCTCGAACTCACCACGCCGGTGCAATACGTCAAGGGAATCGGTCCGCGGCTGGCGGAGATTCTTGCCACCAAGGGCATCGCCACGGTGGGCGATCTGCTCCATTATCTGCCTTTTCGCTACGAAGACCGCCTGAATCCCCGGGGCATTGCGGAATTGCGCCCTGGGGAAATGGCCACTGTGATCGGCGAGGTTCGTAACTCAGGCCTGTTCCGCACTCGCAAGATGCCCATTTTCCAGCTCACCGTGGGGCAGGGACGGTCCAAGCTGCGCTGTCTCTGGTTCCACGGCGCTTACCTGCAGGACAAGTTCAAGGCGGGGCAGTTGATCGCACTTTATGGCAAGGTGGAGCAGGACTCGCGCAGCGGAGAATTGCAGATTGTGCAGCCGCAGTTTGAGATGCTGGGCGATGCCGGCGGAAACGGCGCCGATGACAAGGCCGCCGCGTCGCTCGAAGTAGGGCGCATCGTGCCCATCTACGAGTCGGCCGGGCAAGGCCGCGTGACCGCACGCTGGTTTCGCAGAGTCATTCGTACGGCTCTAGACGATCTGACTCCCGATCTCGCCGAAACCATCCCAACGGCCGTGTGCGAACGTCTGGCGCTGGTTTCGCCGCGCGAGGCTTTGTGGAAAGTCCACTGGCCGGAAGCCGGAGAAAGCCTTGCGGATTTGCAGTCGTCGCGCACGCCTGCACACATCCGGCTGATCTTTGAAGAATTATTTTTTGTTGAGCTCGGCCTTGAACTCAAACGCCGCCAGCAAAAGGCACAAACTGGCATCGCTTTTCAACTGGACGACCGCGTGCGTCAGGCGATCAAGAAGATTTTGCCCTTTCATCCCACGGCTGCGCAGAAGCGGGTGCTGAAGGAAATTGCCGATGACATGCAAAAGCCGCACCCCATGCGGCGTTTACTACAGGGAGACGTGGGCTCGGGGAAAACCATCATCGGTTTTCAGGCGGCGATCATCGCCATCGAAAACGGCTACCAGGTGGCGCTCATGGCGCCCACGGAGATTCTCGCGCAGCAGCATTATTTCTCGGCGCGGAGGATTCTAGAGAACGCCGGATACCGGATCGTTCTGCTAACCGGCTCTCTCGAGGCCGACCGTAAACGCGAAATCCGCCGCCACATCGCGCAGGGAAACGCGCAACTCGTCATCGGCACCCACGCTCTGCTGGAAGAAAAAGTTGAGTTCGCGAAGCCGGGGCTGGTCATTGTTGACGAGCAGCACCGCTTCGGCGTTTTGCAGCGGCTGAAGCTGATGAAAAAATCGGGCGAAGGCAGCGACCCTTCGGCGAGCTCAGGGCAGGCTCCTTCGGCAAGGTCAGGGCAAGTTCTCAGTAATCCTGCCGAACCGGATGTTCTCGTAATGACGGCCACGCCCATCCCGCGCACGCTGGCGCTTACGCTTTATGGCGATCTCGATCTCAGCGTGCTCGACGAACTTCCTCCCGGCCGCACGCCGATTGTTACGCGGCGAATCACCGACGACCGCTCGCCTGAGGTTTGGGACTTTGTCCGTAAGCAGGTCGCAAAGGGGCATCAGGTGTACGTGGTCTATCCGGTCATCGCAGAGAACGAAGAGACCGAACTGAAAGCTGCGATCAAAATGTATCGCGAGCTGAGCGGCAAAGTTTTCGCCGATCTGAAGGTTGGTTTGTTGCACGGCCGCCTCGACTCCGAATTGAAAGATCAGGTCATGAGGATGTTTCAGAAAGGCGAATTACAAATTCTGGTTGCCACGACGGTGATTGAAGTTGGCGTGGACGTGCCGAACGCAACCGTGATGGTGATCGAGCATGCGGAACGCTTCGGCCTGGCGCAGCTTCACCAGTTGCGCGGACGTATCGGGCGTGGGGCGGCGAAGTCGTATTGCATCTTAATGACAGGCGGCAAAGTCACGGAAGAAGGCGAGCGCCGCCTCGACGCCATGGTGCGCACCAATGACGGATTCCAAATCGCGGAACTGGATCTGGAGTTGCGCGGGCCGGGAGAATTTTTCGGCACGCGGCAGGCGGGGATGCCGAGCTTCCGCGTGGCCAGCCTGATTCGCGACCGGCAGTTGCTCGAACTGGCCAAGCGCGAAGCCGCAGTGGTGATGGCCGGACCAAATTCCGAAATCACGCAGGTGGAAATCAGCCGGGCGCTGGTGGCGCTGCGCACGCGCTGGCAGCATAGCTACGGCCTCGTCGAAGTGGGCTAGCAAAATATCGCGGGAGGATTGAGCGAGAGTGGATGTTCACCTGATCGACGGGACCTACGAATTGTTCCGGCATTTTTTTGCCGTGCCCAGCGCGGCGGATGCGGCCGGTCAGGAGATCGGGGCGGTGCGCGGAGTGTTGGGCTCGGTCCTGTCGATGTTCGAACGCGGCGCAACTCATATTGGAGTGGCAACGGATCACGTTGTGGAATCGTTTCGCAACGAGCTGTACTCCGGATACAAGACGAGTGAAGGAGTTGCTCCGGAGTTGCTCTCCCAGTTCCCGATTCTTGAAGAGGGTCTGGAAGCCATGGGGGTGGTGGTGTGGCCGATGGTCTACTTTGAAGCGGATGACGCGCTCGCCTCCGCCGCGGCCAAAGCCGCACTCGATGACCGCGTGAAGCAGATCCTTATTTGCACTCCTGACAAAGATCTCGGCCAGAGCGTTGTGAGCACGCGCGTGGTGCAGTTGGACCGCAGGCATGACCTAGTGCGCGACGAAGCCGGAGTCGTGGCTAAATTTGGCGTAAAGCCCGCATCGATTCCCGACTACCTCGCCGTGGTCGGCGACAGCGCCGATGGCTTTCCCGGCTTGCCGGGATGGGGGCAGAAGGCCGCGGCTCTTACATTTTCACAATATCCACATCTGGAAGACATTCCCAAGGACTGGCGACAATGGCATCCCTCGATTCGCAGGGCTCGCCCGCTTTCCGAGTCGCTGTTTGCGGGATGGGAAGATGCACTCCTGTTTCGCACACTTGCTACTCTGCGACTTGACGTCCCGGTTTTTGACACCGTTGACGAGCTTCGCTGGCAAGAGCCACGTGCGAATTTTGAACAATTCTGCGGGCGAATCAAGGCCCCGGATTTAGTTCGGCGCGCCGCCGCTGCAGCGGCACACCGGTCCGTCTGAAGCCAGGCGAACTGGTAGAATCAGGTGGATGGCCGGATCTCCTCAACTGATCCAGATCGAGCTTTCTCCGCCGCTGCGAATGCCCAAGCCGGAGTGGCTGCGAGCGAAAGCGCCGGTCGGCGAAAACTTTCACGAGCTCAAGAAACTAGCGCGCGGGCTGGGGTTGCACACCGTCTGTGAATCGGCCCAATGCCCGAACATCGGCGAGTGCTGGAATCACAAGACCGCGACCTTCATGCTGCTGGGCGATATCTGCACCCGCCGCTGCGGATTTTGCGCCGTGCCCAAAGGCCGTCCCGAGCCCATCGATTGGGATGAACCGCGCCGCGTTGCCGAGGCCGTGGCCACGCTCGGGCTGAAACACGCCGTCGTGACCAGCGTGAATCGCGATGATGACAACGTCGGCGGCGCCAGGGTTTTTGCCGAGACCATCCGGGAGATTCGTGAGCTGATTTCCGATTGCCGCATCGAAGTACTGATTCCGGATTTTCAAGGCTTGGAAGGGCCGTTGAAAATTGTGCTCGACGCACAGCCCGACGTTCTCAACCACAACACCGAAACCGTGCCGCGTCTTTATCGCGCGGTGCGCTCCGGCGCGCGCTACGAACGCACTCTCACTCTGCTCGAGAACGCCAAGAAATTCTCTTCCGGCATGGTGACGAAAAGTGGAGTGATGGTGGGCCTGGGCGAATCGACGGAAGAGCTGATCGAAGTGTTTCGCGATCTTGGCGGCTGCGGCGTCGACATTCTTACCGTGGGTCAATATCTTCGCCCCTCGCGCGACCACCTGCCCATCGCCCGCTTCTACACGCCCGAAGAATTCCGTGATCTGCGCAACGAAGCGCTGCGCTTCGGCTTCCGCCACGTCGAGTCTGGTCCCATGGTGCGATCGAGCTATCACGCGCATGAGCAGGCCGAATCCACATCCACCCGCGTGGTCTCTTAGACGCCGCAATGCTTAGCGCTCTTCTGGTACTGCTGGGGTTCTTTGCAGGATTGCTGGGAGCGCTGACCGGCATTGGTGGCGGCGTTCTGCTTACGCCCATCCTGGCGCTGCATTTTGGAATCCCCATCCGCCAGGCCATCGGCACCAGCTTGGTTGCTGTGATCACAACTTCGGCGGCGAGTTCCTCGGTCCATCTTCAACGTCACACTACCGATATCCGCCTTGGGATGACGCTCGAACTGGCCACGGCTTTTGGCGCTGCCGTCACCGCGTATCTGGTGGGCTACTTCAATCGCAACGTTCTCGAGGGACTGTTTGCCGGTTTCCTGCTGTACAGTTCGCTCAACATTCTTTTGCGCCGCGGCAAAGTGAATCAGGAAGCGCCTCCCACGGGGAACAACGGCGTGACTGTGATTCCGCCTTATGAGCCGCGGCACTATCCGCTCGGCTTGGGCATGTCCTTGTTTGCCGGCGGACTCTCCGGCCTGCTCGGTATCGGCGGCGGTCCCATCAAGGTTCCCGTGATGTATATCTTCATGAATGTTCCGCTCATGGTGGCGACGGCCACCTCGAATTTTATGATTGGAGTCACCGCCGCCGCCAGCGCCATCGTCTACTACCGCCGCGGCGACATTCTGGTAAACATTGCCGCTCCGCTGGCCGTGGGAGTGTTTCTGGGTTCCCTGCTGGGTGCGCGCCTGGGGCCGCGCGTGAAAACAAAATACGTGCTCTATCTGCTGGTCGCGATCATGCTCTATCTCGCCGGCCGTCTGATTGTGCATCTTTTTGCCGGAGGCAGTCCGGCATGAGCCAGGTCCGCGAACCAGGTTTCGATCGCGTAGTCGCATGGGTGTTGCGCGTGGGCGCCTTCAGTTGCTTCTTCATCATGCTGGCCGGATTGCTGATCGGACTTTTCGTTCATAGCCCCATACCGGATGACATCGAACGGGCGGGCGTTCTGCTGATGCTGGCCACGCCCGTAGTCCGCGTCGCAGTGGCGGGCGTTCTCTTCCTGCGCGAAAAAGATTGGAAGTACGGCGCGATTTCCCTGGGAGTGTTGACGATTCTACTGCTCGGCGCGGTTTTCGGAATTGGAGAACACTGAAGCGATGCGGACGCCGATCTTTCAACTCGATGCCTTCACCACCCGCCGCTTCGCGGGAAATCCCGCGGCAGTGATGCCGATGTCGAACTTTCCTTCTGACCCGGTGCTGCAAGCCATCGCGGCAGAGAACAACCTCGCTGAGACAGCCTTCCTGGCGCCCGAGGGTGACGATTATCGTATCCGCTGGTTCACGCCCGCCATCGAAGTACCGCTCTGCGGCCACGCCACGCTGGCCAGCGCAGCTGTGGTCATGGAGCGGCTGGAGCCCGGCCGCAGCAGTGTGGTTTTTCACTCCGCGAGCGGTGCCTTGACCGTGAAGCGCGCGGACGCAGGTTATGTCATGAACTTTCCCGCGCGGCCGTCCGAGCCGATTACGGCGCCGCGCGGCCTGGCGGAAGCGCTGGGCGTCATGCCCGTCGAAGTCTCTGTCAACGCCTTCAACTACCTGGCTCAACTGGAGAGCGCGCAGGTCTTGCGCGACCTGTCTCCTGACATGGCGGCGCTCGCCCGCATGGACCGGCCCGGTGTTATCGTGACAGCGCCAGCGGATGGAATCTACGACTTCATCAGCCGCTACTTCGCCCCGGCAAAGGGCGTTCCCGAAGATCCCGTTACCGGCGCCGCGCACTGCATGCTCGCGCCCTACTGGGCCAAGCGGCTGGGCAAGACTGCATTTCGCGCCTTCCAGGCTTCGCCCCGCGGAGGTGAAATCGTCTGCCGCGTCGCCGGTGATCGCGTCGAACTGGAAGGCGGTTGCGTCTTCTACCTGGAAGGGGAAGCAGAAATATGAGGCTCTTAGCGACTAAAGTTTCGCCCAAGACCCACGATCGAAATCCTGCTAGAAGATGTGCAGCTTGATGCTCAGATATTTCTTGGGATTCTCGCGAAACGCTTTCAGCAGGTCCCGTGTCTCGACCAGCATCTTGTCCGCGTTGTTATAAAGTGACTCGTCCTTCAGCAGCTTCCCCGCCGTTCCCTGTCCCGCCTCGAGTTCTGTGGTCAGCTCCGATAGCTTGGTCATCGTGGTATCGATCTTCTTCGCCAGCTCCTCGTCATTGAGCAGCCTTCCTGCCGTGCCTTTGCCCGAACTCAGGTTCTCGCTCACCTTCTTCAGGTTGGCGATAGTGTCGTTCGCGTTGTTGTAAAGCGTTGGATCTTTCAGGAATTTCCCGGCCGTGCCTTTGCCTTGTTGCAGGTCGTCGGCCACGGCATTCATCTTATCCAGGGTCGCGACGAACTTTTGATAAGCATCATTGCTGTTGATCAACTGCCCCAGGCTGCCTTGTCCCTTGGCAATCTCATCGACCACCGTCTTGAGCTCGGCAACCGTCTGCGAGAAGCGGTCATACAGGGTTGGATCGTAAATCAACTTGCCGAGTGAGCCCTTGCCGCTCTCCGCGAAGGCCAGGATGCGGTCGGCGCGTTTCAGCAGAGCGTCCATGTTTTGCAGCGTGCTCTGGCTGGAGCGCACCACTTCGTTGAAATCGGGATGCACGCTGGTGGGCAGCGTGTCGCCATTCTGCGCTGGCGGGCCGATGGCCTGGGAGCTGTCCATATCCATGAAGGTTTCACCGAGCACGCCGGCAGTCTCGAGGGAAGCGAGGGTATCGCGGCGCAGGTTGAAGCTGTACTTCGTGCTTACCTTCATGATCACTTCGACGGGAGTGAGCTGCTTGTCTTTGTCCGGAACAATGAGAATCTTCATGACATTGCCAATGTCCACGCCGTTCAACCGCACCGGCGCGCCCACGCGCAACCCCTCCGCATTGTCGAAATAGGAGACCAGCATGATTCGCTTGGAAAAAAGTCCGGTGGTTCCGGACATGAGGAATAACAAGAGCGCAAGCACCAGGCTGGCAATAATCACCGTGAGGCCTACGCGAAGTTGCGACCATTTGAGCTGCTGCTGGCTCGGCAAATGATTTCCTCAGACCGTCTCAGCGATGCACGGAAACAGCTCCACGCCCCGAGCTGCCCTCGCAGCATCATAACAAACCTGCGGCTCTTTCCGGGAGCTGCTCAACAAGACTTCGCCGCAACGAAAGGCCGCCTCCCGGGGGCGGCTTTTTACTAGCTTCGTGCACTCGATCATCGATAGCGATGTCCCAGCCCGGGAAAGCAGCAACCGCGTGATTTCGAATACTATCCCTCCGTTACCATCGCCTGCCCACGTTGAGCCGTACAGATTGCCCGCAGAGTCGAAGATGACGCCAAGGGGAGTCTGACCGGAAGCTTCGAAGGCGTGGAGTACTCTCTCGCTCCAGCTACCGTCTGGGAGCGCCTTCCGCAAAACCCTACCGATAAGGGCCTTTATAGACCAAGAACAGCCAGAGGAGCATTATGACCGCGGCTGCGACGCTCAGCAAAGCGCCGGCGACGGCAGCGACGATCTCGAGCGTGCGCAAGGAGAAAACTGCCGACCCTCCTTCGCGGGATGCGACCTTGCCCTCAGCCGCCGCCAGCGGTTGTGCCGGCGCGGCCAACCAGATACCGACTGCGAAGGCCCATCCTAAACCGAATATATTGAGCGTCACGACAGGCGCAAACACCTGGCCTGCGTACGTCAGCAGCCAGAAGAAGGTCAGGGCGGTGAGCATGTAGATAACGAAGGTTACGCCAAATGCCAAAATGGCTGCCCCTCGCCGCGACGACGGTCTTCGCTTCCAGAGGAAACGGACAAAGGCCAATGCCCAAAGGGAGCTCGCGGTAAGAAAAACAAAATTCAAGCGGGCAAAGAGCGGCCATTCCTGGTTGGTGCGGAGCCACACGAATGAAAACCACTGGCTTAGACGATATTGAACCGCCCAACCAAGCAGATAGACCCAAAAGAAACTCTGGAATTGACGTAATTCGGGGTCAGAAGAATCGCCTTGGGCACCCCGCGCGGATTGCAGACGGAGACCACCGGCGGCGATGCCAATCCAGAGTGCGGCAAAAACACTCACCGAGACGTAGTAACGGGAGCAATCGGATACGAAATCCACATGAGATGGGTCAACTGGACGGCCTAGATCAAACAGATCCGCGCACAGGCCGTGAACTCCTGCGTAGGCTCGAAGCTCATGCCACCATGCGACTGGGATCGCGCCGCCGCACAACCAGCCCACGGCGATGAATAGAGCTCCATACGCGCGCGAAGGACCCCGCAAAGATGACCGTACAACCTTCCTCTGCAAAACGGATCCCGGTCCTGGTAGGAGAAAAACAAAAAGCGGAGTCAAAATCGCCTGGAGAATGTTGCCAAGGTCAAGCCCTATCCTGGCGGCGTTACACGAATGGAGCTGCCAATAATAACCCGGAGAAAAAAAACTGTGAGCGACTTGCTCCATTGGAAAAGCGATGACGACCGAGGTCGCCAGCGCGATTCCGAGGTAGCGGAATGCCTTGCGGTTTGGAGACTCAATTGGCAGGTCTGTTCCCACGCGATTTTACTCGGAAACCGATCGGACGAGAGACACGGCGTACGTCGCTTGCCCGGCGCTCCACGGGGCTCGATCTACGGCGCTATGCTTGTGACAACCTCGGTCACATAAGCTTGCCGTTGCGTGCTCCATTGTGTCGTCATATCGGTAACCTGAACGTTGAGGATGAGCGTCTGCAGGAACGGTTGGCCCGACCCTTGCGGCAAACTGACGGTCGCAGCGCCGGAGGAACCGGTGAGAGTACCCGTATTCGGGTTCGGCGCCGCACCGTTTGCGATTACGTTGCCGTTCAGATCCGTGAGCGTCGCCACCCATTGGAGAGTATGACCCGTGTTATTGGTTATTGCGGAGCTGACAGGAGGACATGTGCTGCCCGGCAGTATGCAGGCAAGCTCCTGAGGTGCCACAGGTATGGGCAACGGTAATGGAATGCTGAAAAGCGTCGGATTTCCGATGGTCACGCGCAGAGACGAGAAGAAGCCTCCATGCACGAAGAAGCTTTCGTTCGAGGAGTGACCCGTACCTGAATACCAGAATGCAAGTGGTTCGCCCTGGTTGATCATCTGAGCGCCACCCGCCCAGAGCTGGCCGCTGGGGTCGAGTCCGGTCTCAGCGGGGTTCAGTTCGTCGATTGCGATGTCCACATCCTGATTCGAATTCGCGGGGACAATTGCGTAACCGCCGTTGTTATTGAAACGAGGACTCACCACCGCGGCCCCCACCAGGTCATTGCGTTCGAGGAGCTGTGCCCAACGCCAGTGAATGTGGACGCATTCGGGACATCCCGGATTCCCATTCGTCTGGGGCTCTTGGATTGGTGCATCGTTCTCCGTATTTCTCAAGTGTAGATTGTCGGCTCGAATGAAAGGTAGAGGGCCAGTACTTTTGGTTGGGATCAGATTAGTTGCCGAAGCAGTCAGGCCGTTTTGGATTACCCGAACGGCAGTTTCTGTAGTTAACGGATTAGTGCCGAAGTTCGCGGTGATCCCGGGAATTTGGCACGCGACGCTGGTATCCAGTATCGCTCCCGGATTTGACGTAGTGAGGAGAGTCTGGATCGGGACCGGCAGCAGAGCATACGCAGACGCACTATGTTCGCAGTCGTACATCAGCATGGAAACACTGGAAGCCGGTGGAGGAGCGGGCACCTGTGGAGCGAGCACTGGTGTCGCATAGCCCGGGTTCGGATTGAACAGGAATTGCTGAGCTGTGTTTACCGTGTTGATCGTGGGGCCTGAGTCTGTGTAGTAGCTGTAGCTTGCCTTGGGTTTGAAGCGCGCACAAGAAAGCACATCCGACGCTTCGCAAGCGTCATAGCCTTCCTTCCAGAATTCGTAGTCTTGTGTAACTACGATACAGCTATCCGGCGCCTGGGGAGTCACGTCCGGATCTCCGTCCAGCCTGTCCACGAGGTACTGGGCCTGAAGGGCAAAGTAATTGGGGTTGGAGTTGACAAGTTGGAATTGCAGCAGCTGGCTGCGCGACGTGGGCGAATTGGTGCAGGCCCCGGCGCTGCCATCGCCGCCGTTATAGAGTTGGCACTCCATGTAGGCAGGAGTTGTGGGCCCGTTCGCCGTTCTCTGAACAACGAGATAAGGCAATGACATCTGATCTGCCATGTAGCGGCCGCCTAAAGCAATATTACTAAGTACGAAGCCTTCGGGTTGAGCGGCGTCGGAGAATGAACCGTTGCCGATCGTCCAATCCAGATTCTGGAGCGGATAAGTAACGTTGGCTATCGGAGCGCCATTCTTGATCTGAGACCGGTAACCGGCGCAGGCTGAGCCGAGGGTGGCAATCTGGACTGATGTGCTCGGGATATTTCCTGCGGCAATGAGCTCTCCATTGCTATCCAGAGCCAGGCGACTGCCGAAAGAGCCGGCAATTATACCGCCGTCGGCTGGCTGCGCGGGATTAGTCAGATCCACGATCAGGACATTCGATCCCGTGCCCACCAGAGCCATGGTACCGTCGAGAATCACATCGGTTGGTCCGGAACTGAGCTGGAAGAAGCCGACGGGCTGCGGCAGGTATGGAGTTCCCGGGGTGTACGGACCCTGCGAACCCGGCACATAGGGCTGGCTGATGTCCACCACCATGAGCAACGACCCAGCGGACCCGTTGGCCGTCCCTGTGCCAACCACCACCGCATACTGTTTGTTCGTTGTAGTTCCGTTCACGGTGACAGGGATTGTGCCGACATCCACGGCTACGCCGTTGGTAAGCGAGTAGACGGCCGAACCGCTGGTCATTTGCAGTGGGACCTGGCTAAGAGGAGACCCTGGCGTTGTTGACGTGAAGGGCGGGTACAGAACGCCGTTCGAGCCCGCGAAGGGGTCCGCCACTACCAGCGGCAAGGCTCCTGTCGCAACGATCAAGGGCTGCGTGGCCGCCGCGGCGCCATTGCGAGCAGTGGCGAAATACGCTGCCTTCAGGTCGAACTCGGTCGCGGTGCCGCCCTGCGTATTAATCGGCAACGGAATCGTATTCACGATTGTGTCCATGGCAAAGCCGTCACCTTCGGTGGAAACAGCCTGGCCAAACTGCGAAGCGGGTGTCGCCGCATACTCGGCGAGCGCCTGATTCAGATCGATCACCTGAAGGCCCTGGAGGAAGGTACTGGCGTACAGGTATTGATCCAACATCGACAAGCGGAGAGCGACTCCTGCCTGGGTTGCACTTGAAGTGGCGCTCACTGCTCCCACTCTAGTCAATTGAGTCGGGTTCGATCCATAAATGGCATACAGCCAGATGTTGGACGGAATAAAGTCGTCCTCGGCGAAGCTGGCAGAGAGTGCCAGCAATCCCCCGCCGTTACCGCCTGCAACCGGGGAATTCGCCTGGCCGGCAGCATCGGTCACTCGCCCGACAAATGATGTGGCAATTCCCAGATCCTGGGGATTCGCCGGATCGGTAATGTTTATTACGTCTGGGCCGCTCAGGACGCTGCTTCCACCAACTAACGCGCCCACATAGGCATAGTTGCCGATGACCACCGGCCGAGTTAGAACCGAGACCGTGCTGGCCGCGCTGCCCAGTTCAAAGGGCTCGAAAGTATAAAAGACGATGTTATTGGGAGGAGCAAGCGATCTCCCATCGGCGTCTACAATAGCGGGAGACAGGGTAAGAGTATAGGTATCGTCGAACTCCAACCCAGAAGTTGGTTGAATCGTAATCGACGTGATCGAGTCATTTGGCATGACCGGGTTCGCGACGGTTCCGTCGGTCTTGATCCCAATCAAGTTCAGCGTCGGCGTATCTCCCTCACTGCCCGCAAGGGAGACGTTATTCGCCACGTTGGTTACGGGTTCGCTGAAGGTAATTTCGGGGAAGATGAGTGTTGAAACACCTGTGGCGTTGTTAAGCGGCGTCGAATTGATGATGATGGGCGCACTATTGGTCAAAGTGGTGTTACCGCCTCCCGCTTGCACCACGAGGAAGCCCTGAGTGACGGTGACCGGAGTGGCCGTTGGATCCAAGGGATTGAGTCCGGTCGCGCTGATACTGGTTACCCCGGGGTTGCCAGGCGTGTAGGGCCCGCTGAGCTGGTAGTAGTTCATGCCAGCCACTGGATTTGCCGGCGGCGCGGCTCCCATGAGGGTCGGACACGCGATGCCGTCGCATTCCGAGCCGTTGATAGAGACACTCTGCAGCGTAAGGTTCGACGAGAACGTCATGGTGAGAGGAGTTCCCGCCTCCACGATGCCGGTGACAACCGCGCCAGTGTTCGCGTTGAAGATCCCAATATTGATCTGCGGTGGCGGCGGCGGTGGGGTCGCCGGGGGCACCGTGAAGGTGACCCGTCCGATGTTTTGATATAGGAGCTCCAGGCCGGCGGTTACGTCGTAGTCAGCGTCGTTAACCTGGATGCCGTTTACCTCGTAGGCAGTCTCCTGGAAGTTTTGTGTGCCAATCTGAGCGCTGACAGTGCGCGCTCCTCCACCCAGTTGAAAATCAAAAATGGTAAACGTGCCGGCACAGGCCGGGGGTGGGGTCCAAACCGCAACGCTTGAGGAATTGGCCAACTTTAACTGGGCTGTGCCAGTGAAGGGCACATACGTGGTTTGGCCGTTATTTTGAATCGTTTGCAAAATGGTGCCCACGATCAAGCCTGTCGACGCCGTCCCCGGTTGATTGGGGTCGTAGTCCCACATGAAGAAGGTCTTCGTGATCGCAGTCCCTATCGGACTGAAACCGGCAGTAGCGGTATTTTGGAAGTTGGCCGTGCTGTTCGTGTAGCCACAGAACGGCGGAGAAGCTGTGACCACCTGGGCATTGGCCCCCGTTCCCTGCACGAAGGCCTGGTCGATGGTCTCGAAGTATGGATTGTTGTTCTGGTCCGTGTCCTCACGGAATACGTAGTAGAAGGCGCCCGGCGGAGCGTTCGCAGGAACCGGGAATGCCAGCTTCACTTCCTTATTGAAGGTTGGCATGGAAGGCGCATTAATTTGAATGCCGCCGCCAAAGGTGGCCGTGCCCCAACTCGGCAGGGCCGGGAAGGCCGTCGCATCCAGGGACTGGATCTGGAAGACCGTCCCCTGAGTGAGCGCGCCGGGTGGAATAATCATCGATACTCCACCGGGACCGGTGACCGTGCCACCACCGGCGTTGACCGCCACACTGCCGTCGGCGGCGGCGAACTGTCCGACGGTGAAGTTGGTCACGTTACCCGAAGGATCCGTGAGTGTTACCTGCATGATGTCGTTAATTGTGGCTGGCATTTCGCCGGTGACGGAGCCGTCGTTCAGAACCGTTAGCGAGTAAACCACGCCGTTGGTCTGGTCCACGATCAGGATGGTTGATCCGGCGGGGAAAGATCCGGCGGGGGCGCTGATGGCCACGTTACCGTTTGAATCCGGCATGGCGAAGACGAGCGCGTTGGTGTTGTAGGTAGGCGGAGTATTCGCGACCGTGGTGAAAGAAATTGTTGGAACTGAGATCAAGCCTCCGAGAGCGTTGGCCAGGCCGGAAGCCTGGAAGGTGTACTGCGTTGAAGGCTGCAACGCGGACTGCGGGAAGACCGCGAGTGTGTTTCCGCCGCCGGAGAAGACGAATCGCAACGCCACGGGAGTGCTGCTTCCGGCGGCGGTGAGCACAACGCTCGATGAAGTGACGGTAGATTGATTGAATCCCTCGGCGGCGGTGACATCGATCTCAGCCGTGAGCGGCACGCCGAGCGCTCCATTCGCGGGTGTAATGGTTGCGGCTTCGACCTGGCCGGCCACGGTTATGTTGGCGGTTGCGGTTTGACCCGCGGTGACTTGAACACTCGCGGTTCCGGCGAGCGCAGTGTTGGCAATGGAAGCGGTGAGGTTCACCGTTCCCGCGGCCGCCGCGATCATATAGTTGCCGTTCGAGTTCGAGAAGGCGACGAAGGGCAGGCCGTCGGTTTGAATCATCGCGGCCACCGGCCCGGAGCCCGTCGAAACGGTTCCGCTGACAAAGCCCGTGGGTACGTTCAGCTCATAGAAAACGTAATCGCCTCCCTGAGTAATTCCCGGCAGGCCCGGCGTGTTCAGCGAAACGATGTTCGTCGCCGTGACCTGCGCCATGGCGACGACAACCAGGTAGGGCACGCCTCCGACGCGCTGCTCTTCGACGACTACAACGTTCGCGCCGGGCGTGGCGCCGGCGGTTGCAACCGAAAGCTGGGCTGCGTTGCTCAAGACCTGGTCTGAGAGGTTGACGTTGTATTCCGAAAGAGGCACGAGCGTGGTGGTCGAGGGCAGGAAGGTGTCCACGGACTCGGGCGTGACCGCGATGGCGGTGTCCTGCGGCAGCGAGCCTGCCGCAATCGTCAGCGTCGCATCGCCGGACTGCACTGCGACTGGATCGCTTCCACCGGTTTGACCGCGAACCGATTCGCGGCCGGAGAGAATATTCAAATGCACGTCGCCTGAAGTAAGTTGCGAGACCTGGAAAGTTTGCGACGGCGTCACCGGGAAAGACGCGCCCACAGTCGAGCCGCTGGGCGGAGCTGGACTCTGATAAAGCAAAATATCTTCGTAGCGAGGCTCGTCCGATATCAATTGGCCTGAGGTCAGCGTGTAGGTCTCAATCACCTGGGATTGAATCACGGTGCCTGAGGGCAGCGGCGTGCTCGATTGCACGGCCAGCGACGCCGTGGAAGTTCCGCCGGTGGGCGCGATGTTGCCCGGACTCAGAGAACCGGTGCTGGTCGCGCTCGTTGGGAGGGTCACCATCGCCACGCCAGTCAGCGGCTGACCCGCGGCCGGTATCTGAATGCTGGCATTGCCTGCATCTGTTACCACCAGCGCGTAATCGCCGGTCGAGGGCAGGGGCACGGTCAGCGAACCGCTGGAAGCCGTGAGATTCGGAGTCACCATGCTCCAGGCATGCACGTTGTAACTGTAGGAGACGAGATACAGAGTTCCGGTCGGCAAGCCGGTGAAGTTTGCGCTCAACGACGCCGAGGTAGAAATATTCGTTTGCAGGTCAAAAGCCGCGACTGGAGACCATCCCAGAGGCAGAAGCCCGGGCAGGCCCTGTTGCGAAAGCAGCGTCAGGTTATACGAAGTGGTTGCTCCGCCGGGCGGCACGGTCAGCGTGATCGCGCCCGTGCCAACGGTTCCGCCGCTGGCAGTGATCGTAGTTGGCGCCGCGAGTGCCGTCATGCGCGCATCCACCGGAACTGTCCCAACTCCCGACTGCACCGCCACCTGCCGTTCGACGGTCACCATCGCCGGAGTACCGTTGCCGGAGTTGCCCGGCTGGCTGATGCTGAGGAACAACTGGCTGCTAGTGACGGGGATTGAATATTGTCCTTGCGAATCCGAAGTCGAACTCTGATTGCTTTGACCAACGACTTGAACCGTCGCCCCCGGCAGCGGCAATCCCGTGAAGTCGGAAAGCACTTCGCCAACCACGACTCCCGAAGCGGCAACCTGGATTCCTTTGCTGGAGCTGGCCGTGTTGCCGGCGACATCGGTAACCACGACAGTCAGAGTGAGCGTGCTGCCGGAAGTTATCGTGCTCGGAGCCGTGACGCTCACGCTGTAGGGCGGCGTCGTGGAGCTGCCGATCGCCGTTCCATTCAGTTGATACATGACCGAGGCAATGGGGGCGATGTCGCTCACGGTAAGCGACGCCGAACCGCTCTGCCCCGGCGACAGCTGAGTGGGCGCGGTAAATTGCACGATCACCGGCGGAGTCTCATCGATGTTCAGCGTGACCGAAGTCGTGGCCTGATTGCCCGCCTGGTCCTGCACCGTGCCCGAGATGACTTGTCCCACACCCTGCGATGAAACCGTCTGCGGCGAAGAACAGGAAGTGATGGTAGAGACGCCCTTGGTGCAGTTGAAGGTGACGGTGACGCCGGTGTTGTTCCATCCGTAGGAGTTGGCCGCCGGCGACACCGACGCGGAGATCGTAGGCCCGGATTGCTCGAGATTCACGGTGGCAGTTGCGGTTGCGGTGTTGCCGGCCACGTCGGTCGCGGTGCCGGAGACCGTTTGATTGGCGCCGTCGGTGGAGATCAATGTGGAAGACGGACAGGTTGCAACTCCCGACAACGAATCGCTGCAGGTGAAGCTGACCGTCACTGGAGCGGTTTCCCAGCCGTTCGAATTCGGCGCCGGAGAAATATTCGGAATAATCGTGGGCGGCGTGCTGTCGAGTTTAATCACGACCGTCGCAGTAGCCGTGGCTCCCGCAGCATCGGTTACCGTTCCGCTCACCGGGATGTTCGATCCTTGCGTGGCGACGACGGTGGGCGAGGGGCAACTGGTGATCGGCGCGCCGCCCGGAGTGCAGGTGAAACTCACCGTGACCGGGCTGTCATTCCATCCCGCTGCGTTCGGCAGCGGAGAAACCAACGGCGTGATGGTCGGCGGCGTTTTGGAAATGTTGAGTGTGACCTGCGCGGAAGCCGTGTTGCCCGCGACATCCGTGGCCGTACCCTTGATGATCTGATTCGCCCCCGCAGTGCTGACCAGTTGCGGAGTCGGACAAGACGCCACTCCCGAAAGCGTATCCGCACAAGTAAAGGTGACGGTTACCGATGTAGTGTTCCATCCCCCCGCGTTCGGCGCCGGCGATGCCGCCGCGGTGATCGTGGGAGGAATGGTGTCGAGGCTGACGGTTACACTCGCACTTGCGGTGTTTCCGTTGGTGTCCGTCGCCGTGCCCGAGATGACTTGATTCGCCCCTTGCGTACTGACTACGATCGGCGCCGTACATGTTTTGATCGGATACGAACCCGCCGTGCACGTAAAAGTCACGGTTACATTCGAATTGTTCCAGGCCGCGGCATTGGGCGCCGGTAAAGCCGTCGCGACGATGATCGGCGGCACTAGAGGCTGAACGATCAGCGAGACTGTAGCCGTGGCTGTGGTGTAGTCGGTCGTGTTGGTCGGAGTAAAGGTAACCGAGAGCGTCTGCGATCCGGTCGCCAGCACCGTCCCCGCCGCCGGGGTGTAGACGAATGTCCCCGCAACGCTCGCTGTCGCATCCAGTTGCGCCGCACTCAAAGCCGTGCCGTAGGTTATCGCCGCGGGCGCCGCCCACGTGAGGGCCGGCACCGCTTGGTTCACCGTTAGAGCGACCGTGGCCGTGACCGTGCTGTAATCGGTCGTGTTGGTGGGCGTAAAGGTTACCGACAAGGTCTGCGTTCCGGCTGCTTCCACCGTTCCCGCCGCAGGCGTGTAGACGAACGTGCCCGCCACGCTTGCCGTCGCATCCAGCTGCGTCGCGCTCAACGCCGTGCCGTACGTTATCGTCGCCGGCGTGGCCCACGTGAGGACCGGCACCGCTTGGTTCACGGTCAGAGCTACCGTGGCCGTAGCCGTTCTGTAATCGGTCGTGTTGGTCGGCGTAAAGGTCACCGACAAGGTCTGCGTTCCGGCTGCTTCCACCGTTCCGGCCGCAGGCGTGTAGACGAACGTGCCCGCTACACTCGCCGTGGCATCCAGCTGCGTCGCGCTCAACGCCGTGCCGTACGTTATCGCCGCCGGCGCCGCCCAGGTGATGATCGGCACTGCTTGGCTCACCGTCAGAGCGACCGTGGCCGTGGACGTGATGTAATCCGTCGTGTTGGTTGGCGTAAAGGTTGCCGACAAAATCTGCGATCCGGCCGCCAGTACCGTCCCCGCCGCGGGCGTGTAGACGAACGTCCCAGCCACGCTCGCCGTGGCATCCAGCTGCGTCGCGCTCAACGCCGTGCCGTACGTTATCGCCGCGGGAGTGGCCCACGTGATGATCGGCGTCGCGGCGTTCACTGTCAGCGAGACCATGACCGTCACCGTGCTGTAGTCGGTCGTGTTGGCCGGGGTAAAGGTTACCGACAAAGTCTGCGTTCCGGCCGCCATCACCGTGCCCGCCGCGGGCGTGTAGACAAACGTGCCGGCCACGCTCGCCGTCGCATCCAGCTGCGTCGCGCTCAGTGCGGTCCCGTATGTGATCGCCGCCGGCGCGGCCCACGTGATGACTGGCGTCACCTTGTTCACCGTCAGCGTGACCGTGGCCGTCGCTGTGTTGTAGGCGGTCGTGTTGGTCGGCGTAAAGGTCACCGATAAAGTCTGAGGTCCGGGCGCCAGCACCGTACCCGCCGCGGGCGTGTAGACGAACGTTCCCGCTACACTTGCCGTCGCATCCAACTGCGTCGCACTCAGTGCCGTGCCGTACGTGATCGCCGCGGGCGTGGCCCATGTGATGGTCGGCGTCGTCTTCGGCATTAGGTTTACTGTGGCCGAAGCCGATGCGGCGGTGTCCACCTGGCTCGTCGCCTTAACCGTCACTGTCTGCTGCGTCGAAATCGTTGCCGGAGCCGTGTAGAGGCCCGACGAGTTGATCGTGCCCGTCCCAGCCGGACTGATCGACCAATTCACGCCCGTGCTGCTGGCGTTCGTAACGGTAGCCGAGAACTGCTGAGTTTGTCCGCCGTAAAGCGTGGCGCTGGTCGGCGTCACACTCACCGACACTCCTCCCATCGTGCCCGTGCAACCACCGATCGCGAACGAGGAGTTGCCATTGATGGTGATTTTGTCAGCCACGGCCATCATGCAACCGTTGCTGGTGCTCCCGGTGAACAAGAGCGTGTCAGTCTTGAAATACATTGCTCCGTTCAATGTGGTGGAAGAACTTCCGTTGATCTGATCCTGGCAACTTCCCACGGTGGAGCATCCGGCGCGATCGCCAAACAGCACAATACCGGCCAATGAGCCGGTTGTCGGTGCTGACAGATTTGCCGTGACCTGCCCGCTGATGGTGATGGGCGTGTAGCTGGAACTCCCGGAACAACCCCAACCCGTGCTCGACGTGTTGTAGACGGTTACTCCCGAACCACTGACTATAGCCAGGGAATTGAGCGTCAGCCCGCCACCGGCCATGATGTAGGTGCCGGGGCTCATGGTAAACGTGGCCCCGTTGGTATTGCCGACCGTCAGGCCGCCGCAATAGATGCCGGGCGAAAGCGTATTATTTGGCGGCTTGTTGTTCATGTCGTAAGACGTGTGGCTCTTGCCGACGATCGTGCTCGAAGTCGGTATCGGCAGAAAAGCAAGCGGATCACCTGGGCTGGAAATTTTTACTGGCTGTTCCGTTTGCCCAGTCGACTGGTTCACAAGTTTGGTCTGCCCACTTAGTTCCGAACCGCCCACTACGCCGACCTGGGCATTGTTCTGCAGGTAGAAAATTTCAGTTCCGGACATCTCGAAAGCTTCGCTGCCGCTGGACTCAACCACAGCGCTGCATGAGGTCGAGATCGACGTGCTTCCGGAGATGGAAAACGCGCCTTGAGCACTAGGGTCCAGAGCATATAGACATGCTGCTGGGGCCTGAGCCATCAGCGCTTGATCCGGATGAAACAGGAAGGCGATCGAGAGGGCCAATACCATCAGCGCAAGGTTGCGGAACTTCATGCCGGATCTCCACGTCACGGCATTAGAGCCCGTCCTGGAATGTGCTGACACCGAACCGGGAAAGGATCCGGCCTCCGCGCCGGAGCGGAGTGGTACCCTTTCCGCCCGTCCACACCCGCCTCCGCCGCCCCCGCACCGACTAAGCATCTTCCCGCCTTGCGCATTGCTGCGTTCGTACCGTGTCAGCCAATTCGAGAATCCGACTGCCGATCAATTCGTGATCGTGATCGCCCACACGCCTCCGTTCAAGGGGCTGCCGCCGATTACGCCGCCCGCCGGCGTGGCGGGAACTATCTGCACCGACGCCGTGCCCACCGAAGCGCCCGCGGTGGAATAGCTCACGCTGATCGAGCCGCCAACTGTCGTGAACAACTTGAAATTACCGTTCTGCGACGAACTGCCGTTCACGATAGTCCCGCCCGACGAGACTACGTAGGAGCCGTTGTAAATGGTGACGTAGCTGTTCACCGTCACGTCGACGGGCGTACCGTCGGGAACCGTGTTCCCGGCGGAATCCTTGATTCCGCTAAAGGTCACAGTGGCGGTCGAGTTGGCGGAGAGTGACATCGTCGCCGGCCCACTCGCGTTCGTCGATGTGACTCCGTGCAGATTGACGGTGCCCACGCCGATCGCATCGCTGGTGAGCACCGCTCCCGTGCTGCTGAGGGGAACAACCGACACGTAACTCTGAACCGTCTGTCCGACGCCGGCGGTGATTCCGAGGTCGGAGTACGAAGCCGAGACCTGACCGCCGGCCACGGTAAATTGTTCGAAATTCGAATTGTTGGTGGCGACCGTGCCGTCTCCCGGCGAAGTGCCGGCGGAAGCAACGGTTCCACCCGAGCCCGCAATGTAGCAACAACCATTCGAGGCCAGGGCCGCGTACGGTACCGCGGTCAACCCGACCAATGCGCCGTTGGGAACCAGCGTAACTCCGTCGCTGTCCTTCAGCCCGGTGATCGTCACTGAGCTCATGTTGGCGTTTCCATTCGCCGTCAGATCGACGGGCGAGAAACTTACGCTCGCGCTTCCCGGCGCCAGCAACTGCACCGAAACCGTAGCCACGGCGTTGTAGCTGATCGCGCTTCCACTCGGGTTCACGGTCAGAACTTGTACGGTTGCCGTCTGCGAGCCCGAGGCCACGGAAACGCCCTGCGAGGAGTACTGGAAGACAACTTGTCCGTTGGTGACGGTGAACAGGCTGTACTCCGAACTGAATGGCGCCGGCGTACCGCCAATGATTGTGCCGCCCGCCGATTGAACGTAGGAGCTCCCCACGATGGACGCGTCGTCGGCCGCGGTCACCGCGATCTGGGTGCCGTCGGGAGCGGGATTGCCCGCGGCATCGCGGAAGTTTGACAAAGTTATGGTGGAGCGGTAATCGCCGCCGTTGGCAAAAACGGCGCTGGGACTGGCCGCACCCTGCGCACTCGTCAGCCCGGCAATGATGACGGGCACGACGCCTACGGCGTTGTAGTTGGTGACCGCATTGCTGCTGTTGGCTTCGAGAACGACAACGTTGGCCGTGACTTCCTGCCCCGGGTTCGCGGTGACGTTCTGGTCCGCGTAAGTGACGGTCAGCGCCCCGCCTTGCACGGTAATGATCTTGTATATCGAAGAAGTCGTCGACGGCGTACCGTTCACGATCTGGCCGCCCGCCGAGTTGACGTAGGCGCTCCCGAGGATCGCCGCGTCATCGCTTGCCGTCACCGCCAGGGCGGTGCCGTCGGGAATGGTATTGCCGTAGGCGTCGATGACCGGAGCGAACGTTACCGTCGTGGTGTGGACCCCGCCATCGCCCAGAACGGACGCCGGTTGCGACGAACCCACTGCGTTCGATGGCGGTACCAGCACCAGACTCTGCAGAGCAACAGCGTGGACGTCCAGAATGTTCGCACTGGGGTCGACCATCACCAACTGCAACGTGGCGGTCCCGGTCTGTCCCGGCGGAACGATGGTCGAACCGTCGGTCGAATATACGGCGGCAAATCCGTTCGACACCAAGGGGAAGTAATTCCAATTCGAATTGTTGGGATCCCGCGTTCCATTCTCAATGGCGCCACCCGCTGAATTCACGTAGGAGCTGCCATAGATGGACGCGTCATCGTTGGCTGAGATGCCGATATTCGCGCCGTCGGGCACCAGGTTTCCGCGGGCATCATGGACATCCTGAATCGCGACCTGCAGCGGTTCGGAGGGCGAAACCTGGGGAACGCTCGGCTGAATCGGATTGATATCCGCCGTCGCGGCTCCCACCAGAGTTACGTCGGCGGTGCCAATGGCGTTGTAGGAAGCGATGTTGCCATCGGTAACGGGCACTACCTGGATGATTGCCGGCGAAATCCCGTTCGTGTTCTCATAAACATTCGCATCGGAATATTCGAAGGTGATCTGGCCGCCGGACATCGTGCCCAAAACAAAATTACCGTTATTCGGATCAGACGGAAGGTTTAGCAGGCTGCCTCCCGCCGACTGTATGTAAGAGCTGGCTGCGATCGTATTATCGTTCTGCACTGTGATGGCGGCCTGGGTGCCATCGGGAAGGACGTTGCCGTTGCCGTCGTTGAGCACTACCGTCACCTGGCTGATGTGGGCTCCGCGGTCGGCGTAGAGCGAACCGGGAGTTACGGACACGATCGCGGTATCGGTGGAGGCGCGAATGTTCAGATCCTGGCTGGAGACGACTCTGGTTCCGAGAACGTTGCCGTTCGCGTCGGCGGCCTGCATCTGAATCACGGCCAGGGTGCCGGTAATCGGCGTGGCGGTGACCGACTGGCTGGAATAGGTCGCCGTAACCGTGCCGTTCTTGATGGCGTAAACCTGGAAATTCGGATTGTTGGTGGCGGTGGTGCCGTCGATGAAGGCGCCGCCCGCCGACGGAACCGGTGTGCCCGCGGGATTCACGGTGGCCATGTTCGTGGCCGAGAGCGCGATGTTTGCGCCGTCGGGCACTACGTCGCCGTCGATGTCGCGAATGTTCGTGATGGTAATGGTCGAAGTGCTGGGCGTCGAACCATTCACTACTACGGTCGAGGGATTCGCCGTGATGGTGGCGGAGTGCGCGACATATTGGCGATTCGCCGGAGCCACGTAGACATAGGTCGCAACGAACTGCGATCCGTCGGTGAACACCGCCGTCGCCGTATAGGTCGCGCCGGCCTGAATCAGTCCGCTGTCGGATGCGACCAGGGTAAGGGTTGCGCCGGTGGTGACCGGGAAGTTGATCTGCCCGTTGGTGCTGTTGAGCAGCGGTCCGCCGACATCGGCGGCCACGCCCAGGTTCGACGATTGCGTGCTGCGCGTCTGCGGGCCCACCAGCGTGATGGAGGAAATCGTGCGCGTGATTCCCTGGCCCACATTCAAACTTAATGTGAAAACGGAATCGAGGATTCCGTCGGGCGACAGGCCGTTGCTGCCTCCGCCCACCAGATCCACCAGATCGCCCTGATAGACGAGCGAAGTGTTTCCGGCGGAGGGCGGCAACGACTGCGTCTGCCGGACGGTGATCAACGTGGGCGCGCTGACGTTTCCGACCACATCCGTGGCGGTGAGCGACAGAGTGTCGTTGACGGCCGCGGCAATGTCGGTGGCAAACGATCCGTCGGCAGCCGATGTGGCGCTGGCGGTGGCCTGGGAAACCGTATCGACCACCGAAATGGTGAGACCGCCGGCGCTGACGGCGCCAGGCGAACCATAGACGAGCGAGACTCCGTTGCTTGGCGGCTCGGCGAAAATCAAATTGGAGTTGGGCGCCGCCGGCGGCGTCTGCATCACGTTGATCGACACGGTCGAGGATGCGGTATCGCCCGCGAAATCCGTCGCCGTCGCCGTGACGATCTGCGTCCCGTTCGCCACGCCGGAGAGACTCAACGTGCCCTGATACGGAGACGCCGTGGCCGTCACGGTCTGCGATCCCAGCGTGAAGCTGATCTGCTGCACCTCTTCGGAAGCCGTCGCTGTCACCGTAACCTGTCCTCGGAAGGGCGCACCGTTCAACGGCGATGTAATGGTCACCGAGAGCGGAACGTTTTCGACGAAGGCCTGAATCGCCGCGCTGGCAGCTCCCATCGTCCCGGCATTGTTCACCGCCTGCGCCGTGAAGTTGTGCGGGCCGTCGGGCAATACCGCGGTGTTGAACATGGCGGAGAAGCTCGGCCCGGTGAGCGCGGCCTGCACCACTCCATCCACCAGGAAGTTGATCTTCGCGATTCCGGAGATCGCGTCGGTCGCCGAAGCGGCAATCGTAATCTGCCCCTTCAGGGTCTGGCCGGCGGTGATGCCTGTCAGCGTCGCCACGCTCGGCGGAGTGGTATCCACAATAAAGGTGGCGGAGAGCATGCCTACGACGCCGGCATTGTTCTGCACCGAGGCGGTGACGGTGTGCGAACCGCTGGCCAATGCAGTCGTCGGAGTAAATGTGATCGCGGAGGAACTGACACTCGGCGTCACAGTCTGGCCGTCCAGCGTCATCACCGCGGTTGCGGGATTGATGCCCGTCAGTTGATCGCTCAACGAGATGGAGATCGTCGGTGTCGCCGTATTTACGTAAGAACCGTTCAGCGGCGAGCTCAGTTGCAGAACTGGAGTCGCGGTCTCCGGCGAAACAAACGTGCTGGTGAAGACGCTGGTCTGCACATTGCCGCCGAACGAGGTCGCGCCGTTCACCGTGACCGTGTAGATGGTGTTGTTCATCAACGGCGACGACGGCGTGAAGGTCAAAGTGTTGGGCGCAGTCAGCGAAGTGTTGCCGGCGACGGGGCCTCCGACGGAGCTGAGCGTAATCACGTTGCCGAGCGCAGCCGTAGCGGAGAGCGCCTTATTAAAGGTCACGGCCACGGTGGTCGTGACCGGCACCTGTATCGCCTGGTTCGCGGGAGAGACCGAGACCACATAAGGCGGCGTTAGATCGACGGTGGTGAATGTGATCACCTCCGGCGCCTGCAACTGCCGACCGAAGACGTCGGTGACCAGACCGGTGACATTCAGGGCGAGCTGAATGCCATCCGGCATAGTGCCCTGCAAAGTTGCGGTCATGCCGTCGGCTGAGAGCGACGTGCTGAGATAGAGATTCGCGGTCCCATTGGTGACGTAGATTCCGTTGGTGCTGGCCAGCGCTTCATTGAAGGTGACGGTCAGCGGCGAGTTGATTCCGATGCCCGTAGCTCCGGAGGTCGGATTGCTGGACACGACCGCGAGACCGCTGCCATTGAGCGTGATCGTTCCCAGACCCACGGTCTGATCGTTCGATCCGATCGACTGCCCCAGAATGGCCGCAACACCGCCGGAGATGGGATCGGTGATCTGCAGCGTAAAGGCGCCGAGCGGAACGCCGACGGCGTTGAAACTTCCATCGTTCTGCGCCTGCAGAGTAATGTTCGCGCCGGTGGCGAGAAGCTGTATGACGATGTTGGCGCCGACTGCCGGCGTCTGCCCATCGGGTCGCAGAACGATTCCGGTAATCGATCCGCTGGGTTGAGTTTCGATGGTCAGATTGTCGTTTTGATTGGGCGACACCGATCCCGATGCCGTCCCGTACAACGTGAACCCGCCGATGTTTGCGCTCAGCTTGGCCGTGAACGGGCCCGCCAGCACTTGCGGCAGCGAGAAGGTCCCGTTGGCCGCTGCGGTCACCGTGAGGTAGTAGGGGAACTGTCCCGTGCCCGACAGAATAATGGTGCCCGCCGTGGGCTGGCCGGAAGAATCAAGGGCAACGCCGGAGAGCGAGCCGATTCCGTTCAAAATAATTTTGGCCGCGACCGTGGAACCGGCGGGAACCAGAACCAGGGCTGTGCCTTCATCGATGCTGCCCAGCACTTGCACGGAAATGGTCGCCGTCCCCGCGGGAACAAGATTGAACAAGAAGTTGCCCATCGCGTCGGTGGTGGTGTTCAGCGTGACGCCGCCGGTTCCACCCACGTTGATGGTTACCAGCGAAGTGGTGGCAGGAGTGACGCCATCGGCCTGGAACACCTGTCCAGAGACGGTTCCCGAGCTGCGCAACGCGACATTCAACGTGACCGTGTTGTTGTTTCCGCTGACGGACGTTGAAGCTGTGCCGGTCAGGAAGCCGTTGCTGAGACTCGCGGTCGCCACCGCCACGCCTTCGGGAACACCGCCCATCTGGTAGTTTCCGCCAGAGTCCGCGGTGGTCGTGGCCTGGAAGGTTCCCGACGTAATGGTCACGCTGGCGCCGGGTTGCGGCGAACCGTCGCTGGTCACAAGTCCTTGAATGGTGTCGAGGCCTTCGGCGATTACGTTGAGGGTCAGCACTTGTCCCTGCGTGGTGATCGAACCCACGGCAATGCCGGTGCGGCCGCTCAGCGGATCCTGCGCATTCAACTGCACCGATCCCGCGGGAACGTAATCGAAGCTGTAGGAACCGATATTGCCGACACTCGCCGTCGTAGCCTGCCCGATGACGCGTCCGCTCACCGTCAGATTCACAATCGCGTTCGGAATCGGTGTGACGCCGTCCGGCAGGTAATAGACGCCCTGCACCGTGCCGGTCGTAGTCTCCTGCACCTGAATGTTGACGGAACTGGTGCCCTGGGGCAGAACGCCCGAGGCGCGCCCGCTGCGCCCAAAGGGATCGACCACCGCCACGCTGAACGGTCCTTCGAACACATCGGGGAAAGCAATCACGCCCTGATTGGAGGCGTCGAGCGATCCGTTGAAAACGGCGTTGGGATAGTTGTTTTCATTCAGCGTGACGTAAGCCGAGGCGACTGGATTGCCGCCGCCGTCGACCACCGCGACGTTGATCGTTCCGGTTCCCAACAGCCGCAGATTCTGCGTCGCGTTCTGGCCGGCAATCAGATAAACGTTCATCTGCGTGACGCCGCCTGAAACCGGATCGGCGGCCGTCAATGTGTACAAGCCTTGCGGGAAAATCTTGGCGAAGGTGAAAGTGCCGGTCGAGTCGGTCGCGACCGTCACGTTGGGCAGCGGGCCATTCGCGGTCACCTGCACGCCGGCGCCTACGGGGGTAACTCCGTCAGGGAAGAAAACCACGCCCGACAACACTCCGGCAGTCGTGCTCACCATCTGCAACGGGAAATTAACGGTGCTGCCGTTGGTCGGCAGCGTTCCCTGCGCGCCCACTTGCGCGGGATAGAAGGATTGCGCGGCCGTCACTCCCACGTTTCCAAGCAGCACGTCGTTGAACTGGAACGTTCCAGTCGTACCCGTCACTGCAGATTGCGTGTAGGCCGGCAGCAGAGTGCAATACTGCACGGTGTTCGAAGACAACTGAACCGAAGCCCCCAGCACCGGATTGTTGCTGGGATCCACCACGCTGCCGGTTACCGTGCCGGTGCCGTGGAACTGCATCACGCCGTACGCGGTCGTTCCATCCTGAGTGAGGTTGGCTTTGGCCTGGGCTAAATCGCCGGCGCTGTTGATGGCCGAACCCGTCACACTGCCCAGCGGAATCCCGGTGAAGACTACGACTCCGCTGGCATTCGTGCTTTGCATGTTGCAGCCGCAGTAGTTGTCGCATGCGGGTGCGCTGCCGGCGGGGATGTTGACCTGCTGCCCGGAAACGGGATTGCCCTTGGGATCGAGAACCGTGAATTGCACGGTGCCAATGCCCGAGAGCGTGATGGATGCTCCCGTCACCGGCTGGGTCGCGGAGTTCACCACCACCGTGGTCTGGCCGGTGCGCAGTCCATCCAGCGTGCGGGCATAGATAATCTGCGACTGCGAAGGCATGACCGGAATGCCGCTCAAAGAGAACGTGCCATCCGGATTGCTGAGAACTCCAGTCTGCCCTTGATAAACCAGAGCTCCTGCATAAGGAGATCCGTTGGCATAGGTCACGATTCCATCGACCGTCGCCGTGGTGGGAATCACGATGGTGAGGTTGGCGACGATGTTGTTGCCCGCTACGGCGACGCCGGAATCGTCGGCGATTTCGCCGCTCACTCCGAGCGTTGCCTCAACCGTGTAAGCTCCCGTGGGCATGCCGGTCAGCGTGTAACTGCCGTCGGCAGCCGAAAGCACATAACCCACCGCATACCGGTTTGCGCCGTTGTACTGGTAATACGCAACGGGAAGGCCTGCGATGGGCGTGGTGACGCCATTCTGAATCTGCGTGACCACGCCGGACACATTGACCGCGCCGCTGTTCAGCGTGACATTCACGATCGCGGTTGTGCCCGCGCCTTCGATGTTTCCGGCGGATGCTCCCAGGCTCGCGCCCAGCCCGGCCTTGACCGTGACCGGACCGACCGTGAGTCCGGTGATGGTGTAGTTGCCATTCCCGTCCGTGTATGCCTGCCCGCCTACCTGCGGATTATTTCCGCCCTGAATGTCGCTGGCGCTGATGGCAACCACCTGCGCGTTCGGAACCGGATTCCCCGACAAGTCGGTCACTTGTCCGCTCACCGAACCCTGCCCGAGCATCGCCAGATTAATAACAATCTGCTGGCCCGGACCGCGCACGTAGGAAGCGACCTGACGCAGTTCACCCGTAGTGGGATCGTTCGTGGCCACCGCGAAAGGACCGCCGCAGTTATCCTGGCGAACGTAACGGAACTGGTAGAGTCCGCTTGAGCTCACCGGAGTCGCGGCCAGACCCACCGGGCCACTGCCGGTTCCGCACGGCACTTCATACGGCGAGTTCAGATACGTGACGGTCGCGGTGGTGGACACGCTGCCATCCGCATTCAGTACGCTGCCGGAAACCACCGCGCCCGGATCCACCAACGTAGACTGCAGATTCACTGTGCCGGATGGACCCACTACTCCGCGCTGATCCTCAACTCCACCCACGGCCACAGTGGTGGGAACGTAAGGACCTTCCGGCTGCGTCAGGTTGCCGAAAACCAATCGCCCGGAAAGTTGCCGGCTCGCCGACTGCACCGAGTTGTTCGGAATGGTGTAGTTGCCGGCGACCGCCGAGGTCGTCGGATCCACGATGCGATCAAACAGCAGCACCATGTTCAGGCCGAACGGCCCTGCCTGGCTGACCGTATCCGGTCCGATGACCGTGGCTGATGTCAGATTGGGCCCTGACGGCGAGATGACTTGCGTGCTCAGCGGAGTGCTGGTCGCAAAAGAGCCGTCTCCGTTGGTGTCGACCTGCAAAACGAGATTATTCGGGGTGGTGAAGTTGGCGATCACGCGCATCGCCTGGCCTTGCACCACGGGCACGCCGGTCGCTTCGGCGCGAACCACCGCACCCTCTCCATTCGGAATCGCGATGGAGAGATCCACGCTTCCCGAACTTTGCGGAGTGAGCAGCAGCGTATACGGCGGAAGCGTCGGCGCCGTGACCAACCCAATCAGCGGCGTGCTGGCGTTGCTGCTGAGCGCAAGCATGACGCCGCCGGGGATCGAGCCGCCCGGCGTGCTCGTGCTGAGCTGATTGCCGGAGCTGTCGGTCAAACTCACCGACACCGGAGCGGCCGAGCTCCCGTTGCCGACGCCGAAGGCCAGGAAGTTCGGTCCCGAAGCTTCGATCTGGGAGAGCAGCAACTCGTAGGGCAGCGGCCCACCGGCCTGGAGCATCGGCTGCGCCAGATCGGCGCCGAGCACGGAAATAAAGTTTTGCCCGGCAGGCGTGGCTTGCAGGACCTGGTTGAAGCCCGGATCCACGGGAGTACCACCCCACCAATCCGGCGCCAGATCGCGCAATGCGTTGGCCTGCGGTTCTCCCAGCGTTTGCCGCAGGCCGGCTTCCGAAAGCTCGAGCGCCTTCTGCGTAACCACCGCGGTCGTGGTCGGGATCACACCCGCAGGCAGCGTTCCCGGCGGAGCGTTGGCCACGCTCCACGCCTGGCCGAGCACGCGCATCGCCGCGTTCACGATGTCGGTGGGCAGATTGTCCACGGCCGACGGCAACACAATCGTGTCGGGCGACATCGGCGTGCCGTTGGCGTAGACGCCCAGTGTGAAGTTCAGCGTTCCGGTGGTGCCGTTCGAAGTATCGAAATGCAGGTAGTCGGCGACCACCTGCCCTGTCGTCAACGCCTGGAACTGGTAGGTCAGTGTGACCGAGTCGTTGGGATTCAGCGTCGGTATGGGCGGCTGGGGCGGACTGACCAGAGTCGCGCCGCTTAAGCTGGCGGCGTCGATGGCCACGCTCAAATCGTTCGCGAGGGCCTGGCTGGTGTTCGTAACCGTGGCGTAAACATTGAACAGCTCGCCGCTCCGCACCACAGCCGGCACGGTGAACGTCATGTTGAAATAAGGATTGCGCACCAGCAATCCGCCCATCGCCGTGCCTATCAGGTTGATGGGACCGGTGGGCAAGCCTTCCAGAGTCGCGTTGATGCCAAAGTTGACGTTGTAAAAGCCCTCCGAATTCGCGACGATCGTCCACTCCGCCTGGCCGGTTTGCCCGGCGTTCAAAGTGCTCGAGCCATTCAGCAGAATCGGCATGGTTGCCGCTTCCGGTCCGCTGGTGAGCGTGGGCAATCCCAGTGGATCATCGGCGGTTCCTACAATGCCGTCGGGACCAGGCGGCAGGTTGACCGTGCCGGTGACGTTATCGACGACCAGGTTCGCTTCCGCGGGCGTGTTGTTGGTGACGTAGAGTTGCGCCGAGAAAAATTGTTTCAGGTAGCCGACATTCCCCGGAATCACCAGCACGCTGGGGATGGAAATGCCGGCCGGTAAAGCGGCTCCGCCTCCGTTGTTGCCTCCGCCACTCTGCTCTGGCGCCGCCTGCAGCAAAACCGGCACGATGGTCACCGGCACGCCCACTCCCTGCGGCGTGGGGTTTGAGGGCGGCATGATCGGTTGCGGAATCGGAACGCCCTGCGGGTCGAACACTACGGGAAACGAAATGTTCACGACCTGGGAGGAAAGCTGCAATCCGATCGTGAACTGAAATCCCGTGTAGTCGCTGCTGTTCAGCACCACGCCCATGGCTTGTATTTGGGCCAGCGTCAGCGCCTGCGTCTGCACCGATGTCACCAGCACCTGATCGATGACGTCGACGATTACGCTGTTCGGCGAAAGATCGAACACGTCATTGCCGTTCACCATGAACCGCAAGTTGCTGAGCGTGTAATTGCCGGCTTCGCTCACCGCCGGCAGATCCAGCACCAGGGAATTCAAGGCCGGACTCTCCGGCACGTCCACGGTTTGCGATAGTCCCGGTCCGGAGTACTCTCCCTGAATCTGAAAGGATCCGCCGAGATACTGCGCCACCGCCGTGGGAGTAAGTGTCTGCCCATTCAGCGTAACCGCAATCTGCACGCCCGAGCTAATGTTCTTGGGAATAACCGGCTGCGCCGGAGTAACTGTGGCGGATAGTCCGCCCACAGTAAGATCGAGTTGCCCGATGGTTACCGGTGTGGTCTGCGTCCAGGCAGGAAGAGTGGCGGCAAAAACAAATGCGGCGAAAACAAATGCAGAAAAAATAAATGGACTTAAAAGACGCAGGGCAGTCCTCTGTCTCCGTCTAAGTCTGTTAAGTCCCATTCGCACGCCCGCCCAAGCCAGTGCTACTGATCAAACGTTTCGCCGGTGAGAGGACCCCGTCTCTCCCGCATCAAAAAGGAAACCTTACTTGCTACGAAACCTTACTTGCGATGAACTCTACTTGCGATGAAACTCTACTAGCTACGACACTTGTGCCGCTGTGATTCAACGCCGCATTCAACGCCGCGAGGTAGGTGGCCAGATCAACGCAACGTTGGACGGCGACCTTAATACAGAAGCAACTCGCTGTCAAGAAAACAAATCAATAAGATCTAAACCGGATCAATGCAAGCCCGCCCCCGCCCGAACGGTCCCGCATCACGCCCTACCCAGAGTCAGCAATGTTACGGAATACGAACAAAACACAACATACGATATCTATATGCACCTAAATAAGATATCCCATCTTGTAAGACACGATACGGCTCGCTTGTCCTCCCTGCCACGGACCTATTGTTACGAATCAAGAACACGGTTCCGTACAGCATACGGTACGACGCGCGAGATCGACGTTCACTTCGATACGCGATTCGGAAGTTGAGGAAATGAAGAGTCGGAGGGAACTTTTTCAGCAAGTTGCGCTCAGCCAATCCACAATAAGTCACGAAAACGTCGCTTATAGGCCTTTGAGTTTCGCGAATGCAGCCGCCGCATCGTGAAGGCGGTCGAAAAACTGCGCCGGGCCGATGACCAGAGTCAAGAGATGCCGGTCGAGATCTGCCTTCAAAGAGAGAGGCGCGCGCGCGAACACCAACACAACTCCGCGGTCAACCAACTCCTCGTGAAGCTCACGTACCATCCGGGCCGCGGTGTAATCCACATTCGTAATCGCTTCCGCATCGACGACGAGCCAGCGCACGGGTGAAGGAGTTGGCCCAACCAATCCGCGGATCTGCTCGGCAAACAGCGCGGCATTGGCGTAAAAGAGTGCGGCCCCGAAGCGATAGATCACCAACCCCGGTTTCGTTACCGCGCCGGGAACAGCCGGGACTACCTGCCAAACATCCCCCTCGTTTACGACAAAGACTCCGGTGTGAGGACGATAGCTGTGCCGCACAATCCGGAGCAGCGACAGCACCATGGCTAATAGAATGCCCGGCTCGACTCCAACCAGCACAACGACGGCTGCAGTAAACACGGCCAGCGCATATTCCCCAGGACTCTCGCGTCGAATCTCGCGCAAGCCACGCACGTCGATTAGACGGACAGCAATGAAAAATACGATGGCTCCCAATACGCAACGTGGCAGGTATTGCAGAGGCTTGGTCAGAAAGAGCAGAACGAATGCGACCGCTATGGCGGTAGCCACCTGGGCAAGCTGGCTTTGACCGCCAGAGCTTTCGACCATTGCGGTTTGAGTAGGGCTTCCGTCCACTACAAACGTCCCGCTCAACGCTGCCGCGGCGTTGGCCGCAGACAGACCGACCAGGTCTGCGCTTTCGTCCAGATACTGATGGTGGCGCCCCGCGTAGAAACGCGCGGTAGCCGCGCTTTGCGCAAGGACCATCACAAAGCAGGAGACGGAAACGCCGAGCAGCGGTACGACGTCCTTCCAGTGCACGTCCGGCAACCCTAAATGTGGAAGCCCCCCAACGACCGGTCCGATGATGGCGATGCCGTGACCCGCGAAATCCCAGGCTGCGCTTGCGGCAATTGCGCCGGCGACCGCGAGCAGAGAAGCCGGTATCTTTGGGGCAAATCGGTTGAAGGCAAAGATGCCTGTCACCACCACCGCCGAGATAGCCACGGTTGGCAGGTGGATCCTCGGCAGGCTGCGGAAGATCTCAAGGAGTTGTTCAATCGTCCGATTGGAACGCACTTCGAGGCCGACCATCCCGCCCAGCACAGCGATGCCCACCTGAAATCCAACTCCTGTGAGAAACCCCGTCAGCACGGTTTGCGACAAGAAATCGGCCAGGAAGCCGAGCTTCAGGACTCGGGCCAGCAGCAGAAATCCGGCAGTCAGCAGAGCGACGGTCGATGCCAGCGCCACATATCTCGCGCTTGCGATGGGAGCCATAGTAGCAAGCTTCCCAGCGAGGATAGATGCAGTTGCCGAATCGGCAGCGACCACCAAGTAGCGCGAGGAGCCGAACACGGCAAATGCCAGCAGCGGAAGCAACAGCGTGTAAAACCCAGTAATTACCGGCATGCCGGCAATCTTGGTATAGCCCAGCGCTTGCGGGATGTTCATCGCCGCCAGTTGGATTCCGGCCAAGGCATCCCGGGCCGCTCCGGCCCGACCCACAGGCCTTATACCTTGGAACAGGTGAAGCCAGCCACCATTTCGTGCCTGCTGCGGGTTGGATTGCATGCGTTCAGCTTCGGGCGACGGCGTAGGTTCATTATCATCCCACGATCGTCCTTACCGTTCCGAAAGTTTCACGCGTCCAAAAGCGCGACTGTCAGGTTCAACGCTTCTGGTACGGGTGGAAGATGTAGTCCTTCGCCTTCACTGGCGTATGGCACGCGTATCCGCAGTCTGAGAGGCTTTTGGGGTCGGCCGAGAACTTGTCCGATGCGGGGTCGTAGTTGAACACCGCGTATCCCCACCCGCCGCTTTTCGAAAATCTCTTGCTGTCCTTTTCCATGACGAAAGCTTGGGAAAAGACGTCGGGCACCTCCACGGCGAAAGGGGCCTCCGTGCTCTTCTTCAGCTTCCACTGGAGCTTCACGATCATGGAGCCATCTGGGAAAGGCTGGCCGTTGACTGGAACGCCGGCCTTGAAGGCCTTAATCATCGTCGGATTGCCGACGATCACCTTGAGTATTTCCTCGGTCCGGGCGGAAGAGACGTCGGCCCAGTCCTCGTATCTTCTGAAGTCGGAGAACGCGATTCCGCTCGGCGATACCAGCGAGTATTTGTCCTTGTCTTTGCCTTGCGCGAAAAGGGCCGCGGCGCCAAGGATGGCGAGCACTGCCATGGCTGTCGCAACGGTGGTAAAGCCGGCGATACGTTCCGCGGTGGTGCGTGTTTCTATCTTTTGTTCTTGTTGTTCTTGCGCCACAGATTTCGTCACAAGTTCAGACATAGTGTGTTCCTTTCACAAAAAAGTTTTCTAAGCTCGATCAACGTGCATCTCTAACGACTGCGATTAAGCCAGAGGTGAGGGGAGTATAACAATTGGACGATGGTATCGACGATACCTTCGTATCAAGTGTGCGAAGAGAACTTTCCTTCGCTATGATCGATTTTCAGGACTAGCTGGAAGGGAAGAAGTCGCATGCCTCCTGGCAGGAAGACAACTGCAGTCGATACGAAAGTGTGGGCAATACTATCGTCCAATTGCGCGGCCCATTTTGTTGTGGCTGAATGCTCACGGAGGAAATCCCATGGCAACTGTGAACGCACCTAGCAACCTCACACAGATGAACGCACCTACTAAACCCGCACAGATTCGCGTGACTCGTCAGTCGCCCGCCTATTGGCGTGTCACAATCGACAATCCGCCGATCAACGTCATGGGCCCGGAAATGGTCAAGGAGTTCCAGGAAGTCATCAATGCTCTCGAAGCCGACGAGGATGTCAGGGTCGTGGTCTTCGATAGCGCGGTCGACGACTACTTCCTGAATCACTCCGATTTTACGGCCAAGCTTGAGGACCTGACCTCACTGCCGCCCGGTCCCACAGGCTTGCCGCCTTGGCCGGACTTTCTCGTGCGTCTGACCCGACTGCCAGTCGCTTCCATCGCGCTCATCCGCGGCCGTGCGACGGGCAACGGCAGCGAGATTACGCTGGCCTGCGACATGAGTTTCGCCAGCCGCGAGAAGACTATCATCTCGCAATGGGAGGTGGGCGTGGGGATGGTCGCCGGCGGCGGCCCCATGGCTCGGCTTCCGCGACTCATCGGCCGAAACCGCGCCCTCGAAGTGCTCTTGAGCTCAGAGGACATCACAGCAGACCAGGCCGAGGCGTACGGCTACATCAATCGCGCCCTGCCCGACGCCGAGCTGGATGCGTTCGTAGAGGCGCTCGCAACCCGGATCGCCAAGTTCGACAAATGGGCGATTGCTCAGACCAAGCGCCTCGTCAACACCAGCCTGCCGCCGGACGTCGAGCTCGGCGCCGGGTGGGATGCGTGCATCGCTTCGCTCGGTCGACCTGCAGCCCAGGAGGGAATCAAGGCGCTGATCGCGCGCGGCTTCCACAAGCCGGGGGATGT
>JBEKHS010000007.1:0-357828 GCA_050012155.1 Candidatus Sulfotelmatobacter sp. | reverse complement strand
TCAACATCTCTCACCCTGGCTCGAGCATTACAACTTCCACCGCCCGCATGGTAGTCTCGGTTACGCTCCGCCCATCAGCCGGGCTGCTCCACCGGGTACAACGTCTTGATAGATCACAGCCAGCCCGGCCCCTTCACTCCGAGAAACGGCTTGGTAGCCATCGCACGCAAAAATCGTTAAAGGTGGGCGACCCGGACGCCCGCCCACCATGCGCATGCGGCAATCAACTGCGTAACAATGTGCTACCAAAACTAACGTCGCAAAACTGCCGTCCTAGTTCGATTCAGTGAACTCAATGTAGGGCGACGATCCGCTCGCGGTGCTGCAACTGCCGAGATCCAAGTTGTTGCTCTCTCCCGTGGTGCCGGCATCTGCAACACAAGTTGGGGCCGAAGTGGAGCCATCCGTCAGGGCCACTTTCACGGTAATCGAGACAGGCGTGTTGAAGTCTGCTCGCGAACCGCCGGCATCGCCGACGACGTTGAATTCGGACTGCTTCCAGACCTGAGAGATATCGAGCACGCTGTCCTTGCCGCTCACGGAGTAGGCAGTGGATCCATCGGTGAATTTCACCGTATCGTTTCCGCCCGACGCCGCGGTGCCCGAGAGTGACAAACTGGCAAGCGAGGTGGGCTTCACATCGGGCGCCGATACGTAACTGCTGTTCCCGTAGCAATCGCCTTCGCCATCACTGCCGAAACCGCTCGGACAAGCCGAACTGCCCCAGTCGATCAGCCAATACTGCATGAATACAGCCGCTTCGCCCTCGACGGCATAGTCCGTCGCGTAAATGAACTGTTGCCAGACGACACAACCGGAATGACTCTTACACGCCGCTGTCGTTCCCGTGAAGTTGGTATTGAGCTGAAGCGAATATTCATTCGCCCCCAGGATGCCGCCATCTCCGTACTCGGCCACGCCAACGCTCTTCTCCGATTTCACGCCTGTGACCGTGGGGAAGCTTCCCAGTGCCCCGCTAGTCAGCCCCGAACTTTGCGCGACGTAGTCGTCACCGTTGCCGGCCACCATCCCCATGCCGGGTTTGTGGACGACTGTATGGACGCGTGGATGCAACTCTTTACACTCCACCTCATGCCATACGGTGTCGGGATAAGATGCCTGGAAGCATCCCTCCCCCAGATCGGTATTGGAGATAACCGCGAGCCACGCGTCGTGCGCTGCGGCATCCGCATCTGCGGTCTGTCCGACAGAAGCGGGCTGAAAACAGCAGATGCTGATAAGGGCTGCGGCCGCGATGTGGACTGCACAATGGGAGTACCGAACTTTTCTGGGCGTCATAGAGATTCTCCATTCAAGGAATTGCTTCTTGGCCGACAATTTCCTTCGGCTCAAAATCGGCGCAATTCTAAACTTGAGTCGCCCGCCTCACAAATTGGGGCCGAAGAATTTACGGAATCGGAACAGACTGCGCTTATGATTCGCACCTCTTGATTTCGGGGAGCTGGCCCACCTTTGCCGGCACCGTGATAACTGAGGCTGCCGCGGCTTTGCCGGTGTTGCAAAGCTGGGCACCACGAACCCGACCTCATGTTCATTCAACTATTTTCCGGGGCGAGTCCACTCGCGACTGACCGTGCCTCGAATTTCAGAAGGTTAAGGTGACCTGAGCCGTTACCGCATACACTATCTCCGGGGCCATCAGCTCCTCGAACTCTCAACCCATGTCGAATCGTTTTCTGGCGGAGTCACTCCCAGCGCAGGATTGATGCAAACCGCCCGCCGCCACGTGCGCCTTCCCATCCATGCGCTGATTCGTCCCCGGGCCGGCGACTTTTGTTATTCCGAGCGCGAACTCGAGATCATGCGCGACGACATCGGCGCCGCTAAACAGCTCGGTATGGATGGCGTCGTGTTGGGAATACTGAAGGAGAGCGCCCGGATCGACATCGAGCGCACGAAAGCGTTGGTCGAGTTGGCACACCCTTTGCCGGTAACTTTTCATCGCGCGTTCGACGCATCAAAGAATTTGGAAGCGTCGTTGGAGGAGGTTATACAGACCGGCGCGTCGCGCCTTCTGACGTCTGGCGGCGAGGCGCGCGCCGTCGACGCGCTCCCGCTGCTGGCGCGGCTGGTGCAAGCGGCAGAAGGACGAATTCTGCTCATGCCGTGCGGCCGCATCCGATCGGAAAATATTGCGCGCATCGTTCGCGCAACCAAAGTCCAAGAGTTCCATAGCTCCGTCGGAATCTCTTCCGCGGGCCAGGCGGCTGGTTTAGGCAATGGCAATGAAAACGGCTTCAGCCCGGATGCGGCCGCGTTTGAACGAAGGGTGAGGGAACTAGTGAGTGTGCTCGAAGGTCTTTTCTGAGAGAACTTCGAGAGAACCTCCTGAGGGAATTTCCTGAGACAGTCCCTGAGCGATTTCTCATGAGCGATTCGCCCTGTCTGTCTGGAGCGGGCGGGCTTACGTTCTCCGCCTCACGTCGCTGATCGGTACTCTTTAGTACCGTCGTTGGTACTTCTTAGGTTTTTGTAGTACTCGCCAATCGTTCTCTCCAGTACTCGCCGATTACCGCCAGGGATTTCCCGTATAGCTCTCTTTTGAACCTTGTGGCCGCCGCCCGGGCGACCTATGCTCTGCGCTGGGGGAGCCCTCCGTGAAACGAGTTCGTGTATTGGTCGCAAATCATCCGCGCCTGATGCGGGAATTGGTGATGGCCACGATCGCCGACCAGCCCGACATCGAGGTTGTGGGTGAAGTGCGGAACGAGAGCGACCTGGCGGACATTGTGGAACAAGTGGAGCCGGATGTCCTGATCATTGCCATGGATGAGCCCGAGAAACGGCTGGGGCAGTGCGGGTTTCTTCTGGGCCGGCATCCCGGGATGAGGATTCTGGCTCTCGCGCCGGAGCAGAACCGGGGAATTTTCTATTGGGCGGTGGTCGACATTCGAACCAAGCCGCTCGAGAGCTCCGAGGCGGGAATTTTGAATGCCGTGCGCGAGCGTCCGGTGCTGGTGGGCGCCGCGCAGAATTGACCGTGGAACGGAGCGCGGAGTTCGACCTCTGTGCCCGCGATTTAGTTAACAGAGTTCTGAAACAAAAGAGTTTAGCTCAACAGGCTCCTGTAGCTGAGGGGGCGAAGCTGCAACCAGTCGAAGAAGCTGAGGACCTTTTAATGAATTACGCAGCCATGGCGCCAACCGATGCTTCCCTGGGTTTGGCGGACGCGCACAGAGAGTTGAATTGGTACGCACTCTACACCTGTCCTCGGCATGAGAAGTGTGTAGCGCAACAGATTGAACAGCGGAGCATCTCCTGTTTTCTGCCGGTCTACCGTTCCCTGCGCCGCTGGAAAGACCGCCGCAAGGAGCTCGAACTCGCTCTGTTTCCCGGATATGTTTTTGTCCGCCTTGCCCTCGAAGACCGGCTTCGAGTGCTGCAACTGCCCAGTGCCGTGCGCCTGGTCAGCTTCAACGGCCAGCCGGCGGCATTGCCGGAGGGTGAAATCGAACAACTGCGTGAGCGGCTGTCGCGCGGCGGCTGCGTGGAACCGCATCCCTACCTGAGAGTGGGACGGCGGGTGCGGGTGCGCGGCGGTCCGATGCAGGGCCTCGAAGGCATCATCGTGCGCCGCAAGGACCGCTGCCGCGTCGTGTTCTCTCTCGACCTCATCATGCGCTCGGTGGCGGTGGAAGTGGATGAAAGCGATGTGGAGCCGGCTTCCGAATGGAAGATGCGCAACCGTGCGCCTGGAGATTCTCACTCCGGGCCGCGCAACTTGTAGCTGAAACTTTCGCTTGAAAAAACTGGATCGATTTCCCATGCGACGAATTCCCATGCGACAAAGATTCCACTCTCCGCGTTGGTGGAAGCTGGTGGCGGCGATTCTCGCCTGCGCCCTGCTGCCGCCCGTGAGCGCCGGGCAGGAAGCGCCTGCAGCCAGGGAAAAGCCGGCGATCGAGATCGATGCTCACGCCCAGGATCCGGAGCCGCCGGTCTCGCTCTCCGCGGCCACCATCAGCGAAATTCTGCGCCAGGAACCGGGCTTGCTGCTTGAGGTGAAGCGGCTGCTGGTGCGCAAAGCCTACGAGCAGGGAAGGCTGCTCGACCCCGCCGACGTCACCGACGACGCGCTGTTCCAGTTGCTGCGGGATGACAACAACGTGCGCGTGCTCGCGACCCAGGAGATCGAGCGCCGCGAATACATCCGCCCCAAACCCACGCGCCAGGAAATGGAAAAGGAACGCATCGCAAAAACTGCCGCCGGGGCGGCGGGTCAGAACGATGAACAAAAGTATTGGTCGCAGCACGAGGAAATCGGAAAACCGCAGAAAACGGCCGGCCTGACGGATTCAGCCGTCGAAGATGGATTTTCCGACGATGGCTTCTTTGAAGTCACGCCCTCCCCGCCGCCAGACGCTTTTCCCCAGCCGCCCGCGGTCTCTCCCTCGCCGGACTATCGTCGCCAGCAGAGCATGGCTGGTCTCGAGCCGCAAAACCGCGACTCTTACGATGGGGCTCCGCCGGACGCAGACTCTTTGCCGCGCATCAGCCCCGATGGCATGCCGGGACTGCTGAGCGCCAGCATGGATGAATCCGGCGCCTCCGGACAACGGCCAGGATCGGCCGATGATGCTTCCCAGTCCTATATCCCGCCCTATTCTTCGTCCTCTTCTCCCTCGGCTTCTGCTCCGGCTTCGCGCTTCAGGACAACCGCGCCCGGGCAGTCCTTCGGCCCGTCCGCTTCTTCCATGTCGGCCGCCAATGCCGGGTATAACCCCTGGAGCGCTCGGCCCGATTCTCAGATGCAGCGCCGCAAGCTGCAAGAGGATGCCGACCATCCCGTGATTCGCCGCCGGGTGAACCCCTATGCCGAAGTGCCTTCGCTCTACGATTTATATACGCAGATCTCACGCCGCTCCCCAGTGCTGACTCGTTTTGGCGAGGACATCTTCCGCAACGGCACGGGCAATTTCGACGAGCTTCCCATGGATCTCCCGGTGGGGCCGGATTATGTGCTCGGGCCGGGAGATGGCCTGAGTATCGAACTGTGGGGCGGCATCTCGCAGCATCTGCAGCGCGTGGTCGATCGCGAAGGCCGCGTGGCTTTGCCCGAGGCGGGCGCGGTTGACGTGGCCGGGCGAAGTCTTGGGGATGTCCAGCAACTGGTGCAGAGCGTGCTGCGCGGCGAATTTCGCGAAGTGCACGCCGACGTTTCGCTCGCCCGCCTGCGCACGGTGCGCATCTATGTGGTCGGCGACGTACTGCGGCCGGGGGCCTACGATGTCAGCTCGCTGTCGACCCCGCTCAACGCCCTCTACCAGGCAGGCGGTCCCACTGCGCGCGGCTCACTGCGCCTGCTGCGCCTCTATCGCGGCCCGCAGTTCGTCGCCGAAATCGATCTTTACGATCTGCTGCTGCACGGGGTGCGCTCCAATCAGGAGCGCCTGCATGCCGGAGATACGGTCATGGTTCCTCCCCTGGGCGCGGAGCTGACGGTCGAAGGCGCGGTGCGCCGTCCCGCCATCTACGAACTGAATCACGAAGGCAATCTGGCCGAGGCCCTGCAACTGGCCGGGGGCGTACTCACCACCGGAACCCTCCGCCACATCGAAGTCGAACGCGTCATCGCTCACCAGAGCCGCGCCATGCTGCGGGTCGATCTTCCCCAGAACGATCTTCCTGAGAACAATCTTCCAGAAAACAACAATCAGGAGGCGGCGGCCAGCGCTCTTGAAAACTTCAAAATTCAGGACGGCGACAAGATACGCATCTCGCCCGTTCTGCCTTACAGCGAAAAGACCGTCTACCTCGACGGCCATGTCGTTCACCCCGGCAAACACGCGTACCGCGAAGGCATGCGGATTACCGATCTCATCGCTTCCTACACCGATCTGCTGCCCGAGCCGGCAGCGCAACACGCCGAAATCATCCGGCTGGCTCCTCCCGATTACGCGCCCGAAGTGATTGCCTTCAATCTGGCCGACGCTCTGGGCGGCCGGGCACAGGTTGCGGGCCGCGGCAATGCGACGAATGTCGGGAAAGAAGACAGCCAGCAGAACCTGACCCTCAAGCCCTTCGATACCGTGCGCATCTTCAGCCGCTTTGATTTTGAAGATCCTCCGACGATCATGGTCAGCGGGGAGGTGCGCCATCCCGGAAAACACATCACCAACGGCGAGACCCGCCTGCGCGACGCCGTATACCTGGCCGGTGGCGTGACCCCGGATGCGCTGCTGAGCGATGCGCAGGTCTTTCGCCGCACCGGCGATGGGAAACTCAGGGTGCTCAGCGTGGATTTAGGGCGAGCGCTGGCGGGGGACGCCGCCGACAATGTCCCCCTTGAGCCGACGGATCGCGTCTTCATTCACCGCAATCTTGCGAAACTCGATCCCCCGACGGTGAAGATCGAAGGCGAAGTGGCCCGGCCGGGAAAGTATCCGCTTGGCGAAGATATGACTGCGGCGCAACTGGTGCGGCTCGCGGGCGGATTGAAGCGCGGAGCCTTCGTCGAGGCCGCCGACCTCACCCGCTATACGGTGGAGAACGGGGCGCAAGTCATGGGAGAGCACGTCGCGGTGCCGATCGGCCGCGCTCTGGCCGGAGAGGCCGACACCGATATGCGCCTGCATGACGGAGACGTCCTGACCATCCGCCAGCTGGCGGGCTGGAACGATGTGGGTTCAGTGATTACCGTGAAGGGCGAGGTTATGCATCCCGGCGACTACGGCATTGACGAAGGCGAGCGCCTTAGTTCGGTCCTGAAACGGGCGGGCGGCCTGCGCGCCGATGCCTATCCCTACGGCGCGATTCTCGAACGCCGCCAGGTGCGTGAATTGGAGGAGAAGACGCTTTCCGACTTGATCCGGCAGGTACAGGCGCAGCAGGACTCCTTCAAACTCCTTCCCGACACCGGCGACGCCGAGGACAGGCAGGCCAAGAACGCCACCGTGCAGCAGTGGCACGCCACGCTCGAGGAACTGGAGAACCTTCCGCCCACCGGCCGGCTGGTGATTCACATCTCGAAAGACATTCGCAAATGGGCGAACACCCCGGCCGACCTCGACATCCGCGCCGGCGACACGCTGTTTATCCCCAAGACGCCCAACTACGTCATGGTCAGCGGGCAAGTCTATAACCCCACCGCCATCACCTACCGTCCCGGCCGGAGCGCGGGCTGGTATCTGCGCCAGGCTGGCGGCCCGACCACCCTGGCCAGGAGCAAGGCGGTGTTCGTGGTGCGCGCCGACGGCTCGGTGGTGGGCGGCAAAGATAAAGGCGAGTGGTTCACGGGCAACGTTCTGAGTGCGGAACTGCGGCCCGGCGATACGGTGTTTGTCCCCGAGAAGGCGCTGGGCGGCACGGCAGTCTGGAAAAATACTCTGGAGGCGGCGCAACTGATGTCGACGGTGGCCATCGCGGTCAGCGTAGGCCACGGATTCTGAGCGCCGGGTCCCGTTGCCACGGAGAAGCAACAAGCTTATCCCGCCGCGCATGCGCCCGGGAATTTTCGCATGCAGCCTGCGGCTTGCGCTCTGTCTCAGCCTGCCGGGTCCAGTCCCATTCCTGGCGGCGCAATCTTCGCTCGATCATCCTCAGGAACCGCTTTCCGTGGAGGCAGGACAGATAAAACGAGATCAACTGCAGAAAAAAGTTGAGGAACTGCCCGAGATCGCCGTGCCGTCCGCTCCCTTGCCAAACAGCTTCTCTGCGCCGGAGTTCGCAGGCACGTGGAATGTAGAAAATAATGTAGAGAATGTAGAGAATGTAGAGAATGACCGCGCTCCGTCGATACCCTCGCGTGGGGCATCGTTGTTGAACCGATTTGCCGGCGACCAGCGCGCCCTCTGGACCAGCCCGCTGCGCCTGCGGCCGAGCGACGCAATTTGGGGGCTGCCCGCTCTGGCTGGCATGGGGACGTTGCTGGCCAGTGACTCTTGGCTGTCGAAACAGGTCTCGAAACAAATTCCAGCACGAGACATCCTGCGCTCCCGCAGCCTGTCGAATGACGGCACGTTCGCCATGGTGGGTGCTGCGGGCGGAATGTTCCTCCTCGGAAAAATCACGCACAACGAGCACGCCGCCGAGACCGGATTCCTCGCGAGTGAAGCCGCAGTGAATGCATTGGCCGTCGATTTCGCCCTCAAGTCGGTCTTTCAGCGGCAGCGCCCTTACGTTGGAAGCGGCGCTGGACACTTCTTTGCCCGAGGATCGTCGTTTCCCTCCGAGCACGCCGCCGTGTCCTGGGCGATTGCCGGTGTGGTGGCCCATGAATATCCCGGAACTCTCACCAAGTTGCTGGCCTATGGACTGGCGTCCGCGGTGACCATCGCAAGGGTTACCGGCAAGGAGCACTTTCCTTCCGACGCCGTGGTCGGGGGTGCAATGGGCTACTTCATTGCGCGGCAGATCTATCAGCGGCGCCGCGATCCCGAAGTTAGCGTCGGTGCCTGGAGCAGCCTGCTTGACACGCGTTCGCAAAACCAAAGCCAGGACAAAGTGCGCAGTCCGCGCCACATGGGCTCAGCCTACGTCCCGCTCGAAAGCTGGGTGTATCCGGCGCTCGAGCGCCTGGCCGCCCTGGGCTACGTCGAAACCGCGTATCTGGGAATCCGCCCCTGGACCCGCATGGAGTGCGCTCGCCTGCTGGATGAAGCCAATGATCGGATGCGCGGTCAGGGTGACAGTGCCGGAAGTCAGGTGGAAGGTCGAGCAGAAGCTCAGGGGGAAAGTCAGGTGGAAGGTCAGGCAGCGTTCGAGGCCGCGAAGATTTACGCAGCTTTAGAGAACGAGTTCAGCCCGGAGACAGGACGCCTGAATGGCGCCGCGAATCTCGACTTGCGCCTCGACTCGATTTACCTGCGCTTCACCGGCATATCGGGTATCCCGCTGCGCGATGGCTTTCACTTTGGACAAACCCTCATCAACGATTACGGCCGGCCCTATGGAGAAGGTTTCAACGACGTAACCGGAGTAAGCGGCAGCGCCGTGGCCGGCCCCTTGTCGTTTTCCGTTCGCGGCGAGTATCAGCACGCTCCGAGCGTAGCCTCGGATCCGCCCAACGTGTTACAAGCCATCGCGAGTGAGGATGGAGTTGTGACTCCTCTTCCCGACGGCTCCGGCACCCTCGACCGCCTTCGTCTGATCGAGGCCTCGGTCGGACTCACCTTCAACAACGTCAAGCTTTCCTTCGGCCGGCAGAATGTGTGGCTTGGCCCCGGCGAGAGCGGCGCTCTACTTCTCAGCGACAACGCCCAGCCCTTCACCATGCTGCAGCTCGACAGCGCGTCTCCTTTTGAGTTCCCTCTACTCTCCCGTTTCCTCGGGCCCGCCCGCATGACTTCTTTCCTCGGCCAGCTTTCCGGACAGCAATGGATTTACAACCCGCCGGTATCGGAAGGGCTGAATCCCAACGTCGATCCCAGCTTTCTCATCGGGCCGGGCTTCCATCCCCAACCTTTTATTCATGGCAATAAGATCAGCTTCCATCCCACGGCGAACCTCGAGTTTGGCATGGGGGTCACGGCGATGTTCGGCGGACCCGGCCTGCCCTTCACCTGGCATGAGTTTTTCCGCAGCTATTACGGCCACAACGCCAATACGGCCACCAATCCCGCGAAACGCTTTTCGAGTTTCGACTTCAGCTATCGGCTTCCCGGGCTGCGGCGCTGGCTGACTTTCTACACCGATTCGCTGGTGGGGGATGAGATTTCGCCCCTTGGTTCCACCCGTCCCATGCTGAATCCCGGGATTTATTTTCCCCAACTGCCCAAATTGCCCAAGCTCGAGATCCGGGTGGAGGGCTTCAAGGCTGAGCCCCGGCTGGGCACCATCTATATTGACCGGCGCTATCACTCGGGATACACCAACGACGGCAATCTGATCGGCAGTTGGATTGGGCGGCAGGCTCTCGGGGGCCAGGGGTGGGTGAAATATTCGTTTACCCCGCGCACCAACCTTCAACTCGAATACCGGCACCAGGAAGTCGACCACTTTCTGGCCGGTGGCGGCCGTCTGAACGATTTCGCGGCGGCGGGCGAGTACAGGCTGAGCCGCCAAGTCGCACTTTCGGCGCGGGCGCAATACGAAGTATGGAATTTCCCCGCGCTGGCCGCCGGAAATCAACCGAATTTCACGGCGCAGGTTCAGATGAGTTTCTTTCCCCACTGGCGGCTGGGACGGTGAGGAGCCCGTGGACTTTTTCACCTTCGCCCGCTCGCCGATGGCGTGACGTCGAGGATATGAGTGCCCATCCCGAGTGCGTCGCGCGCCGGCAGGATCCGGAATGCCGCAGCTAGGAGCTCCACCCCAGGTCGAATACTCCGCGCCTGCCGAGCTCGTGACTGCGGGCAGCCTCGAGTTTCGCGCCCCCGGGGCCGCCAAATCCTCCGAACATCTGCGCCTGCTCTGGGAGCGGCGAAGGGTGCTGGCCAAAGCCGTCCTGATTGGATTGGTGGCCGGGATTTTATTGGCCTTCCTGCTCCCCAGGCGCTACGTGTCCACCGCGAAATTGATGCCTCCGAATTCCCAGTCGGGCTCCGGCATGGCGATGCTGGCGGCTCTTTCGGCCAAAAGCGACGGTGCCATGCCGGGGATGGTGGGGGATCTGCTGGGGCTGGGGGGATCGGGGGCCGTCTTTGTCGGTATCTTGCAGAGCCGGACCATTCAGGACCGGCTCGTAGAGCGTTTCGATCTGCGGAAAGTCTACGGAGACCGTCTGGAGGAGGATGCCTGCCGGAAGTTGGCGGGAAGGACGGAGATTTCGGAAGATCGCAAGAGCGGTATTATCACCATCACGGTGACCGACAACCGTCCCCAGCGCGCCGCCGCAATTGCGCAAGCCTACGTGGCGGAACTCGATCGCCTGTCTGCCGAGCTCTCCACTTCCGCCGCCCACCGCGAGCGAGTTTTCCTCGAGGAGCGGCTCCGGGCGGTGAAGCTCGACTTGGACGAGGCTTCCCGCGACTTCAGCCAGTTTGCCAGCCAGAACAGCACCATCGACATCAAGGAGCAGGGCCGCACCATGGTGGAAGCTGCCGCCCGGTTGCAGGGAGAATTGATCGCCGCCCAGTCCGAGATGAAGGGCCTCGAGGAAATTTATACCGCCAACAATGTGCGCGTGCGCTCGGTCGCAGCCCGCGTCGAAGAACTGCAGAGGCAACTCGACAAACTCGGCGGCTCCGCCGCACCGCGGAGTGAACCCGAGGGTGGAGATGTGGTCGCCGCCTATCCTTCGATTCGCCAGTTGCCTCTTCTCGGGGTACGCTACGCCGACCTCTATCGCCGCACCAAGATCCAGGAGGCGGTGTATGAGACCTTGACGCAGCAGTATGAACTGGCCAAGGTGCAGGAGGCGAAGGAAACCCCCAGCGTGAAAGTCCTGGACGCGGCGAGCGTGCCCGAGCGCAGGTCCTTCCCGCCCCGATCCGCCCTGATCTTCCTGCTGGCCTCGGCTGGTTTGGCGGTGGGTGTGGCCGGGGTGATGTTGCAGGCGCGCTGGCAGGAGGTCGAAGCCACGGATCCCTATAAGATGCTGGCCCAGGATGTAATGCATGCCCTCCGCGCCAAGGTGCCCGGGATGGCTCCCCCGCGATCGGCCCACGCTCTGACCCATCGCATATTGGCGCGCTTTTCCCCACGGGGAAATTCTTCAAACTTCCCGGCATGAACCTTCCGAGCGGTGATCCTTGCGGCGCACATCAGCCTCCCGAATTCGACGTTTCCGCAACCGGCGGAAGCCGGCCGGCAAGGGTGGCGGCCTTTTCCTTGACCGGTTCTTCCTTAACTGGTTCGCGGCTGCACCGGATCGCACTGGGATTGGCGGATCAGGGCTTTTCCGTGGGGGCGATGCTTCTGGTCAACGTCATGCTGGCCCGGACGCAAACCAAGCAGGATTACGGAGCGTTTGCGCTGTCCTACTCGATCTTCACCTTTCTTTCCGGCCTGCACAATGCCGCCGTGCTCGAGCCCTACACCGTCTATGGCGCCGGAAGATACCGCGGGCGTTTTCCCGCCTACTCGCGGCTGGTCCTGCACGCCAGCGTCATCGTTGGCGTGGCTCTGTCCGCCGTTCTGCTGGCGGCTTGTCTGGTCTTGCGTTGGGCCGCGCCGGAGCTTCCCCGGCGTGCGCTGGTTGGCCTCGGTCTTACCGTCGGCATCATACTGACCGGTTCGTTTCTGCGGCGCAGTTTCTATATTCAGCGGAAGCCGGCGCGGGCGGCCGTGGTCTCGCTGGTTTTCTTTGTAACCGTCGCCGCTTCCCTTGGGATCGCGGTTCGTGCCCGCGTACTCGATAGCTTCTCGGTCTTCCTGATCCTGGGATTGGGATGGGTGGTGGCGGGCGCGGCTTCGCTCCGCTGGCTGGGAGGCCGGGATCGAGAGCGGTTTCTCGAGGCTGAGCCGCATTACTGGCGCGAACACTGGAAATATGCCCGCTGGGTGCTGGCCACGGCGTTCGTATTCCAGTTCATGCATCAGGGCTACTACTGGCTGGTGGCGGTCTTTCTTTCCGTGAAGGAGGTGGGCGACCTGAAGGCCATGTACGTTCTGATCGCGCCGGTCGAGCAAGTCATGATTTCCCTGTCATTCCTGGTATTGCCGGCGCTCACCGCCAGATATGCCGCTCGAAACATGGAAGGCTTTCTCTCCCTCTGGAAGCGCTATGCACTGGCTCTGGCCGGGGCAACCTGGTTCTTTGCCGTGACGGTTCGGCTCCTGGGAGCTCGCGTGATGCACGTCTTATACGCAGGAAAGTTCGATGGCCTGGCTCCGCTGCTCTTCTTGCTCGCCCTGGTGCCCCTGTGGACTGGCATTGGCAGCGCCTTCAGCGATGCGATCCGGGCTGCGGAGCGGCCCCGGCTGGTTTTCTACGCTTATGTGAGCAGTGCGCTTGCCACCTTTGCGCTGGGCATGCCGCTGGTGATCCACTGGGGCCTGCGCGGGGCGGTCTACGGCATGTCGATTTCGGGAGCGGCCTACGCCGGCGCGCTGGCTTTGGCTTTCTGGTTGTACGTCCCCAAACAACCCACCCCGGCGTGGCTCGATGGTTTTGCCCGGAACCCTCCCCTGCCGTCGGAGCCCGGCCGATGAAACTCATGGTGGTCGGTCATCCTTTCTTGTTTGCTTACAATCAGCGGAAATTCGTCGCCATGAAGCGGCTCAATCCCGAACTGCGCCTGCGCCTGGTGGTTCCCAGTCGTGGACGGGACCGCTTCGAAACCGTCGACTGCCAGATTCATCCCGATCTGGACCGCGAAGAGCTGGTCCCGCTCCCCCGACTGGGGGAATGGCACATGACCTACCTGCACCCCCCGGCACGCATGGCGGCGGTCCTCGGTGATTTTCAGCCCGACGTGGTTCACCTCGAGGCCGAGCCCCAGGCGCTGATCACGGTAGAAACGATCGCTCTGCAGAGGGTTTTCGCCCCGTCGGCCGCAGTGAGCGGTTTTAGTTGGGATAACCTTCTCCGCCCCCGGCGCTTTCCGCTGGGAGCGGCGAAACGCCGCTTGCGCAGGCATTCTCTGCGCCATCTCACGGCTATGATCTGTGGCAATCAGCGAGCCGCCGCCTTGCTGCGCGCCGAAGGATGTTTCGCCGGTCCCATCCACGTCCTTCCCCAGTACGGTCTGGATGCGGCCGAACACGCCCCCGGCCGGGAATCCGCCTTGCGCAGGGATCTTGAGCTGGAGGGCGCGCCGGTGATCGGCTACGCCGGCCGCATGGTGCCGGAGAAAGGCCTGCGGCAACTCCTCGAAGCCTTGTTGTCGTTGCAGAGCCATCCCTGGAAACTGCTGCTGCTGGGGTCGGGCCCGATGGAAGACGAAATCCCCGGGAACTGGATGCCCCAGCTGCCCGGGCGCATCGTCTGGCTGCCAGCTGTGCCCTACCAAGAGGTGGCGCGCCACTTGCGCTGCGCCGATATCTTTGTCCTTGCCTCATATTCAACTCCCACCTGGGTGGAGCAGTTCGGCCTGGCGTTGGCTCAGGCCATGATGCTCGGCATCCCCTGTGTCGGCTCGAGCAGCGGAGCGATTCCCGAGGTGCTCGGCCCCGGCGGACTGTGTTTCGCCGAGGGCCAGGCCAGCCAACTGGCGCACGCTCTCGAAAGTCTGCTGACCTCCCCGGCGCGCCGCCAGCAGTTTGGCATCGCCGGGCGCCGCTTCGCGCTGGAACACTATAGTGCCGAGGGCGTCGCCGGGAAATACCTTGAGGTCTTCGAATCGGCGCGGAAATGCGTGGGCAGGCGCGCCGGTCGGGCGGGGGCGGTGGGATTTGAATCGGTCGGACCGGGACGCTAGGGATGTAGAGAGTTTGGCGGCCCCTGGGTCGAGCGCAAACAAAAACGTCGGCGGACGCTCCTGTCGCTGCTTCCGAATGACCAGCGCTTCCGAATCACGAGCGCTTCCGAATGACGAGCGCTTCCGAAATGACGTCGCTTCCCGGAAGTCTCGTGGCCTGCTGAACCGCGGGATGGGGTGTCGCGCCCAACAGAGCCCGGCTAAGCACTCGCCAACTCACGATGCGAGGCCGGCTTTCGTCAGTCGTGAGCCCGGAGGTCGTGACCGGAAAGTTGCACTTATATCGGTGGAGGGGGACGGGATGAGCACTCTATGGCAGGCATTATTCACGCGTATCAACCACTCGACTGCCTGCCTGCCCTACAATCTCAACTGGAAGGTCGATGCCAAACCCCTTCGCGGCTTCCTTTCCTCGCATCCCCTGGTAGTTTTCGATGCAGGCGCCAGAGGCGGGGGTATGGGAGAGTTGGCTGGTTTGTCGCGGTTCGTAAAGTATGTAGGGTTCGACGCAGATGAAGTGGAATGCAAGCGCCTGATGGCCAACCCGCCAGATGGCTACAAAGAGTATCGCATCTATCCTTATTTCCTTGGGGAAGGCGGGAGCGTGGACTTTCACCTGTATAGCGATCCCGGAATGTGTTCCACCTATGAAATTAATCCTGAGTTCAATCGCGTTTTCCTGGAGTCCTCGGTGCATGCGGAGCGCACCGTCAGGTTGAAGTCGGCTGCCCTCGACGATGTGGCGCTCCGAGAGCAGCTCGAGGCTCCCGACCTGCTCAAACTGGATACCCAGGGATCTGAGTTAAGTATCCTGCGCGGGGCCCGCCATACCCTGGCGCGAACCGCCTTCGTAGAAGTAGAGGTGGAGTTTTGCCCGATGTATGAGGGTCAGCCTCTGTTTTCCGACGTGGATGTATGGATGCGCTCTCATGGTTTCGAACTGCTCTACTTGAACCGGTGTTTCCTGCCCCGCAAACGCTTCTATAAAGGACTTTCGCGCGGCCAGCTGATATTTGCGGATGCGCTATACGGCAGAGCCCCGTCCCAGCTTGGCGGTTTCTCGGCGGAGCGGATCGCCAACTACATCATTCTGCTGTGTCATTACGGTCATCTCGACCTGGCCCGCCAGATTTATAGCGAACATCCGGAAGCGGGCGAGCGCTGCCCTGGCCTATCCCGGTGCTTTCCCAGGCCGCCCAGTCTGATGCGTCGTGGGCTGGTGTTGCAGTTCGATAAACTGATCTGCCTCGCACTCCACGCCCGCCGCACCAATCATGTCTTTGCCGACTCGGATCGGGCCTGGCCCATACGGTGAGGCGACGGCGGTTTGGCCCAGAGCCTGAACAACGCTCTGAGGAACGGATTCGCTTGGCCAGCGCATGGGGCTTGCAACTCTCAGACCAAGGCTGGCCATAGAACAGCGGGAAGACATCCTCAGCCTCCAAATGGTGAGATTTGCCAGCATCCCGCTGCTGAACGTGGACTTCACGAATGCCAGACTTTGGCGTGCCAGCCAGCCTTCCCGAGAGAGAGTTGCCGGCGGATCTCGCGGGAAGCGAGATGCAAGCCGCGGCGGAACACAATCCCATATGGCTCCGGTGCGCGTTGCGATCAATTGTTTGCAAGTAGACCCCAGATACGTGGGCGGGGTTACGACCTACGTGCTGGGTCTTCTCGAGGGTTTCGCCCAAAGCCCAAATGGCTGTCGGTTTCGCGTATTCGTTTCGTCGGCCAATGAGCATCTCTTCCAAAAACTTGGAAAACGAGAAGGCCTGGATTTCATCCACGTCAGCGACGTCCTCTTGCCGCTGAAGAGCAACCTTTGCCGCGCGGCGCTGCTTTCAAGAAGCGCCAATTTATATAAAATGGCCAGCGACCGCCTTTTCCAAAAGATCAGGGGATGGATGGATGGAGAATCGGATGTTCTCTACACTCCGACTCCCGTGCTCCGCTGCTTCAACAGCCGCCGGCCCACCGTCCTCACCATGCACGATATCCAGCACCTCCATTACCCGGAATTTTTCAGTTGGCCGGCGCGTCTCAGCCGGAGCGTCACCTACGGCCTCAGCGCGCGACATGCCACTTATCTCCAGGCCAACAGCCAGTACACCAAGCAAGACCTGCTGCGCCATTTTCACTGGCTGTCCCCGGAACAGGTGGAGGTCATCCCCTCGGGTGTGCTGGTCGAGAGATTTGCAGAACCAGCGGCAGCGGATTCTGTGTCCGGGCTGCGCGGCCTTCCGGATCGGTTTCTTTTTTTCCCGGCGCAACTGTGGCCGCACAAAAACCATTTGACGGTGCTGAAAGCGCTGAAGCAAATCGAAACCAAACACCGCGCGAAAATCCCGCTCATCCTCACCGGGGAGGAATTTTCGGCGGCGCCGCAGATGTTCAAATTTGTCGCCGACCAGTCCATGGGTTACGTCCGCCATTTGGGGAAGGTTTCATTCCAGGATATGGTGGCGCTGTATCAGAAGGCCACCTTCATGATCACGGCCACTTTGCACGAATCGAGCAGTTTGCCGATCTTGGAGGCGGCCGCTGCCGGCACGCCTGTCATCGCTTCGAGGATTCCGCCCATCGAAGAACTGGGCCGGGTGCTGCAGCTGAATTTGTTCGATCCGCTCGACGTGGACGGACTGGTGCGGCTCATTCTTACCCTGTGGAACGATGAGAGGACAGCTTCCGCCCAGGCTGCCCACAATCGCCGGCACATCGACTTTTATTCCTGGGGGAATACCGCCCGGAAATATGTGCGGCTGTTTGAGCGCATCGCGAACTCATGAAAGCGGCGATCAACCGCCGGGCGCGGAGAGCATTTTCTAAGGCATGAAGTGGTTGTCACAGGGCTTAGTCCCAAGGCACTGGGGGCTTGATCGATTTCCCGGCGCCTGCCGGGTTTCTTTGGGCCTCCGCGCTTCCCCAATGCAGGCCAGAAATCGAGCAACCCGCTCCTGGCTGGCAGCCTAACCGTCCAGTGCTGAGATTCGTCTACATCCCGCTTCTGGCCGTGCTGTTGTGGAGCTTTTGGCGGGCGATCGCGAGAATCGGCAGGCAGGATCGGGTGCTGACACCGATATTGGGATGGGTCATCGGCCTCATTTTTTTCTTTCTGGCGCCGCTTACGCTGATGGTCCTCAATGGCGGATACGAAGATCCCGCATTTTACAGCGTCAGCATCAGCCATAGCCGAGTAGATCTCTCCAAAATAGAATTCTTGGTTCCGTTTCTGATCATTTGGATGTCCCTGCTGCTTTCCGCAGGGGCTCTGTTGCTGTTTGTGCCGGTGGCCCGTCCCACGGGGAACAGGCCCGATATCGTCGTGGACGGGGCTTTTCTGAAGAAAGTAATCTTCGTCTCCACCGGTCTGGCCCTGCTCGACTATGCCGCGACCATACGAATGGTTGGCGGCTTCGAGGCCTTTCTCCTGTCAAACTGGTCCGGGCGTGTCACCGACCTGCTTGCCGACATGGGAGACCGTTATGCGTTATACCTGTGGTTTTCCCAGGCGAACCAGATGATCTTCACCGCCGCAGCCGTGCTCTATACCCATTCCGAGGTGCGGGAGGGGAAGATGCAATGGCGCTTTTCCTTGCTGCTGGGGTTTATGTTCCTGCTGCACATCGCCTTTCAAGGGGAGCGGATCTATCTGGCGCTTTACCTCCTGTCATTGCTTGCATCCTGCTGGCTCTATCGCAGGAAAAAACTTATCGCCGGCCTGTTGCTGTTTGCTCCCGTACTTGCGGCGGTATTCAGTGCGTGGGCCTACTTCCGCAACGACCTCACCAAAATCGGCGATAACGTGTCGGTGTATGCGGATGCGAATATCGAACATCGCACGGTCACCTGGTTCATGGATGCCTGCGATGGCGACGACATGATGTTTCTTTTCCATATCATCCAGGACTTTGGCAACAAGTACGATTATCTGTACGGCGTGTCTTATGCGAGGGTCGCGTATTTTGCCATACCGCGGAGCATCTTTCCCGACAAACCCCACGGGTTTAATCTCCGGCTGGCGGAGTTGTACGAACCCGGCCAAAACACAAGCTTTGGCGCGACCCAGCTGGGTGAGCTATATGCCAATTTCGGACCAGTCAGCATCCTGCTTCTACCTGGCCTGACCCTGGCGATCCTACTGCTCTCGAATCGTCTTAGAGTGCGGGCCGAGCATCACATACTGATCTTCACCGAGCTCTTCCTCCTGCTGATCTGGTGTGCCCGGTCCACGCTGGAAGACCAATTCATCACGTTTGTGTGCGCGTTTCTATTAACCCGCGGTCTGCGTCTCGAGCGGGGCTCGAGCCCGCGGAGCCGCGCGATGCCGGGGCTCGCTTCCATTCCATCATGAATCTGCGAGCTATCTCGAGCGCGACCTGGGCGGGGAAGATCGTGCGCCTCCCTTTGTCGTTGATCCCGCGCGATGCGGTGCTTCCGATTCTGCAGGGCCGGTTGCGCGGCCAGCACTGGATTGTGGGCTCGGCGTTGCACCGGTGCTGGATGGGTTTCTATGAGTTCGACAAGCAACAGCTGATCGCTTCCGTGGTCCAACCCGAAACTGTCTTTTACGACGTAGGGGCGAATGTGGGGTTCTACTCCCTGCTGGCGGCGCTGCTGGTTGGCGCCCGGGGCCGGGTCTTCGCGTTCGAACCGCTTCCGAGGAACCTGGCTTACCTCAAACGGCATCTGGCGCTGAACCGCGTCGCCAACGTGGAGACCGTCGAACTTGCCATCGGGGAGCAGGACGGTGTGGCCTCGTTCGCCGCGGAGTCCACCGGCTTGATGGGCCATCTGTCGGGCGCCGGCGCCCCCGCCGGCACCCTGTCCGTCCCGGTCGCAACCCTGGATGCTTTACTGGATGGCGGGAAGCTGGTCCCGCCCGACTACATCAAAATGGATATCGAAGGGGCGGAACTGTCCGCCCTGCGCGGGGCGCGAAACTGTATTCAGCGCCATCGGCCGCTCATTTTCCTGGCCACGCACGGCCGCGACGTTCACACCGCCTGCTGCAGGTTGCTTGAATCCTGGGAATACGAGTGCCGGGAGCTGGGATCGCCCGCCGCGGATGGCTGCGGTGAAGTCGTGGCCCGGCCGTCGTGAAGCGATGGCCGGGGACAGAATCGGGCGCACTCGTCCTGTCCAGGGTTATTTTTTCGTGAATGCCATACAGCGCCTGGTTCGGGCGGATAACACCCGAAGGACTCGATTCCACACCAGCAACGGGCACTTGTGTCTGAATCCAATCGAATTCCTGAAGGCCTTCGCGAGCACGATGGGGCGGGCTGTATTTCACCGCTACGCGCCGATGCCCTGGCTGACCTTCCCCGCTATCGACTATCTGGAGCCGTTTGTTTCCGGCAAGCGGGTCTTCGAATTCGGCAGTGGCATGTCCACATTGTGGTTTGCCAGGAGGTGCCGCCACGTGGTCTCGGTCGAGAGCGATTCCGGTTGGTACCGAATTGTCAGCCAGCAAGCCCGTGACTTCGGAAACGTCCAGCTTTTTCATGCGATCTCGAAAGAGGACTACGTGGGCGCGATCTCCAACTGCCAGGGAAGGTTCGATCTGATCCTGGTAGACGGACTTTACCGGATCCAGTGCCTTGACGTGGTCAGGTCTTATCTCAACCTCGGGGGCCTGCTGGTGGTAGACAATACCGACAGCTGCCCCGGCCTGGCCGTCAGGGTCGAGCAGTTATTCCGGGACAGCCGAATTATCCCGCTTCGAGGCTGGGCTCCCCACCACTTGCATCCGCACGAGACGACGATCATACGCGACGTGCCCATGGATCGAAGCCGGGCGCTGCGCTCGCCCCGGGCACGAATCGATCCTTAGCCAGCGCGCGTGACGCAAGCGCGGATGGCGCCAGCGCGGGCTCCTCTATTTCTTAGTTTCTATGCAAAACAGCAATGCCAGCCACCGCCTGAATCTGGGTTGCGGTCCGGACGCTCCGGCCGGGTGGGTAAATCTGGATGGCTCCTGGAACGCCTGGTTTTCCCATCACCGGCATCTGCGCGGGGCTTTGCGACGAATTGGGATTATCAACGCCAGCAATCAAGGCGCGCAGTGGAAGGTAACCCCGGTCGTGCATGATCTGAGAAAGCCGCTGCCCTTCCGGGAAAACATCTTCTCCGCCATCTACGGATCGCACGTCCTCGAACATCTTTACCGGGTCGAAGCCGAGGTTCTGCTCGCCGAATGCAAAAGGATTCTCCAACCCGGTGGGCTCCTGCGTCTCGTGGTTCCGGACCTGCATTCCCTGGTACTGGATTACTTGGCAGGCCGGAATGGGGGCACTGCGGCAGCGTCCCGGTGGTCCGCCGCCGAGCGCTTGAACGAGAAGCTGGCATTCCGGAGCGCCCAGCCGCCGGCGGGGAATGTGCTGTTCAGATTTTATGCGCACTGGAAGGATTTTCACTCCCATAAGTGGATGTACGATTCGGACTCGCTCGGCCATGCCCTCGAAGGCGCGGGATTCGCGTCCGTCGCGAAAATGGAATTCCGCTGCAGTGAAATCCCCGGAATCGAGGAAGTGGAGTATCCCGGCCGAGTTCTGGATGGCGCCGGAATCTGTATCGAAGGCCGGAAGAGCCCTGCGGCCGCCCCGGTAGGCGCGAAGGCCGCGTTTGCCAGCCCTGACCCGGGGCCAGGCGGTTCGGCGGGCTCCTCTCATTGGTAACGATCGCCTACATTACGGGATGTGGCGGCAGCGGCACCACTTTGCTGGCGCGGCTGCTGGGCGAAATCCCCGGCTTTGTCTGTGTGGGCGAAGCCGGCGCGTATTTCCTCGGGCCCCGGGATTTTAGCAGTCTGGCAATCCGGTGCGGGTGCGGTGCGGCCATGGTGGAATGTTCCTTGTGGGGCAGGCTGAAGGTGGATCCGAAATGGCGGTCTTTGGGCAGACCATTTACCCGGGCTCGCTACACCCGCCGCGCCTTGTGGTGGCGCCCTGAAACCCGCGTCGACTTGCAGCGTTTCCTCGCAGCCGCCAGCGGGTTCTACCACGCCCTGGCGGCGGCGACTGGCGCCTCCGTGATCGTAGACTCCTCGAAGATCCCCACGTTTGCCGCACTGCTGACCCGGGCTCCCGGGCTCCCGGGCTCAAAGTGCACGCCATCCATATGGTGCGGGACCTGCGGGGCGTGGTCAGCAGCGGGCTGCGATCGAAAGCCTACATTCCCGCAACCCCAGCTTCGATCTGCATCTTGCAGTGGTACTGGGCCAATGTCGCGGCCGAATTTCTCAAGCCCCGCGCCGTGCGATTCTCGCGCTTGCGATATGAGGACTTCGTCGTCCATCCCTGGCGCCGGCTCGAAGAGCTGGCTTCCTCCATCGCCGGGTTGCCGGTCCGCTGCGCCTTCCTCAGCAATCGACAGGCGCAGGTGGGCGCACAACATCATGCCTTAGGCAGTCCGGATAAGTTTCACTGCGGAGACATTCTGCTTCGGGAGCGCAAACCCGAACTGGGCCCGATGATGAAGAACATTGTGTCTTTTGCGGGCGCACCGCTCCTCGGGCGTTACGGATATTTTTCGAAGACTTGCAACCGGCCGGCGAGTGAGAGTGCGGAATATTTTGAAGGTGCCTGATCGGAGCGCGGCCAAGCTCGGATGAAGGAAGCCCGTGGCCGCCATACCCAGATGGAAGTAAGAGAAGAAGTAAAAGAAGAAGTAACAGAAATAAGGCAGCCAAGAAAAGAAGGCGCCACGCTGGCGGGAGTGGTGGACCGTGCAGTCATCGCTGCGCCCAAGACTGGGTTCCAGCCCGCCCACTGTGTCATCTGTGAGGGGCTGATCGATTGTCAGGCAGAGATCGATCCCGCCGTCGGCGGATTGTTCGACACGCGCTTTGGAATCGCCGGCGCCTTCGAAGTCCGCCGCTGCCGCAGCTGCGAGCTGGAGCAGCTTTCTCCGCTTCCCGCTCCCGCCGAACTCAAGACTCTTTACGAGCGCTACTACAATTTCTCCGGAGAGCGAGGCACCGTCTATACCGTCCTGCGGGAGTGGTTTTTTTCTTCTCCGCTTTATCGTTTGTGGATTCGCCTCGATGAAGACATCTCCTTTCACACCCGCCGGGGCCGCGGCCGGCTGCTCGACATTGGCTGCAACGAGGGCAGAACCCTGAAAAATTATGCCCGCAACGGCTTCCAGGCGGAGGGCACGGAGCTGAATGAAACCGCAGCTGCCGTGGCCCGCGAGGCCGGCTTCGCCGTCTTTACCGGCGCGCTCGAGGACTTCGCTCCGGCGCAGCCCTATGACGTGGCGGTGCTTTCGAATGTTCTCGAACACGCCCTCGATCCCCGCGCGATGTTGCGCTCGGTCGACCGCCTGCTGGGAAGCGGAGGCCAGGTCTGGATTCACATCACGCACTTTTCGCCCCGCACTCTGCGCCATCTGCTCGAGGCCAGTGGCTTCTCGCACATCGAAATCCGGCAGATCACGCCGGCGCTCTGGGTGGCGTCTTCGATCATCGCCCGGCTCTTTGCCCGGCCGGGTAAGCCGACGCGGCAGTTAAGGAATCCGCTTCTGGTTTTTGCCCTCGTGCTGGCCTGCCGGACGCTCCTGTTCCCGCTGCTGTACTGGGGCAACCGCGCCGGGCGCGGCGATTGCCTGGTGGCCGTGGCCAGCAAGGCCGCGGGATCGCCGACTCGCGGCTGTGAAATCTGAGCGGAAAGCCTCGCAGCGACCGCTGCGATCTCCCGCCATTCCATTGCACTCACGCTCATGAAGAAGGCTCTCATCACCGGCATCACCGGACAGGATGGCTCCTATCTCGCCGAGTTTCTCCTGGCCAAGGGATATGAAGTGCATGGCATCAAGCGGCGCAGCTCCCTGCTGAATACCGAGCGGGTCGATCACCTGTATGAAGATCCGCACGCCCAAGATCTGCAGGGCGGCGCCCGGCGGTTTTTTCTGCACTATGGCGATATGACCGACGCCAACAGCCTGCTGCGCGTCATCGAAAAGGTTCAGCCCGATGAGCTCTACAATCTCGCGGCCCAGAGCCACGTGGCCGTCTCCTTCGAGCAGCCGGAGTACACGGCCAATGCCGACGCGCTCGGAACCCTGCGCCTGCTCGATGCAATCCGGCTCCTGGGTTTAGAAAAAAACGTCCGTTTCTATCAGGCTTCGAGCTCCGAGCTCTACGGCTTGGTGGCCGAGACTCCGCAGACCGAGCGGACTCCTTTCCACCCTCGCTCCCCCTACGGCGTGGCCAAGCTCTATGCCTTCTGGATCACGGTCAACTACCGCGAGGCTTATGGGATGTATGCCTGCAACGGCATCCTGTTCAACCACGAGTCTCCGGTGCGGGGAGAGACCTTCGTCACCCGCAAGATCACCCGCGCCCTGGCGCGCATTACCCTGGGATTGCAGGACTGCCTCTACCTCGGCAATCTCGAGGCCCGGCGCGACTGGGGCCACGCCCGCGACTATGTCGAAATGCAATGGCTCATGCTGCAGCAGAACCAGCCCGAGGATTTTGTGATCGCCACCGGCGAGCAGCACTCCATCCGCGAGTTTGTCGAGGCGGCCGCCTCCGAGTTGAATGTCTCTCTGAGCTGGCGCGGCCGCGGCGCCGATGAGCGCGGCTACGACGCCCATGGGCGCTGCGTGGTGCGCATCGATCCCCGCTACCTGCGCCCGGCGGAGGTGGATTCGCTCGTCGGCCATGCCGCCAAAGCCCGCAGCCAGCTGGGCTGGCGGCCCCGGGTTAAGTTTCGCGAGCTGGTGCGGGAGATGGCGATGGCCGACCTGCGCGCCGCCGAACGCGACCGGCTGGTGACCACCAACGGCTACCAGGCCTTCGCCCATCACGAATAGGACCGCAGAGCCGCCGATCGCTTAGGAGCTTCCGGCATAAGAGTTCCGGTTTACGAGTTTCGGTTTACAAGTTTCCCGGCTTACGAGTTCCCGACAATGGAATTTTCCGACAAGATCTACGTAGCGGGTCACACCGGCTTGCTGGGCTCGGCGCTGGTCCGCCGTCTGCGGGCTGCGGGCTACCAAAACCTGTTGCTGAAAACCCACTCCGAGCTGGACCTGGCAGATGCGGATGCGGTGCGGCATTTTTTTTCCGAGAACCGGCCGCGCTACGTTTTCCTGGCCGCCGCCAAAGTCGGAGGCATACTGGCGAACGACACGCGCCCCGCCGATTTCATCTTCGAGAACCTGCGGATCGAGACCAACGTGATCCGTGAATCCTGGCGCAGCGGGGTCGAGCGGCTGTTGTTTCTCGGTTCCAGCTGCATCTATCCCCGCCTGGCGCCGCAGCCCGTGCGCGAGGAATCCTTCATGACCGGGCCGCTTGAGTCGACCAATCGCGCCTACGCAGTCGCGAAGATTGCCGGCATTGAAATGTGCTGGGCCTCGAACCGCCAGCACGGGACCCATTTCCTGGCGGCCATGCCCACCAACCTGTACGGCCCGGGCGACAACTATGACCCCAGCGATTCGCATCTGGTTCCTGCCCTGATCCGCAAAATGCATGAAGCAAAAATCGCCGGCTCCCGGGAGGTCGTGATTTGGGGCAGCGGCGCCCCGCGGCGCGAACTGTTGCACAGCGACGACGCCGCCGATGCCTGCATCTTTCTTCTGAACCTGCCGCCCGAACCCTTCCATCAGCTCGCCGGCCGCGATGACGTTGCTCCTCTGGTGAATGTCGGCAGCGGGCAGGATCTGACCGTGCACGAACTCGCGGCGCTCGTTGCCGAGGTGGTTGGAGTTGCACCGGCGCTCGTCTTCGACGCCTCGAAGCCCGACGGCACTCCGCGCAAACTCCTCGATGTCGGCCGCCTGCTCGCTTTCGGATGGAAGCCGCGGATTGGTCTGCGAGACGGCCTGCGCCAGACCTACGCCGACTTCTGTTCCGAGGCCAACGAAGCGCGGCCCGCCCACGCGTCTCCGCCTCGGCCACTGACTCCGTGCGCATCCTGATTCACGGTCTCAACTTCGCCCCGGAGCTGGTGGGAGTGGGCAAATACACCGGCGAGATGGCGGAATGGCTCGCCGCTCAAGGTCACGAGGTGCGGGTGGTAACTGCTCCGCCATTTAACCCGGAGTGGAGAGTCGCAGCCGCATTTTCCTCTTGCCGGTATACGCGCGCGGATCATGAGAAACAGGATCACGAGAAACGTGCTCGATCACGCCGGCCCGACACGAGCGTGCCGGAGTTGGCGATGGCCGCTGCAGTTGCCGGCTCGTATGCTTCCGGACGCAGCTCGGCGGAGTCTGTGGCGCCCTTGCGTTTCCCGATTCCCGACTGGGCGGGTACGGACGCCGCATCCGCCCCTGGCCGCCTGACCGTCTTCCGGTGTCCGCTCTGGGTTCGGCCCCAGCTCTCGGCTGCGAAACGAATCCTGCATCTGGCCAGCTTTGCCCTGGCCAGCTTTCCAGTCATGCTGCGGCAAATCGGCTGGAGGCCCGAGATCGTCGTGGTGATCGAGCCTACTCTGTTCTGCCTGCCTGCGGCGCTGCTCACAGCGCGCTGCAGCGGAGCCCGGAGCTGGCTGCACGTGCAGGATTTTGAGGCGGACGCGGGCTTCGAACTGGGGCTGCTGAAGGCTGCCGGGCTGCGGGCGCTGGGCGAGTGGACGGAGCAGAAACTCATGTCCGGCTGTGACCGGGTTTCGACCATCTCCGAAAAGATGGTGGCCCGGCTCCTCAGCAAAGGCGTCATGCCCTCCGCCTGCCGTTTGTTTCCCAACTGGGTGGATACGGATGCCATCTTTCCCCTGCGCCAGCCGAGTGCGTTGCGCGCGGAACTAAGCATCTCTTCCGAAGAGACGGTTGCGCTCTATGCCGGAACCATGGCGCACAAGCAAGGTCTGGAGGTGCTGGCCGAGGCGGCCGGCCTCCTGGCGGGGCGTGCAGGCCTGCGCTTCGTCTTTTGCGGAGAAGGCCCGGGCCGCTCGGCGCTCGAACGCCAAACCAGCCGGATGGCCAATGTCCAATGGATTGCCCTGCAACCCTTCGAGCGTCTCAACCAACTGCTCAATCTGGCCGATATTCATCTTTTGCCGCAGCGAGCGGACGCGGCCGATCTGGTCATGCCTTCAAAGCTCACCGGCATGCTCGCCAGCGGGCGGCCGGTGGTGGCCACGTCCCGGATTGGCACTCAGCTCGCCCAGGTTGTCCAGGGCCGGGGAGTCGTGGTCGAACCCGGCGAGGCTTCGGCCTTTGCCCATGCGATCGCAGACCTTGCTCGCGACCGTCGTTTGCGGGAGCGGCTGGGAAGAAATGGGCGGGAATATGCGGTTTCGGAATTGGGAAAAGAAACGATCTTGTCTGGTTTCGAGGAACAGTTGCTGGCTCTCGCAGGCAAGCGTGGCTAAAGTGATTCCCGCATTGGGAAGGTATTGTCGTTGCAATTGCAATGAGGAGCGGCTCTGTCGAGCGTGACCCAGTTAAGCGACCATTCCCGCGTGATTTTTTCTCCCTACTGGGAAAGCGGGCTTCGCCAGACGGTCAAACGCCTGATCGACGTGGTGGGCGCGGCTACGCTTTTGCTCCTCCTCTCGCCACTATTTCTGGTGCTGGCGGTCATCGTGAAACTCGGTTCACCCGGCCGGGTCTTTTACCGTTGGAGGGTTGTGGGGCGGGGAGGGCGGCCATTCCTCAGCTACAAATTCAGGTCCATGGTGGCCAATGCCGATGATCTCAAGGTAAAGCTGGAGGCCTTCAACGAGATGAGCGGGCCGGTATTCAAAATCAGCGATGACCCGCGCGTTACCCCGGCGGGGAAGTGGATGCGCCGCTACAGCCTCGATGAACTGCCGCAGCTCTACAGCGTTCTGCGCGGCGATATGAGTCTGGTCGGCCCGCGGCCGCCGCTGGTGAGCGAGTATGAGCGCTTCACCGGATTTCAAAAGCAAAAATTGTCGGTCAAGCCGGGAATGACCGGCTTGTGGCAGGTCCAGGGCCGGAACCGGATCCGCGATTTTGACGATTGGGTGCGCCTCGACCTCGACTACATCCGGCGCTGGTCGCTGTGGCTGGACACCAGGATTTTGCTGCGTACCGTAGCTGCGGTGTTCTCCGGGTCAGGCCAGTAAGGATCAGGCCAGTAAGCGTGGCCGCCGCAAAGGAATGGATTCTCCGCAAGCGGGTCTTAGTGCCCGGGAGATTACAGAAATTATGCGCGTTCTCGTAACCGGTGGTGCGGGCTTCATTGGCGGACATCTGGTCGATCGCCTGCTCCGCGACGGCTTTCAGGTGCGGATCCTCGACAGTCTCGAAGCCAAGGTTCATCCTCATGGGCTGCCCGATTACGTGTCGGCCCACGCCGAGTTTATCCACGGCGATGCTACCGATCGCAACCTTCTGCTCTCGGCGTTGCAGGGTGTCGACATGGTTTCCCATCAGGCGGCTTATCAGGACTACATGCCGGATTTTTCCCGCTTCCTCGAAGTCAATGCCGTGAGCACGGCCCTTCTGTTCGAACTTATCGTGGGGCACCGCCTGCCGGTGAAAAAAATCATCGTCGCCTCTTCGCAGGCTGTCTACGGTGAAGGCCAGTACCAGTGCCCGGACCACGGCGACTTTCAGCCCCCGCCGCGCTCTCCCCGGCAATTGCAGCAGGGCGAGTGGGAAATAAGTTGCCCGGCCTGCCGAGGCCGGGCCCGGGCTCTGCCGCTCGAGGAGCGCTCCAACAATCCCTATAACCAGTATGCCGTCTCCAAACTGGCGCAGGAGAAAACCGCGCTCGGACTTGGCTGGCTGCACGGCATCCCGACAGTGGCGCTGCGCTATTCCATTACCCAGGGCAGACGGCAGTCGCTGTACAACCATTATTCAGGGGTCTGCCGCATCTTCTGCAGCCGCGCATTGCAGCAGCAGCCGCTCCTGGTTTACGAAGACGGCCACCAGACCCGCGACTTCGTGCACGTGGACGACGTGGTCGAGGCCAACCTGCTCGCGCTCGAAAATGACGAGGCCAGCGGCCAGGTCTTCAACGTCGGCAGCGGACGCCCGACCACCATCCTCGAGTACGCCCGCCGCGTCCTCAGCCGCATTCCCAGCCCCGCCGGTGTCGGGGTCTGCGGCGAGTACCGCCGCGGCGACAACCGGCACAGCGTCTCCAGCGTGGAAAAGCTGAAAGGTCTGGGTTGGAAGCCGAAACGCGGTCTGGACGATATTCTCGACGATTTTGTGGACTGGGTCGAAAGCTGTGGCGGGGTGCCGGAGCGCCTGCCGGATGCCGCCGCCGATATGCGTGCGGCTGGAGTGCTGCTCAGTGCCACGAGTTAACGCCGGACATTTTTCTGTTAGCCAAGTGCAACCATGCCGACCACGACCATGCCGACCACGACCATGCCGACCACGACCATGCCGACCACGACCATGCCGACCACGACCATGCCGACCCCAACCACCACCATCGCCGCAGTCGATGTTGCCTCGTACCTCAAAGAGTTGTCTACCACCATCCAAAGGCTTCCGCTGCCCTCCATCGACCATCTGGTCCATGAATTTCTGCGCGCCTACGACGGCGGCCGGACCATTTTTCTCTTCGGCAACGGAGGTAGCGCTTCCCTGGCCTCGCACATGGCTTGCGACCTGGGAAAGGGCACCGCGCCGCCGAAGGGAAAGCGCCTGCGCGCCCTTGCTCTCACCGACAACCTCGCCCTGATCACGGCCTGGGCCAACGACACCCACTACGAAAACGTCTTCGTCGAGCAACTCGAAAATCTGCTGCAACCGGGCGACGTTGCCTGCGCCATCAGCGCCAGTGGAAACTCGCCCAACGTACTGGCGGCTCTAAGCTTCGCGCGGCGGGCAGGAGCAAGAACGGCCGGCGTTACCGGCTTTGAGGGAGGAAGGATGAAATCCCTGTGCGACGTCTGCGTCGTCGTTTCCTCCGGCAACATGCAGATCATCGAAGACCTTCATGTCGCCATCGCCCACGCTGTGTTCCGCGTGCTGCGGCATGAGATTCAGGAAAAGCAGATTCATGGAAAAAACGACGCCGGCGGCGCCGGGCGTTCCGCAAATCCGATTCTTCCAACCGCCCGTCCAGCCTTCGCAGGCAAGAGCGCCGAATGAAACCAGAGCAGCTACGCAACCGGATTTTGGCGGCCGACCTGGCCTGGATTCCAGTGGCCCTGGTGGCTGAGCAGGCGCTGTGCTCGGGCCTGCGCTGCCGCCAGGTCCCGCTCAGCGAATCCAATTTTGTGGTCTACGTTGTCGCCACGGTCTTGGCGTGGATATTGCTCTCGGAAAACATGCATCTCGATGGCTTCCGCGGCGGCTGGCGGCCCTCCACCATGATTTCGCATTTGCTGCTCGCCACCGCGCTCCTGATGCTGCTTCTGCTCGCAGTCGAAACCGTGTCCGAACGCTACATCGGGAGGCTCACGCTGAGCGTCTTTTCCCTGTTTCTGTTCCTCGGCTTCGTGGGCATTCGCAGCTTTGCGCTGCGCACCGTACTGCGGCGATACCGCAACGGGGAGTTCCATCGCATCGTGATCCTCGGCAGCGATGGTCTGGCCAACGAATTGGCGGCCAAATTCAATCACCATCCCGAACTCCTGTGCAAAGTGGTTGGCTTTCTCAGCCCCGGAGCTGAAACTCCGGCGGCGCGGCCGAGGCGCGATTCCACGGCGGCCCCGGCCACCGTTTCTACCATGGACGTGGTGGCCCTGTTGCGGCGGAACCATGTCGAAGAGTTAGTGCTGGCGCGGCCGCCCGCGTCGACCGAAGTTCTCAACCTGGTTGCACTGTGCCGGCAGCAATCGATCCGGGTCAGCCTGGTCCCGCAACCCTACGAACTCTATCTTTCGCGGCCGCGCTTGCTCGACCTCGGCGGTCTGCCCTTGCTCCAACTCGAAGACATGGTGCCCCCGGCTTCGGCCCGAATCGGCAAGCGTCTTCTCGATGTCGGGCTGGGCAGTGTTCTGTCGGCGGCTACGCTGCCGATCGTTCTAACCTCGGCCGCCGCCCTCCGTTTCTATACCGGGAGAGCCTTCCGCTGGGAACTGCGCATCGGTTGGCGGGGAACTGAGTTCTCCATGCTGCGTCTCAATGTAGACCGCAATCCGCAGCACGCTTCCAGTTTCGAGCGGTTTCTCTCCCAGTCCAGCATCTCCGAACTGCCGCAATTTTGGAATGTATTTCGCGGAGAGATGAGTCTGGTGGGCCCGCGCCCCGAGGGGCCGGAGCGCGCCCAGCGCTATTCCGCCTGGCAGCAGCAGCGGCTTTCCATCAAGCCGGGGATGACCGGACTCGCGCAAGTGCACGGCCTTCGCGAGCAGCATCCCTCGGAGGATAAAACCCGTCACGACCTGCAATACATGCTGCATCCTTCGCTGCTCAAGGATCTTTCGCTGCTGATCGAGACCATATGGACTCTGGCGCTGCGTTTGATCAAGTTGCCCACGCGTCCGCCGGACGATGGCGATGCGCCAGACATCGCAGCCGCGCCCCAGTCCATCTTGTATTCAGCCGGCACACAGCCTTTTCCGGAGATGTTACAGCATGCTCATCGGACGCAGTCCGGTTCGGATTAGTTTCGGCGGAGGCGGCACCGATCTTCCCTCGTACTTCGAGCAGTTCGGCGGCGCCGTGCTCAGCACCGCCATCAACAAATACTTTTATACGATCCTTGGCAACCGGGCCGATGGCCGCATTCAGGTCATCTCCTCCGACCTGCGTTTGTTTGGCAACTGGAGTGACCTCGCCGCCCTGCCCGCGCCGGGCAGCGGTCTTGAGATTCCTCTCGCCGTGCTCAAGGATCTGGGCGCGGATTTTGCCGGCGATCTTTTTCTGGCCTCCGAAATTCCCCCCGGCACCGGACTGGGCTCTTCCGCCAGCGTTTGCGTGAATCTCTTGAAGGTGCTCACCACCTACCTGCGCTGTCCGCTGCCGAAGTACGATCTGGCGGAGCGCGCCTTCCACATCACGCGCGTCGGCCTGGGACGCCATGTGGGCAAACAGGACGAATATGCCGCGGCCTTTGGCGGCCTCAACTACATCCGCTTCAGCCCGGATGGAACCACCCTGGTCGAACCCCTCCAGTTGGACCCGGGCGTCCTTTCCGCCTTGCAGTCGAACCTCATGCTGTTCTTTACCGGAGCCGCCCACCATTCCTGGGATATTCTCGCGGAGCAGGAAAAATCCACGCGCCTGCCGGATGGTCCCGCCGTGGAAGCGCTGCACCAGGTCAAGGAGGCGGCAGCCGTGATGCGCGAGGCTCTATTGTGCGGCGACCTGGAGCACTTCGGCCACCTGCTCGACGATGCCTGGCAAGCCAAAAAGCGCATCTCCCACCGCATCTCGAGCCCGCGCATCGACCGCCTCTATGAGAGTGCACGCGAGCACGGCGCGCTCGGCGGAAAGATTACCGGCGCTGGCGGCGGCGGATTCCTTCTGCTCTACTCCGAACCCGCCTGCCAGGATGCCGTGCGCGCCGCAATGGAGGGCGAGGGCGTTCAGGAGATGGCTTTTGCCTTCGACAGTCAAGGGGCCCAGGTCATCGTGAACGACCCTTTCATCGATCACGACGAGCGCGCCGGTACGCAATGGACCTTCCTGCCGGTTTCATCGGCCGCTGCTTTCTGAAGCGCATTCGACACCTCGAGCGCGAGAGACCTTTGTGAAAGCCTTCCTGCTGGCTGGAGGTTATGGCACGCGTTTGCGTCCCCTCACCGACTCTATTCCCAAATGTCTCGTCCCCATTCGCGGCCGGCCGCTGCTCGATATCTGGCTCGAGCTCTGCGCCCGCTCCGGCATCACCGATGTCCTCATAAACCTGCATGCTCAGGCGCAGGCTATCGAACAGCATCTCCAGCAGAGCAATCCACCGGTGAACGTGCGGTTGGTTCCAGAGGAACGATTGCTCGGCTCCGCCGGCACGCTCGCGGCCAACCGGTCGTGGATCGGCTCCGATCCGGCATTCTGGATCCTTTATTCCGACGTTCTCACCAACACAAACTTGAAGCGCATGAGCGAATTTCATTTGCGCCACGGAGCCGTGGCTACTCTCGGCCTCTACCAGGTGCCCGATCCCACGCGCTGCGGGGTCGCCATCACCGATGAAAAGGGGGTCATCATCGGCTTCGAAGAGAAGCCGCAAGTTCCACGCAGCAACTGGGTCTTCTCCGGGCTCATGGTGGCGGATCCGCGTTTTTTCGAGGCTATCCCCGAATGCGTTCCCGCGGATATCGCCATTCACGTCCTGCCGCGCCTGCTCGGCAAGATGCTGTCCTATCCCATCGCCGACTACGTGATCGACATCGGCACTTTGCCCAACTATGAGAAGGCGCAGACCACATGGCCTGGGTTGGGCGCAGACCTGAACTTGGCGGCGTCACCATGAAGCAATTGCGCGGCGTCATCTTTGATATGGACGGCGTTCTCGTCGACAGCCATGCGGTGCATCGCAGGGCTTGGCGCCTGTTTTTCCAGACCCTCGGGCGCGAGGTGCCTGAGTCCGAATTGGATTTCATTCTGGATGGCCGCAAGCGGAGCGACATCCTGCGCCATTTTCTGGGGAACGGTCCCGACGTCGAGCTCGAGGAACTCGGCAAGCGCAAAGATTGCATATTCCGGCAAATGCAGCTCGAAGTGGCTCCGGTGGCCGGAGCAGTCCGCATGGTGCGCGAACTCCATCGCAGTGGTATCGCCCTGGCTCTGGCAACTTCCGCCAGCTGCAGCCGCGCCCGCTCGACGCTGGTGGAGTTGGGATTGCTGAATTGTTTCGCGGTGATCGTGACCGGGGAGGATGTAACTTTGGGAAAGCCCGATCCTGCCGTTTACCAACTGGCGTGTGATCGCATAAAGCTTGAGCCAGATCGCCTGCTGGCGGTCGAGGACGCTATTTCAGGAATTAAGGCCGCCGTCGGCGCCCGTTTGCGCTGCGTTGGAGTTGCTTTGCACGAAACGCCCGAAAATCTTACCGCCGCAGGTGCATTTCACGTTGTGCGGAACTTCGAGGCAGTCTCCACGCATGACCTCGAACAGATTTTGCTTGGTCGCGAATCCATGTCCCGTGAGGCCGCAGCCGGTCATGACTAGAACATCAGGCTAGAGCGGCAAGCCCTCTTGACGGCACGCCTCCGCCATCGAGAGCCGGTCCGGCGCCCCGATCTTGCGGAGCATGCGATGCACGTGATTTTTTACGGTCTGCTCGGAGAGATTCAACCGGCTCGCCATTTCCTTGTTCGTGAGCCCCTGCTGAATCAAGCCGGCCAATTCCTGTTCTCTCCGGCTCAGTCCAAGGCTGGTCTTGAGGTGCAAGCTGGGGATAGCGGGCTTGTGCTTCGCCACCCACTGAAATAGCAGGACAGAGAGGACCCCGGGGCATACCGCTTCCCCGGCCGCGACCGCACGAATGGTTCGTGCTACTTCTACTGCGGAAGCGTCTTTCAGCACGTAGCCTACCGCGCCGGCTTGTATCACACGAAGAAAAACCGCTTCTTCCGCTTCCATGCCCACCATTACTACTCGAATGGCAGGATTCCGCCGATGCAGTTCGCGTACTACGCCTCGTTCCGCTAGAACGGGAGCGACCGAATCCAGTACGACCACGTTGGCCTGGGCGGCAACAATCTCCTCGAACATGTCGGGACCGTAGCAGCGCGCCCCCACTACCTGAATGTCATCCTTCTTCGAGAGGATGCGCAGCAAGGCTTCGCGCAGCAGCCGATTCTCAGCCAGCAAGAAAACCGCGGCAAGCGGCCCCGAAAATCCAGAAACTACACTTCCCATCTGATAACCAACCTCGCCCCACCTCCAGCATTCACTTCCATCCCTGCTGGCCCTGTCACAGCGTCCGGTGAGGCTCGAACCGAGGATTCCGAACCCAGGATTTCGAACCCAGGATTTCGAACGAAATCCTCCGCCTTGATTGCCCACACTAGGTGTAGTAATTCATTTCCCGCCTACTCCTAAACGCTAGCTGTCTGGCAAACGTGAGGTCAAGGAGAAAGCTCGTTCACGCAAATACTGGTTCCCGCCGCGGGAACGCGTTCTCCGGAGTCCGAAATGGTAAAAACGGGGCCCTAAAAGATACTGCGGACTATAGTTGTTCGCAGTTTCAACGATCATGCTGGCTGGTCACACCCGGCACACAGGTGTCTTTCAGAGGACAACAACAGAAGCTCGCCTACTTACGAATCGATCCAGAAATATTGAACGCCCACCCCGATTACCAGATCTGTCAGTGCAGGGCCCAGGTAAGCGCAGTATCGACCGTCAACACAATATAGAACAAGGTCCGCAGGTGCAAGTCCGCATTTCCGATATGCCGCAAAGGATTTTCCGATAAGCTGAGGCTACCCACAAAATCTCGTCCCAACCTTGACGCCTTCCGGCACGGCTGTTAGATTTCGGCTCTACGCGTTGGCATCCACTCGCGTGAGTCTCCGGGAGCGTCGCTCTGAGTTGGGCAGGGAAGTCGCGTCGTCCGCTCGATCTTGATTTAACAAACCCCGCCCGCCGCAATTTTCTCCTGCGCTGTTGCCAGGGAGCCTCCGCGGCTCTAGTTCCCGCCAGCCTTCGCGGTTGGTCCTTCCCGTTCCACTCTCCCCTCGATTCTTCTGCTGCACCTTCATCCGCGGGGGAGTTCCATCTTCATCCTCACTATCGTGCCCAGCGGCCGCTGGATGCCCTCCTGCTCAAAACTCAGGCTGGCAGCGACGAGTTCGTCACCGAAAAATATCATGACCAAGTCGCGGCGATTCTCGCCGAGTGGAGTTCGAGCCTGCTCCGCTCTCCGCTAGAAGTGCGGGAGTTTGAAAGCGTTCTTGCCGCCGACTTTTCCGGAGCATCCCTTCAGCCGGTTGATTCGCGGCTCGTGCGTCCCGGCCCGGCGCTCGAAGTCCACCAGAACAATTTCTCCTCTCCGGCCGATCTTCCGCGAGACGCATTTCTGCAGCAATTGCGATCCGCGATGAGTGCTTTTTCCAAAATTCTGACTGCCGAATTTCAGGTGACCGGCATTGAAGCGAGCGCAGCGCTTCCCACGCAACTTCCTGCGAGCCTGCGAACTCGCGTTCGTTACGAATTGGTTGGCACCGGCCCGGGTTTCTTTCGAGAACAGCGCGTGGGCTATTGGGACCTCGAATGGGCTGCTTCGTCATCGCAAAGCGAATTCCGCCTGCGCACTTGGCGAGCTCTCGGCGAAACCCAGAGTCGCTCTGCTGCTCCAATTTTTGTGGACGTCACCACTCCCGTTCTCGGCGGCAATTCCTCGTATTCGGCTCAACTGCTGCCAGGAACTGATTACTGGCGTACGGTGCTCGACGGCGCCTGCGGCATCGATATCTACGGGCACAATGGAATCTCGGTCGCCGACATCGATAACGACGGCTTCGACGATCTCTATGTCTGCCAGCCTGCTGGCCTGCCCAACCGTCTTTACCGAAACCGCGGAGATGGAACCTTCGAGGACATCACCGAAGCCTCCGGCTTAGGCATCCTCGAAAATACTGCCTGCGCCCTTTTTGCTGACTTCGACAACGACGGTCACCAGGATGTAATTGTCGTGCGCGCGAACGGCCCGCTTTTGTTCCTGAACCAGGGCGGCGGAAAGTTTCGCCAGAAGCCCGACGCGTTTCACTTCGCCAACCCTCCGCAGGGAACCTTCACCGGCGCGGCCGTCGCCGACTACGACCGCGACGGCTGGCTCGATATCTATTTTTGTCTGTACGTCTATTACCACGGAACCGATCAATACAGATATCCCGTTCCCTATCACGATGCCGAGAACGGCCCTCCCAACTTCATGATGCGCAACCAGCGCGACGGAACATTTCGCGACGTTACCGCCGAGACCGGCCTCGACCGAAACAACACGCGCTACAGTTTCTGCTGCGCGTGGAGCGACTACAATCGCGACGGTTGGCCCGACCTCTACGTGGTAAACGATTTCGGCCGAAAAAATCTTTACCGCAACAACCGCGACGGAACCTTTACTGATGTGGCTGCGCAGGCCGGAGTCGAGGACATCGGTGCGGGCATGAGCGTCTGCTGGCTCGATTACAACAACGATAGCGCCCGCGATCTTCACGCAAACGATCTTTACGTCGCCAATATGTGGACCGCCGCCGGCGAGCGCATCTCAACCCAAGAAATCTTCAAGAAAGATGCGTCCAAAGAAGTTCGAGCGCTCTATCAGAAACATGCTATGGGCAATTCGTTGTTTGAGAACAGCCGGGTGCGCGAGAGCGGCGATGCTTTTAAAGATAGAACGGACTTCGCCGGGGTGGGCATGGGCCGCTGGTCGTGGTCGAGCGACGCATTCGACTTTGATCACGACGGCTTCCCCGATCTCTACATCGCTAACGGCATGGTCTCCGGAGCTTCGCGCACAGATCTAAGCAGCACAGATCTGAACAGTTTCGATCTAAACAGTTTTTTCTGGCGGCAAGTGGTTGCCAGGTCGCCCGACCAAGCCAGGCCTTCGCAAGACTATGAACAAGGCTGGAGCGCCATCAACGAACTTATTCGCGCTGACGGCACCTGGAGCGGCTTCGAGCGAAATGTTTTCTACGCCAACAACCGCGACGGCACGTTCTCCGACGTTTCTGGCGCGGTTGGTATGGATTTTCTCGAAGATGGCAGGGCCTTCGCCCTTGCCGATTTCGATCACGACGGCAGGCAGGAAATATTTCTGAAAAACCGCAATGGCCCGCAATTACGGCTGTTGAAGAACGTAATGGAGAATCTGCCGCCGTCGATCGCCTTCCGCCTGCGCGGTACGAAAAGCAATCGCGACGCCATCGGTGCTGCGGTTATTGTGAAAGCTGCATCCAGCCGCCAGACCCGAATACTGCAAGCCGGATCGGGATTTCTCTCCCAGCACAGCAAGGAAATATTCTTCGGCCTCGGAGAAGCAACCGGCCCGCTGAGCGCGTCAATTCTGTGGCCGAGCGGACTCGTGCAGAATCTTAACGACCTTCCACCAAACCACAGAGTTTGGGTCGAAGAGGGATCCGACACTCTGCGCGTCGAGCCGTTCAGGATGCAACCGCTGCAGCGTCCGTTTGCAGACGCGCCGCCGCGAGCAACCGAACCTCCCACGACAATCGAAACCTGGCTGCTCGCGCCCGTTTCCGCGCCAGATTTTTCCCTACCTGATCTGGCTGGACAAACACGAAGCTTGGCCGCGTTTCGCGGAAAACCTGTTCTGCTGAATTTCTGGGTCACGCAATCGGCGGATTGCCAGCGAACCCTGCAAGAGTTCAACCGGCATCATGCGAGGTGGGCCGCTCAGGGTCTTCAACTGCTCACCGTGAATCTTGACGGCCCTTCTCTTGATGATCGATCTCCTGGCGATCGCGTCAATGCCGAAAAACTGCGAGCGTTTGCACACGCGCGGCACTTTTCTTTTTCCATTCTTTGCGGCTCAGCCGATGTCGCCGGCATTTACAACATTCTCTATCGCTACCTTTTCGACCGGCACCGCGATCTCAGTCTGCCAACCTCCTTCCTGATCGACGATAAAGGCGAGATCGTTAAGGTCTATCAGGGGCCAGTGGATTCGGAACATGTTGAACAAGACCTTCGGCGCATTCCGCAAACCGATGCCGAGCGATTGGCGCACGCACTGCCTTTTCCCGGCAACAGCGAAACGTTCGAATTTGGCCGCAATCATCTCTCCTACGGATCGGTCTTTTTTCAGCGAGGTTATTTCGAGCAGGCTGCAGCATCATTCGACCGCGCCCTCCGCGACGATCCCTCGAGTGCCGAGGCCCTGTATGGCCTAGGCAGCGCCTATCTGAATCTGCAGAAGACGGCCGAAGCGCGCGATTGTTTTGAACGTGCGACGAAACTGCACGCCAACTATCCTGACACTCTGGCGAATGCGTGGAACAACCTCGGATTACTCTCCACCCGCGCAGGCCAAACCGATGAAGCGGTGAAGTGCTTTCAAGAGGCCTTGCGGTCGAGCCCCGACCACCTGATCGCCCTCAACAATCTCGGCAACGCATATCGCATGCAGAAGAATTGGGACGAAGCCCGCAAGGCATTTCAGCGCGCTCTTGCCGTCAGCCCCAACGATCCCGAGGCGAATTACGGCTTGGGGATGGTCTTTGCGCAAGCCGACGACACTGCTCACGCCTACGAATACCTGCACCGAGCCTTGCAGTCTCGTCCCGCTTATCCGGAAGCCTTGAACAATCTCGGAATCCTCTATTTGCGCACGCAGCGGCGGGACGAAGCGGTGGCGAGTTTCGAGGAATGTATTCGCATCGCGCCCGGCTTCGACCAGTCTTATCTGAATCTCGCCCGCGTCTACAGCATAGAGGGCACGCCGGAAAAAGCTCGATCCGTTCTTCTCGAGCTGCTCAAGCAGCATCCCGATCACGCGCAAGCGCAAAGCATGCTCGCGCAACTTCCGCAATAGCTCTGCCCACCAGGTGTCTAGTTCTTCGGCGGCGTTTGCGCGGTCAGCAGATCGACAAACAGTTTGTAGAATTTTTCGAGATCCAAATCATCCTGCACCTCGACCGGCTGCGCTTGGATCCTGGGTTTATCCTGCTCCATCCAACTCAGTGTATTGCCGTATCCCGCGCCGCGATCCAGGTCCACATCCACAAACAGCGTTTCTTTTTTCGTGATCACACTCGGATCGAGCCACGCTGCCGCAGCCAGTTCATCCCAAAGATAGTTATAGTTCCCGCGCAGACGCGCGTATCTGCCAATGTAACGTGCTGCGGGGGAATCGCCGGCCTTGATCCGGTCGATCAAGCTAGCGGTGAGCCTCGCCTTCACGGAAATGTCCACCGGCGTACAAACGATTCTCTTCCACGAAGCAGTGAGCACAACATGAGCTGCTTCAGGATCGAACCAAAGATTGAACTCGCGTGTGGGAGCGTTGGCAAATTCCGGATCGTCCGTCCGCGGATTGAAGCTGCCGCCCATGAACACCAACTCTTTGGCCAGTCCCGCGAATTCAGGATCGATGGAAATGGCAAGAGCCAGGTTCGTCATGGGTCCGCCCTCGTAGATCGTAACTTGGTTAGGAAATCTGTGAACCATGCGTATCAGAAAGTGAGCTGCGTCATCGTCGGCAGGCTTGGTCGTGGGATTGCCCTCCGGCATCTCTCCCAGGTGGTCCGACGGGTGGTAGAACCCCTGTGTCCATGCCCCCAGCCACGCGACGGAGCCATTCCGTTGCTCCCACTGCTCCGTCTCTTGTTTGCGCCGCACCAATGGATACTCCGCTCCCCGTACCACTGGAATGTCCGTTCTTCCGATGAGTTCGAGCATGCGCAAAGTGTGCGCCACCTCATCGTTCAGCCATTGGTCACCTGTCACCACCGTGATGCCGAGCACATCAGTTTGAGGCGACTGAATCAGCAGGAGCATCGACTGCTGATCCGTTCCCGCCGGTCCGGCCGCATCTTGATCGATGATGATTTTGCGTTTCGCCTGGCCCCAGCACGTCAGGCATGTAGTCAGCAGCAGTCCAGCAATCAGGTTTCGCATGCGGTGAGGTCTCATCACATTCTATCTCCCGACCATCTCCTTAAGTCGATTGCCGACTCGCATAGCGTGTAAGCTATGTTGTCGAAGCACTTATGTCGTCGAACACCAAAACTAACGGCATATCGAGAAACCGTCGCGCGAGATTCGTGTTGGCAGGGGTCGCGTTACTCGCTCTGTTCATCGTTCACGGACGAACATCTCACGCACAGTCAGTGGAAGGAGATCGGCCTTCAGCAGCGCTGGACGCTACCGTTCATGGAGTCGTGCGCGATTCGAGCAACCGGCCGATTGCCGGCGCCACCGTTTGCCTTCAGGCCAAGGATGCTCGCCCCAACGATGCTCAACCCATCACCGTGCGCACTGACTCGGCCGGAGCCTATCATTTTTCGGCGATTCCACAAGGTGTTTATACCCTCCGCGCCACCATGACCGGCTACGCCGACGCGGTCCTCGGCTCTCTTGCCCTCGAAGCGAAGGAATCGAAAACCATCGACCTCACGCTCGAATCCGCAAAAGCTTCTGCACCGCAAAATGCTTCCGCCGACCGCCCAGAGTTTTTCGACGAGCCCCACTTCACAGTGGCGGGAGTCACGGACACCACGAATCTCGGTGGCCACGGATCGGACACAGTCGTCAGAAACAGAGAAGCACTGGCCAAGGCAACCGCTGCTCTGGCGAAGGACCCTGCGGCCATGGTTGACGCAACGAAGACTGACGAGAGTGGAGCAGGGCGCCACCACTTGCTCGCCGAGGCCGACGAAAGACAGGGCAACCCCGTCGAAGCCGTTCGGGAATATCAGCGCGCCGCGGAATTGAATCCCAGCGAATCGAATCTCTTCGATTGGGGATCGGAGCTTCTGCTTCACCGGGCGCCTGAACCCGCCATCGAAGTTTTCACCAACGGCAATCGCATTTTTCCGAACTCGGTGCGCCTGCTGATCGGCCTGGGCGCATCCTGGTACGCGCTCGGTTCTTACGACAAGGCCGCCGAACGCCTCTGCCAGGCTTCCGACTTAAATCCCGACGATCTCACTCCGTACTTATTCATGGGAAAAATGCAAGCCGTCGAGGCTACCGAGTCCGACGGCGTCGTGGAAAGGCTCGCCCGATTCGTCCGTCTTCACCCGCAGAATGCGCTCGCCAATTACTACTACGCCGTCGGCCTCTGGAAGCGCAGAAAATCCCCGGAGGATGCAGCGGAAGTCGATCAGGTAAAAGCCTTGTTGCAGAAGGCAGTTCATCTCGATCCCAAGCTCGGTCCCGGTTTTCTGCAGCTCGGCATTCTTTATTCAGAGCAAAAGAATTTGCCCGGCGCAGTTGCCGCCTATCAGCAAGCGATCCGGGTTACTCCGGAGTTGGAGGAAGCGCACTACCGGCTCGCGCAGGCCTATCGACAAACGGGAGAAACATCGAAAGCGCAAGCCGAACTGCAAGTCTACGCCAGGATTTCGAAAGAGAAAGCGGACGAAACCGAACGCGAGCGGCACGAACTGCGGCAATTCGTATATCAGTTGCGCGACGGAACCTCAGCGCCGCAGCCGCAATAAGAACTGAAGCTCACCGAGCGCTCGGCGTGGGCGCGGTCATCAAACTTACGAACATTTTGTAGAACCTTTCCAAATCCAGGTCCACCTGGATCTCAACCGGCCGCGCGGCGAGGGGCGGCCTGTCCTGCGCGGTCCATGTAATGGTGTTTCCATATCCCGCGCCGTGGTCCAGATCTACCTCCATGTAGAGAGTTTCATGTTTGGTGATCAGCGTCGGATCGATCCACGCCTCGGCCGCGAGTTCGTCCCACATGATGTCGGCGCCCGGATCGTACATGGCAAACCGGGCCACATACTTCGCCAGCGCAGTGCCGCTCGCGTCGATTTGTTTCATCATGGCCGGCGTGACATGAGTCTTGATCGAAATATCGGTCGGCGTGCAAACGATCTTCTTCCACGGCGCTCGCAGCACTATCTCCGCCGCTTCGGGATCAAACCAGAAATTGAACTCGTGACGAGGATTGTCGGCGAACTCGGGATTGTCGGTTTGCGGGCTCAGGCTTCCTCCCATAAAAACCAACTCCTCAGCCAGTTCGGGGAACTGCGGATCGATCGAGATGGCGAGCGCCAGATTGGTCATGGGCCCGCCTTCGTAGATCGTCACCTCGTGCGGAAACTTGTGCACCATGCGGATCAGAAAGTGCGCGGCATCTTCTTCGGCGGGCTTGGTCGTGGGCGTGCCTTCCGGCAGCGTCGGAACCACAAAAGGTTCGTGCCACCAGCGATCATCCCAGGCGCCCGCGTAGGCAACTTTTCCATAGCGCTCCTGCCACAACTGCGCTTCCGCGCGGCGGCGCACCAGCGGAAAGACCGCTCCCGGCACTACAGGAATGTCGGTGCGGCCGATAATCTCCAGCAGCCGCAGTGTGTGTGCCACTTCTTCGTCGCGCCACTGGTCTCCGCTCACCACCGTAATTCCCAACACCTCCACTTGCGGAGACTGGATCATCACCAGCAGAGTCTGCAAATTGCTCCCGCCGGGACCGGAACAGTCTTCGTTGATGATTACTTTGCGCCGCGGCGGCGTCGATCCCAGGCAACTTCCCAGGAGAGCGATCAGCATAACCAACGCAAGCCTGCTCGTGAGCCGCCCCATTCGTCCTCCCGCAAGATTTGTCGAGTGCAGATTTAAGGGCAGACTGAATCGCTCCAGCCTGCCCTTAAGAAAAAACTAACCGCGGCCCGCCTAGAAATTAAGCTTCAAAGCAAACTGAATCAGTCGCGGATTGTTCACCGTGGCATTGACCACGCCGAAGCTGGAGGGAGTATTTATATCCTGCTCGCCGGTGTCGCCATAACCGTCCAGGTAAAACTGGGCATGGTTGAAGAGGTTAAAGAACTCAGCCCGGAATTGCACCTTCATGCCCTCGCGGAACGACAAAGGAAAGTCCTTGATCACTGAGAAATCCGTGTTGACAAACCGTGGACCATAGACCGGAGCGCGGGGTGCTGTTCCAAGTTCCCCGGCCATGGCCTGCTGGAAAGCGCAAGGGTTGAACCAGTTCTGGAGGGTATGTATGGCCGACGGTGCCACACAAGTTGGGTTGGCCGCAACTGGACCGGCTTTGTTAGGATCGCCTACCTCGTTCGGACGCTGAAAGGTGTTCCCGTTATAAGAGAAGAAGACGCCCGATTCGTCGGCGCTATCGACTACAAACAGCGGGAAGCCTGACGTGGCTCTCTCAATCAGATCCACTTGCCAATGCCCAAGGATGGCGTTGGCGGCTCCGCTCCAGTCGTTGCCGAACCTCTTGCCCTTGCCGAAGGGCAAATCATAAAGCACGCTGGCGGTGAAACTGTCATTGAGGTTCAGTTGAGACAAGCCCCAGTCGAGTTTGTTAAACCCGGGGAGCGGATAGTACAACGCGCCGGGGTTGGTACCCAAGCCATCGGTTAGGCCGGAATCGAAATTGCGGGAATACGTATAGCCGATCAGAGCATACAGCCCATGCCGCGCGCTCTTGGTTTCAGCCTTGACTTGAAGAGAATCATAGCGGGCGGCACCGATGCTATTGTTGGTGTCGACAGACTGAAAAGCTCCTCCGCCAGGCTGGTTTACTGCGTACGGGAAGGACGGAAAGCCGCATCCTACGGTGTAGCCCGGAACGTAGGTAGAGCTTGTCGGGTCGCACGCACTGGGCGACGAAATATTCTCATTTAACTGGCTCACCAGGATGTGCGCGCTGCGCGAGCCACCATAGCCCACCGTCAGCACAACATTTCCCGGCAACTGCCGCTCTACATTCAGGTTGAATTGCTGAATGATCGCTTGCTTGAAGTTGCGGTTCTCAGACTGAATGGTTCCGGTGTAGAACTGGGGATTGACGGGCGAGCTATACACCGCACCGGCGCCGCCGTCCACGGTAGTGGTCGAGGCTGTGCCAGGCGCCAGAAGGAAGCCGCCGGACAAAGAACCGAACGCACTGCCATAAGAAAGACAAAAAGTGCAGGGATCCACTTCCGCATAGTACGGTGGGTTCTGCCACAGCCCCTGCCCACCCTGATTCCAGGCGGAATCGTGGATTATGCCATAGCCTCCGCGAACGGCAGTCTTCTCGCTGCCCATTGGTTTCCAAGCGAAACCAATGCGCGGCTCCAGAGCCGTTTTGTCAAATTGAATCCCCACCCGTCCATCGGTAGCGACGCAAAACGTGCAACCCGCTATTCCCGGGCTGCCGGATGGAACGTACCACATCAGATTCTGAATATCGTAGTTTGCCTGCCGATTGGCCTCTTCGGTCTCTGGCGTCGCCAACGCCCACGCAAATCCAAGGTTCAAAGTCAAATTGTTGGTGACCCGCCAATTGTCCTGCACGAAGGGACGGAACAGCTTCCAGCGGCGGCCAGTCGTAGCACCCAGAAACGTCTGATCGTGGGACGCGAAAACTCCCAACCCACCCAGAAGTAAGTCAGCTATATCATCGCCGGTCTGTACGCCGGTCTCTACCGCAAAGCCGTCCTGAAATGCGTTATTCCTGACGTTCATCTCCTCAGCGCGAAACACCAGTCCGGCCCGAATCTCGTGCTTGCCACGAATCCAATCCAAAGTATCCGAGGCTGAGTAAACGTTCGTTCCTCCCTGATAGGGCGCATATCCGCGATCGCCGATGGAGAAGTAGGCGGACATGTCGAACGAAGTCATGCCGCAACTTTCGCATTCCTGCGGCGACTGGTTCAGGCTCGCGGGATAGCCGGTAAAGGGATCGCACTGGCTCGCCAGATCCGCGCCGAGAATGCCGAGAATCGCGGCCTCGCAACTGCCGGTTCCGTAGGAAAGGATGTGATTGAAGATCCGGTTGTAACCGGCTGTGGCCTGGTTGATCAAATTTGGCGAAAAGACGTGAGTTTCTGTCACGACTACATTGCGTCCGTGATTTTCAATGTGCTGGTTGCTGCCAAAGGCATTCGCCTCCGACCACGTCGGCGAACCGCCGGGGACAAAGTTCGTCGCCTGGTCGTAGCTGAAGCGCGCGAAAATAGAATCCTTGCTGGAAAAATTGTGGTCCAGGCGAACGTCCCATGTCCCCTCGTTGAGCTTCCTCACCGGCTGGTTGAAGTAGTTGAACCCCGAGCCGTTTACATTGGGGGCGGGATAAAGCTGAACCACGCTTGCAGCGATGGGATTAATCAGGGCCGCGGGAATAACGTTGCAATTGGTGCCTCCCGTTTGCACACCGCCGACCGGAACAATGCCGTTTCCTGCGCCGTCGCATTCGAACGGCGCATAGCCATTGAAGGGATTCGACAAGTCGCCAAAGCCATCCGCATTAACCGAGCCGTTGAAAGTGCCGGGACGAGCATTCCCGAGAGGATCGTTGGTAAAGATGTAATCGCCGTTGCCATCGGGCGTTGTCATCGCCGTCGACGGTACAAAGCCCGTAAACGGCACGCCCTGGCGCTGAATCTTGGCCTGATAATCGGCAAAGAAAAACGTCTTATCCTTCTTGATGGGACCGCCGAGCGAAAACCCGAACTGATTCAGATTGAACTTTTGCTTCGACGTAAAGAAGTAACGCGTGGCATCAAGAGATGTGTTGCGGAAAAACTCGAACAGCGAGCCGTGCCACTGGTTTGTTCCTGATTTCGTCGTCACCAGAACTGTAGGGCCGGCGCGCTCTCCGTATTCCGCCGAGTAGTTGTAGGTCAAGACCTTAAATTCTTGGATGTCGTCGATCGAAGAAAAAATCGCGATACCGCCCTCATCCAGTTGATTATTATCGTTGCCGTCGAGCAACCAGTCAGTTTCTTGTTCGCGCGAACCACCGGAAGAAAGCGAGAACGATCCGCGCGTAGCTGCCTCGCTGCTCGCCGCACTGGTGAAGAAGCTGACCGGGCTGGTCGACGAAGTCGTGCCCGGCGTCAGCGTGGCAAGCTGGGTAAAGTTGCGACCGTTCAGCGGAAGATCGGCGACCTGCTCAGACGTAATGACCTGCCCCAGGGTCGGATTCGCCGTCTCCACTGCCACTTCGGTCGCGCTCACTTCAACCGTCGAGGAGACGGAAGCAGGCACGAGGGTGAAATCCACTTCACGATGCTCATCCACTTGCAGCCGGATGTCTTTCTGTTCCGTGGCCTGAAACCCTGGCGACTCCACTCGAATCCTGTAGAAGGCAACGGGTAACAAAGGGATCAGGTAGTGCCCCGAGTCGTCAGTCTTTGCCTCGCGGGAAAGGCCGGTGTCTTGCGAGACGGCGTTTACCGTCGCGCCTGCGACCACCGCGCCGGCCTTGTCGGAAACGGTGCCGGAAAAGCTTCCGGTTGCCTGTCCGAACAACCGTGGAGAAACCAGGAGTGCAAACGAACAGACACCAAAAACCAGCAGCGCCTTCTTCTTCAACATAACTACCCCTTTCACCACTGCGCCGATGACACTGAATCCCCGTACTGCGTTGAACTGGTAGGTTTTAGAACCGTAGAAGGGCCTTATAAATGGCTGATAGTTCCGAAGTCAAGACTATTCCGTGGTAGAAAAATATTGGCTCGCTGCTTCTTCCCTTTTTGCACAAGTTCAAGAACGAGATCGAGTCCGCTCGACATACGATCACTTACATAACATACGATCGCTTGCATAACATGAGTTGGTGAGCTCGATCTACTTGCCGCTGCGTGCAATCCACTCCGCATCGAAGCGCGCACGATCATAAAATGATTTCTGCGTGCCGACGCCAGTCGTCGATAGTCCCGCGTACAAGTTGGCGCGCCGCACCGCCTCCAGTTCCGGCATTCCTTCCCCAAGAAACACGGCGAAACTACCGATGAACGCATCGCCCGCACCGGAGCTGTCGATGCTTTTCACGGCAAATGGAAGCACGTGCTCCCTCACTTCGCGGCCCGCCAGCAGCGATCCGTTGGCACCAAGAGTGATGATTACGCGGCGAATCCCGCCGCCCAGCAACTTCTCCGCACATTTCTTCCCTTCCTCGATATTCCGCACCGCGACTCTCGTAATCGATTCCGCCTCACTCTCATTCGGAACCAGATAGTCGAGCCCAATAAGTGCGCCCATGTCGACGGCCTGACCGGGAGCCGGGTTTAGGATGCAACGAATCCCATGCTTCCGCGCAAACGCGACCGTGTAGTACACAGTCTCCAGAGGAATCTCAAACTGGAGCACGATGCAATCGGCGGCCTTCAATATTTCTGCCGCAGCGTCAACGTCAGCCGCCTTCAGCGCATCGTTCGCTCCCTTCACCACCAGGATGCGGTTCTGCCCGTTGGGCTCGACGAAGATTGGCGCAACCCCGCTGGAGAGTCCCTCAACTTGCTTTACGTGGCTGGTATCGATACCGAGCTTCTTGAAATTCTCAATCGTAGCCGGACCGAATAGATCGCTTCCTACGCGCGCCACCATGAACACATCCGCGCCGCAAAGACGGGCAGCGACCGCCTGATTCGCGCCCTTGCCTCCGAATCCGAGATCGAACTTCTGCCCGAAGATGGTTTCACCCGGCTTCGGAAACTGATCCGTGAAGGTCGTCAGATCGATGTTGGCACTTCCAACCACCGCGATGCGAGGCCGCCGAGGCATATTGGATCTCTGAGAAGCTTAGGAACGCCGAGTCTAGTTTGCGCCTTCGGTCGTGTCAAACGAGTTATCCGCGCAGACATGACGACAACCGCCCCTTCGGCGGGCTCAGAGCAGGCTCCAGGCTGTCGGTTCGAGCGTAGCTCGACTCCGCGTTGTCGCGTTGAAGTTTCTGCTATAGTTTCGTTCCTCGGAGGTTTCGTCTCATGCCTCGAACAGTGCGCTGCGCCTTGATCCAAGCCAGCAATGCGCTCAGCACGGAGCGTCCGCTTGTCCAGATCAGAAAAGCGATGATCGACAAGCACCTGAAGTTGATCGAACAGGCGGCGCGAAAAAAAACGCAAATCCTGTGCCTGCAGGAGCTTTTCTACGGCCCTTATTTTTGTGCGGAGCAGAACGCGCGCTGGTATGAGCTCACTGAGCGCGTCCCCGACGGCCCGACCGTGCGCATGATGCAAAAGATCGCCGCCAAACATCGCATGGTGATCGTGGTTCCGGTGTACGAAGAGCAGATGCCCGGCGTGTATTTCAACACTGCCGCCGTAATCGATGCAGACGGCCGCTATCTGGGCAAGTACCGCAAGCACCACATCCCGCACTGCCATCCCGGCTTCTGGGAAAAGTTTTATTTCACTCCCGGCGATCTCGGCTACCCCGTCTTCGAAACAAAGTATGCGCGCGTCGGCGTCTACATTTGCTACGACCGCCACTTCCCCGAAGGCGCGCGCATTCTAGGATTGAACGGCGCAGAGATCGTCTTCAATCCCTCCGCCACAGTTGCCGGCCTCTCGGAATATCTCTGGGAACTCGAGCAGCCCGCGCACGCCGTCGCCAACGGCTATTTTGTCGGCGCTATTAATCGAGTCGGCATCGAGAAGCCCTGGAGCATCGGCGAATTTTACGGCAAGAGTTACTTCTGCAATCCTCGCGGAAAAATCATCGCCCAGGCCAGCCGCGACAAAGACGAAGTCGTGGTAGCGGATCTCGACCTGGATATGATCGCCGAAGTCCGTAAAGTCTGGCAGTTCTTCCGCGACCGCCGTCCCGAAAGTTACGGCCCGATCACCGCCCAGACCGGAGAGACTGCAGCCGCCGCAGACTGAGGCTGCGCGACCTCCCAACCGAGACCCATGTCCACGCCCGATCCGTCTCATCCCCGCTCCCGCATCGAATCCAGTCCTCTCTACAATCCCGATCTTGCGCCCGCCGACGCCGCCCGCCGGGACTGGGGCACGTATAACTTCGCCGCGCTGTGGGTTTCGATGTCGGTCAACATCCTCACCTACATGCTCGCGGCCAGCCTGATCCAGGCGGGATGAACTGGAAACAGGCGGTGCTCACAATTTTTCTGGGAAACGTGATCGTACTGGTTCCCATGTTGCTCAACTCGCACCCCGGCGCCAAGTACGGCGTTCCCTTTCCAGTATTAGCCCGCGCCTCCTTCGGAGTTCTCGGCGCGAACGTGGCCGCGGTTCTGCGCGCTCTGGTTGCCTGCGGATGGTTCGGCATTCAAGCCTGGATCGGCGGCGAAGCCATCAGCACCCTGCTCGCCACGCTCGCACCCGGATGGAAGCATTTTCCCTACGCCACAGCTGTTTGCTTTCTTCTGTTCTGGCTCATCAACCTCGCCGTCATTCTCATGGGAATCGAATCCATTCGAATTCTGCAGGGAATCAGCGCGCCGGTGTTGCTAGGAGTTGGCCTGTTGCTCCTGGCCTGGGCCTATCATGCCGCGGGCGGCTTCGGTCCCATGTTGTCAGCTCATTCGCGGTTCACTAACGTTGCCGGCTTTCTGAAGTTTCTTGTTCCTGCGCTTAACGGCACCGTCGGCTTCTGGGCCACAGTCTCGCTGAACATTCCCGACTTCACCCGTTTCGCTCGCAACCAGCGCGAGCAAGTCATCGGTCAGGCGCTTGCCCTGCCAACCACCATGACTCTCTATGCTTTCATCGGCATCGCCGTGACCTCGGCCACAGTCGTGATCTACGGCAGCGCAATCTCAGATCCTGTACAACTGCTCAGCCGCTTCCACTCTCCCGTGGCTGTGGTGATTTCGCTGATCGCAATTCTGCTGGCTACGCTTAACGTCAACATCGGAGCGAATGTCGTCTCGCCCGCAAACGACTTCTCGAATTTGTGGCCTCGCCGAATCAGCTTCCGCACCGGCGGCGTGATCACCTGCTTCATGGGCATCGCGCTGATGCCGTGGAAGCTGCTCGCCGACTACAAAACTTTCATCCTCGGCTGGCTGGGTGGCTACGCCGCCTTCCTCGGCCCAGTCGCCGGCATCATGATCTGCGATTACTTCCTCGTTCGCAGATGCGTTCTGCAGGTGGATGACCTGTATCTTCGCGGCGGAATCTACGAGTATGCGAAAGGATTCAACTGGCGCGCGGTGATCGCGCTGTTGCTCGGGGCAGGTACGGCTCTTGTTGGACTTGCGGTCCCGTCGGTGCGCGTGCTCTACGATTACTCCTGGTTCGTCGGTTTTGCCGTTTCCTTCGCGCTCTATTACGCGATGATGAAGTTTCAGCGCTCAGGGTAGTAGTGCCTGTCATCCTGAGCGGAGCCGTTTTTCAGGCGTAGCGAGGGATCTCCCGCTAAATTGATCCATGCATAAGCCAAACTGCACCACTATCGCGCCCAGCCGTGTTTGAGCCTGAGACCACCTTGTAGCTTCAGCACCCCGTCTTCGCGCTTTGAAACTCCGGCAGAACCTCACGTTCGTAGATCTCCAGCGTCTGCTCCTCGTCCCCGCACATCAAATACAAATTGAACTGCGTAACCCCCACGCTGGCCAACTTGCGCAGCTTCGCATGATGTGCCTCAACCGGACCGACCAGGCAGAAGCGGTCGACCACTTCGTCCGAAACAAAATTCGCGTTGTCGCTCTCCACTACGCAGTGATGTTGATAATCGTACGCGCCCCGATCCTGCACATACGATGTGAGCGCCGCCGGCAAATCCTCCGGCTTGTACTGCCGGATGAGATCCATCACGTGATTCGAAACCAGCGCCGGAAACCATCGCACCCGCTCCCTCGCCACAGCAAGATCGTCAGAAACCCAAACCGGAGCCGCTGACATTACCTCGATCTGGTTGTGATCGCGCCCCGCCGCGCTTGCGCCGTCTCTCACAAAACCCAGGCACCACGAAATGAGATCCGGATCGGCAAACTGCAGAATGATTCCATCAGCGACCCGGCCTGCCATGTTCAACACCTTCGGCCCGTATCCCGCGATCCAAACTCGCGGCGAGACAGTGGCCCAGGTCAGGCGCGTCGGCTGACCTTCATATTCGATCTCGCGCCCGGCAGTAAGATCGCGAAAAATCTTCACCGCGGTTTCCAGCTGCGACCAACTCACGGGCTTCTTGCCCAGCACGCGCCTCGAGCTGTCCCCGCGCCCGATGCCCAGCTCCATCCTTCCGCCGGAAATCAAATTCAACGTCGCGAACAAGCTAGCCGTAACCGTAAGGTCGCGCACTGCCGGATTCGTCACGCACGTGCCAAACCGCATCCGCTGCGTGTTCGCAGCCATCAGCGCCAGCAACGGGTACGGTTCCTTCCACAGAACGTGGGAATCGAAGATCCATCCGTACTCGAAGCCGGCGGCTTCAGCCTGGCGCGTCAAGCCGAGAATGCGCTCAACCGAAATATCCGGCTTCAGCGTAATGCCAAACTCCATGGCGCAGCCCCTTTCATCCCACCCAACAATTATCACGCAGTGAAGTGCGGCAGTTTAGCATAGAATTCCTTCTTCATCTCAACCATGCTTCAACGCGGCAGCATCGGAGGAATCGATGGGTTTCGACACGATCATCGCCAACGGCTCCGTGGTCACGGCAACGGACACCTACGTGGCAGACGTTGCCATCGCCGACGGCAAGATCGCGGCCATCGGCAAGGACAAAGACCTTCCGCGAGAGAACGCGACGAAAGTGCTCGACGCGTCGGGGAAACTTGTTTTTCCCGGCGGCATCGATGTTCACACCCATCTCGATATGCCCTTCGGCGGCACCACCAGTGCCGACGATTTCGAAACCGGCACACGCGCCGCGGCCTTCGGTGGCACGACTACGCTGATCGACTTCGCCATCCAATACAAAGGCCAGCCTCTGCGCCAGGCCTTTGACACCTGGATGGAGAAAGCCTCAAAGAAAGCCGTCTGCGATTATGCCTTCCACTGCATTGTGACCGACATCGGTGGAGGTCAATTGCAACAGATGAATGCTTTGGTCGGCGAAGGCGTGACCAGCTTCAAACTTTTCATGGCCTATCCTGGCGTCTTCATGCTCGATGACGCCAGCATCTTCCGCGCGCTGCAAACAACGGCGAAGAACGGCGGCCTGATTTGCATGCACGCCGAGAACGGCAGCGCAATCGACGTAATCGTGCAACAGGCCCTCGCGGAAGGGAAGAAGGCGCCAAAGTATCACGCTCTTACCCGTCCCACCACAGCCGAAGCCGAAGCCGTCTCCCGCGCGATTGCATTAGCCGAGATGGCGGGAGCTCCGATCTACATCGTGCACCTGAGTTGCAACGAAGCTCTCGAAAAGGTTCGCGAGGCTCGCGATCGCGGACTTCCGGTCTACGCCGAAACCTGTCCGCAGTATTTGTATCTCTCCATCGAAAACTTTGACGTCCCGGATTTCGAAGGCGCGAAATATGTCTTCACGCCGCCCCTTCGCGAAAAATGGCATCAGGAAAAACTGTGGAACGGTTTGAAGCGCGATCACCTCCAGGTCGTCTCCACCGATCATTGCCCATTCTGTTTCAAAGAGCAGAAAGAGCTCGGTCGCGACGACTTCACGAAGATCCCCAACGGCGGCCCGGGCATCGAGCATCGCATGAGCCTCATTTATTCCGGCGGCGTCGCGCAAGGCCGTTTCACCGTGAATCGATTCGTCGAACTCGTATCCACAACGCCTGCGAAGCTCTTCGGCTTGTACCCACGCAAGGGAACGATTGCCGTCGGCAGCGACGCCGATCTCGTAATCTTCGATCCCAATCGCAAACATACGATCAGCGCCAAAACTCATCACATGCGTGTGGATTACTCGATGTTCGAAGGCATTCAGGTGACCGGCATGCCCGACGTTGTCCTCTCTCGCGGCCGCGTCGTCGTTGAGGGAAACAAGTTTCTCGGCCACGCCGGGCAGGGCGAGTTCCTCCGGCGCGCGACTTATTCGCAAGTGAACGGCTAACACATCTAAGGAGAACCGATTGTTCACGCCATCGAGTCTGACCATCGCGCTGCTGATGATGATCACCAGCGCTGTTTGCTGGGGTTCCTGGGCCAACACCTATAAGGGCGTGAAAGGCTATCGTTTCGAGCTTTTCTACTGGGACTACGCCATCGGAATTTTCCTGGTCTCGCTTGCTCTGGCTTTCACGATGGGCAGCACCGGGCACAATTCCTCCAGCTTCCTGAACAACGTCCATGCGGCCGACACTTCGAACATTGTGAACGCGCTTATCGGAGGCGCACTCTTCAATCTCGCCAACCTCCTGCTCGTAGCTGCGATCGATATGGCCGGACTCGCCGTTGCATTTCCCATTTCTATCGGAATCGCTCTGGTCGTCGGAACCGTCCTGAGCTATGTCCTGCAACCGAGAGGGAATGCGATTTTCTTGGCGATTGGCGTCGCGTGCGCCTTCATCGCAGTGCTCTTGGACGGTAAAGCCTACGGCAGTCTCGCCGCCGCCGGACGTTCCGTCTCGAAAAAGAGTCTGATCACCTGCGTAGTCTCCGGAATCCTGATGGGCCTGTGGGCCCCGTTTATGACGCATGCGATGACACATACGACGATGCACGGCAATCCGCTGGGCCCCTACAGTGCTGCCGTTTTCCTGACGCTTGGAGCCCTGCTCTCCTGTTTCATCTGGAATATTTATTTCATGAAGCATCCGCTGGTAGGCGAGCCCGTAAGCTTCCGTGGATTTTTCACGGGCCCAGCCTCCGGGCATCTGTTAGGGCTCTTCGGCGGATGCATCTGGGGCATCGGCACGGTCTTTAATCTTGTCGCCGCAAGCTTCACCGGCGTGGCAATTTCTTACGCCATCGGCCAATCCGCCCCAATGGTTGCTGCCCTCTGGGGAATTCTCGCGTGGAAAGAATTCGCGAACTCTGGACCGCGCGCAAAAATATACCTCGCCCTGATGTTCGTCTTCTATGGCTTGGCAATTTTCCTGGTCGCACGCGCTTACGGATGAAAAAAAACGGATACGGATAAAGAAAATCTACTTGCCCCGAATCCGGCTGACGAACAAATTCAAAAATCGGTCCGCATCCGATGCCAGGCAAACCCGCGCATTCGGCTTGAGCTCGATGACTCCTTCGATCTCATAGTGGTCACCGTGCAAAACATTGTTCTCATTCGATCCCATTCGATTCGCCACGGTCTCTCCCCGCGTAAACTCACCCTTGGTCTCCACGTCCACGTGCATTTCTTTGAGCGTGCCCAGCGTTGGATCCAGCGCAATTCCAACCGCCAGCGGATCATACATCGCAGCCCCGCTGTATCCGCTCTTCTCGCTGCGAGTCAAATAGAAGTCCGCAATCTTCGCGATGAAGTCGCTTTGCGGTCCATGCGATGATTGCAACTCCGCCAGATATTTCCGCGTGATCAGCGTCCGCTCGCCCACATCCGAGCCGACCATCGTCACCATCCATCCCGCGTTGAACACAATCTGCGCCGCTTCCGGGTCGTTGTAGATGTTCGCTTCCGCCGCCCCATTCACATTTCCGCCCGAGATCGAACCGCCCATGATGACGATATTCTTCACCAACCCCGCAATCGAAGGATCCTTCGAAACCGCCAGCGCAATATTAGTGAGCGGCCCCACCGGAATCAGCGTGATCTCGTGCGGATATTTGTGAACCATCTCAATGATGAGGTCCGGACCAAACCGCGGATCGGCTTTGCATTTCGAAGCCGGCAGCTCCACATCGGCCAACCCGTTCTTCCCGTGCCAGAACTGCGCCGTGATCAGCTTCTGATTCAGCGGATGTTGCGCTCCTCCTGCCACAATTACGTCGCACCGTCCCGCCAGCGAAACGATCTTCAACGCATTCTCCAATCCTTGCCACGCTTCCACGTTCCCCGGCACCACCGTCAACGCTTCCACTTTGAACTCCGGCGAATTCAGCGCAAGGATGATCGCCATCGCATCGTCCGTGCCGGGATCGGTGTCAATGATCACTCGCCTCGGAGCAGCCTGCGAAAAAGCGTTGGTCAGACAAGAGAGAATGCAAGCTAGAAAGAGAATGGAAGTGATGCGCACTTGTTTCACGGAAGGAACTCCTTTTTCGAAAACCTCATTCGGATTAAAGCAGCATGCCCGCGATGGAAGCTGACATCAGGTTGGCCATGGTTCCCGCCAGCATGGCGCGAACTCCCAGCCGGGCCAGTTCGCCCTTCTTGTTCGGCGCGAGCGCCCCGATTCCGCCGATCTGAATTCCAATCGAACTCAAATTCGCAAAGCCGCAAAGCGCGAACGTGGCAATGGTGAACGACCGTGGATCGAGTGCCGCTTTCATCGGCCCCAGCAAGGAGAACGCGACCAGTTCGTTCAGCACCATGCGCGTGCCAAGCAGGGTTCCAATCACTCCGCAGTCGCGCCAGGGAACGCCAATCACCCACGCAACCGGAGCGAACACAGCGCCGAAAATCTTTTCCAGACTCGCCGGAACCCAGCTCACCCAATGGTGAATGCCGCCAAGAATGCCGTCCGCAAGAGCGATCAGCGCAAGGAACGCAATCAACATGGCCGCGATGTTCAAAGCCATGTGCAGGCCGTCAGTCGTTCCGCGGGCGACTGCGCCCAGCAGATTTTCTTCTTTCTCGGTTTGTTCTTCACCTTCGGGCATCACCACTCGTCCCGCGGTCTTCGGCTGCTCGGTCTCGGGCACCAGCATCTTCGCCATGAGCAGCGTACCGGGCGCCGTCATGATGACCGCGCTCAATAGGTGTTTCGGCTCTATACCGAACGCGATGTACGCCGCCATGATTCCGCCCGACACGTGAGCCATGCCGCTGGTCATCACGGTCATAAGTTCCGAGTGCGTCAAATCCGGCAGAAACGGCCGGATGGTCACGGGCGCTTCCGTCTGTCCCATGAAAATGCTGGCCGCAATGTTGAGCGACTCCGCGCCGCTGGCCCCCATCACCCGCGTCATGACCCAGGCGGCAATCTTAATGATGAACTGCATGACGCCGAAGTGATACAGCACCGCGAAAAATGCGCAGATAAAAATAATGGTCGGCAATACTTGAAAAGCGAAATAAAACGCGGCGCCTTGCTTCCCGAGATCGCCGAAAACAAATTGCGAGCCGACATAAGAGTAGCTAAGCAGCCGGCTGACCACGTTGCCGGCGCTCTGAAAAATTCGCCGTCCCGCTTCAATCCTCAACACGCACACGGCAAACGCAAACTGCAGCCCCAAGCCCCACGCCACTGTCTTCAGGCGAATCGCGCGTCGGTCCGTCGAAAAGGCATAGGCCAATCCCAGCATGCACAAGAGGCCGAGAATTCCAGTGAATCGTCCCATTCAGTTTTTCTCTCCGGACTTCTCTATGATTCGCTGGTCTATGACTCGCTGGTCGATCAATCGATGGATCAACGGCCTCTTCTCGCGAGCCGGTGAGCCGGCGATCTCATAACTCTCTTCTAACAGTTGCTTGGCGCGCGTCGCGCGCTCTTCCGCATTGTAGTAGATCGTCGCCAGCGGCTCGCCAACCGAGACGGCGTCGCCGACCTTTTTGTGCAGCACGATTCCCACCGCGGGATCGACCGAATCTTCCTTGCGTTCGCGCCCGCCGCCCAGAATCACGCACGCCGTTCCAACCTGCTCGCACTGCAAAGACGCCAGATATCCTTCCTTCGCACTCGAAACAATCATCGTATTCCGAGCCTGAGGAAGTTTCTTTGGATCGTCAATGGTTCGCGGATCCCCATCCTGCAGCTCCACCATCTCGCGAAACTTGTCGAGCGCTTCTCCCGAGGCGATCAGTTTCTCGCTCTGCTTCTTTCCCTCCGCAACCGTGTCGCAAACTCCGCCCAGATGCAGCATCCAGCCCGCAAGTTCGACGCAGAGCTGGCGCAAGTCTTTCGGCCCTTCACCGCGCAAAACCTCCACCGCTTCGACAACCTCCAGCGCATTGCCAATCATGCATCCCAGCGGTTGATCCATATCCGTGATCAGCGCCACGACTTGCTTGCCCATTCGCTCGCCCGTTTCAACCATGAGTTCGGCGAGAAACGCGGCGTCTTCTTCTTTCTTCATGAACGCCCCGGAGCCGGTCTTCACGTCGAGCACCAACGCGTCAATGCCTTCCGCAAGTTTTTTGCTCATGATCGACGCGCAGATGAGGTAGGGGCTCTCGACCGTGCAGGTCACATCCCGCAGCGCATAAAGCTTACGATCCGCCGGCGCAATCTCCGCCGTCTGGCCAATCATCGCGCAGCCGCAGATTTCGAGCACGCGGCGAAATCGAGACACAGAAAGATTCACATTGAAGCCCGGAATCGCCTCCAGCTTGTCCAGCGTGCCACCAGTGTGTCCCAGGCCGCGGCCGCTGATCATCGGAACCGCCACGCCCGCAGCCGCCGCGAGCGGTGCCAGCACCAAAGAAGTTTTATCGCCCACGCCCCCGGTCGAGTGCTTGTCGATTTTCTTCGCCGCGAGCGACGACAAATCCAGCACTTCACCCGAGTGCAACATGGCGTCCGTCAGCGCAGCGGTCTCGGCGCGCGTCATGCCCCGCAGCACAACCGCCATCAGCCATGCCGAAACCTGATAATCGGGAATGTCGCCGCGAGTGTACGCACTCACCAAGTATTCGATTTCGCCGCGAGACGATTCGCCGCCATCCCGCTTCTTGCGGATGACGTCGACGGCGCGGAAAATCTGCAGAGTGGCCGGATTCACTTGAGGCGGAATCCTTCTGGAAGAAGTTCGGTGATGTGAGCCTTTTTCGGCCCCGCCGCACCTTGAAAGTAAATCGTTGCATCGGGACCGAACTCGTAAATGACCTGGCGGCATGCGCCGCAAGGCGAGCACGGCACTCCCTGATCGTTCACTACCGAAACCGCGCGAATCTCAATCTTCGGGCCAAGTTCAGCAACCGCCGAGAAAATCGCCGTGCGCTCGGCGCAGTTGGTCATCCCATACGAAGCGTTTTCCACATTGCAGCCCGAAAAAATCTTTCCGTTCGTCAGAAGAATCGCAGCTCCCACGCGAAACTTCGAGTAGGGCGCATGAGCGTTCTTCATGACTTTCTTTGCCGCGCGCAGCACTCTTGCTGGCACGTCCGCAGGCGGTGTTTCCTTGCGCATCACGAAAATGCTCGCAGTGAAATGGTGAGATCGAGCGCCATTGTAAACCCTCGCCTTCAATTCATGGTTTTTTCTTGAGTATGTGAATCAACCAACACCACCCGCAAAAGCGAATTCGCCTTGCCCCATTTCCTGCCGTACAATTACGATTCGAGGGAAAGAAATCGGTGCCGGTAGACCGCAAACATCCCGAGTCCCACGAAATGGCCTCTGCGTCGCGAGCGTCCTTCGCGACCCTCGCCGGGCGCGCCCTCCAGCCCAACTCCGGCATTCCTCTCGATCTGAATTGGGTGCAGGAAGTTCGAGTGAACACCAGCGCCGTAGAGCGCCGCGCGCAGACGCAAATCGCGCGAAGAACGGTGAAAAAAGAATGGCAGGCCGCTTGGCTTCTGCGCGCGATCTCCTGCATGGACCTGACCACGCTTTCCGGCGACGACACCGACGAACGTGTACGCCGCCTCTGCGCAAAAGCGCGCCAGCCCGTGCAACATGATCTGCAACACAAGCTTGGAATCGAAGAACTCGATCTGAAGGTCGCCGCAGTCTGCGTCTACCATCTGTTCGTCGAAACCGCGTTGCACGCTCTCGAAGGAAGTGGCATTCACGTCGCAGCCGTGTCCACAGGCTTTCCCGCTGGCCTGTCACCGCTGGCAGAGCGGGTTGCCGAGATTCGCCGTTCGGTCGAAGCTGGCGCCGACGAAATCGACGTTGTGATCACGCGAGCCCATGTTTTCGGCGGCCGCTGGCAGGCGCTCTACGATGAGGTTGCGGCCTTCAAACAAGCCTGCGGCGCCGCTCACATGAAGGTCATTCTCGCCACCGGCGACCTGCAGACCTTGCGCAATGTCGCGCGCGCCAGCGTCGTCGCCATGATGGCCGGAACCGACTTCATCAAAACTTCAACCGGCAAGGAGTCTGTCAACGCCACGTTGCCCGTTGGCCTGGTGATGGCCCGCGCCATTCGCGATTATGCCGAGCGAACCGGCATGGCTGTCGGTTTCAAAGCGGCCGGCGGAATTCGCACCGCCAAACAGTCGACCGACTGGCTCTCCATGATGAAGGAGGAACTCGGCGATTCGTGGATTCACGCCGATCTCTTTCGCTTCGGCGTCAGCGGATTGTTGGCTGATATCGAGCGCCAACTCGAGCACCACGCAACCGGGCGTTATTCGGCGGAATACCGTCATCCGATCGCTTAGCCGGACCAATTGCGGTAACAGAATCGAGCGCCACGAGGGTCCTGAAAAATGAGTATCGCCGAAAAATTCGTGACCATGGAGTACGGCCCCGCTCCAGAAGATCCGAAGGAAGCCAACTCCTGGTTGCAGCGCCACACTCATCGCTTCAACCACTTCATCAACGGTGCGTGGCACGCTCCAGCCGCCGGCGAATACTTCGACACCATCGATCCCTCCACAGGAGAGAAACTCGCTTCCGTCGCCCAGGGTTCATCCGCCGACATCGACAGCGCCGTCGCCGCTGCCCGCGCTGCATTTCCAAAGTGGCGGGCGCGCACTCCCCATATCCGTGCGCGCTATCTTTATGCGCTGGCGCGGCTGGTGCAGAAACACTCCCGCCTTCTCGCCGTTCTCGAGACGATGGACAACGGCAAGCCCATCCGCGAGAGCCGCGACATCGACATTCCCCTGGTCGTGCGCCATTTCTATTACCACGCCGGCTGGGCGCAACTTCTCGATCAGGAATTTCCCGAGTATGAGCCTTGCGGCGTCGTGGGCCAGATCATTCCCTGGAATTTTCCGCTCCTCATGGCGGCCTGGAAGATTGCTCCCGCTCTCGCCACCGGAAACACGGTCGTCTTGAAGCCGGCTGAATTTACTCCCCTCACTGCTCTTGCGTTCGCAGAACTTTGCCAGGAAGCCGGATTGCCCGCCGGAGTCGTCAACATCGTGACCGGCGACGGCGCGACCGGTGAAGCGCTGGTGAAACATCCCGACGTGGATAAAATCGCGTTCACTGGCTCGACCGAAGTCGGACGCGCGATTCGCAGTGCCACCGCCGCAACTCCCAAACGCTTGTCGCTCGAACTCGGAGGCAAATCTCCCTTCGTCATTTTCGAAGATGCTGACTTGGACAGCGCAGTCGAAGGATTGGTTGACGGAATCTGGTTCAACCAGGGCCAGGTGTGCTGCGCTGGTTCGCGCCTCTTGATGCAGGAAAGTATCGCCGAGACGTTGATGGGCAAGATTCGCGACCGCATGAGCACTCTTCGCGTCGGTCTTCCGCTCGACAAGGCAATCGACATCGGCGCCATAGTGGCGCAAGTGCAACTCGATCGTATCCAGCGCATGGTCGGCCAGGGAATCGCGGACGGCGCAACCTGCTGGCAACCGCCGGTCGTCTTGCCCGCTCGCGGCTTTTATTATCCACCCACTCTTTTGAGCAACGTTCACCCCACCTCTATTGTTGCGCAGCAGGAAATTTTTGGACCCGTGCTTGCTGCAATGACCTTTCGCACTCCCAGGGAAGCCGTCGAATTGGCCAACAATACGGTCTACGGCCTGGCCGCGTGCGTCTGGAGCGAGAACATCAACGTTGCTCTGCATGTTGCCGCGCAACTCAAAGCTGGAGTGGTCTGGGTGAACTGCACCAACCTGTTCGACGCCTCCTGCGGCTTCGGTGGCTATCGCGAGAGCGGATACGGTCGCGAGGGTGGCCGAGAAGGCCTGCTCGAATATTTGCAACCGTCGTGGTTCAAGAACGCTCCCAAGTTGTCCGCTGTGCAGGCGCCTGCGGTTCCCCCCGACAATGAAGAGTTGGAAAACAACACACCCGCCATAGATCGCACCGTGAAGCTCTACATAGGCGGCAAACAGGTTCGCCCCGACTCGGGCTACAGCATCGAAGTGCGTTCACCCGACGGGCATCTTTTGGGCGAAGCATCGCTCGGCAACCGCAAGGACGTTCGCAACGCCGTCGAGGCCGCCCGCAAAGCCGGGGCTTGGGCGAAAGCAACCGCGCACAATCGTGCGCAGGTTCTCTATTACTGCGCCGAAAATCTTTCTCAGCGCCGTGACGAAATGATTCGCAGCCTCTCCGCGGTCGTCGGAGCGCAGCAAGCGACCGCGGAACTCGACCTCAGTATCGAGCGCATCTTTTCTTACGCCGCCTGGGCCGACAAATTTGATGGCGCCGTGCACAATCCTCCATTCCGCAATATCGCCATCGCGATGAACGAACCGCTCGGAACCATGGGCATCATCTGTCCCACCGAAGCCCCGCTGCTCGGTTTTCTTTCGCTCGTGATGCCCGCCCTCGCCATGGGCAACACCGTGATCGCCGTTCCTTCTGAGTCATACCCGCTCATCACCGCCGATCTCTATCAACTCTTCGACACCAGCGATATGCCGGGAGGTGCGGTAAACATCGTGACCGGTTCCGCATCCCAACTCCTGAAAGTCCTGGCCGAGCACGACGATGTGGATGCCATCTGGTCCTTCGGCGACCAAGCCAACGCCGCTGCCGCGAAAGCAATGTCGATCGGAAATCTAAAACAAGTTTGGACCAACGAAGGCCGCGCCATCGACTGGTTCGACGCAAAATTCGCCGAAGGACGCTGGTTCCTCGAGCACGCCACCCAAGTAAAAAATATCTGGGTCCCTTACGGCGAATAATTCGGCTCAACGGTCATTCCGAACAAGCGTTCTTTGCGCCGTGAGGAATCTGGGCGAGCCGCGCGAAGTGTCGCGCTCTTTGCGACACGTTAATCGCGCGTTTGGCTCGCTTCCATGTCAAACTCAGCCACCACCTCTAGTCGCAATTGCTTTTGTTCTCACACGGGACTAGCATATTTTTGGTTGTTCTTCTCCGCCACCGCATCTTTGGCATCGCGTTATGCCAATTCGTATTCGATCCATGTCGATCTAAGAAGGAGGATATATGGGCATTGCAGTGTCTCCGCAGATTCATCCGCAAGTCGCGGATTTCATCGATAAACCGCGCAAAATGTTGATCAACGGCAAATGGGTCAACTCAATTTCCGGCAAGACTTTTCCCACCTACAACCCCGCCACCGGTGAAGTTTTGGCGCAGGTGGCCGAAGGCGATCGCGAAGATATCGAACAAGCAGTGAAGGCCGCGCGCAAAGCTTTCGACCACGGCCCCTGGCGCAAGCTTACCGCCTCTGAGCGCGGACGCCTTATCTGGAAGCTCGCCGACCTACTCGAAGCCCACACCGAAGAGTTCGCGTATCTCGAAAGCCTGGACAACGGCAAGCCTCTCACCATCGCGCGCGCCGCCGATGTGCCGCTCGCCGTCGATCTGTTCCGCTACATGGCGGGCTGGGCCACCAAGATCGAAGGCAATACCATTCCGCTCTCGGTTCCGTATACGCCCGGCGCAAAATATCTCGCCTACACTCAGCGCGAGCCCGTCGGAGTTGCCGGCCAGATCATCCCCTGGAACTTCCCTCTGCTCATGGCCGCGTGGAAGCTGGGACCGGCGCTGGCCACCGGTTGCACGGTCGTCCTGAAGCCGGCGGAGCAAACGCCGCTTTCGGCGCTGCGTCTCGGCGAGCTGATCACGGAAGCGGGTTTTCCCGAAGGCGTCGTGAATATTGTTCCCGGCTACGGCGAGACTGCGGGAGCAGCCTTGGCTGCACATCCTCAAGTCGACAAAATCGCTTTCACTGGTTCCACGGAAGTGGGCAAGCTAATCGTCCATGCAGCGACTGGCAACTTGAAGAAAGTTTCGCTGGAACTCGGCGGAAAGTCTCCGAACGTCGTCTTCAAGGACGCTGACCTCGACGCCGCCATCCCCGGCGCGGCGAGCGCCATTTTCTTCAACCATGGCCAGTGCTGCTGCGCCGGATCGCGCCTCTATATCGAGAAGCCAGTCTTCGATCGAGTCGTCGAAGGCGTCGCCAACCAGGCGAAGAAAATCAAGGTTGGTTCGGGTCTCGATCCTGAAACCAGCATGGGACCTCTCGTCTCCGAGGAACAGCTAAGCCGCGTCTGCGGTTATCTGGAAGCGGGTTTCTCGGAAGGCGCCACCGCCGTCGCTGGCGGCCACAAGAAAGGTGACAAGGGCTATTTTGTCGAGCCCACCGTTCTTGTGAACGCTCGCGAAGACATGAAGGTGGTGCGGGAAGAAATCTTCGGGCCGGTTGTCGTGGCGATGCCGTTCGACGATCCCGAAGAAATTATGCCGCGCGCCAACAACAGCGAATACGGCCTGGCTGCTGCCGTCTGGACCCGCGACATCAGCAAGGCCCACCGCACCGCCGACCTTCTGCGCGCCGGCACGGTGTGGATCAACTGCTACAACATTTTCGATGCCGCGCTGCCCTTCGGCGGATACAAGCAATCCGGCTGGGGCCGCGAGATGGGCCACGACGTTCTAAACAATTACACGCAAACCAAAGCGATCTGCGCCAGGTTGGTGTAGCTCATCGCTTCAACAAACAAGGACGGCGCGTCGGCGCCGTCCTTTATCTTTCCGCTGTGCCTTTTCCTGCCAGCCTACTTCTCCATCAGCAAAACTTTCTCCGCATCATCAATCTCGGTTAACTTCACCTCGATGACCTCGTTCATCGAGGTCTGAACGTTGCGTCCCACAAAGCTGGCCTCGACCGGAAGTTCACGATGCCCGCGGTCGATCAGCACGCACAACTGCACTCGTCGCGGCCTGCCATGCGAGAACAACGCGTCCAGGGCGGCCCGCGTCGTGCGCCCGGTGAAAAGAACGTCGTCGACCAGAACGATGTTCTTGTCCTCAATCGAAAACCCAATCTCCTTCTCCTGCACAACCGGTTTCGGTCCCAGAGTCGAAAGATCGTCGCGATAAAAAGTAATATCAAGCGTGCCGACTGGAACCTCCGCATTCTCGATGCGTGTGATGATCTTGCCCAGCCGCTCCGCAATGGGCACGCCGCGCCGTCGAATTCCCACCAGTCCTAACCCATCGACGCCGCCGTTCTTCTCAACAATCTCATACGCCAGACGGACCAGCGTCCGCTCAATCTCTGATGCCGACATCAGTTGCCCCTTCTGGCGCAGGCCGGTCTTGCGGGAACCCGCTTTTGCATTCATCATCGAATCCGCCTCGGAGTCCTTTCCTTCACGCGCAGTCTTTCCTTCGCGCCAACCTTGCAAGCTGGCAAGACAGTTCCTCACTGTATTCAACCTTGCTGTGAGAGGTCAAGCGGCACGGAGCAACGAATCTGCCCGCTCAAGTTGTGAAGCGAAAATGTAGATGCGCCAACTTAGGCATCGCGCTGTTCGTTCGACACCATATCTTCAGCCGGGACGTGGACGCTGCCCCCGATGGAATTCTGCACTCTCACCATCCGCGTCAGAACCCCCTCGTCCTGTCGCAGGTTTTGCAGCGTAATTGCCTTCGGATTCGCCGCCACCCCATCGCCCGGCAGAATTCCAACTCCCTGGTTTCGCCCCGCGGCCTTTGCCCGGTAGAGCGCGCTATCGGCGAGTTCGATGATCTCCTCCGCGCAAACCGCCTCATACGCGCCGCGGCTCCACGGGAATGGCGCCCATCCCACCGAGCAAGTCTTCCGCACCTGGACCCCGTGCCCAAGGTCGAAAGCTCCCGACGACATAATGTTCAGAATACGTTCGCAGAAAGCGGCAGTGCCCCCCGGGTCGGCCGAGCGTGACATGATCAGAAATTCTTCGCCGCCCCAGCGCACCAGCACGTCGGACTTGCGCACAACCCTCATCAATCGCTCCGCCACGCGCTGCAGCAAGCGATCGCCCGCGGGATGACCATGAATATCGTTCACTTCTTTGAAGAAGTCCACATCCACCATGATAAAAATCAGGTCGCGATGATCGAGTTTGCGAATGTCGCTGCCCCGCGCCCGCTCGTAATTTCTCAAAACTTGTCCCGCCTCGGCCGCGAGAATCTCTTCCAGATAACGCCGGTTCCACACCCCGGTCAAAGCGTCGGTGAACGAGATCTCCTGCAGTTCAAGATTTTTGCGCTGCAGTTCCAGACTGTGCCATCGCAAGGACTGTTCTTTGCTCTCCAGCTCGTCTTTCAGCTTGCACATCTCATCAAGATTCTGCCGCGACAGGCGCAACAGATGGATCAATTCGCGGTCCATCCAGTGCTGCTTAAGAAATACCAGAGTACCCATCAAAACCATCGCCCCCGCAGTCAACATCAGCCTGTAAGAGCGTACCCGCGCCGGCGCTCCCTCCCCAAACTCTGCCCATGCCACCATGAGCGGGGTGGAGAATACGGCCATCATCGCCAGCCGCGCCGTCCACATGTTGTGGTCGTGATGCGGCGCCTCCTGGCTCGGTCCTCCCGGCGAAATTCTGCGCGCCATGAAGCCCATGGTTGCAAACCACGCCATCGCCGCGACCAGCGGCACGTCATAAAGACTGCCCGTGTAGTAACGATGAGAGTCGATGGCCACCCCGGCAAGAATCGATCCACCGCTGTAAAACAATGCGGCCCGAACAAACTGCCCGTAAATCGTGTGCCAGGCCCCCCGGCTGCGCTTCCAGATCAGCGCCGCTCCCACAATCAGCACAATCTGTTCCGAAGCATAGAGCTGATCAAAGCTGCGCCCATACACGGCTTCATTCGGCGAAACGTACTGCCACGGGATCACGATAAATAAGTAAAGGTAGAGCCACCACGTAAGCAGCAAAAGAAAGTCCACAGAGACGAGCCGCAACGAGTGATCATTCCGCTCGATATGCGGCTGCACGGCCAGCGCCGCCATCATCGGCACCACGTGCAGGAACAAAATCACGTCTCCAACAAAGGGGTTCGGCGCATCCTGGCGCAAGAACACTTCGAAGTAAGTCCAAAGAATCTGCGTGAACAGCCACATGCCGCAGCCGAACGCCATCAGAGCCCAGAAAAGCTTCGCCTTTTTGTAGCTGGTTTTGAGGTTCGAGAGCATCCCCAGCGTGGCGCAAAAAAGCAGCACACACTGCGCCAGGTCGCCGAACGTAGTGAGTCCAATGCTTCGTGGAGCCATCACCGACACGACCACGTGAACGCACACCACTGCGCACACGATTCCCGTCCACTTGCTCGGTTGTCGCCAGGAAATTGAGCCCACGGTATGAGTTTATGTGGGCGAGGAAATATACAGAGCATTACCGAAGTAATCGCTCTGAGCCAATCTCAACGCTGGCTTGCGACTTGTCGCTGCTCGAGGTAACGCCGCAACGCATCGCGCCACGGCGGCATTTCGATCCCGAGAGACTGCAGACGCGTCGCCGACAAAACCGAATACGCCGGCCGCGGCGCGGGCCGTGCCATCTGCGCACTGCTCACCGGCCGTACCGTGGTCGCAAGCCCCGAATTCTTTACAATTTCCTGCGCAAACTCAAACCACGTGCAGTCGCCGGCGTTGGTCACGTGAAAAATTCCGGCAGCATCTTTGCGGCAGAGCTCAACGATTGCCCTCGCCAGATCGACTGCGTACGTCGGAGAACCGCGCTGATCGTTCACCACGTCGAGCGCCGGTCGGCTGGCGGCCAGCTTCAAGATTGTGTCAGGAAAACATTTCCCGCCGGTTCCAAACAACCACGACGTCCTCGCGATGCAACACTCCGGCATCAGTTCCAGCAGTTTGATCTCGGCTTCGGCCTTCGTGCGTCCGTAAACGCTCTGCGGATTTCGCACGTCCCCCGTCTCATAGGGCGCGGTCTTTTTTCCATCGAAAACGTAATCGGAGCTGAGAAATACCAGCCGCGCTCCAACCTGCTTCGCCGCCGCGGCCACGTGGAGCGCTCCATCGCGATTCACCGCAAACGCTAAATCCGAATTGCTCTCGCACCCGTCCACATCCGTGTAAGCTGCGGCCAGCACAATCCACTCCGGGCACGTCTTTCGCAACACCTCTTGCACCCGCTTCGTATCGCGGATGTCCGCATCGCGCGAGCCGACTCCGGTCACCGCGTCCCCGCGCCACTCTTGCATGAGCGCCTTGCCGAGCAATCCGGAGGCGCCGAAAATTGTTACTCGCATGGAGATTAGTCGATTTAGTCGAAACTCTCGGCGTCGCGGAAAGCCACGCCCCGCTGGTCTTTTGCCGACACCGTCGGTTCGCTGTCGAGTTCCCAGTCGATCTTTAGCGTGGGATCGTTCCAGAAAATGGTGCGTTCGTGCGCCGGGGCATAGAAATCAGTCGCTTTGTAAAGTACGTGAGCCTTCTCCGAAAGCACGCGGAACCCGTGCGCAAAGCCCGCCGGGATCCACAACATCCGCTTGTTTTCTCCCGACAATCGCACCGCTTCCCATCCGCCGAACGTCGGAGAGCTGCGCCGCATGTCGACGGCAACGTCCAGAATTTCCCCCTCAACCACGCGCACCAGCTTTCCCTGCGGATGCTTCAACTGATAATGCAATCCGCGCAGAACGTTGCGCGACGAACAGGAGTGATTATCCTGCACAAAGTTCTCGGCAATTCCCACCTCCGCCATGATCTGCTGGTTGTAGCTTTCGAAAAAAAATCCGCGCTCGTCTCCAAATACCCGTGGCTCAAGTGCGAACACGCCCGGCAGCGACGTCGGAATTTTCTTGAGCGCCTCCACGCCTGCGCGAATGGCTTCGGCCGCGTCCATCAAAATACCTTCTCGCGCAAAAGTTGCAACAGGTACGCGCCGTAGCTATTGTTCTTCATCGAGTTCCCAATTCGTTCCACCTGCTCGGCAGTGATGTAACCGGAGCGAAGCGCAATTTCTTCGGGACAAGCCACCATCAGGCCCTGCCTCTTCTCGATCGCCTGAATGTAGAGCGACGCATCCATCAACGACTCGTGCGTGCCCGTGTCCAGCCAGGCCATGCCTCGCCCCATCACCACCACCTCCAATTGCCCGCGCTCGAGATACGCTTTGTTCACGTCGGTAATCTCCAACTCGCCCCTCGGGCTCGGCTTCAGCGACTTCGCGATCTCCACCACCTGGCTGTCGTAAAAATAAAGTCCCGTCACCGCGTACCGCGATTTCGGCTGCTTGGGTTTTTCCTCGATGCTCAAAGCCTTCCCCGCGCCATCGAATTCCACAACCCCATATCGCTCCGGATCGTGCACCGGATAGGCAAACACGCGGGCTCCTCGCGTCTTGCTTGCGGCCTCGCGCAGGTCTTTGGCCAGGTCGTGACCGTAAAAAATATTGTCCCCCAGCACCAGCGTGCAGGCGCTGCCTCCAAGAAACGCCTCGCCCACCAGGAATGCCTGCGCAATTCCTTCCGGTTTGTGCTGCACCTTATATTGCAACTCGATTCCAAACTGACTCCCGTCCCCGAGCAGCGCTTGAAACTTGAACACGTCCTCCGGAGTGGTAATAAGAAGAATGTCGCGAATCCCCGCCAGCATCAGCGTACACAGCGGGTAATAAATCATGGGCTTGTTGTAAACCGGCAGCAGACTTTTCCCCATGGCGTGCGTCACGGGATACAACCGTGTTCCCGATCCTCCCGCCAGAACGATTCCCTTATAGCTTGTCTTCGAACCTTGCATCATAGATTGTCATTCCGAACAAGCGTTCTTTGCGCCGTGAGGAATCTGGGCGAGCCGCGCGGTGCGTCGCGTTCTTTGCGACGCATTAATCGCGCGTTTGGCTCGCCTCCTTATCAAACTAAACCACTACTCTTCCAACCGCCGTTTCAAGAAGAGTAATGCGTTTCAATCCACTGCCGATAGCTGCCGCTGGTTACGTCGCGCGCCCACTCATCATTCTCCAGATACCACCGCACGGTCTTGCGGATGCCGCTCTCAAATGTTTCCCGCGGACGCCATCCAAGTTCCCGCTCAATCTTCGTCGCATCCATCGCGTAACGCCGGTCGTGTCCCGGACGATCCTTCACGAAAGTGATAAGCTCTCGCCGAGAAGCGCCGCGGCTACCAGCCATCTCATCGACAAGGTCGCAGATTGTTTCCACAATGTCGATGTTCCGCTTCTCGTTCCAGCCGCCGATATTGTAAGTTTGCCCCACTCGACCTCGCTTGAGCACGGTCGCGATTGCTTCGCAGTGATCCTCCACGTAAAGCCAATCGCGGACGTTCTTTCCGTCCCCATAAACGGGAAGAGGCTTGCCGTCGCGCGCGTTCAGAATCACCAGCGGTATCAATTTTTCCGGGAACTGAAACGGTCCATAATTATTCGAGCAGTTCGTGGTCAGCGTCGGCAATCCATACGTGTGATGATAAGCGCGCACAAAATGATCGGACGCCGCCTTCGACGCAGCATAAGGACTGTTGGGTGAGTAAGCTGTGCTCTCGGAAAACGCCGGATCATCCGGTCTCAGCGAGCCATACACTTCATCCGTGGAAACGTGCAGAAATCTGAAGTCGGCCTTCTCTCCCTCGGTCAGCCCAGCCCAATGCGTCCGCACTTCTTCGAGCAGCGCGAAAGTTCCATCCACATTCGTGCGCAAAAAATCGTCCGGCCCCCGGATGGAACGATCCACATGGCTCTCAGCCGCAAAATGCACAATAGCCCGCGGCGCGCAGCGTTCAAGCAGGCTGCGCACCAGGCTGCGGTCGGCAATATCGCCATGCACAAACTCATATCGCTTGCCGTTCGCGATTGCCTCCAGGTTGCGCAGATTCCCCGCGTAGGTGAGTTTGTCCAGATTCACGACTGAAGCCGCATCCTGTTTCATCCGCTGCAAGATGAAATTGGATCCAATGAACCCTGCACCGCCAGTGACGAGGATCGTGTTTTCCATATCTGAAATTCGTTCGGCTGATTCACACGCGGATTGACTCGCACGCGCACCGCTCGTCACACTCTTTGCCGGTGACAAACAATTAATTGTAAACAAAAGGACGGGATTCACCCCGTCCTCTTGTTGATACCTCCGATTTGATGCGAGTTAGAATATTTCTGTCGGTTGGACCTTGTTGCTCTACCCGGCCTTTCGCTGCGCCGCTGCAATCTGCTTCGAGCCAACAACCGGCTTCCTGCCCGCAGTCTCCGGCAATTTCCAGCCCATCATGTCGAAGTACGCGCGCTCAATCTCCCCGGCAATCTGCGACCACTGGTAGTGCTCTCGGATGCGGCGTTTGGCAGCCCGTCCCGCCGCCTCGCGCACCGCCGGATGCGCAATCAGGAAGCGCAGTCGATCCGCCAGGTCCGCCACATCGCCCTGCCGGAAGGTAAATCCCGCGTCATCTATGGCTTCGCGATTCTCGGCCACATCGCTGCTCAGCACGCATAGTCCGGCGCCCATCGCATCCAGCAGAGCCAGAGACAGACCCTCCAGATCCGAAGGCAAAACAAACAGCATGGCATTGGTCAGCAACTCGTCCAGAGCTTCTCCCGATACCCAGTCCAGCATCATGATCCGCTCGTTGGCATGACTCCGCAGTTGGCGCGAATAATCGTCGCAGTAGCTCGACGCCCCGGCCATCACGAGTTTTATGTCAGTGTCGAGCTGCTCATACGCCTCGACCAGCAGATGGCAGCCCTTTTCCGGAGAAAATCTCCCAAGAAATAAAATGTATTTCCCGGGCGAGAGGCCCCAATCCAGAATCTTGTCCGGCGAACGCCGCTCCCGCAGCACACCGCCATTCGGAACATAAAGCGTCTCCGCCTCAAACCCTTCCACGTAGTGTTTCTGCAACGCTCGCGAGACCACCATGGTGCGAGTAGGCAAACTTACCGCCGCCCGCTCCCCCAGTCGCAGGACTGCCGAAGCGAGGCGCCCCCATTTTTTTCGCTGCCAGTCCAACCCCTGCACCGTGACCACCGTTTTTTTTCTAACCAGACGCGGGATAAACGAAAACAGCGCCGGCCCAAGCGCGTGATAGTGCACCACATCGCAAGGCTGCGTCAAAACGTGAAGCGTGCTGAGAAACGTATGCACCACCGTTTCCAGATGCTTCGATCGGATGGTTGGCAGCCGCACGATCCGCATGCCATTGTGTTGTTTCCCCGGCGGAGTGAAGTAGGTCCTGCAATATGCTGTGACTTCGTGCCCCATCCCCGCCAGCCGTCGGCCAATCTCTTCGTAGTAAGTCTCGATGCCGCTATACTTCGACACGACGCCACGCCCGCCAATGAATGCAACACGAACCGTGGGCTTCTTGAACGTTGCCGCTGCAGGACTTGCTGTTCGCCTTTTTCCCTCGGCCAGACGCTCGTACAAATCGACCAACGCTTCATAATGTGCCTCAGCCGTATACCTCTCCCGTACTTGCTCCCGGCCGGCCATGCCCATTTTTTCCGCCAGATCGGGTCGTGCGCTCAGCAACTGAATCGCCCCTGCCAGTTGGCCCACATCGCCCATTTGGTACAAAAGCCCCGTCTTACCCGCCTGCACCAACTCCCGCCGCGATCCCATATCCGTGGCCACCACCGTTCGCCCTCGCGCATAGGATTCAAGAATGGTCTTGCCCAGCGTTTCATACGCGTGCGTCGGCAGCACGGTGAAACGCGAGCCAGAGATCGCGCGATCCAACTCCGCCCGCCGCATTTGACCGGCAAACTCCACGTTGGCCAATCCCATCTCATCCGCCAGTTGCTGCAGCCTGCCGCGCTCCGGTCCATCTCCCGCAATGATCAGCCGAAGACTTGGCAACCGCCGCATGGCGTGCAGCAGGTCGTCTACTCCCTTTTCCCGCGACAATCGGCCAAAATAAAGCAGCGGAGCATTCTCAGCTCGGCGTTCAGCAACGGCCTTGACATCCTGAAAATGCGGAAGAACTTCGAATTTCGCCGGGTCCCATCCATGCTCTACAAACTTGTCGCGCACAAATTGGCTGGGTGCAAGAAAGCAATCCACGCATTTCCGGTAGGTGCCCAGCCATTTGTGGACGTACGCCTCGGCCACCAGCGTCATCCGCGGGCCCCATCCCGGATAACATTTCTCCTGTAGCGCGTGCCAGAATTCGCCGCCCTTGCAGGCCTCGCATGCTTCTCCACGCGAAACCAGGTTGTAGCTCGCGCATAGCACCTTGAAATCGTTCAAGTGATAGAGAACCGGAATTTTCTGCGCCTTCAACTCCCACAAAATCGAGGGCGACAGATGATGGTAGATATTCCGCACATGGGCCACATCCGGCCGGAATTCCGAGATCATCGCCCGAATCCGCCGCCGCGCTTCGCGCGAATAAATCGCGCGGCCAGCCAGCCTCGCCTTTTGCACCCATCCCGCCTGCTTCTTGAAATCGATGTGCGGCACGAAATGGCGGTCATACGGTGTAGTTGCGCCCCGCGAATCGGCCATCGAAAACAGCGCTACCTCATGTCCCCTGGAACGCAGGAGTTCCATGGCCTCGAACAGGTACACCTCCGTACCGCTGAAGGCGTAGTTATATTTGTTGCAAAACAAGATCCTCATCGGGAGGGCTCCAGTCATGATTCGGGAAATCCTGATTCGCGAAATCGTCGTCGGCTAATTCCTTGGCCGTGATCCGCTGCAGAAACCGGTCGGCAAAATCTGTCAGGTTTGTCTGGCGATTAAAGTTGTGCAGAACCTGCGCCCGCGCCGCGTGCCGGATCCAGGCCAGTCGACTCCCCCCATCGCGATTCTCCGAAGCCATAGATCTTTGCAGGAAGAGAAGTTTCGCCACGAAATCCTTCACAACCCCGGGCGCATAGAGGAAGCCCGTCTTTCCCGCGACGACAAGCTCCGGAATCCCTGTGATCGCAGGCGCGAGCACAATTCTTCCCCGCGCCATCGCTTCCATCAGAACCAAAGGAATTCCTTCGCTGCGGCTGGTAAGAACCACCACATCGGCGCAGCGGTAGAGCGAATCCATCTGCTCCCGGGCGACCTGCCCCAGCAGTTTGATCCGGTCTTGCAGTCGGCTCTTTTGTATCGACCGTTCTATGCGCTCCCGCTCCGGCCCCTCCCCGGCGATCCGGCACTCAAAGTCGACTCCGTGATCGCGCAGTCGAGCACAGGCACGAATCAGAAACGCATGATCTTTCACCGCATGGAGCCGGCCTACAGCCAGCAATCTCAAAGTGCGGGCACGATCGCTGGCCGGGCGGGATTCCACGCGCCCCGGACTCTCGACTCCCAACCGCGAAACCATAATCTTCCCGCGGTCGATTCCCGGGAAATGCTGCAAAATGTAGCGGCGGTTGTACTCCGAGATGGTTACGCAGAACTGGCAATGCTTGAGCTTCGTATCGAGATAGACGCCGTCGATCAGCAGATCCGACCCATGCAGTGTCAGGCTGAAGCTCGCTCCCAACAACCGCGCCGCCACCATCGCGATCCACGAGCCGAAATAACCGTGATGCGCATGGATGTGATCCACTGCGCGTTCCCGTAGCAGCGCGGCGTAACACGCCCCCAGCCAGGTGTGCAGCAGCGCCTTCAGCCGGTGCCTCGGAGATTCTTTCCCCTGCAGCAGCGCCCGCTTTACCAGGTCCGCAATTCGATCCCGTCGCCGCACTACCAGCCAGAGCGCCCGCAGTAGAATCGCCAACCGGAGCGGTTGCAAGCAGAGAATCTCCAATTCAGAAGTCGCGCCATCCCCTCTCTTCACCTCATTTGTCCTTCGCACACTTCCCGCAATCACGCGGACTCCTCGTCTTCGCAGTTCCTCGATCTCCTCGCCCACATAGGGCTCAACGGCAGCAGGGAACTGATTAGCGAGATAAGCGATCGTCAACACGGAGAGAATGGCTGAAATTTGATAGGACGAGATTTATGCTGCGGAAACGCGAAATGCTCCGCGGGGACGGCGTGGTTCTTCCGAAGCTCCAGCCGCCCGCCGCTGTTGCGCTGCCAGCATTCCCGCCATGGTGAACAGAAGCCCGTTCACGAACTGATAATTCATGACCACAAGATTGGCATTGACCCAATAGATGCCGAGCAAGACCGGCCACATGGCGTGAAACTGCTGATTCAGCAGACCATCGCGTTCGGCCCTCGGGACCGGGCCGCGTCCCAGCCGATATATTTCCCACATCAGCCACACATAGAGCCCCAGTCCGAAGATGCCGTGCTCCACTAGAATCTCCAGATACGTGTTGTGCGGATACAACTCCTTCTCCTTGTAGCCGCTGACGTGTCTCGCCAACTCAGTGGGCATTTGGTTTACGCCCCACCCCGTTAGTGGTTTTTCGAGGAACATCTCCCAACCACCCGTGTAGACTGCCTTCCGAAATTCGAGCGGGCCGGATTCCTGCAAGCGCTCCGCCAGCGCGCGCCGCTGATCGTCGAAACTCATGGCGATCAGTAAGCCCAATGCCCCCACGATCGCCACGACGACGCAGATCAGTCGCAGCCTGCGATTGTGCGATCGAAAAATCAGAAACCCCACGCTCGCCGCGAATGAAAGCCACACCGCCCTCGTCATCGTTGCCAGGATCGCCACCGGCAGCGAAGCCAGCAACAGCGCTGCCTTCAATCCCCGCAGCCTTCCGCGGAGAAGAGCATGCAGCGCCAGTACCCCCAGAAGATTCAGAGAAACTCCATTTGCCACCGCCTGCAGTAATGGTCCGCGCGCACGGTCGGCGTGGTAGCCCAGGCTTTCATCCAGAATGAAGCGCGGAAAGATCAATGACTTCGCGCTCACCAGGAAGGCGATCGACGTGAAGCACAGATAAGCAAGCACGATTAGGGCGAACAGCTCGAACTGCCGCAGCCGTCGCTCATCTCGAAACACCACCCCCGCCAGGTGAAACAGCGCAAATGGCACAATGAATTTTGCCGCAAGCAGGCACCATGTCTGGTTGTCGAATGGCTGCCGTATCACGCTTACCACGGCCAGAAACGTCAGCCCCAGCATCGGCCAGGTCACCCGCTCCACCGCCAGCAACGGCTTGTGCGCGACCAGCGCCCGTCCCACCACGCTGAGTGCCAGCCAAACGAACGCCACACGATCGATCTCATAAAAGGGCACGTCGGGATGGCGCAGCAGCATGGCCGCCAGCGCCGCCAGAAACAGCCAACTCGGCGCGATCATCACTGCCTGTAGCGTGCCCAGTCCCAGACGCAAACCGCGCCAGGCCGCCTCATTCGCCAGCGAAACCGGTGCCATCCTCACCGACGGGGACGGCATCAATCCCCACTCCCTCGCAACACCACACCCGCTGTCCTCAACAGAATCCTAAGGTCCATCCCCAGACTCCAGCGGTGGATATACTCGATATCCAAATTCAATCCCGCCTGGAAAGACGGATCGCGCCGCGCCGTCACCTGCCAAAGCCCCGTAATCCCCGGCATCACGTCCAGCCGCGGCAAATGCTCGATCGCATAACCGGAAAAATCGTCGAGCGGATGTGGCCGCGGTCCGACCAGGCTCATCTCGCCCTTCAGCACGTTCCAGAGTTGCGGCAATTCGTCGAGACTATAGCGCCGCAGCACTCGTCCGACCCTCGTGATTCGCGGATCGTCTGTAATTTTGAAAAACGGGCCCTGCCTCTGATTTCGCTCCCGCAGAGCCTCTTTCAAGGCGTCCGCATTCCTTACCATGGTGCGAAACTTGTAACAGCGAAACGGTCTGCCCTTGCGTCCCGCGCGCAACGCCGCATAAATCACCGGCCCGGGCGAATCGAATCGAATGCACATCGCGATCAGGACCAGCAACGGCGCCGTCAGCAGCAGCGCCGTCCCCGCCCCCGCCACGTCCAGCAAACGCTTTAGCCATAATCCAGCGACCGGCAAGTGCTCTTCGTGCAGGGAGAAAAGGGGAATGCCTCCGATCCTCTCCGCTTCCCGAGTCAGCTCGCAACCAAACAGATCAGGCGCCATCTTTACGTCCAGCCGCAATTGCCGCGCGGCGCGCAACACGCGCAGGGTCAGTTCGCGGTCGTGCGGCGCGGCCAGAATTACCTCGTCGACGAATCCGGTGCGAGCCAACTGCGCCAGGTCGTTCGTACGTCCGACTACTCCATTTCCCAACGGTTTCCGGTCGTCGAGAAAACCGCAAAACGCCCGGTCCGGGTCATCGTGCTTTTCCAGACAGTTTGCAATTCGATGACCCAAACTGCCCGCTCCAACAATGAGCACATTTCGCGTGCCGCTCGTCACGATGGGACCGCGCTGATAGGATTCCCGTTCGATCCGTCGCCAGGCCCCCAAAAAACCGTACCGCAGCACGCCGCCGATCCATACAAATCCGACCCATACAAATCCGATCCATCCAAATATGGATCGCATCCAATTCTCGCCGCCTCGGCCACGCAGCGACTCGGCGCGCCCTGCGGCGTGAATGCTCTTTCCACTTTTCAGACCGGTCTCCACGAATGTTCCTGCGGCGCCCCAGGACGAAAATGCACCAGCCTTTCTGGTCTCTCGCTGCGGTTTTTTTCGCCTGCAATCGGAGGCCGCTCCCGGGATCAACCGAGCCGCCCACTCGGTTCCCTGAGGGTTCTGCTGTCCGGGATGTAGGAAAGGAGAAGACACTTCAGACCAATTCCAGTTCGTACCCCTGTATCTCAATCGCCAGCGAGCGCTGAATCGATTCGATTGAGATCACCAGCTTTTCTTTCTCGTGTTGCACCAGCACTCCTTCCAATCCGTGTAGGCAACCGCCTTTGATCCGCACACGCTGTCCGGCATGCACGAAGGAATGCAGAGAGAATAATCCCTTCTGTTGCAACAGCAATTGCAAGTCTTCGATCTGCTTCGGCGGTACCGCGGCCACGATCCCTCCAAAGCTCACAAAGCCGATCAGTCCTGCGGTTTGCAGCACCAACTGCCGCGCACTGAGGGACTGGTCGATATGCACGAATGCGTATCCCGGAAACAAAGGAATCGTCACCACCTTTTCCCGGTCGCTCCATGTGTGATTTTCGGTCAGCAACGGCAGGTAGACTTCGCAGCTCTTGTGGTTGAGCTGTGCAACCACTCTCTTCTCGAACCGGTATCGCGTCTGCACGGCAAACCACTGCGGCGGTGTGGTCACTACTACCACCGGCTCCGGCCGCGTTGGTAGCCAAACCATGCCTGCCGCCGGGACCCCATAGCTACCGCTCATTGAGTCCCACAGCCATTCCTGGTTTTCGTTGGCACAGCGTTTTCAGCTTTTGCCACGCCACAGCACTCGCGGCCGGCAACCCTTACTCGGTAGAACAGACTTCTCGCAACTCGGAGTCTCTACAAACGTCGATAAATTCTCTCCGGGACCGGAAACCTTCTTTCGCTTAACACCGTCCCCAGGATGCGAGACTCCGCCGCTTCGAGCGTTTCTTTGATCTTCCGGGCAGTCGCTCTCCGTGTGCTATGTGCCCCCAGCACAAGAATGATTCCGTCCGCGAGTTGCCCCAGTAGCGCTGCCTCACTCGATATCCCCGCTACCGGCCCCTGAATCACGGCGTACTCAAACTCATTTCGCAGTTCCGCCAGGCAGGAAAGCCAATACCGTCCCGTTCCCGATTCCTGGCCGAATCCCTGAGGGCCGACCTCCGGCACGCGCCACAGATTGATCGATTCCTGTCTAGCCCAGGACTTGATTGCGCCGTTCCCCATATAACGAGGGGCACTTCTCACCATCGCCTCGGAACGGGGTTCGCGGCCCACGATCGCAATATGCGAGCTCGTCTCCTGAGCCAAAGCCCATCCCACTTGGTCGCAAATACTAGCCACATCCGTATGCGGCCCAGCGGCACAAAAGACGACCTGCTTTACTGGCGCACCGCCGCCGGCAAAGAACACTCTCCGCACCAGGCCCCGAATCTGTTCGTGGGCGAAGTCTTTCGGATTCCAATCGTCGTTTCGATAGACTGCAACATCTGCCGCCTCCCGCGCCGTCGATCCCATCAGTTCGGAACTCCGCCACACTTCCGCGTTCGCGCTCATCTCATCTCCTTCAAGCGGATAGCCGCCTGTCCATTTCTCCCGGTATGGAAGCCAATACTGGAATCTCCAAACACGCCAGCACCTCTTCAGGTGTCCGTAGCGCTGGGTCCAAATAATCGGCCGCGAATGCCGCTCCCGTACCCGAAGTTAGCGCGGCCACAAAGCCCACCAGCACCACTACGCCCGCTGGCCACACCGGCAGTGCCGGCACCACTGGTTGCTCGGCGATCGCAACATTGACGATGCCACCTTCATCCAACGCATCGCCCATTCGTGCTTCTTCCCGCTTCTTCACATACAGTAGGTAGTTTTCTTCCGCAGCTTTCTCGCTGCTCGTGAGGTCATCCTGCGTGATCGCATCCTCGCCCAGTTGGCTCGCCAGGGCGCGGTATCCAGTCACGTGGGCGATGGTCGTCGCCTCGCGCGCCTGCAGCCCCTTCATATCAACCTGCGCCTTCTGCAACTCCGCTTTCGCCCATTCATAGTTCGCATCCTGGTCCGTCGTCTCGTCGCGCACGGGGCTCGATTTTTCCGCCGCGATCGTAGCCTTGGCCTGCAGAATCTGCTCTTCGACTTCCCGCACCAAAGGATGGCTGGGCTCAAACTTGGTCAACAGTTGCGTCTTCTTCAGTTCGAGATCCAGCAGGCTGGCCTTCAGCGCCCGCAAGAGTTCCGGATTGTCCGCCGTGCGGAGCTGCGTGACCGTCCGCGCCGGCAACTTCGCCAACTGCCCATCAAGCGCCTGAGTTCGGCGTGCGATCTCGGCCATTTCCACTTCCGTCTGCCGGTAGCTCGATTCCGCCTCTTCGAGTCGTTGCATCATCAGATCGCGCTGCTCTGCGGCCATCACCACGCCATGACTCTTCATGAAGCCGATCAGCTTTTCGTGCGCTTCCTCCAGTTGCCGTCTCGACTCTTCGGTTTGCTGGTCGAAGAAGTGAAGTTGCCCGCCCGGTCGGTGGACCTCCATGTGCTTTTCCAAATAGATGGCGGCCAGCGACTGCAGCACGTGCGCCGCTAACTGCGGATCAGGCGCGTCATAGGTCACGGCGATCAGGTTTGTCTTCTTGATCGATTCCACGTTCAGCCGCCCCGCCAGTTTCCTGGCCGCCCGCTCCACTCGCGCCGCCTCCGGCTCGTGCGGCCGGAGCCGGCGCAGCCAGTCATGCGCCGCCAAATCGTTGGCCTGGACGACGCGACGCAACACGTCATCATCCTTCAGCAGTTCTACCTCTGAGTTCAGCTCCTCCTCGGTCACTTCCACCCGGGAAAAATCGGGAGGAGCGTTTTCCTGCGCGGTCACGGGCGGATCGGCGCGCCCGCGCCGCACCAGCACTCGCACCTGCGCGCGATAACTCGCCCCGGCGAACGCATAGATCACCGCCAGAACGAAAACCAATCCCGCGACTCCAATAAAAAGCCTCCGCTGCCGGAACAAGACCATCGCCATTTCTCGCGTGGTCAGAGACACCGGTTCTGCTTCTTTGCGCGCTAGATCTTGATCAAGCATGCGAATTTAGCCTGTTTTGTTTTTCTAAAACTGGGTGGAGCTCACGTACATGCTGAGGGAGGGCTTGCTGATAAACCGCTCGACCTTTGAGATTGAATTTTGCGGAACGAACACCAGATCTCCTGGGCGAAGTTGGGGGACTTCGCCCAGGTCCTTCTCCTTCAACATCTTTTTCAGATCGAAAACCCGCGTTTCCACCAGACCGTCATTCACCCGCCGGAACAGGAGCACCTGCGAATGCTTCGCCTCATGCGTAAACCCGCCCGCGATCTCTATCGCTTCCATGACGGTCGTATCCGCCCGCAGTTCGTACTTGCCGGGTTTCCCTACCTCCCCGCCGGCAACAAAGTAAGGATGCTCAAAGTCCTTCAGCGCGACCGCAACCTCCGCATCGTGCAGATATCCCTTGTACGCCCGAACCACGGCCAGCCGGAATTCCTCCAGCGTAAGTCCCTGCGCAAACACCGGCCCCGCATCCTTCAGTGTCACGTATCCATCCGGTTGTATCGTGAGCGTCTGGTCGAACTCCGGAGAGAGCGTGAAACTCAACGCCACCACGTCGCTGCGATTCAGCCGGTACAGCGGACGGCGTTCCCCGAGCTGAGGGTTTCCCACGCCGTCCGCTTGCCCCGGTTTTGCTGCCGCCGTTCCTATGCTTCCCGCCCCAGCCCCGGTTTGGCTGGCTTGAGAAGACTGTGTTCCTGCGCCCAGGTCCTGCTCCTTCTTTTCCTGGGCGAATGCGGCAACGCAAAGCTGGAAACTTAGCAGCCCCATCATCGCAATTCTTGTCCTGCTACCGAACGCTCTCATGGCGCGATGCGCTCTAGTCTCCTGGATTCCGAGAGCCACTAACCTTCACCGCTCCCGTGTGTGCAAGGTATCGCCGCAAGGATTTCGCGGCAAGACATGGGAAGTGCAGTCTACCAACGGGTCATGCCGGCTTCACACGGTTGCGAAGCTGGATCCCGCCCTGCGAGCGGGTCGTCTTCTCGTCGGTGCTTTCATGGGGAAGCGGAACCGTTCCCCGGGCGGGTTACCTACAAAAGTAGACTTGCATGTTCGCTAAATCACAATCTCGTCATGAAGTGAGAACTCGATGAGGCGATAATCAAAGCCAACCTGCCGCACTTCGCCCGCGAAGCTTGCTCAAGATCTTCCCGCCCCAGGTTCACTCTTCACATTTCCACAGCGTGCAAACGTGCTTTCCCGATTTGAATAGCCCCACTGAATATAGTTGGATGTTTCCTTGAGACCTCTCTGCGTTACGCCTAAGATCACATCACTTCATACCTTTTCCTTCGGAGCCCCTGTTCCATGTCCTCGTCTCAGGCTGCCTCATACGCAATCACGGTCTTGATCGCAGATTCCAACCGCATGCAGGCCCAGTTGCTGATCAGCGCTCTCCGCCGCCGCTCCGAGTTTCGCATTTCCACTTGTCCGGTCGATATACCCTCGATCCTTCAAGCCGTCGCTTCTGCTCCAGCCAAAGTGGTGGTGCTCTCGCTAAATCATTCCGTGAGCGTTGCCAGCCAGTTGGCGGCGATGCGCCGCGTTCATCTCTCCCACCCCGCCATCGCCAAAGTTCTCTTAGTCGAGTCCTATGATCGGGAACTGGTGGTGAGTGCGTTCCGCTCCGGCGCCCGCGGCATCTTCTGTATTTCGGATACCCATTTCCGCCTGCTCTGCCGCTGCATTCAGCGTGTCGCCTCCGGTCAGATCTGGGCCAATACCGAACAGATGAATTTCCTTATCGACCTTGTCTCCGAGGTGCCTTCGCTGCGCGTGCTCAATTCCCGCGGCCACCTGCTCCTCACCCCGCGCGAAGAGCAGGTTGTCGCCCTCGTCGCCGAAGGCCTCAGCAATCGCGAAGCCGCCCGCGAACTCAACTTGAGTGAGCACACCGTCAAGAAGTACCTGTTCCGCATCTTCGACAAGCTGGGCATCTCATCCCGCGTCGAACTCGTCCTCTACGCCGTCAATCATGGCGATCCCCTCCAGGCCGAATGGCTGGCCGGAATGAGCCACCCCCCGCCGGATTCCTAACCGCCAAACTCGTTTGATTGTCATCCTGAGCAAGCGTTCTTTGCGCAGTGAAGAGCCTGTCCCGAGCTTGCCGAGGGAATCTGGGCGAGCCGCGCGAAGCGTCTTTGAGCCTGCCCTGAGCAAGCGAAAGCGCGCCGAAGGGCGTTCTTGCGACGCAATAATTGCGCGTTTGGCTCGCTTCCTTGTGAAAACTGAGCAACTAACCCAGCTCCCAAATTTGAAAACCCCGCCCATCGCCTGTATAAATCTTGGGACGAAACCCCGTGCCCCCGGACCCCTCGAACCCCGCCCCCAATCCTCACCCCCGCCGGCCGGCCATCATCGCGGCCGGATTGCTGCTCGCCGCTCTTGCCTTGGTCGTCCTCTACACCAGCCAGCGCGCCTTCCTCAGTCCCGTGGCCCTGGTCGTGGTTGCCGCTATCGGCGTTGCCGCGTTGCTTCTGCAACTCCGCCTGCGTCCCGATCTTCCTTCTTCCACTCGGGCCTCGGTTCGTGGTCCGCTTTGGCTCAACGCCATCGGGGTGCTCTTCGCCGTCGCAGCCGTATTCGCCGACGTCCTTCATATCAATGGAATCTTCCTGTTGATCGCCGCGCTCGCCGCCGTGGTCTCTTTCGCCGTTAGCGGCATCATCGTCCTCAATGCCCTGCGCAAACGCGTCTGAAGCGCACTGTAGGATTTTTTGGCGTGCTCGTCTTTTCATGTTGGGATCTGAAGATGAGAAGTGGAGAGGCTAAGCCCACAGCCCGAAAGCCCACAGCCCGAAAGCCGCAGCCCGAAACCGAAGCCCCTACGGCTTAAACTCCATCGCCACCGTTGTGTCCACCACCGCCGGCTTACCGTCGACGCGGTAAGGCTCGAACCTCCACCAGCGCATCGCATTCATCGCCGCCTGTGCCAGAACCTCGGGACCATTCAGCGCACGAACATCCACCACCGACCCGTCCCGCCCGACCACCACATCCAGCACGATCACTCCCTTCAGATTCGCCGGCCGCGCCGCCTCCGGGTAATCCGGATCCACGCGATGTGTCACCAGCTTTTCCATCACCTCGGCCGGAACGTGAGCCTCAGGCCGCGTCACCTCCGTCGTCTTCTCGTTCTCCGGCAGATCAGATTCCAGAACCTTCCACGCGTGATTCCAGCGCCACCACAACCCTGCCGCTAAGATGAAGACAGCCAATAAGATCGCAAACAAGACGACCCACAACCGTCCCCGCCGCCTCCGCGTAGGCGGCGGCTCACCACCCGACCCTCCGCTCTCCGAACCTTTTCCCGCAGCGCCTTCGACGTGAATCACCCGTATTTCCGGTTCCAGTTCCGCTTTCGCTTGCCCGGCCCAATCCCGAATCGCCGCGCGCTGCTCCACCGACAGCCCGACAAATTCCAGCCCCGAGCGTAGCTTGTCGTGGTGCCGTACCAGCGCCCGCGTTCTCAACGGATCGGTCGCCAGCGGCAGCCTGACCTCCACTCCCACCGCCTCGCCCGGCATCAGCTCTCCCGCCACTACCGCAGCCACTCCGCCCTCGCCCAGGTTCACTAACCGTCCCGGCAAAGTATCCGGAATTCCCGACCGCAGCACGGTCACGTCCAGCGGCGCCCGCAAGCAGTATCGCAACCCCCGCCGCCGCGAAGGTCGATCCCACTCCCGTGCCTCTGCCCCTGCCGCCATTCAATGCCCTCGTGAAAAATTGCGAAGAAAGCTAATCCACGACAGAGTCACAAAGAAGAACAGAAAGTGCTTTCTCCGTGTCTCTGTGCCTCCGTGGTGAAAGATTTCTCTATCACCGCCGCAGCTCGAGAACTTCGCTCCCGTTCGCCACGAGCACTACGTTCGCCATCCCAATGAACAGCCCGTGCTCCACCACCCCCGGCATGTCACTGAGCTTGCGCGCCAGCCCGTCCGCATCCGGAATCTGCCCAAAGTGGCAATCGAGAATATGATTATGCTCGTCGGTCACAAACGGCGTCCCGTCCGCCGCCCGCCGCAGCGTGACCTGCGCTCCCAGCGCCTCAATCTTCCTCACCACCACCGCCTGCGCGAACTTGATCACTTCCACCGGCAGCGGAAACTTTCCCAGCACCGCAACTCTCTTCGTCGCATCGGCGATAATCACGAATTGCTTCGTCGCCGAGGCCACAATTTTTTCCCGCAGCAGCGCCCCACCCCCGCCTTTGATCAACCGCAATTGCGGATCGACTTCGTCCGCTCCATCCACCGTCACGTCGATCTCCGGACATTCATCCAGCGTCGTAATCGGAATCCCCAGGCTCGCCGCCTGATCCCGCGACCGCACCGAGCTCGAAATCCCCCGAATCCGCAGCCCAGCCTTAACCTTCTCGCCGAGCGCTTGAATAAAATACGCCGCCGTCGAACCCGTACCCAGGCCCACCACCTGCCCGTCCTTAATAAATCTCAAGCTCGCCCGCGCCGCCGCTTCTTTTTCCTGATCGTTGGACATAAGAGTAGAGAATATTGGATCGTCGGATAATCTCCGGGTTGCATTGTCATTCCGAGCAAGCGTTCTTTGCGCCGCGAGGAATCTGGGCGAGCCGCGCGAAGCGTCGCGTTCTTTGCGACGCAGTACTCGCGCGTTTGGCTCGCATCCTTATCAAACTGAACCACTACTCGCCGACGAAATTTGTTACGGCGTCAGCGTAAGGAAAGCCACTCCATAGCCATTGAAATTGATCGTCATCTGCGCCGCCGGCGTCACCGAACTGGCCACGGGCCCGGTCGCGACGTTCGTACCCGCGTCAATCGTAAGCAGGCTCCCGCTCGAAAAGCTTCCCAGCGCCGATGTATCAATCAGCACGCTCCGCGGCGCCCCCGGACCGTTGTTGTCGGTTGCGGGCACGTTCACCGCGTGATTCGCCACCATCACCACCACGCTGCCGTTGCTATTCATCACCGGCAAAGTCTCAATTTCCGCGCTATCGGTGTCGGTGTAGTTCAGCAGGTTCGCTCCCGGCGGAGAAGGAAACATGCGCTCCAGCCAGTAGTCGGTCCAATAGCTGAGTTGGAGCTGCGCCTGCGAAGTCGAGACGTTCACTTCTCCGAATTGCGCGTCCGCGGCAAAATCCCAGTGATAGAGCGCCTGTATGCCCGCCTTTCCCAGTTGTGAAAAAACATACGGCCGCCACGCAGCAAAAAAAGCGCTCGATCCCCGCTGATCCGTAACAAAAGTCTGGCCGGGATTGCACGCGCTCATACCATTGCCGGCGTCGTAATCGGCGTTCACATTATTCTCAGTCACCCACACCGGCACGTGCGCCAGCGCCGGATTCGCCGCCAACTCCGAATAAATAAGCTGCACATCGGAGACAAAATTAAAGTTCCCGTTCGTACTCGTCGCAACCGAATCGAAGACCGTAGCGTCATCGGTCGTCTGGTCGCAGGTCGAATAAAAATGTGTGGCCAGCGCGTCCACCTGAGCCGTCACGCCGCTCGCGAATGTCGGAATCCAGCTCTGCACTTGCCCCTCGAAATCCGCCAGCTCCACCGCGGCAAATTTGAGGGAGCCATCGATCGCCTGCATCTGTGGCACCACAGTGTTGTACATGGTTACGTAATCCGACGCCGCAAGGTTGTTGTTGATGTTGGGCTCGTTGTAAATGCCCCACCAGGCAATCGTGTCAGTCGGGTAAGCCGCCGACACGTAAGTCTGGCCATTCGAACTAAAGCCGCCGGTGTCGTAATACTGCACCAGATTCTGCGCGTACCCGGCAAACTGGTTGAAACTGAGATCCTGAAAGCTGTTGCCGCTGTCGTCGCCCTCATACATGAACGGCGGCGCCTTCGCAATCTGAAACTCGGGACTATGATCTGCCACGCCCAGCACCGGCTGCACGACCGCATCGAGAATGTCAAAACTCCACGCCGTCGAAGCGCTGTCGTTTGTTCCCTGCGGAACGCCTTCCGAAATTCCCTGCAACCGGATGTGCTGCGGCTGCAGATTTCCCAGCGTCGTGTTCAACCCCGAATAATCCTGAAAAACCGTGTAGTCCCACTCCGCCGGCTGAAACGACGTCGACATCGCCACCCCGAACGGCCCAGCCACGCTCTTGCCGACCGTCACCGTATCGGACGGCGGAGTGCCGCCGCCTCCAGGCGACCCCATGTTCGTTCCGCCGCAACCCAACGCCAGCGCCAGCCCAGAAAAGATCACCGCTCCCAGAACCCCCCGCGCCAGTCGCAACGTCCCCGCGCAGAATCCGTCACCAATCATTTTGCGTCCCCTCTGAATCCAAATGAAACGTGAGCTCCATTCGGATTGTCATTCCGAGCAAGCGCTTTTTGCGCAGAGAGGAACCTGCGCGAGCCGCGCGAATCCACGGAGCCTGCCCTGAGAGAGCGCAAGCGACCGAAGGGCGTTTGGCTCGCTTCCTTCTTCCTCACCCAAGGCTCTTCTCCACGTAAAACAAATATCCCGCCAGCGCCAGCCCAAACAGCACGGTCAGAATTGTCACCAGATCCACGATAAACCCCGCTGGCTCAAACTTCCCCTCATCCAGTTGCGCCCGCGTCCTGCGGTAGCGCGCCAACCCCGCCACCACCATCACCACGCCGGCGAGAATCGAGATCACTCCCATCCATACCGAGAACCCTGTCGCCTTCGATGCCTGCCCCTGAAACTTCGCCAACTGCCTCAGCGCGACCGCAAATCGCCCAATCGCAAATCCAAACACCACAATCGCCACACTCGTGCGCACCCACGCCAGAAACGTGCGCTCGTTGGCCAAATGATCGCGAGCTCGATTAGAATCCTCCAGCAAGTCGCCTCACACTGAAAACCAGAATCAAGACATCATTAGGACTAAATAAAACGCCGACGGTCATCCTGAGCGAAGCCGTTTTTCAGGCGTAGCGAAGGATCTCCCACTTAACCCGGCCCAACGCGTAAGCCGAACAGCACCACCGTGAACCAACTATAACGATAATGACGACAGCATTATTCCACAGCCTTCGCCACCAGCGCCCCCACCACCGCAATATTCTTAACTAATTCCTCCGGCACTCCATGCCGCTCCCGCAGATACTCCGGACTGTTGTAGCTAACCCAAACCTTCCCGCCTTCATCTTCCGCAACCAGCGCCTTCAGCGGCAGATCGATCGCCAGCGAAGGTGCCGCCACCATCAGCGGAGTCCCTGCCTTCGGGCTGCCAAAAATCAGCACCTTCGTCGGCCGCATCTTCATTCCGACTTTCTCCGCCTCGCCGCTGTGGTCAATCAGGGCGAACACCTTCACCCCACGCTCCGCCAGAACCGCTTCCAACCGCTTCACCGTTTCATCTACTGAATACGGGCTCGCAACTTGTAACAGACCATTTCCCGGCATGACTCACTCCTTCTTTGTTTAAGAGTTTAAGAGAACGTTGCAAGTCTACATCCGTCGCGAAGATCGAAACCCAAATGACCCCACCAATATCTAGGCGGCCCATTTCGCCCTCGTTTTCCACAGCCCACCTACAGAAACTGCTGGAGCCAGCTTGGTAGTCTGTGGGATTATGTTCGCCTGACTTTGTAATTTCCAGCCTCTACAGCCGCGACGCTATCCGAGGCAGACGTGCACTCTCCTGGGCCCCCGAGGGCTGTGGATATTTTTTCATCGGGAATTCATCATTCTGTCACCCGCCCGTAAACAGGCGGCCTCTACCTTGGCACCTGTAGTTCTCTCTTAGGAGGAAATCCATGTCGTCGTCTCGTTTCCTGGCGCAAGCCAGACAGCACCTTGCGGTTGGCGCCAGCCTGTTTGCTCTGCTCGTCAACCTGGGAGCGCCGGCTCAAGTCGCCGCTCAACCACCCGTCCATCGCTCCGCCGAACAGACGCCCACTAGAAGCCCCATCAAACATGTGATTGTGATCATCGGAGAAAACCGCAGCTTCGATCACGTGTACGCAACGTACATTCCCAAGTCCGGAGAAACCGTTTCCAATCTGCTCTCCAAGGGGATCATCGACAAGAATGGAAATCCCGGCCCCAATTACTCGCTGTCGGCACAATACAACGCGGTTGACAGCACCACGGTCGGCACCGGTTTGTACGCCATCAGTCCTCCGGACAAGACCATCTACACCAACGATCCGCCCGCGGTCGCCGGTGGCCCCACCAACCCTTACTTCTCGAGCGTAGCTCAGGCCAGGGAAACTGAACCCGGACAGCTCGCAGCCGGAGGCTACTACGATCTGACGATCGGTGGCACCGGCCTGGCCGCCTACGAGGTCGCCGATACGCGCATTCCAAATGTGTTCGACCTGCCCGAAGGCGCGTTCCCGCTCACTTCGCCGACTCTCACCTACAACGATTACGCCAACAGCCCGGTCCACCGCTTCTTCCAGATGTGGCAGCAAACGGACTGCAACCTGGCCTACGCGACGGCAGATAACCCGAGCGGTTGCCTGAACGACCTCTTCCCCTGGGTCGAAGTCACCATCGGCTGCGGCAGCGACACTTGCTCGACCGGCACCCTCAACCCGCCGACCAACTGGCTCGGCACCGGTGAAGGTTCTACCTCCATGGAGTTCTTCAACGTGCTCAAGGGCGATGCTCCTTACATGAAGAGCTTGGCCGACAACTACACGCTGAGCGACAACTTCCACCAATCCGTAATGGGTGGAACCATGGCGAATCACATCGAGTTCGGTTTCGCCGACTCCATCTGGTACAGCGACGGCAACGGAAATGCCCTCACTCCGCCGGCCCAACAGATTGAAAACCCGAATCCGCAACCCGGCACCAACAACTGGTACGATTCTGACGGATATGGAGCCTCCAACGGCAGCGGCGGCGGAAGCTACGTTAATTGCGCCGATCTCAGCCAACCCGGCGTCCCCGCCATCGTCAACTACCTGGAATCCCTGCCCCGTCCCGTCGCTCCCAATTGCGACGCCACCCACTACTACATCCTGAACAACTACAACCCCGGCTTCAACGGTGACGGATCGTCTTCGCTCCCGCTGTCTCCATTTACTCTTCCCGGAAGCTCGGTTCGCCATATCGGCGATGCCCTGCTGGCCAAGAACGTTTCCTGGAAGTACTACGGAGACGGTTGGAACATCTACCTCTCCGACCCAACCTTCAGCAACCCGCTCGATACCTACTGCAACATCTGCAACCCGTTCAACTATGCCACCGACATCATGACCAACGCCACGCTCCGCACCGAGCACATTCAGGACTCGCAGAACATTTACGAAGACATCGCGGCGAACGATCTGCCGTCGGTCTCCATCGTAAAGCCGGGCTGGCCTTCCGACGGCCATCCGGCATCTTCGAAGCTTGAAGTGTTCGAAGCGTTTGCGAAAAACATCGTCAACGCAGTCCAGGCGAATTCCGCGCTTTGGGCCACCACCGCAATCTTTATCACTGAGGACGAAGGCGGCGGCTACTACGATTCCGGTTACATCCAGCCCGTCGATTTCTTCGGAGACGGCACCCGTATTCCGTTGCTGATCGTGTCCCCCTTTACCGTCGGCGGCCACGTCAACCACTCCTACGGAGATCACGTCTCCATTACGAAATTCATCGAGCGGAATTTCGGCCTCGGCCCGTTGACCACCCGCAGCCGCGATAACCTGCCAAACCCCAGGGTATCGGCGGACAATCCCTATGTGCCCATCAACAGCCCGGCAATCGACGATCTGTTTGATGTGTTCAACTTCAGCTCCGCCGCGAGCACGAACGTGAACGGCGGCACGCGATAGCCGGCCGGACCTAAAATCCAGTCGCACCGTCAGTGACAAAGCCGATCAGGGAACGAACTTCCCTGATCGGCTTCTACCTTAATGTTTGCTGAGAAACTCACGATTCGTATCAGGGTATGCCTTTCAGGCATACCGCAAACGCCGCGTTTTCAAGCGCCTTTACAGTTTGCTGAGAAACTGACGATTCGTATCAGGGTATGCCTTCAGGCATACCGCAAATGCTGTGTTTTCAATAGAGCCTTCAGGCACTGCGCCGGCGCGTCGGAGTTTTTCAACATACTATTTTAGCCCTATGCCATGACGCGTTTTAATCAGATTTTCACACTGCGTCCGCTTCATGGCATGAAATCATCACCAACTAGAACCTCACGCGTTGGAATGTCATCCGGAGAATCCTCTTGTCCTTAAGTAGGCGCGATTTGCTGCGAATGGGTTTTTGCACGGGCGCCAGTCTTTTTGCCGCACCCCGTCTCCCGTTCGCGCAACAGGGAATCAGTCCCGGCATGAACAGCTCCGGTATGAATATGTCCGGCATGAATATGGCGCCGCCCGCGGCGATTCCCCAACTTCCCGAGGCGCAACCAGCAAGCCCCCTTGCCACTTACGTGACGCCGTTATCCATCCCGCCCATCATCCGCCCTCAACCCGGCGTAATCGTTCCCATCCGAATGGTTCCTTTCCGTCACAAGGCCCATCGCGATCTTCCCCCCGCCACGATGTGGGGCTACAACGGTATGTGGCCCGGACCAACCCTCGAAGCCCGCAAGGGTCAGCCTTTTTCCATCAAGTGGTCGAACGAACTGCCCACCAAACATTTTCTTCCCATCGATTACACCATCCACGGCTCGGAAGAGAACGTCCCCGAAGTCCGCACCGTCACTCACATCCACGGCGCCCAAGTTCTCCCGGATAGCGACGGCTACCCCGACGCCTGGGTCACTTCCAACGGCAAATCCGGACCAGCTTTCGCCTCCAATCCCACCCGCCATCCCAACGACCAGGCCGCCACCACGCTCTGGTATCACGATCACGCCCTCGGCATCACCCGTCTCAATGTCTATGCGGGATTGGCTGGCATGTACCTCATTCGCGACGCCGAAGAAGACGCCCTCAACCTTCCCAGCGGCCCCTACGAAATCCCGCTTCTCGTCCAGGACCGCAAGTTCGGCGCCGATGGCTCCTTGCTCTATCCTCCGGCGAAGAACGGCACCCATCCCATGTGGATGCAGGAATTTTTCGGCGACACCATCTGCGTCAACGGCAAGGCCACGCCATTTCTCGAAGTCGAACCGCGCAAATATCGTTTCCGGATGGTCAACGGTTCCAACTCCCGCTTTTATCACCTCACTCTCGTTCCGGCCGACGCCTCCGGCAAACCCAACGGCAGGCCCGTCGACGCCCCGCCCTTTCGCCAGATCGGCACCGATGGCGGCCTCTTGCCCGCGCCTCTCAGCATTCACTACCTGATTTTTTCCCCCGGCGAGCGCTTCGATATCGTCATCGATTTCTCCGAGCACAACGGCATGAACCTCGCCCTCACCAACGACGCCCCCGCTCCCTACGCGCGCGGCGGCGAGATCGTGCCCTCCGAAGTGATGCTCTTCAAAGTCACGAAACCGCTGGCCGGCAAAGACACCAGCTCGCTTCCCGAAACGCTTGTCCCCTGGGTGCCCTTGAACCCCGCTCAAGCCGTCCGCGAAAGAACCTTGGCCCTCACCGAAATGGATCGTCCCTCCGACGGCTACACCATGATCGGCCTGCTCGGTCAAAAGCACTGGGACGATCCCATCACCGAAGACCCCAAGGTCGGCTCCACGGAAATCTGGTCCTTCGTCAACACCACCGGCGACGTTCACCCCATGCACATTCACCTCGTCCAGTTCCAGGTGTTGAATCGCCAGACCTTCGATGTGAAAACCTACGTGCAAACCGGCAAGCTCATCCCCACCGGCATCCCCATGCCGCCCGAAAGAAACGAACGCCCCGCCTGGAAAGATACGATCAAAACCTACTCCGGCTACATCACCCGCGTCATCGCGCGCTTCGATCTCCCTCCCGGAACCCCGGTCAACCCCGGCGACGAATTCCGTTACGTCTGGCATTGCCACGTCCTCGAGCATGAAGACAACGAAATGATGCGCCCCTACAAAGTCGTCGCGTAAGAATCTTCCATCCGGCCTGTGCCGGACAGCCTGGCGGCCAGGCAATTCGGAAATGTAGGCGGTAACGTGGAAGAGCGGCGCTTCAGCGCCGCGTCCAGCGTTCGAAAAAGAAAATCGGGCTTCAGCCCGGCGCTCCCTTGCTGCCGAATTGAATGTGCGCCCCGCGCGGCTGGCTCCTCGCTCAACTCTTCAGCCAGAGAACCGGCACAGCGTTTATTCTGCGAAAATCGGAATCGCTCGTGACCAGTGTCGCTTTGTGTTCAACCGCGAGCGCAGCCGCAAAACTGTCTGCGTAATACAGCTTATGCTTAGCCTTTATCTCCGCCGCCCGAAACGCTCTTTGCTGGGTAGCGTCCATGATGCGGATAGGCAGGGGCTGGATTGCGCTCATGGTGGCGATTGCGCGATCCTGCCCGTACTCGCGCAAAATCCGGCCGTACACTTCTCCGTAATTCACGGCGGACATCAAAATGTCGGCGCGCCCGTGCATCGCCTCTTTGAGTAGTTCCCCAACCTTGTGGGCGGCAGCTTTCTCCTGCAGAAAGATGAACAAAGCGCTGGCATCCAAAACATGGCTCTTCACTTCTCGCGTTCGCCCTCGCTGCGATGCTCTTCCTCCCACTTCTTCAGGAGGTCTGGACCACCCGCCAGGCACCCCATCACGCGGTCCACATACTGCTCCGTGATCGGTTGCAGGACAATGCGCCCAAACGGATCTTCCAGAAACTTGACCTTGGTGCCCGCCTCGATGCCATGCTTGCGCCGGATCGCTGCCGGGACTACAAGCTGACCCTTGGACGTAAACGTAGCACTTAGCTGCTTCATGACATACATTCTATCATTAGTAAGGCGCCGATCAAGAGTAAGTCCAACCTCGACATATTCCCACGCGCCGCGGAATCGGCCGCCAGCACCGTGGAAGAATCAACGGGTGGCAGCACGGAAGAATCGGCCGGCGGTACCGTGGAAGAGCGGCGCTTCAGCGCCGCGTAAAGCGTATTTTGAGGTTCGGGCTTCAGCCCCTGCACTTACTCAGTCGAAGGATCCCCATCTCACTGCGTCCTACCCTGTGCCCTTCAGCGCGCCCTGTGTTAAAGGTTTTCCCACCCCAGAATCCCCCACCCCCGCCGCGCATCCGTTATCCTAGTAAGTTCATATGTCTACCCCGAAATCCAAGACCCAAAGCGCCGTCATCGAAAACAACAACGGCTCCAACCCCGAGCGCGAACGCATCTTCAATGCCTATCGCCAATACGGATACCTCGAGGGCGATCTCGATCCCCTCGGCTTCCTCCGTCCTCGTCCCACCGTCGAATTGCCCGCCGACGGCGAGTACGCCCGCGAAGCCCGCGCTATTTACTCCTCGACCATCGGCGTCGAAATCAATCACATCAACGCCCCCGAACGCCGCCGCTGGATTTACGAGCAGATGGAATCGCCCGCTTCCGAGGTCACAGAAAATGCCCACCAGCGCATTCTCGATCTCCTCATCCGCGCCGATGTTTTCGAGCAGGTCATGCAGCAGCGTTATTTAGGCAGCAAGCGCTTCTCGCTCGAAGGCGTCACCGCGCTCATTCCGCTAGTCGATGAACTTCTCGACACCGGCTCCCGTCTCGGCGCCGCCGAACTCGTCATGGGCATGAGCCATCGCGGACGCCTCAACGTCATCGCCCACGTCGCCAAGCGTCCACTCGAGGAAATCTTCGCCGGCTTCGAAGACGTCGACCCGCGCAGCGTTCTCGGCTCCGGCGACGTGAAATACCACATGGGCGCGACCGGCGAATACCTCACGCGCAGCGGCAACAATATCCACGTTCATCTGGTTTCCAATCCCAGCCACCTCGAAGCCGTCGACCCTGTCACCGTCGGCCGCACTCGCGCCAAGCAAGACCGCACCGGCGAAGGCGGACGCGAAAAATTTCTCCCGCTCCTCATTCACGGCGACGCCGCCTTCGCCGGACAGGGCATCCTCGCCGAAACCATGAACTACGCCGACCTTCCCAGCTACACCGTCGGCGGCACCATTCACGTCATCGTCAATAATCTCCTCGGATTCACCACCAGCTATCTCGAAGAGCACTCCACCCGCTTCGCCGCCTGCATCGCCCGCCGCCAGTCGATTCCCATCTTCCACGTTAACGGCGAAGATGTGGACGCCGTCGTCCGCGTCGCCCGCCTCGCCACCGAATACCGCTATCGCTTCGGCACAGATGTCGTTATCGACCTCATCGGCTACCGCCGCCACGGTCACAGCGAAGTCGACGACCCCACCATCACTCAGCCGTTGCTCTATAAGAAAATCAAAGACCATCCCCCGCTCTGGGAAATCTACGCCGATGACATCGGCGCAACCGATGCCCCCGCGCAAGCCGCCGCCATCAAGACCGAATTCGAATCCGCGCAGAAAAAAGCCGGCAAAGTCACCAAGAAGCCGCTGATGCGCGACCTGCCGAAATACTGGGACCAATATTACGGCGGCCTTCACCAACCCGAATTCGAGGTGGAAACCGGACTCTCAGCCGAAGAACTATCCGAACTCACAACTCGCCTCACCACCTATCCCGAAGGTTTCCACATTCACCCGAAAGTGAAGAAGCTCCTCGAACAGCGCGCAGAAATGGGAGCAGGGAAGCGCCCCGTCGATTACGGCATGGCCGAAGCCCTCGCCTTTGCCAGCCTCGCAAAAGCCGGCATTCCAGTTCGCCTCTCCGGACAGGATTCCCGCCGCGGCACCTTCAACCAGCGCCACTCCGTATTGATCGATATCGAGAACGAAAACGAATACGTCCCGCTCGAAAACATCGCACCCGGCCAGGCGCGCTGCGGAATCCACAACTCCACTCTTTCCGAGCAAGGTGTCCTCGGCTTCGAATACGGCTACAGCCGCGACTATCCCGAAGCCCTCGTTCTCTGGGAAGCCCAGTTCGGAGACTTCGCCAACGTCGCGCAAGCCATCATCGATCAATTCATCTCCGCCGGCGAAGCCAAGTGGAACCTGCTCTCCGGCCTCGTCCTGCTACTCCCGCACGGCTACGAAGGCCAGGGGCCGGAACATTCCAGCGCCCGCATCGAGCGCTTCCTGCAGCTCGCCGCCAAGCACAACATCCAGATCACGCAGCCCTCGAACGCCGCGCAATATTTTCACCTGCTGCGCCGCCAGGCCCTGCGCCACTGGCGCAAGCCGCTGATCGTCTTCACTCCGAAAAGCATGTTGCGCCACGCCGACGCCTCATCGCCCATCGCAGACTTTACTCACAAAAATTTTCTGAATGTAATCCCCGACACCACCATCGGCCAAGCCGACCGCATCCTGGTCTGCACCGGAAAAATCGGCCACGAGCTCGAGGCTGAGCGCAAGAAGAGAAAAGATACTTCCACCGCGATCGTCTTTCTCGAACAGCTCTATCCCTTCCCGGAAAAAGAACTCACCGCCGAATTCGCCCGCCACGGCGACAACGGCGACATCGTCTGGGTGCAGGAAGAGCCCGCCAACATGGGAGCGCTTTTCAACATGCTCCCCCGCCTCCAACGCATAGCTGGCAACCGCCCCGTGCTCTCAGTAAAACGCAGCTCCAGCGCCAGCCCCGCCACCGGCAGCGCCAAAGCCCACGAAGTAGAACAAAAAACCCTGCTGACCTTGGCCTTCACCACGAAGGGCTAAGCAGAGCACAGCCCTGGAAGCTAGATATGTCCTTGTCATTCCGAACCGCAAAGCGGTGAGGAATCTGTTGTCCGCCGGCGCCACCACAACTCATGTAGGGACAGCCGCCTTCGGCTGTCCCACGAGCGCAGCGAGCGTCGCCCGACTTCGGCAGAGGAATGCGGCACACACCAGCGAATAAAAGGGGAACATCGTATAATTCGGGGAGTTCTTCGATGGTAAGGCCCAAAAAAGAAAGGATCCAAAATGGCTGACAGCACGAGCGCTGCGAAAGGGCGGGTAGCCTCCGTCGGCTTCCCCGACTTTTGGCAGCATGTCCACGACAAATTCCCAAAATTCTTCGGCGCGGCTTCTGCCGAAGTAGTTTTGATCGGTAATGAGGCGTTCAAAGGGCTGCTAACTCGCCCGATTGACAAGGTCGCTCGGCACATTTCAAGAACAGTGTGGAACTCTTTTGGATCAGTCATGCTCCTCGCTCTAAACGGTTGCGGTGTCGACGCAATGAAGCTCGCGCGCGGCATGTTTGAGGCATCAGTAACCCTCGGATACCTGCGCCTTCATCAGGAACTGGTGGACGATTTCCTCGGCTATCACTTCGTAATTCAGAAGCAGCGAATTGACTTCATGAAGGACCACGCACCTGAGCAGTTGAAGCGTGTCTCCGAGAGCCTTCAGAAAGAAATAGAGGTTGGTTTTGCGAGGGTAGCCCCGAAGTTTCGAAACCGCTTCGGAAAGGTGAGGTCGAGTTGGTCGAAGGTATCAATTCGGGAAATGGCGAAAGCGGTCGGCAAGGAGAAACTGTATCTAACTTTTTACCGATTCGCCTCTTCAATGCATCACTCTGACATCGGTGGGCTTTTCGCACAGACGGAAGCACTCGAAAGCGATAACGTCCTTGACGTCGACGTCGTCCCATCTGATGCCTGGTTAAAGGAAGCTCTGATAATCTCGCACGGAGCTGTGATCAGCGTTCTTCGCGACTACAACGAAATAACCAATCTTGGAAACGAACAGTTCGTTGATCAGGCCGATAGATCGTTTTTCGAAGCGTGGGGGACGGCGGAAGCTACATCAAGTTAACCTTCTCAGTCCCGAGCGTCCAATGCCTCGCGCTTGCGTCAAACGCAGCCAAATGACTATAATGACCATGATAGTCATCTGGACATGGGAGTCTCACTCATGAACGCGCAAACTTGGACCGTCGCCCAAGCCAAGGCAAAATTCAGTGAAGTAATCCACCGCGCCACTGCCGAGGGTCCGCAAACCATCACGCGCAACGGACGCACCGCCGCGGTGGTCGTCGACGCGGAGGAGTGGAATCGCAAAACCAAGCGCGTCGGAACTCTCGCAGACTTCTTTGCTGCTTCGCCGCTCCGCGGATCGGGCCTGAAGCTGCCGCGCCGCAAAGGGGGACTGCGAAAGATTGACCTGTGAGTTTTCTTCTCGATACGAATGTAGTTTCGGAGTGGCTCAAACCCAGGCCGGACCCCGGCCTCATGGAGTGGACAGAGTCAGCCGACGAAGACCACGTCTTCCTCAGCGTAATCTCGCTGGCTGAACTGCGCTACGGAATTGAGCGTATGGCGGGCGGAAGACGCCAACGGCGGCTGGAAGATTGGCTGCGCCACGAGTTGCCCGTCCGCTTCGAGGGCAGGATCCTGCCTGTCGATCCACCGGTCGCCGATGCTTGCGGAAGAATCGTTCGTCGTTCCGAACTCCTCGGACGTTCCATTGAGGCGATGGATGCCTTCCTGGCGGCAACAGCGGAAGTGCATCGGCTAACGCTGGTCACGCGAAATGTTTCAGATTTTGTCGTCCTCAAGAATATTCTCAATCCCTGGACTGAGAACTAGATATTCGGTTTCTCTGCCACCTCTCCACATATCTCATCGTCGCAAATGTTAACCTAACCTTCCGAATCAAATCTCCATGCCCCGCAACCCCCAACCCCTCCGCATCGCCATCGACACCGGCGGCACCTTCACCGACTGTGTCTGGATCGACGCCACCGGCCAACTGAAAATGCTGAAAGTCTTCTCCACTCCCGCCGACCCCTCCCAGGCTATTGCCGAAGCTCTCCGCAAAATCAATCACCAGGGCGAACTCATCCTCCTCCACGGCACCACCGTCGGCACCAACACCTTGCTCGAACGCAAAGGCGCACGCACCGCGCTGGTCACCACCGCCGGCTTCGAAGACGCCATCGAGATCGGACGCCAGGCCCGTCCCAAACTCTATGACTTTTTCTTCGACCGCATCGAACCGCTGGTGCCATCCGATCTCCGCTTCGGCATCGAAGAACGCACCGCCAGCGACGGCCAAATCCTGACCGCACCGACAGCCGCAAACTTGAAATCGCTGCTCTCCCAACTAAAAACCAAGCACCCGGAATCCATCGCCATCTCGCTACTCTTTTCATTCGCAAATCCGAAAAACGAGCAGTCAATCGCGGAAGCCCTCCAGCCGTTAGCCGTCCCGCTCTCCATCTCTCACCAAATCCTCCCCGAATTCCGCGAATACGAACGCACCTCAACCGTAGTCATCAACGCCTACCTCCAACCCGTAATGCAGCGCTACCTGGAAAATCTTGAATCGCGCGCGCGGAACTTGGTGGAGGAGCGGCGCTTCAACGCCGGTGAAGTAGAGCCGCGCTTCAGCGCCAGTAAAGTGGAAGAACGCCGCGCCATCGGAGAAGTGGAAGAGCGGCGCTTCAGCGCCGCGAAAAGCACCCCCAAAAATGTGGGGGCTTTAGCCCCCACACGCATCTTCGTCATGCAATCCAGCGGAGGAATCACCTCGCTCGCCGCCGCCGCCCGCGAACCCGTCCGCACCGTTCTCTCCGGCCCCGCCGGAGGCATGGTCGGAGCCGCAGCCAGCGCCCGCGCCAGCCACTTCGATCGCATCATCGCCTTCGATATGGGAGGCACTTCCACCGACGTCTCCCTGGTCGAAGGCACGCCCACCGCCGCCAACGATGCTCAAGTCGCCGGACTCCCCATCGGCGTCCCCATGCTCGACATTCATACCGTCGGCGCTGGCGGAGGCTCGCTCGCCCGCTTCGACGCCGCCGGAGTTCTCCGCGTCGGCCCCGAATCCGCCGGAGCCGATCCCGGCCCCATCTGCTACGGCCGCGGCACCCAGCCCACCGTCACCGACGCCAACCTCTTATTAGGCCGCCTGCAGCCCACCCGCTTCCTCGGCGGCGGTTTCACCCTCGATCTCGACCGCACCCGCCGCGTCACGCGCCAATGGTTGAAGCAACAGGGAAGCCCGCTTTCACTCGAGAAATTCGCCGCCGGTGTCATCCGCGTCGTCAACTCCACCATGGAGAAAGCTATCCGCGTCGTCTCCATCGAACGCGGCCGCGATCCCCGCGATTTCGCCCTCGTCGCCTTCGGCGGCGCCGGAGCCCTCCACGCCTGCGCCCTCGCCGAATCCCTCAGCATCCCCCGCGTAATCGTTCCCGCGCTCCCCGGTGCGCTCTCCGCTCTCGGCATTCTCGTCAGCGATGTCGTCAAAGATTACTCCCGCACCGTCCTCTGGCGCGTCTCGAAGAAACTACCCGCCGCGCAACTGGATCGCGAATTCACCGCGCTTCAGAAGCAGGCCGCCAACGATTTTCAGAAAGAAGCCTGGCAGGGAAGAGTGCACTATCAGCGCAGCGTCGACCTCCGCTACCGCGGCCAGGGATACGAACTCAACCTGCCCTTCACCAAAAATCTGCTAGCAGATTTCGAACAAGAACACCGCCGCCGCTACGGCTACGCCCATCCCACCCGCGAAGTAGAGCTGGTAACCCTCCGCCTCCGCGCCACAGTGAAATCCTCAAGGCATGAAGCTAAGACAGCCCATGTGGGGACGGCCGCCCTCGGCCGTCCAGGCCGAGCAAAGCTCGGCGGGCTTTCCACGCCCAAAGCCCCAGTCCTCTTCGATGGCAAGAAACTCGCGACGGCAATCTACTCCCGAGAAGAACTCCGGCCCGGCAAGCCCTACTACGGCCCGGCCATCGTCACCGAATACAGCGCCACCACAGTAATCCCGCCCAACAAACACTTCCACCTCGATCCCGCGTCCAACCTGATTGTTACAATCCGATAAAAATCACTCTCCCACTTCTGCACTCGGTACTCGGTACTAGGTACTAGCAACTAGGTTGGTTACAATAACCTCGTGAAACCCAGCATCTTCGTCGTCGAAGACGATCCCGATATTTCCCGCCTCGTTCGCCACCACCTGGAGAACGACGGCTTCGCCGTACGCGTCTATCCCAACGGCTCCAACGTCATCGCCGACGCCGAGCGCCAGCGCCCCGCACTCTTCGTGCTCGATATCATGGTCCCCGGCAAAGACGGGCTCGAGCTCTGCCGCACCGTTCGTCAAACCATGGGCCTCGCTTCCGTGCCCGTTATTTTCCTCACTGCCAAGAGCAGCGAAGCCGACCGTGTCCTCGGCCTCGAAATCGGAGCCGACGACTACATCGCCAAGCCTTTCAGCCCGCGCGAGCTCGTCGCCCGCGTCAAAGCCGTGCTCCGCCGCTTCGAGCGCCCGCTTCCACCCAGCCCGCTCAAAGTCGGAGACATCGCCATCGACCCCTCCGCCATGACCCTCACCGTCCGCGGACAAACCGTTCCCACCACCGCCACCGAATTCCGTCTGCTCGATTATTTCGCCCGTCACCTCGGCCGCGTTTTCTCCCGCGATCATCTTCTCGATTCCGTTTGGCGCGATACTTCTTACGTCACCCCGCGCTCGGTCGATGTTTACGTCCGCCGCATCCGCGAGAAAATCGAACCGGACCCGGAAAATCCGCGCTACCTCAAAACCGTGCGCGGCGCCGGTTACCGCTTCGAGGCTCCCAAGTGAGCCCCGCTGTGAAGAGAGTAATGGTGGTGCAGGTTGGCTATTACAAGACGACTGTCATCCTGAGCGAAGCCGTTTTTCAGGCGTAGCGAAGAGCCTGCCCTGAGCGGAGCCGAAGGGATCTCCGACTGAACCGGCCCATCGCGTAAGCCAAACTGCCCCACTGCAAAAAAGAATGACAAAGACAAAGTGAGAAAAAAGAAGTGAGAAACGGCATCTTCCTGAAATGGATGGCCGCCTTCCTGGTCGTCATCTTCGCCGCCGCCATAGTGTTCGACCTCATGCTGGGCGGCGCATGGCAAGCCTCGCTGCGCAACGAAATCGAGCGTAACCTCCTCCAGAAAACACAGCTCCTCGCGCACCGCGTCGAAACCGACCGCACCCACTCCCTCTCTGACATCGCCGCCCAGGAAGGTCAAGCCGCCGGCGCTCGCGTCACCATCATCGACGCCAACGGCAAAGTCCTCGCCGATTCCGAATCCAGCCCCGGCTCAATCGAAAGCATCGCCGATCGCAAGGAGTTCGCCGCCGCTCTCACCGGCCGCGTCGGCATGGACCAGCGCCGCAGCGCCACCATCGACATCCCGTTTCTTTACGTCGCTGTCCCCATCTCCGGCGGCGCTGTCCGCATGGCGTATCCACTCTCCGATGTCGAAGCCGTCTCCCAGCAGGTTCGCCGCCGCCTGGAATTCGCCTCCGGCCTCGCGCTTCTGTTCGCCCTCTTAGTCGCCGCCGTCGCCGCTAATTGGACCGCTCGCCGCCTCGAACGCATCGTCAACGTCGCCGCCCGCATCGCCGATGGCGACCTTCAGGCCCGCATCCTCGAAACTTCACAGGACGAAATCGGCCGCGTCGCCGGCGCCATCGATAAGACTGCCCGCCGCGTCGAGCAAAGTTTCGCCGCCGTCGTTTCCAGCCAGCGCCAGCTCGAAACCCTGCTCAACAGCATGCAGGATGCCGTCATCGCCGTCAGTGCCGACGGCCTCGTGCAGTGGGCCAATCAATCCATGGATCGCCTCGTTCCCCAGGGCACGCGCCTGAACCAGCCCGTCGTCGAAACCATCCGCGATCCCGATTTCCTCGCTACCGTGAAAGAAGCTACTTCCAGCCGCGAAGTCAAAACCGCCCGCGCCACCTCCATCGTCCCCGGCCGCGCCTTCGACGTAACCGCCGCGCCGCTCCCCGGCGGCGGAGCCGTCGCCGTTCTCCGCGACCTCACCGAAACCGAGCGCGTCGAAAAAACCCGCCGCGATTTCATCGCCAATGTTTCCCACGAACTGCGTACGCCGCTCACCTCGATTCAAGGCTATGCGGAAACCCTGCTCGACAGCACTCCCGAAAACGGCGCGCCCACGCGCGAATTTCTGGAAATCATCCGCAAGAATTCCTCGCGCATGTCGCGCCTCACCGAAGACTTGCTCACCCTGGCCCGCGTCGAGTCCGGCGAAACCCGCTTCGATTCCGAGCCCGTCCCGCCCGCAGAGCTTCTCCACGACGCCGAAGAAAGCTTCCGCGAAATCGCCCGCACTCATGGCGTCGACCTGCAAATCCAGGATTTCTCGCTGAACGATGTTTCGCAGAATGACGCCTCGCGGAATGATGTTTCGCAGATCGACGCCTCGTCCCTCCAGAATCTTCCGCCGGTTCTCGCCGACCGCGAAGCTATTCACCAGGTTTTCTCCAACCTGATCGACAACGCCCTGAAATACGGCTCCAAGTCCGGAGCCTTCGGCGGACGAATCGTTCTCGGCGCTCGCTCCGTTCCCCACGCCGTCGAATTCTTCGTTCAGGATTTCGGCGCAGGCATCGCCTCCGAGCACCTCCCGCGTCTCTTCGAACGCTTCTACCGCGTCGATAAAGCCCGCTCCCGCGAATCCGGAGGCACCGGCCTCGGCCTCGCCATCGCCAAGCACATCATGCTCGCCCACGGCGGCTCCATCCGCGCCGAAAGCGAACTCGCCCACGGCTCAACCTTCCTCTTCACCCTCCCCACGGCCTGACGCCAGGCGATTAATAGCAGCATCACAGCTTGTGGCACGAACGGGAAGGGCACGAGTTTTACTCGTGCCGTAAATCACGCAAAATGAACGCGGCTTCAGCCGCTGAGGTACGCTCCGATAGCCACCAGTTACGATCGGAACACCCCCGCACCATCGGTGCCTCGGCCTCAGGCGACCTCGGTGTAAAATCGCTTGTAGGATTTCCCTTCCGGAGACATCATGAAACGAATTGCGCTTTTCCTGCTGCTCCTCGCCTTCTGCGCTGGATACTCGCTACCCGCCGGAGCCGAAGCCCAGAATGCGCGCACCAAGAATAATTTCCGCCTCGCCAAGAAGGCCGCCAAGCAGAACCAGAAATCGATGAAGAAGTTAAGCAAGAAGCAGCAGAAAGCCATGAAGAAATACCAGAAGCAACAACGCAAAGCCGCGAAGGCTCAGAAACACCACTAAAGTTCAGTCAGCAACGTGGAAGAGCGGCGCTTCAGCGCCGCGTAAAGTCCCCAAAAAGTAACCGGGCTTCAGCCCCCGTGCCCTCCGGCCCAACGCGTAAGCTAAACTGCACCGTCGCTGATACTGGATCGACCCAACTAGCTCCTGCCTTCAAGAAATGACCAAAAATTTACAGCCCCTTAACCCACCCCCGAACTAAAAATTCTAATCTAAGCCGTTGACCGTCCATTCTTATGAGCGGCATAATCGGACCAGTGAATCATCCGGCCCGCGTCCCGCCACTTCGCGCCGGAGGGGTACCCTAATGAGCACCGCTCGCGTCGAAAGCCTGCCGCCCGAACCGGCCCATCACCACATCGTCCGCCGCACCATCGAAGCCTGTAACCTCGCCAAGGAAGCTGCCGGCGCCGCCGCCGAAGGCATCGCCACCGGTTCCAGCCCGCTGCTGAATTCTCTGCGTCAGCGCGAGCGCGAACTCGACGCCCTCGATATGGAAATCGACAGCGCCGTCACCAATGTCATCACCGAAGTCGAGCCCACCGAAGCCCGCGAGCTTCTCGCCTGCATGAAGTTCATGATCAGTCTCGAACGCATCGGCGACCTTCTTCTCAGCTTCGCCAACAGCGCGCAAGCCGCCTCCGGCCGCATCGATTCCGAGGACACCCGCGACCTCACCCACATGGCCACCATCCTCGAAAAAATGCTCACCGACGCCGGCCACGCCTTCTCCGCCCGCGACGTCGGCAAAGCCGTCGACGTTCTCCGCGCCGACTCCGAAATGGATCGCCTGCGTAATCTCATCTTCCTCCGCCACATCGAGAATCCCGAAAACATCGCCCGCCAGGCCAGCCTCCAGGTCATCTTCATGACCCAGTCTCTCGAGCGCGCCGGCGATCACGCCAAGAACCTCGCCGAGGAAGTCTGCCACGTCGTCAGCGGCCACACCGTCCGCCACGTCCTCATGGCCTACGACAAGCCCGTCGAGCAAATGTTCATCGATTACCTCCGTCGCCGCGACCAACACTAAGCTATCTGTGTGGCGCGGGCGCCCTCGCCCGCGTTCGTACGTGAGCCGGACATGCTCGTGTGGGGCGGACACTCTTGTCCGCCAAACGCCGACACCCACGACGTATGCGGGCAACCCCCGCCGAAAAAATCGAACACCCGGACTGTGGAAGCGGCCTCAAAGCAGGCGGACTCTCATTCTGTGTGGCTGCGTCCAAGTATCTTCTGTCCCCTGTCGCAGGCTGCTCAAAAACACACACGAGGTACCAGGGCAAAACGCACGATTCATATCAGGGCATCACATACGATTCGTATCCAGGGCAAAACACACGATTCGTATCAGGGCATCCACACAACGATTCGTATCCAGGGCAAAACCCACGATTCGTATCAGGGCATCGCTTCAGCGATGCCGCAAGTGCCGCAGAATCAGTGCCGGCTTCAGCCGCTGCGTGCCTCGGCGGCTTACTCCTTTATGGCCATTTATCAGATGGCTTCTATTCCTGACTAACCGGCAGACCAGACCTTGCCCCAAGAGCACGTTCGCCTCACCCGCTACTTCCCCAAATACTTCTCCACCACCGCCGCACACCCTTCCACAAACTCCTGCTCTGCCTTGTTAAACGCGTTGGTAAAGTAGCTCTCGACATCAAGCTCCGCCGCCAGCTTGTTCCTTGCAAAGATGGGGACAACGATTTCCGCCTTCACCAGCGACGATCCCGCCAGATAACGTTTATCTTTGGAGACGTCATCCACCACCACCGTCTGCCCAGTGCTCGCCGCAGCGCCGCAAAGTCCCGTATTCAGCGGAATTCTCGCATTCGGCGTAAAGCTGCCCACATAAGGACCAATCACCAGAACGTCGGCGTGCGCCGGATCGATCAGATAAAACCCCACCCAGTTGTAGCGCGCCATCTTTTCGTGCAACTGCTGGGCGATATGCTCCATCACCGCCGTCGCCGTCGCAGCCGTGCGGCCAAACTCCTGAAATTCCTGCAGCAGTTCTTCGTGCACAGCCATCGTCTGAGTTCCTCGTCGCACTAGTGTACCCGGTCGCCGGGGAACCGGCACCGCTCGTGTGGGCGTTATGCGAAGAAAAAAGGGCCTGAGCCTATTTCAGCTCAGTGATGATCGCGCGCTGTTTTCCCCGGACCAGGGTTTCGGTGTGTATGCGGTCGCGGGGGTTGAACCGGATCGCACCCGGTTTGAACGAATTCACGGTAACCTTCCCGTCTGTCGTGGTCGAACTCAAGTCGCCATCGTCAAGAAAAACGACAACCACGTCTTTATCGTGGAAGTGCATCGGCGTCGCCACGCCCGGTGTCCAGGTGTAATCCCAAACGATAACGCGTTCGTTCTCAAAAATCTTCTTCGAGCCCGGTCGCGGAAACGCCAGCGGATAGCCGGAGGTATTCGCAATTGGAGCTACCGGATGATCCTTCAGATCGATCATGATCGATCTTCCCTCAACCTTCGGTGTCGTGCCTTTAGGCAGGAACTCCGCGCTGCCCGACAGGGACACTTCCACCGCATCAAGCGTCCGCCCCACCGGCGCGGTCCCAACGTCCCAAACGGTCACGCGGTCATTGTCGATCACTGGCTTCGCCGCCGTTTGCGGGCTGGCCTGGAACAGCATTGCGCAGAACAGGAGAATCGGAATCATGCCAGCACTTTATCGGATGAAACGGCTTCACATCTCGGCCACTATCGATTCAGGCTCGAAAAACGGGGCGCCTGTGCATAGACAAGATCGAATGCGACAAGGCGACTTATTCTGGCGGCGTGCCACAGGTCGGTTCCGGATTAGCCTTCCAGCAAAACTCTTCCACCCGCGGATAAAAACGCAGCAGGTCACTCCTGCCCAGCACCCCGTAAATTCTTTCGACCTCCTCGGGCGAAAGTTGGGAACGCCACTTGGTGGCCGAGTCCACCGGGTCTCTGAAGATGCTGAAATAACCAGGCCGCGCTTCCAGCATTCGCATCGGGTTCCATCCCCGAACTTCTTTCACCTTCGTGCTCCGTTCGATGAACTCCTCGGTTTGCGAGCTCCACGAAAGCCCGCAAAATTCAAACATTTTGCGGATCGAGCGTTTAGTGTCCAGGCAGATATCTTCATAGCGGACCAACGACACCCCCTCAACACCTTCCGTGTCCTCGATAACTTTTTCGTAGAGCAGAACCCACCTCCATGCCAGACGCTCGATCGGCAGCATCGTCCGTAAATTTTCAACTGTGATCTGATGCCGTCTCCCGGGACCGCTTCTTGCCATAAGTTCAAATAATCCGTAATCCTCACTGGGATCGCTCCTGAAATGCACGCCGGGCAAACCCGATCGCTTGATCGAGGCTATAACCCCGCAGGGATGCCGGATAATAACCACCGCGCGCCGTTCTCTCGCCACCCGCAGGAACACCCCCAGCCTGCCAAGCGAGGTCACCGACTTCCAAACCACGCAAAGTCCCGGGATCTTTCCATAATCCACCATCGGCAGCACCGGAAACTCCCCGGCCATCTTCTTTCCCAACTTCGCCGTCAGCACGCTGCAAAGATGCAGTCCAAACTGCCAGCGCGAACAAAACTCCTTGGGAAAAACCGGCAGGGTCGCAGCTACATAAGCCGTATTGATATGCGGCAGCAGGCTAAGAAAGTGACTGGCCATGGGCCGGAGCTTCTCAGCTTCGGCAACATCCGGTAACCACGGCATGGCTTCCAAGAACGTGAACGTGTCTGGCTCATGCTTGTACAGGGTTCCCGGATGACTGTCAAAAATTTTGCCAATCCACGTAGTTCCAGATCGTGGTATCCCGAAAAGGAAAACCCAGCGTCCGTGATTTCCCCCCAAGTCAACGCGCATTGAGAAGTGCTGCAGTGGGCCCGAAGATGGCCAGCGCGCAAACAGACTACTGCCGCCTGTAGGGCCGTGCAAGAATAAAGTCCAGGCTGGAATCGACCGCGCCCCACCGGGAAGCCGATTTGGTATCCGCTAGTCCTAAGCTCCATCGAAGAAGTGGTACCATTTTCCCGTCCTGATATCGCCTGTGATCTTCTGAATTGTTTTTAGGGTCAGCAGAAAAAGCGTCGGCAGGAAAAAATCAGCAGGAAAAAATCAGGAAGGAACCTCAACCGTAATGTCTACTCCCTCGCAGACTCCGCACGACCCCTGGCCCGAATTGCCCCTCCCGGCCTGGCAGGACACTTACGCCACGCTCCACATGTGGACTCAGGTCGTCGGCAAAGTGCGCCTCGCGCTCACCCCGCTGATTAACCACTGGTGGGAGGTCGCCCTCTACGTCAACGCGCGCGGCCTCACCACCTCCGCCATCCCCTACGGCGATCGCATTTTCGAAGTCGAGTTCGACTTCATCGATCACCAGCTGATCGTTCAAACCAGTTGGGGTTCGTCGAAAACTCTCGCCCTCAGGCCGCAGTCGGTCGCCGCCTTCTACGCTGAATTCATGTCCGCCCTGCATGCGCTCGGGATAGACGTAAAAATCTGGAGCATGCCCGTCGAAGTGCCAACCCCGGTCGCTTTCGAAAAAGACACCCAGCACGCCTCCTACGATCCCGAATACGCCCACCGCTTCTGGCGCGTCTTGATCCTCTGCGAGAACGTCTTCCAGGAATTTCGCGCCGGCTTCATCGGCAAGAGCAGTCCGATCCATTTCTTCTGGGGAAGCTTCGATCTCTGCGTCACCCGCTTCTCCGGCCGCCGCGCCCCCGAGCGCCCCGGCGCCGATTTCGTCACTCGCGAAGCCTACTCGCACGAAGTAATCAGCGCCGGATTCTGGCCCGGCGGCGGTGGCGTCGACGGTCCCGCATTCTACGCCTACGCCGCGCCCGAGCCCGCCGGCTTCGCCGCGCAGCCAGTGCAACCGCCCGCCGCCTTCTATCATCCTCAGATGAAGGAGTTCGTGCTCATGTACGACGATGTGCGCCGCGCCCCCTCGCCTCGTCAAGCCCTGCTCAGCTTCCTGCAGAGCACCTACGAAGCCGGAGCGAATCTCGCACATTGGGACCGCAAGGAGCTGGAAAAAAATTCAGAAGCCACCGGGATTTCCTAACCTCCCGCAGTTTTGTCCGGGAGAAGATTCGTATCGAGGTTCGTATCAGAGGATATTCGAATCAGGGAAGGTTCGTAATCAGGGTATGCCTTCAGGCATACCGCAAACGCGCCGTTTTCAGTAGCGCCTTCAGGCGCTGCGCTCGCGTCCGAGTTCTCAACAATCTGTTTAGCCGCTGAGATCGGCCGCACGAGATATTTGTTAAGCTGTCCCGCAAATGGTTTCGGGAAGGGCACGACGTTCAGTCGTGCCCTTTAGGACCGCTAAAGATGTGGGCTTCAGCCCCTGAGGGCCGCGCCTTATGCCTTTGAAACTTGTGCTGAACCTATTTCAATAATTTACGGGACACGACACCAGGAGGACAAAAATGTCCAAGAAATGCAAGCACCTCAATCAAATCAAAGTCACCACCACCGAGACGAATGTCTGCGAAGAGTGCGTCAAACTCGGCGACACCTGGGTTCACCTGCGCATGTGCATGCTATGCGGCAACGTAGGCTGCTGCGATTCCTCGAAGAACAAACACGCCACCAAACACTTTCACCAAACCGCCCACCCGCTAATCCGCTCGATTGAGCCCGGCGAAGACTGGATCTGGTGCTACGTCGACGAAATGATCGCCGGCGAAGTCGCCGCGTAGCTCGAATCTGCCCGACAGGTTCTAGCGAGTGATTTTGTCATTCCGAACAAGCGTTCTTTGCGCCGTGAGGAATCTGAGCGAGCCGCGCGATGTGTCGCGTTTTTTGCGACACAATAATCACGCGTTTGGCTCGCTTCCTTTTCAAAACTGCCCACTCCGATCGCGACTCTTCCGGCGCTTCCCTCTACTGTGCTAGAGTGCGTCCAACCATGCCTTGGGGCCACATCGCGATAGCCATATTAGCCAGCGCCTTTGTCTCCTCGATGACCGACTGGCTATTCATGGGCGACTGGCTCTACAAACGCTACGACCGCAATCCAGAAATCTGGCGCTACCGCGGCGGCCAGGGAGAAGGCAAAGCGATCCTCTGGTCCAGCCTGCTGCCCTTTCTCACCTGCGGCGTCTTCATTCTGCTCTGCGCCAGACTGCATCTTTACTCCTACCGCGAAACTCTCGAACTAGCCGCCGCAATCTGGCTCATCGGTCCCTTGCCGCTCACCATCGTCAACGCTCTGTGGATGAAAATCGCTCCCGCCATCGCCGCCTCCCACGCCTTGGGATGGCTGGTCAAATTGATCGTGGCCGCACTCGCGGTAGGTCTGATTCTAGGCTGAGCGCCGTGTCTTTTGCGCAAGGCTTCGCCGTGCGAAAGAGAGGCTGCTGAAAAACTCACGATTCGTATCAGGGCATCGCTTCAGCGATGCCGCAAGTGCCCAGGCTCAGTGTCGGCTTCAGCCGCTGTGGGCAGCTATCGACAAGAAAATTATTTTTTTTCAGCAAAGCGAAAAAATTGAAAGGGCCGTGACATTGGTTATGCTCTAGCTGCCGCCTCCTGCGAGGGAGCCAACAGCGTGGACGCATGTACCGTCACAGCCCCTTGATGCGATCACTGTTTTCACAGTCCCAGACCCCAACTGCACCTCGCAGCGCCGTCGGTTTTTTCAGGTCCGGCTGCCTCTCAGGTTGCCCCGCTAGGCTGATCGCCCAGTCTACTTCGGGTCAGCAAGTTTTATTCGCTGTCCCTTTCAACCGTCGACGGAAGCAACCTTAACAGACCATTCATAAATGTCAACGCAAACTAATGGTGCAATGCATCGCATTCGTCCTGTGAATAACAGAATTTTCAAGCCATTGCAGCGTCATGCTTTAGCAATATGCCGTTTCAATCCGGGACCGCTTTTTCACAAAAAATTTCACAACGCCCCAACTCCGGAAAAATCCACAGTCGGAACCAAATATTGATCTTGACGCAGAAACTTTCTCGGCGCATCTTGCTAATAGTCGAAAAGAAGTGGCAATGTCAGAACTCGTGGCCTATGTGGACGGTGGTTCCCTGGGCAATCCAGGGCCATCGGGTATCGGGGTGGTCATCGACGGCTGCGAGAGCGGTCCCATCCGCATCGCCAAATGGATCGGCCACCAGGATAACAACGTCGCCGAATACGTCGCCCTCATGGAAGCCCTTCAGTTCGCCGTCACTCGGAAAGCTAAGGCCCTCCACGTCTACTCCGATTCCGAAGTCGTCGTCCGCCAGATGAGCGGCCAATATATCTGCCGCAGCTCGCGCCTCTATTCCCTGCACTGGACCTGCCGCAAACTGGCTCGCGCCCTCAATTTCTCCATCTCCCACGTCCCCCGCGCCAACAACGCCGAGGCCAACCGCCTCGCCAGCACCGCCGTCCGCAAACGCTCCGGCTAACACGGCTTTCAGGCCCGGGGGTGCCCATGTCTCGCGTTTTTTGCGAGACGTGGGATTCCACAGCTCCATCCCTCTAAGGCTGTGGCAGCGGCACGACGGAAGGCACGACTTAAATCGCGCCGCAAACTGAGAAGAGATCCCGGCGGCCGGCACGACCGTGGAAGAGCGGCGCTTCAGCGCCGCGTCAAACGGCCCCCAAACGATCTGGGCTTTCAAGCCCCGGCAACCGCAAGACTCGTATCAGGGCATCGCTTCAGCGATGCCGCCGGCCGCTCCCAAAACCATCACGCGCGGTGCTGGTTTCGCACTTCTCTCCCGGTTTGGCACCACAAGTGGGACAACGGACAGCGAGTACCTGCCCTTGGCCGATTCCTCTCTTGATCATGGCGAAACCAATAATCGCTCAGTCCCGTGGTTATGGAACGGACATTTTGAACAGGTGTCAGGCCGCTGAAAACCTGCCGTTTGACATTGCGCGCTTACGGGTCGCCTTAGAGATGGCCATAGCGCGGAATTTAAACATACGAGCTTCATGGCGGCTCTGGGCCATGAGTTGCTGGGCGCGCTTCAACTCTGATTGGAGTTTACGGGCTGCTTTCTGAGGAGGTTTTTTGGTGGGCATTTATTCACACGTCGCTTGTTGTTGGCTCTTGGCTCACTGTCGATCGGATGCGGCTCCTTCTTGCGGCGCACCGCACCAAACAGGGCTTCATCTAGTTGGTCTGCAATTTCTTTATAAAACTGGGATCGGAGGCTCCTCTGCTGTAGCAGGACACAGAATCCGCCAGCTCCCGCTCCGAGCGTAAAAATGCCCAGGATCAGCAAAGGGTTCATCGTCATGGCTCAAAAATGCTGTAGAGAACGAAACATGGTTTCAGCCGCCAGCTTCGTTCTCTACAGCCCTAACCCACGAGTGAAGGACTCAATGGACAAACGGGATTCTAATGGTGTCCCCGTTCCGTTGTCTGTAACGGATGAACATCGACGATGTGACATCTGGCCACTTTCCTTGGGAACGCAGTCCTTGGGAACGCCGTCCTGGCGCCGTTGCCCAAAACTCCTGCTCCTGCCCGAAAAGTACGGCAGAAATGCGGAGTGGCTCAGTTTGAATTCACTCTCGTAAGGGCGTCATCCCGAAACGCGGCGCACTTCAGCCGCGTGAGGGATCTCCCATAGACACGGCCGGTGGGAGATATTTCGTTCCGCCTGAAAAACGGCTGCACTAAGGATGACCCCGAAACATGGGCCGAAGATTTCAAATTGAGCCACTATCCAGAATGCCAGCTCTTAGGCAAAACCATCTTGTTGCCTCACCCCTTAATCTTCAACGGACTCGCGTGCTTCGGCTCGGCGCGCAGGAAGATGCTACAAAACAGAATCCCTAAATGACCGCATTTGACTGTCGAAGGCGAGTGCTCAGATGCAGTCTGCGGACTAATTGGGCTCGTAACGCCACATGTCGTTAAGGATCGTCGCACCGGCTTCCGCGTAGTTGTCGTCGTTGCCCCATCCCGCGAAAATCCAAAAATTTCCGTCGCTGTCTATCCAAGACGAGGCGCTATAGCGGCAACCCGGAACATTGTTGGCAGAGGGCATGCCTTTTACCCCGTAGACCCCTGGCTGATTACCAATGTTGTATCCATTTACCCACTTCCACGCATTGTTCGATGGATTGAATTCCCACAGGTCGTCGAGCCAGACTCCTCCGGAACTAGACAAAGTGGAGTCGTAGCCGTCACCGCCAAATAGCCAAAGGTTTCCGCTGCTGTCGATCCAGCCGCTTGCATCTTCTCGCCCCCCGGGCACGTTGGAGACAGACGCTATACCCATCGTCCCATACTGCCCAGGCAGCCCCGCCGACCCCGCCCCCGGACCGCTGGCGCCGCTTATCCAAGTCCATTGCCCGCTCGTGGGATTGAAATTCCACAGATCGTTAAACAGGCCAACTCCGCTGTTGCCACCGAACAGCCAAAGCTTCCCACTACTGTCAATCCAACTTACAGCTCCACTCCTGCTGCCAGGAACATTGGCCGGCGAAGGCACACCCTCCATCCCATAGACACCCGGTTGGTCGTTATTGGGTCCGCCGCCACTAACCCACGTCCATTCTGCAGTGCCAGGGTCAAACTTCCAGAGGTTGTTGTACCAACCATAACCTTCGCTTCCAGTCCCGTCGTAGGCGTAACCACCGAACAGCCATAGGTTGCCGTTGCTGTCGGCCCACCCTGTTGCTTCCGCGAAGCCCCTCGGCACATTGCCCGGCGCTGCGACTCCCATTGCTCCGTAGATAGCGACCTCTGCCCCCTGAACCGTGCTGCTCCCGCTCACCCAAGTCCACTCCTCACTGGAAGGATTGAACTCCCAGAGGTCGTTGAGATAGCCATAGGCGCCGTTTGAATCGTAGCCCAGACCGCCGAAAAGCCAAAGATTGCCGCCACCGTCGGCCCAGGCAACAGAATTCGTTCGGCCTCCGGGGACGTTCGAGGTAGCAGCCGTCCCGAGAACGCCGTAGACGCCCGACTGGTCCGCCCTGTCGCTTCCGCTCACCCACACCCATTGGTTGGTGTTGGGGATGAACTCCCAAAGATCGTTGAGCGAGCCCTCTGTCACATTGGCATCGAGACCATCGCCCCCGAAAAGCCAGAGATTCCCACTGTGATCTGTCCAACTCGCGCCAGAGTTCCGACCTCCGGGAGTGTTTGCAGCCGAAGCCACACCCTGCGTCCCGTAAACAGGGTCTGAATTGTCGAAAGGCGTGTCCTCATTTGCCCCCGTCATCCAAGTCCATTCATGAGCTGCGCTTGCTGGGGGACTGCTGCCTGCCCCTCCCCCGCTCGTCCCGCCACAGGCGGAGATGAAAAAGGTGAGAGAGAGCGTCAGGAAGATGTCGAGGCGTATGCGTGGTTCCATCCCGCTACCGCCCTTTCAGAAGTATCGCTGAATCTAGCGAATAATCTATCACCAGCCGCCGTCTCACCCCTTAATCTTCAACGGACTCGCGTGCTTCGGTTCGTAAATCCCGATTCTTCCGCCTCCAGGCAGCGTAAACGTAGCCACTTTTCCCCAGCGCTCTTCCTTCACATCCGACACCGTTACCTTGTTCGACTGAAGCTCCTTCAACGTCGCCCCAATGTCGTCGCACATAAAGTAAAGCTCATGCCGGTCATTCTTATCCGCATCATGAAACGCCGCCTCCGCCGGCGGCATTTCAAAAATCAACCAGCCATGCCCCGCGTCGACCGAAGACAACTTGAGCACATCGCGAAAAAACGCCCGGTCCGCTCCCGCGTCCTTGCTGTAAATAACAACATGCGCCCCATTAATCATTCCCCACCTCGAATGATTTGTCGCCCGAAACCCGAAAGCCGACAGCCGCCCTACCCCAGCTTCGCCGTCATCGAAATCTTCGCATTCAGCACCTTCGATACCGGACACCCTTTCTCCGCCGCCTCCGCATATTTCTGAAACGTCGCGTCATCCGCCCCCGGAACCTTCCCCACAACATCGATGTGGCTCGATGTAATCGTCCAGCCCGCATCCAGCTTTTCCATGGTCAGCGTCACATTCGTGCTGATGCTCTCCGGCGTCAGATTCGCGCCGCCCAATTGCGCCGAGAGCGCCATCGAAAAACACGCCGCATGCGCCGCCGCAATCAACTCCTCCGGATTCGTTCCCGGCCCATTTTCAAACCTCGAGGTAAAAGAATATTGCGTATCCTTCAGCGCTCCGCCCGGAGCCGAAATCGATCCCTTCCCATCCTTCAGCCCACCCTTCCAAACTGCGCTAGCCTTGCGTTCCATCGCGTTCTCCTCATCATGACAAGAAAATTAAAATCCCCCGCCATTGTAGTCGGAGTCCCTCCACCCTGTCAGTCGCACACCGCCGAGGTTAGGATTGTCATCCTGAGGCGAGCGCTGTTTGCTCGCAGAAGGATCTGGGCGAGCCGCGCGAAGCGTCGCGTTCTTCGCGACGCAGAAATAGCGCGTTTGGCTCGCTTCCTTTTTCATGCCTTCCCCCGCCTTTCCCGCCCGCAAATTTTTTCTCCGCCCCTGCACAATTCTGTTTCCTTCCACAGACTCTTTTGCGCTAGAATCCTCTTGCATTGAGAGCAGCCTTCCATCTGGCCGTGGAAGCCGCTCTTGGCCTTCCCCCAGGAGGTAAGTAGATGTACCGGCCCTATTCCAGTACCACGGTGGACCCTCGTCCGTTCTTGGACGTTCAGTCTCTGATTCGCAATCTCGCGCAAGATTTCGTCACTTCATTCAACACCGGCAACTACGATCAAGTCGCCGCGCTCTTCGCCCAGGACGGCGCATTCATGGCGCCGCACTACGATCCCGCCTACGGTCCCAAAGCCGTCGAGCGTCTGCTCCACCAGCTCGCCGAAGCCGGATACGAAGACCTCCGCCTCGAGACCATCCGCGTCGAAGCCTCCGGCGACCTCGCCATGGAGATCGGCCGCTATACCGTCGCCATCCGCCAGCCCGACGGCACCATCCTCGCCGACCGCGGCAAATACGTAAAAGCCTGGCGCCGCCTCGGCGTCTGGCTCATCGTCGCCGACTGCTGGAGCAGCAACCTCCCGCTCCTCCGCTAGCAGCGCAGGTTTAGGGTTGTATTGACTCAATCGGGATTGTCATCATTAGGGCTTGTCATTGCGAATGACTGTCATTGCGAATTAGAGCTTGTCATTCCGAGCGCAGCAAGATCATTCGCGAAGCGAATGATCCTGCGAAGTCGAGGAACCTGCTTTCCCCGCCTCTACCTCGGACCACTCCTCCTCGCCACAAGCCTGAATCGTCAGCCCCGTCTCCTTCAGCAAATCCCAGGCCTCGCGATACTCGCCATACTTCTGCCGCTCGCTCTTCGGCGTGAAGTGCAGACTCGAATTCGTCCTCCCCATCACCTCAAATGGAATGATGTACCAATCGTCAATCGGAATCAGCAACACCGCAAAAAAGTCCACCGACCCCGGCTCATACTTCTTCCGCTGCGGCCCCATCACATTCAAGCTGTACTCCCCATTCCGCCGCTTGTAGACCGTCGACTTCACCTGCACCCGCAACACCCGGCTCCCATTCTCCACTCCCACGTCGTATCTCCCCGACTCCCCAAACAGCCGCAACACCTTCATCCCCAGCCCCACCACCATCATCATGAAATAAAGCTCCGCCCACTCCCCCCGCTCCTTGCACCCCTTCAACTTCCCCCCCGCCAACCGACTCGCCTTCTGCCTCATAACCCTCCCACATCATTCTCCGGATAAAAACGCGTTGTCATCCTGAGGCGACGGCTTTTTCGTCGCCGAAGGACCCGAGCGATCCGCGCGACTCGTCCGCGTTTTTTGCGGACGAATAAAATCGCGCGTTCGGATCGCATCCCTTGTCAGCTTCTTTGCCCACCCAATCCCGCTATTTCAATCCTAAGCGCCTCCACAAGGTCATCCGTCACGTTCACTCGGACCGTCCTGTGGAAACGCCCGATTCCGAATTAGATTTTGGGTGGCGCAACCGTGGAAGAGCGGCGCTTCAGCGCCGCGTCAAGCGGTCTTAGAGAAATCGGGCTTCAGCCCCCGTGGCGCCGCATCGCGCCGAAGCCCCGAACCCGCCGACGAAAACGGATACGCTGCCGCATCCCGCACCAACCCCGCTCGAACCGGATTCATGCGGACGTATTCGCAATGTCTCTCGTAGTCCTCCACATCGCGAATCCGATGATTCGTGAAACTCTCCTGCCAGACCTGAACCTTCTCCGTCTTGCGAAGCCGATACGAATACCCACCCTTAATGAATTGCACCGCCCGCTCCAACGAAATTTCGGACGCAGGCGTAATCAGCAAATGAATATGATCCGGCATGACAACAAATTCGTGCAGCAAGTATTTCCCTTGATCGCGATACCCGATCAGCACCTCAATCAAAAGCCGCGCCCGGGTCTCGTTGCGAAAAATCGGCACTCGTTGCCACGTAACCGTTGTGATGAAGAACGTGCGCTGCGCATCATCCATCCCGGGATCGTATCGCCCGTTTATAGCGATCGAGCGTGACAACGATCACGTGACGAAGAAATTCGATCTCAGAACGGGAAAACGACCACAGGGGCTGAAAGCCCAAAATCTGTCGTGCCCAGACGCGGCCCTGAAAGGGCCGCTCTTCCACGTCACCTCAAGCGCGGATGTGGAAGAGCGGCGCTTCAGCGCCGCGTAAAGCGTTCGAAAAGAAACCGGGCTTCAGCCCCCGTGGACGCAGTTCCTTCCGCTTTAGACCCACGCATGTCTCGCGTTCTTTGCGAGACATGGGATTCAGCGGCCCCATCCCTCCGAGGATTTGGAAAGCGCCACAACCGAGAAGGGCAAGACTTCAGTCGCGCCGCAAGCCGACCGTCACGAACCCGTGCACCCCCGTGGAAGAGCGGCGCTTCAGCGCCGCGTAAAGCGTTCCAAAAAGGTAACCGGGCTTCAGACCCCGTGGACGCCGTTCACGCGTTCCATGTTGCGAGACGTGGGATTCCACCGCCCCATCCCTCTGAAGATTTGGGAATCGCCATAACCGGGAAGGGCACGACTTCGCGCCAGCAAGCCGACCGTCACGAACCCGCGTAGCCCCGTGGAAGAGCGGCGCTTCAGCGCCGCGTAAAGCGTTCGAAAAAGGAAGCCGGGCTTCAGCCCCCGTGGTTGCCCCATATCTCGCGTCCCTCGCGAGCCATGGAATTCCACGATCCCATCCCTCCGAGGATTCGGGAGTGCCACGACCGAGAAGGGCACGACTCAATCGCGCCGCAAGCCGACCGCCACGGACCCATGCACCCCCGTGGAAGAGCGGCGCTTCAGCGCCGCGTAGAGCTCCCCAAGAAAGAAACGGGCTTCAGCCCCGGTGGGTCACCCCACCTCGCGTCTTTTGCGAAGGGTGGGATTCCACCGCCCCATCCCTCTGAGGATTTGGAAATCGCCACGACCGGGAAGGGCAGGGATTCAGTTGTGCCACAGGCCACCAAGAAATGGAACCGAGCGACAGGGCCCGCCTCGCGGCTGGCGTTAGCTCCGCCTCGCGGCGGCGCATTCGATCGCCGCGACGATCTCACCCTGGTCCCAGCCAGCGACTGGTGCCCCGACCTGCCTTAGTAGGCCGGGGGATTGGCCTCGCGAGCCCTTAAGGCGAACGCCGCACACTCCCTTCCCGAGTCGCAGAGCTGTTTCCAATTCCCATTCAACCCACTCGCGCCACGCGGTTCCATTGCCGATCAAACAAACGACGACAGAGCACCTGTTGATTTTTTCGGAGATCGTCCGTTTTAGGTACCCAGCCTCTTCGCTGTTGATCGCCGCCCGAATGCTGACGTCCGAGAAATCAAAGGGCAAATTGGGATTGTGCGCCATCAGACGGAACCCATTTACCTGGCCCCGATCCTCGTAATGAAAACTGAGGAACAGCTTTCGTACACGGGCCGGCTCCGTGAGTTGGCCGCGGGCAGCCCGTATGAGCTGCGATTGAGAATCGAATCCCCGTTTTCTCAGCAGATTCCCCAGCTTCGCGTCACCGCGGGCGTTCAACTCTACCCCATACGTGCTCTCGACGTTCTCGACTTTTGTATTTGCGTTTTTTCTGCGGAACATTGCCACAACTCCTTTGAAATCAGGTCCTATCCCGCCTTGCTATCCACAACGTGTGCTCGCGCGATATGGCGTTCTCGGCATCGCTAACGAAATCAGAGAATTCCTGCTCAGTCGTCACATGTCGCGCCTTCTCCTCAATAAAGCCCAGTTCAAGCTCGGCAACGGAGTAAGACTGAGCCAGTTCCTTATGCTGCTTGAGCTGGAGCCAAGCAATTAGCGCGCTCGCGAGGGATGCGAAAAATCCGGTCAGTCTAACATTAGAGTCCGGCCAGCGGACCAGGGCGATGGCGGAAGCAAGCGCAGCGAGCTGACTGGCAAACACGACACCGAAGTATAGGCCCTCCGCAGAGCGATTGCTCTTAGCTTGATTGCCATACCATACCCGCTGATCGGAAATACGCTCCGCCAGGTATGTCTGTTTTCTGTCCGCCAAGGCACCCGCCCGCACAGAGCGCATCCGATCCGAAATCTGGGGTTGCTCGGAAAACTCCCCGCCAAAACCGAAGCTCAACTGTCTCCGCTCCTTGACGATCGATTCCAGCGCAAGAATAAATTTCTTGTCTACTTCTGCGCTCGGGAGACCCGCAAGATACGGAGCTGCGCCAGTCACGTAACGCCATGCCATGCTTTTCGCTGACTCCGCTACGGCACGGCCACCGTACCAGAGCTGATCGGGCTTCTGTGCCTTTAGGTAAAGAGTGAGCAATATACTGGCAGCCACTAGGACCGCACTCGCGATTGCGAGAAATGGCCTTACACATACAAACACGGGCGAGGCCGCGGCGAAGCCTGCCCCCAAAACGAGGAGTATTAGAGTTCCTCTCGATAGGCGCAGATACTTCTTCTGGGCGCCTGCCGATGCCCGATCCGCTGCCAAGAAGACGGCAGGATAATCCTTTTCTTCGAACTTCAATCCGTTACCTTCATATACCTAGCGACTTGTAGATATCGTCGCTGTAGTAATACCAGTCGGATTTGGAAGCAGAAGCCTGAATTCTGTCGTAGTCCGAGGGAAAGTTGTCGAGGGCGTACTGGATGATCCTCGCTTTGTGCTCCACATGAACGGCAGGCCATTTCCGCAACGACGCAGGGCAAAGGTTCGGGTTCATCTGGCGTTTTCCGTCGAGGTTCACAACGACTATCGGCAGATCCAGTTTCTGCGAAATCTCGATTTCCCAAGGTACCCACTTACGCAGGTTCTTTGTTTCCGCCCCAACTAGGACAATTGCCTGCTTGGCGTTCGAAAACCGGTCCCTCAACCTAGCTTTAATCGTATCGTCTGACGCCCGATCCGTCAGCGGTCCGATGTCGTGGGCGTCATGGAAGTTGAAGTCCATATTCTCATTTGACTTCCAGCCCTTCATATAGGCGTAGGCCCACCTGTCATTGTCAGCATCGAAAATAACGTAGGTTTTGTTCCGATAGCTCATGTGTTATCTCCACTAAAAACGAAAGAGAGACACGGCGTGCCGTGTCTCTCTTCACAGTACGTCTGCCGTTTTCTTAGTTCGACCTCAACGGCCGAAGCCGCCGAGATAGGTTCGGCCCTTGGCACGGCTGAAGCCGTGCCCTTCCCGATCAGTGCGACAGCAGATTCCTCGGTCGCGCAAAAGACGCGCTCGGTCGGAATGACAAACTCTAGAAACTTAGCTGCACCCACTCGTGCTCCCGCAACTCCCACACCGGTAGCACGAACCGTTGCGCGTCATGATGCTGCCGCAGAAGCTGCACGTGGGAGGCGTCGGCCTAGGGTGACGCCCTCAATACCGCCCGTTCCGCGGCCTGAGGCAGCCTTAACGAAACGAAGTACTCCTCCGGAAATAAATAATCCTCACCCATCTCATCAACCACTCGAACCAGACCGTGCTTCGCCCCGGCCTTATCCGGAATAAGACGATAAATCTTGCGCACCTCTAAGGAGGCCGCATATCCCTTATTCGAGATGCAGACAGCGAACTGGGTATCGCCCTTCATGTCAGTCAATGACCCGTTTGATTTTGTAGTCTTTCGCGCCGATCCCGTGGGCTTCGTACCAATGGACTTCCGCATGCGCTATCGTACCATCGCGAAATTCGACGGTCGCAATCCCCTTGAGTTTCCGCCAACGCCCTTTGCCATACAGCCTCCACAGGCGTTTGCGCTTTCGAATGGCAGCGCCAGCCGCAATAACTTCTACATCGGTAATGCGTCCAACGATCCCGAATTCCATGCTTCTACGCTGCCATCACGATCAGCTTACGAGCACCCGCTCGTACTCCCGCAACTCCCGCAGCGATAGCACGAGCCGTTCCGCGTCATGATGCTGCCGCAGAAGCTGCACGTGGGAGCGTCGCCCAGGTCGACGATGCCGGCCAGTTGGTCTGCCGCATGGACTGAACCGGTTCCCGGCTCCCGGCTTCCGGCTTCCGGACGCCGGATGCCGGATGCCGCATCCCCCGCCGGCTGAGGTCCGAGGTCCGCAGTCCGCGGTCTGAAGCTCTCGAACAGCATCTGCTGCTGGCCGGTGAGGAAGCGCAACTGAAGCCAGCGGAAAATGTAGTCCATGATCGACTTGGCGAAGCCGATGTCGGGATTGCCGCTCCATCCGCTGGGTTCGAAGCGCGTGTGCGCGAATTTTTCGCAGAGCAGTTCAAGCTTGACGCCGTGTTGCAGCGCGATCGAGACCGCCAGCGCAAAGCTATCCATCAGGCCGCTGACCGTCGAGCCTTCTTTGGCCATGGTGATGAAGAGTTCGCCCGGTTTGCCGTTGGGATAAAGTCCGACAGTGATGTAGCCTTCGTGGTCTCCGACTTTGAATTTGTGCGTGATCGAGGCGCGTTCTTCCTGCAGCTTGTGCCGCACGGCTCGCGGAGGCCCATCCAGATTTTCTTCTTCCTGTGGCGCGGCCGCCCCCGGCCGCGGATCGTCTTTGCTGGAGTTCGCAGTCTTTGTGCCGGCCGCCGACAACGGCTGCGACTTCTTGCAGCCGTCGCGATAAACCGCAACAGCTTTCAAGCCGAGCTTCCAGGCCTGGAGATAGGCTTCCATGATGTCTTCGACCGATGCGTTCTCGGGAAGATTGACCGTCTTCGATATAGCACCGGAGATAAACGGCTGCGCCGCCGCCATCATCCGCAAATGGCCCATGTAAGCAATCGACCGCGTGCCTTTCGCCGGCTTGAACGAGCAATCGAAGACAGCAAGATGATCGTCCTTAATATGCGGCGCGCCTTCAATGGTTCCCGTAGCGTCGATGTAACTGACGATCGCATTCGCCTCATCGTGATCGTACCCAAGCTTGAAGAGCGCAGTAGGCACGGTGTTGTTGACGATCTTAATCATCCCTCCGCCAACAAGCTTTTTGTACTTGACGAGCGCCAAATCCGGCTCCACGCCGGTTGTGTCACAGTCCATCATGAAGCCTATGGTGCCGGTGGGGGCGAGGACCGTTACTTGGGAGTTGCGATAGCCAAACTTTTCGCCGTGGGCGAGGGCTTCGTCCCAGCATTGTTTGCTGGATTCGTAGAGTGAACTCGGGACGTTGGTTTTGTTTATGTTATTTACCGATGCGCGGTGCATGCGGATTACGTCGAGAAATGGTTCGCGGTTGATGTACCAGCCGGGGCAGGCTCCGCCGGGCATGGACTCGCTGCGCTCGTGAGCTGGCGAGTCGCCCGTTCCCACACGTGTCCCCAGGTTGGTTTCGGCCAGGTTCTTTTTTGTGGCTTCGGTGGCGGGCGTTAATGGAGCGCACTGTTCGGCGATTTTGCTCGATTGCAGATAGGCTTCGCCGCACATGATGGCGGTGACGCAGGCGGCATAGTCGCGACCGGCGTCGGAGTCGTAGGGCAGGCCTGCGGCCATGAGCAGCGCGCCCAGGTTTGCGTAGCCTAAGCCGAGCGGGCGATAGTCATGCGAGTTGCGCATGATCATCTCGGTTGGATATCCCGCGTTGTCGACGAGAATTTCCTGCGCGGTGATCAGAATATCGACGGCGTGGCGGTAGGCTTCGACGTCAAAGGTTCCGTTGGGGGCGAACTTCAGCAGGTTCAGGCTCGCGAGGTTGCAGGCGGAATCGTCGAGGAACATGTATTCGCTGCAGGGATTGCTGGCGTTGATTCTTGCCGTGTTCTTCGAGGTGTGCCAGCGGTTTGTGGTGGTGTCGTATTGCATGCCGGGATCGCCGCAGTGCCAGGTGGCTTCGGAAATTTTCTTGAGAAGATCTTTGGCTTTGTAAGTTTTCATTACGCTGCCGTCCTGCACCTTCTTGGTGGAGAAGTCGGTGTCGCGGACGACGGCGTACATGAAGTCGTCGGTTACGCGGACGGAGTTGTTCGCGTTCTGGAAGAAGATGGAAGAGTAGGCGTCGGAATCGGGATGGGAGCCATCGTATCCCTGCGCGACCAGCGCGTGAGCTTTGGCTTCTTCTTTCTGTTTGCACTCGATGAACTCGACGATGTCGGGATGGTCGACATTGAGGATGACCATCTTGGCGGCGCGGCGAGTTTTGCCTCCGGACTTGATGACTCCGGCGAAGGCGTCGAAACCTTTCATGAAGCTGAGCGGGCCGCTGGCGGTGCCTCCTCCGCTGAGACCTTCGGTGGAGGAGCGCAGCGGAGAGAGATTGGTTCCGGTGCCCGATCCCCACTTGAACAACATGCCTTCGGTCTTGGCCAAAGTCAGGATGGAGTCGAGCGAATCCTTTACCGAGTTGATGAAACAGGCGGAGCATTGCGGCTTGCTGTAGCCGGTGACGCCGAATTCGACTTGCTGGGTTTGCGGATTCCAGTGCCAGTTGCGGGCATCGGAATTGGGCTCGATGCGGTCGCAGCCAACGTTGAACCAAACGGGCGAATTGAAGGCGGCGTACTGGCGGACGAGGATGTGGACTAACTCGTCGTGGAAGGTGGCTCCGTCTTCGGGAGTTTTGAAATAGCCCTGCGCGAGTCCCCAGTTGCGGATGGTTTCGGCAACGCGGGTGACGAGCTGGCGGACTCCGGTCTCGCGCTCGGGAGTGCCGACCTTGCCGTGCAGATATTTGCTGGCCACGATGTTGGTCGCGGTCATGGACCAGTCTTTGGGGACTTCGACGTCTTTTTGTTCGAAAATTATGCCGCCTTGGGCGTCGGTGATCTGGGCGAGGCGGAGATCCCATTCGAGTTCGTCGTAGGGAGAGACGCCGAGCTTGGTGAAGAAGCGGCGGAAGGTGAGGCCGGTCTTCTTAGTAGGAGCAGCGGGGGCTGCGGGGGAGTCGACGGCAGTGGTTTTGATTTCGGGCATTGATCTCTCCATTCATTAGATTCTATGCAACATGACCCGATTCGGGGTCCGTGGGGGCGGATGCGGGAATTGGGGTCGTGCCCGAACGGGAATTTGTTCGGGGGAAAACGCGTTTTCGAAAGAGCTTTTCGGGGGCTAAAGCCCCATCAAATTTGCATCTGACGCGGCGCTTAAGCGCCGCTCTTCCACGGTGCTGCTCGCGTCCGTGGCGCTTACATCCAAACTGCAGGGGCTAAAGCCCACGTTCATAACGTCATCTAGCGGGACGGCTAAAGCCGTCCCCTGATACGAATCGCTGTGGCGCGGCCTAGAGCCGCGCCCTTTCAAAACCAGATCCCGACTGCAATCGGCGGCGCTGAAGCGCCGCTCTTCCATGGTGATTCCTGGTTCACTTTTCAGGCGTCCCTACGGGACGCGGCTCTCTTCGTTCTCCTTAAATACCCGGCGTTGAAACGCCGGGCTATTGTCGGTCGTCCCTATGGGACTTACCTAACATCCCTACGGGACTTGCCTAACATCCCTCCGGTTCAGAAGCCGGAGGGGAGGGGGTGAGGACAGTGAAGATTTTTGTTGGCTCCGGAATCGGGATGCGGGGCCGAATGCGATGCATCCGTTTCTCGATCCAGCTGCGTTCCCTGGGCCGGAGCTGGATTGGTGCCGGCATTGGCGGACAGGAGTGTCCGACCCACACGGTCCGGAGTCAGTTCGAGCGAGGATTGGAAGTCTGCGGGCAGGCCGGAGGCTTTTTCCGCGGAAGACAACATCCATTGATTGAGGGCGGCGCAGATGCTGCGGCGCTGGGTCTGGTCTTCGATGACGACGAAGCGGACGAAGCAGCGTCCGGTGGCCAGGCGGGCGCGCATGGGATTGATGCGGGTGAACATGCGATCAAGGGTGAAGGCCATGTCGTCGTCTTCGGAGAACTGGAGGACGGCGAGCATGCGACGTTGTGGGGCCTCGGCGGCTGAAGCCGCGGGCGAGGGTGCCCGCGCCACATTTCCGACGATCTCTTCGGCGATCGCGAAGATGCCGGGTTTGCTGGGGACGACGAGGAGGCTGTGGGGGGAATCGCAGGGGAACCAGCGCGACCATTGCAGGCGGCGGGGGTCGACGGGACGGTCAAAGCCGTGGCGGGCCAGCGATTCGGCGACCAGTTGAGTTATGGCTTCCATCGGGCTCCTTAATTCGGGTACCACAGGGGCTAAAGCCCCGTTGCATCTCTCTCACGGACGGTACGGCTAAAGCCGTACCCTGATACGAATCTCACGGCTCCCGTTCATCGACGGCGAAGATCGATTCCCGCGGGGGCTAAAGCCCCGGATTATTTCTGCTGCTAACGCGGCGCTGAAGCGCCGCTCTTCCACGCGTTCTTGCTTCGGCGATTGTGCTTGCTTCGGTGGTGCTTACATCCAAAACCACAGGGGCTAAAGCCCCGTTGCATCTCTCTCACGGACGGTACGGCTAAAGCCGTACCCTGATACGAATCTCACGGCTCCCGTTCATTATCGGACGCCCCTCGGGGCGCCAAAACTGCGCCGTTCCGAGTCGTCCACGTTGTTCCGAGTCGTCCACGCTGTTCCTAATCGTCCATGCTGCTTCTAGTCGTCCACCGGGGGAGGTCGGGGAACGGCCACCGCGCTTTCTTAAGTCCGGCTGGGTAGCGTCCGGCTTCCGGACTGGAAGCTGACCACTGGTGCCGGGATGCAATGTTTTCTTACGTTTACGGGAGCCGCGCTGGGTCACCTCTGGCCCAGCGCCGTCCCGCCGGTTTCCCTGACTGCCTACATATATGAAACCCGCCCCGTTCCCGCGAGGCGCGTTTCAAAGCACCTATGGGATTGCAAAGTTACTCCCGCTTATTGTAGCTGTCAAGAGAGAAACACCATAGGTTGTATCCTCAACAATGACGGGCTTGGTGCGGGGGTGGGGGAATTGTTTTCCACAAGGTGAATTCATGGGGCGTTCACAAAGGCAGTGGCCAGTGGCCAGTGGCCAGTGAAATCCCATGCGGGCTGGCAGGAGTTGAGCGCCTGAGGGCCCGATTGTTTGGAATCGCCTATGACATTGCTGAAGCGATGCCCTGAGACTGAGCCAGCGGTCGCCGGGGCTAAAGCCCAGATCGTTTCTGGGCCCCTCACGCGGCGCTGAAGCGCCGCTCTTCCACGGTCGTGTAGGCGGTCGTGTAGGAGGTGGTGTAGGCGGTCGCGGTCGCGCACGCGGTCGTGCAAGCCGTCGTGCAGACGGTGGGGTAGGCGGTCGTGCAGGCACTGTCGGGCCTTTCTTCCACGGTCGTGCAGGCGGTCGTGCCGGCGGTGGGGAATCCTCGTACGGTTCGGGAAGTCGCGAGCCTGGCGATCGTCTAGAGTGAGCGGAGGCTGGGGCCGGGGTTGCGACGGTGCTGATACGGTTGCGGCGACTTGCGGGTTAGGTGAAGTGGGAGCATAGGAGGCGCGGGAGTCGAGTGCGGCTCCGGAGTCTCGGGCTCCAAAAGAGGGACGTAGATGTCCTCGAAGATCTGACGAGGGGCGATGCGGAGAACACCGTCGGAGGACTCGACCAGATAGTCGCCCTTGCGTCCGGAGTGCAGACGGCCGAGAGAGTCGGTGAAGGTGAGGCTGGTGCTGAGTTGTTTGGCGTTGACCAGAAAGCGGGTGCGATAGGTGATCCATGGACTTGTGGCTTTCATGCATGCGGACCTTGTGGTTGAGTTAGTGGTGATTGGGGAACCGAGCCAAACCCTTCGGTCGCTTGCGCTCGCTCAAGGGCAAGCTCTCGCTGCGCGAAAAACGCTTGCTCGGGATGACAACTAAAAACTGCGTTTGCGTTTCTGGCCGTTTTGGATCCCGGCCAGCTTCGAGTCATTTTCAATCGAGAGGGCGAGAGTGAATGTACGAGCGAAAGGGAGTGCGGTCAATTCAGTATTTTTGGTGCAGTTGAGGAAAATTCCAGAGATGGATTGTGACGGATGAACATGGATCAAGGGGCGTGTCAGATATCTTGCGATAAGCGGCTTGAGTGGCGCGAGTTCGGGTGGCGAGAGAGCGCTGCGGGAAAAATTTGAGGGAGTGGTACGGCGGAATGTTCACAGGGGGTGCACAGGAAATGCAAAGAGGCAGTGGTCAGTGATCAGTGGTCAGTGGGCAGTGGCCAGTTGGACTTCCGCCTCGCTTTGCTCGGCGGGACAGCCGGGGCGGCTGTCCGTACATGAGCTTTTTCGGTGGCTTTGAGATCGAGAACAAAATCAAAGTCAAAAGAGGCGGGCGAGGGCGCCCGCCCCACACTTGCATGGCAAACTTCTAGCGGCCGGCTAGGGCTGGTTCGGGGACGGACTTGCCGGCTTTGAAGGCTTCGTAGCGGGCGTTTACTTCGTCCCAGTTGATGACGTTCCACCAGGCGGCCAAGTATTCGGGACGGCGGTTGTTGTATTTGAGGTAGTAGGCGTGCTCCCAGACGTCGTTGCCGAAGATGGGGAAGTGGCCGACGGTGATTGGACTGTCCTGATTGGGCGTGGACATGATGTGGACCTCGCCTTTGGAACCGGCGAGCCAGACCCATCCCGAGCCGAATTGTTTTACGCCGGCGTCGTTGAACTTGGTTTGGAAATCTTTGAAGGTGCCGAAGGTTTTGGTGATGGCCTGGGCGATGGGGCCGGTGGGATCGCCTCCGCCTTTGGGCTTCATGATCTTCCAGAACATAGTGTGGTTGACGTGGCCGCCGCCGTTGTTGCGGACGGCCGCGCGGATGTCTTCGGGGATGGCGTTGAGGTCTTTGATTAATTCTTCGGCGGACTTGCCGGCGAGTTCGGGATGCTTTTCGATGGCGGCGTTGAGGTTCTTGACATAAGCGCCGTGGTGCATGTCGTGGTGCAGGGTCATCGTTTGCTTGTCGATGACGGGTTCGAGGGCTGCGTAATCATAAGGCAGGGGCGGTAGTTCGTGAGCCATGATTTTTCCTCCAGAGTTCTTATTGTACTGATGATGAGAGCGAAGGTGTGGATTCAGACGAAGCGGCGTCGGTTGGTTGGATGATGGGAAGCGGGAAGCGGATGCGAGGGATTTAGGGGGGACACGTCAGGGGCTTAAAGCCCTCGTTTATGGAGAATCTTATCGCGGCGCTTAAGCGCCGCTCTTCCACGGTTGCGCATGCGGCGTTGTTGGGCGCACGGCGTGGGCGCTTGGTCGGTTATGGGCGGTGCATGCGGGACGCCTCGCTGCGCTTGGCTCGACGGCCTGAGGCGGCCGTCCCCACACAATTCTAGCTGTCCCCACACAATTCTAGCTGTCCCCACACAAATTCTAAGCTGTCCCCACACAGTTGTAAGCTATGCACGCACGATCTTGGGCTGTCCAGACACAATTCCAGGCTATCCCCACACAAATCTAGTTGGCGATGGGGCCGAGGATTTCGCGGACTTTGCGGGAGAGGCTTTGCAGGGTGAAGGGTTTTTGCAGGAAAGTTTTTTGGCTTTCGGCGGCGGCGGAGTTGGGAAAGGCGTCCTGGGCGTAGCCGGAGAGATAGAGGACTTTGATGGTGGGACGAGTGGGGAGAAGTTGCTGGACGAGTTCGTGGCCGCTGAGGCCGGGCATGATGACGTCGGTGATGACGAGATGAATGGGATCGGGATGGCTGGCGGCCAGGGTGAGACCGGCCTGGCCGTTGGCGGCTTCGAGGACGCGATAGCCGCGGGATTCGAGAGTTTCGCGAACGAGCTGGCGGACGGAGTCTTCGTCTTCGACGAGCAGGACGGTTTCGGTTCCTCCGGCGGCGGCGATGGAAACGGAAGTTGTGCCGTGGGCATCGGAAGGTCCGTCGATGCGGGGGAAGTAAATGGTGAAGACGGTGCCGCGGCCGAGCTCGCTCTGCACGAAAACATAGCCGCCGCTTTGCTTGATGATGCCGTAGACGGTGGAGAGTCCGAGGCCGGTGCCTTTGCCTTTTTCCTTGGTGGTGAAGAAGGGCTCGAAGATGCGGGCCTGGGTTTCGCGATCCATGCCCTGGCCGTTATCGCTGACGGAGATCATCACGTAGGGGCCGTTTTTGATGAAGGTATTTTCCGGGCGGTAGGAATCATCGAGGGTGACGGCGGCAGTGCGAATGCAGATTTTGCCGCCGTTGGGCATGGCATCTTTCGCATTCACGACGAGATTCATGATGACCTGCTCGAGCTGACCGGCATCGGCGCGAGTGCAGCCAACGGCGGGGGCGAGGCTGGTTGTAAGTTCAACGTCCTCGCCGATGAGCGGACGCAGCAGACGCTCCATGTCGGTGACGATGGCGTTGACGTCGATGACTTTGAGTTCGAGAAGCTGCTTGCGGCTGAAGGCGAGGAGCTGGCGGGTCAGGGTGGTGGCGCGGTCGGAGGCTCCCTGAATAGCTTCGGCCTTGGCATGCAGAGGATGGCCGGGGGTGAGCTGATCGAGCAGGACTTCGGTGTAGCCGCTGATGACCATCAGGAGATTGTTGAAGTCGTGAGCGATGCCGCCGGCGAGGCGGCCGACGGCTTCCATTTTCTGGGACTGGCGGAATTGATCTTCGAGTACGCGGCGCTCGGTGATGTCTTCGGCGATGGCCTCGAGAACGTCGGAGGGTTCGTCGCCGCCGGCGACGGCGCGGCCGCTGATGCGGACGGTGATGGACGCTCCGTCTTTGCGCTTCCAGCGGACTTCAAGACCATCCGTGCGACCGGTGCTGCGGAATTCATCGACCAGACGAGCGTATTCGCCGGGATCGACGAAGACATCTTTTTGCGGATCGAGAGCCAGGACTTCGAGCGCGGAGTTGTAGCCGAGCATTCCGATGATGGCGGGGTTGACGTCGAGAAACTGGCCCTGGAGGCTGGAGCGATAAATTCCGTAGACGGCGGTTTGCACCATGGAGCGGTAGCGAACCTCGGAGCGGCGGAGATTTTGCTCGTTACGTTTGCGGTCGATGGCGGCGGCCAACTGTTGCGAGATCAGGGCGAGGACATCCTTGTCGCGCTCGCCGAAGCGGGTGTTCGGGGAGTAGCTCTTGAGAACGAGTGCGCCGAAGGTGTGCTGGTTGACTTTGAGCGGGACACCCAGCCACTGCTGCGGGAACGGAGTTGTGACCTTAGTCTGACCGCGCTTCAGCAATTGCCGCGCGAGTTCGGGAGTGCAGAGCAGAGAGTCGCCGCTGCGCAGGACATATTCGGTGAGGCCGGCGCCGAGTTTTGCGGGAGCGGGTGCGGGCTCGCGTTCGTCAACGAAGTAGGGGTAGCTAAGAAGTTGCGATTCGGGATCGTGAATGGCGATGGCGAAATTGCGGGCGCACATGAGTTCGTCGACGATGCCGTGGATGGCGGCGAAGAACTGCTGGAGATCCTGAGCGGCGCTGGCCTTTTCGGCGATGCGATAGAGAGCGGAGCTGAGAGCTTCGGCGCGCTTGCGCTCGGAGATATCGCGATAGACGGCGTAAAAAGCGACGACCTTGCCCTCGACGATGAGAGGAGCGGAGGAAACGGAAACGTCGATCAGGGTGCCGTCGTGGCAGCGGCGCTTGGTTTCGAGGGTGAGGTGTTCGCCGCGCTGGAGGCATTGGGCGATCCATTGCGCTTCGGGCAGACGGTCGGGAGGGAAGACGAGTTCGTCGATGGACTTGCCCAGAGTCTGCTCGGCGGTGTAGCCGAACATGCGTTGAAATTCCTGGTTGACGCACAAGGTGCGGTAAGAGGCGTCGGTGACGATAAGAGGATCGGGAGAGTTTTGAAAAAGTTGTTCCAGGCACTGGCGGCGAATCTCGAGGGCGCGGGCGGGATTGTTCCCGTTTACATTTTTGTTGTTGGGATTTTCGTGAGTTTCCGCGTGGTGCCAGGAAAGCGAAGAAGGCGAGATGACAGGGTGGGCCACGTTGGGCGGAATGAAGGTGGGCGCGGCTCCGCGCTCAAGCGCCTGGTGCAAGTTGCGGGCGCGCACGAGTTTCCTGGACTCCGCAGACTGGGCGACACGATCACCCATGTGCAAGCTCCCCCCTCAGAAAGCTCCGCACAGGCATCGTAGAACGGAGGGGATTGGGTCGAAAGTTACGAGGGTAATTGAGGAGGAGTGGTCGGTGGCAAGTGGGCAGTGGCCAGTCGACGCTACTTGCGGCTTGGCGGGCACTTGCGGTTGTTGAAGCCCCGAGCTCCCTCAGGGGCTAAAGCCCTCGATCAAGGAGGCGCCTAACGCGGCGCTGAAGCGCCGCTCTTCCACGGTTGCGCGGGCAACCGAGCGCCGCTCTTCCACGGTCGCGCTCTGGGCGGTTGGAAACTAAGCGGCTCGCTGCGCTCGCTGGACGGCCGAGGCGGCCGTCCCTACATGGCCATGGGAAATCATGTTCCGCATGGACTGGCCACTGATCACTGGCCCCTGGCCACTGCGATCAGCTTTTGGTGGCGAGCATTTCGCAGACGCGGCGGATCATGTCGCGCTGGGTTTCGCTGAGGGTGAGGAATTCGAAGCCGTAGCGCAGGCCCTGGCGGTAACGGACGATGGCGCGCACTTTCAAGGGATAAGGGCTGAGGGGCAGGGGAATTTCGAGGGAGACGATTTCTCCGGTTTCGAGTTCGCCGGTGAGCGTGGCGCCGATGCCATCCTGGCCGAGTTCGGTGGAGCGTCCCCAGCAGTTGCGGAATTCGCCATCCTGAAACATGCGGACCTGCATGCGGGCGTCGAGGGCGAAGCGCGGGTAACGGCGGGCGTGGGCGCCGGTGGGCGTGGCCGGTTTCGCGGGTTCGAGTTTCTTACCGGGAGCTGCCATGAAAATCAGTGGCCAGTGGCCAGTTGCCAGTGGCCAGTAAAACCTTAAACCAGTTAAAGCCTTGAATCAGTTCCGCGCGCGGATTCCTCAGGGGCTAAAGCCCGGTCAGTGGCCAGTTGCCAGTGGCCAGTAAAACCTTAAACCATTTAAAGCCTTGAATCAGTTCCGCACGCGGATTCCTCAGGGGCTAAAGCCCGGATATTTTTGCTTCCTGACGCGGCGCTGAAGCGCCGCTCTTCCACGGTGCCGCTTGCGTCAGAGCTGGTTGACTGGCCACTGACCACTGATCACTGGCCACTGCTTTAGTTTCCGTGCAACAGGTAGCCGGGTTCGAGGGGGAGTTTGCCTGCGATTTTGACGACGGCGACACTGCTGTTGATGGCGTAGACATCGACGACGCCAACGGCTCCCGGGAGCGACGCGACTTTGTTGACGAGATCTTCGTCGGAAGCGGCGACGACGATGGCGGGATGGTTGGTGCGTCCGTGATTGGAGGAGGAGATGAATTCCTGCACCTCGCGCTCGGACATGCCGTAGATTTTTTCGACGACCATCTTCATTTCAGGCGCGGAGGGAGCGCGCATAACGAAGGTGACCGGCTTGCCATCAGGCCAGCGATTGTTCTGAGCTTTGCAGACTTTGACCAGCTCGGGAACGGTGATGGCGCCGATCGCATTGGATTTGTTGGAGACCAGGGCGAGATCGCGCGCCGACGCCAACGAGGCGCTGATGAGCACGAATATGAGAAGGCGCTGGAACACTCTTCGTCTCTCCGCAGGCTGGGGAAATCCTGGAAAGTATTGTGCGGGAAGAGGGGGTGGTCATTAAAGGTAACTAAGGTCATGAGTGGGGAGCAGTTGCAGTTAAGGTTAAGGATGGGCGCGGAGAAGGCATTGTCTTTACGGAAAATTGATTTGCTTCTTGGCCGCCTCGTGGGTACGCTTAGTGCAATTCTTCAGGGCGGGTCGCCCGCGCGAGCCTAACGAGCTGGGAATCGCGTGGCATAAGGCGACATGCGGAGTCGATCCAAGCTCACTCCACATTCAAGGAGGTTTTGTGCGACTACGCCCATTCTCTTTCACGTGTGCAATCACGCTTGTTGTGGCAACTGTTACCCTAGCCTTCACCTCGGCAAAAGCGCAAACCGCGCACGGACACTGGCTCTATGATCCGAAGGGCATCGCGACCCCGGGCTTCGTCTACGATGTGCCCCCGGCTGGCTTTGACCCGCTCACAGCTTCGGATATTGAGCTTCAGCAGTGGGGATTTCCGCCGCGACCAAAAAGCGGCGATCCCGTGGACTACGCTCGCTGGAAGAGGATGGCCACCTCGACCCGCATCACGCCTCAGCTGAAATTCACGAACATCTATCACGGTCCAGCGAGAAATCCAAAGATTGGGTCGGCTGTCAGTAACGCTACCGCCGCGACTTCCGAAAACTGGAGCGGCTATGTTGTTACCGAGGCCGACGGCACATTCTCCGGCAACAATCCGATGAGCTACGGTATTTGGACGGTGCCCGCCGTTGCACCGGGCTCGGGCAGCTGCAGCTCCGCGACATATGCCTCCTCGCAGTGGGTGGGCTTCGACGGCTGGACGTCGAGCGACGTCCTGCAGGCCGGCACGGAGGCGAATTGCGGCAATTCTGATTACTTTTGGTACGAGTGGTATCCCAATGCCGAAACCGAGCTGAGTCTTCCTGTTGGCCCAGGCGACTTCGTGACGGTGAGAGTGTATTACTGTGGTAGTTGTTCGCCACAGGGGAGTGCCAACTTAGAAAATAACGTGACTAACCAGACCACCTCTATCGGCTTTAACCCGCCGTCCGGGACAACTTATGAAGGGAACAGTGCAGAGTGGATCATGGAGCGACCCACGGTCGACGGGGCCCTCGCCGATCTGCCCAATTACGCCACCATGTACTTCAGCGCCTTCGCTGAGGTTGGCACGGGGAACTACTACGAGCCGGGCTACGTGCCCACTGGGACCATCTTGCAGGTCAGCATGACTTGCCCGCCTTGGAATCCGAGTTCGGCATGCAACACGAAGTATCCCTTGATCAGCATAGCCTACGCCGCTATTGGGACGGACACGTTCTACGTTTCCGCCGCAAACGCAGCGCAGTAGCAGTGCCGGCTGCAAGGGAAAAGGGCGCGGCTGAGGAGTCGCGCCCGTGGTTCATGGTGTCTACGGGTTTCGTTTCTTGAAGGATCCGTGTGCCTTCGCGGCTCCGTGGGAATGGATCACGGGGTGCACGAAAAGCATGTGCGAGCGGGCGGCTCCCGCCGACGGATCGGAAGGGCTCTGCAGTACCATTACCCCGGTCGCGGTCTGGGTGGTGTCAGATTCCATGAAGGGGAAGGTCGTGCCATCGACGGCGTAGTACGTCAGGTTAAATCCCCCGTTCAGGGTGCTCACGTTGGAATTGCCGGCATTGGCAAAGAGTACGTAGCGGCCGTTGGTGTCCGGGCCGGCGTAGGTACCATCGGCGAGTGCCAAATCATAAAACGGCGCGCCAAGGTCCTCGCTGCCGCCCGGGTCAGCATTTTCATCAATGATGCCGCAGATGGCAAAGGCAGTGGTACAGTTTCCGCCGACGGCGGCGGTGAACTCGGCGATGTCATCCACTTCCTCCAGGCTCCCAGTCTCCTCTTCGATGCCATTATTAAGTCCCGTAAGGTTGAGGGCATATCCTTGCGCGGAAGCAAAGGTAGCACCGGGAGTTTGCGCATAGGCGGCGCCGGCGGTGACGCCAAGGTTGTCGATTTCAAGCAACAGCAGGCCCTGGAGCGAGGAAGAGATGGCGTAGGGATATGCGGCATAGTCCGAGCCGCCGACGAAGGTGGAGAAGTTCAACGTGTAACGACCGGTACCGCCGGAGGCGTAGGTGCCGGTGATGGGCGGCGGCTCAGCTGGGTTCGAAGCGCTTGTGGTCACATTGTAGTCTTCGTTGCCGGTGATGTTGTTGCCACTGGCGAGCATGAAGCCGCCAGCCGCGAACGGGATGTCCGAACTTGTCGCGCCGGCCAGAGTGAAGGCCATGTTGGCTGTTGGAATGGCGGCGCTGGTTTGAGAATAAGCATCCCCCGATAGAGATGCTATGTCGTCCATCTCAATGAACTTCAGATGGGTCGCATCGATGACGTAGACGTCGAACAGGCCGCTGAACGCGGCCGTGAATAACGTTGTTGCGGGGCTGCTGGACGGTCCCGCGACTAGCGAACCCGTCAAGGTCTGGGCGGGATAGGCTAAAACGCCGCCTTCGTTAAGATCGTCGAGTCCGGCAATGGACTGGCCGGAGACTGTGAAATTGCCAACTGTAGCCCAGGGGCTGCCTTCGGCGGTGGCTCCGGCAAGGCTGAAGGCATAAGTTCCGTTCGGGGTAACGCCGGCTGCCTGCGCGTCGATGGTGCCGCTACCGGTGGCATTGTCGTCGAATTCGACGATGAGTCCGTGAGAGCTGGAACTCAGGACAAAGTCGAAGGTCAACGGCGTGTTGAATATATTGGCAGGATTGGTGGCGATTGTCATCTGACCTCGCCCATCCGCTCCGACGCTGTAGCTGCCGCCGGTGATCGACAGGTCGGGCTGCGGCTCGACGCCTTCTTCTGGGTCAGTGATGTCAATCGTGCCGCCGGTGATTCCGTTGCTGCCGCCCTTGCCGTTGGCCGTGAAGGCGCCGACGATCGCGTAAGCGGCGCCGGCAGCGTCGGTACCGGAGACGGAGAAGACGTAGGTGCCATTTAAATCGCTCGCGCTGAAACTCCCGCTGGGAGGTGGGGTGACAACGGCATTGCCGCTGCTGCCGCAGCCGACTAGAAGGGTGAGAGTGGAGAGAGCGAGGAGCAGGACGATTCCATTGCGCGCAGACATAACTACCTCCCTGGGAGCGAATCGATTGCGGAACTGGTCACCTTTGAATGTGAGGTTAGCACAGGTGGATTCAGTTGCCTCAAACCCGAACCACAAGAATAAGTAGCGCGGGTTCGGAAAAAATGTGAGAGCGCGCAAGTTATACATATCTTTACATTCTGGAGTTAGGACGCGAGGCTCAGGCTGGGAGTTTGCGCATCCAATGCGGGCGCGACCGGATTTGAGACCGGGCAGGGACTGTGGTGCGGCGAATTGTGAGGAGCGGGGAAGGAATTCCGGTAGCATGGGTGGGAGGTCTCGGCGGGGTAGGGATCCCCTTCGACTGCGCTCAGGGCAGGCTTTCGACTGCGGTTGTGCTTCGCTTCGCGGAGCACAATCCTCGCTCAGGACGACAAGGAGATTTTCGGGATGACGAGGTTGGGCTATTGCACGTTTCTGTGCGCGGTTGTGATGTCGATGGGCGCGGCGGGGTGGGGGCAGGCGGGTGGGAACACGACTGCGCGGAATGAGATTTTGCAGAAGCAGAGTGGGCTGAGTCCGACGGCGCAAAATCAAGATCAGGACAAAGGTAATGATGGTTTGGTGATTGAGCCGACGGAGTTGCCTGCGACTTATCCGCATGGGCCGTATATGGTGAAATTCACGGGGCGGGGCAATTATGTTCCGGATTTGCGTTGGAAGGTGGAGAAGGGCGCGTTGCCTCCGGGGATGAAGCTGGAAGAGGATGGAGAGTTGCACGGAGAGGCGGAGCGGGCGGGGGAATTTCAGTTTGTGATTGCGGCGCGGGATGGCGGGCAGCCGACGCAGGCGGTGCAGCGGGAGTATGTGATCAAAGTGGTGGAGGCGATCACGCTGGCGTGGAAGGTTCCGGCGCACGTGACCGGGAACAGGATCGATGGCAGTGTGGAGATATCGAACACGACGGTCGATGACATGGATCTGACGTTTGATGTGAAGGCAGTCGCGGAGAATGGGCGGGCGACGGAGATCGGGTACCAGCACTTTCCGTTGAAGAAGGGTACAGTTGCGATGACGCTGCCGTTTGGCGAGACGCTGCCGCACGGAGGTTATGTAGTGTACGTCGACGTGGCGGGGGAGATCGCGAAGCGGAATGCGATCTATAAAGAAGAGTTGAAGACGCCGACGCCGCTGCAGGTGGTGGTGGGGCCTTAGAGGGCAGTGGCCAGTGATCAGTGGCAAGTGGCCAGTTTCTTGCTTCCGGCGTTGGCTTGATCGGCGGTACTGTGGTCATGTTGACTTGGGTTTGGGGTTTCTGAAAAACTAGGTGCACTTGCGTTGAGGGTCTTTTTCCGCCTGTGCGCGGATGTTTCCGCTGAGAGCGGAAACGAGAAACTGGGAACCAGACATCGAGATGGAACTGCTGCTCAATCTGGCGTGGGTGCTGCTGGCGCTGCCGGCTTACTGGCTGTGGCGGCGGGACACGGAAGCGCGGCTGGCGCGCAGGATCACTCCGCTGCAGTGTATGCTGGCGCTGGGATGCGTGCTGATTCTTCTGTTTCCGGTGATTTCGGCTTCGGACGATCTGCATGCGATGCGGGCCGAGATGGAAGAATCGGCCACGAGCAAGCGGACGGTGCGCCAGGCGAGCGGCGAAAAGAATTCGGCCTGGATCAACCGGCTGCAGGGAGCTCCGGCGGCGGTAGCGAGTGCGGTGTGGCTGGTTGCTCCGAAAGTTGAGTTGCTGGAAGTTGTGGTTGTTCGTTCGTTTGTATCGTCGAGGCCGTCGGTCGTGCATGCCGGCCGCGCGCCGCCTCTTTCCCTCCTCGGGTAGTTCACAGAAGTTGTCGGGTCGTTCTCGAATCGCTGATCGGGTGCAGTGATAAATCCGCAGCGATCATGCCTCATCTTTAGGAAATCCTTACGATGGAAACCGGATACTCCGGAGAGGGGCATTTCAGACGGCGATTATTCTCTGGAGAAGTTAAGAGCGGAGTCTGGGTCGGGTTCGTGGGCTTGATCCCGAACTGCCAGCGCCTGAACAGATTGCTGAAAAACTCGGAAGCGCCGACGCAGCGCCTGAAGGCGCCACTGAAAACGCTGCATCTGCGGTATGCCTGAAGGCATACCCTGATACGAATCGTAAGTTTTTCAGCAAACTGTGAAGGCGCTTCTGGTTGCGGCGTTTGCGGCATCGCTGAAGCGATGCCCTGATACGAATCGTGAGCGGGTCTTCTGATGAGAATCGTGCGCGGCCGAAAGTGGCAGTTTTGAAGCTAGTGGTGACAAGCGGCGTCTCAAACGCAGGGAGTGTTGGGAGAGCCGGACGAGTAGACGGAGCAGTTGATGCTTAGAACATTTTCGTGGCTCTTATTGCTGGCGATGCTGGGGGCGGGATTGGCTGTGGCGCAGGCGGCGCCGCAGACGCCGGCGCCGAAGCCGTCTGCAGCGCAGGCCTGGACGTCTCAGGCTTGGACGTCTCAGGCTTGGACCTGGGAGCAGGTGAAGGATCGGCTGGAGCTGGGAAATCCTACGCTGCTGGCGGGGAAGTTGAATATCAGCGAATTTCAGGCGGACGAGATCACGGCGCATTTCCGGCCGAATCCAAACCTGACGCTGCTGGCGGACCAGATCGATCCGTTTCAGGGAGGGTCGTCGCACGGTCCGTTCGCTTATTTGCTGCCATCGGCGACGGTGACCTATCTGCACGAGCGGGCGCACAAGCGCGAGCTGCGCACGGAGAGCGCGAAGAAGGCGACGGCGATTGCGATTTCGCAGCAGGACGATCTGGAGCGGGGGCTGCTGTACAACCTGCGCAGCGCGTTTGTGCAGACGCTGCAAGCCAAGGCGGTGCTGCAGGTTTCAAAGGACAATCTGGAGTACTACGACCACGTGCTGAAGATCAGCCGCGACCGTTTTGAGGCGGGCGACATTGCGCAGATCGATCTGGACCGGCTGGAGTTGCAGCGGGTGCAATACGAATCGGACGTGCAGACGGCGGAGGTGAATTTGCGCACCGAGAAGCTGCAGATGCTGATGCTGTTGAACGACCGCACTCCGGTGGAGCAGTTCGACGTGGTGGGCGTGTTTGATTTTAACGATCAGATCGATGCGCTGGATGCGTTCCGCCAGATGGCGCTGGATTCGCGTCCCGATCTGAAAGCGGCGGTGCAGGCCGTGGATAAGGCGCAGACCGACTACAAACTGGCGGAGGCGAATGGGTCGACGGATCCGACGTTCAGCTTTGATGTGGGGCGGAATCCTCCGATTGACGCGTACTTTGGCGTGGATGTGAGTATTCCGTTGCGGATTTTCGATCGCAATCAGGGAAACAAGCTGCATACCAAGCTGGAAATTACGCGCAACGAAAGACTGAAGGATGCGGCCGAGGCGCAGGTGTTCAACGATGTGGATTCGGCTTATGCGACGCTGAACAGCAATTTGATTTTGCTGCGGCCTTACAAACAGAAATATCTGGCGCAGGCGTTGCGGGTGCGGGACACGATTTTCTTTTCTTATCAGCATGGCGGGGCGTCGCTGCTGGACTTTCTGAATGCGGAGAGCGAGTACCGCAGCGTGCAACTGAACTACACCAACCTGGTGGGATCGTATTTGACCGCGGCGGCGCAGTTGAATCAAGCCGTGGGGCGCGAGGTGATCCAATGAAGAGTGGATGGATGTTGTGCGGCTTGGTTGAGCAGGCGAAGTCTAAGCTGCCGGCAGTTGTCGCGAATTCCGCCTCGCTTCGCTTGGCGGGACGGGCGAAGGCGCCCGTCGCCACATGTGCCGTGGTCGCGCTGGGATTGCTTTTTGTTGTTGGATGCAATGAAGGGAAGGCCGATCCGAAGGCAGAGGCGCCGCCAGCGGCAGTTGTCGTGCCGGATATGGATGCCAACAATTTCAAGGTGGAGCATCCGGAACAATTTCCGCTGGTGGCAGCGGTCGAGTATAAGGCGGCGCCCACTTTGAATGTCACCGGAGTGGTGCAGCCGGATATCAATCGCGCCGTGCCCGTGATCTCGCTGGCCGCAGGACGAGTGGTGGAGGTCAAGGCAAAGCTGGGAGATGCGGTCACGAAAGGCCAGTTGTTGCTGCGGGTGCAGAGCAACGACGTCTCCGGAGCGTACCAGACATATTTGAAGGCGCAGAACGATGAGCGGCTGGCGCGGGTGCAACTTGAACGGGCCCAGACGCTTTACGACAAGGGTGCGACTGCGAAGAGCGCTCTCGAACAGGCAGAAAACGCCGAAGCCGACGCGCAGGCTGGTCTGAACGCCGCACTCGAACAATTGCGGCTGCTCGGCGTGGATAAAGACCATCCCTCGGGGATTGTGGACATCAAGGCTCCAATCTCCGGTGTGATCACAGACCAGCAGGTTACGAATTCGTCGGGCGTGCAGGGATTGGGTTCGCCGAATCCATTTACCATTTCCGATCTTTCTTACGTGTGGATCATTTGCGACGTTTACGAAAACGATCTCGACGCCGTACATGTGGGTGAGTTCGCGGATATCCACTTGAATGCCTATCCGAAGCAGCTTCTCAAGGGGCGGATCGACAACATTCTGTCGGTTCTCGATCCGACGATTCATACCGCGAAGGTTCGGCTGGAAGTGAAGAATCCGGGGCTGATGCGAATCGGCATGTTCGCGACCGCGACTTTCTTGGGGAAGCAGGCGGAAATGCGGGCTGCGATTCCGGCGACCGCGATTATGCATTTGCATGACCGCGACTGGGTTTACGCGCCGATTGGGGCTGGACATTTCAAGCGGCTCGAAGTGGTTGGGGGAAACATGCTTCCGGACAACATGCAGGAGGTTGTTTCGGGGCTGAAACCGGGAGATCGCGTGGTGTCGAACGCCCTGGCGCTGCAAAACACGGTGGAGCAATAAGGTGAAGGAATAGATGATCCGGCGCGTCGTCGATTTCGCTTTGAACAACCGGCTGCTGGTGCTGGCGCTGGCGCTGATTCTTTTCGCCGGAGGAATCGTTTCGTTCAAGCGGCTGCCGATTGAGGCTTATCCCGACGTGGCGGACAACTACGTCGAAGTGATTACGCAGTGGCCGGGGATTTCGGCGGAGCAAATCGAACAGCAGGTGACGATTCCGCTCGAAGTGGTGATGAACGGAATCCCGCACGTAGTACACCTGCGGTCGTTCTCGCTGTTTGGACTGTCGGACCTGAAGTTGATTTTCGATGACGAGTCGGACAACGACTGGAATCGCGAGCGGGTGCTGGAACGGCTGAGCGAGGTTACGCTGCCGCCGAATGTAACGCCGCAAATGGGGACGGACTGGAGCCCGGTCGGGCAGATTTATTTCTTCACGCTGCACAGCACGAATCCGGCGTACGACGCGATGGAGTTGAAGTCGATTGAAGACTGGGTGGTGGAGAAGAATTTCAAAGCGGTGCCCGATATCGTCGACGTTTCCAGCTTTGGCGGACCTACGCGGGAGTATCAGGTGCGCGTGGATCCAAACAAACTTGTGGCTTATGGATTGAGCCTGGCGCAGGTGGAGCAGCAGCTCACCAACAACAACGCCAACGCGGGCGGAAGTTTCATTCAAGAAGGGCTGCAGCAGATCAACGTGCGCGCGGTGGGATTGGTCGACCGGTCGCAGGATATTGCGGAGACGGTGATCCTCACCAAGAATGGCACGCCGATCCGGGTGAAGGACATTGCAGTGGTTGCGCAGGGGCCGAAGATCCGGCTGGGGCAGTTTGCCAAAGCGATTCACCGCGAAGATGGAAAGATCGTCGACAACGACGATGTGGTGTCAGGCATCGTGCTGTTGCGCAAAGGCGCGGTGGCGGACACGGCTCTGCAAGGCATTCACAAAAAAGTGGAGGAACTGAACGACCATATTTTGCCGCCGGGAGTGAAGATCGTTCCTTTCATCGACCGCAGCGAACTGGTGCACTTCACCAGCCACACGGTGATTCACAACCTGACGGAGGGAATGATCCTGGTCTCGATCATTCTGTTTCTGTTTCTCGGAAACATTCGCGGCGCGCTGATCGTAGCGGCGACGATTCCGTTTTCTTTGTTGTTCGCGTCGATCTGCCTGGACTTGCGGCAAATTCCAGCAAACCTGCTGTCGCTGGGCGCGCTCGATTTCGGCATGGTGGTGGACGGCGCGGTGGTGATGGTCGAAAACATCGTGCGTCATCTGGGGCACAAGAATGGAGTGAAGACTCCGAACGAAAAAATCAGTGAGGCTTCGCACGAAGTGCAGCGGCCGGTGTTTTACGCGATTGCCATCATTATTACGGCTTACCTGCCGATCTTCACGCTGCAGCGGGTTGAAGGACGGTTGTTTCATCCCATGGCGTGGACGGTGGCGTTTGCGCTGCTGGGGGCATTGCTGTTTTCGATTGTGATTGCGCCGGTGCTGGCGAGTTATGCCTTCGCGAAGGGCGCCAAGGAGTGGCACAACCCGGTCATGCAATTTCTGATCGACCGGTATCGAGTGGCGGTGCGCTGGGCCATTCGACATCGCGCCATCACGATCGGGGTGTGCGTGATGCTGGCGGGCGTGGGAAATTATCTGGCCTTTAGCGGGACGATCGGTTCGGAATTTCTGCCTCACCTGGATGAAGGCGCGCTGTGGGTGAGAGGCACGCTCGCGCCGAGCACGGGGCCGGACGAGGGTATCCGGGTGGCGAACCAGGCGAGGGTTGTACTTTGCTCGTTCCCCGAGGTTCCGCAATGCACGAGCCAGGTAGGGCGTCCGGATGACGGGACGGACACGACCGGTTTTTTTAACACAGAGTTTTTTGTGGACCTCAAGCAGAAAGAAGACTGGCGGCCGGTCTTTCACGAGAATAAAGACGAGCTGATCGCGGCCATGGGTCGCGAACTGGACAAAATTCCGGGCGTGGTGTGGGGCTTCTCGCAACCGATCGAAGACAACATGGAAGAAGCAGTGAGCGGAGTGAAAGGCGCTCTGGCCACCAAGATTTACGGCGACGATTTGAAGGTACTCGAGGGAAAGAGCGATGAGATCGTCAAGATCATGTCGGGGATCAGGGGGGTTGAGGATCTTGGAGTTTTTCGCGTGCTGGGGCAGCCCAATCTGAACGTGACGGTGGATCGCGAAGCGGCGGCGCGCTACCAGATCAACGTCGCGGACGTGCAGGATGCGATTCAGACTGCGGTGGGAGGAAACGCGCTGACGCAGGTGCTGAAGGGCGAGGCGCGATACGACCTGACGCTGCGCTATCTGCCGAAATACCGGGATACGCTGGAAGCGATCGAGAATATCCGCCTGCTGTCGCCTTCGGGAGAACGGGTGTCGCTGGCCCAGCTTTGCAAAATCAAACAGACGGACGGCGCGTCCGAAGTTTATCGCGAGGGCAACCGGCGCTATGTCGCCATCAAATACAGCGTCCGCGGCCGCGACCTGGGCAGCACCGTGGAAGAAGCGATCAAGAAGGTGAACGAGCAAGTGAAGTTGCCCGTGGGATACACGATCGATTGGGAGGGAGAATATGCGAGCCAGAAACGAGCCAACGCACGGCTGTTGATCGTGCTGCCCATCACCATCCTTATCATCTTCATCATTCTTTATACGATGTTCAAATCGCTTAAATGGGCGCTGTTGATCATGGCGAACATTGCCATCGCACCCATTGGCGGTTTGCTGGCTTTGTGGTTTACGGGCACGAATTTCAGCGTCTCCTCCGGCGTGGGTTTTCTGGCGCTGTTTGGCGTCTCGGTGCAAACGGGAGTCATCATGCTGGAATATATCAACCAGCTGCGGGCGCGGCGCTTCTCGATTGAGGACGCGGCTGTGGAGGGCGCGGTATTGCGGTTGCGGCCGATCATGATGACGATGCTGGTGGCCACGCTGGGATTGTTGCCGGCAGCGCTATCGCATGCCATCGGTTCCGATTCGCAGCGGCCGTTCGCGATTGTTATTGTAGGAGGGCTGATCGCGGCCCTCATCATGAGCATCTTCCTGCTGCCAACGATTTATGTCTGGATAGCGGGCGAACGTGACGTGCTGCCTCGCGCCGAAGAAGCGTTTGAGACCGGCGAGCATGTGGATTAGGGAGCAGTTCTCAGTTCTCAGTTCTCAGTTCTGGTTTCCAGCTTCAAACACAGCTTCCGCCGCTCGAAGCTCGGGACTTTTAAACGCTTCCCGGTATATTCTTGCGGAGACTCCCCGCCACCGAGAGCTGAGGATGCCGGAAAAATCTGATGAGCGCGCAGAAGAAGTTTTGGCGCGGCTTGAGGTCGACCTCGAGCGCTTGAAGGAGGCCTTCGGACTGCTCGGCGTGAGCGCGTGCTCGTGGTGCAGGAAGTTTTTCCGCCGCTCCGATCCGGGAGCGCTTTTCGATGCCGGCGAACTGGTTTGCTACGGCTGCATACACGAATGGTGGCCGCACCGTTGCGCGGAACTTGGCGCCAAAGAGCGAGAAAACCTTGAGGGCAAGCTGGTCTTCTGGCTGCGCGACCATCATCACGCGGAAATGTTCAAGGACCCGGCCAAGCTGCCGGAGAGCTCGCTGCAGGAGTTGAACATCGTCGCCACCTGCCTGGAATGCCACGGGACGGGAAAATCCCTGGGGCAGGAGCACTGCCGGTATTGCGAGGACCGCGGAACGGTGTGGGTTGTGGTTTCGAGGAAGAAGGGATAGGCGGGTTTCAGTTCTCAGTTCTCAGTTCTCAGTTCTCAGTTCTCAGTTCTCAGTTCTCAGTTCTCAGTTCTCAGTTCTCAGTTCTCAGTTCTCAGTTCTCAGTTAACGCTGGATCTCGTTTATGGCGAAGGTTGCCTGGGCTGCCGGGAGGTTTGCGATTTTCATCGATCGATGAGATTAGGATGGGAACTGCGTCCAAAAATTAAGAGTTCCGAGGTGGTGTTGTGTCCATTCGTCTCAGCCAGTAGCTCGCGTTAGACCCTTGCTTGACCTGTGGTCGCTGCCTCCCTTGCGGGTTGCTGCGCGCGATCTTCGCTCGGGCTCCGGGCTTACCGCCAACCGGACAAACCTACTCAACGCCTCGGAACTCTGTCTTGCCTTCGACTGGGTCTCCCGTTCTCCTCGACCAGCGCTTTGCTATAGACCCTTACTTGCCCTCCCTCTTCACTTTGCAGTGTTGAGGGTGACTGAGCTTGAGCCCCGGACGCCGCACCAACCGGAAAAACTTAAGAAACTGTCAAAGAACGATTCTGGTTTTACTCCTTTTAGAATTTTCGTCAATCAAAAACCTGCATCTGCAAGATGCGTATTTTCAATGGAGTGCAGGGCGTCCACAGGCGGGTGACCGGATTTTGTGCAGCCTGGCGAGTCGATCTCGCGCAGAAGGCAAGCGGGGCGCGGGTTTTGCATTATTCGGGATTGGCTGCCTGGAGAGGGCGAATTTTCGCGGGCGCGGCGGGGCTGTGAAAATCCGGCGAAAGCGGCGCTGGGCTGGGGTTTCGGGGCCGGGAGAAGAACGGGGTAGGGGTACAGTGATAGGGAAGCGAGCCAAACGCGCGATTTCTGCGTCGCAAAGAGCGCCCTTCGACGCGCTTCGCTTGCTCAGGGCAGGCTCAAAGACGCTTCGCGCGGCTCGCCTAGATTCCTCACGGCGCAAAAAACGCTTGTTCGGAATGACAATAAAGCTGTGCCGCTTGGGGAACTCAGCGTGTCTATATGAACATCGGCAGTGAGGCTTAATTCCTTGACAACCGGGCGAACTCTGCTAAAGTTCGAGAAAAGCTGCTCAACCTCACAATTTCGTTCCCAGGTGCCCTGTCTATGAAGAATGTTTACGAAGTTTTGCGGCAGAAAGAAATGGAACTTACCCGGCTGGAAAAAGAAGTGGAGGCGCTGCGGTTAGTGGCTCCGCTGCTCTCGGAAGGAATGGAAACGAACTCCGACATGGCGAAACCCGCTTTGGCGACGGCCGTGAATGGACCGCAGCAGCCGATCCGCATACCGGCTCCGCCGGTGGTTCCGGCGCCGCAGCCAGTGCGTGCCGCGGGGTGGGACGATACGGCCAAGCGCTGGCCGTAAGCCGCGCTTCGTCCTCGATTTATTGGCCACGATTTTTGGGCCAAGGATTTTTGTTCGCGCTCCCGACCAGCCTGGGACCACGTCTCAGGCTGTTGTGTTTGTGAGCTGTCGTCACGATTTGAGGAGGGGTGGACTCAGCGCGTGGGCTACGTTGACCAAAGAAAAATAGCCCACTCTTTTTAGACATGGCATACTAGCATCATGCCAAAGCGTACTCGCAGGACAAGAGATGTGAATCAGGCTGCTTACGAAATGGTCCAGCGGTCCACCTCGGAACAAACCAAGGTTGAGCCTGCCGAAGTGGTTATTATTGCGCAGGAGACCAAACCATCCAAATATGACATTTCTCGCGTTATGGCCGAGATGGGGCGTAAGGGTGGTCAGATCGGCGGGAAGCGCCGTCTCGAAACAATGACAGCCGCACAGAGGAAAAGATCGGCTATTAAGGCGGCTAAGGCGCGTTGGGGTAAAACTAGGCCTAATACGCGACCGTGAAGAAGTTGATAGGGCCGTTGTAGATCAAAATGCACTTCGACAAAATATCTCTTCCCAGTAGCCCGTGAAACCCTTGGGCCTGCAGAAATTCGGCGCATATTACGGGGAGATTCGGGACAATGAGCGGAGCGTGAGTTGGGAGCTGTCCGGGGATAAAAAGACTCACATCGTATTGATCTTGGGTCTGCGGTACAGTACCCGTAGTTGGCGTGTTTACGGTGGCAATACCTGTCGGCGTTAGGCCAAGTCCAAGCAAAATTGAGGGGTCAAATGCAAGTGTTGCTTGCCCCAGTATCGACTAGAAGGCGCACTTGAGCCGGAGCTGGAATCGGCTGCTGAGACGCAATGAGGGCAGACCTTCGCGCATGTCCCACGGCAATGACAGCGTTAGCCACTAGCCCCTGTGGAGAGACTTGGACGTTAAAATATGGCAAACATCTCCTATCGCAAGGTGGATGCGCAAGGGTCTACGAAGCGCGAGATAAACTGCACTTGCTCGACAGAGTGAATCTGTTTGACCAAGAAAGGTTCCAGCTTGAACTTTGCATAGCCTTCTTTAATCGCATCTTCATAGCTCGTGTACACATCCACGAGTTGATCGCCGTGAATCAGAACAAACTTTCCTTCGTTCTCTTTCAATTGGGGGAGCTTCTCATTGTAGGTCGCGAGTTCTTTTTCCAGAGCCATAAAAACCTCACCCAAAATATGCGTGGGATTATCCCTCTAAAACGAGTATAGGGCAATAGTGTATTTCCGAAGCTTGCACCGATGGTCATGCCCTTCATAATTACCATTTTAGAACATTTTGTCTTGACATGCGAAAGCGGTTTGGTATAATGGATACATTATGAATCGCTTTGGATTCTGAAACTGCACCACTACCAGCTTCCTTTGCAAAATTGACAAGCGGATCGAAGAAACATAGACTTCTGCCGAGTCAGGCGTAATCGAGAGGCATTCAGTCTGTAGCGCCTATGACTTTCGCTTTTGCCAACCGCGCGCCAGGGATATGGGTCTGGCTGCTGGCCGGCGCTGTTGCCGGTTCCAGCGTCCTTTGTTCCGCCGCGCCGGAAAGAAAAGTGGTGGTGGGCACGAGTCACTGCGGCCGATTGTCGGCCGCGCAAAAAGAATGGCTGCCTTCCCAATGGCAGCCTTTTCTGGAGTACACGCGGGTCTGTTCGATCCAGAACGCAAAACGCGAACCTGTAGTGTTTTTGGTCTCCGCCTGGGCAATTCTGTACTACAAGGCTCAGCCGGGAACGACCGTTTCCCAAGTTGACATGCCGCACCCGCTTTTGTTCTCTCCCGCGGGCGCAGTGCTGGGTTCTCTGCCGTACAATTTCCCCGACGATCCGCCCGCCGAGTTGCGGGTGACCTTCGCGCAGTGGGAAGACGATTTTCCCCAGCGCATCGACCTATTCCTCACGGACCCGCGAGCGGCGGGAAACCGTTCTCTTCCTCCGCTGGTCTGGGATCAGAACCAGAGGAAGTTCGCAACGAAAGGAGAGGGGAGTTCATGAGTTACGCAGAGGCAGTGGCGAAGCTGAAAGACGCGTGCGATCGCGCCTACGATAAAAACCAGAATTCGTGCAGCAACGCGGTGTGGGATGTGATCAAGGAACTGGTGAACTCGGGCCAGGAATTTCTCCAGGCCAACGAGTTGATCGATCAGTTGTCGGACGATTGGGAAGAGGTCAGCGTGGACGACGGCTTCGATCTGGCGAACAAAGGCGTAGTGGTGGTGGGGGGCTTGCAAGTCAACGGCGGTCACGGACACGTCATCGTTATCTATCCCGGACCCAAGATACCGAACGGTGGGTATCAATATTTTTACAAGAAAATGAACAAGTACCTTGTGTTGAAGTCCTCCGGGCTGTACCCGCGGGCGCTGTCGACCTCGATGAGCCGCAATTGGCCGGGCACGTTGAGCAAGGGCGACAAGACGGTCTGGGATCCATGGGCCGACGACGAGAAGTTCAAACAGGTAGATTTCTGGGCGCCCCCCGGCTGTTTCTGAAACGACGCGCACGGGTCAAGGGCTACAGTTCAGTAAGGAAGCGAGCCGAACGCGCGATTATTGTGTCGCAAAGAACGCGACACATCGCGCGGCTCGCCCAGATCCTTCGCCGCGCAAAGAACGCTTGCTCAGGATGACAATCAAGCTGCACCACTTCCCAATATCGCCTTTAGCGCGGCGAGGAGGCGGTCGACTTCTTCTGCGGTGTTGTAGTGGACGAGGCCGATGCGCAGGAAACCGCCGGATTTTTCCACGTCGAGGCGTTCGGTGAGGTTGACGGCGTAGTAGTTCCCATCCCAAGTGAAGATGCCGCGGTCGCCGAGTTTGGTGGCGAGGATGAGCGGAGTATGGCCGGCGGTTTGATTCGCACTTTGATCAGCGACGCGCACGGCGAGCGTGGGGCAGCGCCAGTTGAAACACGAGGGATCGGTAATGCCGTAGATCTTGAGCTGAGGAATTTTGGACAGGCCGGAGAAGAGGCGATTCATCAGCGAGTGTTCGTGGCGATGGATTTGTTCGAAGGCGCAGACGATCGCGGCACGGCGTTGGGATTCGTCATTCCCACCCAACGAAAACCGCGTTGGGTGGGGCACCCTCTTTTCAGCTTCGCCTGACGGACAGCCGGGGGCGGCTGTCCCTACATTTTCCCCTATCCCCACAATCGCTTGGGCGTGGCGGCCGAGGCTGGCGATGTAGTCGACGCAGGCGGTGATTCCGGCGATAGATTCGTGGTTGAGGGTGCCCCACTCCCAGCGGTTGGGGATGGCGTCGGTGAGCGGGCGGACCTTGTAGGGGCGCAGGCGCTGGAGGTGCTCGCGCTTGCCGAAGAGGACTCCCATGTGCGGGCCGAAGAATTTGTAGGTGGAGCAGACGAGGAAGTCGCAATCGAGCGCGGCGACGTCGATGAGGCCGTGCGGGGCGTAGTGAACGGCGTCGACGTAGGCGAGGGCTCCGGCGGCGTGAGCGAGGCGAACGATTTCTTTAATTGGATTGATGGTGCCAACGGCGTTTGAGGCGTAGCCGATGGCGACGAGCCTGGTTTTGGAATTGAGCTTGGCGGCGAGATCTTCGACGTCGAGAGTGCAATCGTCTTTGTGGATTTCAGCCCAGCGGACGGTGACTCCTTTTTCTTCGAGCGCGAGCCAGGGGGAGACGTTGGCGTCGTGATCGAGGCGGGTGACCAGGATTTCGTCGCCGGGGCCGAGGTCGCGGCCGATGGCACGCGACATGGCGTAGGTGAGCGTGGTCATGTTGGGGCCAAAGACGACTTCGTCGGCGGCGCAGTTGAGAAAGTCGGCCATGGCGGCGCGGGCTTCGGCGAGCATGGCGTCGGTGCGGCGGCTGGTGGCATAGGCTCCGCCGGAGTTGGCGTTGTCGCGGCGCAGGTAGCCCGAGATGGCGTCGATGACGCGCTGCGGAACTTGGGTTCCGCCGGGGCCGTCGAAGAAGACGGCGGGATGTCCGTTGACGGTTTGGGCGAGGGAAGGGAATTGGGCGCGGATTTGGGTTAGGTCGAGGGCGGGGGGAGCGAGGGGTTCAGTGGTTAGCATGTCCCCATATTTTTATCACGGTGTGATGTGGTGGGGATTTGCGGGATTGGGTGCGTCCGGCGGGAGCGGGTGGTGGAGGATATCCTTCACTTTGCCTGGAGTGCGGCTGTGTTCAGGGTGAGGTCGGAGGCACGGGGCCTGAAGGCCGATCAATTCTTGAGGGCTTTACGCGGCCCTGAAGGGCCGCTCTTCCACCGTTTTTTCAAGCGATTGCGTTGGTGACCTGCCGCTCCACTCATTCGCACGAGATGCGCGAAATGAGTGGGGCGGCTGGCGGGGCGATTATCCTGGCCGGTTGATTACGGCGTTCCGGTGTTGATCTGCTCGTAGCTGGAGCAGAAGATTCCTTTCGTAGGCGTGGTGAGGGTGGATAGAACTGCTACTGTGCCTTCCGCAGACTGACTCGCAGTCTTGGTGACGGGCACTGGCGGGACCGTTTTTGGCTGCGCCACGGAGAACAGTTGGGTTACGGTGTTTTGAGAGATCAGCCAGGCGTTCCAGGTGGTGGCAACATTGTTCCCGACGGTGAAATTCATGGTCAGGGTGCTGGTGGTTGTGTCGTAGCTGACAGCGTCTTTGAGCGTACAAGGCGGAGGGGGGATCACTTTGCAATTGCCGACTACGCACGAGACCTCCAGCGTGTAGGTAGCGGTCCCGTCGTCGCCGGCCACGTAGACGAATGCCATATCGGTGCCGGCTTGAGTCGGCGTGGTCTCGAGTTGGACACTAAATCCGCCGAACGATATATCGGTGCAACCCGATCCGGCACTGGCGCCGGTGGGCGAGTATAGGTTCATGCACAAGTTCTGGGAGGCGCCGCCGGGCAGAGTGGCGGAGACCTCGTAGGTGCCAGTGGTAACGACACCGAAGGTGAAGGGATTCGTGTCCGTCAGTTCGGCGATATCACCGTCGTAAACGGTTGCCAGGGCGGCTGCTTGCGCGTTGGTGGGGAACGGGTAAAGACGTTCCACCGAGACTGCGTAGTTTACCGTGGCGGTAGAAGGTTCGGTTACGTCGATAGTATAGGTGCCAGTGGCTGTCAGTGTCGGGGTGGTCACGACGGAGAAGCCGCCGAATGAAATGGCGGTGCAGCCGGTGAAGATCGCCGTCGAACTGCCGGGAGGGTAGAGTGTCAGGCAGATGTCGGTCGGGGCGGCACCGTCGATCGCCACCGCAAACTCGTAGGTGTCCCCGCTGGTTCCGGTAAACACGAAGGAATCGATATCGCCGGCAGTTTTCAGGGTGCAGTTGGCGCCTGTGAGAACCTCGCCGTCGCCGATGGGGAAGTTCTGTTTAGGCTCGACGGGACAGTCCGCAGTCGAGGCCAAGGCAGACCGGGGGATGAGCAGAAGCCCGAAAAACAATGCTGCCAGCAACAGCCCGAAGTTGTTCAATTTCTTCACGATGTTCCTCCTGAAAAGATTTCAAGCGTGGAGGCGAGGTGGGCGGACGAGGGTTCCGCACCTTATTGAGTGCTCGCTCCAAGCCCGGCGATGCTAGCACGAGATCGCACTGCTTTTAGGGCTGCGGAGCGAAGATGATATGAAGTCGGTATGAAATTCGGGTATTAGTGAATCTGGGTGGGGACGAACTCCGATTTGCAGCCGACGAGGCAGCGGATCTTTTCGAATGCGGCCTGTTCTTCCGGACTGAACTGGTGGGCGTCTTTGCCTTGCGCATAAAACTGCGCATGAGCGGTGCGAAATTGCTCGTCGGCGTAGGCGGTTTCCAGGACGAAGTGCTTGTCGAACTCATACCACATGAGGCAGCTTGGGGGCTGCAGGCATTCCGCCACCGACAATCGAACCCGGCCGTTATAGATGGCGGCCTCTTGAGCTGCATTGTAGACGGATAGAGCTTTGTTCAAATCGCTGCGGGCGAACAACAGGCGGAGCCTCTCCTGGGCGGCGCCCATGCCGTGGATTTGAAGCTCCGGCCGCGCCGCCTCGGTGGAAGCGCCGAAGACGCGGTCGGGATCGAGCACGAGCAATGTGGCTTGATGATACCCATTGGCGATTCCGGTGGCGACGATCTCCTCGCGACCGTCGCCATCGAGGTCGGCGAGGGTGAGGTTGGTCAGATGCCCGGAATGCCAGTACTCAGAGATGGTTTTACCGTTGGAATCGAGGATGGCGATCTGATTGGGCCACCAGGGATCATGGATACTTGAAACGACGATTCGCGGAGCATTCTTTTCAGTTGCCTTCAGAACCTCAAGCGCGACCGTCCGGTAGGTGGCTGCCGTTCCCTGGAGTTCCGGCAGGTCTTTACCGGGCGTCCAGCGCCATTTCTCCTGGCCGCGATCCGAGTAGCAGATCAGTGTGGTCGCGCGCGACCTTGGGTTAATGGCGGGATGATAGAGCAGAAGAACGCTGGTGTGGCCGGTACCATCCAGATCGACGAACCGGATGCGCGTTGCGACGCCCTGCTCATAGAACTCGGGCCAGAATCCGTCGGGAAAGCCCCGGCTCCAAAGCTCCTTTCCTTCGCCATTCATAATCCGAAGCGTGGTGCCGTCGAGGCGTCCGGATTGAGGCTGGCCGTGCGGAGCCAGCATGCGGATGGAAATGTAGACGACCACGCACAGGGCGAGCAGCGCGGTCGTCACCATGAGGGCGCGGCGGGAATTTACTGTTGGAAGCGGCGGATGATCGGTGTCACTGCTGTCACTGCGAGGTTTGGCTATGATCCATCGCTTTTCCTGCGCGCCATCGGGGGCGGGCACGGAACGATTGGGAAGGAAAATGACGACGGGGTCGATCTTGCCCTCGCCGCTGTAATAGGATTCCAGCGCGCGGCGCAGCCGGTTCATCTCGGTGGCGACATCGGCCGATCCCTTGGTCTTGGCTTCGTCTGGCCAGAGTTCCCGGATCACCCGGTCCGGCTTCAGAGTGGCCTGCGACTCCATGTTGCTGAACAGAACTTCCAGCAGCTTGCGGAGTTGGCTTTTGGTAGCGAAGCTCTGGCTGCGCAGGATTCTTTCGATTTGGTCACTGACGGCGGCGCGATCCATAGCTGAGGGACTTCATAGTATAAGCGCAGGGGGAGGCGGGGCGGCGTGGAGACGGCGGGAAAGAATTTGCACGCGGATGGCAGGGGTTTTGTTGCCAAGTAGATGTCAGCGTGCGCGATGGGTCCGGTGAGCCGGGATGCGGTTGCAGTGCCTGAAGGCGCGTTTCAAAAATGCAGATCTTGCGGCACGCCTGAAGGCGTGCCCTGATACGAATCCTATACCAATCCCAATGCGGAATCCTGATACGAATCTTCAATTCTGCAACTCTGTGGCGGCCAGCTTCTCGCTTCCTCGCGGCTAGCCCATGACCGTGGTGTGTTCGGGTTTTACCTTGTAGATGACGCGGACTTCGCCGGGCTGGCCGTAGGGATATTTGTCGACGCCGAGATATTTCTTGGCCATCTTGTCGATGTTGGCGCTGGCGCCGTCTTCGGTGATTTCGACGACGCGTCCGCGGACCTCGATATAGCGGTAGGGATTTTCCGGGTCCATCACGGACAGGGCCACGCGCGGATCGCGGCGGACGTTCTTATCTTTCTGGCGTCCTTTGGCGGAGTTGAAAATGATGTGTTCGCCGTCGAAGTCGCACCATACGGGCGTGACTTGCGGACGGCCGTCGGGCATGAGCGTGCCCAGGCTGGCGAAGGCGCGCTTCTGAAAAAGATCGCGGTACTTTTCGGGGATCACTTCCGGCATAACGAGCTCCTTGCAGCGTGCTTGGAATCGACAGGACATTATAGATCGGAGCGCGGTCTGGCGTTGATTTGCCGCGCGGCGGCGAGTGCGGGTATTCTGGCAGACCATAGATTCCAAATTTACCGAGGAGTGGAACCTTATGCGGCTGAAGCCGCCGTTGATTTCCATTGAGTCTTGCGGCGCGACTGGAAGTCGAGGTTTTTCAAAACAGGGTCGCGCGCTAAATTCTTTCGCGGCCTGCCGAAGCCGTGCCCTTCCCATTTTGCTGACGCTGCTGTTCTTGCTTTCGGCGTTTTCCGGCGCACAGACGCCGGCGGCGAAGTATCCACCGACGATTGTCTTTATGACCGACTTTGGGGTGGTCGACGATTCGGTGGCGCTTTGCCGGGGCGTGATGTATTCGATTATGCCGGAGGTGCGCATCGTAGACCTTACGCACGAGGTGACGCCGTTTTCGATTCTCGACGGCGCGCGATTCTTGTATGGGGCGACGCCTTACTTTCCGGCGGGGACGGTATTCGTGGTGGTGATCGATCCGGGCGTGGGCAGCACGCGCAGGGCGATCGTGGCCAAGTCGAAGCGCGGGCAATATTTTGTGCTGCCGGATAACGGACTGCTCACGCTGGTGGAGCAGCGCGATGGCATCGAGGGCGTGCATGAGATTACGAATACGGATTGGATGATTGGCACGAAGCTGTCGTCGACATTTCACGGGCGCGATATTTTTTCTCCAGCGGGTGCGCACGTGGCGCGGGGCGACGATTGGACGACGGCGGGTCCGGAGGTTCCGGTGAAAGAGCTGGTGCGGCTGAATTTGAAGGAAGCCAAGCTCGATGACCGAGGGTTGACAGGGGAAGTGATTGCGACCGACGGTCCGTTTGGCAATCTGGTGACCAACGTCGATGCGGAAGTTTTCTTCAAACTCGGCTACCAGCGCGGGGAAGAGGTTCCGGTGAAGCTGGGCGATAAGGAGATGAAGATCAAATTTGTGCGGACCTTCAGCGACGTGCCGCTGCGGCAGCCGTTGTTTTATATCGACTCGCGCGGACATCTGGCGCTGGCGGTGAATCAGGGGAGTTTTGCGGCGACGTATGGAGTGAGCCCGCCGGTGGAGTTTTGGATTGTGCGGCGGAAGTGAGACTTGCGCGGGAGTTGTGCCGAGGCCTGAGAAGCAGATTCCTCGCGCCAAAGAAAAGGCGCTCGGAATGACAACACCTGGAAAATCGCAATGCTTGGAAACAGTACGCGCCGGGCCCGTCCTGTCGCGAGAGAATCTTCACTCCGTCAGATCGTGCTCGATTCGCGGCAGGACCGCGCGCAGCAGGGCCTCGAAGCTCGACTTGACGCGTTCGCCGGTTTCCATGACTTCCTGGTGCGAGAGTGGTTGGTCGAGGATTCCGGCGGCCATGTTGGTGACGCAGGAGATGGCGAGCACTTTGATTCCCATGTGGCGGGCGGCGATTACTTCGAAGGCGGTTGACATGCCGACGAGATCGGCACCGATGGTTCTTAGATAATTTATTTCGGCGGGGGTTTCGTAGGTGGGGCCGAGCAGGGCGGCGTAGACGCCTTCGTGGAGCGTCATTCCGAGCTTTGCGGCTTCTTCTTTCGCAGCGGCGCGATAGTTTTTCGAATAGGCATGCGTCATGTCGGGGAAGCGGACGCCGAAGCGGTCGTCATTCGGTCCGACCAGCGGGCTGGTTCCCTGCAAGTTGATGTGATCGCGGATGAGCACCAGCGCGCCTTGCTGATAGCTGAGATTGATGCCTCCGGCTGCGTTGGTGAGAATGACGGAGCGGATTCCCATGCGTGCGAAGACGCGCATAGGGAATGCGACTTCGTGGGCGGAATAGCCTTCGTAGAGATGCACGCGGCCTTGCATGACGGCGACGGGGACGGCGGCTGACTTGCCGATGACGAGTTGTCCGGCGTGGCCGATGGCGGTGGAGCGCGGGAAGGCGGGGATTTCGGCGTAAGGGATGCGAGTTGCGTCGGTGAGGGAATCGGCGAAGCCGCCGAGGCCGGAGCCGAGGACGAGGCCGATGGTTGGACGCAGCGGGGTTTTCGCGAGGATCGATTGTGCGGCGGTTTCGGCGAGCGTGAATTGATCTTGCATCGGGTGACCTCAAGCAGTCGGGGGCTAAAGCCCGGTTAATTTTGCCCCCTTTACGCGGCGCTGAAAGCGCCGCTCTTCCACTCACGCGGCGCTGAAAGCGCCGCTCTTCCACGGTACAGCTGGCCGCATTGTTACGGCTGGCCGCATTCCTAATATTTTTTCTCGAACTTGGCGAACTCGGATTCGAGCTTCCACTGCATGCCAGCGCGTTCGTTGGCGGTGAGAAATTGCTGGCATGAGGCTGAAGGTTTCTCCGCACCGGGGGCATCGCCCACGCAGGCCGGTGTTATGCGAAAGACAAGTTTCGTATCGGTCCACAGGCTTTGGCCGGGCAGGAAGCTGTGCTCGAGGCTTTGGCGGGACATACGTTTCAAATCCGCATAGGAGAGACGGTAACTCTCGACGGCGCGCAAATATTCATGCGTCAGATCGGAGCGCGAGACGCCTTCGTCATCCGTGGCCAGCGCTACTGGCACGCCATATTTCATATAAATGGGCAAGGGATGGTCGTCGCCGCTGACGCCGAGAATTACGTCATTCGAAGTCAGGCAGATTTCAACCAGGACGTTGCGCTCGGCCATTTCGTGCAACAAGGCGATGGGATCGGTTTCGTTCATCACGTCGACGCCGTGGCCGATGCGCTCGGCGTGGCCGCGCTCGATCGATGCGCGAATGTGAAAGGTTAAATCTTCGGGCGGAACGAGGCCCATGGCGAGTTCACCGGCGTGCAGCGTAATGTGCACCTTGGGATAAACGCTGTGCAGGTAGTCGATCATCGCCATGTGCTCGTTGAAGTCGTGGATGGGCACGTACCAGTCTTCGGGCATCACCAGGTTAAATCCGACAAACCGCGGGTCGGAAGACGCCAGCTCGAATCCCAGCAAAATCTGCGCGAACACGATTTGTTGCGGCAGGCCGCGCAGCACCTGATAAAGATAGCGCACGGTCACATCGCATCCGGGAGAGGCGTCGGCGGTGCCACACTTGAGAATTTCTTTGACGCGGGATTCGTCGGCGGTGAGCCGCTTGCCGGTTTCCGCGGCTACATCTTTCATGCCGGCGGCGAGCAGAGCGTCGCGCATCTTGGCGTAATCCGGGTTCCATTCGACTTTTGCGGCCAGTTGCGCGGCTGCGCCGGCGTCGGCGGTGTGCATGATTTCGACATATAGCAGATGGTCCATGCCTGCACGATTGACGGCGGCGGCGATGCTTTCTGCCAGGTGGGTGTCGGCTGCGAGTCCGAATTTTTCGAAGGTTGCGAAGAAATGATCGTGACCAGATTCGTCGCCCCGCCCCCAGTTGCGCATCGACCAGGCATCGATGATCTGGTTGTAGAGGACGTGGTCACTGTAGGCGCAGCGGGCAGCGGGTTTTGCAGTGTAGTTCTCGCAGGAATCGCAGGGGCCGGGGATCAGACGCGAAGATGTGCGATCGACGCAGAGTTGGCCGTCGGCGGCGAAATCCACCAGATCTTCGGCGTAGATTGCGCCGTGAAGATGATTATGCAGATCTCCACCCTTGGGCATGTCGCGGAGAAAAGGCAGGAGCAATTGCGGCTGCTTGCGAACGCGCTCAAGATAAAGCGAAGTGCGCTGCTCGGAACTCTGGGCGTAGGCCAGCCCGGCCAGCAGAAGCGGCAGGCAACCACATAGCATCGCACTGATGGTTGGCACGATACGTTTTGCCATCAATTCTCCCATCGACTACGCAAGGTCAGGAAAGGAATTGTAATTGGTCGCGGGGCGGTGCGGTCGCGGAAAAAAGTTGGGGTAGTGGTGCAGTTTGGCTTACGCGTTAGGTCGGTTAAGTGGGAGATCCCTTCGGCTTCGCTCAGGGCAGGCTCTTCGCTGCGCCTGAAAAACAGCTCCGCTCGGGATGACAATCCTAAGTGTAATAGCCAAAACCGCGCGGTTAGCGCAGCCAGGTGATCGCGGCGATGACGATGGCTACGACCAGCAATGCTGCCAGAACGTACTTGTTGGCGCCGAACCATGATTCGGAGGGCACGGCCGAGCTTAAGAATAGAGCGGAGCTGTCGGAGGTGGGCGCATCTGCCGGTGGATTCGGAACTTCGGGATTGGAAGCGAGCGCGGCTTCAGAGGCAGGCGGGGCGGTGTCGATTGCACTGGGGGCCGAATGCTCCGGAGTTGCCGCGGCAGAAATTTCGAGAGCGGGAGTGGCGTCGTCGTTTGCCGGCTCGATGGAAGAAGGCTCAGCCGACATTGCGCTAGCCGTGAGCTGCGGGAGGCGCTGGCCGCGCCATTGCTTCTCTTCGCACTCGACACAGAAAGTGCGGCCCTGGGATACGGGAAAACCGCACGCCTGGCATTTCTGCAGATTTCTCAACATCGGGGGCACGGCGATCGAGGCAGGGGACTCATCGGAAGGCGCGGGGCCGGGTGATGTTTGCAGGGCAGCGGACCAGAAGAGAGGTTTTTTCGGAGCGGCGGCGGGCTGCGGTTGCTCTGGTTCTGTCTTTTCCGGTGCTTGCTCTTCCGCTTGTTTCAGTTCCGTGAGCGAGATATTTTCCTCGGAAGGCGCAGGGTCGGGGTTCACGACGCCGACGGAAGATTCGGCTTCGCCGGCTTCAGGCGCGGAGTCGAGCGACGGCTGGGTTTCGACGGCGGGCGAAGCTTCAACCGCAGGCGCAGCCGGAGCCAGCACGGCGTACTTTACGGCGGTTTCCACCATTTCGCTGAGGCGCTGGAGGGCGGAAAGATCGCGCTCTTCGAAGGCGTGCGGCCTGCCGGAAAAAAGCTCGAAGACGCCGAGCACGTGCTGCTGGCTCACGATAGGCATCACCACCACCGAGGCGATGCCGAGTTCGCGGCAAACTTCGTGGTTCACGCGCGGATCGCGTTCGGCGTCGTCACAGCGCAGGGGCTGACGGGTGCGCACGCACTCGCCGGAAAGACCGTATTCCATGGAGAGCAGCGCGCCGAGTTCGGGCGCGTTCGAGCCGACGGTGGCGCGGCAAAGCATGTCGTTGTGCTGGCCGCGGCGCAGGGCAATCGCAGCGCCGCTGGATCCGGTGATGTACTGGGCGCGATCGGCCAGCAGTTGCAGTGCGGCATCGAGATCGCTTTGGGCCATTTCGGCCAGGGAGCGGCCGCCGTCTTCTCCGGGAAAGCGCGGCGCAGGTTGGGCAAGCTTGGGCAGGTGCGCGTTCGCGGCAGCGATTCCGGCGGAGACGCTCGCGGTGGCGGATCGGACCGACGGCTTGTTCGGCAATTCTCTTTCCATCGCAGCAGCCGCCGCCGCAGGCGATGCGGAGCTGTGGTCGAGAATTGAATAGTGATCCATTTTATTGAGAGGCAATAATTGGAGTCTCGCTCGGAGCAGGAATGGTGTCAAGGTGCCGAGGGTCAGCAGTTAGGACTTGGGCGGGAGCGGTTAGGAATCGCTTAGCAAGGCAGGCGGATCCTGCCGGGAGCGGGTAGTGCCTCAGTTTGAAAAGGAAGCGGGCCAAACGCGCGATTGTTGCGTCGCAAAAAGCGCGACGCTTCGCGCGGCCCGCCCAGATCCTTCGCTGCGCAAAGGACGCTTGCTCAGGATGACAATTTCAAACTGAGGCATTACCCGGGAGCGAGCTGGTTTGACAGCCTGCGATGGGGCTGTAGAATGGAAGTGTTCATCTTCTTGACACGGCGGCCTGGAGGCCGCCGCTGCCTTGTAGTTCGGATTGCCATCGTGGCGGAATTGGCAGACGCGCATGGTTCAGGTCCATGTACCGGCAACGGTGTGGGGGTTCGAGTCCCTTCGATGGCACCAGGTTTTATCTCTCCAACAACGGTCTGCAGCGGCTAAAGCCGGCGGGCCTTCGACGGCTTCACGGCATCGCTGAAGCGATGCCCTGATACGAATCGTTCCTATATCCTGATACGAATCGTTCCTATATCCTGATGCGAATCGTTGCTAATCCTGATACGAATCGTTACCGGGAAGACGCAGGACTCCGGGACGAAGGCCTTGGAATAAAGGCCAAACAGCCCACCCAATAGTCCTTTCCTTTCGCGGGCGCGCGCCGTGCCGTACACTCTCTGCATGAAAAATCTTGTGGATGCGGTTTGCCGAGTGGGAATTCTGTTGCTGGCGATGTGCGGGATGTGCGTGGCGCAGAAAGTGGCTATCACCTTTGACGATCTGCCGCTGAATGGGGAATTGCCGCCGGGAGTTACGCGGACCGAGATGGCGAAGAATGTGCTGGAGATTCTGAAGACGTGGCGCGTGCCTCCGGCGTATGGATTTGTGAATGCGATAAGGCTGGAAGGAAATGACGACGGGGCGGAGGCACTGAAGCTGTGGGCGGCGGCGGAGCCGGTGGGGAATCATACTTATTCGCATATGGATCTGGAGAAGAACACCGCGGAGGCGTTCGAGCGCGATCTGGCCGAGGATGAGCCGGTGCTGGAGCTGCTGGATACCAAGGACAACTGGCGCTGGCTGCGGTATCCGTATCTGCATGAGGGAGACACGGTGGAGAAGCGGCGGGCGGTGCGGGACTACCTGAAGGCGCACGGCTACCGGATCGCGCAGGTGACGCTGGACTGGGAAGACTACTTGTGGAATTTCGCCTATGCGCGGTGCGCGGCGAAGAACGATGCGAAGTCGATCGACTGGCTGCGATCGAGCTATTTGAGCACGGCTTCGGAGTTTCTGGATCTGGGACGGGAGCAGGCGAAGCTGATTTACGGGCACGAGATCAACTATGTGTTGTTGATGCACCTGGGAGCGTTCAGCAGCACGATTCTGCCGGAGGCGCTCGACCTTCTGGAGAAAAAGGGATTCAAGCTGGTGACGCTGGAGGAGGCGGAGAGCGATCCGGCATATGAAGACAATCCGGACGCGGGGTTGAAGGATGCGGGGACATTGCTGGATCAGTGGATGCAGGTGAAGCAGATCAAGTATCCGGAGCACGCGGAGAAGCCCTATAAGGAACTGGAGAGCATTTGCCAGTAGCCGCCGGGGGCGGCGGTGCTGCAGTTTAACAGGGAAGCGAGCCAAACGCGCGACTTCTGCGTCGCAAAGAGCGCGACGCTTCGCGCGGCTCGCCCAGATTCCTCGCTGCGCAAAAAACGCTTGCTCGGAATGACAATGCAAACTGCACCTCACGGGCGGGACGCGGCAACTGCAAGACTTTGCACACCCTCGAACCGCGAAGATTTTACATAAAAAGAGTCTTTGGACTCATTGTTATTCACACGGGAAGCCGCTACCATGGCGCGACCTTGTGGAAGGTACTCCAACGTCCTGCGAAGTTTCGAGGCACTCGCGACGCAGGTGATGATGGATTCAGCGATCGAGTCTGGAGCCTGCCACTTAAAGCGCGAGAAGAGCCAGCCATGTGGATGCACATCGCAGGCTGCCATAAGTGGTCTTCACGGTTCGTTCAAAACAACTCAACAATTCACCCCCCAGGAGGAAAGTAATGCGCCAGGAGAAAGCATCACCCTCAGCATTCGGCCCAGTCGGGACGATAGCATTGAGTCTTGTTGTGTTGACCCTAACCCTATGCGCGGTTTTGCCAGCCAATGCCGCGGATGGACAGGTCATTGCGCGTAACACACCGCGGTATGTCGCTTCGGCGAAGAACATCGGCACCGAGGATCCCTCGAAGACGATCGAAGTGAGCATCTGGCTGAACCCGCACAACCGTACAGATATGGATGCGCTGGCGAAAGAGCTGTATGACCGCACATCCCCCAACTATCGTCACTTCCTGAACCGGGCGCAGATTGCGGCGCAATTTGCTCCGACAGCGGAGGAAGCGAAGACGGTGCAGAATTTCTTTGAATCCCACAACCTGAAGGTCGTCAGCGTGGGCGGACACAATTTCTTCGTGCGAGCAAGAGGCACGGTGGCAGATGTGGAGAACGCGTTCCACGTGCAGCTCAACGACTACCAGGTCGGAAACAAAGTCATCCGGGCCAATAGCAGCGACCCATATGTCGATGGAGCGGCTGCTCCGCTGGTGAGGGCGGTTTCAGGACTGGACTCGGGAGAGTATTCTCATCCCGCGATTACGAGGCCGACGATTGCGGGCGGCTCAGGGGCGAGCCCGGCGTCGGTTGCGCAGTCGAATTTCTATTCTTCGAACTGCTTCCCCAGAACAGTTAAGGAAAAATTCTCTACCAACAACGACGGCGAGCTGCCCATTGGAACCTATACGGGCAATTTATTGAATCTGCAAACCCTGACCACTGCAGGGTGCGCTTACACACCGCCGCCGGTGGCGACTGCCTACAATCTGAATGGACTTTACAACGAGGGATACAACGGCGCGGGACAGACCATTGTGATCCTTGACTGGTGCGGTTCCCCGACGATTCAGAGCGACGCCAACGCCTTTTCCGCAGCGTTTGGATTGCCGCCGGTAAACCTCGACATCATTTACACGCCGACCCCGAGTCTGTGCATTGCTCCGGATCAGGTGGAAATCAACATCGATGTGGAATGGTCGCATGCCATCGCTCCTGGAGCCAACATCGACCTGGTGGTCCCGCCATCGGCGAGCTTCCAGGATGTGAACCAGGGCGAGTTCTACGCAGTGGACTATGACCTGGGCAACACGGTCTCGGGCAGTTATGCTTCGCTGGAAGCATTTACTTCGCAGACGGAACTGGACACCGAGAACCTGATTTCCGAGATTGGAGCAATTTCGGGAATCTCGACCAACTTCTCTTCCGGTGACGACGGCGACTACTCGGCTTTTGGAATTCCCCCTACAGTGAGTGCACCGGCGGATTCGCCGTGGGCAACCGCGGTGGGAGGAGTGAGCGTCGCGTTGAATTCGGACAACTCAATCGCCTGGCAGTCTGGATGGGGAAACAACGAGGTCCTGCTGACTGAAGAGGGCTTTATTGCCGATCCGCCAGAGGCCGATGGGTTCTATGCCGGCTCGGGCGGCGGCCAGAGCAACTGTGCCGTGCAGGATGAATTCGGGGACTGCCTCGCCGGCTTCCCGAAGCCGAGCTTCCAGTCGAGTCTGCCCGGGAAGTATCGGCAGGTTCCCGATATTTCCTGGATCGCCGATCCGTTCACTGGAGTCGCGATTCTTATCACCGTTCCGGGCAGCGAGCCGGAACAGCAGTGGGAGGTATGGGGAGGCACAAGCGTTTCGTGCCCGATGTTCTCCGGCCTCTGGGCCATCGCCAATCAGGAAGCGGGAGAAGCTCTAGGACAGGCGGCGCAGTATGTTTATACGCTGCCAGCGGGAGCGGTCACAGATGTGGTGCCGGTGGGCTCGACGAGCAATGTGGTTGCCTCGATCGAAGAGTCGACTGGAACCAACAAGTACAATGCGGATGAAGTGGTGGGCGGAGCGGCACCCGGGAAGTTCGTCAGCGCGATCTGGAACTATCCTTATATCCTGGATACGACGATCGTGATCACGTTCGGTACCGACTGCGCAACCATACCCCCCAGCGTGTTCGACGACGGAAGCGTATGCAACACTCCGGCTGCCCTGCGCACTGCGGTGGGCTGGGATAACGAAACCGGCGTAGGTACACCGAACGGACAAGCGTTCGCGGATGCCTTCGCGCCTTCTGCCGCGAAGAAGTAGAACGCCGCGGCGGCTTAAACTGGCCTCCACGCCCGCAAGGGTGTGGAGGCTTTTTTGCTTTTGGACTTTTTTGCTTTCGAAGCGCGAACGGAGTGGGAGCGGCAGTCCTCTATAATGCGGGAAGCCGCATGAGTATCTCTCTCGACCAGATTGTTGCCGCCACCCGACGGAAGGCCGGCGAAGCGAGGCTGGCAGCCGACCTGCGAGGGTTGGAGCGGCTGGCGGAACGGCACGTGCCGCGCGGGTTCCGGCGGGCGCTCGAGGAAAAGAGTTGCGCGGGCGTGGCGGTGATTGCGGAGTTGAAAAAGGCGTCGCCGTCGAAGGGATTGATCCGGGCGGAGTTTTGCGCGGAGGAGTTGGCGCGGGAGCTGGAGGCGGCGGGAGCGGCGGCGCTTTCAGTGCTGACGGATGAGGAATTCTTTCAGGGGTCTCTGGAGAATTTGCGGAGGGCCTCGGCGGCGGTGAGGGTTCCGTGTCTGCGCAAGGATTTTATTGTGGATGAGTTTCAGTTGCTGGAGGCGCGGGCGAATTCGGCGGACGCGGTATTGCTGATTGTCGCGGCGCTGACGCAGGCGGAGTTGCTGACGCTGGCGCGGGGCGCTCGATCGCATGGGTTGGATGTTTTGTGCGAAGTGCATGACGAGGATGAGTTGCAGCGGGCGTTGAATGCGGGGTGCGATCTGATTGGAGTGAACACGCGCGATCTGCGAACGTTTAAGGTGGATGCGGAGACGTCGTTCCGGCTGGCGGAGAAACTTCCGAAAGATGCGGTGAAGGTGGCGGAGAGCGGGATTCGGTCGGGCGAAGATATTGCGCGGCTGCGGGCCGTGGGGTATCAGGCGTTCTTGATTGGGGAGTCGCTGATGCGGGCGGAGCGGCCGGGGGAAGCGCTGCTTGCTTTAGTAGCCAGTACCGAGTTGCGGGTACCGAGTGGGCCATAGGCGGTTGGCGTCACGCTCGTGGAAAGAAAAAGCAGGTTCCGCGCCGGCTGAAGCCGGTTCGGAATGACAGGCCTAATGTTCGGTTCAGGCCACTGGAACTGGCAACGGACGGCGGTTGTGGTGGCGGTAGGGATCCTTCGACTGCGGTTGAGCTTCGCTTCGCGAAGCACAACCTTCGCTCAGGATGACAGACTTCTGGATGACGATTTCGAAATGACGTGGGTCAAGATTTGCGGGATGACGAATCTGGAGGATGCGCTGGTGGCGGTTGAGGCCGGGGCGGATGCGGTGGGGTTCGTGTTTTATGAGAAGAGTCCGCGGTGCGTGAGCGTGGAGGCGGCGCGGAAGATTGTGGAGAAGCTGCCAGAGCGGATAGATAAAATCGGGGTCTTTGTGAACGACCGGCCGGAAAGGGTTTCGAGGGTCGCTGACGAAGCAGGTCTTACGGCGGTGCAGTTTCATGGGGATGAGTACCAGAGGCCGAGTGAGTACGTTGTCAATCGGACGGCTTTTTTTTGCTTGCCGGTGACTGAGATCGTACGTGAGTGGCGGCGGGGCAATGTTTTCGTGACGTTCAGCGGGTTTCCGAATCTAGCGGGTGTCCTGTTGGATTCCGGAAACCGCGAAGAACGTGGTGGTACGGGCAAGACCTTTGCGTGGGGAGAAGCGTATTCATTTGTTTCGACGGTCGGGAAGCTCCATCCCGTCGTTGTTGCGGGAGGGCTTACTCCAGAAAACGTAGGATGGGCTGTCGGATCTCTGAAGCCTTGGGGAGTGGATGTGGCTTCTGGTGTCGAGGTGCGGCCGGGAAAGAAAGATCCGGAAAAGGTGCGGGCGTTTGTGCGGGCGGTGCGGGAAGCTGAGAAGATAGATGGCTTCGGGGGCTAAAGCCCTGCTTTCTTTTTCAGGGGCTTACGCGGCGCTGAAGCGCCGCTCTTCCACGGTGCGCCGGCGGAGGGCGTACTGACCGGGTGGTTGCTGGTGGATGCGGAGAGCAGGTTCCCTTCGGCTTCGCTCAGGGCAGGCTCTCCCCGGCTTCGCCGGTTCGGAACGACCGAGACTTAAAGATGGCTACAATGCCGAAAACTACTCGAGTCAAAATCCCCACCCTAGCCGCAAAGAACGCGGCTAGGATGGGCCACCCACGTTTAATCACAGGCGTGAAAGATCCAGTGAAGGAGCCGGGGCGGTTTGGGGTTTATGGCGGGCGGTATGTGCCGGAGACTTTGATGGCGGCGCTCGGGGAGTTGGAGCGGGCGTATGAGAAGGCGAAGCGCGATCCGAAATTTCAGCGGCGGTTGGAGGGGTTGCTGCGGAGTTATGCGGGGCGTCCGACGGCGCTGTCGTTTGCGGCGCGGCTTACGCAGAAGTTGGGCGGGGCGAAGATTTATTTGAAGCGGGAAGATTTGCTGCATACCGGGGCGCACAAGATCAATAACTGTCTGGGGCAAGGGTTGCTGGTGGAGCGCATGGGCAAGAGGCGCGTGATTGCGGAGACGGGCGCGGGGCAGCATGGCGTGGCTACCGCTACGGTGTGCGCGCTGCTGGGATTTGAGTGCGTGGTGTACATGGGAACGGAAGACATGCGGCGGCAGGAGTTGAATGTGTTCCGCATGCGGCTGCTGGGAGCGGAGGTGCGCGGGGTGGAGTCCGGGTCGCGGACTTTGAAGGATGCGATCAATGAGGCGATGCGCGACTGGGTTACGAATGTGCGGACTACTCATTATTTGTTGGGTAGCGTGCTGGGAGCGCATCCGTATCCGACGATGGTTCGGGATTTTCATCGCGTGATCGGGCGGGAGGCGCGGGCGCAGATTTTGAAGGCGGAAGGAAAATTGCCGGCGGCGGTGATTGCGTGCGTGGGCGGGGGATCGAATGCGATCGGAATTTTCTACGAGTTTATAAAAGATAAAAAAGTCCGGTTGATTGGAGTGGAGGCAGGCGGGCGTGGCGAAGCGCTGGGCGAACATGCGGCGCGATTTCGCGGAGGCTCGCCGGGAGTGCTGCAAGGGACTTATTCTTACGTGCTGCAGGATGCGGCGGGGCAGATTGCGAATACGCATTCGGTTTCGGCGGGACTGGATTATCCGTCGATTGGGCCGGAACATGCGGCGTTGCGGGATGCGGGGCGGGCGGAGTATGTTCCGGCGTCGGATGCGGAAGCGCTCGAAGCTACTACTTTGCTCGCGCGGACGGAGGGGATTATTCCGGCGCTGGAGTCGGCGCATGCGGTGGCGGAGGTGGTGAAGCGCGCGCCGAAGATGAAGAAGTCGGAAGTGGTGATTGTGAATGTTTCCGGGCGCGGGGATAAGGATATTGGGATTATGCGGGAGAACTTGAAGTTGGATTGAAAATGCTGGAGCCTTCGGAAGCGAATTGGGAAGAACCCTACAAAAGCCGCGAGTCGCGGTTGAAACTCCTGTTGGCGCCGCAGGGAGCGAGAGCGTGAAAGGGATTCTTCGACTGCGGTTACGCTTCGCATTCGCGAAGCGCAACCTACGCTCAGAATGACAAAAATGCCTTTATCTTTTTATAAGAAGCCTGCGCTGGTTGTGTATGTGACTTGCGGCGATCCCGATCTTGCGACTACGCGAGCCGTGGTGCTGGCCGCGGTTGAGGCTGGGGCGGATGTGATTGAGCTGGGCGTGCCGTTCAGCGATCCGGTGGCGGATGGGCCGGTGATCCAGCGGGCCAGCGAGCGGGCGCTCAAACGCGGGACATCGCTTGGGCAAGTGCTCACGCTGGCCGCCGAGATACGGCAGCAGGCGCAATCGACCGGGCTGATTGTGTTTTCGTATTTGAATCCGATCTTGCGAATGGGGATGGAGAAATTCTGCATGATCGCGCGGCATGCGGGAGTGGACGGCGTGCTGGTGACGGATTTGCCGGTAGAAGAGGCGGGTGAATATTTGCGGGCGATGAAGGCGCATGATTTGGCGCCGGTGTTTCTGGCAGCGCCGACGAGTCCGGATGTGCGGCTGAAGCGGATTGCGGAAGCTTCGCGGGGATTTGTGTATGCGGTTTCGCGGACGGGGGTGACGGGAGCGCGGCAGCAGTTGGCGGACGATGCGAAGAAGCTGGTGCGGAGGTTGCGGCGCGTGACCAAGTTGCCCATCGCGGTGGGATTTGGGATTTCGAATGCGGAGCAGTTTGCGGAAGTCGGCGAGTTTGCGGATGCGGTCGTCGTGGGCAGCGCGATTGTGGAGACGATTGAGCGGAATGTGGGACGGGAAGCGGCGGCGGTGGCGGAGTTTGTGGGGAAGCTGACGGGAGAGACGTCAAGCGCCGGCGTAGACGGTAGAAATTCCCATGTCTCGCAAAAGAAGCGAGACATGCGGCACCCAGTGTGAAACGGGTAGAGATCCTTCGACTGCGGTTGCGCTTCGCTTCGCGAAGCACAATCCTCGCTCAGGATGACAAGACAGGTATGGACATAGCGGATTGGCGGAAGAAGATTGATGAGCTTGACCAGCGGCTGGTGGAGTTGCTGAGCGAGCGGGCGCGGGCGGCGGTGGAGATTGGGCGGCTGAAGCGCAATACTTCTTTGCCGATTTACGAGCCGGAGCGGGAGCGGATTGTGTTTGAGAATGTGCAGAAGATGAATCAGGGTCCGCTGCCAGGGCGGGAGCTGGTGCGGATTTTCGAACGGATCATGGATGTGATGCGGAATATTCAGAAGGAAGGGATTGGGACGGTGGAAGAGAGGGTGAAGGCGGAGACGGAGTTGGATTCGGAAGTGAATGATTGAAGCGTCGTTGGGCGGTGCGGCGCTGAAGCGCCCTGGTTGCGGTGGCGGAGGGTTTCGCGGAGTGGATTGGGAGTGGTCGCGCATGGGACAGCAGGTTCCTCGCTTTGCTCGGAATGACAAACATTCGTGAGGAAGCTAAAGAGCTAGAAGCTAAGGGCTGGAAGCTAAAGAGCTAAGAGCTAGAAGCAGAGACTTTTTATGATTGTGGCGATGCAGGAAATTGCGGATGAGGGGCAGGTGCAGTCGGTGATTGAGCACCTGGTGAAGATGGGGTTTGAGGTGCACCGCTCGACGGGGGCGCGGCAAACCGTGCTGGGCGCGGTGGGAGCGGGGATTGATTTTGACATCCGCAACATCGAGCTGATGCCGGGAGTGCAGGAGGTGCATCGCATCAGTTCGCCGTACAAGCTGGCGGGCAAAAGTTTTCGTCCGGAAGGGACGATTGTCAAGCTGGCGAATGACGTCGATATTGGCGGGAATGAAGTGGTGGTGATGGCGGGACCGTGCTCGGTGGAATCGCGGGAACAGCTTTTTGCTACGGCGGAAGCGGTGTCGAAGGCGGGGGCGCGGGTGCTGCGGGGCGGCGCGTTCAAGCCGCGGAGTTCTCCTTATTCTTTTCAGGGGCATGGCGAAGATGCGCTGAAGTTGCTGCGCGAGGCGGGAGAGAAATTTAACCTGCTGGTGATCAGCGAGGTGATGGAGATCTCCCAGATTCCGATGATGCTACCGTATGTCGATATTCTGCAGTTGGGAGCCCGCAACATGCAGAATTTCAATCTGCTGCGCGAGTTGGGGAAGGTGCGCAAGCCGGTGCTGGTGAAGCGCGGGATCGCGGCGACGTTCGAGGAACTGCTGCTCTCGGCGGAATACATTATGGCGGGCGGGAATTATGAAGTGATCTTGTGCGAGCGTGGGATCCGGACGTTTGAGACTTACACGCGAAACACGATGGATATTTCGGCGATTCCGATTATTCATAAGCTGTCGCATCTGCCGATGACGGCCGATCCGTCGCATGGAACGGGGCGGCGGGATAAAGTTGCGCCGATGGCGCGAGCGTCGGTGGCGGCGGGAGCGGATGCGCTGCTGATTGAGGTGCATTGCGATCCTAACAATGCGTGGTCGGATGGGGCGCAGTCGCTGTTTCCGGAGCAGTTCGCGAAGCTGATGGATGAGCTGCGGATGATTGCGCCGGCAGTGGGGAGAAAGATCGGGTGATTTTGTGATCGGGTGATCGGGTGATCGGGTGATTGAACATCCCCGCCTGCTTTCTGCTCTTCGAAATCGCTCAATCACAAAATCGCACAATCGCTCAATTCTTTTCTTATGCCGATTCGGCAAATCACGATTGTTGGGACGGGGCTGATCGGCGGGTCGTTTGCGCTGGCGCTGCGGAAGCGGAAGTTTGCGGGGCGGATCGTGGGATGCGATCGCGAGTCGGCGCTGAAGAAGGCGAAGATGCGCGGCGTGATCGACGAAGGGTTCGCCGAGCCTGGGGATGCGGTGCGGGGCAGCCAGTTGGTGGTGCTGGCGACGCCGGTGCTGGCGATTGTAGATTTGATTGGGCGGCTGGGTCCGGCGATGCCCGCGAGCACGCTGCTGACGGATGTGGGCAGCACGAAGGCGGCGGTGGTGGAGCGTGCGCTCCGCGTGTTTGGCAAGAACGCGGGGAAGCGATTTCTGGGCGGGCATCCGATGGCGGGGAAGGAAAACAGCGGCGTGGATTATGCGGATGCCGATTTGTTCCAGAATGCGGTATGGTTTCTGACGCCGCTGCCGGAACAGAATCTGAATCACGGAATTCTGGCGGAGTTTGCGGGATGGATCGATCAGATAGGGGCGCGCATTGCGATGCTGCCGGCGGAGGATCACGACCGGCTGTGCGCGTGGATCAGTCACGTGCCACAGATGATTTCGACGGCGCTGGCGGCGGCGCTGGTGGAGGAGTTTGGAGAAGAGGCGCCGCTGCTTCCGGCAGGCGGGCGGGCGTTGCGGGAGATGACGCGGATTGCGGCGAGCCCGTACTCGATGTGGCGGGATATAGCGATCAGCAACAAGAAGAACCTGGAGGATGCGCTGATCAAGGTGGAGCAGCGGCTGGCGCACATCCGGGAGAATCTGGCTTCGCGTGCCCTGGCGGAGGAGTTTGAGCTGGCGCACGGGTTGAAGAAGAAGTAGAGCAGTGGTCAGTGGTCAGTGGCCGGTGATCAGTTAAATCCGGCGAAACTGAGCACTGACACTGGCCACTGGGAAGGGTAGGGATCCTTCGACTCCGCATTAGCTCCGGCTTCGCGGGAGCTAATGCTACGCTCAGGACGATCTATGAATAAGGTTGTGGGCAGTGCGGATGAGGCGATTCGCGATGTGGGAGATGGCTCGATCATTATGATCGGGGGGTTTGGGCTGTGCGGGATTCCCGAGAATCTGATTCGGGCGCTGGTGCGCAAGGGATCGAAGAATCTGACGACCATCAGCAATAACGTGGGTGTGGATGGGCTGGGGAATGGATTGCTGCTGGCGGCGGGGCAGATTCGGCGGCATATTGGAACTTATGTGGGCGAGAACAAGCTGCTGGAATCGATGGTGTTGGCGGGAACGCTGGAGCTCGATCTGGTGCCGCAGGGGACGTTTTCGGAGCGGATTCGCGCGGCGGGAGCGGGGATTCCGGCGTTCTTTACTCCGACGGGCGTGGGAACTGTAGTAGCTGAGGGAAAAGAGACGCGCGAGTTCGAGGGGCGGACTTATGTGATGGAACGCTGGTTGAAGGCCGATTTTGCTCTTGTGAAGGCGTGGAAGGGCGACCGGATGGGGAATCTGGTGTACCGGAAGACGGCGCGGAATTTTAATCCGATCATGGCGACGGCGGCGACGGTGACGATTGCGGAAGTTGAGCATTTGGTGGAAGCCGGAGAGTTGGATGGAGATTCGATTCACACGCCTTCGGTTTACGTGAAGAGAATTTTCCAGGGGGAGTTGTATGAGCGGAGGATTGAAAAGAGGACGGTGAGGAAGGTGGTCAGTGGGCAGTGATCAGTGGCCAGTTGCCGGTGTCGATCCGTTATCACTCGGAGATCAGATGAGCGCGATGCAAAAACCTGGGAAAGATATCGAGAAGCGCGAGCGGATTGTGAATCGGATTGCGCGGGAGTTGCGGGACGGGTTCTATGTGAACCTGGGGATTGGCATGCCTACGCTGGTTGCGAATTGTGTTCCGGCGGGGATTGAAGTGGTGCTGCAATCGGAGAATGGGATGCTGGGGATTGGGCCTTATCCGGTGGAGGGTGAGGAGGACGCCGATCTGATCAATGCCGGCAAAGAGACGGTGAGCGAGATGGCGGGGACGTCTTATTTTTCGAGCGCGGATTCGTTTGCCATGATCCGCGGCGGGCACGTGGATTTGAGCGTGCTGGGGGCGATGGAAGTGGATGAGCGCGGAAACCTGGCGAACTGGATGATCCCCGGAAAAATGGTGAAGGGGATGGGCGGGGCGATGGACCTGGTGGCTGGGGCGCGTCGCGTGGTAGTGGCGATGGAGCACACGACGCGGGAAGGGGCTCCGAAGATTTTGAAGAAGTGCACGCTGCCGCTGACTGGCGTGGGGGTGGTCGATACGATTGTGACGGAGATGGCTTATATCCGGGTGACGAAGCGGGGGTTGGTGCTGGAGGAAGTGGCTCCGGGGTTGACGGCCGAGGATGTGCAGCGGGCGACGGAGGCCAGGTTGGTGGTGAGTGAGGGGTTGAAGGTGATGGGGTTCGGGGGCTGAAGCCCTTGTTCATTTTGTCGCGCTTTACGCGGCGCTGAAGCGCCGCTCTTCCACGGTATCCGGCACAGTATCTTAACTTGGCATTCCCCGACGCGGTGTCCCCACACGGCGTCGCCGACGCGATCCAAACACGGTACCCCACGCGTTCGAAAAAATTCTCCCGGTGAGGGTTCACGATTTCGCGCTCAACGTCCGACCATCTTGCAAATACACCTAAATCCTGAATGGGGCGGCTAGCAGGCGGAACGGGAGTGTGATCGCCAGGAAGATTATCTCGAGGACTCCGTGGACGGCGACGCCGACGATGCGGAACGGGAGCAACAAGAGCCAAACGATCGGGTAGAGAACCAGCGCCAGCAGAGCCAGGGGCCAGCACAGCACAAAGAGGATGCACCAGAGGAGGAAAGCGAACATGATGAGACCTCTCTTTCTTTCTTCGTTCTTTCTTTTCTTCGTTCTGTCTTTCTATTTGATTGTACGGCGGTGGTGGGGGGAAAGTTCCGCGAGCGGGGACTCCTTATGGGCCGACGGTTTCACCGACTATAGAGATCCTTCGACTGCGGTTGTGCTTCGCTTCGCGAAGCACAATCCTCGCTCAGGATGACAAACACGTGGTTACAAACGCTTCGGTTACTCGTAGCGGAGGGATTCGGCGGGCAACGTTCTGCCTGCGGACCAGGAGGGGTAGAGGGTCGCGACGAACGAGACTCCTATGGCTACGAAGGCTACCAGAGCGCCATCGATCAGGCGCGGGGCGAAGGGGACGTAGTCGATGGAGTAAACCTCGGGCGAGAGCGAGATGATGTGGTAGTGGCCGCCGGCGTAGGAGATGGCGTAGCCGAGCAGCAGGCCGATGGCGGTGCCGATCACGCCGATCAGGACTCCCTGAGCGATGAAGATGTTGCGCACTTGTGCTCGGCGCGTGCCCATCGACATGAGCACGGCGATGTCTTTGGTTTTTTCCATGACCATCATGATCAGAGAGATCAGAATGTTCAGCGCGGCCACGAACACGATGAGGCCAATGGTGATGAAGGTGACGAGGCGTTCGAGGCGCAGAGCGTGGAAGAGAGCTTTATTTTGCTCCATCCAGTTGGTAGTCATGAAGCCTTTGTTGGCGGCGTCTTCGAGTTCGCGAGAGACTTCGGCTGCTTTGTAGATGTCGTCGATTTTGAATTCGATGACGGAGATGAGGTCGCCGAGGCCGAAGAGGCGCTGCGCATCGGACAGGCGAGTGAAGGCCCACGAGGAATCGTAATCGTAAAAGCCGGAGCTGAAGATTCCCGCGACGCGGAAGCGGCTGTATTTCGGGACCATGCCGAAGGGAGTGAGTTCGCCTTGCGGGCTGGTGACCAGGACGCTGTCGCCGACGGTTGCTCCCAGGCTGTCAGCCATGTCCTGGCCGAGAATGATTGGCGGCATGGCTGCGATGCGGGCGTGGACGGCGGGTAGGGAATCGGGTGAGTTGTCGGTCGCTGACGCTCCCGGGACAGCCGAGGCGGCTGTCCCCACACGATCTCCTCCTGCTTCAGGAGCGGCTTCGTCCAGTGCAGACGCTGAGCCTTGTTTGATCGTGTTGAGAAGATCGCCGACTTTGCGCTCATAGGACGGAATCATGCCTTTGAGGACGGCGCCGCGGGCGCGGGGTCCGCGGGAAATCAGGACCTGCTCGAAAATTGCGGGGGCGGCAGCGATGATGTGCGGTTGTTGGGAAAGGCGATCGAGAAGCGGTCGCCAGTCTTTGATGCCGTCATCGGCCACGCGAAGCAGGCTGATGTGGGACGTAGAGCCGAGCAGGCGCTCCTGCAAATCCTGGCGAAAGCCGTTGTTGATGGCGAGGGCGACGATGAGCGAGGCCACGCCAGCGGCGACTCCGACGATGGAGATGCCGGTGATGATGCCGATGAAGGCCTGGCGGCGTTTGGCGCGCAGGTAGCGGGTTGCGATGAAGAGTTCGAAGCGCATGGAGAAAAGCAGCCGTCAGCTATCGTCTTTCAGCCAAGTCGGGATGGGGGGAATCGGAAAAGACGTTCATTCCGTATCCGCTCTCAATCTCCTCAAGCATGCTGTCGATATCGGCAACGGGGTAGCTGTGTAGCGCCGCAGTGCGAATGACCCTGAGTTTCCGAGCAATCTCTGCGATGGACTCGCGTTTATCCATCTTATGAGTTTAGCCGACTTATCCTAAAAATGGTCGAGCTTCGTTAACATGCGCCTCCGGCGCGCTCTGTGGCACATCAGGCATTTATTATTAGTTCAATGCCTGCCCCTGACGACTCCAGAGCTGGACGCATCGCCTTCACGCATCCGGATTTCGTGCTGTTTCAGACTGCGCGTTTTCTCATTGTGGCTGCGGTTGAAATGCAGGCGGTTGCGGTGGGATGGCAGGTTTATGACATCACCAAGCGGGCGCTCGATCTGGGGCTGGTGGGGCTGGCGCAGTTTCTGCCGGGGATTTTGTTGTTTCTGGTTTCGGGGCATGCGTCGGACCGCTTCGAGCGGCGCAGGGTGCTGGCGGCGTGTTATGCGGGATACGCGCTCTGCTCGGGGCTCTTGCTGATACTTGCGCAGCGTGGGACGCATGCGGTGCGGCCGATTTATTTTGTGCTGATCCTGCTGGGGGTGGTGCGGTCGTTTAATGGGACGGCGAGCCGGTCGATTCTGCCGCAACTGGTTCCGGAAGAACATTTCGCCAATGCCGTGGCGTGGAATGCGACTACGTTTCAAGCGGCGACGATTCTGGGGCCATCGCTGGGAGGAATTCTTTATGCGGCTTTTCGCGGGCCGTCGGCGGTTTATGGGTGCGCTCTGCTGACGGCGGTGGGCGCGCTGGTATCCATGTTCCGCATCAGGACGCGGCCGCAGGCGCGGCGGCGCGAGCCTACGACGCTGAAGACGGTCTTTGCCGGACTGCATTTTATCTGGCGGGAGAAGATGATACTGGGAGCGATTTCGCTGGACTTGTTCGCGGTGCTGCTGGGCGGAGCGGTGGCTTTGCTGCCGGTTTATGCGCGGGAGATTTTGCACACGGGACCGTGGGGGTTGGGATTGCTGCGAACCGCTCCGGGAGTAGGCGCGGCGGTGATGGCGGTGGCGGTGGCGCATCGTCCGCTGCGCGGAAGGTCGGGGCCGACGCTGCTTTGGTCGGTGGCAGGCTTCGGGATCTGCACCATTATCTTTGGCGTGTCGCACAGTCTGGCGCTGTCGCTGATTTCGCTGGTCTTACTCGGTGCGTCGGATATGGTCAGCGTGATCATCCGCGCAACGCTGGTACAGTTGCGCACGCCCGATGAAATGCGGGGACGGGTGATGGCGGTGGATATGGTTTTTATCGGAACGTCGAATGAACTGGGGCAGTTTGAATCTGGAGTGACGGCGCAGTGGTTCGGCGCGGTTCCTGCCGTGGTGCTGGGAGGAGTGGGAACGCTGGTGGTGATTGGGCTGTGGGCCTGGATGTTTCCGGCGTTGCGGCACGCGGGAAAACTTAGCGGGATTAACAGCGAGATGGCGGAGGAGATTTCAGAAGCGGCGGCGGAAGCGCAGTAGGATCGGGAGTGGGGCAGGGATCCTTCGACTGCGGTTGTGCTTCGCTTCGCGAAGCACAATCCTCGCTCAGGATGACAAATAGCGCAGAGTCGCCAATCATTTCCCCCGGATCACTGTTTTGGCGGCGCCCATGTTGTCGTAGCGGTCGTAGACACGCACGACGACCACATGTTCGGAAGAAGCTGCGCCATCTTTCGCGGTTTCGGGCGTGACTTTGAAATCGTAGTTCTCGGTTTTGGCGTCGGAGAGCTGGCCGACGGGCTCGACGTAGTTCCAATCGCCGGCGTCGACGGAATATTCGGCGCGCTTGATGGGAGAAAAACCATCGACGGCGCGGAATGTGACGTGAATCTGTTCCTTCTCGAGCGATGCTGCGAGGTTCTCGATGCGCGGAGGAGTCGTATCGACCTCGAAGCGGCGGCTTTCGCGCGATGCCGTCAGGGCTTCGCCGGGTGAGTGCGAGGGAGCGTCGGAAGCGACGACCTTAATGGTATAGCCGCCGTCGGGCAGGAGGCTGGCATCGAAGGAATAGGCTTTGTCGGCGAGATTATCTTTCAGCAAAAGCCAGCGCTTTTCGCCGTCGCCGCGATAGTAGACGGAGTAGACGAGCTGGTCGTCGTTGTCGTCGTGCGCGCTCCACTTCACTCCGATGGAGTCGCGATCGTGAGAGCTGGGAGGGGGAGCTTCGAAATGGATGCCGGAAGATCCGGTGGAATCGGAGCCGGCGCCCGGCATCTTCGGCATCGTCTGATATTTCACGCCGACCTGGACGGTGACGTCGTCGATTTCGGGAGCGGCATTTTTGGGTAGGTAATTCAGCATCACGGTATCGACGACGGGCGCTACGGTTCCCGCGTGCAGCACGGTTTTCCACTGGGCGTAGCGGGCGGAGGGAGTTCCGGTTTCTGAATTCTTTGCGACGTCCGTCTTTGCGAGATCGAGTTTTTTCCAGGGGCTCCAGTTGCGGTCGGGGTTGTCGACGTTGCCGCTGCGAGCGAAGAGATCGACGTTGCCTGAGCCGCGAAATTCGGCGCGTCCCCAGCGCGAGAACATCTTGGCGTCGAATACGTCGCTCTCATAGGTGCCTTCGGCTTCAGGTCCCGGTCCCAGCACAAAAACTTTTCCGAGATTGCTGGTTGCGGTGTAGAGGCCACCGCCGGGAGCTTTGGCAAAGGCGGTGATCTGCGACGCAGGAGCTTTCAGCAGATCGGAAAACTCGTCGAGGCCGGTGATGGCGAAGATGTGGCCGCGGTTGCCGGTGCCGGCCAGCAGGCGTCCCAGGGAATCGAAGGCGAGAGCGTAAACGATGTCATCGTGGGAGGTCCACAGGCGTTGGGGAGAACCGTCGGGGGCGATGCGGTAGACATCTGATCCACCGCCTGCGCCGCCGGGAAAGGGGAACGGCCCGGTCAGTTGCGGCGCGCTGGGCGCAGCCGTGATCGTGATGCCGGGAGTTGGGGGCGAAGCGCCGGCTGCGGGGGCAGCGGCGGCCATGTTAAGAAAAGCTGCGGCCATGCTCGCGGCGTTTGAGCTGCTGGTGCTGCGCTTCTCGCCGACACCTGCCGCGTAGATGTTGCCTGCGGAATCGAGGGCCAGGGCAGTGATCTCTTTCTTGGGAGCGCTGTAGAGGACGAATCCCTCGCCCGCGGGAGAAATGCGATAGATGAGGCCGCTGCCATCGGAGCCGGCGATCAGATTGCCCTGGGCATCGAAGGCGAGGACGCGGATGTGGGTTTCATCGCTCTTGAAAAAGAGAGAGTGGTCGCCTTTTGCGGTGACGCGGTAGATTTCTCCGTGGTCGCCGGTGGCGACGTAGAGGTTGCCGAATTTGTCGAGCGCGAGATCCCAGATGTATTTGGTGCCGGGCTCGAAGTAGACGGATGAACTCCAGGAGGAATCTACGACTAACGCGGCGGCGTCTTTCTCGTCTTTATCCTTATCCTTCTTGTCTTTATCTTTATCTCTATCTTTATCTCCATCTTTATTTTTGTCTTTTTCGTCGGCTGGCGCTTTTCCTCCGGGCTTGTGTTCGAGTTTGTAGACTTTGCCATCGGGAGCGGTGGCCGCGAAGATTACGCCGCCCGCGGCGGTTTGCAGCGCCTGTACCTGAAGCTCTTTCGGCTCGAAAATGATGGTTGCTTTGCCATCGGGGGTGACGCGGTAGACGCGGGCCGGCGAGCCTGCCGCGACGTAGACGTTGCCGGCGTCGTCGGCAGCGATGGCCCAGATGTAGGTGGAGGGCGTGGCGTACAGGCTCTTGAAGGTAGGCGCGAGCTCGAGGCCTCCGTTGCTGCGGATCGCAACGCCGGTTGCAGTGCCCTTGGTTAGTTCGTCGAATTTCGACTGCTCCCAGGTGCGGGTTCCCTCGGCGAAGGCCGTCGAAACCAGCCGGGAGTTGCTTAAGTTTGCTAGAAGGAGACTTGCAAGAAAGAAGAAGAACCAGCGCGACCTCTGCAATTTTGTACCTCGGGCGTCGTAGTCGGAGAACCTTCAGGTTATCACGGGTGAGGGAGGCGAATGTACCTCAGGGGCTGAGGTCCCTCTCCGTGGTATCGTAGGATTTCATGCAATCCTCGCGCCAGGATCTGCTGTGCTTGCTTGCTTCCAAGTCTTTCCGGCTGGGCGAGTTCAAGCTTTCTTCCGGGGGCACGAGCGACTACTACATCGACTGCCGCACTACGACTCTCGATGCCAGGGGCTCGCGACTGACGGGCGAAGTGTTTTTCGACGAAATCCGCAAGCGGGGATGGAAGGCGCAGGCCATCGGCGGCCTGACCATGGGAGCGGATCCTATTGTAGTGGCCGTGTCGGTGGTGAGCGGCACGCTGCACGGGTTTCTGGTGCGAAAGGCCGAGAAGCAGCATGGGACCGGACAGCGCATCGAAGGCTTTCGCGGGAAGGGCGCGAGCGTGGTGATCGTGGACGATGTCTGCACCACGGGAGGGTCCACGGTGCAGGCGATCGAGGCGGCGCGTGAATTTGGATTTGAGATTGTGGGCGTGATGTGCCTGGTGGAGCGCGAAGAGGCGAAGGGCCGAGTGAATGTGGAGAAGGCTGCGGCGCCAGCGCCATTTATATCGATCTTTACGGCGAGCGAAGTGCGCGCGGAGCATGTTGCCCAGATGGATGACACGGCGCCGGTGATTTTACCTCGGCGATCTTAAGTTCAGCGATCGGGCTCGGGATGACAAAGGAATGATTCAGACTCTCGAATGGACGGACTATGGCGTGCGCTTCATCGACCAGACGAAGCTGCCTACGGAAGAAACTTACGTTACCTGCACGACGCATGAGCAGGTTGCCGACGTGATTCGGACCATGGTCGTGCGCGGAGCGCCTGCGATCGGCGTGGCGGCGGCGATGGGAATTGCGCTGGGGGCGAAGAACTCGAAAGCCGAGACGGTTGGAGAGCTCAAGCGGGAGCTCGATCAGATCTGCGACACCATGGGCAAAACGCGGCCGACGGCGGTTAATTTGTTCTGGGCGATCCGGCGGATGCAGGAGAAGTTTGAGCGGGTGCGAATTCGTCCCATTGCGCAGATCAAGCAGGATCTCATTGAAGAATCGAAACGTATGCACGCGGAAGACATTGCCGCCAACCAGGCCATGGGGCGGCATGGAGCCACGCTCATGCCGAGCGAAGGCGGAGTGCTGACGCATTGCAACGCGGGCGCGCTGGCTACGGCTGGGTACGGAACCGCGCTGGGCGTGATCCGCGCGGCGGTGGAGCAAGGCAAGAAGATTCATGTCTACGCCGACGAGACGCGGCCGTTTCTGCAAGGCTCGCGGCTTACGGCGTGGGAGCTGATGAAGGACGGAATTCCGACGACCGTCATCTCCGACAATATGGCGGGCGCGATGATGAAGCAGGACAAGATTGACGCGATCGTGGTGGGCGCCGACCGCATCGCCGCGAACGGCGACGTGGCCAATAAGATTGGGACGTATACCGTTGCGGTGCTGGCCCGAGAGCACAGCATCCCGTTCTACGTGGCCGCGCCGATTTCGACGATCGACTTTGCCTGCCCCGATGGAAGCAAGATTCCGATTGAGCAGCGAAATTCGCGGGAAGTGACGCACATTGGCGGAAGGCAGATGGTTCCGGATGGCGTGTCGGTTGAGAATCCCGCGTTCGACGTTACGCCGGCAAAATACATCAGGGCGATCATCACCGAGCGGGGAATTGCCCGGCCGCCTTATGAGGAGTCACTGCGCGGGCTGGCGGGTGCGGAAGCCAAGGTTGAGGTTTAGACATTCCTGTCTCGATGATTTGCGGATTACGCGGCAGTCGGGATTGCCAGCCATGACACAGGTCACATCGCGGGGAGCTGTTCCCCAGTAACTTCTTCAACAGGCACTGTCTTTTCAGCTACATGGTTCGAACGTGCCATTTGGGCTCGCTTTCTACTGTGAGAGGATGGCGCATCCTACTGTTAGCGCGCCCGGCGCGTTAAGGCCGTCAGGGGATGGACCGAAGCGGAGGCGGATTGCATCTAACGGAACAGGGGACCGAACAGGTGTCGAATCAGGACGCGCTGCTTCGGGTTCGACGATTGAAAAAGGTTTTCCGGTCCGGCGAATCGGACCTGGTGCTCTTTGAAAATTTGTCGTTTGAGGTGAAGCGCGGCGAAATGCTGGCGATAGTCGGCGAGTCAGGAGCGGGGAAGAGCACGCTGTTGCACATCCTGAGCGCTCTTGATCACGCTTCCGCAGGTGACGTATACTGCGCGCAATTGCAGCTGAATCGTTTGTCCCAGGACGAAGCAGCGGAATTTCGCAATCGCGATGCGGGCTTCGTCTGGCAGTTTCATTATCTGCTGCCGGAATTCACGGCCGCGGAAAACGTGGCGATGCCACTGCTGGTGCGGGGGCGCACCTGGGCAGAGGCCGCGCCGGAAGCTTTGCGCTGGCTGCGTGAGGTCGGGCTGGAGCAACGCGGGCATCACCGCTCGGGAGAGCTTTCGGGCGGCGAGCAGCAACGAGTGGCTTTAGCGCGGGCGCTCATTACCGGTCCGAAGCTGCTGCTGGCCGATGAGCCTACCGGGGACTTGGACGGACAGACGGCGGAAGCGGTTTTCGAATTGATTGCGCGATTACATCGCGAGCACCAGCTCACCTCCCTGATTGCAACGCACAATTTGTCATTCGCGCGGCGTTGTCACCGCGTTTTGCGGCTGCAAGGGGGTCGCGTGGAAGAAATCCGGCCGGATGCGTTGCCGGCATAAGAGGATTGGAGAGGAGAAACAGCAAGATTAGTAAGACAATGTGCAGAAAATTGAAATATTCAGCAGCCCGAAGGGATTTCAACAGGTACCTTCGGTAACATTACAGAATCGTTTGAGTACTTGGGTCCAGTGGCTGTTTGATTGCATAATAAGAAGGTGACGGCAAACAACAAACAGGGCAGCGATATGACTGGGCCAGGGTTTCGGTAAGGGTCGAGCGACGGGCCAGCGCCTTCTCGACCGGAAGGGTTCAGGGGGAAGGGCATTATGTTTGAACGTTATACGGAGAAAGCCAGGCGCGTGATCTTTTTCGCGCGCTATGAAGCTAGCCAGTTCGGGTCTCCTTATATAGAGACTGAGCATCTGCTGCTGGGGCTCCTGCGCGAAGATAAAGCCCTGACCAATCGATTCCTGCGCTCGCACGCCTCGGTTGAATCCATCCGCAAGCAGATCGAGGGACACACCACCATCCGGGAAAAAGTTTCGACCTCGGTCGATCTTCCGTTAAGCAACGAATGCAAGCGCGTGCTCGCTTATGCCGCCGAGGAAGCGGAGCGGCTTTCGCATCGGCACATTGGGACTGAACATTTGCTTTTGGGTTTACTGAGAGAAGAGAAATGCTTTGCGGCCGAGATTCTGCACGAGCGCGGGCTGCGGCTGGCGACGATCCGGGAAGAGTTGGCTCGGACCAGCCAGGAAAAAGCGCAGCCGCAACGGCAGCGTGAGTCGTCGCTGCTCAGCGAATTTTCGCGCGACTTGACACAGGCGGCGATGGACAGCCAGCTCGATCCACTCGTGGGACGCGACGGGGAACTCGAGCGCGTGGTACAGATTCTTTGCCGGCGCACCAAGAACAATCCCGTGCTGATCGGCGAGCCGGGCGTGGGTAAGACCGCGATTGTGGAAGGACTGGCGCAGCGGATTGCCGATGGCGAGGTTCCGTCGTTCTTAGCGGACAAGAGAATTCTGGCGCTCGATCTTTCTTTGATCGTTGCGGGAACGAAGTATCGCGGGCAGTTCGAAGAGCGGCTGAAGACCATCATGAAAGAGCTGATGGAGTCGCAGAATTCCATCATCTTTATTGACGAGCTGCATACACTGGTGGGCGCGGGATCGGCGGAAGGGTCGCTCGATGCGGCGAACATTCTGAAGCCGGCTTTGTCGCGCGGCGAGATTCAGTGCATCGGCGCGACGACTCCGGGAGAATACCGGAAGTCGATTGAAAAAGATCGTTCGCTGGAGCGGCGCTTCCAGGCAGTGAAGGTTCCTCCGCCGAATGAAGCGGATGCGGTGAAGGTGCTTTTCGGCATCAAGGACCGGTATGAAAAGTTTCATGCCGTTACTTATACGGACGACGCCATCAATTTCGCGGTCTCGCACTCGAATCGATATATCCCTGACCGGTTCCTGCCGGATAAGGCAATCGACCTGGTCGATGAAGCCGGAGCGCGAGTGAAGCTGCGGCAGACTTCGCAGCCCGAGGAGATTACCGAAGTCCAGAAGCGGATCAAGTTCATTGTGCACCGCATGGAAAACGCGATCGCGAACCATGAGTTCGAAAAGGCTCGTTTCTACTCGGACGAAGAACGCAAGGAGCGCGAGAATCTGCGGGCGCTGCGCGATAAATATCATCTGGATGAATCTTCGACCGGCGTGGTCGGGCGCGAGGATATCGAAGATGTGGTCTCGCGCTGGACGGGTGTTCCTATTACCTCGATTAAAGAAGAAGAAACGCAGAAGCTGTTGCGCATCGAGGAAGAGCTGCACAAGCGCATTATTTCGCAGGATAAATCGATCAGCGCGCTGGCACGGGCGATCCGGCGTTCGCGCGCGGGATTGAAGAGCCCGAACCGGCCGATTGGCTCGTTCCTGTTCCTCGGCCCGACGGGCGTAGGCAAGACCGAAGTGGCGCGCACGCTGGCGCAGTTTATGTTCGGAACGGAGAAAGCTCTGGTCCGCTTCGACATGTCCGAGTTCATGGAGAAGCATTCGGTTTCGAAGCTGATCGGCTCGCCTCCGGGATATGTGGGCTACGAAGAGGGCGGACAGCTTACCGAGCGGGTGAAGCGCGCGCCGTATTCCGTGGTGCTGCTGGATGAAATCGAGAAGGCGCATCCGGATGTGTTCAACATCCTGCTGCAGGTTTTTGAAGATGGCCAGCTTACCGACGGACTGGGCAATACGGTCGACTTCAAGAACACGATTCTCATCATGACGTCGAACATCGGGGCGCGGCACCTGCAGAAGCGCGAGGGCTTTGGTTTTCAGTCGACGAAAGACGAGATGGTTTCGGGCAAGGTTGAGGAGCTGGTGAAGGGCGAAGTGAAGCGCACCTTCAATCCGGAATTCCTGAACCGGCTGGACGAGATCATTCTGTTCCTGGCTCTGAGTGAGGCAGACCTGATCCAGATTCTGGAGTTGATGGTCACGCAGCTCAACACGAACCTGGCGCAGAAAGCGATTACGGTGACGGTGGCGGATGAGGCCAAAAAGTGGATCCTCAACCAGACGCTGACCGACCGCACCTATGGAGCGCGGCCGCTGCGCCGGGCATTGCAGAAATATATTGAAGATCCGCTGTCGGAGGCGCTGATTCAGGGCACGATCACGACGCGTCCGGCATTCATCGAGGTCTTCCTCGAGGACAACAAGTTGTTCTACCGTCCGGTGGATGCGGAGAAGACTGAGGGCGTGCTGTTGTACGAGAACAGCTAATCTTTATCGTTAGCTATAAGCTTTGAGCCGTCAGCGTTTGCTGGCGGCTTTTCTTTTTCCGGCGATCTTGGCCAGAGCCCGGTTATATTCACGGATGATCTCAGGCCGGGACCGGTTGTAGATGAACTGCCCCTCCCGCCGGCACTCGATCAGGTTCGCCTCGACCAAAACCTTCAGGTGATGTGAAATCGTGCCCGGGGTAAGCCGGTGTCTCTCCACCAGTTCCCCGCAGAAAATCTCATCGCACGCGGAAATCTCCCCGTAGATGCGCAAACGGGTGGGATCGCTTAGAGCCTTGGAAATCCTGGCTATTTCCACTTGATCCATATGCAAATCCTAATGCGCTTGAGCCTCCGGCCAAGAAACTGAAACCTAGATACTTTGATATTCATCAAAGTATACAACAAAGGCAAGCCCGTGCGTGGAGGCTTTTGAGTTGGCATAAATTCAACTTTTGGAGGCGTTCTATGAAAAGGTTCGAGGGAAAGACGGTGGTAATTACCGGCGGCAACAGCGGCATTGGATTGGCTTCGGCCAGGCTGTTTCGTGAAGAGGGGGCAAAGGTTGCAATATCAGGGCGCGACCAGAAAACGCTTGACGAGGCCGCGAAGGCGATCGGCGGAGACACACTTGCCGTCAAGGCGGACGTTGCTAAGCTGGCCGATATTGATAAGTTGTTTGCGCAGGTGGCGGCGAAGTTCGGCAAGATCGACGTGCTTTTTGCGAATGCCGGCATTGCGAAGTTTGCGCCAGTTGGCGACAGCACGGAGCAACTGTTCAACGAAACTTTCGACATCAACGTGAAGGGGCTGTATTTTACGGTGCAGAAGGCGCTGCCGCACCTCAACGACAATGCCGGGATCGTGTTGAACTCCTCGGTAGTCAACGCCAAGGGATATCCGGGAGCCAGCGTTTATTCAGCCAGCAAGGCGGCCGTGCGTTCGCTGGCCCGCACTTTTGCGGCGGAGTTGGTCGAGCGCGGCATTCGCGTGAACGTGGTCAGCCCGGGACCGATTGAGACTCCGATTCTGGCGCGAGGGGGAATGCCGAAGGCGGCGCAAGATCAGTTCGCGGAGGACATCAAAGCGCGGGTTCCGATGAAGCGCTTCGGCACTCCGGAGGAAGTTGGACACGCGGTTTTGTTTCTTGCCAGCAGCGAAGCTTCCTACATTACCGGCGTCGATCTCAAGGTGGATGGCGGAACCGGCCAGGTTTAATTGGGGGTTACTCCGTCTACCGCATTTGGGGCCGTCGGCAAGAACTGGCGGCTCTTCTTTTTGCAGGACGACTAGGGTTTGGTCCAGTCCTCGATTCTCAAGCCCTTTACTCTGCGAAAGGCGCGATCGTTGGTTACGAGGACCGCTTCCGCGGCGAGCGCTTGCGCTGCGATCATGAGGTCGAGGTTGCCCATGGGCTCACCGCGTTCTTCGAGCGCCGCGCGAATGCGGGCGTAGTTCTGGGCCGCAATCGAGTCCCAAACGAGCACTTCGACGCGTCGCAGAAATTCCTCAACCACGATTCCCAGCTTTGCCGCGTGCGGCATTTTGGCGACGCCGAAGCGCAGCTCCGCTTCCGTGATTATGGAAATTCCAACTTCGCGGATGGGAACTTTCGAGAGGCGTTCTCGAACATGCGGAAAATTTCCTTTGATGATGTAGCTGACGATGTTGGTATCGAGAAGGTAGCGGACAGGCATCTAGAAAAGCCGGCGCTTCTGTGGCGGGCTGTCTTTGCGATCTGCGAGAAAGCCTTCGGGGACGTCGACGGCGCTTATCAACTCGAAAAAATCGCTCCAGGAATCAGGACGGCGGGACAGGATGACGTCGCCAGTCGCAGGATCTCGCCGAACGTAGACCTCCGAGCCTTCGAAACGGTATTCGGAGGGCAGGCGGACGGCCTGACTGCGGCCGTTGCGGAAGATCTTCGCGGTCTTCGGCATGGTATAGATCATGATATATACCATATGTGGTGCTTGTCAATAGATGCTCTGGCGGTCCATGAGCCTATTCAAGGCTCCCCCTCTCAACTCAAGCGCACAGATTTCTTTGCGACTAATCGGTGGCCGCACGAATCTGAAACTGCGACGTACACGGGAGGCTGCACCATGGACAAAGTCAACATCGCCGACAAGTTCGCGAAAATTTCGGAATACTGGAAGCCTCATATCGCCGGCGAGCTCAACGGGCAAATGGTGAAACTGGTAAAGACGAAGGGCGAGTTTGTGTTTCATCATCATGATAATGAAGATGAGATGTTCCTGGTCGTGAAGGGGCGTTTCCGGATGGAGTTCCTCGACCGGCATGAATGGATCGAGGAGGGCGAGTTTATAGTCATCCCGCGCGGGATCGAGCACAGGCCCGTCGCGGACGAAGAGTGCTGGATCGTGCTGTTTGAGCCGGCTTCCACGCTGAACACTGGTAACATCATTAGCGAACGCACACTGGCCGAACTGGAGAGAGTGTAGGAAAATGGATGAGCGGACAGGTCTGGCCCAGTTTTGTCAGGCGAGGTCTCGAGCAGAGTTCGTCTAAATCCTATGGAACTTCTCGTTTATTCTGCAGCGTGGTGTCCCGATTGCCGCGAGGCCAAGCGTTTCCTGGCCAAGTACAACATCCCTTACAAAGAGATAGACATCGAGAGCACGCCGGGTGCGCTGAATGAGATCGTCAAACACGCCGGCAAGCAGGCCATTCCGCAATTTGTGATCGATGGCGAGTGGGTGCAGCCCTATATCGCGGGAAAGGGATTTCTCTACGACGCGATGGCCAAACGGCTGGGAATCGGGAAGCTCTGAGCCCGTGCCTCGGGGCTTAAACAGTTTGCTGAAAAACTCGGATGTACGGGCGCGGCGCCTGAAGGCCTATTGAAAAGCGCACCAGTTGCGGTATGCCTAAAAGGCATACCCTGATACGAATCGTGAGTTTTTCAGGAAGCTTTAAGGCAGACTCTGATACGAATCGTGAGTTTTTCCGTAGACTGTAGGGCCCGATCATGAGGGATGCCTAATCGCAGCGCTGGAAGCGCTACGCCACCCGAAGGCAGGCGCGACAGGGCCGCGCCAGCGAATAGCGGGCCGCCTGGCTGAACAACTCAAAATCGGCGTGCAACCTTAAGGTCTTGCTCGCCGGGGAATCCGGATCAGCTTCATCGCCCCACCCACGCGTACACCTCCTTCAGATACTTCGCTATCCCCTGTACATCATCTTCCGTACCGTGGAAAAGCCTTGCCGGACAAGGGAAGATGGCCACTCATGTCCGAGCCGCCCGTCATGTCCGAGCCGGAAGTTCCGCAGGAATCGAACGAGGTCAGCGACAGCTGGCAGCAGATGGTGCAGGCCGTGCTGGGAGTGGCGTTGCTGTTGGGCGCGGTGGCCATGTTCCATTACTACGCGCCGGCCGCGGCGCAGAGTGTGCAGCCGGACGAACTGCAGAAACAAGTCGCACAGCTTACGCAGCAGGTAACTGAACTCGAAAAAGAGCAAGCCATGCCGGCGCTGGTACTGAACCGGTACCGGAATTCCATTGGCTACATTTACGGTGTCTACCAGGTTGGTTTTGCCAACCAGCCGGCGAAGATCCGGGCGCGCGTGTCGGGCACGGGATTTCTGGTGGGCGATGGATTGCTGGCGACAAACCGGCACGTCGCTGAACCCTGGTATGGTGATAGCGAGGCCGAAGGGCTTATCCAGCACGGTGCGACGGCGATGCTGGAAAGTCTGGTCGTCTTCTTTCCGGGCTCGCCGACGCCCCTGAATTTGATGCCGGGGGCAGTTTCCTCCAGCAGTGATCTGGCCGTGGTGCGGATCGAAAAAAAAGATGCGGTGCGCGGGCTGGCGGTGTTGCCGCTGGCAAAAGGCAACGCTGCGCCGGGAGAACTGGTGACGGTGATCGGCTATCCCATGGGGATTGCCGGCATGGTGGCCAAATCGCCGAGCGGCGTTTATCAGAGGCTGGCGTACCGGCACAACGACATTACGGCGGCCAGCGAACTGGCGGCGCTGTCGCTGATTCGCCCGTCGAGCACGTGCGGACATCTGGGCGACGTGGTGGGAGATAAGCTGATCTATGATGCGCCCACGGCGCATGGAGGCAGCGGCGGGCCGGTGTTCAACAGCGACGCGGAAGTGATTGGAGTGAACTCCGCCTACATTGACGGCTTCTCCGGCGGCACGCTCGGAGTTTCCGCGGAAGCGCTAAGGCCGCTGGTCGAGGCAGCGGGGAAGAAACAATAAGGGACGCCAGTCCCCGCCGCGGTCATATATGCTTCACGGTTCTTCCTTTTTCCTGAGACAAGGCTGAAAGCGCGAACTCGGCATCGCTGCCCGTGCGCATGATGCGGCGAAGGGCGGCTACCAACTCTGGGCCGGTCGAGCGCAGTTCGTCGTGATGATGAATTGCCAGTTCAGCCAGGACTCTTTCTCCCTTCGAGGTGAGAGCGAGCAGGACTTCGCGGCGATCGTCGCGGGCGCGGGCACGGTGGACAAATCCGCCGGCTTCCAGGCGGTTCACCAGTTCTACGGCGCTATGGTGGCGGATTTGCATGCGCGTGGCCAGTTCGCGAATGCGGGGCCGCACCCCGGCCGGCATGCCCTTGATGGCCAGCATGAGCTGATACTGGCCGCGCTCCAGCCCGGCCTGCTTCACCACCCGCTCGCTGAAGTGGAGGAAGCGGCGGATCTGGTAACGGAACTCCGCCAGCGCCTGGTAATCCGACAAAGTGAGCTTCTTCATGCCGCCGGTCATTGCATCGTGCCGCGATCCAGTAGCATCTGACAGTGTATCGTAAGACGATATAGATTGGAAGCTCTGAGCTTTTAAAACACCGCATCTGGGGGTGCGGAGTCCGGTGCGTCATGCATTTAGCGAGGCTGAGTGGCGTATTGGGCTTCGCCGTTGCCGAACGACCAGTTTTCCTTCGGCACTTCGAGCAGACTGATGAGGATATCCTCCCGGCGCAGCATCAGGGCTTCGTGCAAGCCATCCGCGACGGCTTTGTAGAAGCGCTGCTTCATCTCGACCGTACGGCCGCTATTCAGGGTGATCTGCAAAAAGATGCAATCGTCGGATCGATGGACGCCGAGATAATCCCGGTCAAACTGCAAACCAGCCGGGGGATGCTCGGCGATGACCTGGAAACGGTCATTTTGGGGGACGTTCAGAGTATCCTGCATCGCCTGATACACGATTTGACCGACCTGCATGCGATATTCCGGCGTCTTGCCCTCCAGAAGATCGATTCGGACGAGAGGCATATTTTCTCCTTAATGTGGCGAGATAAAGGCTGCGCTATTGGTAAAAGCTGCGTTTATATCGATGCGAATGCAGGGGGATAGGGTGCTGCGCCGCCGCGCCGGATTGCTGCTGTGTTACACTTTGAAATTCGCAGACATAATTCGCAAACAAGCGCCCTCTGACACAGGACATCCGACCCGCACATGCTTCTTTCCAAGGAATATGTGGGCTACCTGGCCCGCGAAGTTACCAAGAAATTGATAGCCGGCAAGGCCATCGAAACCTCGGCTGTGCCCAAGGTCACAGAGCGCGTGCATGCCGCGCTGCTCGAGGAACTCACGCTCGAAGACCGCATCAACGACGAAGTGCGGGTCATCCTCGAGGCCTACGCCGACGAGATGAACAAGACCGGCGCGAACTACCAGGAGATGTTCCGTAAGGTGAAGAGCGAACTGGTGCGCAAGTACAAGGCGGTGCTGTGAGACTGAGCCGCGACAAAGTGAACGTGCTTGCGCGAGCCGTGGCCGACGCGCTAAAGGCGATGGATGAGGTCGACTTCATCGAAGACCCCAACACCATCCGCCAGGAAACCCGCAAGATTTTAGAAGACCTGCTGAATCACGAAGAGCGAATCGATCAGGCCGCCCGGCAAAAGATCGAGAGCCAGAAGCGCACGATTCTCGAAGGCTCGCAGGAGTGGGACATTCTCTACCGCAAGTATTACAACGAGGAAGTGAAAAAGCTGGGAATCTGATTGCAAAAGTGGTCAGTGTCCAGTGATTAGTGGCCAGTGCGCCATATCTACAGTTTCTCTTTCTTGGCCGACCGCTGGCCACTTCACTACTGACTGCTGTTTGATGCTGCCTCTCAGAAAATCCAGTTCTGGTTCAATCCCTCAGGGGTTGAAGCCCTAATCATTTGAGATTCTTTACGGCGCGACTGGAAGCCGCGCCCTTTCAAAACACCCCCAACAGGTTTATTCCCTGGAAGCAACCAACGTTGTTACGAATCGCGAACTGAACTGTAAGCCATCCTGCCTTGAGCGAGAGTTCTGCAATATTGTAGCCTGCTAGACACAGCCGAAATGCCGGGTCGCTCCGGCATTATCATGCGAGCTAAGTCGTGAACAGAATTCGCGCGCTGGCCATTCCGATGGACAGCGAACGAGTTCGCGCCGGTCATTCTCACGAGATCTCGGCCTTACGGGACCTCGGCCTCACGAGACACCGGCGCAAACGGAGTACATCACAGCAAAGGAGAAAGCTATGAAACGTGATGACAAACGGGTACTGGGCCGAACTGGCGCCCGTGAGCTAAGCCCACAGGAACTGGCCTGCATCGTCGCGGGCCGGCCTGTAATGACAGACGTCATTACCTTCAACCCGGTCACCGGCAAGAGGGATGGTGACGGCTAGCCGAAAAACGCCCGAGCACTACTTGCGTACTCAACCAAATCACTTTGCAGCCTGACGGAGACGTCGGCGAGTGCTGAAACCGGCAGGCGACGCATCTGCGCCGCCTGCCCAATAACAGCGGAGGCGCGGATGAAGATCGTGATCGTAGCTTTCGCAAGTGACAATCACACTGCCCCGCTGAAGTGGGCTTTAGAACAGGCCGGATACGAGGTTGCCTGCTGGGCCGGAGTGGGATGGACAGGCGCACGCCAGGCGACCCTGGCGTTTAACGGCGGCGCTCGAGCAATTCTGGGACCTTATACCGTCGATCCGGGCGATGTAGTGTGGATTCGCCGGCCCAATGCGCCTGCGCCGAATCCCAATGTTGCCGCTCCGGATAAGACCTTTGCGGATGAAGAATACCGCTGGTTTTCTCTCTCGACGTTGTACCTGCTCGAGCATTTGCCGGTACGCTGCATCAATCCCTACTCGGCTTCCCGTGCGATCAATAACAAAGCGGTTCAACTTTTTCTTGCAGCACGCAATGGCCTCAACATGCCGGAAACGGTTATGACGAACGCGCCCGCGGCGGTTCGGGAGAGCCTAAGGAACTCCTGCCGGGGAAGAATTTGCAAAGCTTTTTCCCCGCACATCTGGAAAAAAGAGGGAAGCGAAGCGCTGGCGGTTACTGAGACTTTTGAAATATCGGAGGAGGCTCTGCCCGAAGATGATGTCCTCACCTACGCGCCTGCGATTTACCAGGAAATGATCGTGAAAGCTTTCGACGTGCGCATGGTGCTGCTGGGAACAACTGTCTACTCCTACTCTCTTCAAACCCCGAACCGAGCGCTCGACTGGCGCCAGGAAGTTGCGCAAGGGCACGTCGGGCTGGAAGAGATTGCCACTCCTGCCGATGTCGAGAGCGCGGTGCTGGCATTTTCCCGAGAAGCCGGAATCGAGTTTGGGAGCTTCGACTTCGCGGTTGACCACGACGGCGCCTGGTGGTTTCTGGAAGTGAATGAAGAGGGCCAATTCCTTTGGCTGGACGAATTCAACCCTGCGTTCCGGGTGCAGGAGAAATTTCTCGCCTTCCTCACCTTGCCGAAAGGCTCGAGTAGAAAAGAAATTGAAAGGAAGCAGAACGAATTTCCATCGTGGAAAGACTATTGCGCGTCTCCCGCGCAAGCGCCGGATCCGGAGGAAGTCGAGTCGGCCGATCCCATCCTCTCTGTGGAGCCCTAGCCAGCCCGCGGCAAAAATGCCCCGCGCTCTTCGCGCGGGGCTTCAGGGGTGAGTACGCAAGGGACTTCTTTTCAGGCCGCTTCCCGGCGCTTCTGGATGGTGTGCAGCGTCTGGCGATATTTCTGCGCGTTGCCCACGATCTTCTTCGACGGCAGGCTGTTGATCCACTGATCGTGAGGAATGGTGCGGCGTTCGCGGCGAGTCCCGACGGCTCCGCGATGGAGGACATTTGCCGGCCGCTTCTCGGCGGTCTGCTGGGTCCAGCCGCTGCCCGAGGTCACGTTGAATATCCCGATGTAGCCGTTGACCAGAAGTTGAAACGGAGTCTGCATCTTGTTCATGCGATCAAATTGCGTGGAGCCCTGGGTGCGGAAACTTTCAAACCACGACGGGTAAACGAAGTCGGAGAGCAGAACATTGTCGATCTGGTAGCCGAGGCTGTCGTCTTCGCAGGCGTCGCAAACTTCGTAGGCGTAGAGAATCCCGGCGGTATTGGTGTTCTCGACGAATACGGTGAGGTTGATGTTGGGGTCGCCGAGCATCTCCAGCAATTCATGGCTGGCGGTGACGGTCCAGGAGGTGCCGGCTTTCAGGTCGCTGGCGGCGAAGACTTTGCCGATGGGCAGCCCTTCGGTGGTGAGGTCATGGTAGCCGAGAGCGTTGGCCTGGTCGGAGTCGTCGAGCAGCACGAGCCACCAGCTTCCGGCGGGCGGCTGATTGCCCTTGGCGACGATGGTGAGTTCGGCATCCGTGCCCCAGACGGGACGGAAGTCATTGGTCACTTGCTTTTGAAGAGCGGCCACGACCGGCGTGACATCTGTGTCGGCCAGGACGGTGCTCTCGTTGATCACAGAAATTTGGATGGTGGGAATTTGTGCGTGCGTGGGTTGCGGCATACAGATGGTCTCCTTGACAAAGAAATTCGGAGAACGCGCAGCGTGAGTTGCGTGACTCTGTGAGCAAAAGCTTATACGCTGATCAAGTGAGGAAAATGTTTTTGCTGCCGAAAAAGTGAAAGCGGCGTTCCGAATTGGAACTGGCTTCTCCCGTGCAGGCTCAAGAATTTTGGTTCGCGGTTCCATGCACTATGCTGCGATTTGCTGAAATCACGGCTGCTGTAACGCAGGCCGCGGGCGAGGCGGGTTTTGATCTTGCGGGTGTCGCTCCAGTGGAAGATGTTCCGGAGCTGGAGTATTTTCCGCGATGGATTGCCGAGGGCCACGCGGGCGAGATGAAATACCTGGAGGCGCGCGACGAGCAGGGACGGCTGAAGCGCGCGTCGCTGGCACACGCCGCGCCGTGGGCGCGAAGCGTGATCGTTTGCGCGCTCAACTACAACACGGCAGCGCCTTACTCCACGCAGGCGACGGAACATACAACGGAGAGCCATTCGACAAATATGCAATCGCGGGGATGGATCTCGCGCTACGCCTGGGGTCAGCAGGATTATCACGATGCGGTGATGCCGCGGCTGCGGCGGGTCGAGATGGCCGTGAGAAATGCGTATGGGTGCGACGATCTGGTCACGCGCTGCTATGTCGACACCGGGCCCATCGTTGAGCGCGTGGCTGCGAAGTACGCGGGGATTGGCTGGATCGGGAAGAACACATGCATGATCAACCAGAAGATTGGATCGTGGTTTTTTCTGGGCGTGATACTGACTTCGTTGGAGCTTGAACCTGATCCTGGACTGGGGGTGCCTGCGCCGGATCGCTGCGGTTCCTGCACGCGCTGCATCGATGCCTGCCCCACCGATGCGCTGATCGCGCCTTACCAGCTCGATTCGAATAAGTGCATCGCTTATCTCACCATCGAAAAGCGCGGCGCGATTGCTCAGGAGCTGCGGTCCGGGATGGGGCGGCATGTGTTTGGCTGCGACATTTGCCAGGATGTGTGTCCGTGGAACCGGAAGGCTCCGGTGACGAGCGCGGCGGAATTTCAGCCGCGGGCGGGGCTTGTGAATCCTGCACTCGACCGGCTGGCGGAAATGAGTGCGGAAGAATTTAACCGTACGTTTCGCGGCTCGCCGGTGAAGCGGACGAAACGCGCGGGCCTGCGCCGGAATGCGGCGATTGCCATGGGAAACAGTGGAGAACGGAAATTTCTTCCAGTGCTCGAGAAATTGGCGGGGGATGAGGATGAAGTGGTGAGGGAGAGTGCGGAGTGGGCTGTGCGGAAGATTGAGAGCCGAGAAAAGGCATCTGGTTAATTGCTTGCGGCTGCCGTGGAATCCCATGTCTCGCAAAGGCGGCGAGACCCTTCGGCTCCGCTCAGGGCAGGCTATGGGGCACCCCGGCTTTTACTGGGTGGGGTCGAACTCGTTCTTGTAGGCTTGCCAGCGCTGACGAGCGCCCGCCATGATTGACTGGTACTCGGGGTCGGAACGCAGGCTGTCGTAGTTTTTATCGCGTTCGAACCAGGGGTAATTTACGTCTCCGATAGCGACCGTGCGTTTGAGCCAATCGAGGGCGTGCTGCCGATCCCCGAGCAGGGCGTAGATTCCTCCCAGCCAGTAGGCTTCGTCACCATCGATGATCTGTGCGGGGCGGTATTGGAATAACTTGGGATCGATCTTGTCCCGCTGGTGGCGGGATGCGTAGAGGAATGCCGCCGCGATGGAAGGCACGTCGTCGCCCGAATTGGAATAGAGTGCAAGTGAACGCTCGATATTGGATTGGGCCTCATCGAGCTTGCCCTGGTAATAGAGGATCATGCCGAAGTAAGCCAGGGCCTTGAATTGATCTGGGTTGGCCGCGACCAGTTGCCGCATTTCTTTTTCCGCTTCTGCCCCTTTGCCGCCATGTAGAAGCATGCGGGCGTGCATCCAGTGCGGCTGGAGAGGCATGGGGTTCAATTCAACCAGCCGGCGGTAGGCCTGCTCAGCCCGTTCATTCAGGCCAGCGTAATAGCTCGAATACCCCAGGGCCTGCCACGCGGCACCGTTGTTGGGCGCGAGCGCTGCCGCCTGTTTGAGAGTTCGGATTGCTTCCTGCTCGCGGCCTTCCTCACTATAGATAGTTCCCAACGCAATCAATCCCTCTACTGACTCGGGATTGATCCGCAATGCGTTCTGAGCAGCCGCCTCGCCGCGCTTCAGAGCGTCCCCAGCACCCTGCACGAAGTTTGCGCTCTGAAACACATACACCTGTCCCAGCAAGGCATACGCGTCAGAAAAATTCTCGTCCAGCGAAATCGCATGCAGAAGCAGCCGTTCGCCCTGTTGCAGGCTGTCCAGACGCGAATGCGTCAGATATTCATTCTCATAGAAACGAGCCTGCAAATAGTCGTTGTAGGCATCGACGCTGATGGTTATGGGCTGCTCGATTGCTTTCTGCTCGGTGGGCGAGATTTCGATCTGGAGACCCTCAACGACTTTGGTTGCAATCTGGTCTTCAAAGCTGAGGATGTCTGCGCTGTGCAGATCGTAACGTTGCGACCACTTGGTATTTCCGGTGCGGCCGTCGATGAGCTGCACGGTGACGCGGATTACGTCGGAAGAGCGTTGGTAGGTGCCTTCGAGCACGCTTTCCACGTTCAACGCCCTGGCTGCTTCCACGGGATCGGGCGCGTCTTTGGAATACTTCAAGACGGATGTGGTGGGCCGGACGGCGAGATTTTGCAACGAGGTCAGGCGGCTGATGATTGCGTCGGTGATGCCGATGCCCCAACTGTCGGTGGTCGCCGCGGAGATGTCTCGGAAGGGAAGCACAGCTATGGTTTCGGGAGCTTTTGCGACCGCCTTATCGGTTTGCGGCGAGTGCGCAGGGGAACCATAATAGTGGACTGCAATGGCAGCCAGCGACGCTACCAGCAGCCCTGCAGCGATCAGGATCGCCGCTTTGCGGTAACGGACTAGAGACGACGGGGCCGTTGTTTCGGGCGCGAGGTGAAGCAGTTGCGACTCGGTATCGCGCTTCACGCGTTTCAGGTCGGCTCTAAGCTCGGTGGCGGACTGGTAGCGAACGTCACGATCTTTTTCGAGGGACTTGCAGACGATGTCTTCGAGCTTGGCCGGGAGATCAGGATTGAGCCGGACGGGTGCGGCCTGCACTTTGTGAAGAATGGAATCGAAGATTATGCCCGACGAGTCGCCGCGAAAGGGCAGCGTGCCGGTCACCATTTCATACAGGACGACGCCGAACGAGAAAAGATCGGTGCGGGGATCCAGATCTTTGCCGAGAACCTGTTCTGGCGACATGTAGGCGACGGTTCCTAACATGCTGCCGGGGCTGGTGAGATGCTCTTCGGCTACGGCTGTGGCAGTAGCTTCGATGGCGACGGCTTCGGGCTGGGGCGTGACCTTGGCCAGGCCGAAGTCGAGAATTTTTGCGTGCCCTCGTTTGGTGACGAAAATATTGGCGGGTTTGATGTCGCGATGGACGATGCCCTGGGCATGAGCGGCGTCGAGCGCATCGGCAACTTCCATGGCGATTTCGAGGACGCGATCGAGATCCATGGGGCGATTGCCGATCAGGTGTTTCAGGGTTGCGCCGTCGAGAAACTCCATCACGATGAAGGTCTGGCCGTTCTGCTCGTCGATCTCGTGAACCGTGCAGATGTTCGGATGGTTCAGCGCGGAGGCAGCCTTGGCTTCGCGTTGGAAACGGCTGAGAGACTGCGGGTCATTGGCCACATCTTCGGGCAAAAACTTGAGGGCGACGAAGCGGTCGAGCTTTATATCCTGGGCTTTGTAGACCACACCCATCCCGCCGCCTCCCAGCTTCTCCACAATGCGGTAGTGCGAGATGGTTTGGCCGATCATATTTTGGCAATGGAGTCTCGGCGATTAAGGCCGCCCGTGCGGGACCATCTTAGGGGGCTACGCTGTGGCGAGTCAATGAAGGCGGGGCGCCGACAGACGGCGCGGATATCGCCACATTGAGAAGATTTAACCTTCCTTTCACACTCCCTATCTCTTGGCGTTTCTATCGGGTAGACGCTGTATCCAGAGTGGTATTTCTTTTCTGACTTCCGTAACTCGCTTTCCCGATTACCGGCAACTAATCTTTGGGTAAGGGGTTCTTATAGTTGGCTACATACTAAGGATAGCTATGTCTGGTCTGGGAAAAATACGGCGAGCGCTGTGCATGTTGTTCGTGCTGGCGTCGGCGTGTGCCGGCTGGGCGCGGACTGCGACTACTCCCTCGTCGGCTACTCTGCTGCTTGAAGAGCCTTACGGCAAGCTGGGATTCTTCACGGCGACGGGACACGCGGCAGTGTATTTGTCTGGAGTTTGCGCGGAGACGCCGCTGCTGCTGCGGCGCTGCGCTCCCGGGGAGTTTGGGGCCGTGATCAGCCGCTATGACGGAGTGGGCGGCTACGACTGGGTGGCGATTCCTCTGATCCCTTATCTCTATGCGGTCGAGAAGACGGACGATATTCCGTTGTTTGCCGATCCCAAGCTGGCTTCGTTTCTGCGCGATCGATATCGCCGCAAATATCTGGAAGCGATCGCGCCCGATCTGGGCGATGGGGCAACTCCGGGCGGGAACTGGTATGAACTGGTGGGCTCCGCCTACGACCGCACGGCGTACGGTTTTCAGATCGAGACCACATCGGCGCAGGACGAGGCTTTCATCCGCGCCTACAACGCGTCGCCGAACCGTTCGCACTTCCACATCACGTACCGGAATTGCGCCGACTTCGCCAAGGACGTGATTAACTTTTATTACCCGAAGGCGCTGCACCGCAGTGTGGTCGCCGATGTAGGAATTACCACGCCCAAGCAGATGGCGCAGATGTTGATCAAGTTCAGCGCGCGGCATCCGCAATTGGAATTGTCGCGTTTTGTGATCCCGCAGATTCCCGGCAGCGAGGCGCGCAGCACGCCGGTGCATGGAGTGGTGGAGTCGTTTCTGAAATCGAAGAAGTACATTGTGCCGAGTGCGATGGCCAGCCCGATCTTTGCCGGTTGCGTGGTGGCTGTCTATGTGGGCACGGGCGGGGGACGACTTGATCCGGCGAAGCAGGCGCTGGTTTTCAACGCCGAGCGCGAGCTTGAACCGCCGCTCGGGTCCGAGGATCGGCGCTCGTATCAGAGTGAACTCAATCTTCTTGTGGCGGACCCCGGTACAGAAGCCAACGCCGCGCGCGTGGAGAAATGGCGACGCCTGTTGCGGGATGCTGTTCCGGATCTCGATGCCCAGGGCCGCCCGATTTTCTACATTCGCAGAGGCGAAGAGGTGGTGAGTGTGGGCGTTGCCCCCAGCAACATTTTGGCCAGCGATGCGCCGGAGCCGTTTACCCAGGAGTTGCTGGAAGCGCGGTTGCATTCGGAGCTGCGGCGGGGAAATCCGCCCAAAGCTTCCGAGAGCGATGTGACCCGCGACTGGAATCTGCTACAGAAGGCCATGAACAGCGCTGACACCGAAGTTGCGACACGGTCCCGCCGCCCGCAGCAGATCGCGACCGATGATAGCCTCGCCAGTTCGTTTGGATCCCGCCAGTAGATGTGCAGTTCGGCGTAATCCCGTCCGATAAGAACAAACCCAACTCAACGCGACGACGTGTGCGCTTGCGTGCTCAATACCGAGGCACGTATTTCATTATTACTACTGATCGCTAATTGGGATTGGGTTGATCCTGCGGTTGCGGGGGTTGTCCTGGCGGAATCGCCGCTCCTGGTCTTCCCTGGAACATACCCGGCTGTCCCGGCAGGCCCTGTTGCATTTGCATTTGCCGCTGCTGCATCTCCTGCAGCAGTTGTTGCGGAGTCTTTGCCGGAGGCTGGTCGGGAGCGGGGGCGGGTTGCTCGGCCTCCACGGCGGGTTGGTCGGGACCATCTTCGGTGGCCGCGTCCTCGCTGACCTCCGCAGTGGCGTTCTCATCCGCCGCGTTGGCTGCGGTAGCCGGGTTGCTGCCCGGTTGCCCCGGCGTAGCCGGCGTATCGGGAGTCTTGGCAACCAGCACAACGCGCACCAGCGTGCTGGTGTTGTCTGGCGAACCCAGCAATATGTAATTAAAGCGCGATCCGTTCAGCAGTTCAGCCACGACTTCCCGTGCTGGCCCCGGGCCGAGGCGCGTTACAACGCGCTCGTTGGCGGTCGCCGGAATCTCGATTTCAGCGGAAGTGTGTTTGCGCACGCTGCGCAGAATGTCACCCAGGGTGGAGTTCTCGGCGACGATGGTGAGCATTCCATTCTGATAACTCACCTCGGGCGGAACCGCGGGAATGGAATCCAACGGAACCTGGGGTACCGGACCTTGCGTACCTGAGGGCAATGGAGGCGGCAACGGCGGCTGTTTCTTGGCCTTGTGGACGCGGTGCGCCGTGGGCGTATCCGCACGTCCCGCCATTGGCAGCAAGATCATGCCTGCCAGCAGCAACCCTGTAAGCTTCAACCCCGCCCTCATGACAAAACCTCCACAGCCTTAAACCCATTCCGGGAGACGGCCAGTGTGTTAGAGCAATTTTAACACCGCTTTTTGCTTCGAACGGGTGCTAAACTCCCGGGACTCGTCTACCCTATAGAACGTATTGACTATGCGGCCTTGCAGTGCGAACTTGATTAACAGGCTGCAAAACTGGGATGTGCAACTTATTGCACATACTTATTGTGAATAAAGGCGCTCGCGGGGAGCGTAGAAATTCCCTTCGGGAGGACAACAAGAGTGTTCGCCATGGTCTTTCGCAAATGCCGCTTTAGAGACCGCGTCCCGGTGAGAAAGACTCTCGCGGCGCGAAGTTTGCGTTTGCTTTGTGCAGGCCTGGTTCTTTTGCTGCTGTCCGCGTCGAGCCTTTTCGCTGAGACTTGCGTTACGGCCAGTGAAATGGAGAATGCAACCCGCACCGCCCTAACGGCCGTGGGCCAGCGCTACTTTGCGTCGGTCGCGAATGGAGATGCAGCGTCGCTGCGGCAGGGCGCGATCCCCAGCCTTGCTGCCGATTTTTCCGGCATCGAGGCGACTGTAAAAGAGAATCAGCCCGCGCTTGCCGGCTCCAAGGGCATCGCTCGGCCACCGGTTTTGTTGGAAGTGGATGGGACCGCGCCGGTCGCGCGTGCGGAGTTTTTCTGCGGCGTCTTCGGCAGCAACGGCCAGACCAGCGAGAGCTCTGTCTTCTACCTCAATGATCTTGCGCCCGGAAAGTATGGCGTGGTGATTCTGGACGCATCGTCGACGAAGGGCCCGTATACGGTTTCGTTTATCGTGCAGCAGGAAGGCTCCGACTGGAAGCTCGGCGGTCTCTACATCAAAGCCGGACAAACTGCCGGCCACGATAGTGCGTGGTTCATCGCGCGTGCCAAAGACTTTCAGGCTAAGGGGCAGGCGCACAACGCATGGCTCTACTACGTCGTGGCCCGCTCGTTCATTTCACCCGTGCCGTTCATGAGCACGGCCGCCACGGACAAGCTATACGACGACTCACAGAAACTTCAGCCGTCGGACTTTCCCAACGGCGGCAAGACTGTCGATCTCTCGGGAGTCAGTGCAAACTCCAGCGCAAGCGCAACCTACAAGCTAACGGCGCTTTTTCCGGAAGTGGTGGGCAACGATCTGGATTTAATCGTGAAGTATCAGGCGGCGGATATTTCCAACACCAATCAGACTTACCAGAGCAATGTTGCCCTGATGAAGGCGCTGCTGGCGAAGTATCCGGAATTGCGAGACGCATTCAGCGCCCTCGTTGCCCGCGCCGAAGGTCCAAGCGGTCACGATTATGGCACGCTGCTGGCGATGAAGGATATCAAGTAGGCAGTTCTCAGTTCTCAGTTCTCGGTTCTCAGTTCTCAGTCGACCGGGCTTCGTCCAGCAGACATTCTCTCGGATCTTTGTCGTCGCGGAGGCCTAAGAATACCGGGGCGCGCAACTTTGGACCGCTGCCGCTGCTGGTGCCGTCTGTCCATTCGGCGTATTCGATTTCGGCTACAAGCTCGGGCTTCACCCAGTAGACCTTGCGCAGGGCTTCGACTTCGCCGTAGAACGGGTTCTTCGTGGTCTCGCGTTTCTTCAACAGCTTCCAAATGTCATCGAGCGACTTCTGGTCGAAGCCGCTGCCCGCCTGGCCGACGTGAATCAGGCGGCCCTGCTTGTCATAGAGTCCGAGCACGATCGAGCCGAAGTGGGCGCGGCTGCCTTCCGGCTCGGTGTATCCGCCGATCACGCATTCCAGCCGGTGTGTGATTTTGATCTTCAGCCATTCGCTCGAGCGCCGCTCCTGGTAAATGCTGTCGCGCCTCTTGGCCAGGATGCCTTCCAAGCCTTTGGCGCGCGCCATTTCGAAGAGCGCCTTGCCCTGCTTCTCGTAATGATCGGAATAGCGCAGATGATCTCCGGTGATGAGGATCGAGGCTAATTTCTTTTTGCGATCTTCCAGCGGGAGCTTTCTCAAGTCGTAGCCGTCGAGATAGAGCAGATCGAAGGCGTAGTACAAGACGGGAACGTCTGCGTTGGTAGCGCCGCGCCGCCCATGGGGACGGAATCCGGTGCGCTGCTGCATCAGGCTGAACGATGCGCGGCCTTCTTCATCGAGCGCGACCACTTCGCCGTCGAGAATTGCAGTCTTCGCCTTGACGGACTTCGGCAAGTCCTTTAGTTCGGGATAGCGCTGCGTAAGCTCATTCTGGTTGCGCGACACCAGGCGAAATTTTCCGTCCTCGATAAAAGCGACGGCGCGGTATCCATCCCACTTGATCTCGAAGAGCCACTCGGGGCCGTCGAAGGGCTTGTCTACCGATGTGGCCAGCATGGGATGGATGGTTGTGGGCATAGGGCGCTTGACCGCGCCATCGGCGCCGGCAGGAGGCTTTACCGCCGAGTTCGCCGAGATCGCGGAGGGAACTTCGCCGTCGTTCTTTGTGGGACCAGACTTACTCTTGCCTGGTTTTGGGCCTTCGGCATTCTCAGGCTCTTTTGATTTTCTTGGTTTCTCTGCGGTCTCAGCGCTCTCGGCGGTGTTCAGTTTTTTTTTTGGCCGCTTGCCGCGGCTTTTTTCTTGTCGAGTTTGGCGACAGCGTCTGCCAGCCACGCGGCTTTTAGTTTGCCGCGGCCCGATGGCCGGCTCCTCCACTCGGCCGATCCTGCATCTCCGGCGATTTCGGCGAGGCTGCGCTTGCTGAGCACGGACTCATCGTAGTCGTCGATGTCATAGCCTTCGACGACGTGTGCATCGTGCTTCTTGATCATCAGCCATTCGTTGCCTTTGCTTCCGGGACGGCGGCCTTTCATCTTCACCAGAGCGAAGTCGCCTTTCAATTTCTTGCCGTCGAGCCGGAATTTCAAATCTCCCTTGGCCAGCATGGCTGCGGCTTCCGCGTCGGTGCCGGGCACATATTTTCCGTCGACCGCAACCGGAGAGAGCGGCTGCCACGTGCCGACGTCCCAGACCATAACCGTGCCTGCTCCGTAGTTGTCTTCGGGGATGATGCCTTCAAAATCGAAATACGAAACGGGATGATCCTCCACCTGCATGGCCAGCCGCTTGTCGGCGGGATCGAGCGAAGGACCTTTGGGGACGGCCCACGATTTCAATACGCCCTCCATCTCCAGGCGGAAGTCGTAGTGCAAGCGCGTGGCGTCATGCTTCTGTACCACGAAGCGATGCCCGGCCTTGCTCTCGACTTTGGCGGGAGGCTCGGGCGTTTGATCGAAGTTTCGTTTTCGTTTGTATTCTTCGAGAGGCATGGTTCGCCATTCTACTTGATTTGTCATCCCGACCGGAGCTTCGACTTCCCGAAGGGAAGGCGAAGCGGAGCGGAGGGACCCGCTGTTCTGCTGGCACAGGTGATGCTTTAGAATCCTTGCACACATGCAACGAGAATTCCCTGAACTCCCGCTGGTCGGAGTGGGCGCCATCATTATCGAAGGCGCCCGCGTGGTTCTGGTGAAGCGCCGCCATCCGCCGCTGCAGGACGAGTGGTCGATTCCAGGAGGCGTACTCGAAGTAGGGGAACTGGTGCGCGAAGCCGCCATCCGCGAGGCGCGCGAAGAAACCGGGCTCACCGTCGCTCCTGGCGAACTGCTTGGCGTCTACGACCGCGTTTTGCGCAGCCCAGACAAGCGCGTGCAATATCACTACGTTTTGATTGACTTTCTATGCCGCCGGGTTGCGGGGGATCTCGCCGCCGCCAGCGACGCGGCGGAAGTTCGCTGGTTTACGCGCGACGAACTCCCGGCGCTGAAGCTGGCTGAGGATACGCTGGATGTGATCCGCAAAGGATTTTCAAGGCTAGGGATCAGCGCGCAATTGAACTGACCAAGGCGCCCTCACATCACGGCTTGGGGTGCGACACGCTCAGCGGATACGAGGCGATCAGGTAATTAGCCTGGTCGCTGTCGACCGGATCAAGGTCGAGAAGCCACTGGTCTTTGTCCCCAAAGGTTCGCGTGCGGAAGTAATAAACCTTCCCCGCCTCCGCTGTGAAATGGGCGAGCGCGATCATCTGACTGGCCTGCGCGAAGTGCGACTGCCGGTTCGCACACACATGATGCTCACCCGGCTCCACGGACACCGAGAAATACGAATTGTGCTCGTCGGCGCCCACCCATGCGCCATCCAGCCCGATCTTCGTCGTAATGCAAGCCCCGATGCAGTGCACCACGCCGATGTCCTGGATGAAATAAATCCGCGCCTTCCCGGCCTCGGGCTGCGCGAGAGCGTGCTGGGAATCGTCGCGCTTGGCAGCGAAGTTGGTGCTTCGGGGACCGCAGGCCGTTCCTGGGACGAGGGCCGCCGGATCTTGGGCGAAGGCGGATACCGCGAAGAGCATCACAACGAGCATGGTTTTCATGATTTTCCTCCAGCTATAACGCAAAGAATCGATTGACTCTGCTCTACCCGGAGTCTACGCTTCGTTGCTCCTATTGGATATCCTCAGCGGTTTGAGTCAGCGTGCGATCTTGAAGACGCGAGTCGCGTGAATGGGCACTCAAGCAGGCGGCGGGACTCGCTGAAGTTACTTCGCTTCCTGCAGCAGCACCACGTCGGAGTCTGAGTGAGTGCGAAGTACGCCGAGGCTCTTTCCATCCGGCGACCAATGGAAGGCGCTGATTTGCTGGGAGGTGAAGTTGGTGATCTGGCGGCCGGGTGAGCCGTCGAGTGGCTGAATCCAGATATTGTCCACGCCGTTTTCGCGGATGGGGTAGGCCACGGCTTTGCCGTCGGGCGTGAAGCGCACGCCGCCTCGGGTGATGCGCTGGTCCGCGTCGAGCAGGCGTGGCGCGGGCGAACCAGCTTCCAGAGAACCAGCTTCCAGCAGGGCTACCTTCTCTCTCCCGTTCTGCGATTGAGGATCGACGACTTCGAGGATGTAAGCCAGCAACTTGCCATCGCCAGAGAGCGCAAGACCGCTGCCGGCGATAAAGCTGTTGGGCACGACGCTTCCCGGCACTGCTTCGCCTTTTCCGGAACCATCGAGCGGCACGCGTGAAACGCGTCCGGCGGATTGATCGTAGTAGTAGGCCCACTTTCCATCCGGGGAACATACGGCGCGCAAATCGCGCTTGCCTTCGGTTAATTTGACCGGGCTGGAGCCGTCGGCGTTGGTGCGCCACAGGTTCATCGTGTTTGTGCCACCGTGGAACATCCACGAAAAAATCAGATGATCGCTTCCGCAGGCAGAACCATCAACAACGCCCGCGGTCGAATCGGCGATAAGCTGCGCTTGATTCTTTCCGTCGGCTGTCATGCGCAGCAGCCGTGGGCCGTCGCTTACCAGCAGAGCTCCGTCGGCAGTCCAGTTGAAACCGCGAACTTCCTGGCCTTCGGGAAGCACGGGCTTCAAATCCGCACTAGAGCTGCCGACGCCGGGAAGAACATAAAGGCTTTGCGCAGTCTTGAGCTGGACTGAGGCCAGGGTCTTGCCGTCGGCTGAGAGCGTAAGAGTCAAATACCGGTTGGTGTCGCGAGTAATCGGCTGAATCTCTCCCCCGGAGCTGGAAATGAATCCGATCTGCGCCCGGGCAAAACTGGGGCCGGCTTGCTGGTAGAGGGTAAGAAGCCCGCGGCCATCCGGCAGCCACTTCAATTCAAAAGGCGCCTTGTCTTTGAAAGTGACCAGTCGGCTGGTCTTTCCGCTTGGAATATCAAACAGATCGATCCCGCCGAGAGCTTGATCTGGCTGAAATAAGCTGGTGGCGATCTGTTGACCATCCGACCAAGTGAGGTAGGCCAATGACAGCGTGAGGGGTGTGATCCGCAAAACTTTCTCATCGTTGCCGCTGAGATCGGCGCTGAGCAGCCGCTCCTTGCCGATTTCGGGATCGTTCGCACGGGTGTACGCGATGCGCTTGCCGTCGGGAGAAAAACCGATGTCGCTATCGATATCGTGGACCACGGTCTGCGGAGTTCCGCCGAGCACAGGCGCGCGATAGAGGTTGTAATCGTTGTTGACAGCGTTCTGCGCTTTGCGGAAGTAGATGTAGTTTCCATCCGGCGAAAAAGCCAGGCTCCTGTAGGTCGAGGCTGATGGCGGAATGATCTGAGTATCGCTGGCAGTCGGCACGTTGCGCAGCCACAAGCTTTGCAAACCGTTGTCGTCGAGGACGCTGAGCACGTACTTTCCGTCGGGAGAAATCGCTGCCAGAGCGGCCTTGCCGGAGTTAGTAACCTGAGTCACGGTGAAATTCTGGAAGGGCGCGGCAGCGGGTCGGTGGAACAGCGCATAAACGCCGTAACCTGCGGCGGCCAGCAGGATAACCACGGTAATCCCGATCGCCCCCGTTCCCCATTTGTGCTGTTTGACGACGGCGACCGTGGAACTGCTGGTGTGTGCGGGCTGGGAGGGTTGACTGCCGGGAGCCGGAGTTGCGCCGCTGGCCGGTGCGACCGGAATTGCGGTAAGCGAAGGCGCACCGGAAGCTGACGCGGCTACTTCCGGCACGATGCGGTGTCCGGACTCAGTGTCGCGCTTGAGGCGTTTCAAATCGGAGCGCAGGTCGGCGGCGTGCTGGTAGCGCAGGCCGGGATCTTTCTCGAGAGCCTTGCTGATGATGCGGTCGAGCTCGGCGGGAATTTCGGGATTCAGGCGAAGGATCGGAATCGGCGAGCGATTCAGGATGCCATCGAAAATCTCTGCCGAGGTGCCACCGGAGAATGCCTGGCGTCCCGTGGCCATCTCATAAAGAACCATGCCGAAAGAAAAAATATCGCTGCGGGCGTCGAGCTCGCGTCCACGGGCCTGCTCCGGCGACATGTAAGCGACCGTGCCCAGCGCGGTGCCCGGGCTGGTGAGATTGATTTCGCCTTCGGTGGCAGCTACGCCGGTGAGGGTTTCGCCGTTGCCGCGGGAAATAACTTTTGCCAGTCCGAAGTCGAGCACCTTGGCCTGGCCGCGTTCGGTCACGAAAATGTTGGCGGGCTTGATGTCGCGGTGGATGATGCCTTCCGACTGCGCCGCATCGAGCGCGTCGGCCACTTCGATTCCGAGGGTGAGGATGGTTTCGAGCGGCAGCGGCACGTTGCCGATGCGATGCTTGAGGGTGACGCCCTTCAGCAGTTCCATCGCGATGAAGGGATGGCCCTCGGCTTCGTCAATATCGTGAATCGTGCAAATGTTTGGGTGATTCAGCGCGGAGGCCGCTTGCGCCTCGCGCCGGAAGCGCTCGAGCACGGCCTCATCACGAGCGATGCCCTCGGGCAGGAACTTCAGTGCGACGAAGCGGCGAAGCTTGGTATCCTCCGCCCGGAAGACCACGCCCATGCCGCCGCCGCCGAGTTTTTCGAGCACGCGATAATGCGAGATGGTGCGGCCGATGGGAAACTGGTCTTCTGCCATGTGCTCCGAATCTTAGTTCCGCGTGAAATTTGCGTCAACCTGGGATGGACGGACTAGCCGCATCGATACAGGCGGTTGATGGATGATGGATAGACACCGGCCCGGCGGGAATAGTTCCGGCGAGCCGGGAGGCGTCGATTCGATGGTGGACTGTTAGGAAGTTGGGATGCTTTTGCCGCCCTCGGCTCCGTCGTCTTCCCACTCCGCATCGCACTCGTGGCAGCGCCACGCGGGCCGCTGCACGGGCAGCGGCACGCGCAGGAAGGCGCTCATGTAGGCGATGGGACGGTCGAGTTCCTGGAAGTTGACATCGAGCGACTGGCACTTGGGACAACGCGGCTGCTCGTAGAGGCCGACACCCTGCACGTAGAGGCCTTCGAGGATCGGTTCATCGAGAAGTTTCTGCGCGTTGACTGCATCGGCGGCGCGCACGTTGAGTTTGATGCCGCCGATGAAGTTTGAAATGAACCAGTCGAGGCGAACCAGATTTTCATCGGCGAGAAAACATTCGATCCCTGCCGATTCCAGACTGCCTTTCGCCAGCAACGCCTCCGGCAGATCGCGAAACTGGCGGATGGTCACAAGCTCGCGCACTTCCATTCTCTGCTGCGGCTCTGGCGCGGCCTCGTCCGAAAATTCCAGGTGCCTGCGATCCAACTCGTCTTCAAGCGCTTCCCAGGCCAGTTCGGTTAGCGACTCCGCATTGCGCGCCAGCCGCTGCAACTCGCCGTCGGTCATGGCGGCGTAGTTCGCCGCCAGCCGCTGCCGCTCGCGCTGTTCCTCGAGATATGATTCGTTCAAATCGGATTCGTCCAGAGATGACACCCGCCAAGCATACTTCGAGCCGGGGCAACTCGCCAAATCAGGGGTTGCCCGGCTGCCAGACCCGCTGGCGACCATGCCTGCATATTTCCGAATCATATTTCCGAATCCCAGAATTTTCTCTGGTAGTCGAAAAGCTTATAATCCGTTTCTGTAAGCGGAAGCCCACAGGGATTTCCCGCCGCAAGATGCTGACAGCGCCGTAGATGCTCGAGGTGATCCAGCATGGAAGACAAGCGCGACTCCCCGATCTCGCAGCCCAAGAGTAGCGAAGATCTCCCGAAAGCCGTTTCGCGACGGAACTTCATTAAAGGCGTGATCACCAGCGGTGTTGCCGTTTCTTCGGCGGGCTACCTGTTTCGCGCGTCCACTCTGCTGCATGGCCAGCAGTCGTCAGCGGGCGTGAATGAACGGCTGCTCACGCTGAATGTCAACGGCCAGCAGCGGCGGGTCGACGTAATGAAACAGGAGACCCTGGCCGCGACGCTGCGTTACAAGCTTGGCCTCACCGGCACCAAGCTGGGCTGCGACCGCGCCGAGTGCGGATCTTGCACCGTTCTCATCGATGACATTCCGTATTATGCGTGTTCCGTGCTCACTCACACCGTGCGCAGCCGAAAAGTTGTGACCATAGAGGGCCTGGCCAACACCGATGGAACGTTGCATCCAGTGCAGCAGGGCGTCATCGACGAACAGGGCTTCCAGTGCGCCTTCTGCATGCCCGGCTTCATCATGAGTACAGTCGGATTTCTGAAGACCAATCCCAATCCCACACGCCAGGAATTGGCGCAGGGCATCTCGGGAAACCTGTGCCGCTGCCAGGACTACGACAAGATTCTCACCGCGATGATGCGCGGCGCGGACAATATGAGGAGGGCGAAACTTGGATAACGAGAAATCGACTAACGAAAAAGTTGCCCCGACTGTTTCATCCTCCGAGCGCCAGTACGGCAAAGGTTACAAGCTGATCGGCAAGAACTATGCGACGCCGGATTTATATGCAAAGGTTACCGGCCAGGCCAAGTACGCGGAAGACTTTCGCGCAGACGGAATGCTGTTTTGCAAACTGCTGCTCAGCCCAATGCCGCACGCTCGGGTGAAGAACATTGACACCAGCGCGGCGCTTGCCATGCCCGGCGTCAAAGCCATTCTGACCGCGAACGATCTTCCTGCTCCCGCCGACACGCTCACGGACAACGGCACGGTGATCAAGGCCAGCAAGTGGGGCGAGCGCGGCTTAACGAATGAGCCGGTTTACCAGGGCGAGCCGATTCTTGCCGTAGCCGCGGTCGATGAACTCACGGCCGCCGAAGCCATCGAGAAAATTGAACTCGATCTGGAGCCGCTTCCGTTCGTGACCGATCCGCTCGACACGCTGCGGCCGGGCGGTCCGAACCCGCGAACCGATGGCAACGTCTGGACGCGGCCAGCGGGAAAAAATCCCGGTCCGCCGGAGGTCACGGAGCTCAAGTGGACGAAGGCCGATTTCGCAGATCTGGACCAAGGCCGTCTTCCCATGGGCAAAGCTCCCGACGAATGGACCTACGGAGACCTCGAGTCCGGCTTCAAGAGCGCGGCGCTGGTTCTCGACGAGACGTTCGTCACTCCCGACACCAGTCATCAAACGCTAGAAACCCGCAGTGCAATGGCTTACTGGCAGAACGGCAAAGTTTACATTTACACGGGCACGCAAAGCACCGCGCAGACTCTGCCCGCCATTGCGCGGTGGTTGAACATCAGTCCGGACAACGTCGTTTTTATCAGCGAATACACCGGAGGCGGCTTCGGCAGCAAGATCACGGGCGGGGTGACGATGATCATCCCCGCGCTGCTGGCCAAGAAAACCAATGCGCCGGTGATGATGCGCATCAGCCGCGAAGAGGAAACCTTCATCGGACGCGCGCGTCCGAGTTTTCAAGGAAGGATGAAAGTTGGTTTCTCTAAAGAGGGGCAAATCACTGCGCTCGACATGTTCGTGATTTGCGACAACGGCCCCTACGATGCTGTGGGCGATGCTCCCTCGTCGGGGCGCATCGTTTCTCTCTTGTACCAGCCGCAAGCCATGCGCTGGCGCGGGGTGACGGTGATGACGAACACGCCGCCCCGGAGCGCGCAGAGTTCTCCGGGAGGGCTGCAGGGAATTGTCATCATCGAGCCGATTATCGCGAAGGCTGCGCGCAAGCTGGGAGTCGATCAGGTCGCGATTCGGCGCATCAATTGTCCCGAGGGCAAGGCGCCGTTCGGGCCGGTAGTGGAAGGAAAGCGGGGCTATGCCACCAGCGCATTCCTCAAAGAGGCGCTCGACCGCGGCGCGGAACAATTCAAATGGAGCGAGCGGGTTGCGCGCACGCCGAAGAGAATCGGCACGAAGGTTCGCGGCGTCGGCGTATCGCTGAGCTGTTACGTCGGCGGCACGATCGGATTCGATGGGCTACTCGTGATCAAGCCGGATGGCCGCGTCACGTTCCAGTCGGGAATCGGCAACCTGGGAACGGAGTCAGTGATCGACGTTCACCGCGCTGGCGCCGAGGTTCTCGGCGTGCCGTGGGAAAAGTGCGATGTGGTGTGGGGGAACACGACGAAGAATCTTCCGTTCACTTGCGTCTCCGGCGGCAGCCAGACCACGCATGCGATGACGCGAGCGGCGCACGCTGCGGCGATGGACGCGAAGAAGAAGCTTCAGGAAATCGCGGCGAAGAAGCTTGGCGGAAAGCCGGAGCAATATGAGGTCGCCAACGAGCGCGTCTTCCGCAAGGGCGGCGCTGGCATGACTCTGGCGCAGGCGGCGAAATATGCAATTCAAATGGGTGGAATCTACGATGGCCACGAGGCTCCCGCCGATGTTCATAAGCTGACGAAAGCATCGGTGGCCGCGCTCGCAGGGCAGGGCCTGGTTGCGGCGGCCAAGGACAATTATCCGCGCGACGGATCTACGTTTTCGTATGTCGCGAGTTTTGCCGAGGTCGAGGTGGATGTTGAAACCGGCAAGTACAACGTCGTGGATTTTCTCGCCTCCGCCGACGTCGGAACGGTGATTCATCCCCGGGCGCTGGGCGGGCAGGTGCTCGGCCGCTCGATTTTGGGCATTGGCCACGCGATCGGTCAGAAGTGGGTATTCGATCCGCATTACGGGCAGATGGTTTCGAAGCGCTTCTACCAAAACAAGCCGCCGACTATTCTCGATGTTCCAGTCGACATGCAGTGGAGTGCGCTGGACATTCCCGATCCCGAGACGCCGGTCGGGGCTCGCGGTGTGGGTGAGCCGCCGGTTGCCGGAGGGTGCGCTTCGGTTCTGAACGCGCTTTCCGATGCGCTCGGCGACGAGATTTTTCAGCGCGCGCCGGTGAATGCTGACACGATTCTGACGTCGTTTGAAGCGGGCCGGCCGATGCAGCATCCGCTGATGGCGCACATTTAGACGGGATTGGAGGGAGAGTTATGGCTGTCATACGCGATGTAATGGCTGCTTTCGAGCTGTATCAGCCAAGCTCGGTGGCCGACGCACAGAAGCTTCTCGAGGAGCACGGCAGCGACGCCTGGGTGCTGGCCGGAGGGCTCGACAGCTTTGACTGGCTGAAAGATCGGATCAAGAAGCCCAAGGCTGTGGTCGATCTGAGCGGAATCGAAGAGCTGCGCGGAGTTCGCACTACGGGCGACGGCATCGAGATCGGCGCGATGACCACGCTCACCGAAGTGGTGAATCATCCCGTCGTCAAGCAGAAGTATGGCCTGCTGACGCAGGCGGCGGAGCTGGTGGCTTCGCCGCAAATCAGAAATCAGGGAACGATCGGCGGCAATGTTTCGCAGGATACGCGCTGCTGGTATTACCGCGGTGGTTGGCCGTGTTACCGGGCCGGCGGCAACATTTGCTATGCCGACACGCCGGAGGGTCGCAACCGCGAGCACGCAATTCTGCATGCGGAGCGCTGTGTCGCGGTAAATCCCTCCGATACGGCCCCGGCGCTGATTGCGCTGGATGCCAAATTTGTTCTGCGTACTCGCAAGGGGGAGCGCGTTGTGGATGCGGAAGATTACTTCATCGGCCCTGATATTGACATCACGCGCCTGCACATCTTGGAGCCGGGAGATCTTCTTACCAGCATTCGGATTCCTTCCACATGGGCGGGAGCGCAATTTTATTTTGAGAAAATCCGCGACCGCAATGTCTGGGATTTTCCTCTCATGAACGTGGCCTCGGCGATGGTGACATCGGGCGACAGCATTGAGCGCATACGAATCGCCGTGAATGGCGCGGCGGCGCGACCGCTCCGGTTGAAGGCAGTCGAAGATGCGGTTCGCGGCAAGCCGCGCAGCGCGGCGACCGGCGAGATGGCGGGAAAGCTTGCGGTGCAAGGATCGGTCCCGTTGCAATTCAATGCCTACAAAATTCCGTTGATGAGGAATCTGGTGAAGCGCGCCATCGGCGGAGTCGAGGAGGCAATATGGGCATCGTAGAGTGGGCGATAGATCCCTGGGGCCAGAGCGTCCCGATCCATATTGCCTGGTTCTTGATTTGGGTTTCGGTGATCGCAGGATTGTTGTTCCTGATCGTGCACGCGATCTACGTGATGTACTTCGCCAAGGAAAAACAATTTGCGGGCGACGCTTCTCCCGCAATCATTGCGAAAATTCCCAAACGCGTTCCGCGGCACTCGCTGGTGGCGCGGCTGTTTCACTGGATCATGGCCGCGTCCATGTTCACGCTGCTGTTTACCGCCTTCCTGCCGAAGGTGGGAGTTCAGTTTAACTGGGTGACCTATCATTGGATCGCGGGCGCCGTGCTCACGGTTTCGATCTTGTTTCACATCGTTCATGCATCCTTCTGGCTCGATTTCTGGTCGATCTGGCCGGATCTAACTGATCTGGAAGACGCGCAGCGGAGGGTTCGCCGGTTTTTCGGAATCTCTGCGCCCCCGCCGCGAAAGTTTGCCAAGTATCCGCTGGAGAATAAACTATTTCACGGCGTGATCATCTTGTGCGGACTTTCGGTGATCCTGACCGGCGTTTTCATGATGTCGCGGGTGCGCACGATTTTCTTTCCGAGAAATCCGTATCTCTTCAGCGACATGACCTGGGGGCTGATGTATGTACTGCACGGCCTGGCGGGCGTGGGACTGATTGCGCTGGTCATGATGCATGTCTACATGGGGCTGCGGCCGGAGAAGCGAGCGATTACGAAATCGATGATCTTCGGCTGGATGGATCGAGACTTTGTTCTGAAGGAGCATGATCCCGAGCGCTGGGCGGTGGAGACTGGCTCATCATCGACACCGAAGTAGATTGAAAGCTGCGAGGTTTATCGATGCTGGCTGAGATTGCGCGTCGCTGTGAGGCGGTAGAGGAGTGTTACGAATTTCTGCTCGCGTATGCCGCCCAGGGATTTCCGAGCGATCAGGGCAGCCAATCGGGTGGGCAAGTTCGTGAGTTCCTGCAGCGCGCTGTGGCAGCGATGACCGGCCTGGCTGAGACTTGTGCCATGGCTGTGAAGGAAGACGGCCTCGAGCCAGCCGACAAATACCTGGCGTTCTTTGCCGTGCTCGATCGCGACGCTCGCGATTCGCTTGCCGCAATCGAACTCGTGCTGGCGCAACCCAGCATCAGTTCCCAGTTAATCGACAATCTGAACGCTTCGATTCATCTGCGCGCGTTGCTAACTGATCTTTTTCTAGTAAGCGGAATCGTCAGCAAGCAGAACAGCCCAGCGCGTGAGCCGGTTACGAGCGACGGCGAATGAGTTTGCGCCAACTGAGCGCGCGATCCCCGACGAATCTCTTCCAAACAACAAACGGCCCGCAGGTTCGTGAAAACCTGCGGGCCGTCCGGTGGACTGTTTGGGATTGACCAAGAGGTGGTCACTCTACGTGGCCTCTCACGGCAACTCCCGGGTCTGGGACCGAAGACTGCGGGCCGAAGCCCTCAGTCGAAGTTCCTGCGCGACCAACGCAGGCGCTTCATCCCGTACTCACCGGCTAGTGTGCGGGCTGTAGCTTCCGGCGCGTTTACGAAATCAAGCGTCCGAAAGCCCCGCTTAGAGCAACCAGCTCTAAGTCTCAGCCACCTCACCTGGTCTTAGACTCCCACAACTACTGCCACATTCAGAACTTGTCATTCGACCACCTCCTTTCCGGTGTAATTGCAGATTAAAACGAAATCCGCGAGCGAGTCAACCGGAACGAAACCCGGTGTCGAGAGCGCCACTCCCTCCTTCTGTTAGCTTAGTCGCAGCCGCTGAAATGACGATGGGAACTACGACCAAACTCGCCACCGCGACAGACATTCTTCGCCAGCGCTGCCCGCGCTGCCGCACGGGGGGCATCTTCCGCTATTCCATCTTCCGGGGATTTCCCAAGATGCACCAGCGCTGCCCGGTTTGCGATCTCAAGTTTGAGCGTGAGCCCGGCTACTTCCTCGGCGCCATGTATGTCAGCTACGGCATTGGAATCGTGTTCGTCGCGCTCATTGCGGTACTGCTGTGGTGGGTGACCGGGTGGTGGATCACGACCGATACAATCTGGGCGGTGGTATTGTTCTTGCCGCTTGCGCCGACGATCACACTCCTGGCCCGCGTGCTCTGGATCTATCTCGACCAGACCATCGATCCCGAACGGCGGCCTTAGCCGTGGTCTTTCACGCTTTTTCCTCCGGCGTGCTCGAGGTCGGGGCTGCTGCTGCCGGCGTTTCCTCCTTCCCTTGCATAGCGGCCTTGAAGCCGCGAATGCCTTCGCCCATTCCTTTTCCAAGCTCGGGCAGCTTCTTGGGGCCAAAGATGAGCAGTGCGATTCCGGCGATGATGAGTAAATGCGTGGGTGCGAATAGGCCTTCAAACATTGGTGTTCCTCCAGTCGAGGTGGATCGGGCTTGTGAACGATGTTAAGAACGGGCGCTGTGATCTACAGTTGAATACACAGCGCCCGGTAGTTTGGCTTACGCGTTGGCCGGTTCAGTGGGAGATCCTTCTCTCCGCCTGAAAACCCGCTCCGTTCAGGATGACAGTCCAACGGTTAGACTCCGCGTTGTGCCGCGTCCGCAGCCTCCGCCAGGGTGTTTAGGGTGTCGAAGAACTCCGCCGATTGGCCGATGAAGAGTCCGCTGGCGGTGAGGCCGGCCGCCGCAGCCTTGGCGCCGCCAAATTGATCGGTCAGCGGACGAATGATCGAAACATTCGGAAGGTGGGGCCTGAATTCGACCGGCACGGGGAAGATCAGGCTGGGCTGAATCAGCGGATTGAGTGGGTTGAAGAAATTGGGAAAGGTGAGACCGGATTTTGAGTCGGTGAATGGAGCCACCGGCGCCTGCACTCCGTTGCCGGCAAAATCCACCCATTCCAGGAAGTGAGCGATCTCGTCTCCACCAATGCCCAGGGTGATCTGGAGCACTTCCGGGCTCGTCACTTTCTGGCTCATGGCAGCGTAGAGACTGGTGCCGCCCTGCTCGATCTGTCCGAAGTGAAAGGCGGCCACGTTCGCGATCGCCTGAATGTGATTGTTGCCGGGAAAGTTGGGGTTGGATTGGCCGTGGTAGTCGGCGTCGGTTCTTGGAATGGCTGTCACCCCGTTAAGAGTGATGGCCTGAGGAAAAGTTGCGCCGAGGTCCGGATTGGTTGCGCTGCGGTAGCGAACGAACCAACTGGTATCGACGTTGAGATTCATCAGGTTCGTGATCCGCAGCTTGCCCGACGAGCCGGCAGCCGTGCTTCCGGGCAAGGTTGCGAACGGAGTGAGGTCGACTGGGTCGGCTCCTTTCGATATCAGATACGCGTTGAGGAAGTTGGCATGGCTCACTTCATCCAGCGTGTTGCTGGCGATATATTGCGGGCCATCGCCGTCAAGGTTCGACAACGCTATCTGATAGGGGTTCAGTTTCTCGTTCGGGGCTACTTCAATCGGTGGCAGATCGCCGATGCCGCCCAGCTCCGCATACTGTATCCAAAGATCAGACTCGATGAGTTCGGCAGCCGCGAGGAATTGAAGGATGGCAATATCTCCGGCGGTGATTTTCGAATCGCTGGTTTCCCGGGCGAACGCGGGTAGTCCGCTGCCCAGAACGCCGGCTCCTACAGTCGCCACAGCCCCGGCGACCATGCTTTTCTTGAGGAATGAGCGCCGGCTGGCGCCGCGTTCCAGAAACTCCGTGAGTTGCTTCATAATTTCTTTTCCTCTCTTTCATCGCGTTCCACTGCTTGCGTCGGATCGCGGTGTAAAGGGAGAGTAGCGTGCGGCTGATTGGTCGCTTGTCACCGCGCGGTCAAAGCTTTGTATTTTCCTGGTGAAGTTGTCTCGAAGAATTATTGCTGGGGCAGATTTCCGCAAGCATGTTTAGCGGAATGATCGTTTGGAAAAGTTGTTCATCTGGTCGATCGCGACTTCGGGCGTCTCGCTGCGGAGTACATCTTTCTGAGGCGCCGAATGTCCGAGTGCTCGCGTGCCTTACAGAAAACCTTACAAACCTTTACCTATCTTTACGTCTTTGTTTACAACCTGCATGCGCGCGCTCACGTTCCTAACCTAATTCATAGATAGAATAGGTGGGAAGCTTCCGCGAGTTCGGTGCGCGCTGTTTTGCGTGGGGATCGCGGGTGCGCAATTCTTGTTGGGAGAAACGTGGAATGACTCGTTTTGCGGTCGCAACGATTTCCTTGACCGTTCTGATCGTTTCATTTGCTGTTGCTCAAGAGATACCGTCGAAGGTGCAGGTGTTTGCCGGGTATTCGCTGGTGCATGCGGATTACGGCAATCTGAATGGCACAATCGTCGATCAGGATCTGCGCCAGCCTGGCGGCACTTTCGGATTAACCGGCAACTACAGTGGGTGGAGCGGGGAAGGCCAGTACAACGCGACCCGCTGGATTGGAATCGCCGGCGATGTTGGCGGCCGCTACGGCACGCCCTTTACGACGCCGGGTGACCACTCCGCGCGCGGACTTCCGGCCTTCACCGCTTATTCATTTCTGGCCGGGCCGGTGATCTCTTACCGAACAAAATCAAAAATCACGCCGTACGCGCACGCGCTTTTCGGTGTTGAGCGAGCCAGCCTTGCGGCGAGCACCATCACCGGCACATCGACCGCGGTGAACTCCTCCGCTACGTCTTATGACGACTTTACGATGGCGCTGGGAGCCGGACTCGACTACAAATTGAACCAGCGTTTTTCAGTTCGCCCGGCGCAGTTGGATTGGTACCATACCAGCCTCGATCTGAATAAGTTTTACGGAAGCGCCTTTAACGAGATCGGCACGTTCAAGGGCCTCACGAATCACGAAAACAACCTGCGATTCTCCGCGGGGGTGGTGGCGCGGTTCTGAGCTGGAGTCTTAGACTTAGGTTTCTACGGCAATCCAAACGCATATACAGCGCTGCCCGCGGCGATCGCAACGTATTCTTTTCCGTCTACGGCGAACGCCATGGGCGCGGCATAGACCGCGCCGCCCATTTGAAAATGCCATAACGCCTTGCCTGAAGCAGCGTCGAGCGCGACGAAGTTTCCTTCGGCGTCGCCTGTGAATACCAGGCCTCCGGCGGTCGACAGCACACCTGACCAGGTTGGCGACGTGTGTTCGAATTTCCATTTGATCTTTCCGGTCGCGGGATCGATCGCCTTCAGGAATCCGCGATACGGCTCGGCTTCATCCGATGGAAAATACGCGCTGCCGTAATATGCGTGACCAGCTTCATAGGGCTGCGGCGCGGTGCTGAAGACGTCGCATTGATCGCGTGCCGTCATGTAAAACAGTTGCGTCTGCGGATCGTACGTTGGAGCCATAAAGTTCGTCGTTCCCAATGCGCCCGGGCAGACGGTGTGCCCCTCAAGCGTCGGCGAGGCTTCTTTCTTCGCTATGGGGCGGCCTTCGGCATCTTTGCTGTCGCTCCAGGTGATCTTGCCGTAGGCGTCGGCCGAAATCAGCTTTCCGGTCGCGCGGTCGAGAACGTAGAAAAATCCGTTACGGTTGGCCTGCGCAATCCAGTGTTTGTCCGCGGAGTCGATCATCACCGGAACCTGGGTCGCGTCCCAGTCATGCTCGTCGTGCTTGGTGAACTGAAAATACCAGTTCAGCTTTCCCGTGTCCGCATTCAGCGCCAGCAGCGAATTGCTGTAGAGATTGTCTCCCGCGCGTCCCGCGCCGCGATTCGACGGCGCAGGATTTCCCGTGGGCCAGAAAATCTGATTGGTCGCGGCATCGTAGGTTCCGGTGTTCCACGCGGGAGCGCCGCCGACCTTCCACGAATCGCCCTCCCAGGTTTCGTGTCCGGGCTCGCCGGGGCCGGGGACGGTGTAGAAGCGCCATTTGCGCTCGCCGGTCGCGGCGTCGTAGGCATCGATAAAGCCGCGAACCCCATACTCGCCTCCGGAGACGCCGATCACGACAAGGTTTTTCACCGCCAGCGGTGCGACCGTGAAGCTGTAACCTTTCTGATAGTCGGCGGCGACCACATCCCAGATCACATCTCCTGTCTTCGTGTCGAGTGCGATCACGTGCGCGTCGAGCGTGCCCAGGAAGACTTTGTCGCCCAGAATCGCAAGCCCGCGATTCACTCGCCCGCAGCAGGGACGAATGTCGCCCGGCAATTGATGCTGATACATCCAGATGGGCCGCCCGGTGCGCGCGTCGAGGGCAAATGCGCGGTCGTCCTGAGCCGTGGCATAGAGAATTCCGTCGACCTCAAGCGGACTGGTCTCGAGCTTTCCGGTCGCGCCGGTTTGATACACCCACTTCGCCACCAGCGAATGCGCATTCTTGACGCTGACTTGATCGAGTAAACTGAAACGCCGTCCGGAATAGTCGCCGGAATAAGTCATCCAATTCTGCGGTTCTTTCACGGAGTTCAGCAGCCGTTCGAATGTGACCTGGGCGCGAGCTGACGATACGAAAAGGCCGCAAGCCAGGCAAAGTGCTAACCGAGCGGGGATCCGCGCTCTCATTTCGCCCCCACACTGATCAAGAACGCAACGATGTCATCGAGATTTTTATCGCTCAGAGTGTCCGCGTTGTACGTTGGCATCATCGACTCGCGGCTCTTCTTGAACGACCGCAGTTTGTTTTTCTCCAGCAAGTGAATCTGCTCGCTCGCGTCCATCATCTGCACGGTGAAGTTATCTTCATTCAGCGCCACGCCCTTGATTTCTTTTCCATCGGCAGTGACCACCGTGATGGTTTCGTACTCCTGGGGAAATTCTTTCGTCGACTCGGTCACTCCCCAGGCCAGCCGCCGGCTGGGATTGCGCACCGAATCGATAATTGCGGCTCGCGTGCGCGAGCCGCCGACCGCGGTGAGTTCCGGTCCCAAGCGGCCGCCTTTGCCTTCGACCATGTGGCACAGCGAGCAATTGGCGTCGCCATAGAAAAGTTCCTTGCCACGCGTAGCGTTGCCGCTGGCCTGCGTCGCCTTCATTTCGACGCTGCGAATATAAGCGATGATCTGCCAGATTTCTTCGTCGGTCATGCCCACGCCCTGGCCGTTGGTTCCATTCGCCGGCATGACCGTGCCTGGAATTCCGTTGCTGATTACTTCAAACATTTCGGCGTCGGAATGAACGTGCTTTTTTTGCGCCCGCGTCAGGTCCAGCCCGCGACCGCCTCCGTGTGCGCCCAGGCCGTGGCATAGCGCGCAGTTAATGCGGAACTCGTACTCGCCAGCTTTCGCGGCTTTGGGATCGCCCGCGTAAGGATTGCGGTCATCGGCAGCGCAGGCAGCGGTTGCTGCCAGCAGCAGGACTACCGCGCACGCCGATGCCACGAGAACCATCAAGCTTTGAAAACTCGGGAATGCGAATCTTTTCTTGATTCGCCCCGGCTGCATTGTCGAGAACATGAATCACCCGTCAGGGAATTTGACGCATTCTACGCCAAGAGAATCGCACCGTCGCTTTGGAAATCTAGGCAAATCAGAATGTTGATCCTGCTGCGCTTTTCCAGCCGTACATGGCCGCCGGGCATCTGGAAGGTGTACCTCCGGCTGTCTACACTGAAGTTCTCCCCGAGCAAGCCGATCTTCCCTAGGTAGAAGATTTTTTCTCTGTAAGTGGTAAGTCGCTGACAGATCAACCCTTCCAGTGGAAGGCGCTGGCCTGCGGCAGGCCCAGGTGAGCCAGCACGCGGTAGGCGAACTCGCGGGCTAAGTCATCCAAGCTCGCGGGCCGGTAATAGAAGGCTGGGATGAGCGGGAAGATGGTCGCTCCGGCATCGGCGGCGCGGTACAGGTTGCGGATGTGGATTTTGTTGAGCGGCGTTTCGCGCACGCACAGCACCAGCGGACGCTTCTCTTTCAGGCAGACATCGGCGGCGCGCTCGATCAGGTGCGAAGCAATGCCGTTGGCGATGCGGGCCAAAGTGCCCACGCTGCACGGGATCACGACCATGGCGTCGGCGGGGTAAGAACCGCTGGCCACATTGGCTCCAATGTCGGCATTCGATTGCTCTTTGATTTTTGAAGAATTCTTTGCGGCAGTGCGGGCTGAAGATTTCGCATGTTCGCCCGCCAGGATTTGTCTAATCAGATTAGATCGGCCGTTGATGCCGAGTTCTTCCGCCAGAACGCGCAGGCCGGAGTCCGACGCGATGAAGTTTACGTTCTGCACGCGGTCATCGCGCTCGACCGCGAGCAGCAGTTGCCGCAAAAAGATCGACCCGCTCGCGCCCGTGGTGGCGACGGTCAAATTTTGCGGCGAGTGATTCGACAAAGCACAGCCTCCGATGAGGCGGCGCGGCGTCGCCCCAAAGTTTGGAGCATAGGGACGCCGGGCAACAGAAGTCAAGACAGCAAGCTGAGAACTGAGAACTGAGAACTGAGAACTGAGAACTGATTATGGCATCCACCGCCAATTTGCGATCCCGCCGCAGCGCCGCGCAACTGCACGCACTGGCTGGCGTGGAGCGCGAAATCCGCGCCCAGGATTCGCACAGCCGCCGCAAGTACTTGCGCGAGTTTACCAACGCTTTTCGCAGCTACGATTCACTTCTCGACTCAGAACAAATTCAAAGCGCACTGCACGCCGCCGATATCGTTCTGATCGGCGATTATCACGCCTTGCCCTCCGCCCAGCGTTACGCCGCGTCGCTGCTCGAGCAGCGCGCTCTTGCCGGAGATCGCCCGGTCGTGCTCGGCGTGGAAACCATCTTCGCCCGCGATCAGCATATCCTCGACGAATGGTGGCGCCGCGAGATCGACGAGACGGAACTGCGGCAGCGCATCCGCTTCGATCTTGATTGGGGATACGACTGGGCGCCGTTTCACGAACTGCTGGTCGCAGCCCGTGATCACGGCGAAGGCGTCTACGGGCTCGATTGCATGCCCCGCGAAAATCTGCGGAAGATTGCGGCCCGCGACCGCCATGCTTCGGCCAAGATTGCCGAAATCCGCGAGCGGCATCCCAATGCGGTGATCGTTGTACTGTTCGGCGAGTCGCACATGGCTCCGGGACATCTTCCGCGCGTCCTGCACAAGCAACTGCCCGAAGCGAAAATTCTGACCATACTGCAAAACGTGGACGCGCTCTACTGGCGCGCTGCCGGCGAGCAGGCAAATAAAGTCGAAGCGGTGCGGGTCAATGACGACACATTGTGCGTTTTTAATGCGACGCCACTGGAAAAGTACGAAAGCTACCGCCTGTTTCTCGATCAATGGTCGCGCTGCGATAGCGGCCCCGATTTTGCGCCAACCATCTACAATCTGATCGACAGCCTCGCGAGTTTTCTCGAGATCAATCGCTATTCTCCGCACAACGGCACGCAGCCGAAATTCCTGGTCGACCTGCTGCCCGAGGTTCACGGCAGCTCGTCGGATGCGGCGCTGCGCCGCCTGCTCTCGCGCAAAGGCATTGGCGAGGCGCAACTCGAAAACATGCTGGCCAGCGTGGAGGAACGCGGCAGCGCCTACATTCCTGAGGTGAACGCGTTTTACGTCCGCGAGTTTCAAATGATGTACGCAGCGGAAGACGCGGCTCGCTTCCTGCACCACGCCTGCCGTGGCCTGCCGCGGCGCGTGAATGGGCACGGCGCAAACGGCAGCGAGGCCCAGCTAGACAGCGGTCTATTGAGGACATCCGACATTTTCTATACGCGAGTGATCGAGCACGCCACGGCCTACTTCGGTTCGCGAGTGCTTTACCCTTCGCGGCCGTCGTTTGGTGCCGAAGGTTCCGCTGCGTTGTCGCGCGCCGAGTGTGAGAGAGCCGCACAGTCGGCGAATCGCGGCGATGAGGAAAAGTTCGAAGCCACTGCGCGCGACTGGGGATACCGGCTGGGAAATCAGATTTACGATATCTATCTCGCGGGCAAGGTGAAGCCGAGCGGACTGCGGCGTTTATTTCTTGCGCACCTGGACGAGCCGGGACTCGCCCGCAAAGTCTGCACCGCCGTGATTGCCAAGGTCCGCGCAGCCTGTCGCGGGTAGCACACGACAACAACTGAAATCGGCTCTGGATGCTAATCTAGACTCCGCTCGGCTCACCGCTGAGTGCTGCATCCTGAGAGCTGCGATGAACGCCGAATCCATCCGCAAGCTGTTCGAGCAAGTCCGCCGGGGCAAGCTCTCGCCTGACGATGCGGTCGATCGCCTGCGCCATCTTCCTTTCGAAGATATGGGATTCGCCAAAGTCGATCATCATCGCGCCCTGCGCGTGGGGATGCCTGAAGTGATTTTCGGTGAAGGGAAGACTCCATCGCAGACGGCGGCGATCTTCGCGCGGCTGGCGAAACATGGCGGCAACGTCCTCGCCACGCACGCCGACAAGAAACAGTTTGCCGCGGTGAGAAAAAAGGTGCGCGCAGCGGAATACCGGGAGCTGGCGCGGGCCATTGTGCTGCAACGCGATCCGCAGATCTACGGCAAAGGAATGATCGCCGTAGTTTCAGCGGGCACGAGCGATATTCCAGTAGCGGAAGAAGCCGTCGTGACCGCCGAACTCATGGGAAGCGCAGTCGAGCACTTCTACGACGTCGGCGTGGCCGGAATTCATCGCCTGCTGGCCAATCGCGAGGCGCTAACCAAGGCTCGCGTCGTGATCGTCTGCGCCGGCATGGAGGGCGCGCTGCCCAGCGTCGTCGGAGGCCTCGTCGGTGTTCCCGTCATCGCCGTGCCCACCAGCGTCGGCTACGGCGCTTCCTTCAAAGGACTGACCGCGCTGCTCGGCATGTTGAATTCTTGTGCCTCGAACGTCAGCGTGGTGAATATCGATAACGGGTTTGGCGCGGGATATGTCGCGTCGCTGATCAACCGACTGTAAATCAGCGTCGTTTTCCCACGCGCGGAGACTTTGGAGTCTGTGACTTCGCACCGCTCTTGCGCTTCTTTCCGAATACGCGCGCGAAAATCTTGTCCACATTCTTTAACTGACGCGACAAATCGAAGGCATACTCGATCTGCTTGCGCGGAACTTTTCCTGTGATGTCCTTATCGGCCAGTACGAGCTGGTGGAAGTCCAAACCCTCTCTCCACGCCCGCATGGCATGAGTCTGCACCACGCGATACGCGTCTTCGCGCGATACCCCATGCTCCACTAAATCAAGCAGCAATTGCCCGCTGAAGATCAGTCCACGTGTGCTCTCCAGATTTGCCAACATGCGCTCAGGGTAGACGAACATCGTCTCAATCAGGTTCGAGGTTTTATTGAGCAGATAATCGACCAGCGTGGTCGAATCCGGCAGGATCACGCGTTCGACCGATGAGTGCGAGATGTCGCGCTCATGCCATAAGGCGACATTCTCAAATCCCGCCTGCGCATTGCCGCGCACCACCCGCGCCAGGCCGCTGATCTGTTCGCTGGTTACGGGATTCCGCTTGTGCGGCATCGCCGATGAACCCTTCTGTTTCTCGCTGAAAAATTCCTCAGCCTCGCGCACTTCAGTTCGCTGCAGGTGGCGGATTTCGGTTGCGATCTTGTCTAAAGTTGAGGCAATCACTGCCAGCGTTGCCAGAAAATGCGCGTGGCGGTCGCGCTGAATCACCTGCGACGAAACTGCTGCCGCTTTCAATCCCAGGCGCGCGCAAATCTTCTCTTCAAGCTCCGGCGTGAGATGGGCGAAGATTCCGACCGCGCCGGAAAATTTTCCCACGCGCATATCCTCGGCTGCCGCCGTAAACCGCGCGATATTGCGTTTAGTTTCCGAATACCAATTCGCGATCTTGAAGCCGAAGGTGATGGGCTCGGCGTGAATGCCGTGGGAACGCCCCACCATCGGCGTGTCTTTGAATTCCCAGGCCCGGCGTTCCAGCACCTCGGCCAGGCGTTCGAGATCGTGCGCGATCAGCGCCGACGCCTGCTGGATGAGCAGCGCCTGCGCGGTATCGACCACGTCATTCGAAGTAAGGCCGTAGTGGAACCAGCGCGACTCCGGACCCACAAATTCGGCGACCGCAGTCGTGAATGCGATCACGTCGTGGCGCACCTCGGCCTCGATTTCGTGAATGCGCTCCACGCGGAAATCCGCACGCTCGCGAATCGCCCGAGCGGCTTCTTTCGGTACCATGCCGGCCTCGGCCAAAGTTTCGGTAGCTGCGATTTCCACGGCCAGCCAGGTGCGAAAGCGGTTTTCGTCGCTCCAGATGCGGCCCATCTCAGGGCGGGTATAACGCGGAATCAAGGCGGATGCGCTCCTCTCCTCAAGCAGAGAACGTGGGACAGAGGATTCTAAATGGAGTGAGGGAAACAAACCAGCAGATCAGCGCGGGTGCAGTTAGGCTCACGCGTTGGGCCGGTTGAGTGGGATATCCTTCGCTACGCATGAAAAACGGCTACGCTCAGGATGACACCAGCAGCCGCGGCTAATTATTGCATGTCCAGCAGCGCGGCCATCGTCCCCACGCCATCCCACAGGTTTTGCAGGCGGAGATTTTCGTTCGCGGCGTGCTGATTGTCGTCGTAGTTTGCGATAGGAACCGTGATGGTGCGGGTTTGGGCGGCGCGTTCCATCGCTCCCAGCGGAACACTCCCGCCCATGGTGGGCAAAAGGACGACCGTCCCACGGGCACTCGTGACGGCTTGAATGACCTCCTGGGCGATCGGGAGATTCATCGGCGTGCGCACCGCGTTGTAGCCCGCCTGATCGCGCACCACCAAAGCAACCTTGGCGTGGCTCGTGAGGATCTCTCGCGTAGGTTCGCTTTCCACGACAAAATATCCGCGCGACCGAACGTAGTCGATTACCCGATCCTGTTGCTCGCGCCAGTCGACGCCGACCACCAGCCGCAGGTCCAGGTCGGCCGTAGCCGTGGGCGGAATTACATTGGCCGCGCGCGCTCCGGTTTGGCCGGACGAGAGCCCGTTAATATTCAGCGAGGGCTGGTTGATGAGGTCGAGCAGATGGGCGCCCGCGCCATCGACATGCCCCAGCCAAAACGAGTCCATGAGCATTTGATCGTTCACCGGGGCGCGCGACAGAGCCTCCCGCTCCAGTGCTGTCAGGGGCGCAACCCCATCATAGAAATGCGGCACCAGAACATGTCCATTCTCGTCTTTCATTCCGGCGAGCAACTGCGCCAGCATCATCGCCGGATTCGGCGCCCAATTTCCGTAATGGCCGCTATGCAGGCCATGATGCGGACCGTAGACGGTAATCTCCAGATGCGCATCGCCTCGCGCTCCGAAAACCACAGTTTGCTTTCCACTCTGATCGACCGGGCCGTCGCATACCAGCCACACGTCGCCATGCACCAGGCCGCGGTTGGCCTCGAGAATCTGCTCCAGGTGCGGAGATCCCGCCTCTTCCTCACCCTCCCACACGAACCGGACATTGGCTCGCAACGGAATCTGGGCCGCTCGCAAAGCATCCAGCGCGGTGAGTTGGGCAAAAATCGCCGCCTTGTCGTCGCCGGCTGATCTGGCATAGATGCGTTGTTCACCGTTCACCTCGCGACTCACTGGCGTGAACGGCGAACCGTTCTCCCACTCGGAAGGAGTGACCGGCTGACCGTCATAGTGCGCGTAAAAGACAATGGTGTGTTGCGCGCCCGGCGTCGTGATTTGCCCGTAGACAACGGACGGGGCGCCGGGAATCGACAACAGCCTCGCTTCTACGCCTCGCTTCTTGAGCAACTCAACCAGAAAATCCGCGTTACGCTTGAGCCCTGCAGGATCGGCGGCGACGTTCGGGATCGACAGGAATTCGCTGAAACCCCGGATCAGCTCCTCCCGATGCGACGTTGTGTATTGAAGTGCGGCTTCTGCCGGCATTTGGGCCGGGGTTTGCGCCGGTAGCGAGTGGGTAAGCCACAACACAACGCATGCGAGAACGAGAAGCCTCAAAAGCATTTGTCAGACTATACATTGTCCTGTGGATCGGGTCGCCTGTGCTGGCAGGATCGTGCCCAAACGTCATACAATGCTTAGGCTAGGAATCCGCTATGTCGCCCGCGCCAGACGACCTGACCGTTGTGAAAGATGACATGATCGCCTTCATCGAAGGCCATGGCATGAGCCGTTTCCACGGCTACGTGGATTACGACGAGGTGCAGTGCGTCATGTGGGAGACGGGGAGCAATCCCGACGGCTGGAAGGATTTCGTCGAACTGGCCAAGAGCGCGGGCGCTGCCTTCCTGACCATGCACGTCTGGAAGCTGGAGCGCGAAGAACTGGATGAGTTGGTGCAAAGGCTTGCCAACTCCGAGTTCTCCGACGGCGATGACGTGGAAGACGCGCGCTGGCTGCGCGCGCACATTGGCAAAATAGGATTTCTGCAACTGGGCTGGGCTTACCAGGGATCGATGTTCCTGTGCGAAACCAGCACCGATTGGTACGACCGCTACCAGCGCCTGCTGGAAGTGTCGGAAGATTTCGGCGGCATCCCCATCGACGAACCGGATCAGGACGACGAGAACTAGCGTGCGCTGGGAGCTGGCTGCAGAAGACCCAGTTCGCGTGCGGAACATGGCCAGTGCTCTCCGCGATTTGTCCAATTTGCCGTTTAGCGCGGCGACCCGGGCAAGCGAAAATTCCAAAAGCCGTTCCGCGCATACTCTGGCGCGCTTACTGATCCGGCGCGGCATCGCGGAGGTTGATTCCGCAGCCCGCTTCCTCGCTCCGTCTATCGATCATTTACATGCGCCCGAGCAAATGTCTGGCCTGCGCGCCGCCGTCGATCGCCTGGACGCGGCGATCGAACGCAAAGAACCCATCCTCATCTACGGCGACTACGACGTCGATGGCACGATGGCAGTCATCATTCTGAAAACGGCAATCGAACTCTGCGGAGGCGCGGCCGATTTTCACGTTCCTCACCGCATTCGCGAGGGCTACGATTTGCGCGACGATGTGATCGAGCGCGCCGCAGCCGCGGGCATTCGCCTCATCATCAGCGTTGACATGGGCATTCGCGCCTTCGCGCCAGCGGAGACCGCGCAGCGCCTCGGCGTCGACTTGATCGTCACCGATCATCACTTGCCCGGACCGGACGGCGTACCCCGGGCGACGGCGGTGGTGAATCCTAATCAGGCGGGCTGCGCATATCCCTATAAGCAACTTTGCGGCGCGGGGGTTGCGTTCAAAGTGGCGCAGGGATTGATGCAGCGGCGCCTCGACGAAAAAGATCATGCGCGCATGTTGCGTTCGTTCATGAAAGTGGTAGCGATTGCGACCATCGCCGACTCGGTGCCGCTGACCGGAGAGAATCGAGTGTTCGCCAAGCTAGGCCTCGATGCTTTGCGCCGTGCGGTAAACCCCGGGCTGAAGGCGCTGCTCGAAGTGGCGCAGATTTCTTCGAAGCGTTCGCCCACTTCCACGGAGGTTGCGTTCCGCATTGCGCCGCGCATCAACGCCGCCGGACGTATGGATATTGCTCGCGACGTGATCGAGCTGTTCAGCGTGAAAGACCCCGTCCGCGCCCGCGAACTGGCCGCGAAACTCGACCGGCTCAATGCCGACCGGCAGGAGGAAGAGCGGCGGATTCTGCGCTCCATCGACGAGCGTATTCTCAGCGATCCTGCGCTGTGCGAGGCCTACTGCATCGTGGTGGATGGCGAAGGCTGGCACCGCGGCGTGATCGGCATTGCGGCCACGCGCGTGGTCGAGCGCTACCACCGGCCAGCCATGGTGATCGCGCGCGAAGGCGACGAGGCCTTTGGCTCCGGCCGGTCGATTCGCGCCTTTCACCTGCTCGAAGCGGTCGAGGCATCGCACGCGCTTTTCACGCGCTACGGCGGACACTCGCACGCCTGCGGATTCGCCATGCCCTCGGCGAATGTCATGCAACTGCGAGCCGAACTTGATGCTTTCGCGCGGACGCGGCTGAGCGCAGCCGATTTCGATCCGGTGCTCGATTTGGAAGCCGAGCTGCACCTGGATGAAATCACTCCCACACTCTTTCAGGTGTTGCGCCTGCTTGAGCCCTATGGAGCCGGCAATCACGAGCCCGCATTCTCCGCCCGCGGCGTACGCCTGATTGCGCCGCCGAAAATCCTGAAAGACAAACACATCAAACTGAAGCTGAAAGCAGGAGATGACACGAACGGACACGAATTTTCTCCTGCAAATTCCGTGATCCAAGAGCCGGGTAAAGAAGAACTCTCTGCGGTCGCAGTCCTGGCCACGCCAAGTTGTCATCCCGATGGCGCAGCCATTCGCCGCAATGAGAAAGAGAAGGCCGAAGCGAAAGGTTTTCAACTGAGAACTGAGAACCGAGAACTGAGAACTGTTTTCGACGCCCTGGGCTGGCACATGGCCGAGCGCCTGCAACAGTCGCCGCTTCTGGCCGGAGACGCCATCGACATCGCCTTCACCATTGGTCACAACGACCACCCCGACTTCGGCGGACTGGAATTGTCGCTCCGGGATTTCAAGAAGCCGAACGCTGAAGCTGCGCCGCATTCCGGGAACGCAATATTTTGCGAACCGGCGGCTGCCCACGATGCTAAGATCAACCAAGGTAACTGAGGATATGGCAACTCTAGATTGGTCACAATGTCCCGCCGTCGAAAGCGTCCCCGGCAAGCGCAGCGGTGCCTGGGTGTTTAAGGACACGCGCATGCCCGTCGCCACTGTTTTTGAGAACCTCGAGGCGGGTTCGAGCATTGAAGAAATTATCGAGCAGTTTCACGTAACGCGGGAGCAGATTCAGGCTGTGCTCGAATTTGCCGCGCGCAGTCTCGACCCGCCGCCGATCCCTGCTGGCGCAGTTACTTCCACCGATGCGCATTCTCTTTGACCACGGTACGCCAAGCGGCATCGCCAAATCGCTCTCAGGCCACGAAGTCACCGAGGCCATCGAACGCGGGTGGGACAGGATTTCTAACGGCGAGCTGCTCAAGGTCGCCGAGGCTGCAGGATTTGACCTTCTGCTCACCACCGACAAAAGAATCCGATATCAGCAAAACTTAACGGGACGAAGGATAGCGATCGTTGCCCTTGGGAACTCGACCTGGCGGATTATGAGGTTGTACCTTGACCGGATTGCCTCAGTAGTTGCCGAGGCCACGCCCGGCAGTTATTCCGAGGTGGACATACCGTTCCACTAAGCCCGGTGGCACAGCTTGGTATGGTTAGCGTACTTCAACAACTCACGCGTCCCTCCCGGTTGTGGTCGCGTGCCGAAGTTCTCATCCGCCCGTCCCCCGCACCGGCCGAACCTGGGATCTATGCTTGGTATTTTCGTGAGCTGCCCGGCTGCGTGGACGCTGCAGACTGCGTGCGCAATGGCGACTCGACCTTGCTGTATATCGGGATATCGCCTGCGGCACCGCCCAAGAACGGCAAGGCTCCAAGCCGACGGACGCTTCGTTCAAGAATCCGGTCCCATTTCAAAGCGGATGCTTCGCGGTCAACCCTTCGGATGACGCTGGGCTGCCTGTTGGCCAGGCAGCTAGGGATCGAGCTACGCGTAGGCCGAGGCGACCGCATTAACTTCGTGGCCGGGGAGCGAGCGATTGACGCATGGATGGACCGATGCGCTTTGGTCTGCTGGGCAGAGTGCGCGGAGCCGTGGAAGGTCGAAGAAGAAGCAATCAGTTCGATATCCTTGCCTCTTAACCTAGATCAAAATAGCCACCATCGCTTCTATGCGAAGCTAAGCCGGATTCGCTCGGAGGCAAGGCAAAGAGCGAAGCACCTCACCCAGCTCATGGACTAGATCGCGGTAGAGCCGAGTGAGGGCTACGGCTCCCTAATCGATTAGACTTGAACCCAGCATGCCGCTCCCCATCTACCGCCTGCGCCGCTGGCTGGTCGTGATTGCGGTGCTGTTTACCGCGACTGTGGCGGGAATGTATTTCTACGCCCACCTGCGCGAACGCAATGTGCTGAAGGAACTCCCCAACAAGATTGGGATCGATATCAAGCAGACCGCGAACGGCTTTGAATTCTCCAAATCGGACGGGAAGCGAACCCAGTTCACCATTCGGGCGAGCAAGCTCAAGCAATTCAAACTCGATGGCAGCGCCGAATTGCACAACGTCAGCATTATTCTTTACGGGCGCGATTCCTCCCGCTTCGACCAGATTTACGGCGACGACTTCTCCTACGACAAGAAAACGGGCGACGTTACCGCTCACGGCGAAGTGCAGATCGATCTTGAGGCCAACCCAACCGGCGAGACTGGACCCGACCAGGGAACGCCCAAAGAACTCAAGAATCCCATCCATCTTAAGACGCAAGACGTGGTCTTCAACCAAAACAGCGGAGATGCAGCCACCGATGCGCGTGTCGATTTCAGCACGCCGCAGGCCAGCGGCTGGGCCGTGGGAGTGCAGTACTCCGGCAAGCGAAACGTGCTCACTCTGGTCTCGCAGGTTCATGTGACGCTGGCCGGGCAGCACGCAGCCCGCCTTTTCGCCACCCATGGCACCTTCACCCGCGATCCGCGCCGGGTCGTGCTCGAACATCCCCGGCTGGAACGCGCCGGAGGAACCGTGCAATCGGACGAGGCCACGTTTTTCCTGGGGAAGGAGAACAACGTCGAGCGGGTGCTGGCCACTGGGAATGTGAATGGGGAAACCACAGCGCAGGATGCCGACCAGATGCGCGCCCACGCCGACGAAGCCGATCTCATATTGGCGAGTGCACCTCCGAGTGCACCCCCGAGCCCGCCAACGAGCGGACCGACGAGCAAATCTGCGGGCAAGCAAAACTTGCTGCGCACGGGCACATTAACCGGCAATGTCCACGTAGAGCGCATCGGGTCGCAACCGATGCAGGGCGATGCCGGACGCGCGATACTCGATTTCGTGGGCCAGAACCAGCTCCAGAAAGTGCATGCGATGGATGGAGTCCGGCTGGCGCAGCACGCCGCGGGCAATAAACCGCCGACCACGAATGCATCAGCAAACTCCTCGCCGCATGCTTCGGAAGCCCACGTTTCGGAAGCCCGTGCTTCGGAAACCCATACTTCGGAACCTCAGGATTACGACATTACCGCGCCGGTCATCGACTTCTTCGTCGCCGACGGGCATCGCTTAGACCACGCTGAAACTTCGGGGGCGTCGCAGATCACCATTTCTTCGGCGCAGAACTCGAACCCACCGAACGCGGGAAATTCGGCGAAAACTTCCGCGCAAAGTTCTCCCCAGCACAGTGTCATCACCGCCGGCCGCTTTGAAGCGAAGTTCGCCGCGACCGCTAAAGGCCCCAGCCGCCTGACTTCAATCCACGGCGCGCCGGACGCAAAGATCGTCAGCTCTGTGCCCGGCTTGCCAGACCGCGTGAGCACCAGCCAGACTCTCGATGCGTCGTTTCTCGCGGAGGGAGGGATCGCATCCATCGTGCAGCAGGGCAGCGTCGCTTATAACGACGGCCAGCCTCCGGACAAGCGAACGCAAGCCTGGGCCGACAAAGCTCACTACACTCCCGCCGACCAGATTCTAGTGCTCACCGGCAGCCCTCGCGTCTCCGACGGCGGCATGGTGACCACCGCAAAGACGATCCGCATCAATCGCGCCACGGACGATGCCTTCGCCAGGGGCGATGTCAAGAGCACGTACAGTGATCTCAAAGAGCAACCTAAAGGAGCGCTGCTGGCCTCTGCGTCGCCGATTCATGTGACCTCGGCCACCATGACGTCGCACAACTCACCCGCCGTCGCTCTTTACGAGGGAAATGCTCGCTTGTGGCAGGACGCCAACATCGTGGAGGCGCCATCGATCCAGTTCGACCGGGATCGCCGTTTTCTGGTGGCCCAGGGTACGGCAGCGCAACCGGTCTCGACGGTTTTGGTTCAGGAGAAACTGGCACAGCCGGGGACGGTCCAAGCGCCCAGAAGTGTCCAAAACGATGGACGAACTCCCAAAACGAAAGGAAAAGCTGAGGAAAAGCCCGACGACACCAGTCCCGTGGCGATAACATCGGCCCGCCTCACCTATGCCGATGAGGACCGCATTGCTCACTATGAGGGCGGAGTAGTTGCGAAGGGAACCGGCTTTACGGCGTCTGCCAACAGCATGGACGCCTATCTGCGTCCTCGATCGCAAACACCAAGCAATCAACAACTTGCCACGCCGATTGCGGGGCCGGGACAGCTCGATCACATGATCGCCCGAGGCGACGTTGTCGTCACCCAACCCAATCGGCGCGCCGAAGGGAAGCTGCTGATTTATACCGCTTCCGACGACAAATTCGTCCTCACCGGAGGGCCGCCCAGCATTTTTGATGCCGAACGGGGCAAGATTACCGGGGGTTCGTTGACTTTCTTTCGAGGCGATGATAGGGTGCTCGTAGAAGGTGAAGCGAATACTCCTGTGGTAACGCAAACGCGAGTGGCCAAACAATAAACACGAATGGCAAGATAAATGCGTACCCTGGCCACAGATGACATTGGCAAGTCGTACCGGGGCCGCCGCGTTGTAAATGGTGTTAGCCTGCGCGTGGAGCAGGGCGAAGTGGTTGGTTTACTTGGCCCCAACGGCGCCGGCAAGACGACTACTTTCTACGCCATTGTTGGCCTGATCCCCCCTGATACTGGCCGCGTGTTGTACGACGGTCAGGATATTACTGACGTTCCCATGTACCTCCGGGCCCGCCAGTATGGCATCAGCTATCTCCCGCAAGAAGCTTCGGTTTTTCGCAAACTCACTGTCGAGGAGAACATCCTCGCGGTGCTGGAGGCGCAGCCTATGTCTTGGCACGAGCGCCGCGAAAAGATGGAGAAGTTTATCGATGAACTTGGTTTGGAGCACATCCGGCAGAATCGGGGCTACGCGCTATCCGGCGGTGAACGCCGCCGCGTCGAAATTGCCCGCTGCCTGTGCATCAATCCGACTTTCATCTTGCTGGACGAACCGTTTTCCGGGATCGATCCCATCGCCGTTCTCGACCTGCAGAAGCCTGCGGGCGAGCGGTATCGGAGTGCTGATCACCGATCACAACGTGCGCGAAACATTGTCTGTAACCGATCGCGCCTACATCATCGACGACGGCCGCATCTTCCGCCAGGGCCAGCCCGAACAGTTGGCCGGCGATCCGGAAGTGCGGCGGGTGTATCTGGGGGAAAGCTTCTCGCTGGTGTGAAAAGTCAGTGGCCAGTGATCAGTGATCAGCGTTCAAAACTGACCACTAGCTACTGACCACTGACCACTGACTTTTATGGTTCTGCTTCAGCACAAACTGAGCGTCAAACTATCTCAGCGCCAGATCCTCACCCCCGGCCTGGTGCAGATGGTTTCCGTCCTCGCGCTCAACAAGCTTGAGCTCAAGGACATGATCAACGCCGAGATGGTCGAGAACCCGGTTCTCGAAGAGCTCGAAGAATCCGTCCCGCTGATCGACGAAGTCGGCCGTAAAGAAGAAGACCGCGACCGCCCCACGAAGACTTCCACCGAAGAAGCTCCCATCACCGCCGAAAAGAAAGATCCGTTCGAAGAGATCGATTTCGGCTCGTTCTTCCAGGATTATCTCGATCCCGGTTACCGCACCCGCGGCGAGATGGAGGAGATCGAGCGCCCGTCGTTTGAGAATTTTCTCTCCAAGCCCACCACTCTTACCGATCATCTCGCCTGGCAACTTGGCGCATTGAGCCTGACCCCCGCCGTGCGCGAGGCCGCCGAGCAGATCATCGGCAATTTGAATGAAGATGGCTACCTCATCGCCAGCGACGAAGAGATGCTGGGCATCGCCCCGCCCGCCCCGCCGGAAGCCGATGCTGCCGCCGCAAGAAATATCGTGAGCGAAGCCGCTGCGCTCGGATTGGGCCACGACGAGTCCCGATCTGACGAGTCTCAGTCTGAAGAGGCAACGGCCGAAGAAACATCGGCGAGAGAAACCGTCGAAGCCGCGGCCTCCGGCTCCAGCTTTTCCGCCACGGATGTGAACGCAATGATCGGAGCGGCCGCCAACGCGCCCGAATTTTCCGGCGCGTCGGGGAGTCCGCTGCTTGCAAGCGCTCCAGCCGAAGCCTCCTTCGGCGCGCACAACGGAAATGCCGCGGCAGCCGCGGCTCCTGCGCCCGAGCCGGTCTCCGTGCCTCCGCAACCTATCCGCAAGCCCAGCTTTACCCCTGCCGACCTTCAGGAAGCCCTCGAAGTCATTCGGCAGCTTGATCCTCCGGGAGTAGGTTGCCGCACTCTTCGCGAATGCCTGCTTTTTCAATTGCGCTATCACCAGCAGCAACTGGCGCAGCACAAGAACGGCGAGAAGAACGGAGACCGAGCCGCAGAAAAGCCCGGCAACGGCACCGCGCAACTTCTGCAGGATGCCATGGCCGTGGTTGACCAGCATCTGCGCGCGCTGCAAAGCAAGCAGCTTCGCGAAATCGCCAAAGCCATCGGCCGTCCTGCCGACGCCGTGCAGCAGGCGATCGATTACATCCGCACCCTCGATCCCCGCCCCGGCCTGCAGTACAACAAAGTCCAGGCCCGCCTGATTGAGCCCGATGTCGCCTTCCTCAAACACGGCGACGAGTGGCTCGTTCTAATGAACGACGACGACCTGCCGCAGCTTCGCCTCAACCCCGCCTACAAAAAGCTGATCACCCGCGACAACAACGACAAAAACACGCGTGACTACGTGAAAGAGCGCTACAAGAGCGCCATCCAGCTCATCAAGAACATCGAGCAGCGCAAGCAGACCATCACCAAAGTGTGCTACTGCATCGTCGCGCGCCAGTATGATTTTCTGGAAAAGGGCATCGACCACCTGAAGCCCATGATGATCAAGGAGGTCGCCGAAGAAATCGGCGTGCATCCCTCCACCGTGAGCCGCGCCGTCGCCAGCAAATACGCGCACACGCCGCAGGGCGTATTCGAGCTGCGCTACTTCTTTAGCGAGAGCGTGCAGGGTCCCGAGGGCGGCAACACCAGCCTGCTGATCCTGAAGCGCCGCGTCAAGAAATTGATCGAAGAAGAAGACCCGGCACGCCCGCTGACCGACGAGCAGCTCACCCGCATCTTGCAGTCACAAGGCATCCAGGTCACACGCCGCACGGTAGCGAAGTATCGTGAGGATATGCGCATCCCGAGCACGCATCAACGTAGAGTAAAGGAGTAGAAATTAACGAAGGAATAAAACGCGTTGTCATCCTGAGGGCGCGTTTTTTGCGACCGAAGGATCTGGGCGAACCGCGCGAAGCGCCGCGTATTGTGCGGCGCAATAATCGCGTGTTTGGTTCGCATCCTCACATGCAACATCCAATGAGTCTCGCGCAACTCTAAGGAGCGTCGCTCCATGAACGTGGAATACACTGGACGTCACTGCGAAGTCACCCCCGCTATCCGCAAAGAAGTTGAAACCGGACTCGCAAAAATCCGCAAAATCCTGGGCGACAGATTCGAAACCAAAGTGATCCTCGCGGTCGAAAAGCACCGCCACAAAGCCGAAATCACCATCAACCCGCGTAACGGCCCCATCGTCGGCCTGGCCCAGGCCAGGGACATGAACATCGCCGTCAACGAAGCCCTCGATCACCTGGAAAAGCAGGCGGTGAAATACAAAACCAAATGGCAATCCAGGAAGCGCTCCGCCCGCAAGAGCGAAGAAGTGAAGAAATGGAACGGCCACTCCACGCCGCTGGATGGAGCAGGCGCCGCCGCCGGCGCGCACACCAAGGTCGGCCTCACTGAAAAAACCGCCGTGCCCGTCGCCGTACACCGCTATCCCGCCGTGGCTAAAACCACCGAGGTGCACCTGGTGCGCTCCGACGAAGCCGTCGCCATGCACCCCATGACCCTCGAAGAAGCCATCAAAGAAGCCCACTTCCGCGACCGCGACGTCTTCGTCTTCCGCGACCCCAAAGGCAAAGTAATGATCCTGCACCGCACCCGCGACGGCAAGATGGAGCTGATCGAAGCCCCGTAGGAGCGCGTGTGGAAGGATCAGATAGAGTCAACCCGCCAGAGCGCTCGGCGCGTGGCCATCGGCCGCCGCAAAGGAAATATTCGTGAAAGAAAACCCGTCCCGGTCTTATCTGTACTTGCCAGCCCTACTCGTCCTCTTCACGGCAACGGCTCTTTGCGTGTCGCAAAAAGATTACCTGAAGAACTACACGGGAACTCCTTATCAGGACGGCCGCTATCAAGGCGGAGCCCAAAAAATTCCCGGACGCGTCGAATGCTCCCACTATGATCGCGGCGGAGAAGGCGTGGCATATCACGACTCCGACGCCAAAAACAATGGCAGTGGAGCGCTCAATCCCGCCGATGGAACCTACCTGAATCAATTCCGGATGGACGAAGGCGTCGACATCTCCTACACCAAATTTCACGACCAGATCGATAACAGTCCCTATGACCTGGTTCAGCCTCCAGAAAACCAGCTCTATGTGGGATGGACCGAGCCCGGAGAATGGTTCAACATTACGGTTCAGGTTGCGCACGCCGGCATTTACCGCGCCGATCTTTTGTACACCTCAAATCGCGGTGGAACCATTTCGCTGGATGTGAATGGGAAAGACGCCACCGGATCGCTAACCATCGCTTCCACTTTCAACACTTCCGATCCCATTGCCTGGCGGCAGTGGCATCACTGGAACCTCGCGCCCGGCGTTTTAAAGGTTCGCCTTCCCGCCGGGAAAAGCGTTCTCACGGTTCGCATCCTGACAGGAGGGAACATGAATTTGGCGTATTTCGACTTCAAGGAGCTGATCGGAGCCCGGTAAGCGCAACCGGCAAACTTCGGCTGGCGTTCCGTTCAAGCCGACTGCTCACCCTGTGCATACAGCCACCACGCGCTGGCCAAGTCCTGCACAACATGGCCCAGCGACTTGTATACAGTGATCTCCTCCGCCGACCGGCGGCCTTCGATTTTGCCCGCCAGCACTTCGCCGATTTCCGCGACGATGTGGTCATCACCGATCAAGCCCGCCGCCTTGGCCCTGAGAAACTCCGCCCCTTGCGCCAGAACCCCCTCTCGGCTGTCGGCAATGAAGCGTGAACGGACAACCAAATCGTTGTCCACCTCCGTCGCTCCGGCATGTCCTGAGCCGACAAGATTCAGGTGCGTACCGGGCCGCACCCAGTCGCCTTTCAAGATCGGTTCGGCCGCCGAGGTGACGGTGCAGACAATGTCGGCTTTCGCGACTGCCTCTTCCACGCCTTCCGCCGCGGAAACGGGCACGCCAAGTTCTGCCTGCATAGCTTTCGCAAAAGCCCGTGCGCGCTCGGGAGACCGTCCCCAGATCGTGATCGATTCAAGACGTCGGACCTTGCTGATCGCACGCGCGTGGGTCGCGGCCTGTTCGCCGTAGCCGAGGATCGCCAGATGGCGAGCGTCGCGGCGAGCCAATGCATCGGTAGCGACCGCGCTGGCCGCTGCCGTTCGAATGGCGGTGATCTCTCCCGCATCGAGCACGCAAACCGGCGCGCCGCTTTCGTGATCGAAAAGAATGACCAGACCCTGGTGCGACGGTCTTCCTACAGCTGAGTTTCCCTGGAAGACGCTGATCAGCTTCGCTCCGAATGGGGAGTGCGCGCCCATCGCTCCGGGCATGACACCGAACAATCGCCCTTCGGATAAGGGGATGATCGACCGCAGCAGTTGCTTGGTTTCGCCCCGCGAGAATGCGATCATCGCATCGCGCACAATCGGAATACAGACCTCGTAGGTAAGCCGACGGCCGACTTCCTCGCGGTCAATGAATCGCATCGAACGCTCCTCGCATCGAACCCTCCACTTTTACGTATTGATACGTTTTAATACAGGCATTCGGCGTGCTAGAATTCGCCGCCGAGGGATATCGATGACGACTCGCACCCGCTGCAATATTTCTTCCGTTCTGTTTCTGCCACTATTCTTCGCGGTGTTGAGCGCTCCGCATTTCGCCTCAGCACAGTCGACTTCGGAGCCGAAACTTTCCGTCCACTGGGAAGAGCTCACTGCCGCCGACTTCCGCGAAGGCATTCATCGCTCGCAGGGGACGTGCCTGCTGCCGTTTGGTATCCTGGAAAAACACGGTCCGCATCTTCCACTCGGCACCGATCTGCTCGACGTCCGCTACGCCTCGCTGCATGCCGCCGAGAAAGAATACGCCATCGTCTTCCCCGAATATTATTTCGGACAAATCGCCGAAGCACGCCACGAGCCCGGAACCGTGGCCTACAGCCGCGAAATGCAACTCGCCCTGTTGCAGGAGACCACCGACGAGATGGCGCGCAACGGCTGCAAGAAAGTCATCATCGTCAACGGCCACGGCGGCAACGAAAGCCTGCTCCCCTACTTCGCCCAAACTCAGTTGGATAAACCTCACGACTACGTAGTCTACATTTTCGACAAGCGAAGTCCGGACTCGGGCGGTCCGGCGAAGAAGACTTCCATCGACATGCACGCCGGCGAAAGCGAAACTTCGAAGATGATGATCGCGCGCCCGGACACAGTTCATATCGACCGCGCGAACGCAGAATCCGGAGCCGACCAGCACCGCCAGAATCTTCCGGAAGATGTCTATACCGGCATCTGGTGGTACGCGCGCTTTCCCAATCACTATTCCGGCGACGGTTCGGCCGCAACGAAAGAGCTGGGCAAGTTCCAAATGGATTGGTGGATCGACGCCCTGGTCAAGACCATCCGCGCCGTGAAGGCCGATGACGTAAGCCTCAAGCTGCAGAACGAATTCTACGAGAAGAGTCAGCACCCGCTGGATACACAACCGTAGGGAGGCGAAGAAGCTGGCTGGCACGCGATGCCGGTTACGCGCTGGCATCTGACTACAGGGGGCGAACGGTTCGCTTAGAGGAGGGATGAGATGGCAAATATGTTCAGACGCGCAGGAGATGCTATTTGGGCGGGCACAGACAACCTCACAAAATGGATTCAGGTCATCGCACTTTGCGTAGCGGCAGGATGGACATTCATGAACTATTCCGTCGCCGACAAGCCGTCCCTGGAACCGAATGTGAGTCTAGACGGCAGGTTCTCAGTCGAGAATGGTTGGGAGCCTGGCACGTGTATCGCAAAATATACTTTGACTGTGTGGAACCAGGGCAAAGTTTCATTTGACGTAGACGAGATCCACTTTCGAGCTTGGCATCTTGACACTCCTAAGGCCGAGCAACATGAGGCTACGTTTGTCGACAGCGAACACCTCGATCAGGGGGAGAAGATTGTGGATAGCCTGATTTCTAAATCCCCCCTTCTTCTCAAGCACTACTCCCCGGGTCAGCAGTCGCATCAGGATTTCACGTGGATATTGCGGCGCCAGAAAACAGGGCTGACAAATTTCACGGTCGAGGTGAGCGCGAGGAGTGGGAAACGGCGCGCCAACGGCTATAGCCAAGCCTTTGGCGACAACATATGTCTGGGGGACACAACGCCGCAAGTGAAGCCGGAACAGGGGATGGAGTAAACCTCCCAACAACCTCGCTGGTGGATCGAGTCGGCTCGGCTTGCGTGCGGACTGAGACGGAGAGGCGCTTGCTAGACGGCGAAGAACCTTCGACGATCTACATAGAGCAGAGCGTGATTAAGGCCTGGGTCCTGACACCGACCAACTCATGAACTCCCGATCAGCACGCCGGTAATAAACACCAGCACGCCTCCCAGCCCGATCTGAAGCGCTGCCGAAACCCAGGGACTGTCCATGTAGCGGTGGCGTACCCAGGTAATCACTCCCAACTCGGCGATCACTACCCCTCCCGCGGCCCAAAGAGCCATGCGGAAGTCGCTCAGCAAAAATGGCAGCGTGTGGCCGATTCCGCCGAGCGCGGTCATCGCACCGCAAATTACGCCACGCACCCACGGATGGCCGCGCCCCGTCAGGCTGCCGTCATCCGACAGCGCCTCGGCAAATCCCATGCTGATGCCGGCGCCCGCCGATGCGGCTAAACCTACGAGAAACGCCTCATGACTATTCTTAGTGGCGAAGGCGGCCGCGAAAACCGGCGCCAGAGTGGAAACGGAACCGTCCATCAATCCGGCCAGCCCCGGTTGCACGATCTGCAAAACGAAGAGACGCCGCTGCGCCCGCTCTTCATCTTCCTTCACATTCGCCGGCAGCTTCTCTTTATCCAATTCCTGCGCGCGTTCTTCGTGCTCGCGTTCTTCGTTGATGAGGTCGTCGAGCAGTTGCCGTACGCCGGCATCCTGGGTGCGTGCCGCGGCTTTTTCGTAGAAGCGCCGGGTCTCCACTTCCATGGTGCTGGCTTCCTTGCGTACCGCCTCGATGCGCAGCGGACGCATCAGCCACAGCGCAGGACGTTCCACAAATCCGCGCACGTCCTGCCGGCGGATCAACGGGATGTGTTCGCCAAATTTTTGCCGGTAAAGCTCGATCAGCCGCCGCCGGTGCCCCGATTCCTCTTCCCGCATGCCCTCGAACATGGCCGCCGACGCGGGATAATCCTGCCGCAGCCCTTCGGCAAAATCCGAGTAAACCCGCTCGTCTTCTTCTTCCAAAGCGATGGCCAGAGCCAGCACTTCGCGTTCCGTAAGGTCTTGAAACTTCTTCATGGCGACCTAGCTTACCTTTCCGGGCGGCGCTTAGACAAATCGAAAACTCAATTTAGAAATCGGCCGGGTTCGATGCTACTATCCGTGCATGACGCCTCGGAAGACAGCCGCGTCCAGCAAGGGCGAGAAACTTCCCCGCAAGGGGAAGAAAGCGTCTGCGCCCGCCGCGCATGCTCCAGAACTGGTCATCATCACGGGGATGAGCGGCTCCGGCAAGGCGTCGGTGCTCAAGGCTTTCGAAGATTTGGGTTATTACTGCGTCGACAATCTTCCTATTGAACTCATCCCGCGCTTCGCCGAGATGGCCTTACACTCGGCCCAGATTCGCCGCACTGCGCTGGTGGTGGATGTGCGCGAGGGCTCTCAACTCGAACAACTTCCCGGCATTCTAAAAGCCGTGCGCCGCATGATTCCAACCCGGGTCGCCTTTCTTGAGGCCTCCGACGCGGTGCTGCTGCGGCGCTTCAGCGAAACCCGCCGTCCGCATCCGTTGGGTACGGACACGCCGGTCAACGCCTCGCTCAAGGCCGAACGCCGCCATCTGGCGAGCATTCGCGCCCTCGCCGACATCGTCATCGACACCTCCAAGTTCAACGTTCACGAATTACGCGCCCACATCACGGCGCTCTTCCGCGAGAAGACCTCGGAAAAAAGCATTCTGGTTTCGTGTGTTAGTTTCGGCTTCCGCCACGGAGTGCCCGAAGAAGCCGATCTGGTCTTCGACGTTCGCTTCTTGCCCAATCCGCACTTCGTTCCGGAATTCCGCGGACTCACGGGGCGGCATCCGCGCGTGGCCAAATACATACGCTCTTTTCCGCAGACGAAGGAATTTATTTCCCGCATCTCCGATCTGCTGGTGTATCTGCTGCCGCACTACATCCACGAAGGCAAGAGTTATCTCACCATCAGTTTTGGCTGTACCGGCGGCCAGCATCGTTCAGTGATGATCGCCGAGGAAGTCGGCAAGCGCCTGCACAAGGCTGGATACAGGGTGAAGGTGGCGCATCGGGATATGCCAAGGTGAGGAAACCGGTTGTTAATCGCGAAGCGGAAACGGCAACGACAAACGACCAGCGACGGCAGTAAAATAAGCCCTTGCACCCCACACCTATAACGCCGTCCCTAAGCCATCGCGGCCTGCGCGGAGCGGTATGCGCCAACTGACGCGCCTCGTCCGCTATGCTCTTCCTTACTGGTGGCAAATTCTCTGTTCGGTAGTGTTGATGGCGGCTGTAGGGGCGCTCGATGCCTTCAAGTTTTTGCTGATTCGTCCTGTCTTTGATCGAGTTCTGAATCCCTCTACGGGATCGAAAGATATTCAACTCTTCGTCAATCCGCTGACGCATCACGCGGTCTCGCTGCAACAATTGGTTCCCGCCCGCCTTACCAACGCTTGGACCATCGTCGCGTTCGCTCTGGTCGCCTCCACGGTTCTGAAAGGAATCTGCGACTACACCGGTACATACCTCGTAAACCACGCGGGATTCGGAATGATCACCGACCTGCGCGACGATCTCTACAACGCGATCATGCGGCGCTCGGCCGGATTTTTCTCCAGGCACACGACGGGGAGCCTGCTCTCCGCCCTGGTCAACGACATCGAGCGCGTGCAGTACGCCATGTCAACGGTGCTGGCGGAATTCCTGCAGCAGTTTTTTACTTTTTTGTCAGTGGCCGCTGTGGTCGTGGTCCTGGGAGGTGAACTTGCCTGGGTGCTGCTGCTGTTCGTTCCGGCGATCGTTTATTCCTCGCGGAAGATCGGCTTCCGCGTGCGCACTACGACGCGGCAGGGGCAGGACAAGCTCGCCGAAATTCAAAATATTTTGCACGAAACCATTACCGGCAACCGCATCGTGAAGGCCTTCAACAGCGAGAAGTGGGAGATCGCCCGCTTCCGCGGCGCGGCGCGGCGCCTGTTCCGCGCGAACCTGCGCTCCGTGGCCGCGACCGCAATCAGTTCTCCGCTGATGGATGTGTTCGGCGTTATTGGGATTGCTCTTCTTCTGAACCTGGGCCGCGAGCAGGTCAAGCACGGTGAGATGACTCCCGGAATTTTTGTCGCTTTCATTTCGGCGGTCTTCAGCCTCTATAACCCGGTCCGCAAATTTGCCCAGTTTAACAACAACTTCCAGCAGGCCCTTGGAGCATCCAGCGAAATCTTCAAGTTCATGGATGTCGAAGACGACGTCCGCGAAAAGCCGCATGCCAGGCGTCTGCCTCAATTCGCAAAAAACGTTCAATTCGATCATGTCAGCTTCACCTATGGCGGCGAAGGCGCGGACGCGCAGGTATTGCACGATATTAATTTCGAGGTTCGCCGCGGTGAAGTCGTCGCCATCGTCGGATCGAGCGGCTCCGGCAAGAGCACCCTGGTTCATCTGATTCCACGCTTCTTCGATGCGAGCCGGGGACGGTTGCTCATCGACGGTTTCGATGTCCGCGATGTGACGCTGGCTTCCTTGCGCGAGCAGGTTGGAATCGTTACGCAAGAGACCGTCCTATTTAACGACACCGTCCGCAACAATATCGCCTACGGCCAGCCGAATGTCGCGCTGAAGGAAGTTGAGGCCGCGGCGCGCGCCGCACTGGCGCACGACTTCATCCGAGCCCTGCCCGCAGGTTACGATGAGGTCATCGGAGAGCGCGGCGTGCGGCTTTCGGGTGGCGAGCGGCAGCGCATCGCCATCGCGCGCGCAATTCTGAAGAACGCACCCATTCTCATTCTGGATGAGGCCACGTCGGCGCTCGACAGCGAATCGGAGGCCCTGGTGCAGTCCGCGTTGCACAACCTGATGAGCGGCCGCACCGTGTTCGTGATTGCCCACCGGCTCTCGACGGTTCGCCGCGCCGACCGCATCGTCGTGATCGAAAACGGCGCCATCGCCGACATTGGCGCTCACGAAGACTTAATGACGAAACTGGGAACGTACCGGCGCTTGTACGAGTTGCAGTTCGCCGACTTTGAGTCGAAACTGGAGCCGGCGCAACCGAGCTAAATCGCAATCAGATATTTTAGAAATCACCTATGCCTCTTCGCTCCATGACGGGTTTCGCGCAGATCAAAGGCGAACTCATAAACCAAACGCAAGGAACTGCCGGCGCGCAGTCAACCGGGCTAAGCTCCAAGTCGATTCAAGGCAACGGTCACACTGCTTTCTCGCTTTCGTTGAAATCGGTGAACCACCGTTTTCTCGATCTGCATTTTCGTCTGCCTTCGGGCTCCGATTCGCTCGAGATGCAGCTTCGCCGTTTGCTCAAAGAGAAAATTGCCCGTGGACACATCGAGGTCACGCTCAGCGTCGAGCGCGGCGGCGGCGAAACCTTCGCATTGAATCGCCCGCTAATCAGCGCCTACATCAAGGCTTTTCGTGCCGCCGCCGATGAGTTTACTGTGCCCTCCGAGCCCGATCTCAACGCCATCCTGCGCATTCCCGGCGCGCTCGACTCTGCCAGCGAGACTGACGCTGATTCCGATAATGAGGCGCTCGAATCCGCCGTCATGGCCACAGTCGGCGAAGCGCTCAACCGCCTGAACCAAATGCGCGAGCAGGAAGGCGGCAGCATCGAGCGCGAACTTCGGCAGCGTATGCTCCACCTCCGCGAGGCGGTCACGACCGTGCAACTTCACCGCCGCACCGTGTTGCAGAGCTATGTGGAGCGCCTGCAATCGCGCCTTCAGGAACTGCTCGGCGCCAGCGCCGATAAAGAGCGTGCCCTCCAGGAAGCCGCTCTTCTCGTCGACCGCAGCGATATTCAGGAAGAGATCGTCCGTCTCGAAAACCACGTCCAGCATTTCCTGGGTCTGCTCGATGAAAATGGAGAAGTAGGAAAAAAACTCGATTTCCTGCTGCAGGAAATGAATCGGGAAGCGAATACGCTGCTTTCGAAAACTTCAGGCTTGGCCGGTGAGGCGCTGAAAATCACTGAGGCCGGACTCGTCATGAAAGCGGAGATCGAAAAATCACGCGAGCAGGTGCAGAACCTGGAATGAGTTCTCCGGCGCACAAGCCAATCGTATACATTATTTCGGCGCCGTCCGGCTCCGGCAAGTCTACCCTCGTCAACGAACTGTTGAAGAAGGTGAGCAATCTGGAGTTTTCCATTTCCTACACTACGCGCGCGCCGCGCGGCAGTGAGACCAATGGTAGGCAGTACTATTTTGTCTCCCGCCCCGAATTCGAGAAAATGATTCGCGACGGCGAGTTCCTCGAGCATGCCGAGGTCTTCGGTAACTACTACGGAACGGCGCGCCGCTTTCTGCACGACGCCGAACAAAATGGTCGCGACCTTCTGCTCGATATCGACGTGCAGGGCGCGGCGCAGATTCAGCAAAAGCTCCCCGACGCCACCAGCATTTTCATCCTGCCGCCCAATCGCAGGATTCTGGAAGAACGCCTGCGCAAGCGCAGTGAAGATCGCGAAGAGGTGATTCAACGCCGTCTGGTCACCGCCACTCGCGAGATTCTGAACTACGACCGCTATAACTACATTCTTGTGAACGACCAGCTTGAGGATTCGATCAAAGCATTGCGGGCAATCGTGCGCGGCGAGCGCCTGGTGCGCGCCGGCCGGCCGCTCTCCCCGGAGGAAGCCGCGACCGTTGCTCTCGCGGACCGTTGCCGCCTGGCCAACGTGCGCGAGCGCCTGAAATCGATTCTCGATTCGTTCAAGCAAACCGGCGACGCTGCCGTGCGCAGCCCTTCGGCTAGTCTTTCGTAATCGGGTTTGACGGCTGCCCGCCCCCGCAATCTTGAATTTCGTGGGAAAATAGAGGAGCAGTTCTTGGCTAAGCTGGCGAAGAACGAAACGCACAACTTTCGGCAATCAAAATCTTGAAATCCCGGCAACAGGGAGAGAGTCCATGAAATTGATCGAAGGCTTCGACAGCAACTATCGCTACATTCTGGTCGCCGCCCGGCGCGCTCGCCAACTGCAATCCGGAGCGCCCCCGGTGGTTCAGACTAACTCCCGCAAACCCTGCCGCATTGCGCAAGATGAAATCCGCGCCGGCAAGGTGAAATGGGAAATTCCCGAGACTCGCAGCCCCGCCGAGCAGGCCGCCGAAGAACTGGATAAAGCTTTCGGGCCAGACGCCTAGGGCTTTGTTCGGAATAACGCGACCGTCTCGTGCGAGATTCGTGTCGCATCGCGTCGCGCGAGGTTCGCGTCGGACGGGACTCGATGTGGGGATTCGTATCGAGGCGCGCGATTCGTATCAGGGCACGCCTTCAGGCGTGCCGGAAGTGCGGCTGAAAGAATCGCGCCTTCAGGCGCTGCCATCAAACAACTATGAAAGTTGCTCTCGGAGTGACGGGCGGCATTGCAGCCTACAAGGCAGCCGAGATTGTGCGCCTGCTGCAGGATCGCGGCATTCGCGTCCAGGTCATCATGACGCGCGCGGCCCAGGAGTTCGTTCGCCCGCTCACCTTCGCGGCGCTCTCCGGCGAAAAAGTGATTACCGGAATGTTCTCGCCCGGCGAAGAGCACGCCGCCAGCACTGATTCTCCGAGCACTGATTCTGCGAACACTGATTCTGCGAATACTGATTCTCCCAACATCGATTCGGCCATCGAGCACATCGCCGTCGCGCAGTCGATTGACGCTTTGCTGGTCGCTCCCGCCACGGCTGACGTTCTGGCGCACTTCGCGCAAGGCGTCGCCGGCGACTTCCTCACTACGCTTTATCTCGCTACAACCGCTCCGGTCGTCGTCGCTCCGGCGATGAACGTCAATATGTGGAATCATCCTGCGACACAGGCGAATCTGGAAATTCTTCGCCAGCGTGGCGTGAAGATCGTCGAACCGGAATCAGGATATCTGGCCTGTGGCATGACCGGCTCCGGAAGGCTGGCCGAGAATGACGCGATCGTCGCCGCGGTCCTCGAAGCGATGGGTGCATCGCAGGACCTCGCCGGCGAGACCATTCTGATCACCGCGGGTCCCACGCGTGAAAAGATCGATCCCGTGCGCTATCTCACAAACCGTTCCAGCGGGCGCATGGGTTACGCCGTGGCGGAAGCCGCGCTACGCCGTGGCGCTCGCGTGCTGCTGGTTAGCGGCCCGACGGCGCTAACGCCACCGGGAGCGGCCGAAATTACGTTTGTGGAATCGGCCGGGCAGATGCGCGACGCTGTGCTGAATCTTCTGCCGCAGGCCACCATCGTGATCAAGACCGCGGCCGTCTCCGATTACCGCGCGAAATCTTCGCCTCAGCAAAAAATAAAACGCAAAGGGCCGATTACTCTCGAACTCGAACCCACCGCAGATATTCTCAAGGAAATCTCTCAGCGCAAGCAGTCGCAGATTGTCGTCGGCTTTGCCGCAGAAACTGAGAACGTCCTTGAAAACGCCCGCCAGAAGCTCGCAGCCAAGCAACTCGACGCCATCGTAGTCAACGATGTCTCGCGCGAAGGCATCGGCTTTGACTCTGACCGCAACGAGGTCACCATCATCACTCACGACGAGGTTGTCGAAGTGCCCGAGACCACCAAGTGGGACGTGGCCCAGCGTGTCCTGGATCAGGTCGTCCGGATTCGCCAGCGCCGCAAGTCGCCGGTGAAAGCCTAGGCACGGACCTCGCAGCGCCCGGCAAGTGTACAATTCCGTAAAACTTCTTTAAGGAGCGCGCGATGACGCAGAAGGTTATCGAAGTAATCGGAACGTCCAAAGAGAGCTTTGCCAAAGCCGCGCAGAAGGCCGTGGCTGAGGCAGCGAAGACCGTTCGCGGCATCAAGTGGGCCCACGTGGACTCGCTCGACATGCAGTTGGATGGAGCGAAGGTGTTGCAATACCGAGCCACCACGAAGATTTATTTTGATGTGGAGCACTGAGGAGTGGCCCGCACACTGGACCCGGAATTGCGGAGCGCTCTTGCCGAGCGCTTCCGCTACTATAACGAGTTGGGCATCTACGACTTCTACCGGCGCGCGCCGGAGCTTTCCCAATCGGCAGAAGAGGTAGTTGTCGACGTCGTTTCGTCCTTCGTTTCATCTCCGACATTCCCGTCAGAACCGCGAGAGCAAATGGCCGCCAGAAAATCCGTCGCACCGGTTATTGCCGAGGACAATTTCTTTGAAATCATTTCGCCCAAGCCGGAGTATGGAGTGGTCGATCCCGTCGCGGCCCTCAAACTAATTCGCGAAGACCTCGGCGACTGCACCCGCTGCAAACTTCACAAGCAGGGCCGCAAGCAGATCGTCTTCGGCGTCGGCAATCCGCGCGCCGAGTTGATGTTCGTGGGCGAAGGCCCCGGCGCCGACGAAGACGCGCAAGGCGAGCCTTTCGTTGGCCGCGCCGGCCAGTTGCTCAACAACATGATCAAAGCGATGGGTTTGCGCCGCGAAGATGTTTACATCGCGAACGTAGTCAAGTGCCGTCCGCCGGGCAACCGCACGCCGGAGCGCGACGAGTGTGAAACCTGCTCGCCGTTTCTGATGCGGCAGATCGCCGTCATCAAGCCGAAGGTCGTGGTCGCACTGGGTGCGGTGTCGGCAAAGAATCTTCTCGCCATCAACGCGCCCATGTCGGAACTGCGCGGACGCTTCTACGATTTCAAACCCGCAGGCGTTCGCAGCAGTGATCCTTCATGGCCGGGTGCGCGCCTTGCCGTCACCTACCATCCAGCATTCCTGCTGCGCGATCCGCGCCAGAAGGGCGAGGCGTGGAAAGACTTGCAGATGGTGATGAAGTACCTCGGGATCGAGCCACCGAAAAAAGCCGCCGAGTAGTGATGTCTTTGCAAAAATAAATTTGTCATCCTGAGCGTAGCGACTGCTTCGAAAAGCGAAGCAGTCACGAAGTCGAAGGATCCCAACCGGCTTGCTGGGTCCTGGCCTCGCTGGCAGTTCCGTAGTTTATCCTTCCAATCAATGCCTGAGTATTGCGACGTTGCCCTGCCCGTGCCGCTCGACATGGTGTTCACCTACCGTGTCCCCGCCGAGACCATTCCCGTGGTCGGCGGCCGCGTGCTCGTGCCATTTCGCCAGCAGCGGCTCATCGGCGTCATTACTGAACTGCACGACCGCAAACCATCGGTCAAAATTAAGAGCATCCTTCGCGTGCTCGACGCCACGCCGGTTCTCGACGACCAATTGCTCCGCCTCGGCCGCTGGATTGCCAACTACTACCTCGCGCCGCTCGGCGAATTCTTCCGCACCATGCTGCCGCTGACCGCGGAGTTCAAACGCGCCGTAGCGTACCGCATCACCAAAGAAGGCCAACTGGCGCTGCATCTGGCGGGAATGTCAGGATCGTCGGCGCGTTCGCGCCGCACACCGGAAGAACAAGCCGCGGAATTCCGCGTGCTTGATTATCTGGCTGCACAAGAAGCCGCGCCGGAAGCGGCAATCGAGTTGGAGCAAATCAACGTCCGCGAAGAAGCTTTGCGCTCCGCCACTCGCGTCTCGAAGTTAACCCTGAACGGCCTGGTGCGAAAAAAATGGATTGTCCGCGAAGATGTATCCGCCGTGCGAGACGCCACGCACACCATCAAGATCGCACTGCTCAAATCCGCCGACGGCAAGCTGAACGATAATCAGCGGAGAATCATCGAGACGCTCGCCGCAGCGGGCGGCCGAGTTCCGGTAGAGACGCTGCAGGCCCTCGAAATCCCACGATCGACTCTGGGCACGTTGGTAAAGCGCGGCCTGATCGAGGTCGTTGCAGAAGCAGCGGATTTCCTCGTCTCGCGCGCCAAAGCGCGTCCTTCGCCCTTTGCATTCGATTTCAATTCCGCCCAGCAGAACGCACTGAGCCGCCTGCGCGAAGCCGTCGACACTAGAAAGTTCGCTGGCATCCTTCTGCATGGCGTCACCGGTTCGGGCAAGACGGCTGTCTATCTCGCGGGCATGCGCGCTGTGCTCGAAGCCGGACGCTCAGCCATTCTTCTCGTCCCTGAAATCGGGCTCACGCCCGCTGTGGCTGCCGATCTGCATCAAATCTTCGGCGACGAAGTAGCCATTCTGCACTCTGCGCTTTCCGATAAAGAGCGCGCCCAGCAATGGCACCGCATCAGAAGCGGCGAGGCACGCATGGTCGTCGGCACGCGCTCGGCAGTCTTCGCGCCGGTTGCCGATCTCGCGCTGATCATCGTCGACGAGGAACAGGATGCGTCCTACAAACAGGAAGAGTCGCCGCGCTACCACGCCCGCGACGTTGCCGTGGTGCGCGCCAAGATGGCAAACGCCGTGGTCGTTCTCGGTTCGGCGACGCCGTCGCTCGAATCCTATTTCAACGCGAAGAAAAATAAATACGCGCTGGTCGAGTTGCCCGACCGCGTGGAGCAGCGTCCCTTGCCGGAAGTCGAGATCGTCGACATGCGTCAGGAATTCCAGGAAACCGGCCACGAGCAGGTCATCTCACGCAAGCTCGCAGCGGAGATCAAAGAGCGCTTCGACCGCCACGAGCAGGTCATGGTGCTACTCAATCGCCGCGGATATTCTCCCGTGGCGCTGTGCCGCACCTGCGGCAAAACGCTCGAGTGCCGCAACTGCGCCATCGCCATGACACATCACAAGCGCGAGCACAAAATGATCTGTCACTACTGTGGCTACACCGCGCCCGTGCCCAAGTCGTGCGTGCACTGCGGCAGCGAGTATGTATATTTTCTCGGCACGGGTTCAGAAAAACTGGAAGAGCTGCTGCACGGCATGTTCCCGCAGGCGCGCATCGCCCGGCTCGACCGCGACACGGTCCGTGGCCACGAAGATTTCGAGCGCACGCTGAACGCGCTCAACGAAGGCGAACTCGACCTGCTCGTCGGCACGCAGATGATCGCGAAGGGTCACGACATTCACGGCGTCACGCTGGTGGGCGTGGTCGGAGCCGACAGCGCGCTCGGATTGCCCGACTTCCGCGCCGCCGAGCGCACCTTCCAGTTGCTCACGCAAGTTGCAGGACGAGCAGGCCGCGGCCAATCTCCCGGCAAGGTGATTTTGCAAACTTATTTCCAGGATCACTATGCCGTGCAGTACGCTGCCCACCACGACTTCACCGGCTTCTATGAAAAAGAATTGCGCTTCCGCAGTTGGATGCACTATCCGCCATACTCCGCGCTGGCCAACGTGCTCATCCGCAGCGATAAACTCGACGAAGCGCTGCAGTGGTCAGGCACGCTGGGAAAGTGGTTTGAACAAAGCCGCCATGAAGGCGTGCGCGTGCTGGGCCCCGCTACCGCGCCCATCCTGCGGCTGAAGCGCGACTACCGTTATCACTTCGTGCTTAAGTCACCCAGCCGCGAAAAGCTCAACGGGGCGCTGCGCTCCATGCTGGCCTATGCGGCCGCCCAGAAGATTCCACGCACGCAAGTGATCGTCGACGTCGATGCGCTGTGGCTGATGTGAAGTTGTTCAGAAGTTATTTTGCGCTTGCGATGTTTCCCCGAATCACCACCACCGACGCCGCGGGCAACTCATACATCGTGTCCCTCCCTGCGGTCAGTTGGGTGCGAGCAATCGGCCCATCCGGATCGGCCCCGCCTTTCGTGGTCGGCATGATCGTACGTTCGCCGCTATTCTCCGCGTGCGCCATGAAGCGCGTCTGCGCCGGATGCCATTGATACTGCGCGCTGCCGAAGGTTGAAAGTTCTACCGGCCCGGCGAAATTGCTCTCCTTATTGTCGGGTCCGCTAAACGCAACCCGCACCCGGTGCGCGTTCTGCTGATCGCGATTCACCGCCATCAGCGCCCATTTTCCATCCGGACGCTTCACCGCATAAGCCGTCACCAGATCATGATCAGCGCCATCGTTTACGTCACTGCTGGCGGTGAAAACCTGATGTTCACCGCTGCCCGGCTGCACCCACTCCAGATTGATTAACTGCGCCACAAAAAACTGCGCCAGCGGCTGCTGGATCTGATAATTCGCATCCACGGTAAACATTCCAAACGTGCCCGGAGAACTGTTGCATCCCGGTTCCATCTGCAGCGGCAAGTAATGGAAGAAATAAACGCCGTTCCCTCCCGAGCTCAAAAACGATCCAATGTAATCCGCCAGCCAGATTCCCGCGAAAATATCCTGGTAAGTTTCACTCGCGCCCGACGAGAGATTTCCTTCCGTGATGAACATCGGCATATCGGCTGGAATTCCATCTTCGTGCCACACCTGCATGATGTGGCTCACCAGCTCGGACTCGTCATACAGCACGCCCCACGGCGTCCGGCAAGGATCGTAGGGATAATGCTCGAACGAAAAGAACGCCAGATCGTTCATGCGTCCATGCTGCTTCAGGTAATCGATAAACCGCGCCGTCCACGAGACTTTTCCGTTCGCATCCGGCCAAACCTCGATATCTTTATTCACTCCTTGAAACGACGGCCCGCCCAACTTCAGCGCCGGATCCACCCGATGAATCGCCGTCGCCCACTGCAGGTACAGCGCTGCATAATCTTCCGGCAGCATGTATTGACCGTCGGCTTCTTCCCCCATCTCGACGTACGAAATCGGATAGCCGCGTTTCTTCAAATATGCAATTTCCGCCGCTGCATTGTCGGGAGTGTCGTACAACATCGCAACTGGAACCATTGCTGGCAGCCCGCGCGTCACGCCGCTGGTGAAGAACAGATCGAAGCCCATCTGCGCCTGCTTGGTCGATCCCAAATCCGACGGCTGATGCCAGGAATCGACCGATGAACAATAGGTCGTCGTCTGCTCCTGATCGGGCGTGTGCCGCAGACTGTCGTGAAATGCACCATCCTCGGTGACTGTGCCGAGATAAAGTTCGCGAATGGCATAGCCGACGCAGTTGCGCGGGTCGCTCGATTTAGCATCACGTGCTCCGTCGGCAGCACAGGTATTCGACGATTCCGTCATCCATATCCGCAGAAATCGCACCGCAACTGGAGTGCGATTCAATCGAACTGTTTCTACCCGGCCTTTTCCATCTGCAACCGTTCCTTGCGGGAACGTCTGCCAAACCCCGCGCGTCACCGCTTTAATGGGATCGTCGCCCGTCCAATACTGCACCACATAACGGCGGGCATAGGGCTCGCCCCATGCAATGCGAATGCTATCGATCTGCTGCACCTGCGCCAGATCGATCACAACCCACTGCGGATGCAGCGCGTCGCTCTCGCCGGTGAAGTGTTGCGTGAGATACGGATTGCTCTTCCAGAAAGTGTTCACATCGCCATCGGTGAGCCGCGAGAAGCCTACATTGTCGGTGCCGTCGTTGCGCGTGGTCCCGCGGCGCGGCAGTGCATAGCCGTAGGAATATCGAATCGTCTCCGTAGGAGTTGTCGAACCGGTGAAATATCCTTTGCCGCCGGCGTCGCTCCAGCTTCCATTCGGATTCCAGTGCCAGGCCTCAATCGCGAGTTCCGTGTTCTGCCGATACGTGACTGGCTGCCAGCCCGAGGCAAGAGTTTTGTCTAAAGTCGGCTGCAGCAGATCCTTGTCGATCGCGTCCACGGCGATGCGGTCGACCCCCGCTCCCAACGTTTGGTTGGGAACGAAATGGTTGGTGGGATGTGAGACGTCGACTGTGACGGTTTGTGCGGCGGAGCCCGCGAAAGAAAAACAGAGCAGAAAGGCGAGGAGAGCCTGCGTTTTTTTCACAGAAGACCACCTCCGGAGTCATCCATTAAAACGATTGAATAAAGGAGTATACGAGAGAAATAGCCAAATCGGCGAGCCCGCGGTCGACGGTCGACAACGGATTTTACCGCCCGCGCATCTCCTGCAATACCTCGCGCAGTGAGAAATGCAAGAAAGGTGCAGGCGCAAGCGTGAGCACCAACATAAGAATTGCAAACCCGGCTAACGCCGCGCGAGAACCCGCGACTCGCGGCCATTCGGCTACCTGGGGATGGCGCAGGCTGCTCAGCCGCAGCAAAATCGCCCACATCAGCCACACATAGCAGAGATAGTAGGCCATAAACAAGAGAGCGATCGTGGTGACCCACGAGATCCAGCGATGCGCCCGCGGGGCAATTGAAAACACGATGTGCCCGCCATCAAGCTGGCCTCCGGGCAAAAGGTTCAGCGCAGTGGCAAACATTCCCACCCACGCCGCGATCGCCATCGGATGCAGCAGCACTCGATTTAGCGGTAGCCCGGCCACGCCCTGACCGGTTGCAGCGTAGGCCAGCAGGCGATGCATCAAATCGAAAATCAAAGGAAGCCCAAGCTCCAGATCGGGCGGCGGTGAGCCAATCGGGATGGGTTTCGACAATCCCAGCGAAACTGCAAGCACGCCCACAGCAACCGCAAATCCCGCAATCGGCCCGGCGATTCCAATATCAAACAACGCCGTGCGCGACCGAATCGGTGACCGGATGCGAATGAACGCTCCAAAAGTTCCAATCAACGTCGGCGCGGGAATAAAAAACGGCAGCGTGGCCCAGACCCCGTAGCGCTTGCAGTAAAGATAGTGTCCCATCTCATGCGCCAGCAGAATCAGCATCAGCGTGCCCGCGAAAGGGATCCCGAGCAAGAGCCGCGCCGGATGTTGCAGAGCCCACGGCAGCTGAAATAGCGAACCGGAGCCGTAGTCGAGCAGGAACGCCGGCCGGCCGAGCGCAAAGTTATGCTGCATGTGCGCGCCCACCACCAGCGTCGTGAAGCAAGTCGCCAGCAGCAGCAGCGCATGCAGCCAGTAACGCTGCCGCGGTTGGCGTGGCGCATACGTCGGCGCTGGCCGCAGGTATTCGATGGTGGAATAAGTGACTGGAGGAGTAGGTTCCGACATGCGATTCTTTTGGCTCGGCGTTCGATGGAGCTGTTCTTTTAGATGCTACTACGAGAAGGAGTACCTGGTACTGAGTACCTGGTACTGAGGACAAGCGACGCGCAGGCCGGAACCGGAGGTGGGGGGAATTAGAGATTAGACAATCTGGAGAATGTGCAGGCGGCGGCTCGATCGGGTCCCCTCGGTACTAGGTACCCGGTACTGACCTCAATCGATCGACTGCAATTCCTTCCCCGGCTTGAAGCGCACAGCCTTGCCCGGAGGAATCGATACTTCGGCGCCGGTGCGCGGATTGCGTCCGATTCCCGTCTTGCGCGGGCGCACGTTGAACACGCCAAATCCACGCAGCTCAATGCGATTGCCGTGGGCCAGCGCCTTCTTCATGCTCTCAAAAACGGTTTCCACCGCCAACTCGGCCTTGGTCTTGGTGATGCCGGTTCTGGCGACCACTTCGTTGATGATGTCGAGCTTGATCACGAACGGCTCCCGGATGCGGTCTCAGGATAATCCCTCAAGTGATTGATGCTATGGGAGATAATGGAGATTGTCAAACGGGAGCATCAGTGTCGTAAACGGGGTAGAGCCGGGGAAGAACGAATTGAGTAATCGGGTAATTTTGTAATTGAGTAATTTTTCCCACGGGCGGAGCCGGAGATTTTTAAATTACCAAATTACAAAATTACCAAATTACTCAATTCTTCCTACCGCTCGTTCTCGTCTTCCTTGAACATGTACTTGATTGCGGGCTTGTAAATCATCAGGTTCGGCCGTCCGTCTTCGCGGATCACCTTGATGCAGGTCTTGTCATACCACTCGATGATGCCGTGCACTTCCTCGCCATCGCGCAGCACGATCACCATCGGCGTCCTCGACTGCATCTGTTTCTGATAGTAAAAATTCTCGGCGTTGGTCTGCTCCGGAGGCGCTGCCTTGCGCCCACCCGCCCCGCCGGACCGGTCGCCGCGGTCGCCCCGCTCAAATGCCCGCTCTGGCCGGTCGTGGCGCTCGCTCCGCTCCCGGCGTTCCACGGCCTGGGGATGATTAGGATTGTGATTGCCGTGGTTATGCTCCAGCCGCGGCAGTGCCGGACGGATCAGCTTCCGGTTGGCAAAATTCTCCTCGTCCCCTGATTGCTGGACCGGAGTGCTTTCGATCGCTTCCTTCATAGTGGCGCTTACCCCCGCACGCGTATTCGCGCAAATAGCTAGACTAGAGGGCCCTGTAAATGTAAGTACGAAGGCGTGAAAATTTCACTTACCGTACCACAGGAATCTTTGCATGACAATGCCGCTTAAGTGCCATTTGTAGATGGTGACGAATCTTGCACACCCTGGTTTTCAAACTTTGTTCTCCAAAGTGTTACTAACACATTGGCTAACTGGTTTTCGACAGGTCTGCTCCTCTACGCTCCCGCCCGCTGCCTGTAATCACCGCGACCAGAGTCGCCACAATCAGAACCGTCCAGGCCAGCACTGGCGCGAACATTCCGCCGAATTGTCGTTCGGCGAGCTTGGCTTGTAGCACTACATTGCGCGATGACAACAGGTTTCCCAGTTGGTAGGCGAAGCCAGGAAAAGTTCCGCGCACCGCGGGCGGCGACAGCTCATTCAAATGCGCTGGAATAACGCCCCATGCGCCCTGCACCATAAATTGCATAAGAAAACCGCCCAGCGCCAGCATCGGCACCGTGTGCGAATAGGCCCACAGCGGAATAACCGGAATCGCCAGCAGCGCCGCAATCACAATCGCACGCCTGCGCCCGATTTTCTCCGACCAGGTTCCGAAGAGAATTCCTCCCGCCAGCGCCCCTAGGTTGGCGACGATGGCGATCAGGCCCACCGTATGAGGCACAAACTTGTGGTCCTTCGTCAGAAAGGTTGGATACAAATCCTGTGTTCCGTGGCTGAACGAATTGAAGGCAAACATCAGCGCCACTAGAAAAGCGAACGTACCCAGATACGTCAGAATGTCCTTTCCCAGCCGGCTCTCTGCCTTTCTCGAAACGCGTCCTTGCTCCCATGCCGGCGACTCATCTACTTTTGTGCGAATGTAGATCACCAGAAATGCCGGCAGCGCTCCGATCACAAACATTCCGCGCCAGCCCACGAAGCGGAACACCGTCCCAAAAATCAACGCCGCCATCAGATAGCCCACGGCGTAGCCTTCCTGCAACAGTCCGGAGAAGAAGCCGCGCCCTTCCGCCGGCAATGTCTCGAACGCCAGCGCAGCGCCCACCCCCCATTCGCCGCCCATGGCAATTCCAAACAATGCCCGCGTGATCAGGAACACCTTCAACGAAGGAGCAAACGCCGACGACAGCTCAAACACCGAGTAAGCGATGATGTCGACCATCAGCGTGGGCCGTCGCCCGAAGCGGTCCGCCATCAGTCCAAAAAGAAACGCTCCAACCGGACGAAAAGCTAGAGTGATGAAAATCGCCTCCGCAACGTCTGAAACCTTTGCCTGGAATCGAGCGGCAATCGCGCTGACGCAGAAAGTCAGAATGAAGAAGTCAAAAGCGTCCAGCGACCAGCCCAGAAAGCAGGCGACGAACGTATTCCGCTGCACCGGCGTAAGTCTGCGAAAATGGCCAAGAAATTCTATCTAGTCTCCCCTTGACTGATTCGATGCGCGCCCAAATGTCTTGCGGATGCTAGCATATGTTTTCAATCGGCAATCGAAAATCAATCGTCAGCCATTCCGACCATGCCCGAACTCGATTCCCTTCAACGCCAGGCGCCCGATTCGCTCATGCTTACCGGCTTCTGGTATCGCGCCCTGCCCGCCGACCGCGTTCATCGCAATCAACTGCACAAGGCTATGCTGCTCGAGATTCCCCTCGTCATAGGACGCGACCGTGCCGGCCATCCTTTTGCGCTGCGTGACGCCTGTCCCCACCGCGGCATGCCGCTGCACTGCGCCAAGTTTGACGGAGAGAACCTCGAGTGCTCCTATCATGGCTGGCAGTTCGACGCTCACAACGGCCAGTGCCAGCTCATCCCCTCGCTCACCGCTGACCAAAATTTGAAGGTGGAGCGTATCTACGCCGGCAGCTATCCCTGCGAAGAACAGGATGGTTTTATCTGGGTGTATATTCCCGACCCCGGTCCACCGGGTGCGGGATTCACCGAGCCGCAGGAAGCTCCCGAGCCCGCCCCGGTGATCGAAAAATTCGGGGCACCGGGAAAGGTAGCGGGCCGGGTGTCGAGAGATGACAAATACAAGCTTGCCTACCTCACCGCCGATATGCCCGTGAGCATCGATCACGGCATCATCGGCCTCATGGATCCCGCTCACGGACCGTTCGTGCATCAGGCCTGGTGGTGGCGCAGCCGCCACAGCATTCACGAGAAGACGAAACACTTTGAACCGATTCCCAACGGCTTCCGCATGAGCGCGCACACACCCAGTTCAAACTCCGCGCCCTACAAGCTTCTGCGCCTCTATGCCGACGCCGATTCCATCACCACGACGATCGACTTTACCTTGCCCAACCTGCGCAGCGAAACCATCCGGGCAGGGAAGTATTGGTTCTCGTCTCTCACCACCGTGACCCCCATCACGCGCAATCAATGCCGCATCGATGTGGTCGCCGCCTGGAACATTTTCCGCTGGATGCCCTTCGGCCCCGCGCTGCTGAAATTTGTCTTCGCCAAGTTCGTCGAACAGGACCGCCGCACCATGGAACTGCAAGCCGAAGGCCTGAAGCACAATCCTCATCTCATGCTCATCGACGACGCCGACCGCCCCGCCAAATGGTATTTCCAGTTAAAGGCCGCGCACCTGGAGGCGAAACGCACCGGCAGCGCGATGCAGCACCCCATGGCAGGACCGGTTACGCTCGGGTGGAGGAGTTAAGACGATACAAAATCTCACCAGAAGATTCTGATTCCTTCATAGAGCCTGAACTTATCGTCCGGCGTCACAACGGAAATGCCCTCGCACAATGCCTGAGCGATGATCTGCCGGTCAAAAGGATCGCTATGATGGCGGGGAAGCGCGAACATGCCGAATGCATGATCGGCCGTGTAAGGCAGGATGCGAATTCCCAAGTCATCCATAGCCTTACGCAGGATTAATGCCGAAAACGCCAACTTGCCGGAGGCAGCCTTGATCGCAATCTCCGTGACGGAAACTGCACTCAACTCAAGAGCATTGTCCAGGTCCCGCAAGGCGGTTGCCGCGCGCCGGCTAAGTCGTTCCGGGAATTCCACTGCATAGATGACAACCGCGGTATCCAACAGCAGGCGCATGACGCTCTTTAGTAGCGACCCTCAAGGAAGTCGTCCACTTCCTTGTCCGTCATCGGCTTCCACCAGTCCGGGTCGATGATTTTGATCTGTCCGCGAAGAGCGCCCAGAATGCGCTTTTTTCGAACCGGCTTTTTCGTTCGCACAATGTCCACCACGGGCACACCCCGGCGGCAGATCGTCACAGGCTCGCCCGCCTCGACGGCCTTGATCAACTCCGGCAGCTTGTTCTTGGCGTCGGCCACGCTGACTTGCATGGTGTGATGATAGCTATCTGAGATAGCTATGTCAAGAAGAGTCCGGGAGGACGGAGCTACTCCGCTCACCAGCCACTCCAGCGCTTCCTCCCGCGTCTTGAACACAGGAAGCTCGCGCTGCGAGAAGTTCTTGAAGTGCTCGTAGAATACATGCGGCAGGCTCTCCGTTCCCACCCACGCCGAGCGCTTCACGTAAGGACGGTCGAGCACCAGAACTTCCTTCACTCGCGTGGCCACCTGCTTGTCGATTTGCGCCCCCGCTATCTCCACCAGGGTAAGAACCGAGCCCGGCTCGTGACGCGCGACGTCGGCCCGGATGAGTTCAAGCAACACCAGTAGCTCCTTGCCGGGCAGTTCTTGAAGTCGATCAGGTAGATGGAGTGACCTTTGTGCTTGATAAAGCGCAGGCGCTCTTCCGCAGGATTGCCGCCCGCGTTCGTCACAGTAGCGACTCCACCACGCCGTAAGCGCCGTCCAGCGCGGCGTCCAACGCGGCCGCGTCTTTTCCTCCAGCCTCCGCCAGATCGGGACGCCCTCCGCCTTTTCCGCCAACTTTTTGCGCCACCGGACCAATCACTTTCCCTGCCTGCACCCGGCTCGTCAAATCTTTGGTCACGCCCACGATCAGCGACACGCTCCCATTCGACGCCGACCCCAGCACCACCACGCCCGACCCAATCTTCTCGCGCAGTTGATCGACCAGCGTGCGCATCTGCGCCCGCTCCAGATTGTCCACACGATGCGTCAGCACTTTCACGCCCTTCACATCTTTTACTTTGTCGCCGATGTTCGCCGTACTCGACGATGCTGACTTCATTCGCGCCTGATCCAGCTCCCGCTTAAGGTGCTTGATGTCCTCGTCTCGCTTCGCGACTGCATCGCTCAGCGACTGGGCGATGTCGGTAAGGTCGCCGCTGACCCCGGTTAAGTGAACAGCAGCGTTCTCCAAATGCAGAGCCGAGCGGAACCGGTTCAGCGATCCTACGCCGGTAACAGCCTCCACCCTCCTCACGCCCGACGAAACGCTGCCTTCCTTCAGAATCTTGATCAGCCCAATCTCGCCGGTCGCACCCGTATGCGTGCCGCCGCAAAGCTCAGTCGAGAAGTCGCCGATCCGCACCACGCGCACCTTGTCGCCATACTTTTCACCGAACAGCGCCATGGCGTGATACGTATTGATCGCCTCGTCGATGGGAACGTCCGTGATGGTCTCAACGATCTGGTTGCGCAAAACTTCCTTATTGATGATGTCTTCAATATCCTGCAACTCTTCGTCTTCGACCGCGGTGAAGTGCGAAAAATCAAAGCGCAAATGATCCGGCGCCACCAGCGACCCCGCCTGCTTCACATGCTTCCCTAAAACCTCGCGCAACCCGGCATGAAGCAAATGCGTAGCCGTGTGATTGCGCATAGTCGACTGACGAACGTCGGCATTGACGACGGCATCGACCTTATCGCCCACGCGCAGCGCCTGTTTCGCGACGACCTGATGCGCCCGCACCCCCTGAATCGGCGAATAGCATCCCGTCACTTCGGCAACTACAGTATTGTGATCGTCCGAATAAAACCAGCCCTTATCGCCAACCTGCCCACCGGAGTCGGCATAGAACGGCGTGTGATCGAGGATAACTTCGCCAGACTCGCCAGCCTTGAGCTCCCGCGCACCCTGCCCGTTCTGGATGATGGCCAGCACCTCGCAGCCGTCAGAGCGAGTCTGCCGATAGCCTTCAAAGATCGATTTCGGAAGCTGCTGATACGCAGGATTCGCGGTTTGCTTGGCTGCGCCTTTCCAGGAAGCGCGCGCGCGAGTGCGCTGCTCCTCCATAGCCCGGTCAAAGCCTTCTTGGTCAAAAGCGATGCCTTGATCTCGCACCGCATCCTGTATGAAATCCAGCGGCATGCCAAACGTGTCGTACAGCCTGAAGGCTTTTTCACCTGGATAAACAGCGGGCTCAGGAGGCGGGGCCGTCGGACCCAAACCCTCCCCCAAGCGTTGCTGGATTGCTATCTGGGCTAAATCGTCACCGAGTTTTGGGAGTCCCAAGGCCAAAGTGTGCGCAAATCGGGTCTCCTCCGCGAGTACATCCTTTGAGACTCGGTCTGCGGTTCCTCTCAACTCCGGGTAAGCATCCTGCATCAGGTCACGGACTGCGAAAACCATCTTGTGCAAGAATGGCTCCGACTGACCTAGCAATCGTCCGTGGGTGATCGCCCGGCGCATGATTTTGCGCAACACATACCCCCGGCCTTCGTTTGAGGGCAGCACTCCGTCTGAAATCAAGAACGTTGCCGCGCGCGAGTGATCCGCGATCACCCGCAGAGAACCAGCCGATTTCGCCTTAGCTTCCTTCTCCAGTTCTTCCGTGAGCGACGTGCCAGTCAGCTCCGCAGCGCGCTTGATCAGAGGCGTGAATAAATCCGTCTCATAGTTAGAAATCACCCCCTGCAACACCGCTGCTACCCGTTCCAATCCCATGCCTGTGTCAATCGACTGCTTCGGGAGCGGTTTGTATTCGACCATCTCAGGGACCGCGAGTCTTGGCTGGCGATCATACTGCATGAAAACCAAGTTCCAGATTTCGACGTAGCGACCGCAGGGGCATGGAAAATGGCACCTGCCCGCGGCACAATTAGGCAATAGCTTGTCGCTAGCTTCTACGCCCATGTCATAGTGAATTTCGCTGCAAGGGCCGCAGGGGCCCGTATCACCCATTCGCCAGAAATTGTCCTTCATGCCCATCTCAAAAATGCGGTCCTTGGGAAGGTACGCAGCCCATAAGTCGTAGGCCTCGGCATCGCGAGGAATTCCGCCCTCACCGTCAAAGACGGTGGCGTACAACTTGTCCTTCGCGATCCCGAACCACTGCGGCGAAGTAATCAGCTCCCACGCGTAAGCGATCGCATCTTTCTTGAAATAATCGCCAAAGGAAAAATTTCCCAGCATCTCAAAAAACGTGTGATGCCGGTTGGTGAACCCTACATTCTCCAGATCGTTGTGCTTGCCGCCGGCACGCACGCATTTCTGCGAAGTCGTCGCGCGGGAATAGTCGCGCTTCTCCAGGCCGAGAAACACGTCTTTGAACTGGTTCATGCCCGCGTTGGTAAAGAGCAGCGTAGGATCGTTCGCCGGCACCAGCGACGACGAATGCACCTCCTTATGCCCTTTTTGCACAAAGAAGTCCAGAAACCTGCGGCGAATTTCAGAGCCAGTCATCATGATTGTGGACGAACGCTAATTTTAGCACCGTGAAAACAAGACATAACCACAGAGGGCACAGAGGAACACAGAGCAAACCCAAATCCTCTGTGACCCTCTGTGCCCTCTGTGGTTAAGGGTGGCCTTTCGTTACTGCGGCTTCGGCTTATCTTCCACTTTGTCGCCGACCTTCTTCATCTCGTGACCGGTGTCCTCAGCGCCCTTCTTAACCTCGCTGCCGGTTTTCTTGGCAACTTTCTCTGTACCTTTTCCTGTGTCTTTCGCCACTACCTTAGTTTCGTGCCCAGTCTTGTCGGCAACTTTCTCCGTGCCCTTTGCGGTGTCTTTGGCTGCCACTTTGGTTTCGTGGCCGGTCTTGTCCGCAGCCTTCTTCGTGTCTTTGCCGGTGGTGGTGGCTACCTTCTTGGTGACGTGTCCGGTCGTCTTGGCGGCTTTCTCGGTCGCCGTGCCCGTCTTATCGGCAGCTTTCTCGGTGCCCTTAGCGGTGTCTTTGGCGACCTTTTTTGTTTCTTTTCCGGTGTCCTCGGCGCCTCTCTTCACATCCGTGGCCGCATCCTGAGCCACGGCCCACGGTACGGCGGTAAACAGAACTGCGGTTAGAATTATTTTCAAACGGAACTTCATAGCATCCTCCTGAGAAACGGTGGTTGGGGTCGGTCAGGAGTATGCAACAGGCGGCCCGGTCTTGCCAAGTGGATCTGGACCCGGTTCACCCGGTTTCGCTCTCGAGTGCGGTGAGAACTTCCTCATCCACATCCCACTTCTTCAAGATTGCGAAGATCGTCTTGCTTCCGAATCCTCCCCTCGCCAGTTGCCGGAAGACGCGCGCCGCTTCCTTCCGATCTTTTGGTTTCGCCAACCGCTTTTTCCGCAGATATTCGCGCGCCTGTTTTTCTTCGCTCACGCCCTCAAACGCCGCGTCCACGGCCTTGTCGATCACTTCGCTGTGCATTCCCTTCGCCTTCAAATCGCTCACCACGCGCATGCGCCCGAATTTCTGATTGTCCCGCCGCAAAGAAGAGAAATAGGCGGCGTATTGCGAATCGTTCAGATAGCCGCGATCCTTGAGCCGCCGGATTACTAACTCGATCAGCGTCTTTCCATACTCAGACTCGGGCTCGTCTACGCGTGCCCGGAATAGTCGCTTCAACTCCGCAACCGTGCGCATGCGCCGCGCCAACGCTCCCACGGCGTATTCGTACAGCTCATCTTCGGAATAGAATTTTTTCTTGGGACGCGGGAACGCCATGCGTCAACGATAATCCTTTGGTGACAGGGGGAAAAGAGAATAGAGAATCGGCTTCCGGTGCCCGGCGCCCGGAGCCCGGAAAGAACCATCAAAGAATGCTGAGAACCGGAAGCCGGGAACCGGAAGCCGAATCTACCGTCCCCCAAAGCCCGCCGACTGCATCGACTGCCGCGAGATATCGGCCGTCGAAGCGATGCCCTGCATGCGCAGCTTGAAGTCGTCGGCATTGGAGGCGTTCTCGAGCGCAGTCTCGTAATTGACCAGCCCCGCCTGGAACAAATCCCACAACGACTGGTCAAACGTCTGCATCCCATACTGCGACGTGCCGGCCGCAATCGCGTCGCGAACCGAGCGCGTTTTTTCCGGCACCAGAACGCACTCCCGGATGAACGCGGTATTGATCATCACCTCAACCGCGGGCACGCGCCCCTCGGTATCGCAGCGCCGCACCAATCTCTGGCTAACAATCGCCCGCAATACTGCGGCTAACTGCAAGCGAATCTGTTTTTGCTCTGGCGGTGGAAAAATCGAGATGACGCGGTTGATGGTTTCCACCGCGTCCAGCGTGTGCAGCGTGGAGAAAACCATGTGTCCGGTTTCCGCCGCGTGCAGCGCGGTCGAGATCGTTTCCAGGTCGCGCATTTCGCCCACCAGAATCACGTCCGGATCCTGACGCAGAGAAGCGCGCAGCGCCGAGCTGAATGAAGGAGTATCCACGCCAATCTCGCGCTGGTTCACGTAACCTTTTTTGTCGCGATGCAGAAATTCGATGGGATCTTCAATGGTAATAATGTGTTCGGCGCGGCTGGAGTTCACTCGATCCACCATCGCGGCCAGCGTCGTCGACTTGCCCGAGCCGGTCACGCCCGTCACCAGCACCAGCCCACGCGGCATTTCGCAAATCTGCTCCACCACCTTGGGCAGGAACAGCTCATCGAGCGCGCGAATCTTGGTGGGAATGACGCGCAGCACCAGTCCCACGTTGCCGCGCTGCTGAAAGATGTTCACGCGGAAGCGCCCCAGCCCGGCCACGCCATAGGCCATATCGATTTCCGTGGTCTCTTTGAACTTCTGCTTCTGCCGCGCCGACATCATGCTAAACGCCATGTTGAGCATGTCTTCCGCGCTCACCCGGGGTTGATCGGTCAACGGCGCAAGTTCGCCATCGACGCGCAGGTGCGGATAATTTCCTACCTTCAAATGCAAGTCCGAGGCTTTGCGTTCCGTCGCAATCCGCAGCAGATCGTCAATATTCATTTGGAGAGGCTTCCTGGGAGGCGCTTGTCCTCCAAGCTCTCCTCATGATGAACCGAATCGTCACCTTCCCCAAGATGACCTAGGTAATGGCCCTGGCCCGGCAAGCGGGCAGCGCCTTAGGTTCGGGAAAGACCGGGTTTGGGAAGGGCACGACTTCAGTCGTTCCGCTATTTGCCGCTGAGGTTTGCCGCTGGCCCGCAAAAGAGCTTTTCAGCAGCCTGCCAGGCAACCGCGATAAGTCAGAACCCGCTCCAATGGGTGTAATCGCGCCCGGAGAGATCCCTTACAATTGAGACCATCTCCCGTCCGATTGGAAGCTGTACGACTAGGGGGTGGTGAATGAAGTTGCAGCGGCTCTGTTACCTGGCAACGGCTTTGGCCTGCTGTTCGTCGGTGCAGTCTGCGCAAGCCCAGAAAAGGGCTGACCCGTGCCAGCGTCCTGTCACCTCTCCAGCCACTGGAACTTCGAAGCTGACACTAAAGGGCGGTCAGTCCGTCTATCACGAGGGCGAAATCATCCCACTTGAGCTTACGTTCGCATATAGGCTGGTTCAGTACCGTCCCAGAGCGGGTCGCAACCTCCGGCGTTTTTCTTTCTGCATCATGCCGGAGGGGCGTGATCCGCTGCAAGACGACGAAGAATCAGGCCTTTGGGGAGGCAGCAGCGGGGTTTCATCTAAGTCCGGTCCCTATGATGTGCTTGAACCTGGCGTCACCTACGTTGACGAGATCGTGCTCAATGAATCGAAGTCGGTGCCACCAGGAAACTACACTTTACGAATGGGTATTTCCAATGAAGTCACATTTCAAGTCCTGCCCGCCACGCCGGAATGGCAGGCGGAGCAATTGGCCAGTGCGCTAGCGGTGCTGGATGCCGACCACACGAAGGACACACCATCCGACATAGAGCGGACTAAACAGGCAGTGCGAGTTTTGAGATTCCTTGGATCGGAAGCGTCCACACGCGAACTTGCGCGTCGGTTCTGGTTCTACGATCGGCAACGCCAAGTCCACCCGATAAGAGCCGAGTATCCAATAAACCCATTCTTCTATGGGTATGAGCGCAGCCAAGATTACTGGGACATCAAGGCTGGGTTGATTGCGTCGCCTTACCGCGCAGTTGCTATCGAGGAATTGACCACTGCGATTCACGATCCTCAGCACCCTGCCACACGCGCAATGGTAGAGACGCTGGCCCTGCTAGAAATTCAATCAAAATCTGGATACCCCAGGTTAATTCCCATTCGGCAGTACGGCCAGGTCGAACTTCAATCCCCAACACCTGATTGTCCGTTTCTGTTTCTGCCTTGCGCTAGCCACCCAAGTGAGTTTGAAAAACAGCGAGAGGCCAAGGGCGCAGCATACAACGAACTCGTAGCTGAACTTTTGAAGCAGGGTCAGTAACTTGACAAGAGCAATTACACTCAACGTCCCGTCACTTCTGCGCGGATGTCCCTAGCTACGCTCCAGCGCTTATCCTTGCCGTAGTCCCACGACCGGCGCTCACCGTCGTCCCCTCGCCCTGCCACTTCCGCGACAGCCCTTCGAGCTGAGCCAGCACCTTCTCAATATCCTTCATGCGCTCCGTAATCCCATAAGTCACGGACGGCGGGATGGTCTGTTCGTAGTGCCGGAAGATGAACCCGGCACCTTCCAGCGTCCGCAACCTCTCGGTCAGCACGCGTGAAGAGATTCCCGCCACCTGCCGACGGAGCACGCCGAAGCGCATGGGGCCGTCGTGACTAAGGGCCCACAGGATGTGCAACGTCCAGGGCCGCGTCAGCAACTCCAGCAGTCCCCCGATTGCGCAAGGAGATGGAGTTTGAGCCGATCTTCGAGTCGTTGTCATATCGATACTAAGTTACTATTAAGTTCCTACCATGTAAAGAGCGAGCAGTTATTTATTGTAACCAACTCTGCGCCGGCACATCAAACCGTACTGCAAGCCGGAGGGTCTCATGAAATTGCTTCGCATCGATTCCAGTGCTCGCCGCAAGTCAGTTTCGCGGCAACTTACCGACGGGTTTGTCGACGCCTGGAAGAAGGCGAATCCTACAAGCGAGGTAATCGAGCGCGATCTGGCGGCCACTCAACTCCCGCACATCACCGACGAGTGGACGCTCGCCGCCTATTCCGACCCGGCCACGCTGACCCCTGCGCAGCGCGAAGTTCTTTCGGTTTCCGAAACGCTCATTGAAGAATTAATGGCCGCCGACACCGTCGTGATTGGCGCGCCCATGTACAACCTTACGGTTTCCGCTCCATTGAAGGCGTGGATCGACCAGGTGGTTCGCGTCGGCCGCACCGTGCTTTACGGGCCGAACGGTCCCGAAGGCAAGTTGAACGGAAAGAAAGTATTCGTGCTCACCTCGCGCGGCGGCGCTTTCCGACCAGGCAGTCCCACCGCGCAATATGACCATCAAGAGCCTTACTTGCGCCACATTCTCGGGTTCATCGGCCTGACCGATGTGACGTTCATCCACGCGGAGAATCAGAAACCGGGGGAACTCGCCGAGCCCTCGCGGGCCGCGGCCTTTGCCTTATTGCAGCAAGCGGCTTCGCAAAATAGTCCTGCTCCCGTACAGTAGCTACGGATTTCTGCTGTTGCCTTGCACTTTCCAAACACGGCGCTTTACGCGCCGAACTCTAGTCAAGACGAGGAGAACTAAAATGTCAGCCAGCAATTCAACCAATGTTTCGTCCCCGGGATCGGCTCCGATCATCTTTTTGGGGCGCTTTCTGTTCGCGCTCATCTTCGTGATGTCGGGACCGCGGCATTTCCTGAGCGCAACCATCGCTTTCGCGGCGTCGCAAGGCGTGCCCATGGCGTCGATCGCCGTGCCTTTCTCCGGCCTTCTGGCATTTGTCGGAGGGCTTTCGATCCTGCTGGGCTACCGCGCCAAGATCGGCGCATGGCTGATCGTCCTGTTTTTGGTGGGCGTGACGCCGATGTTGCACAGATTTTGGGCGGTCAGCGACCCCATGATGCAGCAAATCCAGATGGTGATGTTTTTCAAGAACGCGTCGATGCTGGGCGCTGCGCTGCTCATCACGCAATTCGGCGCCGGGCCGTGGAGTCTCGACGCGCGGCGAAAGTAATCGCCGGCAAAAGAGTTTGACCACCGCGCCCGCGGACCGCGATCAACGAGGCGCGATCTCTACCGAATCGACTGCGGTTTTTACCTGAAAGCGGGCTGCGGGTTGGCACGTGGAATAGCCCGCGGCTCTCGTTGTGTCAGACTGCGGATCGTCGCGCTTGACGCGATAAAGGCGGATGGAATAACAAGTGGCATTGTTCTGCTCCAGCGCGAGAGCGTGCTGGAGAAGCCTGGACTCGAGCAGCCCGGACGCGGTGCGAGCCGTAAAAGTGTCCTCGCCAGTCCCCGGCGCGACCAGCGTTGTGCGGGGCAGATTGAGCGCGTCCGCTGGCGGCGAAGCGGCATTCTTTTCCGGTGACTGTGCCCCGACCGAGGCAACCCATGTCAAAATCAGTACCGAGAGAATTAGAAGGCGGGGGATGCTCATAAAACCCTCCTCACTCGACCCAATTATAACTCCGACCTTGCGGATCTAGAACCGACCCTGCCGAGCGAAAGATTAATCGCACTGAACTCTGCCAGCCCCAATGTCAGCCAAAAAGCGAATTGACTTAGTCCACAGACTTAGTCTAATCTTGATTTCGTGGAAGTCAACATCCACGAGGCGAAGACTCACCTTTCCCGCTTGCTGCAACGAGTGGCTGCCGGCGAAGAAGTCACCATCGCGCGCGCCGGCACACCCGTCGCACGTCTGGTGGCCGTGCAACCAGAAAAGAGAGTCCGTCCCTTGGGCATGGATCGTGGCCGGATTTGGATCGCAGACGACTTCGACGCTCCCTTGCCGGACGACCTGCTGAAGGCGTTTTATGGCGGGCAGATCCCAAAACTGGAGCCGCACCGACGGAAGCGGCAGAAATGAAGTATTTGCTGGACACCATGGTCTGGCTTTGGAGCGTGGGGCCGACGGATAAAATCGGCAGCGCGGGGCTTGAGATTCTTAGCAACGGCAGAGAGGAGATTTATCTTTCGGCCGCCAGTTCCTGGGAAATTGCAATCAAAGCGAAGCTGGGAAAGTTTCAATTGCCAGAAGCTCCCGGCCCCTACGTGCGCACGAGAATGGCGGCTCAACACATTTTCCCGCTGCCGGTGACCCAGAATCACAGTCTCGGCGTCTACGACCTTCCTCTGCATCACAACGATCCCTTCGATCGATTGATCATCGCCCAGGCTCTGGACGAGGGAATGACGATTCTCACTTCCGATCGCGACTTCAAGAAGTATCCGGTCGAGTTGGTCTTGTGCGGGAAATGAAAACGCACGCGCTCCCGCTGACGACTTGGCTGCTTCGAGGGTCTCTTGCCAGTAAAAAAGATCCAACTCGAGGGGAGGCGCTTCCCGCGACTTACCAACCGGCTAGGCCGCGGGAGTTGCCGGTTGCGGCGCAGACAACGGCTCGTCGAAGCTGCCGCCGTAGATCCTCGGCACCTTCGATCCCATGGGACGCAGATACGTGGCCAACTCGCCGCGATGATGAATGCTGTGATTATTCAAGAAACCCAGATAGAACACCGCCGGAAAATTGAACGCGCCCATGAAATTAACCGGCGTGAGCAATTGCTCAGCGGTTAACGCGCCGACCCGATCCGCGGCCTTCTTGAAGTTGGCGTCGTACCACTCCACCAGCGCGGCTGCGGTCTTGGGCTTGTCCTCCGGCTTCGGAGATTGCATGGTGAACTTCAGGTCCGCGATTCCGCTCATGAACTGAACGTCAGTATTAGCCAGGTGCCAGGCCAGTTCCCACGCAGTCCGCGCATGTGGATCGGGACGGTAATCCGACTTGGCGTCGGGAATCGCCGCGATCACCTTCTTGGTGATTTCCATTTCGCCGGCAAGCCCTTTGAGCATAAGTTGCCGGTAGCCGAGGGCAAACTCCGGCGTGTGGTTGGTCATGGGATTTTCCTCCTGAGGCAAACGGATTATACGCCGACCGCCTGCTTGCTGCGCACCGGCACTGGCGTGAGCCAGCCGTGACGATCGGACTTCTCCCCGCGCACGATCGCGTAGAACTCTTTCTGGATCGCCTTGGTGATCGGCCCCGTCCCGCCTTTGCCGACTTTGATCTTATCCACGGATCGAATCGACGTGACCTCGGCCGCTGTGCCCGTGAAAAACGCCTCATCGGCGATGTAGAGCATCTCGCGCGGAATCATCTGCTCCACGATCGTAATGCCCAGGTCGCGCGCAATCTGCAATACCGAATCGCGCGTGATGCCGGGCAGCACTGAGTTGCCCAGCGGCGCGGTGATCAGCTTCTCGCGATGCACCAGAAAAACATTCTCGCCGGAACCTTCACTCACATAGCCGTTCACGTCGAGCGCAATGCCTTCGGCGTAGCCGTTGACGATGGCTTCCATCTTAATGAGCTGCGAGTTCATATAATTCGCGCCCGCCTTGGCCATGGCCGGCAGGGTGTTCGGAGCCAGGCGCGTCCACGACGAAACGCAGACGTCGCAGCCTTCGGCCTCGCCGCCCAAATATTTTCCCCACGGATAATTGATGATGTAAACCTCGGTGGGCGAGTTGAAGGGATTCACGCCCGCCTCGCCGTAGCCGCGGAGAACGATCGGCCGAACGTAGCACGGCCACGTTCCATTGCCGGCCACGGTTTCAAGCATGGCCTTCACCAGTTGCTCGCGCGTGTAATCGACGTCGATGCGGTAGACCTTGGCGGAATCGAGCAGGCGCTGAATGTGCTCATTGGCCCGGAAAATCGCCGGCCCCGAAGGCGGCGCGTAGCACCGGATCCCCTCAAACACCGACGAGCCGTAGTGCACCACATGCGACATCACGTGGATCGTCGCTTCATCCCACGGAATGAGCCTGCCATTGTGCCAGATATGCTCGGTCTTCTCGATCGCCATGTGGACTCCTTTGGCTGGAGGTTGCTGAAGTTTTTATAACGAGGGCTGAATCTTTCCTCTGGCACTTGCAGGGGAACGAGGCGCGAACCCAACCAGCGTTACAGAACATTATAGCCGACGATGTTGCTGCCCGACGCTCGACGTTTCCAGCTGGAAACGTCACCAGACGGTCTCCACTACCTTCGCCCGCCGGATGCGCGTATCTGCCGTCACCAGCGCCATGCCCTCAACCATCGCCGTTGCAGCGATCAGACGGTCCGCCGGATCTTTGGGGAATTCATCGGGCAAACGCACCGCCAAGGCCGCAATCTCCGGCGTGACCGGCCGCAGAATGACTCGCGCCACCGCTTCCCGCACAAACGATTCCACGCTGCCTACGACCACGATGCGGCCGTTCTGCGCCAGCCACGCCAGCTCCCATACCGTGATGGTTGCAACCGCAATCCCCGCATCATGTCGCCCCTGCTGCTCCCGGGCCTCACGGATAGCCTGCCCAGCGCGCCTCGACAGACGCTCGGGATAGCTCGTCATCCACAGAAGAGCATGGGTGTCGAGCAGAATCACTTATTCTCCCAATCTTCCGCTGGAGTAACCGGGCCTACGATATCTCCGACGATCTTCACCTTGCCCGCCATGTAGCCGAAGATATCGTCCCCCTGCTTTTCGGCTGGTACCAGCCTGACCACGGGCTTGCCGTGCTTTGTGACCACGACGGGCTCTCCGCTTCGCGATACCTGATCCATAATCGCCAGGCACCGCGCCTTGAACTCCCCTGCGGCTATCTGTTTCATAGTATGGTCATAATATTATGACTATGGGAAGAAGGCAAGGAGAACCTCGCTCCTACTCCCTGGGTCCACGCCTGTGGGATGGGACAGCGGATTCCTCCTGCCTCGCTTCGCTCGCGCGTCGGAGTGACAAGAGGTGGCTGGCTCGAGTTTTGCACAGTGCGGAGTGTGACGAGTGACGCTGCTGTTCCTAATCCCAAACACTAGAGTTTTGTCATTCCGAACGGGCGGGGTAAGCCCGGAGGAATCTGCTGTCCTTGAGAGCGGCAATGGCGCACGAGCGGAGCTACTACGTATACATCATGGCGAGCAAGAGCCGCGTGGTGGTAAAAAGAAGGTGAGGTTGATCGAGGACCGAAATCCGACGTGGGGAGATTTGGCGGAGGGCTGGGGTGAGGCGGCGGTGATGAGGGTGTCGAGGAAAGCAGATTCCGAACCGGGCTTGCGCCCGGTTCGGAATGACATAGGTTCTTAGTGGCTTCCGGCTTCTGCGGGTGCGGGAACAGGTGCTTCAGTCAGGCTTGCCTTCACCGTCGCTCCAGGTAGTTCATCTCCGCGAAAGAATTTATCCTTCGCGGCGCGCATCTCCGGCATAGCTTCATACGGCTTGCTGTAGTCGTTGGCGGCGTTCCAGAACAAGAATCCGATCCCGCCTTTTTCTTTTGCCGTCGCGACCTGCACTTTGATGTATTCGGGCGAATAGGTCTTGGTGCGCCAGCGGAAGGCCTGCAGCCAGGGACGGATGACTACGCCACTGCCTTTGGTGATCAGCTCGAAGCGCTGCATGGATTCGCCGATGAAGTGCTCCGGGGCGTCGCCAGGGTGCTCGATGTTATCCATGCCGAAGAAGTGCGAGGGGTAAATCATGGGCGAGAGCACGTCGCAATATTTCGCCATGCCCACGATGTCCTGCCCGGTGTGCGAGAGATCGACCTCGCGCTGCCATGCCATGACGCCGAAGACATCGAGTGAGAGCAGCACGCCAGTGGGATGGAGTTCGGCGTAAGCCTTCTTCAGGAAGTCGGTGATTACGTCCGTGCGTTGCCACGCAGGATGTTCGGTCTGAAACACGAAGCTGGCGTCTTTCTGATCGCCCTCGGCAGGGAAGCGGACGTAGTCGAACTGAATTTCATCGGCGCCGGATTGCGCGACGAACTTGGCGAGGGCGATGTCGTAATCCTGAACTTTTGGATTCGAAGAGTCGGTCCAGACCAGCTTGCCGTTTTCGCGCCAGGGCTGGCCGGTCTTTTTTGATTTCACCGCGAGTTCGGGATGCTCGACCACCATGCGCTCGTCGCGGAAGATGGCGACGCGCGCGATGGCGTGCATGTTCTCGGAATGCAGGAAGTGCACGAACTTGGGCAGGTCATGAATATAAACCTGGTGCTTGCCAAGCAGCGGATGCTCGAAGGGAATGGTCACGCTGCCATCGGAATCTTTGATGTCGAAGACGACTGCGTTGCCGCCGACTTCGCGCCAGTGGCGGATGATGCGCAATCCGTGGTCGCTGGCGGCCATGATGCCGGTGAGGTAAATGGCGCGGACTTCAAAATCCTTCGGGACAGGAATGGTTTTCTCGACGATGGGCGCGGGAAGAATTCCGGGGATGGTGATCTGCTCGCCGGCTTTCAGAATGTTGCCGGAGCGGTTTCCGTTTACGCTGCGGATGGCGTCGGCGAGTTCCGAAGAAGTGAGGTAGCCCGTTCTCTTCAGATATTGGTGAGCGACGAAGGGAATGCTTTCGCCGCGCTTGGCGGTATAAATCTCAGTCGTCGAGGTGCCCAGAACTTGCGGCGAGGGCTGCAAAGGAGGAATGTCAGCTCCTTTCACCGTGGTCGAAGTGGTCGCGCTCACTGGCTGTAGCTGCACTGCCTGCGCCCCGGAAACGGCGACGGCCGTCGCGGGTTGTGCGCTCTGTGCCTGCGCCGCCAAGGCCGGAGAAAGCTGAGGGTTGAGCCGCACAGCGGCAGCTGCGAATAGAAGACACGAGACTGCTGCGATAGTTAAAACGGACGAGCGGCGCAAAGTTCCTCCAACAACCTACCGGATTCGATGCTACCCCGCTGCCCTCGGCCTGCGCCAGTTACTCACGGTCATCTCCCCCTTAGTGGGGGCAGAATTGGTGGGGACATAATGTGGGGACATAATAGAGAAGAACAGAGGAGCGAAGAATCTTGCGGAGTTTGCTGACGCCGAGAGCGGCCAGAGCCGTCGGCATGTTCGTTTCCTCCTTGCGCAAAGTATTTCTCTTCCTCCCTCTTAACTTTCCACCGGGGTTGGTCTAATATCATCGGCGGTCAGCTAAATCCAGCCAGATAGAGGGTTTTCGCGTCTTCAACTTATCCGCAGCTCGTGGCCAGAGGCTTGCTTATTCCAAGGCAGCCCTGGATGTGCAAGTGGGTCAGGCAAGCGACCTGTTCCAATGACAAATTTTGTCACAACTGGAACGGGGGGAGTCGCAAAGATTCAGGCCTGAAGCGTCCAGGGGAATGCAGGGACAAGGCCGGAAGATGGCCTGGAAAAGGGATGAATCGCCCGGCGCAAGCTGGACTACTTCTTATGAGAACGAATCTCGCTACCGTGCTCGATCCGAACCGCCGCAGCAGCGATGCTGGAGAGTTTGAATCCGCCCTGCGCCGCCGTATTGTGGGGCAGGACCAGGCCATCGAAAAGGTCGCCGAGATCTACCAGATGTTTCTCGCGGGGCTGAACGCTCCGGGGCGTCCGGTGGGGAACCTGCTGTTTCTGGGGCCGACGGGTTCGGGCAAGACTCGCGTCGTGGAAGCCATGGCCGAGTCCTTGTTCGGGGATGCGCACGCCTGCATCAAGATCGATTGCGCGGAATTCCAGCACTCGCACGAGATTGCAAAGCTCATCGGTTCGCCTCCGGGATATCTGGGACATCGCGAGACTCATCCCCTGCTGACGCAGGAAGCGTTGAACCAGTGGTTCACGGAGAAGCTGAAGCTCTCAATTCTGCTGTTCGACGAAATCGAAAAGGCCAGCGATTCGCTATGGCAGTTGCTGCTCGGAATTTTGGATAAGGCCACGCTCACGCTAGGCGATAACCGCCGGGTCGACCTTTCGCAGTGCATCATCATCCTGACCTCGAACCTGGGCGCCAGCGAGATGACGAATCTGGTTGACGGCGGCTTTGGCTTTGCGCCGAAGGCGGTGGAAGTCGACAATAACTTCGACGACAAGATTCAGCGCACGGCAGTGGAAGCGGCGCGGCGCAAGTTCACGCCGGAGTTCATGAACCGCATCGACAAGACGGTGGTGTTCAAGACGTTGCGCGACGAACATCTTTCTCAGATTCTCGAGATCGAACTCGGGATGGTGCAGCAACGCGTGCTGATGGCTGCGGGCACGAACCAGTTTGTGTTCAACTGCACTTCGAGCGTGAAGGACTTTTTGCTCAAGGAAGGCACCGACCCGCGTTACGGCGCGCGTCATCTGAAGCGGGCGATCGAGCGGCATCTGGTTTTCCCGCTGGCTAACCTGGTGGCTACGGCTCAGGTGAAGCTGGGAGATTTTATCCGCGTGGATATGGCAACTGAGAACCAGATGATTTTCGTCAAGGAAGCCGAAAACACCATGGCGCCGGTTCTGCTGGAGCGCTACGGAGCCGCAGCGGCGAATATGCCCGCGGCACGAGCTGCCCGCACTGCCGTTAATAATCGCCGCGATTTTGGAGCCAGTCCGATCGCGGAGAGCAAATAGACTTTTGGGTTAGGAACCCTCGCTTGACCGCATCTCGCGAGAGACCCTCGGCGCCGGAAATATTCCGGCGCTTTTTTTTATTTGCACGAGTCGCTGGCGGTCATCTCGAGAGCTGTCCCCCTCAAGCCAAATCAGGCCTGAGTGGCCACCCGCCAGGCACCGAGAGTTCCGGAACGGGAAGGAAAGCACAGAAAGCTGGGCCAGCGTGAGCGCTCTTGCTCAGAATAGGGCTGCATGGAGTGCTAAGGTCACGGTGGACTAGAGAGCGAGTCGCCCGGGCGATGGCACGAGCCTGGGGGCTTGCCTACCAGCAGTATGGTAAAGCGAATTGCACCCTTCGGGGTCATTTGGTGCGTGTTGTTGGCTGCACTTGGGGCAGGGTGCCAAGGCCTACGTCAATCCCTTCCTGATGCTCCTTCGGAGCAAAGTGTTACTTCGGCGCAGAAATCTGACGTGTCCGTTGAGGAAGCAGGTTCCGCTGGCGGCTTCGAGGGCGCATCGAACGCATCGACGAACTTATCGCCGAACGCATCGACGAAACCGGCTACACCCCTGGCACTCGAGCGACGGGCGAACATTTGCGCCAGCGCGAGATCGATACTGCTGGACGTTTCGGCGTGGGATCGAGAGGGGCAGGATTTTCGCGAGGTGCCGGTTTGGCAATTGCCGGACCGCCAAGCCTTCCTTTTCATCTCAGGTATGACGATCGACGCCGACGGCGCGCCGAATGCTTATCATCCTGACGACGCGGCCGACGACGCGGGGCTTGATGAATTGGCGAATGCGGGTAAGCCAGGCCATTGGAACGGCATCATTACTGATCGAGACGGCGAGCCGTTGATCCAGCAAGAGGGAGATCCTTTCCCGGGTTACTACATCTCATGCACCACGCTTTCAGACCAAACCAAGAGGTTCACTGATCCGACTCGATATGTGGACGCATCAAGAATTCCTTATGTAGTGTTGCCGCAGGATGTAGCGGATCGTGGAGGGGCACAGTTGGGGGATTTCGCAGTGGTCGTGAACCTCCGGAACGGCAAATCGTCCTTCGCTATCTATGCCGACATTGGAACCTTAGGCGAAGGCTCTGTCGCGCTGGCCAACGCCCTGGATATTCAGTCCGACGCACGCGACGGAGGTGAGTCTGACGGAATTCTGTACTTATTGTTTCCCGGCTCCGGCAACCGGCGGCCACGCACGATCGGTGAGATCCAGAGCGAAGGCGAAAGGCTGCTGATGGATCATTGGGAGGAAATGACGAAGTTATCCTCCTGCGTAGAAACTGACAATCCTGAAGGGAACGGAGAGTTTTAGGCCTGCCTGAGTGAACTGGACTGGGTCGTTGATGAAATCAGGTCATACCGTCCTCTGGTAGTAGGTAGCAAGCTCGCTTGACCGCATCTCGCGAGTCCTCTTTCCTCTTTTCTCTGTCCTCCTGGCGCCGGAAATGTTCCGGCGCCTTTTTTATTGTGCGAGTGCGCCGCCGCAACTGATACGCAATCTTTGATTTTCCAGCCGGACACTTTCGCTGAACTCAAAGCCCGAGATCCGGGATCGGCTCGCCTTATCAGAATTCCTAATGCGGCTTATCGTTTCTTTGCGGCCTAACCTTACGGTTTCTTTATCGCCGACACACAGCTTCTTTATGCCCCTCTTGCTAGTGTCGGAATACCGGGCGTGAATCCAACGGCAATCGGGAGATTCGATCTCGGGAGAATCCGATCCGGCGGAGGTTCGTGCAGTGACCAGAGTAGTCGCGTATCCAACCATCGGGCATGCAACGATCGCGACGATGATCGTTCTATCTCTTATTGGGATCAGCGTTTCGGCACACGCCCAGTCCACGTTCGGCAGCATCGTCGGCGTAGTGCATGACGCAACACAGGCGGTTGTGCCCGGCGCGTCAGTCAAGATTCGGCGTTCGGAAGACAACAGCATTCGCTCCACCACATCGGACGAGAACGGATCGTTCGAATTTGTGAACCTGAAGCCGGGCAACTATGCGCTTTCCGCACACGCCGAGGGCTTTGCCGACTTCCAGGTTCCATCCGCAGAATTGACCGCCCGGCAGACGCTAAGGATCGACGTCACGCTGGGGATCAAGAGTCAATCTCAAACCGTAGAAGTTTCAGACGCCGTGGCTGTGATCAACACGGAGAATGGCGTGATCAGCGACTCCAGGGACAATCAGCAGATCACCCAACTTCCGCTGAATAGTCGCGCCACCACGACGAGTCCGCTGGCAGCGCTGTCGCTTTCGCCGAACGTGCAACAGGACAGCTCGGGAAACATCGCGCTGGGCGGCGCGAGTTCGGCGATGGTGAACTTCTCGGTCGATGGCATCTCGACCGCGAACGTGCGGCAGAACGGCGCGCTTCAGGACGCATATCCTTCGCAGGAGGGGATCTCCGCGGTACGGGTAACGTCGTTCAACAACAGCGCAGAGTTTTCGCAGGTAGGCGATGTCACCTTCACCACCAAAAGCGGCACCAGCCAGTATCACGGCAGCCTGTTTGAGTATCTGCAAAACGACGCGCTCGATGCCGACCCCTATGGCTTCAGTGGTAAATCGCCAAAACACTTCAACACTTTTGGCGGATCGCTGGGCGGCCCGCTGAGCATTCCCCATCTTTACAACGGCAAGGACAAGACTTTCTTTTTCCTCGATTACGAAGGAAACCGCCGCTCCACCGCAGTCGCCGAGCAATTCCTGGTTCCTACGCAGGCGGAGCGCAACGGCGACTTGACCGCGCTTGGCATCACTACGCCGATCACGAGCATTAACCCTACGGCCACCGCGTTGTTGAGTTATTATCCGCTCCCCAACGTTACCGGCCAGTTGAACTACAACTACGAGAACTTCCAATCCACTCCCGCACGCACCGATGGAGTGGATCTCCGCATCGACCAGACCATCAATTCCAGGCAATCGGTCTACGCGCGCTTTAGCCGAAAGAACATCACCGAAGACTATGCCAACCCTCTGCTTCCGGATGACTCCGACAGCGTGCACAATCGCAGCCTGTTGGTCTCGCATACGTGGGTACTCACGCCGCGTTTACTGAACGAGTTTCGCTTCGGCTTCACGAACGTCATTACCAGCGTTGGCTTCCCCATCGAAGGCGCGGAGGCGCTTTCGCAACTCGACCTCACGGGAGTGAACATCAGCCAGCACCCAACCACGCACGCGTTTCCCACCTTTAACTTCAGCGCTGGAACGGGGTTCACTCCCATTGGCCGGGACAAGACTGGAGTTACACAGTCCCGAACGACCCAGTTCACGGACAACTTCAGCTGGACGCGCGGCAAGCACACCTTCAAGACGGGCCTCGATGCGCGTAGGGTGAGGTACTTCGATTTGGAAAGTTTTGCGCCCGTATTTAACTCCGACGATTTTGGCGACTTCATCTTTCAGGGCACGTTCACCGGCAACGCCTTCGGCGACTTCCTGGAAGGATTGCCGACTTCTCTGTTCTTTGCCGTTTCGAGTCCGGACGTAGGCGGAACGGCGTGGCAATATGGCCTCTTCGGCCAGGATGAATACCAGGTCAACAGCAGGCTCACGCTGAATTACGGACTGCGCTGGCAGATTCTTCCCGGTTTCACGGAAGACGGGGGCAACCTGGCGAATTTCGATCAGAGAAACAACTCCATCGTTGTGCCCGACAATCTTGCCGGCTATCTGGCGCAGCAGAACATCCAGGCCTCGAATCTTGGCTTCCAGCAGTCGTTCAACGCCTGCAACCTTGGATATACTGCGCTGCCCTGCAGCAGCTACATCACCGCCAGCCAGGATCACCTGCCGCAGTCACTGCGTAATATCTATAAGCGCAATTTTCAGCCGCGTATTTCCCTGGCTTATCGCCCTTTCAACGATACGAAGACGGTGATCCGCGCCGGCTTCGGGGTCTTTACGATGACGAATCTTGGTCCTCTGTCGTTCAACAACAGCGGCAACCCGACCTCCGCGCTGCATACTTATGCCAACAGCGGGACAGTAACATCGCCTCTGATTCAGTTCCCGAATACCGCGCCCCCCACGGTGGGTGTGCAATACGGCGGCGGCGGACTGGATCAAGGCGTGGATCCGAATTACCGCGACCCGCAATCCAATCAATGGAACCTGACCGTCGAGCGTCAACTGGCAGCTAACGACAGCCTGCGCGTCAGTTATGTAGGCATGCACAGTTACCGGATGAACATCACAGAAGACCTCAACCAGATTCCGGCCAGCACCACGCCCTATCAGACGACAGCCGCCAGTCCTTACGTCGATCCGCGCGCGCCCTATCAAAACTGGTTCACGCTCTACAGCACCTTCAACGCGGGCGAAGCCAACTACAACGCACTTCAAGTCGGAGAAAGCCACAGGATGTCGCACGGACTCTACTTCGATGCCAACTACACGCTGGCGAAGAACCTGGCTGACAATCAGGGCGATAATCCTACGGCGTTCGCGGGTGAAGTCAACTATGGCGTCCCGATTGCCGACCGTTTCAATATCCGCAGCGACTACGGCAATGTCGAGGGAACGCGCCACCAGCGCTTTCTCCTGACCGGTATCTACCAGTTGCCTGTCGGCCAGGGCCGCGCCTTGCTGAATACCAGTGGTTGGAAGAATGCCGCACTGGGCGGTTGGGAGCTGACCAGCGTGACCCTGGTCGAGACCGGCCCGTGGCTCACACCCAGCATCAGCGCCGGAGGCTGTCAGGTACCAGCTTTGACCAACGGCGCCTGTCCTACGTTGCCGGACGGCCAGCCGGAAACCAACGACCAATCCAACACCAACGTGGTCAATCGTGGGGCTTACCTGCGCCCCGATCAGGTGTCGACGAATTTCTATCGGGGCCAGTCACGCGCGCAGTACTTCAACCTGGCCGCGTTTTCGCCAACTCCGGTAGGAGCGGGCCGCTTCGGCAACGCCGGAGTCGGCATCCTGCAGGGCCCCGGCACGGCGGCAGTCAGCCTCGGCCTGGCCAAGACTTTTCCGATTAAGGAGCGAATACGAATGCGCTTTGAAACCACGTTTACCAACGTGCTCAATCACACGAACTTCGCTCCTCCTGCCACGCAGATCGATGTCCCGGCGACCTTCGGTGTCCTCAGCGCACCGCAAACGGCGGAAAACGCGGGCAACCGCACCGGGCAGGCGGCACTCAGGATTGAATTCTAGGGAAGAATTCTAGGGAAGAATTCCAGGGAGAAAGCGCCCAGGAAACGCCACGCTTCGGCTCCAGACTCATTCTTGTTGCGCAGATGGCGCCGGAAATTGAGTTGGCCGGCTCAGCGCTTTCGCGGCGCGGAGTGGAACGGATCATCTTGCGGAGTATCCGGTGCGTCCTCGGGGCTGGGAATATCTAAATTGACGACGACCGGCTCCTGGCCGCTGCGCACGATCACTGCTTCCACAGGTTCGTCTTTGCGCGCGTTCAGCTCTTGATGAGGGACGTAGGGAGGGACGTAGACGAAGTCTCCCGGGCCGGCTTCATCGACGAATTCCAAACGATCTCCCCAGCGAAAGCGAGCGCGGCCGCGCACGACGTAGATCACGGTTTCAAGTTCCCCGTGATGATGAGGGCCGGTCTTGGCATTGGGATGGACGACGACCGTACCCGCCCAGAGCTTTTGCGCGCCGACCCGGGCGTACGAGATGGCTTCGGCGCGGGTCATGCCGGGGGTTTGAGGCGTGTTGGTGTTCAGTTCGCCGCTGCGAATGATGCGCAGGCCGTGAGTTTTCCAATCGGGTGCTTCGTCTCCCAGCCCGCTGGGGTGCGCATCGTTCATCGTCTATCTCCCTCCGCCGCCATTCTAGACCAATTGCGGATGCATTCGTGATGGGTTGGCGATAGAATTTGTCCGGCACAAGGCGGCTGATGCGTATGAGGAAAACTTTTGAGCTTTACGCGGCGCTAAAGCGCCGCTCTTCCACGGTGCCGCAAGCTGCGGGCTGCGGGCTGAGAACTGCCTGCTCTCAGCCGCCGGCCTTTAGCTCGGTGAGCACCTGGCGGGCTATTTCCTTCAGGGTTTCGAATACGCCGGTGCCCTGGAAGGCGACCGCTTCGATCACCGCCTCGTTTTTCTTGCGCAGTTCTTTGTTGAGGTCGTCCGGCGACAAAATATTGGGCAGGTCGCGTTTGTTGAGTTGCAGGACGTAGGGAATCTTGTTGAAGTCGTAGCCGTGCTCTTTCAGGTTCGACATGAGATTCTCGAGCGCTTCGACGTTGGCGTCCATGCGCTGCTCCTGCGAGTCGGCGACGAAGACGATGCCGTCGACGCCGCGCAGAATGAGCTTGCGGCTGGCATCGTAGAAGACCTGACCGGGAACGGTGTAGAGATGGATTCGGGTCTTGAAGCCGCGCACCGAGCCGAGATCGAGCGGCAGGAAATCGAAGAACAAGGTGCGCTCAGTTTCGGTGGCAAGGGAGATCATCTTGCCCTTCTGCTGTTCCGCAGTCTTCTGGTAGATCACCTGCAAGTTCGTGGTTTTGCCGCCTAATCCGGCGCCGTAGTACACGATTTTGCAATTGATCTCGCGGGCTGCGAAGTTGATGAAACTCAAGGCTTTCCTCAAATGAGCCGGACCGCACACCCTTGCGGGCGCTCCCGGCACAAAAATATCCCTATGGGGGCTTCGGGCTTTTATATCACACGCGACGGCAGGAACGCAGGTTACTCAGGTGACCCCCTGCCGGGTGACGCGCGGGGAGCGAGAAATGGCAGCGGCGTGGAAGAGCGGCGCTTAAAGCCTCCAAAATCGAATGGGCTTCAGCCCCGTGAATTCTACAGGCCGCCAGGCACGGCGCTGCAGGTATATGCGTGCGGGTCTGCCGCATTGTGGCTGGTCAACGGACCCCCTACCGCACCGCCAGAGCCGGGCAGTATTGCTGTTTCGTGGTGATCTTCAGCCCGGGATGGTGCACGATGACCTCGATGTCGCGGCATGACGAACGAGTAGCGATTTTCAGCGGCGCGGGGACATAGCCCAAAGTGTACTGGTTACGCGCCTCACTCATGGATTGCGCATAGATGTCGCTGATCGCGTTACGGGAGAGCTCTTTGTGCGTCTCTCCACCGGTGGCCGATGTGTACTTGGGGAGAATCTCGTCGTATCCCTGGTCGGGGATGTGCAGGCGTTCCAGCTTGCTGTAGACCGGCAAGGCGGCGCTTTCCACGGCGACGGCCTCGACCTGAATGTTATTCGAGAGCAGGACCCTTCTTACATCGCGAAAGCTGGCTTGGCTGCCGTATTCCCGGCCATCGCTGATGATGAAGATGACGCGGCGGCGGGTCTTGTCGCGCTTGCTGAGGTCGAGTGCGGCCTGCAGAATCGCATCATTCAACACATGCGCTTCTTTGGGGGGAGTATTCACCGGCTCGGTGGGACTGCCGACCGGAATTCCGTTGATGGTCGGTCCGTTCACCATGGGTCCGCCCAAAATCGGTGGGCCGTTATATCTTCCTCGTTCTGTCTTTAGCTGGTCTAACAGAGCGGTCAGCTTTTGCGAGACGCCGGCAAAGTCTCTGATCTCGCTGACGGTACTGCTGTAGGTGTAAACAGCCACTTCGTCGTAGGGAGCGAATGCGCTCACCAGCGCAGGAAACGTCTGGTTCACCTTCTGTACGGCGGAATCGGACATGCCGAAATCAAGCACGACGGCTACGGAAAGTCCGATGGGATCGGCGGTGAAAAAGGTCAGTTTTTGCAATACCCCGTCACCCTTTGAATCAGTCGGCTTTTCCTTCACGGCGAAGTCGGTCGAGAGCAGTCCGTCGACTCTGCGGCCCTGCTTGTCTTTTACTGTAACCGGGACCAGGACGAAGTTAGTATGCACTCTAATAAGTGGCGCGAGTTCGTCCTGAGCGCTCTTCTTGGCCGGAGTTCCAGGCGGGAGCGTCTTGACCGGGGGCATGGGAGGCGGCGTGGATGTTTGGTCGCCGGGCAGGCCGCCAGGCTCGGTGGGTGCGGGCTGGTTAATCGGCTGGTTGGTCCAGGGGTTGCGCTCGACAGGTTTCTTTGTTTCGGTTTCTTCAGGCTTTGGAACCGGGGGCGGCTCAGGCGTCGGCGGAGCTGGTTGCACGGTCGGCGCGTCGGGGATGTCGTTGTCGTTTTGGGCGGGAGCGGGCTGGGTTTGCGAGGGCTGGGCCTGGCTGCTCGCTGTCTGGTCTGAGGCGGGGGCCTGGCCTGAGGCAGCTTGCGCCAGCGCCGGAATGGCTACACCGAGGCATGCTGAAAGCAGGGCACACGCCAGCCAGTGCGCGGCGCTCCACCTTTTCCCGCTACACATCTTCCCAGTACCCATCTTCCCAGTACCGATCGATATTGGTTTGCTCACAGACACCATCCGTTCTTTCGATCTCAGTGGCGGCCCTTCAGGGTCTAGTCGATGGTCGCGCACTCTCACCCGCAAAAGCAATCCTGATTTTTCTTCTTTTCTTTTTCTTCCTTAATTCGGATGCCCAAACCAGTTCATTTGGTGCATCTAAGCACAAGGATTAGACTAACAAAAGCCCGTCGAGGGATTCTTTACATGCGAAAGTTATCCGCTCATCTAAAATTCTTGCCGGGATTTTTGAGATTCTTTCCGGCGCCGGCCGCCGCCCTTATTTTAGTCTCTCTTGCAAGCCTGTCGGTTGCCGCACCATTGGCGCTGTCCCAGAGTCAACCTCCGGCCGCTTCCCAGGCTGGCGGCGCCCAGGCGCCGGCGGAGCAGAAGCCGGCCGATGCCCAGAAGCCCGAGGAGGAGCAACCCGCCGAGACGTTGAAGGTCAATGTCAACGTGGTTGGCCTCTTCTTTAACGTTAAGGACAAGCACGGCACGCTGATGCCGAACCTCACCAAGACCGATTTCGACGTTCTTGAGGACGGCAAGCCGCAGACCATCAAGTACTTTGCCGCCGAGTCGGACTTGCCGCTGACGCTTGGGGTTCTGATCGACTCTTCCGGCAGCCAGCGCAACGTTCTCGACATGGAAAAACAGGTTGGCGGGGCGTTTCTACGGCAGATTCTTACGGATAAGGACGAAGCGTACGTCATCGACTTCAACGTCGATGCCACGCTGGTGCAGGATTACACGCGAGACGTTAAGCGGCTGCAAGCGGCGCTGAATAAAGTGAGAATCAATACCGGCGTCTCCGGAATGGGCGGCGGGCCGGTGCCTACGGCGCCCGGCTCCCAGGCGGGCACGGTGCTTTACGATGCGGTTTATCTCTCGGCGAATGACATGCTGTCGAAGGAAGTCGGGCGCAAGGCGATGATCCTGCTCACGGATGGAGAGGATGAAGGCAGCCGGCTCAAGATTCAGGAGGCGATCGAGGCGGCGCAGAAGGCCGATGCCATTGTGTACGTTTTGCTCTGCGCCGACCGTGGCTTCTACGGATCGGTCCGGCTGGGCTACTCAGGCGAGGGCGAAATGCGGAAGCTGACCGAGGCCACGGGAGGCCGCGTCATCAACGTGGGCAACAAGTTCGACAAACTGCGGGACGCCTTCGACCAGATCGCCGCCGAATTGCGCAGCCAGTACAACCTGGGCTACACCTCGACTAATCCCAAGCTCGACGGCAGCTATCGCAAGCTGGAAATCAAATCCAAACAAGGCTACAAAGTGCAATGCCGCGCCGGATATTACGCCACGCCGCGGGAGCCGCTGCCACAGTAGGGAGAGCTCCCTTCATGCGCTCGGCGGAAGGCTCTCGATCTGATCACATGACCTTGTGTTCGTCCGAGATCCCTCGCCCCGCTGGAGAAAACACGGGGCCTCGGGATGACGCCGCAGGGGGCATTGGCAAAGCTTTCAAAGCGGCCCACCCTCGCAAAATTCTTCACCTTGACAGTTCTGCGGGTTCCGGATGAGACTGGCTAGTCCTTCCCCGAGCGCCTCCCCCAAGTAAAAGCCGGAGGTTTCCTGTGCCCGCCAGAATTTTGCGCCGCGTCTGCCCCCTGCTGTCCTTCGCCTTTCTCGTCTCCATTCTCGTCGCCATGGTTTCGTCTGCGGTTCCATCTGCGGCCGCGCAGGAAATTCGGCAGGGGATTTACCGCGGGATGCCGGTCACTTATGTGGTCAAGAACGGCAAGGCAATTTTCCAGGGAGACATCATCCTCGAAAAGGTCGAGCCCATTGGTCCGCAGGGAGTTCAGTCCAATTCTTTCGGGGTCGACTACTCGCAATACTTGTGGCCGAAGGTAGGCACTCAGTATCAGATTCCCTACGTTATTGCCTCGGGCACCGGCGATCTCTCGAATCTGAATGCCGCTATCGCGCAATTCAACAGCACTTTTTCGAACATCCAATTCGTCGCGTATACCACGCAGACCGACTACGTTAATTTTTACTTCAATCCCGACGACTTTAGCGGCGAGTGTGAAGCCATCGTCGGCCGCGCCGGAGGCGAGCAGCAAGTTGGAGGGTCTGGGTCGTGTACCGTTCCGACTATCCTCCACGAAATGGGGCACACAGTTGGTTTGTGGCACGAGCAATCCCGGCCCGATCGCAACACCTACGTCTCGGTGAATTACGACAACCTGATCAAAGGTTCCATCTCGAACTTCAACCAGATTTACGACAACGCGCAGGAGACTACGCTGTTCGACTACGCCTCGATCATGGAGTACCCGGCGTTCTCTTTTTCGCGCAACGGTGGTCCGGCGATTGAATCGATTCCCGCAGGCATTCCGCTGTCGAATCAGACGGGATACAGCACTGCCGATATCGATGGCATTGAGCGGCTTTACGGCGATGCTCCTACTGCGGTGACGATCACCAGCAATCCTCCGGGATTGCAAGTCATCGTCGATGGAACGACGGTCACCACGCCGCATGTTTTTTCCGGGCCAAGCTGGGCGCCGTTTACCACGCACACGCTGAGCGTTTCCTCGAATGTGCAGAGCCAGACCGGCGACATCTTCAATAGCGGCGATCTTACGACCTTTTATTACACCTACGGGCGATGGAATGATTCAGTCGATGCAACTCACAACATCACTATCCTTCCCGGCAACGGCGAGCCCTCGACGCCCGCGACTTCTCCGGCGGTGACGACTTACTCGGCGAACTTTATTCAGCTTGTGCCTTACTCCTGGACGGCTTATCCCTCGGGCGCGGGAACGGTTGCTGCATCGCCGCTGGCGCAGAGCTATTCGGGATCGTCGCTCGTGTTCTACACGGCGCGCCAGGAGGTGACGCTTACTGCGACTCCGGGCTCAGGGCAGAATTTCTACGAATTCAACAACGCGCCATTCTGGCTCCCCGGCGGGCTCAGTTCCAATCCGAAGACTTTCTATGTTCCCGACACCGGACTCACCGTCAACCCCACGGCGGAGTTTTCTCCCGATCCCGTCTATACCGTAAACGTCGCGCCGAATCCGTTCAGCTCGTACCTGTACATTTACGCCGACGGCGGTTTCTGGTACGCGCCCAAGAATTTTTCTGTCTACTACGATTCCACCTGGACCTCGGGCAGCACGCATACGCTCAGCGTGGATACGCCCATTTATCCTTACAGCTCGAACAGCCGGTATGCCTTCGACAACTGGAGCGACGGCACGACAACTACTACGGACACGATCGAATTACCCGCGACCAGCGCGAGCTACACGGCGAATCTAACGCCGCAGTTCTACGTCACGGACTACGTCAACGAAACTTGCGCCGGATCGATCAACGTGAGCCCCGGGTCACCGACTGGCGACGGTTTCTACCCCAGCGGCGATGCGCTCACCTTCACCGAAACGCCGAATTCCGGATGGCTCTTTACCGGATGGCAGTACGACCTGAGCGGAACCTCAGCCTCGCAACCGCTGACGGTGACGGACGAAGTTCTCGTGGTCGCCGACTACAACACCGTGGCGACGCCGCTCACTCTGACCAGCCTGAGCCCGGCCGCGGCGGTTGCAGGAAGCCCGACGTTCACGCTGACGCTGAACGGCACGGGGTTTACGTCCGGTACGGTGGTGTCGGTGAATGGAGCGTTCCCTGTGGTGAAATTCATCGGCGCGACGCAGCTTAGCGTATCCGTGACGGCGGCGCAGATTGCGAAAGCGGGAGCATTTCAGGTTTGGGTCGACAGCTACCCCAGCGGCTATTCGTGCGCGGCCTTCGCGGCGCTTCCGTTCACTGTCGCCAATAGTCCGATCGTGTTGCCGACGCCGTTGAGTGAGGCCTTCAGTCCGCAAGTCGTTGGGACCACCAGCGCTGCGAAGACCGTCAAGCTGAAAAATAGCGGCCGTACAGCCGTGAGCGTTAACTCCATCACCGCGAGTGGAAATTTTGCGATAGCCAGCAATACCTGCGGATCTTCACTAAGTGCGAGCGCGACTTGCATGGTCGGCGTAACGTTTACGCCTTCGATCTCCGGAGCGATCAGCGGCTCGCTCGCCGTAAGCGACAGCGCACCGGATTCTCCTCAGACGATCGCGCTGAGCGGCACGGGGGATCTGCCGCTGACGATCGCTCCGGCTACGCTTGCTTTCGGCACGGAGACGGTGGGCCACACCACGGCAACCAAGACGGCGACGTTGACCAACAATGAATCGACCACGCTGGACTTCTCTTTTGCCGCCAGCGGAAACTACGCCATCAGTTCGACGGGCACAACTTGCGGCGCTTCGCTGGCAGCTGCGGCCAAGTGCAATATCGCGGTCACGTTCACGCCTACTGCGAACGGTAGCGTCAACGGCGCGGTCAGCATAACGGACGCCGCCGGATTTTCTCCGCAACTCATCGCGCTCTCGGGCACGGGTTCCGGCGGGAGCACCGCGCCGCTGACCTTCTCGCCGACGACTGTTACCTTCACCACAGAAGCGGTGGGCACCACGAGTGCGGCGAAGGTAGTGACCGTGAAGAACACCAGCGCGAGTTCGGTGACTTTGACCAGCATCGCGACCAGCGGAGACTTCGCCGCCGCTGGCAGCGGAGCGAAGCCGTGCGCCGCCAATCTGAATCTGGCGGCGAGCGCGAGTTGTACGCTCAGCGTGACTTTCTCCCCTGCGCTGGGAGCCAGCGGGTCAATCAATGGTGCGGTTGTCGTCACCGACAACGCCGCCATCAGTCAGCAAATTCTCGACGCCAAAGGTACCGCTGCTTTGCCGCTGACGTTTACGCCTACTACGCTCACCTTCGCCGCGCAAACGGTGGGCACCGCCAGCGCGGCCCAGACGGTTACACTCACGAACAACCTCGCCACCTCGGTGAGCCCAACCATTACTTCCAGCGGCGACTATGTTGCGGCTCCCGGCGCCGCCACTCCGTGCGGGTCCACGCTGGCCGCGAAAGCGCAGTGCACTTTCACGGTAACCTTCACTCCCAGCGCTGTGGGAACGCGCACCGCCGCCATCACGCTGACAGACTCAGCAAACCCGTCCCTGCAGACGTTGAGCGTAACGGGAACAGGCCAGTAGCGCTCGTGGGGCCGGGCGTTGCTGCCCTCGGCAGGATTAGTTTCCGCTTAAGTTATCGCACTGCATTCATTCGCAGGATGTTAACTTCTTTCCCTTCCTGTTCGATTCCAGAGTGATTCCCAGCGAGCATTTGCGGAAGACGGTCCGTATTGATCAGTTATCTATGAGCAAGAGGATGATACTGGACCTATAGCTTTCGATTTCGAAGGCGAAGATTCTGGAGGATAACAACTAATGTGGCAAATCAAGAACGTGGCCCCCTGGGCTCGCAAGCTCGCACAGCATAGTCTGCTTCTGGCCGGCACAACAACCTTGCTAGCAGCCCTGGGTCCGATGGCCAGTGCGCAAATTGTCGTGGGCATCGGGGCTACTCCGCCCATCTGTTCTTACGGCTACTACGACTATGCACCGTACGGATGCGCACCCAGCGGCTTTTATGGGCCGGGCTATTTCTATAACGGCGTTTTCCTGGGGGTGGGCCCATGGGCGAATTGGGGCTACGGCCACGGATGGGGCGGTCATCGCTTCGCCGGGGGCGGTGGAGGAAGGTACGTTGCCGGCCGAGGATACGGCGGCGGACGCGGTTATGCAGCCAATCGCGGACGTAGCGGACCTGCAGCACGGGGCCGCAGCGGCGGCGCAGTTCATGCCGCGGCAGCACGCGGTGGGGCGTCTCATGCGGCAGCGCATGGTGCATCCCATGGCGGCGGACACCGCCAGCCATAGCTGCTGACTTTGACAGCACGTGGAAGACAGGAAGCGGCGGAGAGCAACGGCTCCGCCGCTTCTCATTTCCACGATGTGTCGTGCCACAAACCAGTGCGCGTCTCAAGATATCGCCCCTCTGCCGGACGTGAGAATGGCATTCACTTGAAACCGTTTCCCCGCCTGGTCTCACGCCGATAGTAATCGGCGCAATCGCCCTGTTTACGTCGACGATCCGAATCGCTTAAGCTGGCGGTTCATGTTTCGGTTCATGTTTCGACGACCGCTTTTTCTCGTTTTGTTTCTCTGCACGATTGCGGCGTCGACGATTGCGACGCCGCCGGTCGCGCGCCACACCGAGGGCTACCAGGTAATCCACGTTTATCCGCACGATCCTCACGCGTTTACGCAAGGGTTGATTTACGTGGACGGGCACTTGTACGAAAGCACGGGGCTGAACGGGCGATCGTCGATAAGGATGGAAGATCTCGCAACCGGGCAGGTTCTGCAGAAATATGACTTGCCGCAGGAGTATTTCGGCGAAGGCCTCACAGATTGGGGCAGCAACCTGGTTCAACTGACGTGGCGCGGCGGCACCGGCTTCGTCTACGACCGCTTCAGCTTCTCTTTGCTGCGGACGTTTCACTACTCGGGCGAAGGATGGGGGCTGACGCACGATCAGACGCAGCTGATTATGAGCGATGGGACTTCTTATTTGCGCTTTCTCGACCCGAAGTCGTTCAAGGAGATCAGGCGCGTTCGCGTCACCGATGAGGCTGGCCGCCCGGTTGACCAACTGAACGAACTCGAATACCTGCACGGCGAAATCTACGCCAACATCTGGCAGACCGACGAAATCGTCCGCATTTCTCCGCGCACGGGGAAGGTTCTGGCGTGGATCGATTTGAACGGAATCATCGACAAGAATGAACTGGAGAGCGCGGGCGCGGTTCTGAACGGGATTGCTTATGACTCAACCAGAGACCGGCTGTTCGTCACCGGGAAGCTATGGCCGAAGCTGTTTGAGATTAAGTTGGTGGATCGGCGGTAGGCGTAGATCGGCGTTGACTACTTCAGCTCGGACAACGGAATAATCAGGCTTCCCACCTCAGACGTGTTGGGATCCTGAACTAGAATGCGCAACGTTGTGGCCCCGGTTTTTGGCTGGAGATACTTGTGAAATCGAAACCCCGACTTCAGATAGTCGTCATATTGTTTTTCTGAGAAGTTAAGCTGAAGTGCGCTGCCTGATTGAGCGAGGATCTTGCCGGATTCATCCTGCTCAATCGTGACGACGTCGAGCGCGCCTTTACGAACGCCACCCTCCTGTGCCAGTCGAAGTTTGCGAATGTTGATCGACCCGAAAACGCTTAAGGACTGCGGCGACGGCTTATCTACCCGATCTACCCTGACCAGTAGAGGAATGGCGGATGATTCAATGGGACTCTGCACTGCGGTCGCCAAACTATTTCGGTTCTGGTCTTTCGTAGTTGGCGTATCCTCGAGCGCGAGATAGGCTTTGGGGTAACGTACGGTCAGACCCTGGCGTCTCACCCGCACCTTGAGCTCGTGGAATTTTCCGTCGATTGAAGCCTGATCGATGTAGAAACCCAGCGTGTAGGTGACCGCCGAGTCTTCGACGGCTCGGCGGATCGCTCGTGTAATGTCATTCGAATTGATCAATGCCTCGCCGCCGGTTTGTTCTCCAAGCGTCTCCATGGTACCGATGCCAAGTGGCTGGGGCGACTGCGGCAGGGGGAAATTCCCACGCTCTGCGGCGCCTTCATCGATCACACCTTCCAGGGATTCCACGGGCTGCTTCGGCAGCAAACCGCGTCCGTCTACCGGATAGGCGGCAATTTGTGCGGGACTCAAAATGCGCGCCATTGCGTTGCCGGAAAGAGGAGGAATTCCTGTCAGCCAGACGAGATTTTTCCGGCCGGGAATGTTGGCGACGTGCGCGGCGATCGACTGCAACGCCGCCATTGTGATCTCCGCTCGCCCTTGTCCGGTAATCCCCGCAAATTGCGCGTTGCTTTGATTCACACTAGCATCGAATTGGGCGGGCGTATTGGGAGTATGGACCGCGCCGGATTCAACAGTGTTGCGGTTCGTCATCGATGTTGTTTCATACGTGTTCAAAATCGCCAGGAGTTGGTTGCGGTCGCTGGTAAAGTCGCATAAGACATGCAGAGAATCCCTGAGGCCGTAGATGGCGACGCGATCCCGTGGATCGAGCTGTTTTATGAAATCGATGAGGTGTGCTTTCGCGTTGGTGAGAGCAAGATCTTCGATCCAGTATGGTCTCGTCTCGTACGGTTCCGGCGCGCTTCCATAAAACGTATTCAGGTTGTCGAGCAGCAGGATGGTAAGGCTGCGCGGTGCGCTGGCGTTGTATCGCGGGATGTCCGCGAAAGTGTTTTGGGGAAGCGGCTGGACGGGCAGATCCTCGGATTCCCCGGACTCGACGGAGAAAAGGCTGATTTTCCGGGGGGTTCCCCGATCCAGCACGACGAAGTCGTCTTTCGTCAAATCGGCGACCGGGCCGTTCTTGTCACGGACGATGACACCTACCTGCACCAGACGAGTGGATACGGTAATTGTCGGAGGAGGCGGCGCGTTTTGAGCTGAGGCGACGATCGTCGCCAGCCCGAACGCAAGCGCAGTTGAGACGCGAGACACTGGGGAATGCTCCGACCGGAGTGTTCTTCTTGGCTTCAAGAACGAAAGCGATCATACACCCGTCCTGCCGGGTCGCGGCATTCTGAACGCCGATTCTTTCGCACTCCGATCCCGGGCGATTGCTGGAGAAGCGCTTCCATAGTTCCATAGCGCCCAATCCGGGTAGTGATCGTGGCTTGGTGCGGGGCACGGCTGCGCTATTCGCTGCGGAGGGCCTCCATGGGTTCGATGGAAGCGGCGCGGCGCGCGGGGAGAAATCCGGCTGCGGTGGCGCAAAGCGCGAGCACCAGGGTTGCTGTGGCCAGGGCGAGGACATCGTAACCGGCGACGCCATAGAGCTGGCTGGCCATCAGATGCCCGGCAAGGAGCGCGGCGGGAATGCCCAAGCCGAGGCCAAACAAAATCTGCCACAGCGCTCCGCGCAAGACCATGGCGACTACGCTCGACCGCGTGGCGCCGAGAGCCATGCGGATGCCGACCTCGCTGGTGCGGCGGGCCACGAAATAGGAGGTAACGCCGTACAAGCCCACCGAAGCCAGAATCAGCGCGAGGATGGCGAAGAGGCTGGTGAGGCGCGCGATCAGCCGATCGGAGATGAAGTTGTCCGCGACCTGACGATCGAGGGTGCGCAAATCAAGCAGGGTGAGATTGGGATCGATGCCGGCGAGAGTTCTGCGAATGGGCGCCTCGACATCCTGCTGGGGACGATTGAAGTGCACGATCACCGAGCGAGCGAACATGGAGCGCGACTCGATGCTGAGTTCAAGCGCCTCGTGGTATCCGGCAAACTGCTGGGTAAACGGGCGGAGATAGAGGCGGTGAGCGGGTTCGCGCGGATTGTTGATCTTGAAGTCGGCAAACACGCCGACGATTTCAAACATGTCGTCATTGGCCGCCTCCAGGCCGAAATGTCTGCCGATGGGATCTTCGTTGGGGAAAAATCGCTTCACGAAGGCCTGATCGACAATGGCGACCGGCTGTGAGGTCGCCGTGTCCTGCTCGGTGAATCCGCGGCCGCGCAGAATGGGCACGCCGATGGTATCGAGAAAGTGGGGACTGACGCGGTCCCAGGTGGCCCAGGTCACGTCGTTTTGACTGGCCGCCGGATGTCCCTGCGGGTAAATCGCGGTGCTCCAGTTGTTGCCCTCCAGCGGGCTGTACATAGCCAGGGCGACGCTGGCCACGGCGGGCAGCGCCGATAAGCGATCTTCGATTTGGCGATAGAGCGCAGGCAGGCGGTCGACGGTGTAGCCGGCGGCCTCGGGACTGAGCTGCAGCACATAGCTGTTGCCGGTTACGATGCCGAAGTGCTGCCTTTCGAGATTGCGCAGAGACTCGGTCATCAACCCGGCGCTGGCCAGAAGCACCAGCGAAAGAGCGGCCTGAAAGACCACTAAACTTTTTTGCGGGATGGAAGAGCGGTCGCGCGTGGAGCGGTTGGCGCCGCGCAATGCCTCCACTGGCTTGGCGTGCGACGACATCCAGGTGGGCGCTGTGCCGAAGAGGACGCCAGTGAAGAGAGAAGTCAGGAACGCGAAACCGAGGACCGCGAGCGACGGGCTGGCTTCGACTGGCATGGCTTTCGCGTCAGGGAAGGCCAGCGCGAGGATGACATGCGCGCCGCCGTATGCGACGCCCAGGCCGGCGAGGCCGCCCAGGCAACTAAGTAGAACGCTTTCGGTGAGCGCCTGGCGGATGAGGCGCTTGCGCCCCGCGCCCAGAGCCATGCGCACGGCCACGTCAGAGCGGCGAGCGGTGCTGCGCGCCAGCAGCAGGTTGGCGATGTTGGCGCAGGCGATCAGCAGCACCACGCAGGAGAGGATCATCAAAGTCTTCAGACCCGTGCCGGTTTGCTGTTGCAGAATCTGGATGCCGCCGCCTCCGGGGACGAGCACTACGTGCTGCTTGGGGATGTCTGCGGTGCGTCCATTCGTGGTGAAATCTGGCCGGGTGTACATCCACTGTTGCATGGTGGCCGAAAGCTTGCCCCGCAAGGAGGCGAGGTTAGTTCCGGGCCGGAGCCTGCCCAGAGCATAAAGCCAAAGTGAGTCGGGATCTCGAAGGATGGAGTCGGTTCCGGGATGAATGAGCGGCTCTTTTTCGAGGGGCAGCCACACGCCCGTTGGCGTATCGGTGACGCGATCGCCGAAGAATCCCGGCGGCGCGACGCCTACGATGGTGAAAGGCTGGCTCTGGATGTGGACGGTTTCTCCGATGACGTGCGGATCGGCGGCGAACTCGGCTTGCCAGGCGGCATAGCTGATCACGGCGGCGGGCGCGGCAGCCTCGGTGTCGTCATTGGCGGTGAACATGCGGCCGGCGTAGGCGCCGACGCCGAGCGTGGAAAAATAATTGCCGCTGACAAACTCGGAGTGCAGCGGCTTGGCCAGTTCGTCGCCGCGGCGCACGCTGAAGGTTCCGCCTCCCGCCTGCATGGCGGCCAGTTGCTCAAACTCGGGCGCGGCGGTCTTCAGTTGTTGATACAGATCGTAGGAGAAGATGGACATGTCTCCGTTATCGTTCTGAAAGCCGCTATTGATACAGCAATCGTCCGTGTCGCCGATGCGGTAGAGCTGCGCGGGGTCGGCCACTGGGAGCGAGCGCAGCAGGATGCCGTGAACGAGCGTGAAGATCGCGGTGTTGGCGCCGATGCCCAGCGCCAGGGTGATCACGGCAGTCAGAGTGAATCCGGGTGAGTTGCGCAACTGCCGCAGGGCATATCGCAGATCCTGAAACAAGGTGGACATAAGCCTCCACGCACACAATGGAATGCTCTTCGAGAGGCACGTTTTCCGCCAAATCGTCTCTAACGTAAGTAGTTCATTTGCAGGGCAATACGCGCAAGGAGTGAGTCTTTCGAATCCAGGTTTTGTGCGGGAATGAAAATCGCTGTCCGATAGCGGACAGGCCCTTACTCCACCGCTTCTCCCCACTCCACCGTGCGCCGCTCACGGCTGCTTTTGTGGGCCAGCATCAGGGCGCGCATCGTGCGCAGCGCCTGCTGCGGCGTGACCTCAAGCGGAGCCTTCTTCTCGATTGCGTCCCGCACGTTGGCGTAGAAGCCGCGATAGTCGCCGCGCTCGGTTTTCACCTTCACACTGGGCTCGCCGACTGGGCTGAGCGTGCCCCACAGCGCTTCGGCCTCTTCGCCCCAATCCGCGCCCCAATCGGTTCCTTGCGGAAGATTCCCCGCGCGGAGGCGTTCTTCCTGCGGATCCATTCCGTATTTCAAGAACGATCCTTTCGTGCCATGAAGCAGAAAATGCGGACCTGGAGCAAAGGCGATGATTCTGGCCCGCGCCATCGCCCGCAGGCCGCTGCGATACTCCAGGCAAACATCGAAAGAATCGTCGACCTGCGAGGTTTCGCGCTGGCAGAACGCCGAGGCGGTAATGGTTCGCGGCTCGCCGAACAAAACCAGCGCCTGATCGATCAAATGCGGACCGAGGTCGAACAGCACGCCGGCTCCCGGATGATTCGGTTTTTCGCGCCACGCGTTTTCTTTCGGTTCCAGACGAAAGCGATCGAAGCGGGCCTCATACTCCACAACCTTCCCCAGCCGGCCTGCGTCGACAATTTTCTTGATGGTTTGAAAATCTCCGTCGTATCGACGGTTCTGGTAGACGGTGATCAGGCGTCCGCGCTCGGCCGCAAGGCGCACCAGCTGTTCGGACTCAGCCAGAGTCGGCGCGAAAGGTTTGTCGACCACGACGTTGCGCCCTGCCAGCAGGCAAGTTTGCGCCACCTCGAAGTGGGAGTCATTCGGGGTCGCGATTACGCAGAGCTGGATTTCCTTATCGGCGAGCAATTCTTCGAGCGTGCGCGCCACCCGAATGTCGGGATATTTCTCCTGCACGCGCGTTCCCTTGCGCTCAAGAACGCAGGCCAGCTCCATCCCCGGCACGCCGCGAATCACCGACGCGTGAAACGCCTGACCAGCCAGCCCAAAGCCGATTAATCCCACTCGTACCATGGTCACTCCTTATTCTTGCGTTCGCCTATCAGAGATTTCTTGCGCTCGTCTACCCGACCGGCGTCAGCCATTTACAGGCTTCCGCCGATACGAAGCGGGCGCTGCCCGCACTATAAACGAGATGCGTTCTTGATTTGCCAGTTGTTTTTTCAGGCGATCTTTTTGAGGCGATCTTATAAGAAGATCGGTGTTCGGAGGCGCAAATGAGACTTGGAGCCTTTCTCGCGATTTCTCTGTTCTTGGTGATTCTATGGGCGTGTGCGTTTTTGATATTTCACGTGGCCAGCGCTCTGATTCATCTTCTGCTGCTGATGGCGGCGATTTTTTTCATCGGCCATCTGGTCAGGAACACGAGCACAACCTAGTTTTTTCAACCGGGTTTTCAAGCGGCTTTTTTGAGGTGATGGTGGGCTCGCATCGTACCCAGCTAACCGGCGGGAAACGGTGGGAGCCCGGTCCATCGTAGCTTGCGATCTTATGTCTTGCGATCTTTGACCCGGCGCACGAATTTCAACCCCGACCATATTTCTGTTACGGCGCAAACTTTCACGTCGACCAATCCCCCGGCCAGCCCAATCTCGCGCACGCTATTTCCGTCCAAGTCGGTCGCGACCCCGGAACTTTGCTTGGGCCAGCTCACCCAAAGCATTCCTGCCGGAGTCAGCCGCGTCGCGATGCGCGAGAACTCTTTCGTTAACTACGCGCGCGACTTGGTAAAGAGCATGGCGAAGTCGAGCGCGTCGGGCGGCTTCGCGATGGCGCACTCCGCCAGGGCGTCGCGTAGTTCCGATCGCACCTCCGCCGGAGCGTTTGCCAACTGCACGTGGAAGCCCGGCTTGATGCCTAATTTTTTCGGAAGTGGCGTTCCTGAGTATCCCGGCATTCAAGTGCTCGTGAGCGTCCCCAGCGGCTAAACACTTTGCTGAAAAACTCACGATTCGTATCAGGGTATGCCTTCAGGCATACCGCAAACGCTGCGTTTTCATTAGCGCCTTCAGGCGCTGCGCCGGCGCATCCGAGTTTTTCAGCACTCTGTAAACCCACGGCTGATCTGGTGGTGTTTGCGGCGCGGCTCGAAGCCGCGCCCTTTTCAAAACCCAGGAACGGCAGTGCTCCTACTGAGCCACGGGCGCGTAGTAGCCGCGACGCGCTCTTACGCGGTAGTTCTTGCGGTCGCTGGCGACGATTTCAATGGTGCGGAAGTGGCCGTCTGCTTTGAAGTCTGCGGGCTTATAGGAGACGTCGTACTGGCTGCGCAGTTCGTCCTGAATTTCGGCGAAAGCGTTGGTCACGTCGCGAATCTGAAAAGGAAAAAAGGCGCGGCCTCCGGTGGCATCTGCAATGCGCTCGAGCACCTTGTCGCCGGCTCCCTTGGTGCCGCTCACATTCGTGCTGATGGTATACACGATGGCGTCGGCCCGCTGCGCCATCTCAATCGCTTCCTCGCGGGTTACATGGCTCAGGTTGTCTTCCCCGTCGCTGAGCAGGATGATGGCGCGGCGAGTCGGCCCGGCGCGTCCCTTCTTCAGCAGTTTGTCGCGGCAGGCATAGTACAGCGCATCGTAGAGAGCGGTTCCGCCTCCCGGCCGCAACTCGCGCACACCGTGGCCAAGCGCCTCGGTGTTGTCGGTGAAATCCTGCGTCACCTCAGGCGTGGCATCGAAGCCGATGACCATGGCCTGGTCGTAACCCCGCCGTATCGTCTGATTCAGGAACTCAATCGCCGACTCCTGCTCGAACTTGAAACGGTCACGCACCGAGTTGCTGGCGTCGATGAGCAAACCCACCTGCAGGGGCAGGTTCGTCTCCGAGTGAAAGCTGCGGATCTCGACTGCGGGCTTGCTGTCGTCGACAACCTGGAAGTCGGCCTGCTTCAGATCGGTCACGCGCTTGCCGTGCTTATCCGTCACCGTGAATACGACATTCACTTCGTTGATGCCGACGCGGATGCGCGGGACACTGCTGTTGTCGGCGCTTGGGTCGGGGGGATCTTGCGAGGGCTGAGTCGACTGTGGAGTCGCGCCCGGTGCGGGCGAAGTTGCCGGGGCGGCTGCTGACTGCGCCACGCCGGGTTTGCACAAACTTACGAGCAGCAGGGCTACCGCTGCTAAATTCAACGCTGAGCGCTTGAAAAAAATGTGTCTCGTAAGAATGCCCCTATTGGTGTCTATTATACCGCCTCGGAGAAACTCGGAAAGACGGGTGGTGAGTTGAAGGAACCTATTGAAGGCGGGACCGGCTACTCCTCCAGTCGGCTCAGAAACTCCTGTAAGTCTTGCGGCAACTGGCTTTTCAGGGCGATGGTCTCTCCGGTTCGGGGATGCTGGAACTCCAACTCGGCTGCATGCAGGAAATTCCGCGGCAGGCCGATCACGGCATTTTTTCCGCGAGCCTGCCGGGGCGCGCCATAGGTTGTGTCACCGACTATGGGATGGCCCATGGCCGCCACATGCACGCGAATCTGGTGTGTTCTGCCCGTATCGATCTTCACGTCGAGTAAGGTAAACTTCCCGAACTTTGTATCGAGACGGCGTGCGACGCGGTAGTGCGTCACCGCCGCGCGCCCGCCTTCGAGGCGCGTGGTCATGCGTGTGCGGCGCACGCGGTCGCGGCTGATGCTCTGGGCCAGCGTGCCGGAATCCTTTTTTACCCAGCCGTGCACCAGCGCTACATATTTTTTCTTTACTTCGCGCGCCGCAAACTGCGTGCTCAGCTTGCGATGCGCGGCGTCGTTTTTTGCTACGACGATCAACCCGCTGGTCTCTTTGTCGAGACGATGCACGATGCCTGGGCGCAAATCTCCGCTCACTTTCGAGAGGCTCGTCAGGTGGTGCAGCAGGGCATTCACCAGCGTGCCGCGATTGCGGGCATCGTCGGATGCGCCCGCGCCGGCGTGAACCATCATTCCAGCGGGCTTGTTGATCACGGCGAGATCGTCGTCTTCATAAACAATGTCGAGGGGAATCTCTTCGGCGATGGCCTTGAGCGGCGGACGATAGGGTTCACCGAGAATGGTGATGGCTTCTCCGCCGCGCAGCTTGAGCGAAGCCTTCGCCGGAGCGTCGTTGACGAGCGCTTTGCCTTCGGCGATCATCTGCTGTACGCGAGCGCGGCTCACGCCCTCGAGGCGCGCGGCGAGGAACTGATCGAGGCGCTTATTCGCATCTTCGGACGCGACAGAAATGAGGATGGGAAAAGATTCCGGCATTCGCTGCGAAGGATATCAGAGGCCGCGCGTCCTGCGGACGCGGGCTGCTCTCTCGCTTGCGGCATTCGCCGCGAAGGATGCTGCCGGCTATGTAGCCCTATCGACATCCCGGAAGCTGCGTCGTCGCGTCAACATCACTTTTCCGGAAAGGATTCGTATCAGGGCATGGCTTCAGCCATGCCGATGGCGGTCGAAAACGAGTGGGCTTCAGCCCCCGCAGGGCCTAGGCGCATTTCTCATAAGAGCGGCGCATGCGGCACGCCTTGAAGGCGTGCCCTGATACGAACCTGGCCCCAGACCGAACCGCCGGGGTGTTTCAGAGCCAAGCTAAGTAGAGCCAAGCTGTCTTAATGAGATGCCTCGGCGCGGATAATCTTGTACAAATAGCGTGTGAAGAACCGATATCGGCTATGAAGAAAAATATCTGGCGAGCGGTGATCGAAGTAGCTTTTATCATGTTCCTCTTTTATTCGAATCTTCTTATGGGAGAGTTCGAACGCTCGGGGACAGGATCGAGGAGGGGTCTAGGTTGGGCACTCGAAGATATTTTCACAGCAGGGAATTTTGGGATTGCGCTGGTCGCGGCTTTAACCGGGTATGTTCTGTTTGAGTTTTTCAGGAAGAAGTTTTGAGCAAGTGTGAAAACAAGGCGCGTAGAAACTGATCCAGAGCTTTGGCTCATCGTCGGCAGCAGCGGAAAATAAAATCGGGGCGTGCGATCGTCATTTCCAGCGCGGTTGATCGATGTGGGTGACGGTAAGCAGGACAGGAGTGTGGTGGTGTCCGGTGCTGGCCCCAAACAGCGAGCCCGTTGCCACGACTTTCTTGCCTAACAATGCCTTATATTGCTCATAGGCTGTCTGATCGAGCACCAGTTGGACTCGGCGCACGTTTTTCTGACCCGGGTTGAGATCAGGGTTGGACTGGTCCTGATTCACACAAATGGGGGAGTCAAGTTTCAGAAGCCAGTATGTCTCGGCCTCGTCGCCCTTTCGAATATCAGTGAAGTTCGGTGGCCCTGCAAAGGTCTCGCGAATCAGCGTTCCATGGAGATCCACGATAGTTGGTTCATACGAGCGACACCCGGCGAGCTCAAGTTGAGCGACACAAACGCCAGGAAAGAGCAGCAGCAGGACAGCCCAGCGAAGCGCCAGTGACATAATCGACTCTCTCGTCCAGGGGTGATTTTACCGCGTAGCCCCCACCGGCTGCGCCGTCACGTTCTTCGTCCCCGGCTTCAGCCACCAGATCAACCCGCCTGCGATCACCAACCCGATCGCGATCAACTGTGTCCCTGACATCGCCCCGCCAAACACCGACCCCCGGCCGGGATCGTCGCGGATGAATTCCAAAAAGAAACGCGCTACGCCGTAGACGAACATGAAGGCGCCGAATATCTGGCCATCGAATTTTCTGCGCTTCAGCAGCCACATCAGGAAGATGAAATTTGCGAACTCGACCGCCGACTCGAATAGCTGCGTGGGTTCGAGCGGCACGTTCAGCGGAGTACCGGTGATCTGATTTGCCAATGGATTGTGAAAGACCACGCCCCAGAAATGATGCGTCGGCTTGCCGTAGCAGCATCCCGCGGCGAAACAGCCGAGGCGGCCAATGGCTTGGCCCAGCGCCAGGCCGGGCGCAAACGCATCGCAGGTTCCGAGCGCAGGCATGTGATGCCTGCGCACAAACCACCAGGCGGCCAGGAACGCGGCAATCAGGCCGCCGGAAAAAACTCCTCCGGCTTGCAGCGTGGCGATGCTGAAAATGTCGCTGGGATGGGCCGCGTAAGTGCTCCAGTCGTTGATGATGTAGAGAACCTTCGCGCCTACGATTCCGCACAGCACGACGAGAATTCCGAGATTCCAGGCGTTGTCGCCGTTGATGCCCAGGCGCTCGGAGTTGCGCACGCTGACCCATAGTCCGATGAGCACTCCCAGGGAGACGAGGAAGCCGTAAGTTGGCAGAAAGAAACGACCGAAATGAATTAATTGTGGATACACAGTTAGTTGGATGCAGGAACCCGGGAATTTGTGTTGGGATCAGTGTAGCAGGGAGCAGCCAATGTGGATGCTCGTGCAAGCCGTGCCCGGGCGAGGCGATAGGAATTCTATTGCTGGCCCTCCAGCCCGGAGATGCGGTTGTCGTGACTTTCGGCGACGCGCACCAGAGCGGCAATGTGGGTCGCATTCTTGGCGATCAACTCGGCGTTTCTCGCGATCTGGGAGCTGTTCGCTTCGGTGGTGCGAAGCAGCAGTTCGACGGACTGCGTTAGAGCTTCATGCCGCTCAGTCAATCGGTCGAGCCGTTCATCGATAGTCATAGACTCTCCTGCGTCGGCGAAGGTCCAATTAATTGATTATAGAAGGGCTCAGCACCTGTTCCAGCAGGGTAGACGTTGGGAACCCGCCGAGACCCTTTAGGCATCTCCGCATGGCGGAGCGTTGCACACCGGATCCTAGTTCGAGTCGAGTCCCCGTTCATTCAGCATTGGTTCAAAAATCGGTTACCGCCATCACCAACCCCGCAGGCCGGCTTTCACCAGTGATGCTAGGAGAACTCGCGGTGAATTAGCAATAGGGGAGGCGTAAATAGTTGGCAGAACACTTGCATCCAAAGTAATGGCGGGGCCGGATTCCGATCTTGCAATTTCATTCACGGCCCTTGGAGTTTCATGTGGGGAGGGCCGCCTCGGCCGTCCAGCCGAGCGCAGCGAGGCGCTCCCGACCCAGTCGCAAGCGACAAAACCCTACTTCGTCCCAGCCGCCCAATAACTGCTCCGTGCCAACACAACGCTGTCGCGCGCATCTCTCAACCGCACCTTCAACTGATGCAATCCCGGATGGGGATTCTTGGGCTCGATGCTCAACAGATACCGGTTATGCACATGATTGGTGAAATCGATCATTCGCGCGTCAAAGTTTTTTCTGGTCGCGAACAGTTCATATTCGCCGCCGGTCATGGAAGCGACCGTCTTGGGCATATTTTTCTTCATCGCTTCCGCCGCCATTACCAATGGAGCCAGCAGATCGGGCGATGGATTCATCTCTGCGCTGTTGTTGCCGCGCATGGTGTCGAGCACGTTTGAACGCGAGGGCGAGAACGCCAACGCATAAACGGCGGTGCTGCTCTGCCCAATTTCGGCCACAACATCCTCGACCTTGGCTTCGTGGCTGCCGTGATCGCGGGTCTCGCTGATCAGGAGCAACACCCGCTGCCGCTCCTTCGGAGTTTTCTCGAGCAACTTCACGGAATAGTCCACGGCATCGAGAATCGCCGCTCCGCCGTCGCCCGGTTGTAATTCTCTCAAGCTCCGCACAATCTGGTCGGAATCGCCGGTGAAATCCTGAACTGGGTGCACGTGGCTGTCGAAGGCGACAATGGCTACGCTTCCGTGGCCTTCCGCGACCAGGGGATCGAGCATCGCGCTCAAGCCGCGAATTCGCGGAAACTCATAATTTGCCCGGCGTCCGATCTGAATCGCCACTACCACCGATGCGGGCTGCCCTTCCGCGGCCTCATCCAGGTGAACGGGTTGCTCCACGCCATCGTCCTCGATGATGAAGTCTTTCGCCGTGAGACCATAGACGATTTCGCCCTTCGCGCTTTTGACCAGCGCGGGAATTACCACCACGTTCGATTGAGTCCGGATGGTTGTTTCTTGAGAAAAAGCGCTGAGGGGCAGCAGCGCTAATAAAACAAGGAAGTCGATCGCGGCGCGCGGCAGCCTGCGCTGTTTGCCGCTGGCCCGAGCGAAGCCGAGGGAGGAGCCGAAGAGGCTATCCCGCCTTGCGTTTCTCGTCGAGCACTTCATCCAGGGCATCTGCTAATAGATGCGCGCGCTTCTGATAATCGGTTGCCCCGGACTCCTGTTTTCGCTTCAGCAGATGATATTCATCGGCGATATTCAGCGCCGCCAGGACCGCCAGGCGCACCGTGTCAATGGTATTTGTAGCCTCGGCGACCGCCCGCATCTTCGCGTCGACGTACTCGGCCAGCTTCAGAATGTATTCCGGATCGGAGCCGCGCAGGTTGTAGCCCTGGTCGAAGATCTCCACGCGCACACTGTTATTCTGCGCGTCTTTCAAAGTCGAATCCTTGGCTGCCGTTGCCATAAATTCATCTAGTGATTTAGCGATTGCGTGATTTAGCGATTAAAACCACCCGTTAGCCGCTGGCTTTTCAATGGCTCAATCACCCGATCGCCCGATCACTCAATTCTGCACTAACTCGCTTGTTCCTCCGCGATCGATTCAATCTGCTCGAGCATTTTCTCGACGCGGCCGCGAATTTCTTCGCGCTCTTTCCGTAATTGCACGCCCTCGCGCCGCAATGTGATCAGTTGCTCGTCGCGCTCCTCCAGTTGCTGCCGTACGCGCTGCGCATCGCGCTCGGCCGTTGCCTGCGCCTGCCTCGCTGCCTTATACATCTCGATGGTGCGATAGACCTTTTCTTCTAGAACCTGAAAATCGTCAACCGCAACCTGCTCCGCTACCTGTTCGACTGCTTCTAAGGCCATGATTGCACTTTTTCCCGGAAGAATTTGAAACTTTCCCGCAGTATACTCCACCTTGCTGTGGATCGAGCATGGCCCATTGGTGCCCGCCACCCGAGATTGGATATAATTCCGACATGAAGCCGATAACCCTCCCCGCACTCGCCGCTTTCGTCGCTGTGATTCTTTTCGCACTCCCCAGCGCCGCCAAAACCGTAGTTGAACTCAAGGACGCCCAGGGCAAGGGCGTTGGCAGGGTTGTCCTCTGGAATCACGGATCAGGCGTTGAACTCGAGCTGCATCTGGACGGCCTGCCGCCCGGCGAGCACGCCATCCACTTCCATCAAAACCCGAAGTGCGATGCGCCCGATTTCAAATCCGCGGGCCCGCATTTCAACCCGGAAGGCAAGAAGCACGGATTCGACAGTCCTGACGGGCACCACGCCGGCGACATGCGAAACTTCACCGTCGATGCCGAGGGCAAAGCCAACCGAATCCGACTCGAGGATAACGACGTTACCCTGGGCGACGGGCCGCATTCGCTGTTCAGTAACGGCGGCACGGCCATCGTCATTCATGCCAAAGCCGATGACTACAAGACCGATCCCTCCGGCAACTCCGGCGACCGCATCGCCTGCGGCGTGATCACAAAGTAAGATGTCGATCTAGAAACTCATGTAGGGACAGCCGCCTCGGCTGTCCCTCCGAACGCAGCGAGGAGCGGGCGACTACCTTCGACGCAACTTTGCCAACTTCTCCGCTGCCGCATCCAGCGTCTCCAATTTCTTGCAGAAGGCGAACCGCACCTGGCGTGCACCGTCCCGCGGATCGCGATAAAAACTCGATCCCGGCACCGCCGCCACTCCGACATCCTTCACCAAATATTTCGTGAATGAAACATCGTCGTCAAAACCGAATGCGGAAATATCCGTCATCACGTAATAGGCCCCGCGGGGAAGAAAGCACTTGAATCCCGCCGCATTCAATTCCGGAATCAAATGATCGCGGCGCGTGCGGTATCCTTCCGCCAGCTTTGCATAATATTCCGCCGGCAAACTCAGCGCGGCCGCGCCTGCTTCCTGCAGCGGCGCCGGCGCGCCCACAGTCAAAAAGTCGTGAACCTTGCGGATCGCATTCGTGATCTTCTCCGGCGCAACTGCCCAGCCCACGCGCCATCCCGTGACGCTGTAGGTTTTCGACATGCCGTTGATCGTCACCGTGCGCTCGCGCATTCCCTCGAGCGACGCCATCGAAATGTGCTTCGTGCCGTCGTACAAAATGTGCTCGTAGATTTCATCCGTAATGGCGAGCACGTCAAACTCCAGGCACAGGTCGCGGATCAATTCCAGTTCCGCGCGGGTGAAAACTTTTCCGGTAGGATTATTCGGCGTATTAACGATAATGGCTTTCGTGTTCTTGTCGAACGCCGCCCGTAATTCTTTTTCGTCGAAAGTCCACTCGCCGCCGTCACTCGCAGGCGGACGCAGCTTCACAAAGCGCGGTCGCGCTCCGCTTAGCACCGAATCCGGACCGTAGTTTTCGTAAAACGGTTCGAAGACTACCACCTCGTCGCCGGCGTTGCACAAGGCGAGCAGGGTCGATATCATCGCCTCGGTCGATCCGCAGCAGACCGTGATCTCTTTCTCTGGATCGACCGCAATCCCTTGCCAGACGCCCATCTGCCGCGCGATCGCGTTGCGCAGATTCTTTGCGCCCCACGTGATGGCGTATTGATTCACGTCGCCTGCAACCGCGCGTTGTGCGGCTTCTTTGATTTCCGCAGGAGCCGCAAAATCCGGAAAACCCTGCGCCAGATTCACCGCGCCGTAAAGCATCGCCTGCCGGGTCATCTCCCGGATCACCGATTCGGTAAACTGCGAAACCTTGTCGCTGAGAAAATGCTTGGTTTGAGTGGGAAGAGAAGTAATTACGTCCGCCATATGCCGGAGATTAGCACACATGGCAGCAAGATGAACCCGACTTTTAGGCGGGGACTTCGGGGCTATGCTGCCCCAACCTGGACCGGCCTATGTCCGTTGCACTCCGCCAATCTTACCCAGCGCCTCAACGATTGCCGCAGACGCTTGCGCGATCTGCTCATCGCGTAGCGTCGCTTCATCCGACTGCAGGCGCGCGCGAAGCAGGATCGAATACTTTCCCGGCTCGATCGAACCGCCACGGAAAATCTCAACGGGCTTGAACTCGCGCAACAAGTCCCGCCAATCTGGGATGCGCAGCCCAATCACTGCCCGCCGCATCGCTTCGTACTCCACGTCATCGGAAAACACGAACGAGAAATCGCGCTCCACCGCGGGATACTTTGCCAGCGGCTCGAACTTGACCTTGCGCAATCCGAGTTCATGCAGCCGCTCAAGGTCGATCTCCGCCAGAAAAACATCCTGCCGCAACTTGCGCTGCGTCTTCACCGCTTCGGCGATCTTCCCTTCGGCGACCCTCCCTTCGGCGATCTGGCCGAATTGAGCCACCACAGCGCCATCCAGCAGCGCGCGCGCCGACCGTCCCGGATGAAAATAATCCGCCGTCTCGCGATCGAAGGTCAGCTCATTGCCGGCGAACGGCGCCAGCAGATTCTCCACATCGCCCTTGAATGAGCGAAATACTTCCGCGGGTGCCCCATCCAAGCCATCTTTTGGCTTGGGTGGAGATTTTGAATCCTTACTCACATCGATCATGTCTCCGAGGGCAATCGATGGGTTCAGCGCTGCAAGCGTCGCTCCCAGACAAGCACGCGCTGGCTCGACCCGCTTGCCATCACGCATTTCGTACACCCGGCCCATCTCGAACAGGCGCACGTTCTCTGAATCGCGATTGAGATTCCAGGCCAGCATGTCCAACATGCCCGGAGCGAGCGATGTGCGCATCACGCTGGCTTCCTCGCTCAGCGGATTTTCCAGCTCCAGTACCTTCGCCGAGGAAAACATTTCCGCGTCGGCATGAGAGATAAACGTAAGCGAGACGGCTTCGTTGTAACCGAGCGCCAGAGCCCGCGTGCGCAAAGTGGCGTCCACGGCAGCGTGCGGCAGCTCCACGACAGCGCCGCTGTAAGCCGGCAAAGTATTTTCGAATTTGTCGTAGCCGTGCAGCCGCGCGATTTCTTCGATCAAGTCGATCTCGCGCTCGACATCGAGACGCCAGCTGGGAATCTGCACCCGGAACTGCTCTTCTTCCTGGCCCTCGGGGATCAGTGTGAAACCCAACTTTTTCAGGATGCGGAAAATCTCGCTGGTCTCGAGATTTCCGCCCAGGATGCGGCGAACCTCGGCAAGGCGGAGCACGATCGGAGCCTGATCTAATTTCCGTGAGACGATATCGACGACATCGCCAACCAATTCTCCGCCGCCGGAGTTCAGAATCAGGGCCGCGACCAGGTCGCATGACAAAACTGTCGACTCAAAATCCGCGCCGCGTTCGAAGCGATGCGACGCGTCGGTATGAATCCCATGCCGCCGCGAAGTCTTGCGTACGGTAACGGGATCCCACCAAGCGGATTCGATCAAAATATTGCTCGTGTTGGCGGTGATCATGGTGTCGAAGCCGCCCATCACTCCGGCGAGGCCGACGGGCTTTTTTGCATCGGCCACCACGAGATCTTCGGAAGAAAGCTTGCGCTCGACGCCATCCAGCGTCTTCAGCTTTTCGCCGTTCTTGGCTTTTCGAATGATGAGCTGGCCACCCTCTAGCAAATCCATATCAAAGACGTGCGTGGGCTTGCCCATTTCCCAGAGGACGTAGTTCGTGGCATCAACGGCGTTGCTGATGGGCCGCTGATCGAGCAATTGCAAGCGATGGGCAATTTTCTCCGGGGAAGATTTGACGTGCGTGCCGCGCACGACTTGCGCCGAGAAGCGCGGACAAAGCTGCGGTTCTTCGACGGTGATGGGGAAGGGTGCGTGGTGAGAGGGTTTTGCTGAAGGCTGATGACTGAGAGCTGACAGCGGTTTCAGCGGCAAATCATAAATCGCCGCCGCCTCCCGAGCCACGCCGTAATGATTCATCGCGTCGGGACGGTTCGTGCCGATTTCCATCTCGAAGACTGTGTCGGCGCCTGAGCTGCTGATTCCTTCCACGGCAATGCCGACGCCGGTCAAAGCCTCGGCCAGTCGCCGGTCATCGACCGCGAGATCAACAAACTCGCGCACCCATTGTGGCGAAATTTTCATTCGTCTTAAACGTTTGGTCCGCGAAACCACCAAAGCACTGTCATTCCGAGCGAAGCATGAGCTTCATGAAATGAAGCTCATGCGCAGTCGAGGAACCTGCTTTCCTCGGCGCCGGCAAGGCTCTCGCCACACTCATGCGAACTGCGCCAAGAATCTGACATCCCCTTGAAAGAACAACTGCAAATCATCCACTCCATACTTCAGCAAAGCGATGCGGTCGGCGCCCATGCCAAACGCAAACCCGGAAACACGCCGAGGGTCATAGCCGTTGTGCTTCACGAACTCGAAGACGTTGGGATCGACCATGCCGCAGCCAAGAATCTCAATCCATCCCGTCTGTTTGCAGGGACGGCACGGGGCATTATCGGTGCCGCGCCTGCCGCTGCCGCCACAGATGAAGCAGGAAACGAACATCTCGGCGCTGGGCTCGGTGAACGGAAAAAACGACGGACGGAAACTGGTCTTCACACTCGATCCAAAGAATTCTTTCATGGCGTGATCGAGCGTGCCCTTCAAATCGCCGAAGGTGATGTTGGTATCGACGGCGAGGCCTTCGATCTGGTGAAACATCGGCGAGTGGCTGGCATCGGGAGGATCGTTGCGATGGACGGTGCCGGGAATCACGATGCGAATCGGCGGACGCATTTTTTCCATCGTACGAATCTGAACCGGAGACGTGTGCGTGCGCAGGAGCAAGCGCTCGCGTTGCGGCTTCGACTGCTGGCCCGCGATAAATAAAGTGTCCTGCGTATCGCGCGCGGGATGATTGGGCGGAAAATTCAGGGCCTCGAAGTTGTAGTAATCGGTTTCAACAACCGGACCTTCGGCCACGGAGTAACCCAGCTTCTGAAAGACGCGAACCATCTCGTTCGTTGTTTTGATGACGGGATGCTCGGCGCCGATGGGGCGGCGGAGGCCGGGCAGGGAGATATCGACCCGGTCGCGAGCAAGAGGAGTTCCAGTTGCAATTTCGAGCCGATTCAACTCAGCCGTCTGAAGAATATTCTCGACCGCCGCCTTGACCTCATTGACGATGCGGCCCGCGTCTCTCTTGGCGTCCTTCGGCGCAGCCTTGAGCCATAAATCGTTGATCTGCGTCAGGACGCCGTTCTTGCGTCCGATCCACCGGTCGCGAAATGCCTTTAGCGCAGCATCGTTGTGTACGGCCGTAGCTTCATCCGCGCACACGCCAACGCACTCGGCAGCAGCTTTTTCCAGCGCGGCCGCCGAGTAATCCGTCAGTTTGGGAACGGCATATGCCATCTGTGAAAACTTTCAGGATTTGTCATTCCGAACCGCGTCAGCGGTGAGGAATCTGCTGCTCTCTCGCCACGAGCAGAAAAGCAGATTCCTCGCTCGCTCTCTCCGCGCGTTGCGCGGCTGCGAACGGCTCGGAATGACAGGGATTCGTTGACAGCCGAAAGCTGAAGCCCGACAGCCGAAGCCCGCTGCTACGCCAGCGCGCCCTTGGCCTGCTCGACCAGGCTCTTAAACGCGCCCGCGTCTTTCACGGCCAGGTCGGCGAGAATCTTGCGGTCCAGTTCGACTCCGGCTTTCTTCAATCCGTGGATGAACTGGTTGTAGCTCAAACCGTTCAGCTTGGCCGCGGCGCCGATGCGTACGATCCACAACGAGCGATACTGCCGCTTGCGCTGCTTACGTCCGGAATAGGCGAACTTGAGGCCGCGTTCGACTGCCTCTTTGGCGGAGCGGTACAGTTTCGATTTGGTGAGGAAGTATCCGCTGGCGCGGTCTAAGATTTTCTTGCGCTTGGCGCGGCGTTTGGTTCCGCGTTTTACACGGGGCATTGGTGTTCTCCTTTTTGCGTTCTATGTACTGGCGGCTGGAGGTAAGGTGTGAACCGTGACCTCTTCACGCGCCTAAAGCAGTGGTTAGTGATCAGTGGCCAGAAGATCCGTTCGACTTCCTGACCACCAATCACTGACCACCGGGCACTAACTTACTGATAGGGAATCATCCGCTTGACTTTGCGGAGGTCGCCGTCGCTTACCAGCGTGGCGGTTCCCAGGTGGCGTTTGCGCTTCTTGGCTTTCGAACTCAGCATGTGACGCAGGCCGGAATGGCCGCGCTTCACTTTGCCGTTGGCCGTTTTCTTGAAGCGCTTGGATGCGCCTTTGTGCGATTTCAATTTCGGCATAATTCCTCGTTCAATGCGGCCGCCAGTTGCCAGCCGTCAGTTTTATTTAAGGAAGCGAGCCAAACGCGCCCTTCGGTCGCGTGCGCTTTCTCAGGGCAGGCTCCTTAGATGGCTCGCTCAGATCCTTCGCCGCGCAAAAAACGCTTGCTCAGGATGACAATCAAACAGTAGATACTATGTATAGCCCTAGGCCTGCGAAACTGGATTCGGAACCTCGACAGCTGCCGCGGGGGCCGGCTGCTCTTCCTCAGTTTTTTTCTCCGGCGCTAGTTTCGCCTGCGCCATTTTTTCCTGGAGCATCTTTTCTTTCTGCTCCTGCTTTGCCTTCTGCCTGGCTTCTTTTTCTCTTTCTTTCTCGCGCTCGACTGCCGACTTCTTGGGCGCTAGTATCGCGTGCAAAGTATTGCCTTCCTGCCGCGGGCGGAACTCGACGATGCTCTGCGGTTCCACGTCTTTGATAAGCCGCTCCAGAATCTGCCGGCCCAAGCCGGTTCGCGTCATTTCGCGGCCGCGAAAAAAAATCGTGGCCTTTACTTTGTCGCCTTCATCGAGGAAGCGCAGCACGTGATTCTTCTTGGTCTCGTAATCGTGGTCGTCCACATTAATGCGGAACTTGACCTCTTTCACGGTGATCGTCTTCTGGTGCTTCTTGGCCTCGCGCTCTTTCTTTTCCTGCTGATAGAGATATTTCCCGTAGTCCATGATGCGGCACACGGGAGGTTGCGCGGTGGGCGAAATCTCGACCAGATCCAGGTTCTTGCTGCGGGCCAACTTGAGCGCTTCGAAGGGGGGCATGATGCCGATCTGTCCACCCTCATCGTCAATCACGCGAATTTCGCGGGCTCGAATGCGGTCATTGGTACGGATAAAACGTTTGTCGATACGGTCCTCCGCGCACTAAGCGACTGGGAATAGGAAATTATAACATGGGGTTGGGGAGGCTGGATTGGCCGTACGAGCCGCTTCAAGAGGGACCGGAAGGGGTCGGCGGCCTCTTTGGGGCGAGGACCACGAAAAAAGTATGAATTATCCCAAAAGGGTGGATAATACCGATACGGGGTCATCGCCACTTGCCTTATGTTGCTGAGAATCGGTTCAGGCTTGAAAGTGAGATGGCTAGCCCGGTTATTCGCTGGATGAGTCGACGTGGCTTGACGGCAAGGTCGGAGTTCTCGTTGCCTTGGGGGATCTGCGATTTGGTGGCTGTTAAGCTTGATCCCGCGAGAGTGAAACTTCGGCTATCGTACGGCCAGACCCAACCAGTGGGTCCGCCGATCCGGCTGCATGTCCTGTCGAGAATTCCTGAGGCTGGGACGGGAGAGTCGATCAGTTTGGCAAAGCTCCGCAAGGATCTTGCAGACCTTCTGCCCTCCGATGCCCTTTCAAGAGAGCTTACTCTCCTCGCCCGCGGTAAGTTCGTCACGAGCCCGCGGCCCGGGCTTTTCCAAAAACTGAATGGCTGGGCACCGTTGCATCTGAAGATCGTTGCTGTAGAGCTGAAGTTGGCGCGGGTCTCTGAGGCGCTGAATCAGGCGGCGTCAAACCGGCTATTTGCAACGGACTCGTATGTGGCGCTCCCTGGGAGGCTCGCGCTGCGAATAGGAACGAGCGAGCGAGCGAAGATATTCAGTCGTCATGGCGTAGGGCTTCTCGCGGTCTGGCACCACGGTTGCCGCGAACTTCTCAGACCTTCCGCGAAGGACGCGCCTCGTAGCGAGGTCATTCAGTCCCACGTCGTGGAACGATTCTGGCGCGCTAGAGACAGTTGACCATGAATTGCTTCGCTATTCGCGCGGGGTCCTTCACTTTTTCAGGTTCGGGCAAAGGTTTCAAGCCCTTTCCGAGTACATACGCGGCTGAAAAATCCTGGTATAGGGACAGCGCCCTGCTACTCGCGGGCACGGCTTCGATCTTCCCTATCCACTCCCTATAAAAGCGCGCTGTCTGTCGACGTGAGACATCCTCGTTCTGTAGCGATTCGAAGCTCCGGTGGATTTTCTCAAACTCCAGGTGCGCGGGGTCGCTTTTAGGGAGGCTCCCGAGCGCTTCTTCCAGCCATTTCCGTAGAGCCGGTGACCATTGAGCCAAACGCCTTAACGGGGCCAGGGCCAGTCTCGACAGCGGCTGCTTCTGCATCCCCCCGGCGATGTGGTATTGGTAGGACTTTCCCAGCCCGATTGCCGGCAGCTTTATCAATCCGCGTGCCCACAGGATGAGACTAAGTCCCCAATATGGGCCGGCGACCGTGACGGTTTCGGAGGCGATTTTTGCATTTAGCTCCTCGTGGAAGTCCGCGAGGCCCCGGAATCTGATGTTCTCGAAATCCCTCATGCCGTCCTGGTCGTTCAGCGTCGGGTCTACTACCCAAACCCCGTCCGCGCCGCTGGACTCGAGACATGCGCTTGCCAATTCCACCTTCGGATTCCGCGCCATCTTTTTGTCGGTTTGTCCCTGTTCGGCGAGGATGACTGGGAGAATCAGCTTTTCGCGGCACCGCGCCGCAGACTTCCATTCCCATGCTGTTTCTGCTAATAGTCTATTGATTTTATTTCTGTCCGCACCGGCAGAATACGGAAGCTGCGGCACTGAGATCCAGCCGGAGCCAGCCACTGCGTGAGATGCATCAAGGACTAACTTCACAAAGGCCGCCGTCGTAGCCTTGTCAGGCGAGCGTTGGAACTGAGGATCAGCTATTCGGTCGTAGCCACCGAACTGCTGGATATAGGTTTTGTAGCGTGGGTTGATCTTGTATTCTGCCGCGGCGACCCTTGGCGAGTGTAGCCCGTCCACGCCAGCATCGACCCACAGTTTGCACTTAGGCAAGGGTCGGGATCCGGCGTTCTGCACCGATTGAAGCGTCACGCGACAACCAGCTGCTTCCGAGTACATGGAGCCAACCAGATGCCAATCGCCAGCCGAATTCGCAAACGGGATGTAGTGGTGGGTCATTTCAGTCGAACTCCAACAGTCCGCTCCACATTCTCAAGTGTTTGCAGGCGTGTTCCAATTCTGGGAAGAGCGTCATTTCGTCAACCCCAACGCGCCGCAACTCAGACCTCAGCTGTTGCTTGTACTCCTTGAGAACGGGGACAGCAACCAGGGAAGACACGCCTGCGTTGTCCAAGCTGAACATGGAGCCGTGTAGAGTAAAGGTTCCTTTTTGTGCGATCAAGCGCTCTGAGCTCCACACAGGATTCACCGCAACCGGATAACTGCGTTTCTTCTTCGGCTCACTCGGGCCGCGTCTTAAGTATCTCAGGATCAGGTCTTCGTCGCCGTGCGGATCCAATATATGAGGTCTCATCGGGTCACTAAGCCTATTAAGGTCGACGGGATTTATGACGAAGACCATCCCTTCTGAAACGGGTTCCTGACAGGCGAAGTACAGCGCTGTTATGGCACTCTCAGTCCAGTCCAAGAGACGCGTCGGCAGTCCGTAGTGCTGGGCGATTTGCGCCCACTTGAACTCATCATTCGGCTCGGGTAGCCGTGGCAGCTTCGCCTCCGCGATTCGTTTGAAGTCGAAGATTAGATCTAGCGCTTTCTTGCGATCGGGCAGTCGGGAGGGGCGAAGGGCGCTTGGCGTTAGGCTCCTATTGGGCGCCGAATGCCCGCGAAACCAAAACTTATCGTCCGCGCTCACTACGCCACTTATGATCGCGAAATATGAGGAAAGCGAGGTAACCCTTGGCTCCCACAATTTCTTGCATCCGACCGGGCACGAGTTGAAGCGGCGCTGCTCCGCTGCAGATAGCCTCCCTGTGGACGATATGAACGTTTCACGTGGCATGTTTTAAGCGACAAAATCCTATCACTTTAGCCACGCCAACAGTTCATGCCGACCAATTAAGATTCCCAAAACGGGAGCTGGGGTTCTGCATTGGTGGCGCGGCAAGGCGGTCTCAGGCTAGAAATGCGGGTGGTGATGGAAATACCTTGCTTAGCCTGGCGGTGGTGCGATTCGGGTAGGGATCCTTCGACTCCGCGAACCGATTCGCTTTGCGAATCGGTTGACTGCGCTCTGGATGACAATCCATCAACGCGACCTCGCTGGGGCTGAAACCCGGTAATTTTCTGAGGGCTTTACGCGGCGCTGAAGCGCCGCTCTTCCACGGTGGTGCGAGCCGCAATTTCTGACTTCGAGGGCTTTTTCGATTCCGGGGAAAAGGTTGTCAATAGGCAGAAATTACACGATTGGGGTTATGTGGTGGGAAGCAAAGGGAAAATAGTGGTAATAATATCCTTGACTCATCAGACCATTCCTGCTATAAAGGTTGCATGACACACGAACCAAAGACCTTAGCAGACGCAATCGTCTACTTCCAAAATCCTGATAACTGCATCGACTATTTGGCCTTGCGACGGTGGCCGAAGGGCGTTACATGCCCAACATGCAAGCGGAAGGACGTTGCGTTTGTTCCGTCTCGCCGCTTGTGGCAGTGCAAGACGCGGCACCCAAAGGCGCAATTCAGCATCAAGACTGGGACTGTGCTTGAGGACTCGCCACTTGGTCTTGAGAAGTGGTTGCCTGTGATGTGGATGGTTGCTAATTGCAAGAACGGGGTTAGCTCTTGGGAAATTCACCGTTCGCTGGGAGTCAGCCAAAAGGCCGCATGGTTCATGCTGCATCGCATCAGACTTGGAATGCAGGACAAGAAGGAAGGCGGCAAACTGGGAGGCGATCCAAACAGCGAGGTGGAGATTGATGAGACTTTCATCGGCGGCAAGGCGCGGAACATGCACAAGTCGAAGCGGGAGCGCATGAGCCGCGATGGTGGAATGCAAGGCGGACACGGTAAGGCTGTTGTCATGGGCATGTTGGAGCGCAGCGGTAAGGTTAAGACTACCGTTCTAGGTTTTCATCGCGACAAGATACGAATGCACGCTCTCATCAGGAAGCACGTTGCGCCCGGAACCGCGATTATGACCGATGAGTTTGGCAACTACGATGGACTACCGGACACGTACACGCATATGGTCGTAAACCATCTTGAGCGCTATGTGCAAGGGAACGTACACACGAATGGAATCGAAAACTTCTGGTCTTTGCTCAAGCGTGGACTCGGTGGAACATATGTTGCTGTTGAGCCGTTTCACTTGTTTCGCTATGTCGATGAGCAAGCGTTTCGATTCAACAATCGCGCCACGAAGGATAACCCCATGAATGACGCGGATCGTTTCAGCCTGCTGTGCGAACAAATTGTCGGAAAGCGTTTGACGTATGCAGAGCTGACGGCGAAGGAGGATAAAAAACCGGAAGTCCCTTTCTAATCCTCTGAGGGGGATTCGTGGTCGGAAGCGGAAGGCGTAATCGCTTTCCGCTTTTTGCTGCCGCGTTTAGGGCCGCGCCTGTTGGGATTCGCGTCTACTTGCTTGCGGTACTCTCCTTCGCGCCTCTGCATTTCTTCGCGTGGAACGCGGATTAGATGATCCACAAGGTTTGTGAATCGGTTGTATTCTGCGGAATGTTTCATTAAGCCTCATTTTATCAAACCAAACAATTATGGCTGCGGTGAAAGCGTCAATGCTTGGGCTTGCGCGAGCGCCGTAGCTGCTTTCTCTTTTTCTATGAAGCGCGTGAGGGCATCTTCTACCATTGCAGATATTGCAATGGCTGCCGTATCAAAAACAAACTTGGCCTTGCTTGCGTCTAGTTGCATCTTTGGGTGCATGATGGGAATGCGATAAATAAGATTTAGTTGCGACAGAAGTGAAACAACTAACCCTAACGGGCTATCTTGCAGGCTTCCCTCTTTGGCATACTGAGTTCGCAAACCGGAATCGGGATAGTTTTTCTTGTCACCATAAATGAGCGTGCCGAGCGGAACATCGTCTAAATCGACTCCGGTAACCTCCCGCTGGTAAATGCTGGCCTCAGCCTCTACTGCGCGCATAGCGTGAAAACCACAAGCCGTATACAAGTCAAGAGCTAGGCATTCCCCAGCCTTATTGAAATCCTGTTTAACCTCCTTCGACACAATCTGCTGTGCTCCCTTGGAAAGGTGAGCACTGGCATTCTTCAAGAGAACAGATACCGCAAATGCTCCAACTGGCGTAACGACATAGCAATGCATGTCCTCAACTTCCTGCTCGAAGACATGATAAAAAGCGGCGATAGCCTCCTGAATATCATGGGACTCCTTGAAACTTACGTCCCGGTCTTGACCTAATAATTTAGCAAGCGTGCTGAATGCTTCGGCAAGAACGGCAGCTGCTTTGTTGGTTTTAGGCAGCGTGTTCAGACCTTCGGCGGCACAATTCCTAGACCACTCGATTGCCGATGGCAGCACATTGGCCCAAGATGGCTGATTCAATCTTTCGTCGGACATCGCAAGGGCTCCAACTTTCCCCACAGCGAGACCAAGGCCGTAAAAGTATTGGACGTTAACGGTATCCATAGAACTGCTTCCTTCTACGCGGCGGATTGCCCACGTCGGAGATAGAAGTTTCCACGATACCATAGTTTGATGAGTCATCGATATTTATGCCAAAATAGTTTGTGCAACTGCATGCAAAGTTGTGCAGTTTTTACTATGCTGTGTGATATAATGAAAGTATAGAGTAGAAATTCAGATAAACAACCGACGGCGCGGCCGCTCTTCAGGGAGCAGGGGTCGCGCCTTTCGTGTTTTTGGAGGGTGAGGATTGCGATGGGGCAACGGGGTATGCAGTTTAAGAATGCGAAGGAGCGGGGAGAGTGGGCGGAGGTTCGGTTTTTGGCGAGGGCGACGGAGCTGCGGTTTCGAGTGGCGAAGCTGTGGGGAGACTCGGCTCCGTACGACCTGATGGTGGAGCAGGATGGGCGGGCGTTTCGGGTGCAGGTGAAATCGACGATGAGGCGGCCGAAGGGAGGAGCGTATCCGTGCCACGTGCCGGCGGGGAAGAGGCTGGAGCACGTGCTCGAGGAGATTGATTTTGTGGCGGCGTATATCATCCCGCTGGATTTGTGGTACATCATTCCGGCGGGAGTGGTGGCGATGCGGAAGGGAAGCATCTGGCTGGCGCCGTGGCGGCGGCAGAGCAAGTATGAGCGGTATCTGGAGGCGTGGCATTTGTTGCGGCGGTGGAGAGGGGAATCGTACGCCGGGAAGGGCGAGGGGAGCGCGTCTACAGGCCGCGAAACATCAGGTCTTCCAGGGCCATCCGTCGCACTTGCCAGAAGTCGCGCTCTTCGCCGTTGACATTCATCTTGCATTTGCCGTTGTCGTCAAAAGACACGGTCACTTCGAACATTTGGGTGCCGATGCCATCGCGGACTGAAATGGCGTGCTCGGCGAGAGTAAAGACTACCGACCTTTGTCCTCCTTGCGCTTCAAGGCGAACGGTGAATGCGCCGGTATCTTCCGTCAGGGAAAACTCGTAGGCGGAAAGGTTGGGGCGCAGGCCGTTGCGAGTCTTCACGTCTTGCTCCACCTGCAATCGCAGCGTGTGAAATACCTTGGGAAGAGAACAGGAGGAGCGCGCTGTTATCCAGTCAAACTTTGACTCGAACTTCGGCGGGCCGTTCTGGCCTGTGCTTTTGTCGTTTGTGTTTTCGGTCACGTTCCTCTCCTGGATTTGCTTTTGCGAATGCTGGACGCGGAACCGGCGTAGGTAGTTCTCGGCTCCATTCAGAGAAACAGTAAAAATCTGAACTTCAGCGCCTCATACCCTCCGCCGATTCTCTGACACTGTTCGTCTTCGATTCGTCCAAGCCTCCGAGCGTGGCGCTACTTAGCTGTTTATAACCTGGGCATTAGATGCCATTTCCGGCAGAGCGCGGCCATGCAAAATCTTTTGCCTTCTTCGAGTCCCGGTGCCTTCTGGTGAAAATGCGGACTCCATCCCTGCAGAGGTTTTTCGCATCTGAATGCGATGCTGATAGACATGAAGTGTGAAACGACGCTGCGGGTCCCAAATCGGCCGCCGGCGGAGCCGATGCCGCCGCCGATCAAAGAGCCGCCTACTTCCCCGGAAAATCCTGATGCGCCGGTGCGGGAGCCCGATGCTGAGGAGCCGGAGCAGATCTGAAGGCCCTGACCTAGCTGAGAGGCAGAGAGCGATCCAGAAACGCGGTTCCCACCAGGACTCCGTTATCTTGTCCCTCGATGTGAGCGCTTGTCCATCGGTTGGGTTCGTGACGTCCCTTGAGATATAGCTTCTGATAGTTGTCGGTGATGGCTTCGGTGAACTCACACGCTGAGATTCCTCGCTCGCTCTCTCCGCGCTGGCGCGCGGCTGCGAGCGGCTCGGAATGACAAGGGTGGGAGAGTGGGTTAAGGCCATGGTGAACCACATTAAGCGTGATGGCATCGAGCTGATTTCCGATAAACGAGTTCATGAATGCGAGTTTTTTTTCTGCGCCGAGGTCGCGCAGGATGCGGTTGCGCTCGCGGGCGACATGCACGGGAACTTGATTGGGCATGGCGGCGGCGGGCGTGCCGGGGCGGGCGGAGTAGGTGAAGACGTGCAAGTAGGTGAGGGGCAAATCTTCGATGAGGCGGCGCGTGGAATCGAATTCGGCGTCGGTTTCGCCGGGGAATCCGGCCATGACGTCGGCGCCGATCGCGGCGCTGGGCATGGCGGCGCGAATCTTTTCAATCTTCTCGCGATAATGCCATGGGCGGTATTTGCGATGCATGCGGCGGAGCACCGCGTCACTGCCGGATTGCAGCGGAACGTGGGCGTGCCTGGCGATGCGCGGCGAAGAAGCGACGAGGGCGATTAAGTCGTCGCTCCAATCCATGGGCTCGACGGAGGAGATGCGGAGCTTTTCGAGCTGCGTCTCGGAGAGGATGGCGCGGATGAGATCGACGAAATGCAGCGTCAGACGCCGGACTTCAGACTTCATCCGGCATGCTTCATTCGGCGATTCATTGCTGAGGTCTGAGGCCCGAAGTCCGACGGCCAAGTCACGTCCCCAGCGGCCCAGGTTGATGCCGCTGATTACGACTTCGCGGTAGCCTGCTTCGACGAGCGCGTTCATCTCGCGAATAATTTGTGGTAAAGGCAATGACCGGCTGTGACCCCGCACACTGGGAATCACGCAGAAGGAGCAGCGGTTGTCGCAACCATCCTGCACTTTGAGATTGGGGCGAGTGCGGTCGGAGAGGTGGGAGCCGGACTCGAATACGGGAGCGGCGAGCAGTTCGGTGTGAGCGAAGATATCGGAGACGAAGATCCAGTTCTCAGTTCTCAGTTCTCGGTTCTCAGTTAGAGCGGAGATGGGAAGGAAGGCTCGGCGAGTTTGTTGGCGGTCGACTTCTGCGGCTGAAGCCGCGGTTAAATTTGCGGAATCTATCGCAGCGCTGGAGGTGCTGCGCGACCCTAAAGAAGCTTTGCGCTGCGCTAAATCGGAAAGAATTGGCAGAGCGATTTCGGCGAGGCGGTGCTTGTGCGAGTTGCCGATTACGGCGGTTACGCCGGGCAGGGCGGCGATTTCTTCGGGGGCGCGCTGCGCGTAGCATCCGGTGACGATGATCTTTGCCGACGGGTTCTGGCGCTGCACGCGGCGGATGGCGGCGCGCGCGTCCTGATCGGCGGAGTTCGTCACGGTGCACGTATTCAATACGACTACATCGGCTTGCGCGGCGTCGACACGGGCCAGGCCGCGGCTTTCGAACTGACGTTCGAGGGCGGCGCCGTCGGCTTGGGTGGCGCGGCATCCGAAGTTTTCCACGTGGAAGGTGGGCACGAAACTATCGTAGCGCAAGTCGGGTGTTTGCGGCGGACGAGGCGATACGCCGCGTCGATCCAACCGCGCATCGATCCAACGCAGAGCGCGCGCACCACGGTTGCCGAAGGCTGCGCACCTTCAGGTCAGCCGCGGCTGGGTGGCAACGCGCTCACGCGGTAGCGGCGGTCCTTTTCTGCGTGAAGCATTCGCGGCAGAAAATCGGGCGTCCTTGTGTGGGGCGGAAGGGAACAGTCGTCTCCTTGCCGCACTGCGAGCAGGTGGCTCGAGTTTCCACACGAGAATGATTGCGCCCGTCGCCGCGCGGAGGAGGAGTTGAGGCGAGGACAGAGACGCGCTTGGACTTGCAGATCTTGCAGCGCTTGGGCTCGTTTTTGAATTGTTTGTCGAAGAAGAAGAGTTGTTCCCCGGCAGTAAAGACAAAGTCCGTGCCGCAGTCGATGCAGGTCAGTACCTTATCCTGAAATTCCATTGAGGATGGCTCCCTTGTGGGGAGTGCAGTCTGGCAAGGAAGCGGGCAAAACTGGCCCTTCGGTCGCTTGCGCTCTCTCGGGTCAGGCTCCATTACCTTCGCGCGGCTTAGCCCCCGGTCAGTTGGGGCAAGCTTTGTCTGCGCTAAGAACGCTTCCTACAGGATGACAAACCGCTACTCCCTAGTGCCCGTGGGCGCACCGGCCTCTCGCGGGGAAGGCGATGGCGCAGAGCAAACACAGGCTATGAACATCCCCCTCAACTGCCCCTGGACTCGGCCCGCCACGCACCCTGGAACGGGGCGTGGATACAGCTTTTCCTACTTGATGCCGAATGAAATGATGAGTATCGATTGATCCCTACCGCAACTCTACCTGGTGGGGGCCAGATCGAGCAGGGCCACCCCGGGACGGGGCGACCCTTTACTGCTTTAGTCTTTCTCCGTTTAGTCTTGCTCCTTGCGAACTTTCTTGCGGGCGCGCTTCCGAGCCAGCGCGGCCTTTACACGCTTCTTCTCACCGGGCTTCAGGTAAAAGGAGTGGCGTTTGACCTCTTTGATAATGTCTTCCTGCTGCACTTTGCGCTTGAAGCGGCGCAACGCGTTTTCGAGGGATTCACCCTCTTGCAGTCGAATTTCCGCCAAACAGAAACACCCCCAAACCCGTCCGGTAGGACCGGCCCCTAGGTTACTAGGACCGGATAGTTATTACAAGGATTTGGGTGGAAGTCAAGTAGGGAGGGGGAAAAGTTTACAAAAAGCGGACAAGGGCTTTGCGGACCGAGGGACCTGTGGACTTGTCAGTAGCGGCTATGGTGCCGGCAACGTGCAGAGGTCCTTCCTTGGAAGTCCTCGGCGAAGCCGAGGACTTCGCTTCGTCAGGATGACAATCGAATCGGGCTTCCTGTTCTTTTTGCGTTTTTGCCTCGCAAGTTCTGGCGGGGGAGGGGACAGCAGATTCCTCGCCCTTCTCGCCGCTGATCGCGGCTGCGAAGGGGTGGGAGTGACAAAGCATGGGGGAATGAGGCCGGCGGGTCAGGCGTTTCGCCAGATTTCGAGTTGTTCTCTGACCTTCGCGGCGTTCGGGTCTTCTATTTCTTCTCGAATCCTCAGCGCGGCTTCGGCGCGTTCGATGGCCTCCTTGCGGTCGCCGAGCTTGTCGAGCGCCACGCTCATGTTCCAGAGCACAGTCCCCTCGCCCCTCCGATCGCTAATCTCGCGAGTGATGGCCAAGTCCAGCTCGTAGTATTCGATGGCGCGGCGGTACTCGCCCAGCGATTGGTATACGACGCCCAGGTTGCCCAGCGCCTGGCCTTCGCCCTGCCGGTCTCCGATCTCGCGCGCGATCGCCAGGCGCTGCTCGTGGTATTCGGTGGCGCGGTGGTACTCGCCCAGCGATCCGTACGCAGCGCCCAGGTTGCCCAGCGCCGCCCCTTCGCCCCTCCGGTCTCCGATCTCGCGTGCGACAGTCAGGTGTTGCTCGTTGTATTCGATGGCGCGGTGGTACTCGCCCAGGCTCCTGTATGCGACGCCAAGGTTGTTCAGATCAGCTCCCTCGCCCCGTCGATTCGCGGTGCCGGCGAGGCGAAGGGCTAAGGCCAGGTAGCCGCAGAGTTTTGCGATGGTTTCTGCTTCGCCTTTAATCCGGGGCGCGATTTCCAGCAGGAATCTGGTCGCGTCACCGGAGGGAAAGGTGTCGAGATGCTTTTGATAGAGACCCGGCAGCGTGAAGCGCGTGCGGGAGGTGACGAGGAACATGCATCCATCGGGAGGGATCAGCGAATTGAGCTGGGACGCGTCTTTGGCGTTATCCATTAGCAGCAAGGCGCGCTTGTTGTGCAGGACATCGAGGTAGAGCGCGCGAAGGTCTTCTTCTTTCTCGGGGAGCTTGGCTTCGGGATGGAAGGTGCGGAGGACGTGGGACATGGCCTCGGCGGCGGTGAGGGGTTTTTCGCTGGCGCCTTTGAGGTCGAGGTAGATTTGGGCGTCGGGGTATTTGGGGGCGAGTTCGGCGGCCAGTTTGAGGGCGAGGGCGGTCTTGCCGACTCCGCCCTGGCCCTGGAGTCCGGAGATGTGGACGCCGCCTTTTTCGATGGCGGCGCGGAGTTCGGCGAGTTCGGCGGTGCGTCCGGTGAAGTCGGCGGGCGGGGGTGGGAGCTGATGGATGGGGCTTAGGGTGGGAGCGGGAGCCGGGGTCGCCGCGACCGTTTGGTAGATGACCGTTCCAATCTTGTCCCGGCCGATTGAATCCCGACCGATTACATCGTGCTCGGCACGCGTGCCGCCCGTTTGCACGTCGCGGCCCGCAGCGTTTAGGTCGCGCCCCGCGTGGGAATTGGTGATCGAAGAGCCCGGTTTGTCCGCATCATCTTTCTTCTTTTGCCACAGTCCGAAGATGAATAGAACGGCTGTGGCGGACCAGGTCACGACTTTAGAGATCAGTTCAGCAAAGGTATTGAGATGTTCGATGTTTTCTTTATTCGTGGTCGCGAATGACAGGAGCCAGGGAATCCACTGGTGAACCGTGAGCGCCAGCGTCAGGGTGACGAGCGCTGCCAGAATTGTGACGATCCACTTCTTCACTGCTTGCCTCGAAAGCGATGTCCGGGAGCCCTAGGGGAAGAGGAACGGGGTGAGTATAGCAGCGGAGGAGCGAGCTGGTGGTGAAAACTCCTGTTTGGGCTAGGGTGGTGGTGCGGGTAGGGATGCTTCGGCTGCGTAGGATCGTCCTTTTGGACGATCCTACTTCGCTCAGCATGACAGAACTATATGATTGCCTTAGTTCAGCTTGAGGCGAAGAGCTTGGGCAAGCTTTCTCTGGTGCAGGTCGAAGGTGTAGAGGCAGTCGACGCCGAGTTCGAGGGCGGCTGCTACGTGCAGCAGGTCTGCCGTGCGCGTACCGAGTTTGGGGGTGGTTTGCCGGGAGAGCTGTTGCGCCCGTTCGAGAACTGGATCGGTTAGGCCGCGGAGTTGGAAAACTCCGTCGCGCAAGTCCTGCTCGAACTCAAGAAGAGAAGACTGGGCTTGCGCCGGCGAGATTTCCTTGCGAAAAATCCGCAATCCCATCGCATTCACTACTTCCAATTCTCCAAAGGTGGTCACGAAACGTTCCGCGGGCGCTTGCATGGTGCGGGCCGCAGCATGCGAGTTCGTGTCCGGGCTGTAGAGGGACACAATAAAACTGGGGTCGGCGTAAACCTTCAATAGCGGCCCCGATCGGAGGAGATCAGCTCGGCGCCGGTGACGGCCAGGACTTTGTCGCCGTAGATGGAACGTAACCGCGCCAGGAAATCAGGGATTTTTGCGGATTCGGTGGTTTCGGGCACCAGGCGGGCGATGACACGCCGCCGCTTGGTAATTTGAATCTCTTCTCCCTGGTGCAGAAGGCGTTCAATCTTCTTGAATCCGTAGCGCAGTTCGCGGACCGAGGCTTTCTTCATGTGATACATTTTAGCATCACAAAGGTACAGAGCCAAGAAAAAGAGTAGTGGTGCAGTTGATAAGGAGGCGAGCCAAACGCGCGATTATTGCGTCGCAGAGAACGCGACGCACCGCGCGGCTCGCCCAGATCCCTCGCTGCGCAAAAAGCGCTTGCTCGGGATGACAATCAGGGTGTACCGCTACGAAAAAAAGCCGCCTGATGGGCGGCTTTTCCGTTCCATCGAAACCTTTACGGCATTACTCCGGCCGGGGCTTGGGGGGCGGGGCCTGCGGTGGTGGCGGCGGCGGCTTCGTTCAGGATGCGGTGGTGGATGGTGAACAGGGCGAGCTCGAGACGGTCGGAGACGCCGATCTTGTCATAGACGTTGCGCAGATAATTCTTGATGACTTGTTCGGTGGTGCCGAGCTGGGTGGCGATTTCTTTGTTCTTGTAACCCTGCACGATCAGCGCGACGATGCGCAGCTCTTTGGCGGTGAGGCGGTCGCGGACGCGCAATCCGACCATATCGTTTTCGGTGAGCTCGCTGGGAACCGCGACATCCTGCACCCAGGTTTCGCCGCGGGCGACTTTGCGGACGCAGTCGACCAGAGCGGCACTGGTGACGTTGCGGTAAACTACGCCGTGAGCTCCGTTCGCCATGTGGCGCTGCGCGCTCTCGCCGGTATCGGCCAGCACCACGACGCGGGTTTTGGCGCGGTTGGCGGCCTGAATGATCGAGGCGAAATCGTTGTGAAAGCCGGCGGCGACGACCAGCACCGCGGCGCGGAATTTATCCAGAGCCATGAACATCTGCTCGGGAGTTTGAGCCTGCGCGACGATGCGCATCTCGTCTTCGACAGCCAGCACCTTGGCGATGCCGGCGCGGAAGATAGCCTGGTTATCGGCCAGAATCAGTTTGAGCATTTTATTGGCGCTCCAAAAGTTCGCTCCAAACGTTACGCTCCAAAACTTAGGAGTTCCTTACGAACTCATATGAATCGATCACGCAGGCCACGCCCTTGCCGTCGGCGCTGGCTCCGGTGGGGTCAGTGCGCACCACGCGGCCCTTGCATTGAATGACGACATTTTCCTGTCCCCCGGTAACGTCAGGGGGAAGCGTGATCTCAAACTCCACAGGGGAACCAATCTCCAGCGATGCGTCGGCGCGGATGTAAACTCCGGCTGCGCTTAGATTTCCAGTAGTTCCCTTGGCGTCGTCGCTGGCGCTCTCCTTATGTATCTTGATCGGCAATTCCAGCGGAAACCTTTTTCCGGTCCGTGCTTCGGACACAGTGCCTCCTCGTTCGTGCTCGGCGTTAGTTAGTGTTGACTTGTGATTCTCACCCTGACGCTTATTCCCGGCAAACGAAGCCAACGCCATCAGAATACGCTCCCGGCAGGCGATTCACCCATTTTTTGTTGCTAAGGGCAGGTTATATCATGGATGCTACCGGGATAAAAGCCTGATTACGAGTTAGTTAAGGGTAGGAACTAGATTCCCCCCGGGGCGGGTGGGTGCGTGGGTTGGAAGTGCTGCCCTCTCTGTGGTATCGCCCCTGGTGGCAGCGAAGACGATCTGCAGCAGGGGACTAGCGGGCTGACGCACTTTTGGATCGTCAAGGGGCAGACTTCACATCCTACCTGCATGAGTGTTTCGTGTTGAACGTCAGATGTTGGGGAGCCGACTCCAAACGGTGAGGCAAAGAATTCTATTTCTCATTTTTTTTCTTCTGTTCTTCGTTCTTCCGGTCCTTAGTTCTTCCGGTCCTTCTTTCGAGCTTTGGACTTTTCCTCTTGCTCTTTCTTCTCCGCCTCAGCTCGGCGCTGGTCGCCTGGACCACCACCGTTTCCAGGAGGGCTTAACTGGAATTGCCTTAACCCATAATATTCATCAGGCATAAAACCTCCGAAGGTACGATTTGCAACTCAACTCTTACGTCGCAGCAGTTGGGTCTTTCTCTTCCAAAGCAATCGTCTCTGCGCACCAATTTGATTTTGGCTTCCCGAACACATTCAACTCTAACCTGAATGCGCCCTGCGACGGCTCAGTCAACAGGATCAGACGCACATCCTCGATATCCTCGCCGGATTCGATCCATTTATGCGATTTGAAAACGGGAAAGGTAGCCAGCCGAGTCCAATCCACGTCGTCAATAGCGCTGGGAGCAGGATCAGGATCGCATGCGTATATTCTCAGCCATGATTTGTCGTGGTCGATCCACACTTTGCTGAATCCACAATTCTTTAGTTTAAGAACAACATGCAAATAGTCCCTGCCCTGCTGATGCACTATTTTCCCGACCGGCTGAGGCACAAGCCGCGGGTAATACTGCCTGCTTCTGTAATAGTGAAAATACGCCCAAATCCCTCCAGCCAGGATAGCGAGTATCTTCGCTAATGATTCAGAACGCGCGAGAACGGTGGTCCAATCTACCCCGTAGAATAAACTGCACATTTCCCCAGCCTTCAAAGGAGGAAGTTGGCAGCGTAAGTTAAAGTGCGAGTCACACTAATAACCGACCTGCGCGGCTGATTATAAGCTGGAACGTGTTGCACCGTCGTTTTTTCTGCGAGTTGGGGACGCCCACGCAACCGCGAAGTGTAAGCCTGCCGGGTGTCCCCGGCTCGTACGAGATGCGGCTACACGGGATGCGCGACTGCGACTCGATCAAACCTCAAAACATCGAAACCTTGACCCAGCTTTACAGTGCAACCGAACCCGGCGTGGTACCGTCTGATAAGAGTCCTTCTTCATTTGTTTGGGAGTAAATAAATGCTCGATCCTTGTTCCGCGCATGCGTTCGCGAAGTGTCGCCTGCGTCGTTTTATCAGTCAATTGATGGCAGTCGTTCTGGCTTCAACTGCGTTTCTGCCAGCTCAGGAACCTGCGGCGCAGAGGCCAGGGAGTCCCGGTCCGGGCACCGGGGCAGCCGAAGCGTCGAAGGCGAGTCCGGACGAACGGGCACTGATGCCGCTGGTGCAGCTCAACAATGCGCTGGAGAGCCTTGCTGCGAAGGTGTCTCCGGCGGTGGTGCAGATTCTGGTGACCGGCTATGGCCCGCTGAAGGAAGAAGACAAGACGCAGACCGCACTCATCGTGCGCCAGCATGCGGTGGGATCGGGAGTGATTGTCGATTCGAGCGGCTACATCATGACAAACGCGCACGTGGTTGAAGGCGCGCAGCGCATCCGCGTGGCGCTGCCGCTGCCCGGCGATTCCAGCCGCCCGGTGCCGGTGGGGAAGCGGCGGATCCTCGAAGCGAAGCTGCTGGGCGTGCATAAAGAGACCGACTTGGCGCTGCTCAAGATCGACGAGCAGGATCTGCCCACGCTTCCGCTGCTGCAGCAACGCCCGCGCGTGGGGCAGCTGGTATTTGCGATCGGCAGCCCCGAGGGTTTGCAGAACTCGGTCACCATGGGGGTGGTCAGCGCTGTCGCGCGCCAGGCTGATCCGTCGAAGGCGATCACTTACATCCAGACTGATGCTCCGATTAATCCCGGCAACAGCGGCGGGCCGCTGGTCGATATGGATGGGTCGGTGGTGGGGATTAACACGTTTATTCTTTCCGAGGGCGGAGGCAGCGAGGGGCTGGGCTTCGCGATTCCGGCGCGCGTCGTGGATTTCGTCTACCACAGCCTGCGCAAATATGGACACGTGCATCGGGTGGAGATCGGAGCGGTGGCGCAGGAAATTACGCCGACGATGGCCGACGGCCTGCATCTCGCGCAGCACTGGGGTGTGATCATGGCAGATGTGAAGCCGGATGGCCCGGCTGCCGCCGCCGGGTTGAAGGTGCAGGACATTGTTCTAACTGCCGACGACCGGCGCGTCGAAACGCTTCCGGAACTTTCCTCAGCGCTGTATCTGCATCGGTTGGATCAGGTGCTGAAGCTGGAAATTCTGCGCGGCGAGGAGAGGAAGACGCTCTACGTTCCGGCGATCGAGGAGCGCGATCAGATGGACCAACTCTTCGACGCCGCCGATCCGCAGAAGAGTCTCGTCCCGCGCCTCGGCATTCTGGCGGTCGATCTCACGAGCGACCTGCGCAGCCAGGTCGGGTCGCTGCGCATTGAATCGGGTGTGATTGTGCTGGGCCGCGCCGCCGACCTCATCCTGCCCGACACCGGCCTGCAAACTGGCGACGTAATTCATTCGCTCAACAGCACGCCTATCACTTCGATGGAGACGCTGCGTGACGCTTTGAGCAGCTTGAAGACGGGAGATGCCGTCGTACTGCAGGTGGAGCGCAGCGATGGGCTGTCGTATTTGAGTTTTGAGATGGAGTGAAGAACCAGGAAACGGGCGCGATTCTTGGTGCGGAAATATTTAAGGATTGTGCAGCGCTTCAGATGCTACTCGGGTGAATTGCTGTAAGGCCACGGTAACGACTAAAGTCCGCAACATTAAGCGTGAGTATATGGCGGATGCCGTAGACGAGCACGGTGGCCGCGAGGCGAGCGTCATAGACCTGAACCCCTGAGACCGCGTGCCGCACGACGATTCTGCGCCACTCTCGATAGACGGCTTCATTGTCAGGCAAAAAGCTCATGCCTGCGTCGATCGCTGTGACCTCGCGATCGGCTTCCGCTACCGTCAGCCCGAAACCGTTCCGTGCGATGGGCCGCGTCATTGCATTCCACAACTCGGCAACGTTCTGGTGAGAGTAGTGCAGAGTGGTGCCCTCCAGGGCCAACTTGGCGAGAGCCGTGTCAATGAGTTTATGTTGTGGATCGGAACGCCTCGCGACACGCAGCAGAATATTCGTGTCAACTAAACACGAGACGATGGCCATCTAGTCGTGGTCCTGATAGAACCATTCACGGGAGATGGTGTCGGGCAACGGCGGAATCTTGTCGGAGAATTGCGCTAAAGAGTCGAGCCAGGCGCGAATTTGTTCCGGCGTTCGCGACTGCCCGTTTCCCGGCGCGGCTTGCGCTATCTGCTGAGCGAGCAACTCTTCGACGTAGGCCTCGACCGGCACGCCGCGCTCTTGTGCCTGCGCAGCTAACTCGTCGGGAACGTTCACCCTAATCTCCATAAGCAAACTTTAGCACCTTTCCCGGCCAACGAACCAAGGTATCGTCATCGCCACAAGCGTTAAGGTCGTCTCGCGGCCAAGGTCCGCGTGCTCAATCGGCGCCGGCCAGCGCGGCGCGGGCGGAAATTTTGACGGCAGAGTCCCGGCTGGATTGCTGCAGGGCGTTTTCAATGGCCGAGGCTGCCACTGCTGCCATGGTTTGCACGATACTCAGATCGTCCCGCGTAAATGCATCCGTTGGGATACGGTAGAGAGCCAGCACGGCAACGACGCTAGTCGTTCCTTGCGACGATCTTTGCAGCGGCACGGCCAGCGCCGAGCGCAGCGTACTGTATTTGTTGGGATCGTTCAGATAGCCCGGCTCGACCGAGGGATTGCCATTCAGGATCGGTTTGGCGTTCTGCGCAACCCAGCCCGACAGACCTTCGCCGATGGGAATTCTCAAAGAGGAAAACAGGCGGAAGTTTTCTCCACTCACGAACGCCGGGATGAGAATTTCGTTCCTGACTACGTACACAGCCAGCGCGTCGTGCGGCACCAGCCGCTTCATGCGCACGGAAAGCAGCGACAGCGTGTCCTCCAGGCTGAGTGCGTTGCCAAGGCGGTGGCCGAACTCGGAGAATCCCTGGGCTTCCTGCCGGGCGGCGGCGATGTCTTCGGCGCGATTGTTTGTTGAGACCAACTCCTGAGCAACTGGTTCTTCTGACTCCGCAAAACCAGTCGCGGGAGCGGCTCCCCGCTCCACTTTGACGTCGGTCGATAATTTCGGCGGAGCTTGAAAAGGCTGTTGCGTGGCCAGCTTCTCCAGTTCCACATAACGCCGCTGGAGAATATCGACGACACGCGGGTCGAAGCTGACACCGGCTTCTGAAGCTACCTTCGCCATGGCCTCGTTCAGTGGTAATGCCTTCCGGTATTGACGGTCCGAAGCCAGCGCGTCGAGGCAGTCGACGGCGGCCAGAATGCGCGCACCGATCGGGATGGCCTCGCCTTGCAATCCATTGGGATAGCCGCTGCCGTCCCATTTCTCGTGATGAGCGCGAACGATAGGAACCACGGGATAGGGAAAATCAACCTGCTCGAGAATTTCCGCGCCCACGATGGGATGGATTTTCATCTTCTCGAATTCTTCGGGCGTGAGCTTGCCGGGCTTCGAGATGATGTGTTCCGGCACCGCCAGCTTGCCGATGTCGTGCAGGACGGAAGCGGCACGCAGGGCTTCGGTTTCGTCTTCGGTTAGCCGCAGTTCGCGGGCGAGTTCCATGGCATAGATGCGCACCCGTTGCAGATGGTCTCCGGTGGTTTGATCCTTGGCTTCGATCGCCAAGGCGAGCGCCTCGATGGTTCGCAAGTGAAGATTGGAAACTTTCTGCGCGTGCTGTTTCTCCGCTTCGAGTTTGCCGAGGTAGAGGCGATAGGAGCGGTACATAAGGTAGATCGGTGGCAAGACCAGCAGGGAGGCTTGCCATCCGATGTGGCGGTTCAGGAAGCTGACGAGCCCGGCAATGGCGGCTCCGACCATGTAGTAGGGAAACAGCCACAGATAGCTTTCGGTCCAGACCCTGGGGATGGGCTTGTCTTCCGTGAAACCGATGATGATCGACATCGCCAGCGTACCGGAGAAGAAAAGCGTGATGGCTGCCACCAGAAGGGCGAGCGGTCCGGGAGCACGAAGAATATGAGCGGAAACGAATTTGTACGCGCCATACGCTGCCGCGCTGCAAATCGTCACATGCGACAAATTGAATACCAGTTGCACCAGCTTCGGGCGCCGCGTCGGTCTCCAATAGAACTGCGCCAGAGTGCTCACCAGCCCGATCAGCAACGTCTCCGGCAGGCTCATTTCGAGGATGCCGACCAGCGTGAAGAGGAAATTCATCGAGAGCGTTCCCTCGATGCCCGGCAGGCTCACTTTGAAGGACGACGCCAGGACTGCCGCGGTCAGGTAGCAGACGAACTTAACCGGGTCGGTGGACTGCCAGTGAAAGAACGCCAGAGTGAAGCAGCCGACCGCGCCCAACGCCATTCCGGCGATGAACGCACGCGCGCCAATTTGTCGTTCCCATGACATTGGGAGCCCCCTCTAGATTCTTGCCGAAGTGAGGGGCAATTTCCGCCCGAAAGTGGGTTCGGGGATTACCGTGGTGTTCTCTTAGACAATCAATGACTTACGCAGCACTCTGGATTCCATGAGATTGCGAATCCCAGCTAAAAAGCGGCGAAGGTTGAGAGCTTGCCCGGCTTTCCTGGGACAAATTGTCCCGGAAGCGGGAGCGGCGGGACAGAGTGGCTCGTAACCGCCACGATCTGTGCCTTCAACTCCCTGATTCTTAAGGAAGAAGGAAGTCCAAGTTTGGAACTCGGGCTGCACGATAGAGGCAGGAATCAGCTCCGCCGGTTGGCGGCGCGGTTACGTCCCCGAGGGAATATGAAACGATTTTTCGCCCTATTGGTGATCGTCAGCGGAGTGATGGTGAGCGCAACGCTCGCTTACGCCAACGATTCGAAATTGTCGCCGGAGCTGCAAGGCTATACGTCCACCCAGCAGGTTCAGGTCATTGTGCAGTACGCGCCTGGAACGCAGGTGACCTGCACCGGGCTGCTCGGCCTGGTGGATTGCCTGGTGAACGACGTGTTGAATCTTGGGGGCAAGATTCTGGGGCAGTTGCCGATTATCAATGGCATCGTCGCGCAGCTCGATGGCAACGGCATTCAGACTCTTTCGAACCAGTCGAATGTCGTCTACATCAGCGCGGACCGGCCGTTGGCCCCGACGCTCAGCAACGCGGCCTATGCGGTGAACGCACCCTTCGCGTGGCAGTCAAACTATACGGGCGCGGGCGTTGGCGTGGCGCTGATCGATAGCGGCGTGAGCAATCACCCGGACCTTTATACCGGCATTCTTCCTCTTTCGCGGGTCGTGTATCAACAATCCTTCGTGCCGGGAAACTCGAGCGCGAGTGATCAATACGGACACGGCACGCACGTCGCCGGACTGATCGCTGGAGATGGCCTGAGTTCCACCGGCGTTTTCTACAGCAAGACTTTCAGAGGAATTGCACCGGGGGCAAAGATCGTTAACCTTCGGGTGCTGGATCAAAACGGCGCAGGTACCGACAGCCTAGTGATCGCCGCGATCAACGAAGCGATCTCGCTGAAATCGACCTACAACATTCGCGTGATCAACCTTTCGCTGGGCCGCGCGGTGTATGAGTCTTACACGCTCGACCCGTTGTGCCAGGCGGTTGAGCAGGCCTGGAAAAATGGAATTGTGGTGGTGGTGGCTGCGGGCAATAACGGCCGCTACCAGACTACGAATGGTTACGCTACCGTGACTTCGCCGGGCAACGATCCTTATGTGATCACGGTGGGCGCGATGAAACCGATGGGTACGCCTACGCGCGTGGATGACCTGATCGCGAGTTACAGCTCGAAAGGGCCGACCGTGGTGGATGCGGTGGTGAAGCCTGATATCGTCGCGCCGGGCAATTTGCTGACATCGCTGGAGGCGCCGAATTCGACGCTGTATAACGAACTTCCGGGCAACCAGGTTTCTTATAGCTACTACGTGAACGGAGGAAGCAGCGCAATTTCTCCTTACTACTTCACGCTGAGCGGAACCAGCATGGCTACGGGAATCGTCAGCGGAGTGGTCGCCGACTTATTGCAGAAGAGCCCGAATCTTACTCCCGATGAGGTGAAGGCTCGGCTGATGTTGACGGCTTACAAGACCTTCCCCGAATACAGCAGCACTACCGACCCGACGACGGGGATCACTTACACCGATCAGTACGACGTGTTTACAGTTGGCGCCGGCTACGTGGATCTTGAGGCCGCGTTGAACAGCACCGCAGTTGCGAAAGGGAACGCGATGTCGCCGATCGCCACGTTTAATTCGAGCACGGATCAGGTGACGATGACCGATAATCCGTCGGCGGTTTGGAATACGTCATCGACCTGGTCGAACGCGGCGGTGTGGGGCGCTTCACAGTTCGTCCCCGGCACGCCGGTGTCGAGTAATGGCACGCTATCGAGCAGCAGCGCCACTACGCAAGGCAGCAACGTGCTTTGGGGCAGCAATGTTCTGTGGGGCTCCGATGCGGTGTGGGGCAGCAATGTGCTCTGGGGGTCGAATGTTCTTTGGGGTAGTAACGTGCTGTGGGGCAGCAGCGGGTTGTGGGCCAGCAACGTACTGTGGGGCAGCGGCTTCTCCGGGGGAGAGCAGTAAGGAGTCGATTTCCATATCTCGATTTTCCGTATCTCGATTTACCGTATCTCGATTTACTACGAGGAGGGCCCAGACTCTTTAGGGAGCGGGCCCTTTTGCCTTTGATGTCACCTGCTTGCGAGCGAGGCTAGCGTGCGGCATTCAGCTGAATCGGCGCGGGTAAAGTAGTTCCCCTTCTGGTTTGCAATAGCAGGTTTGCCGTAGAATGTGCTCTGGCCGCGCCCGTAGCTCAACTGGATAGAGCATCTGCCTTCGGAGCAGAGGGTTGGGAGTTCGAGTCTCTCCGGGCGCACCAGCAACAACTACGCGGATCTTCCTTTAATTTGATCTTCTGCCTTGGAGGAAGCATGGCGCGACTATTTGACTGTTTTATCCAGGAAAGAAAGTATCTCAGCAACGTTTCCCCACGCACAATTGAATGGCGTGAGCAGAGCCTACCCTGTTTTTGATGACCAAGAAAATCGGGCCTGAGTTCGCACGATTACATACGTAACTTGCGGGCGGCTGTTGATGATAGTCCACTAATGAGCGGAGGCTGTTATGAAGTCACTTCCGCTTTGCGCTGCTGCCATCGTTCTGCTGGCGTCTGCCGCTTGCAACAATGGTACTGAAGCCGCCGCGCCTCAACCCGCTCCAAAGGTATTCAGTGAAGCCGATGTCGCGAAGGCTCAAGACGCGATTACACATGACTATCAGAACAGGGGCTTTGAGGTAGAACAGGTCAGCTTGATAAAGGATTCTGACCGACACCTGTCCGGCTTCATCAAGTTCAGAAGGGCATCCGGCATAATGAGACCCCAGTGGACCAAGACCTGTGCCGCGACGATGGATCAAGATTCGGGCAAATACATCTACGGATGTCAGTAAGCAATAACAGGAGGAATCATGCCATTACCACTGATTGCTTTGGCCGCCGCTCTCTACAAAGCCGTCGAGAAACCCGAGCGGAAGCCCGCGAAGAAAAAGAGCCGCCCGAAAGCGAAGACTCGCGCCGCAAAAGCTGGAGGGCACTGACGGCGAAGGCAGGAAAGTCCTTGCGTCACATTGACCCCGCCTTATAATTCCCGCCGTTGGAATTTCCGCGTGATTGTTGGGTTTTAGGCCCGTAGCTCAACTGGATAGAGCATCTGCCTTCGGAGCAGAGGGTTGGGAGTTCGAGTCTCTCCGGCGCACCAGAAAGCCAGCGATCCTTCGCCAGAAAACGGCTCAGGATTTCGGCTGCGGGCTCCCGCTACGCTCACGCCCGCAAAACGCCTCAACTAGAACGCGCTGCCGCCGCCGCCGCCGAAGCCGCCGCCGGAGAATCCTCCTCCTCCGCCGAAGCCGCCACCGCTGCCGAATCCCGAGCCGCCTGAACTGGCGCGGGGCGAGGAGACGAATACCTGGTGCATATCCGTCGCCATGCCATGCATGGAGGAGGAAAACAGAATGGGATTGAACATCATGCCGGTCGCGTAGCCGTAACCGGCGGGCGCCACGTACCAACTGGGCGGATCTTTTATGATGCCGGCGAAGGCCTGCGCCCAGTGGTGTTCGACGCCGAGAGCCATTGCGTAAGGAAGAAATTTTTCGAAGGTGGTGGGCGGCATTACTTTGAGGCGGTCGGCGTCGACGCGGTTCATGAACTCCTGAAATCCCAAGACGGCGATATGAGTGCGCGCGCCCTTGAGGGTCTTGGCCGTCATGACCCGGGCAAAGAGCCACCAGATGATCGCAGAGATAAGAACGCAGACGATGAGCACGGGCACGGAGCTGAAGAAATCCACCCAGCGCAGGTATTGAAGGATAGCGAACGGAATGAGGATGCAGACCGCGGCGCCGAAGCTGTAGGCGTTGGCGGACTCGGGGTCGAGCGTGTAAATGCCTTTTTGCTTGAGCGCCGACATGATGTCAGTTCGGACCGCGGGAATTGCGGTATAGAAGCGGTTCTTCAGGCTGGAGAGGCGAGTGTCGGGAACGTCTCCGATGAAAATATTTTCCAGCATGACGCGCTCATGCGGAGCGAGGCCGCGCCAGTCCTGGCGCTTCTGCAGCAGGTGAAAGATGTAATCCTTGTGATGAAAAACGAGGCCTTTGTCGTCGACTTCTTCGATCTTGATGAAGCCGCGCACGGCGAGATCGACGATGGTCGATGTAATGTCGCGGGGATGGATGCGGTCGTCGAGCAGGGTTCCGGCTTCGGCGGGAGAGATTCCGGGCGGCGGCTCATACATGGGCGCGACGGATTGGCCGGGGTCGGGATCGCGTCCGGCAAACCACCACAGTCCGAACATGACGATGAGCGTGACCAGTGGCAGAAAGGCCGCGGGATTGCCTCCGATGAACCAGAAAAACTTGGTGAGGCTGCTGGGTGCCTTGAGAATGCCTTTGGGAATGTAGACGTCAATGGTCATGCCGCCGCGCATGGGCAGGGGGTTGTTGGTTTCGAACTCGACGTCGGAGCCCTCTACTTTCGCGGTCGCGTCGCGCTCGGTGGAGCCGTAGACGCCGGTGAAGGCTTGGGCGCGCAGCGATCCGCTGGCCGCGGCGGGGAAGTGCACCGTCGCCATGACGTGATCGATGGGCACGGGCCAGTCGTTGCCAGTGACGTTCCAATAGAACTCGTCGTACTGGTCGAAGAAGCGGGTGCCGTTGCGCACGCGGTAGGCGATCTCGACGGTGCGCGTGGCATCGACGGCATCGGGAATATAGATCTTCAAATCGCGGTAAGCGCCTGTGGTCGAAGAGTCGTACTTGAGCTTGGCGCCATCTTCCGTGACGCTGGTGATGTCGACGAAGAGTTCGTAGTTGGTCCCGTTCGGTCCGGGATATTCGATGGGGATGGTGCGGTGAATGCCGTGCCAGACGCCGGCAAAATCGAGCGTGATGGTTTCATTGACCAGGGCGCTGCCATCGGGATTGACGGTGATCGTGTCTTGAAAATTGGAGATGCGCCAGGATTTGGCGGCGGCGGGCGCGGCGAGGGCGATTGTGGCGACGAAGAGCACAGACGCAGCGAGCCGCCGGAAAAGCAGGTGCCTCCACTTCGCTCGCTTCGCTCCGCTCCGGTCGGGATGACAGAGTTTTCCATTCAACGTCTCATGTATCTTTCCGCTCATACGATCAGAACTTCACGGCGACGGGCTCGCGGTCGGCGTCGGTGGTCTCGAAGAACTGGCGCGGGGTGAAGTTGAACATGCCGGCGAGGATGTTGGTGGGGAACGATTGAATCTTCGTATTCAGGTCGCGCACCACGGCGTTGTAGTAACGACGGGAATTCTGGATGGAATCTTCGGTCTGGCTTAGCGACGCCTGGAGTTGGGTGAATTCTTCCGAGGCCTTCAACTCGGGATAATTTTCGGCGACGGCGAACAGGCTCTTCAGGGCTCCGGTGAGCTGATTTTCGGCGATGGCTTTGCCTTCGGGCGTGGTGGCCTGCATGGCCTGGGAGCGGAACTTGGCAATGTTTTCGAACGTGCCTTTTTCATGGGCGGCATAGCCTTTGACGGTCTCGACCAGATTGGGGATGAGGTCGTGGCGGCGCTTGAGCTGTACATCGATGTCGGACCAGGCGGAATCGCAGCGCACGCGCAACTGCACCAGGCTGTTGTACATGCCGATGAGCACGACGGCGATGACGACGAGGATGACGAGAAAGATGATGCCGAACATGGATTGCTCCTTGGGGCGAAGGGCTAAATCTCGGAAACCTAATTTTAAATCAATGGGACGGTAGCATAGTGAGGGCAGGGGCGCAAACGAAGCCGGGAAGAGGGCGGGTGGCTCAGTTTGACTTGGCTCGGCTGTGTGCGCACGGGAGATCCCTCGTCCCGCGGGAAAATGCGGGACTCGGGATGACGCCGCGGGCGTGCTCGGCGGAACCTTCTTTGCGAAACCCTACAATAATTCGTCCGGCGGTTCGTCTACATCCGTAGATGAAGTAGGCGAATGAAGATGAATGATACGGCGAGCCTGGAGCGGATGAGCCTCGAACAGGACCGGCGAATCTCCGATGTGGTTGGGCGGGAGCAGTCCCGGCTGCGCAATTTTATTCGCCGGCGTGTGCCCAACCAGCGAGACGCCGAAGACATTCTGCAGGAGGTTTTCTACGAACTGGTCGAGGCGAACCGGCTGCTGATGCCGATCGAGCACGTCACGGGCTGGCTGTTTCGCGTGGCGCGCAACCGCATCACCGATCTTTTCCGTAAGAAGAAGCCAGAGAGCTTCAGCGATGCGGCCGTGGCGGACGGCGACGACGACGAAGAGTTGATGCAGTTGGAAGATCTGCTGCCTTCGCCCGACGCCGGCCCCGAGGCGCTTTACGCGCGCGGCGTGCTTCTCGACGAGATTGAGTTGGCCCTCGAGGAACTGCCGGATGAGCAGCGCGAGGTGTTCGTGTGGCACGAGATCGAGGGGCGCAGTTTCAAGGAGATGGCGGCCGAGACCGGAGTGGGCGTCAATACGCTGCTGGCGCGCAAACACTATGCGGTACTGCATCTGCGCGAGCGATTGCGAAGCATTTACGACGAGTTTATGAAAGGGTGAGGAACCGAATATGAGAAAAAAGTGGATTTTGCTAGCCCCGCTGGCGATTCTGGCGATGGTGCTGTTTATGTTTATCGGGGGCGAGGTGGTGCTGCATCTGTGGAATTGGCTGCTGCCGGCGCTGTTCGGCTGGCGCCAGATCACATTCTGGCAGGCGATTGGGCTTCTGGCGCTGTGCCGGATCCTGTTTGGAGGCGTGAGCGGGCGAGGCCTTCGGCGCTCCAATTGGCGAGGGCGCATGGGCGGGCGCTGGCAGAGCATGACTCCCGAGGAGCGCGAAAAATTCCGGGAGGGCATGCGCGGGCGGTGCGGATTCGGGACAGCGGCGGCCGAGGAGAAGTCGCCCGCGTAGTTGCAGAAATTCCTTGTGTGGCCGATGTTTGGGTACGAGGCTAGGGATCCTTCGACTGCGTAAATGCTTCGCCTTTGCGAAGCATTTACTTCGCTCAGGATGACAATTCGCTCAGGATGACAATTCGGTTGGGATGACAACTCGCGGCTTACTGCTGCGGGGCGAAGTAGCCTTTGCGGGCGCGGACTTGCAGGTCTTTTTTCAAGGCGGAGATTTCGATGGAGCGGTAGCGGCCGTCGGCGTCGAAGTCGGCGGGCTTGTAGGAGACGACGTACTGGCTGCGCAGTTCGTCTTCGATGGCAGCGAAGGAGCGGGTGATGTCCTTCATCTTGAAGGGGAAGAAGGCGCGGCCGCCGGTGGCGGAGGCGAGCTGTTCGAGAACTCGATCGCCGCGGAGGATGAGGCCGCTGTCGTCGGTGGAGATGGCGTAAATGATGACTTCGGCGCGCTGCGCCATTTCGATGGCCTGGGCGCGCGTGTAATCGCTCTGGTTGTCTTCGCCGTCACTGACGATCACGATCGCTTTGCGCACGGGATGATCGGGACGATCCTTTAAGAATTTTTCCTTGCAGGCACGGTAGATGGCATCGTAGAGCGCGGTGCCGCCGCCATCCCGGAGTCTGTGTACGCCGGCGGAGAGCAGGTTGACGTTGTCGGTGAAATCCTGCGACATCTGACTCTGGGTGTTGAAGCCAACCACAAAAGCTTTGTCGAAGCCGGCGCGAACCGAGTGCTGAAGGAAGCTGGTGGCGGCATCCCGCTCGAAATCGAAACGGCCGTTGACCGATCCGCTGACATCGATGAGCAAGCCGAGGTGCAACGGCAGATCAGTCTCGCGCCGGAAGTTGAGAATGGACTGCGGCGGCTTGTGATCGTCAAGGATGGCGAAATCGGTCTGATTGAGATCGCGCACGAATTTGCCGTGCTTATCGGTGGCGATGAAAAGAACATTCACTTCGTCAACGCGTTTGTGGATGGTAAGAAGAGAGCCGGCCTGAGGATCATCGGAATCAGAAGAAACAGGAGAATCAGAAGGAATAGGATAAGCGGCGCTGGCGTAAGGAGTGTAGGAACCGGACTGGGCCAAAAGCGGCGTCACGCAGGCTGAGCCGGCGAGCAGGCCCAGGGAGAACAATCCCAGTGAGAACAAGCCCAGGCAGCACAATCCCAGAGTAGCGCGGTCCAGAAGGAGCGCTGCGATCTGGCGACAAAGACGCTGCGTGTAACTCATGCCGGAACCATCCAATTTTTGCACTCTCACCCATGGCCAGAGGGTGCTCCTACCGATTAGATGCACGCCAAATGCCGAATGACGGGCGGCCCTCCGTCATCAATTGACTGTAGAGGGGGTTGGAGCGGAGTGCCAAGTTACAAAAGGAGCACCCATTTGGTCATGGTTTGGGCTGTGGGCGGGCGGACACGTGCGTGGGAAGTCCCGAATTTTCACAGCTTTGTGATTACAAATCCTGAGAATGTTCTAAGATAGTTGATCGCAATACTGGGAAATACGGAGAGCAAGTCTGAAAGGAACGGATACCGAATGAAGATGCAGAAGATTGCGGCTTTGCTCTTAGCGCTGTGCCTGCTCGTACCGGCAGCGCTTGCCGAGAATGACGAGAAAGAAGAAGAACGGGTGCAGGATGCGGGCCAGGTGATGAAAGAAATCCTGGACATTCCGGATGACATTCCTCAGGACTTGCTGGATAAAGCGGAGTGCGTGGTGGTTCTGCCGTCGGTAAAGAAAGGCGCGTTTGGGGTGGGAGCGAGCTATGGCCGGGGTGTGATGATCTGCCGCAGTGGCGAGCACTACACCGGACCGTGGGGACCGCCTGCGCTGTACGCGCTGGAGGGAGTGAGCATTGGATTTCAACTGGGCGGGCAGGCCACGGATTTTGTTTTGCTGGTGATGAATCCGAAGGGAGCGCGCTCGCTGCTCTCGAGCAAGGTGAAGCTGGGAGCGGACGCCTCGGCTGCGGCTGGCCCGAAGGGACGCACCGCGGAAGGTGCGACCGACGTGGTGATGGAAGCGGAGATCCTCTCCTACTCGCGTAACAAAGGGTTGTTTGCGGGGGTGTCGCTGGAGGGTTCAACCTTGCGCTCTGACGGGAGCGCCAACGAGAAACTCTACGGACAAAAGTTGACGGCGAAGGACATCATTGTCGATCACAAGGTCGCAATTCCGGTGTGCGCGAAGGAGTTGGTGTCGATGCTGGATACGAAATCGCCGAAGAATTTATCGGATCCGAAATCGCTGGAGTAGCGCGGGCTGAAAGGCGGCGCGCCGCAGGAAGGCCGACTTCGGGCCCCGCACATCGGCCTGCGCGGCTGAAGCCGTGTTCGGTAAGATTACGGTTGCCGCGGCGCTTAAGGAAACTCTGATTAAGTCCATATGCCGCGCAAAGCAGGTTTCTCGACTCCGCGAGATTGCCCGTAAAGACGGGCAATCCCGCTACGCTCGAAATGACAAACTTGGGCTAAATCAGAGTTTCCTCAAGCGCCTGCGCTACCCGAAATCAAATGCGACCTCGATTATTTTCCAAGCCGGTGATTCGTTGCGCGTGGGCGCGCAGCGAGTTGATGATTCGCTATCACGATGAGGAGTGGGGAGTGCCGGTTCACGATGACGGCAGGCTTTTTGAATTTCTCATTCTCGAAGGTGCGCAGGCCGGGTTGAGCTGGGAGACGATTCTCAATAAGCGGGACAATTATCGCGCCGCATTTGACGGTTTCGATGTACGGCGTGTGGCACGCTTTGACCGGCGGAAGGTGGCGCAGTTGCTGAAAAACCCGGGCATCGTGCGTAACCGGTTAAAGGTTGCATCGGCGGTGCGGAATGCGCAGACGTTGCTGAGCGTGCAGGAAGAGTTCGGCAGCTTCGACCGCTACATTTGGCAATTTGTGCAGGGCCAGCCGCGAGTGAATCGGTGGAAGGCGCGCGATCGAGTTCCGGCGCGCACGGCCGAATCCGATGCGATGAGCAAGGCGCTGAAGAAGCGCGGCTTTAATTTTGTGGGGTCGACGATCTGCTATGCGTTTATGCAGGCCGTCGGTATGGTGAATGACCACGTGCTGCAGTGCTTCCGGCACGATGCACTGGCGGCGAAGTAGATTTGGATGCGTGGGTAAGTTAAGATAGATTTTTCCGAGCCGGGATGGCGGAACTGGCAGACGCAGCGGACTCAAAATCCGCCGACCTTCGGGTCTTGGGGGTTCGACTCCCCCTCCCGGCACCAGCCTAAAAATTCCCGTACAGCTTTCCTGTTGACGCGAGTGAATACGAGAGCGTGGAAGGCTTGCCTAAGACATAAGTCGACAGCAAGTTGTAAACGCCATAATCACTGCTGACCGGAACCGTTCGGGTTCCGGTCAGCCAAATCATCTCGCTGCTGGCTTTCCGATGCGACTATTTGTCTTCCCTTGCTTCCGCGACGTGGGACTGGTGGCCGGCTTCGGACACAGCCTTAACAAACGCTTCTCCGCTTGCGGGAGTTGACGCATGGCCCGACAGAATGTTGCGGAACATCATGTGGTGGCCGTAAATGGCGCGAGTCGAGTCGTTATCCTGCTCGATTACCGCACCTTCCAACGTCAGTCCGGCGAACACGCCTTTCGAGCGCGAGTACGTGAGCACTTCAGTGTTCAGCAATACGTCTGTTCCGACGGAAGTGTGGCGGCCGACTGGGCCCGCGGCAACTGATCCTTCACCGGTAAGCTCGAACTTGGTCGAAAGCAGGTGCTGTAAACCGCGGTCGTTCATGACCAGCATGACCAGGTCCACACCTTCGACGCCAATCTGCAATCCCCAGCTGCCGCCGCCAATTGAAACGAATGCGGGAGCGCTCCAACCTTCAGCCGTGCGGCAAGAAGCCACACCACGCCCGTGCTTGCCACCAAAGATGAATCCGCCTTTGAGCAAGTTCGGCACAACGACGATGCACTTTGCAGCGTTTAGCACTTCTTCTGGAATACCTTTATCCGGGGTTGACATGATCGATTGCAGAACCTCTACGGATTTCTGCATGCGGTCGACCGTGTCTTCCCGGTCTGAGCCGGCGAATGCGTAAGTTCCAGCCATGGCCAGCATGCTCATCAACAAAAGTGAAATTGTCTTTTTCATGAATTGTTCCTTTAGGAGACGCACAACTAAGAGGGGAGGACTTCAGATTGACTGACTTAGTTCAGAGACCTGAATAGAGACAGAATAAGAGCTCGTCTCCGCCATCATCATCGCTCAGGCGCAAAACAATAACTGTTCCGAATTGCTCAGTTCCGTGCATGGGTCAAAAGCGGAGGTCGCCGGGGGTCACCAGGCGGTTCGAAGTTTTCTGGCGGATTGTGAGCAATCCTGCACAGCATCTCAGGCCCTGGCCTGTCATGGTTGACTTGCAGAAGGTACGAAAGCGGGAGCTCCCCGACTGAGAGCGCTGGTGAATCGATGACGAATGGGCGGCTTCGCGATCGCTTTCGTAAAAGGCTGGCGGCGATCACCGATTCATTCCTGAGGGCGACCGCGACCATTACGCCTACAAACCAGAGGGTTGGATCACAAAGGATGTGTCCCTTCTGCAATCTGATTACCCCACGTTCCGGACGATGTTGTTTGGAGTGTGGAAAGGCGTTCGGAAACACGTAGTTAAGGAAAAGATAAGACCTCAAGGTCTAGAAATGAGCGAAGGAGAAACTCGATGCTTTGGACAATTTTCGTCATACTTCTGATTCTTTGGCTTCTCGGCTTCAGCCTCCACATCGCTGGCAGCCTGATCCACCTGTTGCTGGTGGTAGCGGTGGTGGTCTTAGTGATTAACCTGCTGAGCGGCCGTCGCGCAGTATAGAGCCAAGGTCTTCCGAAAACGCAGCGCAGCCGAGGCCCCCGATCTCCCAGGGTGCGCGGTTCTATTTATGTTGGAAGAGGACTCGGAAGCCACGGCTTGTGCCTTGCCTCAGGATTCGTAAAGCCCACTGAACCAAACTCTCCGGGCGAGGCACCTTGGCAGCCGCTAGCGCTCGGGCCTGATGCGTCTTGACGCTCGGATGTCCCGTGCTGAGGGTGCACCGTTCTTTCGGTTTAGCCCGGCACATCGGGCAACGGACCGATAAGATATGTCGCAGCGTGAGCTTCTCAGTTTCCACATTCACCATTGTTCGATAGCGTGCGGTTGATAGATGGTCAATTGTGCTCGGTTGTTGGTTGTTTACGCTTCAGGGGACTAAATCGGGAATCGATTTAGTGTCGGGGGATGTTTGGGTGATCGAGTCGCCAGTTACAGCTCGGACACCAACGCCGCCGCTCGTCGAGCAACCTCAGAACCGAATTGTTCCGGCCTGAATATTTCTCCACTCGCTGGCGGAAAAAGGTGCGACTCTAGGGTCCGGTGACGGTTTAGCCCGCGACTGGCGCTTTCCTTCACGACTCTGAGTTGGTTTCACATTTAATACAAAGTGAACGGTCGCCCATAGGAAGTGGGCTCCGTCAGACCGGGTGACCAGCGCGTCGACGGATTTCAAAGCGCCGTCAGGCAATTCAAGATTATCAGCGAGCATGACGATGGGAATCGTCGGCCGGACCCGCTTGATCTCATTTGCCACCACTGCGCCATCCAATAATCCGAGGTGGTAATCGAGCACAATCGCATCCACGGGATGGGAGGCAAACAGGCGCAGCCCCTCATGGCCATTGGTCGCGGTCAACAGATGGTATCCATTCTGCTGCAAGGAACGCAATTGCGCCGGGTCGCGGTGTATGCACAAGAGAGTTGGGTTCGTTGCCATGCTTGTCAGTTATAGAGACGGTGCGTCTTACAATGCTGGTCAAAAATGCACACTTTCCAAAGCGGCGCTGGTGGCTAACACCTGGTGCGCGCGCACGACAAACCGCTTTGGCGCCGGACCAACCAGATAAAATGGGTAGCAGGTCACCAGGGTAAGTGCGGATTCGGTGGAGGGGGACAAGACACTGACGTCGTCGGGGGCGATGACCTTCGCCCAGTCCACTTCATAGTGGAGTAGCCCCGTTGCCGTTTGCAGCTGAATCTCGTCATCCTTGCGGATGTCTTTCAACTCACGGAAGAAGGTGTCGCGGTGCCCGGCAATCCCACTGTTTCCGGGCTCTCCGGGAAGTGGCGTGCTTTCGATGTGTCCTGCCCCCAGCCGCAAGATCCGCGAGTTCGTCCCTTGTAGAACGGCCACCGAGACTCCCAGCCTCGGAATATCCATGCGGCCCAGAACATCACCCTTCTTAATTGCTGGCCGGGGTTGAGCCACCGTCTGCACTCTCGCCACTTCGATCTGGTTTTCCAGAGACCGCTTTGCAGACATCTGGTAGAGCCTGGCGTCAAGTAAAGTGAAGGCGACGTAACCGAGCGCGAGGCTGCCAGTGAGGAAAAGGAGGCGCTGAGTCCAACGCAGGAACCTGCGAGTGTGGGTTGGGAAACTCTTCCTGTCGCTTGTAGGCTTCATGGACGGAGTGCCTTTGCGGCGGATGAAGGCGCCGAGGGCGCGAAGTAACCGGTCCGGGTGCGGACCAGCAAATGTTCGTGATCTGGCGCGCTGGCTTTCACTTGGACGCCCCGATAGCTGCCGTCACGATTCTTGTTGGTTGGGGCATAGGCTATGGTGTACTGGTTCCGGATATCGTGGGCGATCCGCTCACAGATCGGCGCAACGTCCTTTAAGGATTCCGGAAAGAAGGCTTCGCCGCCTGTGTCCTTGGCTAGCCGCTTGAGTACGCCGGGATTTCGATCCTCATCCTGGTCATCGAAGACGCCGATGGTGTAGATGATCACATCAGGCTGCCCCGCCAGGGCCATGACTTCGTTCAGCTTATGCTTACTGGCGTTGTCGCCTCCATCGCTGATCACGATCAGGACCTTCTTATCGCGACTACCCTGCTTGAGGTGCTCGAGAGCCGCACCCAGGGCATCGTAGAGCGCCGTCTCACCGTCGGGTGCAGTTCTGGATAGGGCAACTTCCAACTGAGGCACCTTGTCGGTGAACGCCATGTCCTCCGGAAGGCCAAACGAAACTTTTTCGTTGAAGCTGACAACGAACATCTGGTCCTGCGGGTTGCTGGAGCGGGCAAATGCCAGGGATGCCGCAATGACATCAGCGCGCTTCGGCCCCATGCTTCCGCTGTTGTCTATCACCAGACCGACCGTGACTGGGACATCCTCGTGGCTGAAATGCTTGATCGATTGCAGCACTCCGTCTTCATAGACCTGGAAATCGTTCTTGTCGAGTCCGGAAACAGGAGTGTTCTTGCGATCTTGAACTGTGGCGCGCAAGACCACCAAGTCCGCATGTACCCGAATGGTGTATTCGTCACCTGGGCTGCCGCGCGAAGAAGGGGGTTCCTGTGCCCACGTAAGGCTCGATAGTGCGACGATCATTACAAGAACGCTTAGACAGACGGCCCGCAGCTTTATTTCACTTTGTTGGGCCGGCGCAGATAAAAGAGGCGTACTCATCCGTCTGTTTCTTTCAAGTCTTGCCATGCAAGTCGTGCGCTGAGCTGCCGGACAGGCGCGGTTGTTTCGCGCCGTCCGGCAGTTCAGCCAACTCATCGGGCGGGTCTTCGACGCTGATCCACCAATTCGCTCCACCCAATTCGCGTGGCTTCAGACGGCTCGCTTCGAAAACACCGAGATCGCAAAACCTGCGCCCAGCGTTAGCAGCCCAATCAATGCGAGCAGGGGCAACGGGCTGGCTGTTTTCGGCAGGGCCTCGGCAGCCGCAGGTTGGGTCTCAGCTTGGGGTTCGGCGGCAGGGGGCGGTTCAACCACCTGGGCTAACTCGACCGGCTCTCCCGTGGGAGCAACGGCTTCCACCGGCGCCGTCTTCAAAGTTTCGACGGGCGCGGCGGCCAGTTCGACCGGAGTCGCGAGCACGGGCTCATTGAGCTCCTTGGCCAACTCAATGGCTCTCGGCTTCGCGTACACAAATTCCTCGCCCCATTGATGACCTGGGTAGAACCATGCGCGCAGGGCTTCCGGTTCTCCGGCCGGCCGCTCGCGAAACGTAATTACCGTCTTGCTGGTAGCCTTCAAACGATAATTCGGGATGGCGAGGATGGTGGTAAATACATGGGTTTCGTCCTGATTGAAAATTTGTACGATGTGCCGGTCTGACGTTGAATCCAGAATCTTGAAAACATAAGTGCCCGCCGGCAGGGTCTGAGCGCCCACGCCCGGAACTTCGACTGGGCCACTAAAAGTGATAACCGTCTTCCGGTTCCAATCATCCGCGATTGCCGTCGGCACGACCAGAACACAGAGCACGGATAGGAATAGCACGCTCGCAAGCATCTTGAACAGTTTCATAATTTCTCCTGAATTTTCTCCGAGGCTCGCACGGCGGTGGGTAGGTTCTGAGGCCTCTTGAGTATCGGCTCACAAGAGATCTCGGTCCGGGTTCCGGCCATCTTCAACCGTCGAGAATTGATCGACCCCCAGTATCAGGTTCTAGCGGCCGGATTACTGGTCAATATTGACCGCAGTGAATCTTTGGCGCGGATTCTGAGGGAATCCTGAGACTGCCCGAAGCAGAGCCGACTAGAGCAAATGTGAACAGACCCGTCGAACCGTGGAGCCATATCATCTGTTCCGTGGCTCTGTAGCTTCGATCTGTAGCTTCGAGAGGACAGCAATGAAAAAACAGTACCTTCACCTCTCCGCCTATTGTTGTGACGAGTGTAACGGTCCGGTTATCGCTGGTTCGCTCGCGGTTCGAGAGAATGAAATATCGAAAGAGACCGGCATCCGGCAGGTGGGAGCAATTTGCCTGTTGTGCGGTCATCGGCAGAGTGGGCCAACCGAACCGGCGCGTGCCCGCCATTTGTTGCCGATTGAATGGGATCCTGTGGGGGCGAACGGCAAAGGTCATCTGACGACCGCCTACCTGGAGGCGCTTAATCGTACAGAGCTACGTTGAGCAGAGAGCTGTCGACCCCAGCTAGTGCAACTTACAGGGGCCGACGTCGTCAGGCAGCTCCGCCTAAAGTGCCTCAGAAACTCACGGTGCGGTAACCATATTGCCATCCAGAGTGACCGCGGCATTGCGAGCCAGCGCTCTGCCGGTAAGAGTTGCACCGGTATCGAGCGCGACGGACTGAAGCGACAGGATGGTTCCCTGGAAGATCGAGTTCGTTCCCAAGGTGGCTGAGCTGCTAACCTGCCAAAAGACATTCTTAGCCTGGGCTCCTCCGGCCAGAATAACCTGCGTACTGCCAATGGTGGTGAGCGTGGACCCTATCTGGAAGATGAACACCCAGCGCGCTCGGAGCGGGCCGTCGAGCGACCGCCTACTCAGAAGCGGTTAATCGTGCAGAACTACATTGAGCAGAGAGCTGTGGACCTGAAGTCCGCCGTTGTAGTGAATAAATCCCAATTTCCTGAACCGGTTCATGAAGAAGCTGACCCGCGAGCGGGTGGTGCCGATCATTTCCGCCAGAGCCTCCTGACTGATCTTGGGAATCACAGTCTCAGGTTTGCCTTCCTTGCCAAAGTGAGCCAGCAGTAAAAGGATCCGGGCCAGCCGCTTTTCGCTGGAGTTGAAAAGCTGATCCACCAGATCTTCTTCGTAACGGATATTCCGCGCCAACAAATAAGCTACGAACATATCGGAGACCTCGTGCTGGCGATGAAGCGCTTCCACCATGGCTTTCTTTTCGATTCGCAGAACCACGCAATCTGTCAGCGCGGTTGCAGAGCCCATGCGGAACGACTGGCCGGCCAGTGAACCTTCGCCGAAAAAATCTTTCTCTCCTAAAATTCCGATCGTTGCTTCCTTGCCGGTCTTCGAGACCACGGTGAGTCTTACCCTGCCGGTCTGGACATAGAACACGGCATCAGCGTCATCCCCTTGCGAGAAGATGCGCTGTTTCTCCGGGAAGAGCACAAATTTCCTCCCCGTGCCGATGGTCGCGAGGAAAGTGGCGGGATCGAACTGGTTCTTTTTCTTAGGCACTGAAACTGGAGTCATGGCTGGGTGCCCCCTCCTGAGAGTGCGCCAGGACGTTTGCTGAAGCATCGCTCACTCCCGCGCGCTCAGTCACCCATACCGCTCACCATCCTAGCGCGGCGACAATCATGCGGGCGAACTCTTAGCAAGTCTTAGTATAACGCAGGGTGTGCATCGAGTTGACGGCACTAAACCTAACGCGCGCATCTGTGGCAGATCGCCGCCATACGCAGGATTCTCAAAGATTCTTAGTTGCAGCATACGATTCTCTGGAGTACGATTTTGCGGATACGGATACGATCTCGGATGAAGGAGTGCCTTCGATGGGACGCAACGAAAACGCTACACACTATTCGGCCGTGAACCAGTCTGAGGTACCGCGGGGTCGCAAAGGAAAACACCGCAAAGCGGTGGCGGACATTCTCGCCGACCTTTCCAAGCTGAAGGCTGAGCAGGCTATCAAAGTTCCGCTGAGCAGTCTTAACGGCGAGAAGATGCAGAATCTTCGCTCCGCGCTGAATCGCGTAACCCGCGAGAAAAAGATCCCCGTGGTCACCTCGAGCGACGAGAAATTCCTGTATGTTTGGCGCGCCGGCTCATCCAAGAATACTCAGGCGGCCGAGTAACAGGCTGAGGCACGCAGAGCGGCAAAACGAGAGATAGGTTCCAGATCTACCTTACAAGCCGTGGAATCGCTCAATCGTGCAGAACTACATTGAGCAGAGAGCTGTGGACCTGCAAGGCACCGTCCGCACCGCCGGCGTAATGAATGAAGCCCAGCTTTCTGAATCTGTTCATGAAGAAGCTGACACGAGAACGTGTCGTACCAACCATTTCGGCCAAAGTTTCCTGGCTGATCTTAGGCACCACAGTTTCGGGGACGCCCTCTTTGCCGAAATGGGCGAGCAATAGAAGGACGCGGGCTAGCCTCTTTTCGCTGGAGTTGAACAGTTGGTCGACCAGATCTTCCTCGTAACGGATATTCCGCGCCAGCAAATACGCCACGAACATCTCAGAAAATGCGGGTTCGCGGTGCAGCGCCTCCATCATCGTTTTCTTGTCAACCCGGAGGATCTCACAATCGGTCATCGCCGCTGCCGAGCCCATACGCAGAAGCTGCCCTGCGAGTGAGCCTTCCCCGAAGAAGTTCCCTTGACTCACGATGCCGATCGTCGCTTCCTTGCCGATCTTCGATACAACGGTGAGGCGCACTTTGCCCTTCTGGACATAGAAGACGGCGTCCGCTGGGTCTCCCTGCGCAAATATCATTTGCTTTTTTTCAACAGAGAGTATCTTCCTGCCATCGCCAATCGTCGCGAGAAAAGTATCGGAGTCAAACTTGCCGTTCTTCTTGACTGCTGGTGTGGGGGGCATCGTCACTAAAGTATAGTCTGCGATGGGCTCGGAAAGCGCATAAATCAGGACAACTTAATAATCTGCGAAGTGAGCTTTTCTGCACAGTATGTCGGAGCGAAATGAGTGATCCTAACAGTTTGCCTGGGACGGTCTAACGTCGATTGCTACGGTTGTCTCCAGAGGGCTTATGTCAGCAACTATTCAAGTCGGCACGGTTCTGATGAACGAGTGGCCGGGGATGGCGCAACTTCTTCAGCTAGAGACTGAACCCTGCTCGGGAGACTGGAGCCTGATCAAGACTTTGGATGGCGTCGCACTTGACCGCAAGATTCAGGCGGCGGGATGGAACTTCTTCTTCATGGCGGCGGAAGTCAAGGTGATGTTCTTTGGCGTTCCAGGAGCGGCGAAGATCCAAAATGCGTTACGGCGGCTTCTAGCGAAGGTAAAGCCGCAACACTTCAATGGCCTCGAAGTGACTGGAATCGTAGCCAGCCATTTTCTGGGAGTGCCGTACGTCACGGTTTCGGCGCACTCGCGACATATGCAACAAGGCTGCTATCTGAATAGCTCCCCGGCGCGGCAAACCTTACAGGACAATGCGGAGTGGGCCAAAGGCTGAGCGTGTTTCCCAACCGGACGGCGACCCAGCCCTAAGTCCGTCCGCTAAGCAGCTACTTTTCCGATGCCATTAAGCGCCGTTCCCGATGCGGGTTCGTACGTGGCAGGCCGGTGCTAAGCTCGCACTTTTCGCCCGGCTTCGCGCCACAGGTGGGGCAGCGAACTGCCAGGGCTTCCTTCTGCTTTGCCTTCATCGCTGCATAATGCAGCATTGCTCACTAAGAGAATGGTCAATAGTGACCAGTTCGCGACTCGCTTTTAGTTGAATACTGGAAAGGGAAAACTTCGAACCATCCTAAGCGTTGCCTGCGGCCCCTGGGGAGAGCCTCATGCAGCAATTTGTTCTCACCAGGCGGAAGGAAAATGGCGATACCAATTACAGTGTTTCCAAATCGTGCCCTGGAAGTGGTTAGCTCCCGCACGCCCGTGCAGGAGAAGACCGCAACCACCCGTGTGCGACCGCATTCGAAGCCGTCGCTGCCCAGTCGAATCGCGGTAATCGGGAATTATCTTCCGCGGCAATGTGGAATCGCCACGTTCACCACCGACCTGTGCAGCGCTATATCGGCGGAGTACGGAACGGCCCGACTGTTGGCGCTTCCAGTCAACGATACGCTGGAAGGATATGACTATCCTCCACGGGTTCGATGGTCGCTCGCTCAGGACGACCTGACCTCGTATCAGGAAGCAGCTGAGTTCCTGAATTTCAACAATATCGACATGGTGTGCCTGCAGCACGAGTATGGAATCTTCGGCGGTCCAGCCGGAAGCCATATTCTGCATCTGCTGCGGCGCCTGAAAATGCCTTTAGTGACCACGCTGCACACGGTTCTGCGCGAGCCAGATCCTAATCAACTGAGCGTGATGGAAGAAATCGCGGAGCTCTCGGATCGCCTCATCGTCATGAGCCAGCTCTCGTCCCAGTTCCTGCAAGAAATCTTCAAGATTCCCTGCAGCAAGATCGACATGGTTCCTCACGGCGTTCCGGATCTCCCATTCCTGGATCCCAATTTCTACAAGGACAAGTTCGGAGTGGAAGGGAAGGCGGTTCTGCTCACGTTCGGCCTGCTTTCGCCGAACAAGGGGATCGAAAACGTAATTCGGGCGCTGCCGGAGATATTGTCCAGGCATAAGAATGTCGTTTACCTCGTGGCAGGAGCGACCCATCCTCATATCCTTCGCCGCGAGGGCGACAGGTATCGAGACAGCCTGCAGGCATTGGCCAAGGAAATGGGGGTGGAATCGCAGGTGATGTTCCACAACCGCTTCGCCACTCCCGAGGAGATGGCCGAGTTCATTGGCGCCGCAGACATTTACATCACGCCTTACCAGCAAGAAGCGCAGGTCGTTTCCGGAACGCTCGCCTATGCACTGGGAGCGGGCAAAGCGATCATCTCGACTCCGTATTGGCACGCCATTGAGTTGTTAGACGACCGCCGGGGCGCGCTGGTCCCCTTTCAAAATCCGGATGCGATCGCGCAGAAGACGATCGAACTCCTGGACACTCCCGCAATCCGTCACGCCATGCGGAAACGCGCCTATCTGTTCGCTCGGGAGATGATCTGGAAAAGAGCGGCGCAAGGCTACATGGAATGCTTCTCTCGCGTGCGAAACGATCGTATGGAAAATCCCCGCGTTCAGTTCTCGGCGCGAGCTGCACGCAAAGATCTAAATCGGCTGCCAAAATTGAAGCTGGATCATGTCAACGCGCTGACCGATGACACGGGGGTGCTGCAGCATGCAGTCTTCACCGTCCCCAATCGAGGCGAGGGTCATACTACGGACGACAATGCCCGCGCACTTATTTTCACGGTGATGCTGGAGAGCCTGGCGAAAGATGAGAAGAAGAGGAAAGCCAATTTACAGGTGGCGGACTTCTCCGCCCGTTATTTGTCATTCCTCGAGCATGCGTTTAATGGAGCAAACGGCAGGTTCCGAAATTTTCTCAGCTACGAGCGGCAGTGGAATGAACCTGTAGGCTCGGAAGACTGCCACGGCCGCACGTTGTGGGGCCTGGGAAGCGTTCTTGGCCGATCCAAGAATCATGGATTGCGCTGTGCTGCCGGTCGTCTGTTCGAGGTGTCCCTTCCTGCAGTTGTAGAGTTTTACAGTCCTCGCGCCTGCGCCTACGCCCTTCTCGGAATTCAGGAATATCTCGATTCCTATGCCGGCGACCGCGACGCGCAGAAAATTCGATCGGTACTGGCTGGGCGACTGCTGGCCATGTATGAGTCGATCCGCCGCCCGGATTGGAAGTGGTTTGAGAATGTTCTGGCATACGGCAACGCGAGATTGCCTCAGGCCATGCTGCTCGTCGGTTCGGCTTGCTCGGATGATCGCATGGTCTCTGCGGGGCTCGAAGCGCTGGACTGGCTTACCGAAACGCAACGCTCGGAAACTAACGGCCACTTTGTGCCGATCGGGTCGCAAGGTTTTTATCGCCAGGGTGGCGATAAGGCACGTTTCGACCAACAGCCGATTGAGGCTGCCGGCGCCGTATCTGCGTGTCTGCAAGCCTACCGTATAACCCGCGATAGCCGCTGGCGCAAGGAGGCCTGGTCGGCATTCAACTGGTTCCTCGGCGACAATGATCTCCAGGTTCCTCTTTACGATTCCGTGACCGGTGGCTGCCGCGACGGGCTTCATCCCGACCGCGCCAATGAGAACCAGGGGGCAGAATCGACGCTGTCGTTCTTGACGGCACTGTTGGAGATGATGGCTTTGCAAGAATCTGAACCAACGGAAATCCCATTATGATCATGCCCACGGAAAATATAGTAAGTCCTCCGAATACTCGCTTCGAGCCATTGCTTCTTCGGCATCCGGCCAACCCAATCCTGACCAGTAAGGATTGGCCGTACTTGATCAATAGTGTGTTCAATGCAGGCGCAACCTTGTTGCCCGATGGAACGACTCTACTGCTGTGCCGTTGCGAAGACCGCCGTGGCCTGTCGCATCTTTGCGCCGCGCGCTCTCGAAACGGCGTCGATGGGTGGGAAATCGACAGCGAACCGACATTGATGCCCAGCCCGAAGGATTATCCCGAGGAAGTCTGGGGCATCGAAGATCCTCGCATCACATTCGTGCCCGAACTCCAGCAATACGCGGTCACGTACACCTCTTATTCGCGCGGCGGTCCCGGAGTGTCTCTGGCTCTGACCAAAGACTTTCGCAGCTTCGAGCGCTACGGCGTAATCATGCCGCCGGACGACAAGGATTCGGCGCTTCTGCCCCGAAGAATCGGTGCATACTGGGCTCTGATTCATCGTCCTGCAACCAACCTCGGCGCGCACATGTGGATTTCCTACTCTCCGGACCTGCGCCATTGGGGCAGCCACAGGCTTATGCTGGAAGCGCGCCGCGGCGCCTGGTGGGACGCAAACAAAATTGGATTGTCGCCGCCGCCCATCGAGACTTCCAGGGGATGGCTCGTGCTCTATCACGGAGTACGGCACACGCCTTCGGGCTGTCTGTATCGCTTGGGCTTGGCTCTCTTCGACCTGGAGAACCCAGCAAAGTGCATCCTGCGAGGAGATTCGTGGATCTTTGGGCCAGAGGCGGCCTACGAATGCCACGGCGACGTCGACGATGTGGTATTCCCCTGCGGCTATACGATGAACGCCGATGGCGACACGCTCAACATTTATTACGGGGCGGCGGACTGCTCCATTGCCCTGGCGCGGGCAAGCGTCACCGCGCTGCTAGCCTGGCTGGATGCCAATGCGAGCTGTCACCGTCGGCAGCGAGCGCAGGATTTGTGAAGCGATCTTAATCTCCGCATGTGAGCTATCTTGCTCAGACGCGAGATTCCACACCTGTCATTCTCTAATCTCCTGAGTGTGTAGACGGAGCCGCGGACGCTGATTCGTAGCTCATTTCCTAGGTTGCTGCAGCGACCACATCCAGCCAATCGGCATTCTTTATCCGCGTGTCCGCCCCGAACCTGCGGCGGACACGATTCGACCCTAGAAGTTCCCGAACATCGAATCCAGGGCAACACCTCGAGCGGATAAGAGGGTTAGCCAAGCAAGGAAGAAAGGTCAAAGATCATGCCTTTAATTCAAATCCTGGAAGTTCTTATCGTGGTGGGTGTGCTTCTGTGGCTGGTGAATCGTTTCATCCCCATGCAGTCGTCCATCAAATCAATTTTGAACGGCGTGGTGGTAATAGCCGTCGTTCTGTGGCTGCTGAACATTTTTGGGCTGTTTCATTCCCTTTCTGGCATCCGTGTCGGAAAAGGATGAGGCGGGCGCAGTTCGTCACAAAAACCGGTTACGAAACTCGAACTGTACGTCAAGCTGGACAGAGGCAGATACCTGCCACAAGGAGATATTTGTGAAGACAACGCTGTTAGTCGCCGTCGCAGTCGCGCTTAGTTTGCCGGCAGTAGCTCAGACCAACTCTCAAACCACGGTTGAAGTCGAGCATATGAGTTCGACACCGACTTTTCGCGTAACCGTCATCAGCCGCAGCGTTCAAGCGATCAACTATGAACACCGCAGCGGAAGCTCGAAACTGGATTTTGCCGGCACCAGCCTGATGCCCTCAGCGAACGGCGAAGCGCATGTGAACAGCAAGCGGGGATCGATCTCGATCGATGCATATTTCGGCAACCTGCAAAGGCCAACGACTTTCGGTAATGAGTATCTGACTTACGTGCTGTGGGCAATCTCGCCCGAAGGCCGCGCCGTGAACCTGGGCGAAGTATTAGTTGGCGACAACGATCGCAGCAAGCTTCACGTAACCACAGACCTTCAAGCCTTCGCTCTGATTGTAACCGCCGAGCCTTACTACGCGGTGCGGCAGCCGAGCAATGTAGTCGTGCTTGAAAATGTCATTCGCGAAGACACAAAGGGAACCAGCGAAGCGGTAAATGCAAAGTATGAACTGATGGAGCGCGGCGGCTATATTCCCACCGGCTACAAGTTCGATCCGGTGGTGTTGAACGCCAAATTGCCGCTGGAATTCTTCGAGGCGCGGAATGCCCTGCGCATCGCCCAATCGGAGGGAGCGGAGCAGTACGCCCCCGACAGCTATCAGCATGCCGTCAAGTTGATGGATAACGCGGATAGCTATGCCGTAGGCAGACACATGGATCGAAAGCCGCTGATCGCAGTCTCCCGCGAGGCAGTGCAGACCGCGGAAGATGCGCGCGCCATCGCAGTGAAGAAGGAGGACGAGGTCCGCCTGGCCAACGAACGCCAGAATTCGGCGGACGCACAGGCACAAACGCAGGCGCAGGCGGATGACGCGATGCGGCAGAAGCGGCAAGCCCAGGACGCCACGGCGCAAGCTCAAGCGGATTCGGCAAACGACCAAGCGGCTAGGGCTCAGGCTGAATCCGATGCAGCCAGGGCCAGGACGGACGCCGCAGATTCCCAGGCGGCAACCGCGAAAGCTCAATCCGATATGGCCGATAACCAGGCTGCATCGGCAACCGCATTATCCGCGGCGCAGGCCGATGCCGACCAATCCCGCCTGGCAGCGCAGCAGGCTCAGTTGAACGCGCAGCAGGCAGACGCGGACAAAGCGGCCATGCGCGCCAAATTGTCCGAGCAGCTGAATTCGATTCTTCAGACTCGCGACAGCGCGCGCGGGCTGATCGTCAGCATGTCGGATGTTTTGTTTGACACCGGAAGGTACTCGTTGAAACCGGGCGCACGAGAGAAGCTGGCAAAAGTCGCCGGCATTCTGCTCGCCTATCCCGGACTCAACATTGAAGTCGGCGGATATACCGATAACGTCGGCGGCGATTCCATGAACCAGACTCTGTCCGAGAACCGCGCCAGTTCGGTGCGCGATTACCTGGTGCAGGAAGGCGTAGCCGCAAATTCAGTCAGCGCCAAAGGCTTCGGCAACACTTTGCCCGTAGCCTCGAACGATAACTCGGCTGGACGGCAGCAAAACCGGAGAGTGGAACTTCTTGTCTCCGGCGACGCCATCGGCAACCCCGTCAACGCGACCACAGGAAGCTCGCGGTAGGCAAGAGGTAAGTAACGATCGGCAATGGAGGTAACACTAGTGAAACTAATTGGAGTTATCAGTACAGCAGTTTTGTCATTGACCCTAGCGGCTCCAGTGTATGCACGGCAGGAGCAGCACGATCAGCAGGAAGAACAGAAAGACAAGCCCGCTGAGAAGAAGGCACAACCGGAAAAACCCGCAAAGCCGGCGGAGAAAAACGCTCAGGAAGAAAAGAACACCAAGCCTGAGGAGAAGAGCGCGCAGGAAGACAAGACCGCCAAGCCTGAGGAGAAGAACGCGCAAGAGGATAAGAACGCCAAGCCAGCCGAGAAGAACACACAGCAGGCCGGCAACCGCGGCCGAATTCCTGCAGACAAATACAAGGCCAACTTTGGACAGGGACACACGTTTCGTGTGAACCAAGGCGATTACAATAATCACCGCTTCCAATACGGCGGCTATTCGTTCGGATTTGTTGGAGCGTGGCCAGGCAATTGGCTCTACACGCAAAACGTTTATGTCATCGACATTGACGGCGTGTATTATCTGTGCAACCCCATGTATCCGGGCGTTAACATTGAACTCAGCGTCGCTCTATAGCGCTGAAGACTAAACACTTTACCCATCGTTGGCGCGAGTCCTCTTACTCCGGGCTCGCGCCCTCTTTCTTTCCGGGAGTAATTTCTCGAAAAGTGAGTCGTATTGCACAGACCCGCGTCGCGCACTCGTGGGATCGTTATGTCTTACTCATCGCCCTTCAATCCAACGCAGCCCGCAGCAGCACAGTTTAACCGGGCAATCGAAGGATGATCTGGCAAGGTGATTCAAAATGCGTACCTCCCGTTTTCTGTTGTTAGCAGTTCTGACGATGGCCGTACCGGCCAGTCTGTTCGCGCAGTTCGGCGTGTCGATCATGATCGCTCCGCCCGCGCTGCCTGTATACGCTCAACCCATGATTCCCGCCGCCGGCTATATGTGGACGCCGGGCTACTGGGCAAATGGCGATGAAGGCTACTTCTGGGTGCCGGGCACGTGGGTCGAGCCTCCTGAAGCTGGCTTGCTCTGGACTCCTGGCTATTGGGGCTGGGGCGGCAATGCCTTTGCCTGGAATGAAGGCTATTGGGGTACGGAGGTCGGCTTCTATGGCGGCGTCAACTACGGCTACGGCTACGGTGGTGTGGGTTATGGAGGCGGATATTGGAATAACGGAGGCTTCTACTACAACACCTCGGTGAATAACGTGGGCGGCGTACACATTACCAATGTTTATAACAAGACCGTAATCAACGAAACCACGGTGAACCACGTCAGCTACAACGGTGGAAGCGGCGGAATTACCGCTCGCCCGACCGCGGCGGAAGAGACTGCGATGCACGGGCAACATAGGCCGGCAACTGCGATGCAAACCCAGCATGTGCGGGCAGCTAGCACCAATCATGCGCTTCTGGCATCCGTAAACCACGGAAGGCCAGCAATCGCCGCCACCGCCAAACCAGGCGAGTTTAGCGGTAAGGGTGTAGTAGCGGCTAAGGAAGCGGGCGCGCCCTACAAGGCTCCTGAGAACAAGGCCACTGGGAACAAGGCCACCGAGAACAAGGCCACTGGGAATAAGGCAGCAGAAAGTAAAGCGGCTGCTACTCGCACGACTGAAAACAAGGCTGCGGAAAACAAGGCTACAGAGAACAAGGCGACGGAAACTAAGGCAGCTGAAGCTCGCACGACTGAGAATAAGGCCGCCGAGAATAAGGCCGCGGAAAACAAAGCCGCCGCAACGCGCACGACTGAGAATAAGGCGGCGGCGAATAAGGCGGCCGAGAGCAAGGCCACTGAAAACAAGGCAGCTGAGAATAAGGCGACTGAGAACAAGGCAGCGGAAAACAAAGCTGCCGCGACGCGTACGAATGAGAATAAGGCGGCTGCGAATAAGGCAGCTAAGCCTAAGGAAGCTCGTCCGCCCGCGGAATCCAAGCCGACTGCAGCTCACGCGCAGCCTGCTTCTCACCCGGCGACGACAGCTCATGCGCAGCCGGCGCCTCGGCAACCGGCAGCACCCCGGCCTGAAGCCGCGCCGCGTGCGCAGCCTCCTTCTCGTCCGGTCACAACCGCTCATGCGCAGCCTGCCCCGCATCCTGCGAAAGAAGCGCCCAAACCGGAGGAAAAGCCTCGTCAATAGCGAATTGATTCCGACGAGCAGCGTCGGCGTGATCGAAGGTGAAGAACGTCTTTACTTCTTTGGTGCGGGTCCGCGCTTTGGGCTCGCACCATGTTTCTTTCAGGCAGTGCGCCGCGATCTTCGGCGTCGTCTTCCGCAACCCCCCGCGAAAGAATCGCTCCGTCCTCTGAGCATTTCTTCCTCACTGAGCAGTTTTGATCAGTAAAACCGCGGCTAAACGCCTACAACCGAAGATGAATCGCCGTATGAAGAATTAAGGAGAAAACATGCTTGGAACCATATTGATCGTGATCCTGATCTTGGCCCTCATTGGGGCGCTGCCCCGCTGGTCGCATAGCCGCGAATGGGGTTACGCCCCGACCGGTGGCTTGGGGCTTGTCCTTTTTATTGTTGTCGTTCTGTTGATTCTCGGCCGCATCTGAGAAATGAGCCCACACTACCAAAGCAGATGAGCGAATCCAGTTTCTGGCCATCGAATAAGGAGACAGCATGTCGTTCGGAATTTACGCGATTGGGTTCGCAATTTTGATTGCTGGACTGGTTTACGGCGCTTACCTGATGCATATGCCGACGCATTGGATTGTCACGGGCGCGATCGTGCTCCTGGGCGTCGGGATTCTGTCCGGAGTAAAGGCGACCCGCCAGAAGGATTCTTCACAGTAGGCGGCATCCATTCGGCGCGGATGCCACAGCCTTCAACTGGTTGAGCGACACCACGATTTGGCACCGTGATCAATTCTGACCAGCTTTCCGAAGTCCAAAGTCTGATACTGGCTCTTCACAAGGTTCTGATGCCGCTGAGAACTTTGTAATCAAGATTTCGTTCTGTGGTTTTGACGTTACGGAGGTTTTCAATGAATCTAAATCTGCTGGACCCTAAGCTGATTGTGCTCGCCGCCGCGGTGATCTTGATCATCGCACTGGTCGCCTGGCTTTACGTTAGGAAACGCAGAAGCACGACCGCCGGCCTGCGGCAAAAGTTCGGGCCGGAGTATGACCGCGCGGTGCTGACGCATGGGTCAGGGCGAAAAGCGGAAGCGACATTAGTCGATCGCGAGAAGAGAATTGAAAAACTCAACATCCGCGACCTCGATCGTCTGGAACACGAACGCTTTTCAAGAGAGTGGGAATCCGTACAGTCGCGATTTGTCGATTCTCCCAAGGGAGCAGTCGCAGGAGCCGATGACCTGGTGTCCTCTGTACTGAAAGCTCGTGGCTATCCCGTATCCGATTTCGATCAGCGCGCCGCCGATATTTCCGTCGACCATCCCCGACTGGTGGAGAACTACCGCTCTGCGCATGCGATTGCATTGAGGGTTGGAAAAGATCAGGCAACCACGGAAGAGCTGAGAACGGCGATGATTCACTACCGCTCTTTATTCGAGGAGCTGGTGCAGGTGCCGGGAGTGCCGGCAGTTATTGAAAGCAAAAAAGTGGCGTAATGGCAAGCCGCAACTGCGCTCTGGCGACGGAGTGCAGACCCAAAAACGAATCCTGACAAGAAGCAAGGAGAAAACATGAAACCAAGTACGCAAGATCGGAGCGAGGGCAAGCTCCACGAAGTGAAAGGAAAGATCAAAGAGCAGGTCGGGAAGGTAGCGAACGATCCCGATTTGGAAGTCTCGGGGAACGCGGAAAAGAACGCTGGCACGGTTCAAAAATGGATCGGTCGTGCTGAGAAGGCTGTCGGCGAATAGAGAAACGTATCAAGATCAGCCCGCAATGGGCACAGGAGGATACCATGTCACAAACCGTAGCGGAAAGAACGGCTGAAAATATCGGACGATCAGCTCGCCAGGCTTCCCGCGCAACCCATATGGTAGCTGATGCAATCGAGGACGGCGTAGGAGTGGTGCGGCGCGCCGCAAAAGAGGGCGGTGATGCCGCCGAGGAATTCTTGAACGACACCAATCAGCGCTTCGAGCGGCATCCTCTGGTAACTGCCGCGGCGACGTTTGCGATAGGCCTCACCGCAGGAACATTCATCGGCTGGATGATGAAACGAAGGTAGATCGAGAAACTGAGGCCACGGAGGTTTGCGTGAGTAACCCCACGATTAACGTTTCTCTGAAATCCGAGACGCCGGCTTCCGGCGCCGAAGATCAAATGCATGTCTCTTCGCCAGCGGAGAACTGCGCAAAGATAAAACATCTTGGGTTCGCTGCGTCCAAGCAAATAAAAATGTATGGCGAGCAGTTCGAGATAGTCTCGGACCCGTTCAGTGGCGTCGATGGCTGCGTATCCGTTCAAGCGATCAGCGGAACCGATCCGGAGATACGCACCCTGCGGCTCCCAACGACAATGCTGGTAGGTTCGGAAAACCGATTTCGAAACAGACCGGGTCCAGAGCAATAGCTGGACGCGAGTAAGACGAGAAGGTCGGGATAAGGAGAACCACGATGATGACCAATGCGCAAGTTAAGTGTGCCCATCTACCCTGCCGCTGCCTGGTGCAAGCGGGCGACAAATACTGCGGTCAAGCCTGCAAGGAAGCAGGATCCAAGGAAGTGGAGATTGCGTGCCAGTGCGACCACGGAAGTTGCCCGCTCACCGCGTGAAAAACAGTCTCCCTTGAAGTGTGGAAGGTGGCCCTTGGATTGACTAGAGGAGAATCTCGACATGACGATGCGCCGAATTATGCTCTTGCTTCTCGCGGTCACGGCGGTCGCCGCCATACCAGCGCTGGCAAGGGCGCAGTCACTTGCCGATGCCGAAGAATCCTCGGGCGCAGCTGCAACGACGACCCCGTCACCACCCGATCTGACTTACATTCGTCCGACGTCGGCAACGAAGCTCCACAACTACGAGTTCGACGCGTTTGGTCCGTATCCCATCCTGGGTGCGGGATTCGCGGCCGGCATTAACCAGGCATATGACACCCCGCCGGAATGGAAGCAAGGCGCCGCGGGTTACAGCAAGCGCTTTGGGTCGGATTTCGGTATCGAGGCGATAAGCACTACCACCCGTTATGCGCTGGCACAAGCCTTCAAGGAAGACACGGTGTACTACCGCTGCGAGTGCAAAGGCTTTCTTCCGCGGCTGGGCCACGCAGTGATTTCGACCTTGACGGCACGCCGCGGCGAAGATGGCCGCCGTGTCTTTTCTTTCCCATCGCTCATCGCTCCGTACGCCGGCTCGATGACTGCCGTCTACGCCTGGTATCCCAGCCGCTACGGCGCCGAGGATGCGCTCCGGATGGGCAACTACACCATGCTGGGATACGTCGGAGGCAACATCGCCCTGGAATTCATCTACGGTGGACCTCACTCCCTGCTTCATCGCATGCACCTCCCAAATGGGCCCGCAGCGCCAAATCCGGGTTCGCCAAATCCAGGTTCAAACCCATGATCGAACAGACGCTCAATGCGCCCGCGAATGCGGCTGCTCTCGTCCCGCCGTCGTTGACTGTGCCGGCACCTTCTACTGTTCCGGCCACAGGTCTGATCAACCAGTTCCTGGAGTGGTTCGGCGATCTCGGAATATTTTTCTGGCAAGTTCTGCGGGCCGCGGTGACGCCTCCCTTTGAATTTCGCGAATTGTTTCGACAACTCGATGAGGTCGGATCGAAGTCTCTGCCGCTGGTCGCTCTGGCCGGCGCCGCCACCGGCATTGTGCTTTCCATGGAAGCTCGTTACAGCCTTACTCGATTTGGGGCCAAATCGCTGCTTCCCGCCGCCATCGTGTTCTCCATTGTCCACGAGACCGGTCCGATCATCACCGGGCTGGTGGTCAGCGGTCG